>DATLXI010000012.1:0-289131 GCA_035575755.1 Sphingomonas sp.
CCGTCAGATTACCGAGCTCAAAGTCCGTGCTGCAATTCTCAATCGGTTCTCGGAAATAGGAACGCCGGTGACCGTCCGCGTCGCATAATATCTTCAAGTAAAAGGGCGGTCATGCCCTCGCGTAATTATGCAACAAATCCACCCCCAGTCGTCGCTCGTTACTTGGCTTCGCAGGGGTAAGCTCACTGGGGCTGGCAGCGCCGGTTCTCACCGGCCCCTCGTCGAACACTGTCGAATGGGATCGAGCGTGGTCTACATTCCGTGCCGCTAACGATCGCACCATTACGTTTCACGAGACTTACCTGAGACCTCTGTGGGATGCCTATCCGCGCAACCCGTGCATCGATCCCGTCCAAGTCGGAACAAACAAAAGTTCCGGCGAACCTATCATGTCCCACTTTCATCCTGCTGATTTCAACAACACGGATTGGCATGTTTTTCAACAGAACAGAGGTTTCATTGCCGCACGCGAGCGGTATCTAGATCATGTCAAGGCGCGGTCTGCTTTCGAGGCTCGCACGAACTACAAGTATTATGACGAGTTGGGCGAGAAATTAGATAGCGAAGCTTATCGGGCTCGCTGTAAGATGTTCGCCGTTCCTGCGCCCCATGCGCAGGCGCTTTGCTTGAAGCTCATGACGGCGCTCGACCCGAAGGACGGATCGGACATCGATGCGAACGAGGAGCTTGCGGCCATCCTCCACGCCGACGCGCGACGGATGGCATGAATAGCGGAAAAAACGACCGCTTGACGGTTCGCCTGAACCGTGACAAACCCGGTGCAATCGAACCGAGGACCGCGTTTCATGATCGACTACCATACGCCCCGTTTCAAATCCTCTCAGGTGGCAGCGGCAGCGAATCTCGAAATCAACAGGTTCCGCACGTTCTTCAAACGAGGCCAGTTCACCCTGGACAGCGACACCGGCAAGCCGGCCGCGGTGCATGGTGTCGCGCATCTGTGGAGCTTGCGGGACGCGATGGGCTTCGCCATCGCTGGGGACTTGATCCACGCTGGCGCCGATGCATCCCCTGCGTTCAAAGCTGGCATGAGCTTCGCTCACCTAGGAAGCATGACCTTCGATCCGCCGATACCGGGCACGCCGCCGGCGCGCGAACCCGGCGAGCTGTGGGATGCCCGCGTGGTCGGCTTCACGTTCATGGCGTTCTTTCCCATCTCGGGCGGCATGAAGCTGTTCCCGACGTTCCATCAGATCGACATGTCCGATGTCATCTACGATCCGATCTCGCGAAGCCGCGCACCGTGCATTCTCCTGTTCCTCAACGACATCGAGTCGCGAGTGTTCGAGGTATTGGGCATCAACCGGACCGCCGAATGAACCTGCTCAGGTCCGGGAGCGTCCTTCCAAATGGGAGGCAGGCAAGCAGGGCTTCTAAAACGGGGTTCGGGGGGCAGCGCCATGTCTGATCGTGCAGCCCTCCCCGACTGGCCTCGCTGGATGCCAATCAAGCTCGCTGCGGCCTATCTCAGCGTAAGCGAGAACACGTTTCGTTCGTTCGGCATCGTGCCGATCGAAAGGGGTCGGTGCGTCCGCTACGATCGCCGCTCGCTCGACCTCTACGCCGATCGCGTCGCCGGCCAGCCCATGACTCCCGCCGAAGTCGATCGTGCTGCGAAGGACGTCGAAAGCGCGTTCCTAGAACGCCGTCGAAATCGTGGGTAAGAACCTCAGATATACGTACCTGGCGAAAGGCCGGTACTGGCGCTTTCGGCGAGCCGAACTGGACGTGCCCTTGCCCGGTTCGCCCGGCCACGCCGAGTTCCATGCGCGATACGCCGTGTTGCTTGCGATGGCACAAACCACGCCGAAGGTCGCGCCCTCGCGATCGTCGTGGGCGTGGTTGGTCCGGCAGTATCTCGCCAGCGCGGAGTACGGCGCTCTCGCCGCCTCGACGCGCGATGACTACGCCGGCACGTGCGAACTGATTACCGCGGAGCTTGGCGAAGAGCCGTTCGCTCTAACGACGCGACGGATGATCAAGGCTGTCCGCGATTCGTATCGAACGACGCCGCGCAAGGCCGACAAGATCCGGCAGATGACGAGCCGGCTCTACAGCTGGGCGGACGAGGCCGAACTGGTTCCAGAGGGCTTCAACCCGGTTAAAGGGCTCAAGAAGCTCAGGCACAAGGTCAATCCCTACGTGGCGTGGTCGGATGAGGAAATCGAACTGTTCCTCGCTCACGCGCCTTCTCACGTCACTACCCCGGCTATGCTGGCGCTCTACACCGGGCAACGCGCCTCGGATGTCGTCGCGATGACGTGGAACGACTACAAGGGAAGCACCATTCGCGTTCGGCAGGACAAGACGGACGAGTTTCTCGATATCTACTGCCATCCGCGATTGCGCGATCACCTTGACCGCCTGAAGGCCACTGGAGGCAAGAAAGCCGTGGTAATGGCGCTCAGCATCGTCGGGAAGTCGTACACCGCTGGAAGCCTGTCCCAAGCGCTCGCACGCTCGATCCTCGCGATCGAGGAGATGCCGCACCGAACGATGCACGGCCTGCGCTATGCGGCCGCTGCGCAGCTGGAAGAGGCCGGCTGCACGATTGCAGAGATCGCGGCCGTCCTCGGGCATCGCACGTACCAAATGGCGATGAAGTATATTGAGCAGCGCAAAGCCTCGAAAAGAGCCGGCGAAAAGCTGGAGGCGATGGCATGATTGCGAACTCGCCAGAAAAAAGTGCGAACTATCTTGCTGCGGGCGTTGACGCGGGAGCGGAAACCACGCATTTGCGCCCTCCGCAGCGCATCGGGGCCCGATGGCGGAGTGGTGACGTAGAGGACTGCAAATCCTCGCACCCGGGTTCGATTCCCGGTCGGGCCTCCACCTTCGATGTTTTGTCGAAGCTATACAGCGCGTTACGTTGGGTCAGCCATCGACTGGTCCCGAGCGGCCGCTTCCCCCTCTTAATTGCCTTGATCGCCTCGCCCGCCCTGCGCCTTCGATCGGCCGCTCGCATATCGGTCGCAACCTTCGCATCGCCGCCGTGGCCTGAGATCGACATCAGCGATGGCTAGGGTCCGCGATCGGGGGCGGCCGTCTTAGGTCCGGAACAGGCATATTCGAACAAACCGCGACTTCAGTCGTTCGGTAGCCGCGACACGCGTTGTCGCGCTCTTGGGAGAATTTCTATGAATATCAAATTTCTGACGATGGCTACGGCTGGCCTGGCGATGATCGCCGCACCTGTCGCAGCAAGCGCCGCGACGGCAAACTCGTCGTCTGCCCTCTCGCTTTCGAAGTCGGTTCGCGCCGGTACGACGGCAAAGGGCAAGAGCAAGCTGGGCGAAGGCGCAAGCGTCATTCCGCTTGTCATCGGTGCAGCAGTCGTCGCAGGCGTCGCGTACCTCGTGATCGACAAAGAGAACGACGACGACAATTCCGACAGCAACTAAAACTACCGAGCCGGTGCTTTAGCATCGGCTCACCTTGATCCGTTGAATGCGGTCTGCGCTCCGGTTGCCCAACCGATTGGCATGATTGCATCACGCGCTTTCGAACGACTGTCGCTTTGATCAGCCCAACACCGGGCGCGCGCCTAACGCAGCGAATATTGCGGGGGGCATCGCGATGGCCCCGACCTTCAGGAACCGCCAGAACCCGACATCCTCGCCCTCGCGACGGACCGCGGTGAGCCAGAGGATCGTGGCGAGCGAGCCGGTGATCGACAGGTTCGGCCCCAGATCGACACCGATCAACAGTCCGTCCGTGACGATCTGCGGCACCGGTGCATGGTGCAGCGTGGTGCTGGCGATCAATCCCGCCGGCAGATTGTTGATGAGGTTCGACCCGAACGCCAGGATCGTCCCCGCGACGGCGGCGGTCACAGCCGGCGAACTGGCCGCACCCGCCGCGAGCCTGCCTGCGAGGATGTCGATCACCCCGGTACTGCCCAGCGCCTCGACCAGGATGAACAGTCCGGCAACCAGCGGCAGGACGGCCCACGATACCGAACGGAGCGTCGAGATTGGCGACTTGCGGCCGCCGAGCGAGATGGCACCCATCGTCGCGACACCGGCGAGACAGGTCGGGAGGCCGAGATCATACCCGCGCGCCGATACCGTCAGCAACAGCACCGCGGTCAAGACGATCCCGCCGAGCGCGATTGCGCCACCGAGCGGCAAGGCCCTGGTCACGGTTATCGTCTCGCAAAGCCCGGTAAGCCGGTCGCGCTCGACCCAGCGGAGGACCAGGAACGTCACCCCGATCGACACGATCGAGGGCAGCGCGAACGACGCCATCCAGGCACCGAGAGATGGCATCGTGCCGCCATACAGCACCAGGTTCGCCGGGTTTGAGATCGGCAGCACGAAGCTCGCGGCGTTGGCGATCAGCGCGCAGGCGAACAGCATCGGCAACGGATCCGCCTTCGCCTTCTTGGCGGCAGCATAGACGGCTGGCGTCAGCACGACCGCGGTTGCATCGTTGGAAAGGAACACGGTGACGACGATGCCGACCCCGAAGACGAGCGCGAACAGCCGGCTGGTCGATCCCCTGGCCAACCGGACGGCATGGTCCGCGACCCAGTCGAACAGCCCTTCCGCGCGGGCGACCTCCGACAGCAGCATCATGCCGATCAGGAAGAGATAGACGTCTCCGCCCTTCAGCACCGCTTGCCACGCGGCCGAGAACGGCATCAGGCCGAACACGAGCAACATAGCCGCGCCGGCGACGGCCCAGACCGCCTCGGGAAGCTTGAACGGACGCGTGAGAATGCCAAGCGTCACAGCGGCGCAGACCGCCCAGATGGTGCAGGTCGCGGCCGTATCGGAGCCCGTCATGCAGCGAGAATCTGTGATCGGGATAAGGGGGCAGCGCCACTCCAAATCGCGCGGTATGTGCCGTTCACCAATCGAGTCCGTTCCTATTTGGGCCGCGTTGCGCGCCGTCGATACCACGCTCCGGCCGGGCACCGCTCGCATTCACGTCGCGGTCGAGCGCAACCGGTGGATCGCGCAGATCACGCTCAGGTTGCCCGGTACATGTTCCAAGTCACCGACCCGATCCCGAGCGAACCTTGCCCCAAAGCGACGCGGGCTCGTCTTCGTTCCGTGACAATTCGTTCATCGCCAGAACCTGAACGATCTCGTTCAGCTTCGGTTTAGCATCTGAGATCATTAGAGATTTCGAACAAGACTTTATTTCGTCGATGGGGAAACTCTACCCCACCCACCGGCCTTTAGCGTCCGATGGCCAGTAGGTTTCCCGGGCAACCACGACACCGATTATCAGGGGACTGTGATGGCCACGACGACGGATGATGCTTCTGCCAAGGACGCGCGCGAACCGGGCGGCGGCCGAGCGCCACCTACCAAGACGCTGGATGCGCTGAACTTCTTCCTCGCCGATGTCCGTGACGGCCTTGGGCCCTATCTGGCGATCTACCTGCTCGCGGTTCGTGGGCCGGCGCATGGCTGGAACGAGGCCACGGTCGGCGCGATCCTCACCATCGCGGGCATTGTCGGGCTGATCTCGCAGACCCCGGCGGGGAGCCTGATCGACCGGGGCAAGAACAAGCCCCGGATCGTGATGATCGCCGCGCTGCTCGTCACGGTCAGCAGTATCTCGCTGCCGATCGTTACCGGCTTCACCGCGGTCGCCGTCACGCAGTCGATCGCGGCGATTGCGGGGGCGGTGTTCGCACCGGCGATCTCGGCGATCACGCTCGGCCTTGTCGGTCCGGCGCTGTTCGCCAAGCGGGTCGGTCGCAACGAAGCGTTCAATCACGCCGGCAACGCCGTCTCGGCGGCGCTCGCAGGCGTGCTGGCCTGGAAGTTCGGGCCGGTGGTGGTGTTCTGGCTGATGGGCGGGCTGACCGTCGCGAGCATCGTCAGCGCGTCGCGGCTGCGAAACGACGATATCGACAATGCGGTCGCGCGCGGGCTCGACTGCGAACCCGACGAGGCGTGCGACGAGCCGAGCGGATGGAAGGTGCTGATCGAGAATAGGCCGTTGATGATCTTCGCCGCGACCGCATTCCTGTTCCATCTCGCCAATGCCGCGATGCTGACGTCGGTTAGCCAGTTGCTCGCGCGGACCGTGGGCAAGGACCAGGCGACCTCGCTGACCGCCGCCTGCATCGTCGCCGCGCAGCTGGTGATGGTGCCCGTCGCCATCGTCGTCGGCCGCAATACCGAGACATGGGGTACCAAGCCGTTGTTCCTGGCCGCGTTCGGATTCCTGGCGCTGCGGGGCGGACTGTACACCCTGTCGAACGATCCGTGGTGGCTGGTCGGCGTGCAGGCGATGGACGGCATCGGCGCGGGCATCTTCGGCGCGCTGTTTCCGGTCGTGATCGCCGGTCTCACCAAGGGCAGCGGTCGGTTCAACGTCAGCCAGGGCGCGGTGGCAAGCGCGCAGGGCCTGGGCGCAGCGCTGTCCGAGACGCTGGCGGGGTCGATCATCGTCTGGGCAGGCTACACCGCGAGCTTCCTGACGCTGGCGAGCGTCGCGGGGTTGGGCTTGTTGCTGTATTTGTTCGCGATGCCCGAAACCAAGCGGAACGTGCGGTGAACGCCGCTGCGCTGCCGGCGCTGTGGTCACGAACGCTGTCCCGGAAGAGTACATATCCGCCAATATTTCGCAGAAAGTCGCCGGGAACCAACGGTTTATGGGGTCGGTTATGCAGCCATCGCCGGCGGGTGAGTTGGCGGGCCTTTAATCTCCGGGAACTACGACCGAGCGGGCGATGCTTGTTTCAATCTGGAATTTGCCATGGGCAGTTCCAGTTTTGCCATACGAGGTTGGCAGGTCCGTATATCGGATATATCATCCGTTCGTACCGGGCGGTGAATGTTCGTCGGTCCGTCGCAACGCGCGTCCTTGATGCGCGCGCGACGGTCGTTGCCAGTCGATAGCCAAGCCGATGCGCCACTCGCTCGTCGCAACCAGGAACACGACATGGAAGTTACCCAGAACGATAAATTGTCGCTGCGCGAAGCCATCGCCTGGGCTCTCCATCTGGCCGATACGCAGAACGAGACGCTGCTCGCGGCGATGCTTGCCGATGTCCTCGACACGGCGGATCGCAGCTTCACCAAATAGCTAAACGCCGCCCCCAATCGCTCTTGCTGACCGCGGCCATGCTGTCGTTCGGAGAGGGCAGCAATGGGGCTGGAAACGGCTCGCTCGGGAAAAGGGAATAACACGCGCGAGCCGCAGTCCAGGACACTGGCTACGGTCTTGGGGACGCGCCAGTGGCTGTTTTCATGCGCCTGCCGCTAGGCCGGATCAAGTGAAATTTTGAACAAAGAGTATGCCGACCTGCCTTGGTGACGAGCCAAAGGTTGATTGGCGGGCCGGCATACCGGGCGGATAACCAACGACCGGCGGTATCGGACGCAATTCATGTGAGATTCTAAAGATCTAACGTGGATGCCGACTAGCAACCTTCGCCACTTTTACGCGGTCGGGTCCGCCCCTTTCGATCAACGCTCAGACCAGGGCGTCGAGCAGCCCGATCAGCGGACGATCGGCGGGTGGCATCGGCAAGGCGTGCATGTCCGCCGGCCGCACCCAGCGCAGCGCGGTCGCTTCGAGTGCGCGCGGCACGCCGCTCCATTTGCGCGTGATGTAGAGCAGCAGCAACAGGTGCCGATCGCCGAGCGGCGCGCTCGCGAATGCGGCCGGCGCCAGGCACGCATGCGGCACGGCGATCGCCAGTTCTTCCTCGAGTTCGCGGATCAACGCCGCCTCGGGCGTTTCGCCGGGCTCGACCTTGCCACCGGGAAACTCCCACAGGCCGGCCAGCGATTTTCCCTCCGGGCGCTGCTGCAACAGCACGCGGCCCTCGATGTCGACCAACGCGGCGGCCACCACCGGAAGCAGCAGCGATGTCGTCGAAATAGCCCGGTCGTTGGTCAACTCTTAATGTCCTTGCGATTAAATGATGGCCATGAGGCCGAACCATAGCGCAGGGACCCAGGTCATCCGAACGATCGTGGGTGCGCTGCGCCAGACGCGCGGCGCGACGGCGATCGAATACAGCCTGATTCTCGCCCTCGTCGTGATCGCGATGATCGTCGGCCTGACGGCGCTGGCGGGTTCGACCACGAAGATGTGGAACACCGTCGACGCCAAGGTTGCCGCCGCGCGGTGACCCGAAAAAGATTCTGAATTCGCCTTAAACCTTTCTCAACCCACCACTTGTATCCCTCGAATCGCTGATCCGGCCCGCCGGTCCAGCCGGGTGACACAGACAGAATTCAACGATGGAGACCGGAATGCAGACGATCCGCAAGTTTTTCAAGAACAGCAAGGGCGCAACCGCAATCGAGTACGGCCTGATCGCCGCGCTGATCGCCGTCGCCGCAATCGCCGCGATGCAGGGCCTGGGCAACAGCCTGAACAAGACGTTCAACAACGTCTCGACCAAGCTCAACACCGCGACCACGTAAGCCTGATTCCGGGCGGGCGGCTCGGCAACGGACCGCCCGTCTACGGAATAAGGGCAACGAAAAAGGGCGGCGGAACTTCGGTTCCGCTGCCCTTTTTCGTATCGCGTTGAAGGACCCGCTAAAGACGCGCTTTACAGGCGGCCCATCTTCAGGAACTTTGCTTGGCGATCCTTGCGCAGATCGGCGGGTGCCAGCGACGCCAGATCATCGAGCGCGGACGACAGCGCATCGCCCAGCGATTCGATCGCCGCGACCCCGTCGCGGTGTGCGCCGCCCAAGGGCTCGATGACAATGTCGTCGATGACGCCGAACGCCTTCAGGTCCTGCGCGGTGATGCGCATCGCCTCTGCCGCCTCGGGGGCCTTGTCGGAGGTACGCCACAGGATCGAGGCACAGCCTTCCGGGCTGATCACCGAATAGACCGCATGTTCGAACATCAGCACGCGGTTACCCGCGGCCAGCGCGACCGCGCCGCCGGATCCACCTTCGCCGACGATCGCCGCGACGATCGGGACGCCCGCGTTCAGGCACGCCTCGGTCGAGCGCGCGATCGCTTCGGCCTGGCCGCGCTCTTCGGCCTGGATGCCGGGGAACGCGCCCGACGTGTCGACCAGCGTGACGATCGGCAGCCCGAACCGGTTGGCCAGTTCGACCAGGCGGATCGCCTTGCGATAGCCTTCAGGCTTGCCCATGCCGAAATTGTGGCGGAGGCGGCTGGCGGTGTCGTCGCCCTTCTCGTGGCCGAGCACCATGATCTTGCGCCCCCTGAAGGTCGCGAAGCCGCCGAGAATCGCCTGGTCGTCGCCGAACGCGCGGTCGCCCGCCAGCGGCACGAACTCGTCGAACAGCGCGGCGACGTAATCCTTGAAGTGCGGCCGCTCCGGATGGCGGGCGACTTGCGTCTTCTGCCACGGGGTCAGGCGCGCGAACGTGTCCTTCAGCAGCTTGTCGGACTTCGCCTGCAAGCGGGCGATGTCGGCGGCAAGGTCGACGCTGCCTTCGGCGGCGGTGTCGCGGAGTTCGTCGATCCGGCCCTGGAGTTCGGCGATCGGTTTCTCGAAGTCGAGGAAGCTTGGCATCCGCGGCGGTTACGGCTCGCGCGTCCTCAGGTCAACGTGGCGGCGTATCGGCCAGCGGATGTCGCGTGTTGACGAGTTCGACGAGGCGGCTCGAATCGACGTGCGTATAGCTCTCGGTGGTCGCGATATCGGCATGGCCGAGCATCGATTGCAGCGCGCGCAGATCCGCGCCCCCCGCGAGCAGGTGAGTCGCAAAGGCATGGCGCAGGACGTGCGGGCTGATTCGATCGGGGGGAATGCCAGCCTCGGCGGCCAGCGCCTTGACCAGTTGGTAGAGCCGGATCCGCGAGAGATGGCCCTTCCCGGACGGGAACAGCCACGGCCGGTCCGCGGCGACGTGCGTGCGCCAGACCGCCACCGCGGCCCGGGCGCGGTCCGAGATCGGGACGAGCCGCTCGCGCCCGCCCTTCCCGCGCAGGATCAGGAACGGACGATCGGGATGGACCGCGTTTCGCGGCAGGCTGACCAGTTCGGTCGCGCGCAGACCCGAGCCGTAGAGCAGCTCGAACAGCGCGCTCAACCGCAGGTCGTTGGGATCGAGCGGATCGCGCGCGGCCCGTTCCGCGATCGCGGCGAAGAGACGCTCGACATCCGCGTGGCTGAGCACCTTGGGCAGCGGGCGCGCGGTGCCGGGCCGCGGGAGGGCCTTGCCCGGATCGTCCGCACGATGGCCTTCGTCGGCGAGGAACGCGAAAAAACGTCGCAGCGACGCCGATTTCCGGCCGACCGTCGATCGGGACAGCGAGGACCAGCCGCCTGCCAGGACGGCGAGCGCATCGGTATCGGCCTCCGCCAGCCCACCCTCGAGCGCCTGCGACGCGAGCGTCAGGTCACTGCGATACGCCGCCACCGTATTGACGGCGGCGCCGGCCTCCGCCGTCATCATCTCCAGGAAACGGTCGATCAGGGCGCGGTCGTTCAAAGCGGGGTCGTTCAAAGCGGCGTCGTTCAAAGCGGGGTCGTTCAAAGCAGAGTCGTTCGCATGGCTCATGCCCAGGCCCCCGCATCGGTCACGCCCGGGCGATAGCCTCGGCCGCGATCATCCGCGCTTCGCCGTCCAGGCCCACCGCGCGCAGTGCGCCGACGATCCGGTACAGCGCTTCGGGTGGAATGTCCTTCCAACTGGAGGCCTGCATGCCGATCGCTGCGAGCACAACGACGGTGCCCGACTGGCCTGTGCGCGCCGCCCGATCGAGCGCGCGGGTCCAGGCATTGTCCGCACCGATCCGCACGTTGAGCGTCTCAGCCGCACGGTCCAGATCGCCCTGGTTGAGCCGCCCCAATCCGGCGAGCCCCGCGAACAGCATGCGCTGCTTGAGTGCCGAATCGCCTTCGCCGCCCGAATAGGAGGCCAGATCGGCATAGCTCAGCCGGCGATAGGCGTCGGGATCGCTCAGCATGATCATCGCCCAGGCGTCGCCGCCGGCCGGGACCGAGCCGAGCCAGCGCGCCGCGGTACGATCGAGCCCCGCCGACAGCATCGCCGCGACGAGACGATCGGCTTCGGCCTTGGCGAGCGTCGGGTTCATCCGCGCCGCCGCCCGCGCCGTCAGCACCAGCCGCGCATAGGATGGCCGGGTCGTCGCGCCGCCCCATAGCTGGCGCAACGCGTTCAGCCGGCTCTCCGGGTTGCGATCGGCATAGGCGGTCTGCAGGTCGGTGGCGGTCGCACTCGCGGCGCTCTGCGTATCGTCGTCGGTCGCAGCGGCACCGTACAGGTCGACGAGCGCGGCATTGGACAGGACCCCCTGCCCCGCCGCGGCCTCGGCAGCGGCGATCCGGTCGCCCAGCGCCACGCTCGGCGACAGCGCCTGCCAATATCGTACCTGCGGGCCGGCACTCGCATACAGATCGTCGGGCACCGCGACTCCGGTCGCCATCGCCAGCCCGAACCGCCACGCGGTCAGCTGATCGACGCCGTCCCATTCGATCGTGACCGCCTGGCGACCCTGCGCGCCGGCCCCGACGACCTTCTGCGCGAGCAACAGGTCGACGCCGCTGGCGACGTTGCGGCGCCTGGCCGCGGTGATCAGCGGGCTCGCCTCCGCGGGATTGCCCGACAGCCCCGCGCACATCGCCTGCGCCATCGTCCAGCCGCGGGCCGGGGCGGACCGCATCGCACCGGGCACCAGCGGACAGAGCCCCGCCGGGTCGCCGGTCGCGAGCGACGCGTTCATCGCGACCTGGTAGAGTTTCGGCGTGTAATTGTCGGTATCGACGCCTTGCGTAACGGCACGCGCCGCAACCGATTCACCCATCCGCAACAACAGCCACGCGCGCTCGGCGGCGAAATCCGCGCCATTGGTATGGCTGGGCGTATCGACGCGCGACACCAGCGCACGCCGCAACAGGATCGACATCCACCGCGACGGCAGAGGCGCGGTCAGCCGGCGCATCAGCGTCTCGACATACTGGCCGTCGGCATCGCCGAACGCGTCCGTCTCCAGCCCGCCCTCGCTGGCGGAAACCGGTCCGACCGTCGCGAGCGAGCGCCGCGCCGAATCGGGCATCTCGTAGCGCGCGAGCACAGCCGGATCGATCGGTGCCGGAGTTGCGGCAGGCGGTGGAACCGGCACGCCCTCCGGCGTCGTCGACGGCAGCGGCTGGATCATCGCGCTCGGCGGCAGCGGTTGCGACGGTGTCGTCGTCGGACGCGCCGGTTGCGGCCCGGTCGCAGGCTGCGCCGGGCGTGGCGTGGCGGGCGCCGGCGCAGGCGTCGGCTCGCCAAAGCCCGGCGGCAGGATCGATTCGGGACGATCCTGGCCGATCGCCGGTGCCAGCGCGACAGCCCCCGTAACGGTCAGGGCGCCAACGGCGACGGCCGCCGCGAGGGTAGCCTTAAGAGAGGTTCGCAAGCGTCACGGCCTTCTCGACGCGGCTCTGCGGGCGCTCGGTCGCGCGACCGGCCAGCAGGACCAGGCCGCCGACCACCACGACAAGAACGACGACGACCGAGACGATGAAACGGGACATGCGGCGTAACCTTGATGTTGAGCTTGGGGGTAGCGGACGAAACAGGCGCCAAGAGCTTTTGCCCTCGCGCGGTGCCGCTGTATAGCGCCCCTCACGATGTTGCAAAGCCACAACCCTTCAGGCGGGCCCCGCCGCCACCCGATCGATCGCCCGATCGTGCTCGTCGGGTTGATGGGCGTCGGCAAGACCACCGTCGGCCGCCGGCTGGCGCTGCGCATGAACCTGCCGTTCGTCGATGCCGATCACGAGATCGAGGCCGCGTCGGGCATGACGGTTGCCGAAATCTTCGCCAAATACGGCGAGGAGTATTTCCGTGACGGCGAACGCCGCGTGATCGCGCGGCTGATCGACGGCACGCCCAAGATCATCGCGACGGGCGGCGGCGCGTTCATCAACGACGAAACGCGCGCGCTGATCCTGCGCGACGCGATCTCGGTCTGGCTCAGCGCGCATCCCGACATCCTGGTCGAACGGGTCGGGCGGCGCGATACCCGCCCGCTGCTCCGCAACCGCGATCCGGGCAAGGTGCTCGCCGAACTCGCGCGCGTCCGCAACCCGATCTACGCGCAGGCGCACATCCATATTGTCAGCAACAAGACGCCGCACGAAGCGACCGTCGCCGCTATCCTGAGGGCGCTTGGCCGATGAAGACCGTTACCGTCGAACTGGGGTCACGGACCTATCCGATCCATATCGAGGCCGGGATCCTCGCGCGCGCCGGCAAGATCCTTGCGCCGCTTGCCGGCAAACGCCGCGTGGCGATCGTCACCGACGAGAATTTGTCAGAGCATCTTGCGACGGTGCAAGCGTCGCTGACCGCTGTGGGCATTACGTCCGAGGCGATCGTGCTGGCACCCGGCGAGGGCAGCAAGAGCTGGGCGACGCTGGAGATGCTGTGCGACCGGCTGCTCGACCTCGGTGTCGAGCGCGGCGATCATGTCGTTGCGCTGGGCGGCGGCGTGATCGGCGATCTCGTCGGGTTCGCGTGTTCGATCCTGAAGCGCGGGTGCAACTTCGTGCAGATCCCGACGTCGCTGCTGGCGCAGGTCGACAGCTCGGTCGGCGGCAAGACCGCGATCAACACGCGTGCCGGCAAGAACCTGATCGGTGCGTTTCACCAGCCGGCGACGGTGCTGATCGATCCGCAGGTGCTCGACACGCTGCCGATCCGCGAACTGCGCGCGGGCTATGCCGAGGTCGTGAAATACGGGCTGATCGACGATTTCGCGTTCTTCGAATGGTGCGAGGCGAATGGCGCGGCGTTGTTGGCGGGTGATCTCGCGGTTCGCGAATATGCGATCGCGCACAGCGTGTCGGCCAAGGCACGGATCGTCGCGGCGGACGAGCATGAGACCAACGGCACGCGCGCGCTGCTGAACTTGGGGCATACGTTCGGGCATGCGTTGGAGGCTGAAACGGGGTTCTCGCAGGCGCTGATCCACGGCGAAGGCGTTGCCGCCGGGTGTTCGCTGGCGTTCGGCTTCTCGGCGGCGCAAGGCATCTGCTCGGGCCAGGATGCGCAGCGGGTCGCGGCGCATTGGCGCGATGTCGGGCTTCCGGACGGGTTGGCCGCGGCGCGGGTGTCGGCGGACGGCGCGCGGCTGGTCGATCACATGCGGCACGACAAGAAGATGGCGGCGGGGACGCTCCCCTTCCTGCTCGCGCGCGGGATCGGCCAGACGTATTTGGACAAGAAGGTCGATCTTAAGGACGTCGAAACCTTCCTCGACGCGCAGCCCCGCTGATGCCGAACGGTGTCGCCAAGCAGAATTTGCCGACCAAGGTTTGCCCGGCCTGCGAACGGCCTTTCACTTGGCGGAAGAAATGGGCGCGCGACTGGGACAGCGTGATCTACTGCTCTGACGCGTGCCGGAAGAAGCGGTAGCTTACCTCACCGAAGTAAGCGTGTTCACCCGCGAAGGCGGGTGTCCAGACTGGGCACCCGCCTTCGCGGGTGAACACGCTTACTTGGTTAGCCCCGTGCGCTCCACGCCAGCCACAGCCACCCGCCGATCAACAGCGCGCCGCCGATCGGCGTGATCGGGCCGAGCCATCGCCCACCGCCGATCGCCAAGCCGTAGAGCGATCCCGCGAACAGCGCGCCGCCGATTACGAACAACCACGCCGGCCCACGCGCCTCCATCCGAACCGCGACCAGCGCCGCGACGACATGTGCGAGCTGGTATTGCGCGCCGGTCTTGAGCCACTCCGCCGCGGGTCCGCTCGCGCCGTGCGCCCCGAACGCCCCTGCGACGACCGCGATCGCGCCCGACAGGGCGGCAAGTATGGCGATGATCATGTCGCGTCGTTCCCCCACGGAAAGCGTTCGGCAGTCTCGGCCCGCGCAGCGCGAATATCGGTCGCCTGGAGCTGAAGTTGCAATCGTTCCTTGTCCCGCGCGCGGTACATATCCTCCGCGCGGTCGATATCGGCACTCGCGACACCCAGGCTGCTCATTGCGCGCCGTGCCATCTTCACCGCCGATTCGAGCACCTCGCGGATGACATACTCGGCCGACGTGTTCTTCAGCTTGACCAGCGCGCGGCGGTCGAACGCGCGGACATAGATCGCCGCGTTCGGGAACGCCTCGTGCACGCCCTCGATCGTGTCCGGCTCGAGCTGGTCGCCATCCATGCAGAAGCAGATCAGTTCGGCCTCTTCTGCACCCGCCTGCCGCAACAGGTCGAGCCGCGTACCGTCGCCATAATAGACCTTCGCGCCGAACTCGCCGGCGATGTCGATCATCTCGATGTCGGTGTCGATCAGCGTCACCGGGATATCCTGCGTCAGCAGCCTCTGGCCGACGGTCTGCCCGAACCGCCCATAGCCGACGATGATCGCGTTCGAGCCGTCGGTCTTGGGCCCGTCGCGCTCCTGGTTCTTCGCCAAAGGCTCGGTGCGGAAGCGCTTGGTGATTCCCATCAGGAACGGCGTCGTTGCCATCGACAGCGTGATGATCGCGCCGAACAGGCTGGCCGCCTGCGGTTCGATCAACAGCCCCGCCTGCGCCTGCGCGAACAGCACGAAGCCGAACTCGCCGCCCTGGCTCAGCAGCAGGCCGAGCGCGAACGCCTGCCGCCAGGTCATCTTGAACGCCATGCCGATCAGCATGATGACGCTCGTCTTGGTCAGGATCAGCGCCGCCGCCATCGCCATCACGAAGAACGGCCGCTCGGCGATCGCGTTGAGGTCGAGGACCATGCCGACCGCGAGGAAGAACAGCCCGAGCAGGATCGAGCGGAACGGCTCGACATCGGCTTCCAGCTCGTGCCGATACGGGCTGTCAGCCAGCATCACGCCGGCGATGAACGCGCCGAGTGCAGTCGACAGCCCGAGCCATTCCATGATCGCGGCGCTGGCGATGACCGTGAACAGGCCGGCGAACACGAACATCTCGCGCTCGCCGAGATTGCCGATCAGCCGGAAGAACGGCCGCAGGACGAAGCGCCCGGCGATGATCAGGCCGCCGATCGCGAGCACCGTGTAGATCGCGAGCAACCAGCCGGGCGGCGCGTTGGCATCCGCCGGATTACGGCTCATCGCCGCGACGATCGTGATCAACGGCACGATCGACAGGTCCTGGAACAGCAGGATCGAGAAGGCACGCTCGCCGAACGGAGTCCGCATCCGCCCCGACGAGCGCAGCATCGGCAGCACCTGCGCGGTCGATGACAGCGCCAGCGGAAGGCCCAGCGCGAACGCCGCGGGCAACGAGAATTTCGCGCCAACCCAGACGATTGCGGTGATCGCAATCCCGCAGATCGCGACCTGCAAGAGCCCCAGCCCGAAGATCTCATGCTTCATTCGCCACAGCCGCGTCGGATTGAGTTCGAGCCCGACGATGAACAGGAGCAGCGTGATGCCGAGCTCGGCGAAACCAAGCTTCGACTCCGCATCGCCGACCAGCCCGAGCACGTGCGGCCCGACGACGGCGCCCGCGACGAGATAGCCCAGCGTCGCACCCAGCCCGAGCCGCCGGAACAGCAGCACGAACATCAGGCCGAAGCCGAGCAACACGACGCCGTCCCGCAACAGGGAGGGCGATGTTTCGGCCATCAGACCTTCGCCTTTGCGGCGGTCTCGGCAGCCTCGGTCGCGGCTTCGAACGCGAGCCGGATCGACGGGTGGCGCGCGGTGTAATCGAGCGCCGGCGTGAAGATATCCATGCCGGGCCATTCGGGCGCATCGCCCTCGCGCGCAAGCCATGCCGTCACCGCGTCGCGCGCGACGGCGAGCTCGGCGGGGGTGCGGCCGAGGATATTTGCGGCGAGCAGCGACGACGACGCCTGGCCCAGCGCGCAGGCGCGGACCAATAGGCCGACCTCGCTCACCCGGCCGGCGTCGTCGACCGACACGTCGATCGTCACGCGGCTGCCGCAGATCGGCGAGCGTCGCTCTGCCGTCGCCATCGGCTCGGGCAGGCGTTCGTGATGCGGGATCGAGGCGGCGAGGCGGAGGATTTCGGCGTTGTAGAGGGGCGCGCTCATGTCGTCGGTTCGCTTGCGTTATCGGAAGAGGAAGGCGGCGTTTTCGCGCCGAAGACGGGTTTGCCGCGACGGCGGCGGTCGACGAAGTCGGCGATGCTGGCGCTGGTCGCGTTGAGCAGCGGATAGGTCCGCGACGTGGTCATCCAGCCCGGCCGATGCGACCGTCCGCCGCCCATCGTGTCGAGGACGAGCGTGGCGAGCAGGAACACGAGGCTGGCGAGGATCAGCCCCTTCAGCGCGCCGAACCCGAAGCCGAGCGCACGGTCGACGGGACCGAGGATCGAGGTCCGGGTCCGCGCGCCGATCGCGTTGGCGACCAGCCGCCCGCCGATATAGGTCACGCCGGTGATGATCGCGAACGCGAGTACCGCAGCCCCGCCCACCGTGCCCACCATCGGCGACAGCGCGGCAGCGAGCGGGATGTGGAACAGCTTCAGCATCGCCACCATCGCCACCCAGGCGAACATCGACAGCACTTCGGTGACGAACCCGCGGATCAACCCGAGTACCGCGGACCCGGCAACGGCAATCAGGACGACGATGTCTAGCGCGGTGAGGTTCATGCGCTCTGGAATAGGGACGCGCGGGCCGAACCGCTAGTGCGCGCTGTCGAGCGAACGCCCAGCCCACCCCGCGAGCCGATCGGCGACCGTCACCCCCGCCCCATCATGTGATCGACGAAGCACGCCAGCGTCTTGAACCCCGAAAGCTTCATCCCGCTCTTCTCCCCCGTCATCGAGGCCGGAACCAGCGCGCGTTCGAAGCCGAGCTTGCTCGCCTCCTTCAACCGCAACGGGCCATGCGCGACCGGGCGGATCTCGCCCGACAGCGCGACCTCGCCGAACGCCACCGAGTCGACCGGGACGGGCCGCTCCGCCATCGCCGAGATCAACGCCGCCGCCACCGCCAGATCGGCGGCCGGGTCCTGCACGCGGTACCCGCCGGCGATGTTGAGATAGACTTCGGCGTTCGAGAAACTCAGCCCGCACCGCGCCTCGAGCACCGCGAGGATCATCGCCAGCCGCCCCGAATCCCAGCCGACCACCGCGCGCCTTGGCGTCGCGCCGGACGCCAACCGCACGGTCAGCGCCTGAATCTCGACGAGCACCGGCCGCGTGCCCTCGAGCGCGGGGAACACCGTCGCGCCGGTCATCGCGTCGTCGCGGTGCGTCAGGAACAGCGACGACGGATTGCCGACCTCCGCCAACCCTTCGGTCTGCATCGAGAACACGCCGATCTCGTCGGTCCCGCCAAAGCGGTTCTTGATCGCGCGCAGGATGCGATATTGGTGGCTGCGCTCGCCCTCGAAGCTGAGCACCGTGTCGACCATATGCTCCAGCACGCGCGGGCCGGCGATCGATCCGTCCTTGGTCACATGCCCAACGAGAACCACCGCCGTCCCGCGTTCCTTGGCGAAGCGGATCAGCTCCTGCGCCGACGCGCGCACCTGGCTGACCGTGCCCGGCGCGCCCTCGATCAGATCGGAATGCATCGTCTGGATCGAATCGATCACCAGCATCGCCGGCGGATTCGCCTGCAACGTCGTCAGAATGTCGCGCGTCGATGTCGCCGCCGCGAGCTGTACCGGCGCATTGCCGAGCCCCAGCCGCCGCGCACGCAACCGCACCTGGTCGGCCGCCTCCTCGCCCGAGACATAGGCGACCGACTGCCCCGCCAGCGCCATCTTCGCCGCCGCCTGCAACAGCAAGGTCGACTTGCCGATACCCGGATCGCCGCCGATCAGCGTCGCCGACCCCTCGACGAACCCGCCACCCAGCGCGCGGTCGAGCTCGGCGATGCCGGTCGCCATCCGATCCGGTAGCTTGATCTCGGCATCCAGCCCGACGAGCTGGATTGCGCGGCCGCCGGTCTGCAGATTGTGCTTCGAATGGAACGGCGTCGCGGCGGTGTTCGCCTCCTCGACCAGCGTGTTCCACTCGTTGCAATCGGCGCACTGTCCCGCCCAGCGGTGCGACACCGATCCGCAGGCCTGACACACGTAACGCTTTTGGATCTTTGCCATACGCGTTCCTAGCAAAAGCGGAACGATAAGGGAACAGACGCCTGCGTGCCCAGGCGTGTGCCGGGAAAAGCAGAGGATTGTCTGGCGTGGTCGGGCACACGCGGCTATCCGCCTGAGCGATGAAGCCGACCGATCTCCGCGTGGCCCTGTTCAGCGGCAATTACAATTACGTGCGCGACGGCGCGAACCAGTCGCTGAACCTGCTCGTCGGTCATCTCCTGTCACGCGGCGTCAAGGTGCGCGTCTATTCGCCGACCGTCGCGAAACCAGCCTTCCCCGCGACCGGCGATCTGGTCGACGTGCCCGCGATCCCGTTAATCGGTGGACGCGGCGAATATCGTGCCGCGATCGGCATCACGCCGCGCGTACGCCGCGACCTCGACGCGTTCGCGCCCAACATCGTCCACCTGTCGGCGCCCGAATTTCTCGGCCACGCCGCCGCCGCCTATGCGCGCAAGCGCGACATCGCCACGGTCGCGTCGTTCCACACGCGCTTCGAGACGTATTTCCGCTATTATCGCTTGGGCTTTCTCGAGCCGATCGCGAAAAAGCGCCTGACCCGCTTCTACAACCGGGTGGACGAAGTCGTCGTGCCGGGCCCGAGCATGGCAGACTTGCTGCGCAGTTGGGGCGTCAGGACGTCGATCGGCATCTGGTCGCGCGGGATCGATCACGATCGCTTCAATCCGGCGCGACGCGACACCGCCTGGCGCCGCTCGCTCGGGATCGCCGACGACGAGATGGTGGTCGGCTTTCTCGGGCGGCTGGTGAAGGAAAAGGGGCTCGACGTCTTCGCCGACGTGCTCGCCGAACTCCGCCGGCGCGGCGTGCGCCACCGCGTCGTCGTGATCGGCGAAGGGCCCGCGCGCGACTGGTTTGCGGGGCATGTTCCCGAGGCGGTCTTCACCGGGTTCCAGTCGGGCGACGAACTCGGCCGCGCGGTCGCGTCGCTCGACGTGTTCTTCAACCCCAGCGTCACCGAGACATTCGGCAACGTCACGCTGGAGGCGCTGGCGGCCGGCGTGCCCGTCGTCGCCGCGCGCGCGACCGGCGCGGTCGACCTGATCGACGACGGCAAGACCGGCTATCTGGTCCCACCGACCGATATCGCCGCCTATGCCGACGCGATCGGACATATCGTCGCTAACCCGGCCCTGCGCCGCGCGATGGGCGACGCGGGCCATGCCAAGGCGGCCGGCTATCGGTGGGACACCATCAACCAGACCGTCCTCGACACGTATCTCGCGGTCATGGCGCGCCGACGCGGCTGATCGCGTAAGGCGCCTTTCTCGTCCAACGGAGAGGGACCTGTTGGCGCCCAATCCGTCCCCCGAACCGGCCACCGTCCCAACAGCTCAGACGGTATTCCAGTCGAAGGTCAGCGGTGCCTCGCGAAAGGCGAAGCGATCGAGATGGCTGGACACCACGCCGCGCATCCGGTCGACATCCTCGCCCTCCGGCACCGTCAAGGCGACGTCGAGCGTATCGGTGTCGGCGCGCATTTCCAGCACCGCGCCGCCCGGAAACGCGATCCGCCCCTCTTGCTCCGAGAACGTCACCTCCATCTTGTGGCTCCAATGCTTGGCGAGCTGCTGGAGATACTTGCTTGCCGAGTGCGTCGGGACGCGCGCTACGGAGACGCTCACTTGAGCCGCTCGATCTTCTGCGCCGCCTCGTCGAGCAACGCCGCGACGTCGTGCAGCGTGTCCTCGCTCACATCCTCGCGCATCAACCGATGCTGCAGCACCTGTCGCAAATTGCCCATGGCCCGCCGGATCGGCGCTCCATCGGTCCGCTCGGACTCCGCACCGACCGCGGCCAACCGGGCAAACAGGGTCTCCACTACGGCGGCGTTTTCGACGAGGTGCGCGCGTCCCTCCTCGCTGGCCGCAAAGCGCTTCTTGGCACCCTCCGACTGCTGTTCCTCGATCAGCCCCATCTCGTCGAGCATGCTGAGCGTCGGATAGACGACGCCCGGGCTTGGCGCGTAGCCACCACCGGTGAGCCCTTCGATTTCGCGGATCAGGTCGTATCCGTGACGCGGCGCATCGGCGATCAGCTTCAGCATCACGAGCTTCAACTCACCACCGTCAAACAGCCGACGCCGACCACCGGGTCCGCCGCGATGACCGTGACGACCATGGCCTTCATGACCCGACGCGCCCCGCCCGTCACCTTCGCCACGCGGGCCACCGGCCCAACCTCCATATCCCATACCAAAACGCATTGCGTGTTCTCCGATATCTTATCTACTATCTAAGATATATCGCAGACGGTTTTTCGTTCAAGGTGCTTTTGCGAATATTCTCGTTCGGATCGGATCAAAGCGTTCTCGGTCAGACGGTGACTTGGAAGTGGTCATGGCCACCACCCCGCGCCGACCAACCGAGGACGGACGGGAAATCCGCCTGCGAGCGCCTACATTTGCCGCATGGTCGATCTGTCTGCGGGCTCCGCGCCCGCCCTTCCCTTCGTTGCACATCCCGTCCCCACCACGCGCGCCGCCCCCGCGCTGCCGGTGCGGACATGACCGGATCGCTGTTCGCGCGCGCGGTGAGCCGGCCGCTTGCCGAGGAACTGCGTCCTGCGGCGATCGCCGAGGTGATCGGCCAGGACCATCTGCTCGGACCCGAGGGTCCGCTCGGCCGCATGCTGCAGGGCAAAAGACTGTCGTCGTTCGTGCTGTGGGGACCGCCTGGGGTCGGCAAGACGACGATCGCCCGCCTGATCGCCCACGAGGCGGGGTATGAGTTCACCCAATTGTCCGCGGTCTCGACCGGGATCGTCGATCTTCGAAAGGCGATAGCCGCGGCCGCCGCGCTTCGGCAGGACACCGGCAAGTCGACCGCGGTGTTCATCGACGAGCTTCATCGCTTCTCGCGTCCGGTGCAGGACGCGATGTTGCCGGCGATCGAGGACGGCACGTTCACGTTGATCGGCGCGACCACCGAAAACCCCAGCTTCAGCCTGGTGTCCGCCTTGTTGTCGCGGGCTAAGGTTTTCACGCTGAACCGCCTGACGACCGATCATCTCGACCAGGTCATCGCCCGCGCCGAACGCCATTTCGACCGGCCCTTGCCGCTCGATCCCGGTGCCCGCGATGCGCTGATCGCGATGGCGGACGGCGATGCGCGCTATCTGCTCGGGCTGTGCGAAGACCTGTTCAGCATCTCGGCCGACGCGCCCCTCACCACCGCCGAACTGGGCGCCTTCGCGCAATCGCGCGCGCCGCTGTACGACAAGGGCAAGGAAGAACATTTCAACCTGCTCAGCTGCTTTCACAAGAGCTTGCGGGGAAGCGGGGTCGACGCCGCCTTATACTGGGCGGCGCGGATGATGGCCGGGGGGGAAGACCCCGCCGTGATCTTTCGCCGGCTCGCCTGTGCCGCATCCGAAGATGTCGGGATGGCCGATCCCAACGCGCTGATCCAGGTCATGACCGCGTGGCAGGCGTTCGAACGCGTCGGTCTTCCCGAGGGACGCCTTTTCCTTGCGCAGGCGATCAACTACGTCGCCACCGCGCCGAAATCGAACGCCTCCTATCTCGCCTTCGACCGGGCCAGTGCGCTCGCGCGCCAGACCGGGTCGCTGCCGCCGCCCAAGCACATCCTCAACGCGCCGACCGCGCTGATGAAGGAACTCGGCTATCATGCCGGCTATGCCTATGATCACGATCACCCCGACGCGTTTTCCGGCCAGGAGTTCTTCCCCGACGAGATCGCCGCTACGAACCCGGACCCATTCTACGCGCCGAATGAACGCGGCTTCGAGCGGGATATCCGCAAACGGCTCGCTTACTGGTCGGCGAAACGCGACGCCGCTCGATAAGACGCGGGCGGATAACAGGTGACGACGAACAACGAGGCCGTTTTCGGGGCGCTCGCATCTTCGGACGTGGCCGTGACCGATCCGGACGTTGCGCGGTGCCGCTGGGTGCAAGGCGATCCGCTGCTCGCCGCGTATCACGACGCCGAATGGGGCGTCCCGGAGCATGATTCCCGCGCGCTGTGGGAGAAACTGATGCTCGACGGGTTCCAGGCCGGTCTGGCCTGGATCACGATCCTGCGAAAGCGCGATGCCTTCCGAACCGCGTTTGCCGGGTTCGATCCGGCGATTGTTGCGCGGTTCGACGATGCCGATGTCGATCGGCTGATGACGAACGCGGGCATCGTCCGGTCGCGGGCAAAGATCCGCGCGACGATCGGCAACGCCCGGGCCTATCTCGCGATGCGCGACGCCGGCGAGGATTTCGCCACGTTCGCCTGGGGGTTCGTCGACGGGAACACCGTTATCGGCGACGGCAGCAAGGCGCTGACCCGCTCCCCGGCATCGGAGGCGTTGTCGATCGCGCTCAAACGGCGCGGGTTCAGCTTCGTTGGCCCGGTCATCGTCTATGCCTGGATGCAGGCCTGCGGTCTGGTCGACGATCACGAGACGCCGTGCTTTCGTCGGCACGCCGCACGCTGATGGCCACGCTGATGCCCGAGCCTGTCTCAGGTCGATCGGTGCTACGCCCCCGTTTCGACCGATTCGCCGCGATCGACTGGTCGGGCGCGCGCGGTCATCGCCATAAGGGGATCGCGGTGGCGGTCTGCGCGACCGGCGATACCGCACCCGAACTCGTCACCCCGCCGCACGGATCGTCCTGGTCGCGCGCCGACGTCCTCGACTGGATGCTCGGACAGCGCGACGGGTCGATGCTCATCGGGCTCGACCTGTCGCCGGCGCTGCCGTTCGTCGATGAGGGGAGTTACTTCCCCGGCTGGCGCGACAGCCCCGGCGAGGCGCGGGCGCTATGGGCGATGGTCGAGACCGCATCGCATGCCGACGAGCATCTCGCCGCGTCGAGCCTGTTGCAGGACGCGGAGATCCGCCGCCATTTCCGCCAGCATCGCGATTGCGGCGACCTGTTCGCGGGCGGTGCCGGGCGGATGCGCGTCTGCGAAATCGGCCAGCGGGCGATGGGCCTGTCGCCGACGAGCTGCTTCAACCTGGTCGGCGCGGCACAGGTCGGGAAGTCGAGCCTGACAGGGATGCGCGTGCTTCACCGCCTTGCCGGACGCATCCCCGTCTGGCCGTTCGATTCGTTGCCGACGCAAGGGTCGGCGATCGTCGAGATCTATACGACGATCGCCGCGCGCGCCGCCGGCATCCGCAAGGGCCTGAGCAAGATGCGCGATGCGGACGCGCTCGATTCGGCGCTGACGGGTCTCGGCAGTGACCGGCACCTGCCGCTCGCGCGTTACGACGACCACGCGACCGACGCGATCCTGACCGCGGCCTGGCTACGCGCGAACGCGGATCGTCCCGAACTCTGGGCGCCAGCGGACATGACGACACATATCGCGCGCACCGAGGGCTGGACCTTCGGCGTTTCCTGACGCATGGGGCGAAACGCATTGGCTCCCGCCGCATTCGGGCGAGACGCTTTGGGCCGGTTTAGCTCAGTTGGTAGAGCGCCAGTTTTGTAAACTGGATGTCGCGGGTTCGATTCCTGCAACCGGCACCATCATCGACGCCGACGCTCTACCGGACGACGACCTTCGCTCCGCCCATCGCGATTCGCTCGGCCGGGGATCGGTTGCGCGCATGGACTGTTGAACGGCCATGGCATCCAACCTTCCTGCACCGCTTTCCGCCTGGTCCGAGGCGCCTCGCGTCCGCGCGCTGAACGAGGCTGCGTTGCATGGCGCGGGTCGCTACGTGCTGTGCTGGCTGCAACAGGCGTTGCGGGCGCGGGACAATCCGGTGATCGACGCGGCGATCATGCTCGGTAACGACCTCGGCCTGCCCGTCCTCGTCTATCATGGACTGCGCGAGGATTACCCCTACGCCTCCGATCGGCTGCATCGCTTCATCCTGGGCGCGAGCCGCGATCTGGCGCTCGACTGCAAACAGCGCGGTCTTGCCTGCGTCCAGCATGTCGACCGCGCGGATGCCCGCGAAAAGGGGCTGGTCTACCGGCTCGCGGCCGACAGCGCCGCCGTGCTGGTCGAGGATCAGCCGACCTTCGTGGCGCGCTGGCAATCCGAGCGGGTCGCGGCGCGCGCCGATCGCGCGATGTTCGCGGTGAACGCCGCATGCCTCGTCCCGCCCGCGCTTCTCGGCGACGATATCGGGTCGACCTCCGCATTCCGGCGTCGGCACGAGCCGTTGCGGGACGACTGGGCCGTGACGACGGAGGCGGTGCCCGCCGTTGGACCTTATGACGGCCCCCTGCCCTTTGCGCCCGACCGGCTGGCGGCGTGTTCGGATGCCGACCTCGACCAGCTCGTTGCGCGCGCCGCGATCGATCATGCGCTGCCGCCCAGTCCGCTCTTTCCCGCCGGTCGGGGCGGTGCGTTGCGGGCGCTCGAACGGCTAATGGACGACGTACTTCCCACCTATGCCACGACCCGCAACGACGCGACGCGGCCGGTGGGGGCGAGCATGCTGTCGCCCTATCTGCACTTCGGGGTGCTCGGCCCGCGCGAGGTGATGGCCACGGTCGACGCCGCCGCCGCCCCGACCGCCAGCAAGACCAAATTCGCCGATGAACTGCTGACCTGGCGCGAATGGTTTCACTACCAATCCCGTGGCCTGTCCGCACCCGAACGCTATGACCGGATAACGGAATGGGCACGGGAGACATTGGAGGCGCATGCTGCCGATCCGCATCCGGACGTCGAAACGCTGGCGGCGCTGCTCCACGGCGAGACACGCGACGAGACGTGGAACGCGTGCCAGCGCCAGTTCCTGATCGACGGCTGGATGCACAACAACCTGCGCATGTATTGGGGCAAAAAGATCATCGCGATGACGCCCGATCCCGCGACCGGTTGGGCGACCGCCTGCTATCTGAACGACCGGCTCAGCCTCGATGGCCGCGATCCATCGACATACGGCAACATCGCCGCGTCGTTCGGCGGCGGCTCGCCAGGCCGAGAGGGGCCAACCGTCTACGGAAAGGTGCCGACGCGTTCGGACGGATCGACCCGTCATCGACCCGGCGGCCCGGAATGGTTGCAGGCCGCCGCGACGCGCGAGCGACCCGAGTTGGCGGTGCCGACCGCGGTGCCGGTGGACCTGTATATCGCGGGCAAGCCCGCCGTGTAATTTACGTGGCGGTCTAGACCACCGCCTCGACTTTTCGCCATTCCCGATAGCCCATCACCGCCAACGCGATCATCGCCGCATAAAGCCCTGCGGTCAGGGTCAGTCCTTTGACGACGAACATGCCGACATACAGGATGTCGACCGCGATCCAGAGCAGCCAGCTGGCGGTGTGGCGTCGAGCGGTCCAATATTGGGCGACGAGGCTGAAGCTGCTCAGTGCCGCGTCCATCCACGGCAGCGACGCGTCGGTGTAGCGGCTCGTGAACAGGCCTATGCAAACGGCACCGACCGCTCCAGCTGCCAGTCCCACGACGGCCTGGGACGGAGGTAACGGCATCACCACGACGCCACCGCTATCGTCCTTGCCCCGCCCCCATTGTGTCCATCCGTAGAGGATGCCGATGCCGAACAGCGCCTGCAGCACCATGTCGGCGTAGAGGCGGACGTCGAGGAACAGCTTGAAGTAGAGCGCGCAGGCGACGAGGCTCACCGGCCAGCACAGCATCCTGCGCGTAGCGGTAAGCCAGATGCCAGCGAAGCTTACGACGACGGCGGCGATCTCGAACGCAGTCATCGGCCGACTTCCTCGTCGTCGATCCGGCGCAGGAAATTCTGTCCCGGAGCGGTGATGAACCAGTCGCCATGGCCGATGAGATAATCGTCCCATGCCAGCGCAGCGGAAACGGGGTCGGCAACGACGCCTGAGAAATAGTCGACCTCCGACAGCGCGAACTCGACATGGACCAGCGGCAGAAGGCGTACGATCGTGGCGATATCGGTCCGGCTCAGGGGCAATACCGTCGCGTACCCCGTGAGCAGATCGACGGCCGCGCGCGCATCACCGATCGCAGCGTCCTGCCCCAGATCCAGCCACCGCACGCAACTCCGCTCGATCGCCGTGGCAATGTCGTGGACGGCGCAGGTCCGGTCGGCGAGCCCGAAATCGAACGCGGTCGCCACAGTGCCGTCGTCGGCCCATAGCAAGTTCGAGGGGTGCCAGTCATTCTGTGTCCACAGCGACGGCTGCCCTGCCAACGCCGCGGGCAGTCCGTCGCCCGACGCCGCGAACAGACGCGCCAGATCCGATTGCCAGGCGCGATCGGTCAAAGAACCAGCCAGTGCGGGCCGCGCCGCGACATAGGCTTCGGCTGCCGCCATCGGATCGGTCGCGGGCAGGATGGTGAAACTGGCGACCAGCGGCCTAGGTTTTCGGGCCGGGGCGGCAAAGCTGGCCGAGGCGGAATGTAACCGCGCGAGCGCAGCGCCAGCCGCGCGGGCGTGGCTGCGTGAGAGGAAGGGCGTCCACGAAAGCCGGTCGCGGTAGCGATCGACGCCCTGCCCCTTGCGGTGCAGTTCGTAGGTCCAGTCGCCAACCGCGATTGCGCTCATGCCGTCAGCGGCCAGCATCACCTCCGGGACCGGCGTCCCGGCCGCTCGCAGATGGGCGATGAACGCATGCTCTTCCGCCAATCCCTCGATCGAGCGAAGTTTGTGGTGATGCCGTTTCAGGAAGAACGCGCCGCGGGTCGTGTCGACCAGCGTTGCCGCCGAAAACGGTCGCGGCGAATGCCAGCGCAGCGCGACCATGCGACCGGCCGACGCGAAACGCGCGATCGCGGCCTCCGCTTCGGCGGCCGTGATCGCGGGCCAGGTAGGCGCTTCCATCTCCGTGCCCATGCCATGCACGCGGTGGTTGGCGGACGACGCCATCGCGCTCACGATCGCTGCCCGCCAAGATAGGTATGAGGCCCGGGTCGAGCCAAGATCCGCCGTATCGCCATCTCAGAACGCCCGTGAAATCGTCGCCATGACCGCCGCGCCGCTGCCGATATAATAAGCGGGAGCCGAACCGGCGATGACCGTGCCGTTGCGGCCGATCGTGTCCTGCGCGTTGGTGCTCACTGCCTGTACGCCGGCGAGGACGTGTGGGTCGGCGACGTTGATCGCGTTGACGCGCAGGTCGGTTCGCTTGCCGTCGAGCCAGTCGGCAAGGTGCATGCCGACCGACAGGTCGAGCGTGGCGTAGCCCTTGATGCGCTCGTCATTCATGAACGTCGCATATTGCCGGCCGATATATTTCGAGGCGACGCTTCCGAAGAATCGTCCGTCGTCATAGGTGCCGCCCGCACCGAACTGGACGGTCGGGCTGGAAACCGCATGCTTTCCCCTGGTCGGGAGGAAGTCCGCACCGATCGGCAGATCGTCATCGATACGCGCGCGCAGATACTCGCCGGAGACGTAAAGGCTGACTCCCGGGACCGGTCGGTAATCCAGCTCGGCATCCACGCCGTACGAGCTCTGCCCGCCAGCGTTGAGCGTTCCGTTCACTTGCGCGCCGCCCTGGTCGATCACGGTCGCCAGTTGCCGGTTGCGGAACTTGTAGTGGAACCCGGTTACCGATGCGGACAGTTGCGCGCCGATGAAGCGATAGCCGATCTCCTGCGAGACCGAATACTCGTTCTTGAGCGCGTTCGTCCCCCGAACGACGACCTCGCCACCATAATAGCTGTTGTAGAGCGTGAATTCGTTGGGCGTGCGGAAGTTGGTGGTGATGTTGGCAAACAGCTGCTGGCGATCGTCGAGCCGGTAGTGGATCGCGGCGCGCGGTAAGGCGGCGAAACTGTCGTTGCGTACCCTATCCTGCGGCCCCGGCAGGTACGTGCGGCCGTTACGCAAAACATTCACGCCCTTGAACCCGGCATCGATCGTCAGGCGAGGCGTTACCGCGACACTGTCGGCGAGAAAAAAGCCCTTCGTAACGGTGACGGTGCGCTGGTTCTCATAGGCCAGCAGGCGGCCGTCGGCGGTGCGGATCGCCTTCGCGCGATAGCCCCAGCGATCGACCGGGATCCCGTCCGGGCCAATCGACGTGTAGGACTGCGTCACGCGGTCCGTGCCATAGTCGAACCACAGCCCCGCGGTGACCACATGCGCGCCGGTGCGAAGCGTGAGCTTGCTGACATTGCCGGTGCGCATCTGGTCGCCGGTATAATTGCCGAGCACGGTCGCCACCCCGTCGACCGCGCCGGGCAGCGCGATCGGCTCGGCCAATTCCTCGGTACCAAGGTAATTGCCGGCGGTAGTCAGCTGCGTCCCATAGGGCGAATTGCCGTAGCCGAACTGGAGATAGGTGGTGCTGTCCAGCGCGAGCCGGTCGTTAAGCACCAGATGCACCGGTGCGGAGGCGTAGAGGTTGCGGAACGGCGCCCGGTAGAGACGCCAGTAGTTGGTGTTCCCTGCGGTGTAGCGCTTGTCGTAGTTGAAGCCGCGACCCTGCGCGTTCCACT
The DNA here is from genome assembly GCA_035575755.1 of Sphingomonas sp. Taxonomy (GTDB): domain Bacteria; phylum Pseudomonadota; class Alphaproteobacteria; order Sphingomonadales; family Sphingomonadaceae; genus Sphingomonas. Next base: position 29,368 of record DATLXI010000012.1, read on the forward strand.
CGGCGAGCGTCGGGCTCGGGTAGCTTGACGAGTTCGCATCGTTGAACGACAGCGCGAGGCTGGCACGGTTGCCGCTGCCCCATTCGCCAAGCAGCTTGGCATCGATATGCTGGCGCATGTCGTAGCCGGCACCGCGCCAATTGTCGGCGCGCGTGTTCGAATAGGACAGGAACGCTTTCAACCCGGTGCTGCCGATCGTCCCGGTGTCGATCCGACCGAACACGCGCCGCGCGGCGTAGCTGCCGAGCGACAGGTCGACGAGCGCACCGGCACGCGCTTTGGGATCGTCGAGTGCCAGTGACAACAGGCCGCCCGCTCCGCCGAGCGTCGGGGAATCGATATCGACCGACCCTTGCGCTAGCGAGATACGCTTCAGATTCTCGGGGTCTGCGAACTGCGACGGATAGGCGTAGTAATAGCCGATGTCGTTCTGCGGCGCGCCTTCCATCAGCACACCGATCTCGTCCTGACCGAGACCGCGCAGCGTCAGGCTGGAACTGGTCGACAGGCCGTATGGATCGCTCGATGCGACGTTTGCGCCGGGCAACAGCGTCACCAGCTGGAACGCGTTGAGCGTCGGCGCCTGCTTGACGATGAAATCGGCGGAGATCGCACTCTGCGCGCGCGGCACGCTCTGATCAGGCAGGAACCCCGCCGGATCGGGCGTGCCGACGACGCGGATTTCCGCCGGTTCGACCGGATCGGGCGCGTCCTGCGCCATCACGGTCGAGGGTAAAAGGCCAGCCGAAAGTGCGAGCGCCACTCGGACGCCAAAACCACCGCCCACTCGAATCGCAGACGTAAAAAACGGGAAACCGGTACCAGAAACGCTCACGTCCACTCCAATCGGAGGGACGACGGGCCAGCCGCGGACCCTCCCTACGCCGGTATAAGCCGGATCAGGTTCAGCGGGTCATGGGCTGCTGCCCACCTCTCAGCCGCGCATGAGCGGCCCCCCGGGGATGGCGCGGCTTAGGCGCTCGGTTGTGCCGTGGAAAGCGCTAACGCCTTAACATCGTCGATAATGCCGCAAGAAACGCGTGTCGGATCGGGCGACGTCGCTGTTTTTATCGCCCCGTCCGGACGACGACGCGCTCTGCCGGGCCCAGTGCGGCTGCGTACGCCGCGAGGACCATGGCCACCGCGACGGCGATCCACATGCCGTTCGTCCCGAGCCTCGAGTATGCGAGCGCACCGGCCGCCGCGCCGCCGACCAGCGCAACCCACAACATCAGGTAGGGCAGCCACGCCCAGCGAGGCCCGCCGATGACCGCACCGGCGAGACGCTGGCCGAACTTTACCAGCGTTCCGGTCATGTACGTGACGCCGATGCTTACCTCACCGGCACGCTGGAAGACGGTGTTTGCGGCGCCCATCGACGCGGCCATCATGATCGTCGTCACTTGGTCCGAAAATCGCCCGTCCGTGCCAGCCGCGACCGCCAGGATCATGCCGACGAACGTGAGAACGATGGGTTTTCGGCGACCACCCGACATCGCCGCCAGCCACGTTCCGGCGACAACGCCGGCGACGAACCCCGCGAGAAGACGCGCCGCCATCGACGCCATCGCAGGATCGATCACCGCACCGACCGCCAGCTGCGTCGAATTGCCGCTCATGAACGACACGAACATCCCGCCGAGCTTCAGGAACCCGATCGCGTCGACATACCCCGCCATACCCGAGAGGCCGGCGGCAAGGACCCAGAAGCGCGTGTCATAGTTCGTCACGACGCCGGTCTACAGCGGATCCTCGCGGAGTTCGAACAAAAGCGCCTGAAGGGCGAACGCTGCTCGGCAGGCCCGCGGGTCGGTTTGCGGATCAGGCCGTCGGTCGAGATGGCCGCACCCTGGAATCTACGCAATCGCCGTCGCGGACCGCATCTGGGTCTCAGCATCAGGTAAACCGTTGGTTGCCTATTTGCCGGCATCGACCTCGATCAAGGTCGAACGCGCACGCCGATGCTATCAAGAACTGGGGTGATAGCGAAGGAATACACGCATGGATTTTCCATGGAAGGAGAACGGCACGTTGGTACGCCAGATATCGGCGTCGGCATCGGGCGACGAAAGCGGCGAAATCCTGTTCGAAGGCACGTTGCTGGCGATGGTTCGCAAAGTGCGGGCGATCGATCGGAACGACCGCAAGGGGCTGCGTATCTCCATGCCCGATCGACATGTCCGCCCTTATTCGTTCCAGGGCGAGGCCTTGTCATCGCTGGTCGAGAACATGCCGCTCGCCTGACACTATGAAATCGCCGCCCCGCATGGCGCGGAGCGGCGATAACGCTTCAGCCATTACGGCTAGGGAGCGTGGCCTGCGCTGGAGCAGGCCTGTTCCCAATTCAGTAGGCTGTGGTCGATGTCGTCGACCGATACCGATTGCGCTCAACCGCAACTTCGTCACGCGTGTACGCCGGCGCCGCTTCGTCGAAGCTGCTCCAGCCGTCCTGACGATAGGCTGCACCGCGCGTTGTCGCATCTACCGACCGATTGCGGTCAAGCACGGCTTCCGCCTCGGTCGCGATGTCGTCTTCGACACGTGCGCTGAGCAGCGTGCCGCCGCGGCGGACGCCTTCCGAGTACACATGCGCTTCCTCGTCGGTATGACCCGCATCCTTTAGCGCACCGACGATCGTGCCAGTCGCCGCGCCACCCGCGGCGCCGATACCTGCGCCGACCACGGTCGACGCGAGCCACCCGGCAGCAACGATCGGGCCGAGGCCGGGAATGGCCAGCAGGCCGAGACCCGCCAGCAGGCCACCGATGCCGCCCACTGCTGCGCCCGTCGAAACGCCGCGGCTGACGTCGCCGCGGTCGTCGACATCGCCGAGCGCTGTCGTGGCGTCGAGGTGCGAACCGTCGCCGTGAGCGCCGTCTGCGTTGTTGGCGACGATGCTGACCGCGCTATGCGGGACGCCCAGTCGCTCGAGGTCGTGCAGCGCCGAAGTTGCATCGGCATAGTCGTCGAACAGACGCGTGATGGTCTTCGTCATGATGTCTCTCCTAAATGAAACTGGGTTCAACGCGCGGAGACGTTGCCCTTGTAGTCGAGCCCGACATGGACCGACTTGCCGCCGCGGGTCGCGGTACCGCGCCAGACGCCGTCCTTGTCCTTGGCCAGGCGCGACACGGATCGATAGCCGGCCTTGGTCATCCGACCGCGCGCCTGCCCCTCGGAAAAGGAATTGGCACCGCTGACCGGCGCCGCGACATGCGCCGCTCCGCTATTCTTGACGGCGGGGTTGTGCGCGCCTGCGTGCGTGGCGGTCTGCGCGACGGCGCTGGACGCCAACAGCATTGCCGCACCCGCGACGAGTCCTCGAACGATCATAATAGTCTCCTGGTTTTCGAATGCAGGTCGTCGGCGATTGCCGGACCGTGCGGTGGACGACACGCGTGACGCGCCGCCCACCGGCGGGATCAGCGTGCCGAACCGCGACGAAACATGTTGACGATCGCCAGAAGGATCACCGCGCCGACCAGCGAAATAAGGATCGACTGGATGTTGATCGCGCCGTCCATGATCGATGCGCCACCGATCAGCGGCGTGATCAGGAAGCCGGCCAACAGCGCGCCGACGATCCCGACGACGATGTTGAGGAAGACGCCCTGCTGTGCGTCCGTGCGCATGATCATGCTGGCAACCCAGCCGATGAGGCCGCCGACGACGAGTAGGATGATGAGGTTCATGTGAGGCTCCTGGAAGAAATGGATACTGGTGCTGAAACAGTCGGACTGCGCATTCCGTTCAGTTTGCACGAGACATCCGGATTTTCCGGTTGGTGCGCGGATACCGATGGCATTGGTATATTGATGGGCGGGTGCGGGAACCGGAACCGCCTGTCCCGCGCTGGACGAGCATGAAGAACAGCCCTGGCAAATCGCTGCACCAACCGACGCTGCATCACCTCGAACAGCTCATGACCGGGCTGCTTGAAGGGGTGATCCTGATGGACCCGACCGGCGTCATCCTCAGCGCCAACCCCGCCGCGCTCAAGATGCACGGGGTCGAGCGCGTCCAGGATCTGGGGGAAACCGCCGACGATTATGCGACGCGGTTCCGGCTACGCTATCGCAACCACCACAAACTGCCGCGGCGCGAATATCCGCTGGTCCGGTTGCTGGCCGGCGAGAGCTTTCCTGATCTGGTCGTCGAGGTCGCTCCGGTCGGTGCCGACGAACCGCGGTGGGTGCACCAGGTCCGCGACATCGTCATGGACGAGGATGGCGGCGAACCCGATTGCCTGGGGCTGGTCATCAACGACGTCTCCGAACGGTTCGATGCAGAGGACCGCTTCGAGGCGATGTTCCATGCCAACCCCGCCCCCGCGCTGATCCTGCGCGTCGCCGACCAGCGCTATGTCCTGGTCAATCAGGGGTTCCTCGACCTGTCTGGTTATGATCGCGAAAATATCGTCGGCAAGACGCTGTTCGACTTCGACTTTCTTGCCGAGGTCGAGCGCAAGGCGTTCGTCAAGGAGTGTATCGCGGCCGGCAAGGCGATCCCGCAGGTCGAAGCGGAGCTGCCGCTGGCGAGCGGGGACCAGACCCTCGTCATCCTCGCCGGGCAGCCGATCGAGGTCGCCAACGAGGATTGCCTGCTGTTCACCTTTGCCGATCTGGAGCCGCGGCGGCGCGCCGAACGGGCGCTGAAGGCGAGCGAACGCCATTTCGCGTCGGTGTTCGAGATGGCCCCGATCGCGATGGTCGTCACCGAGGGCGACGACGACCGGATCGTCCAGGTCAACGCGACGTTCAAGGCGCTGACCGGCTATGCCGACCGCGCGGTGATCGGCAAGGTCGCGGACGACCTGCAGCTATGGAACGATGCGGGGCAACGCCAGGGTCTGGAGAACGAAATCCGCGACCGGGGTGGATTCCGGGGACAGGACGTCCGTCTGCTCCACAAGAACGGTGAATCGCTCGACTGCCTGGTTTCGGCTCAGCGGATCAGCGTGGACGGCACGCCGTGCGTGCTGTGGCTGTACCAGGACATCTCCACACGCCGGCGCGGCGAGCTCGAACTGGTCGAGGCGATCGAGGCCGTGATGAAGGATGCCAATTGGCTGAGCCGCTCGATCATGGACAAGCTGGCGACCTTGCGAAATCCCCGGTCCGCGGCGGATCTGAACGCGCCGGCAACCGATCTCAGCAAGCGCGAACGCGAAGTCCTGGAACTGATCTGCCAGGATATGGACGACGCCGCGATCGCGGAGCGGCTCGATCTGTCGCGCAACACTGTCCGCAACCATGTGGCGCGGCTGTATGCCAAGATCGGCGTCAACCGTCGCAGTGCCGCCGTGGTCTGGGCGCACGAGCGCGGCGTTGGCGGGTAACCGCCCCCGTCGCGCCGAGGTTTAGCGCGACCGGCGTTTGGTCAGGCGAGCGGCGTTGGCACTCTCTTCGGCTTCCAGCTTGCGCCAGCGATCGAACCGCTCTGTGGTCAGCGCACCTGACGCGATCGCCGCGCGAACCGCACAGCCGGGCTCGACGCCGTGTGAGCAATCCGAAAACCGGCACTCCTGCGCCGCCAGCGCGAAATCGTCGAAGACCTCGGCGATGCCGGTGGCGGCGTCGGACAGCTGCAATTCGCGCATCCCGGGCAAGTCGAGCAGCCACCCCCCCTGTGCCAGGCGATGCATCTCGCGCACCGTGGTCGTGTGCCGACCGGTCGAGTCGTTCGCGCGGATCGCCTGGGTGGCTATGCTGTCCGATCCGCGCAACGAATTGACGAGCGTCGATTTGCCGACCCCCGACGAGCCGAGGAACGCGACGGTCCTGCCCGGGCCGCACCACGCGGCCAAGCCCGCGACCGACTCCGGGTCGCGCCCATTGACCATCTCGACCCGCAATCCGGGCTCGATGCCGCGCGCCGCGTCGGCAAAGACGTCCGGCGTGTCCGTCAGGTCGACCTTGGTCAGCACCACCACCGGCGTGACCCCCACTTCGCGCGCCAGCACCAGATAGCGTTCAAGCCTGGCCACGCTGAAATCCTGGTTGCAGGACGCGACGATGAACACCGTGTCGACGTTCGCGGCGATCATCTGGTCCTTGCGCGGATCGGCGGGCGAGCGCCGCTTGAACAGGTTCATCCGATGGAGCACCCGAACCGGAAGCGACGTGGCACCGTCGACCATCAACCAGTCGCCGACCGTCGGATGATCGTCGGTCGGCTGCGCCCCCGGGATATAGGGGCTCACGAAATATTGGCTCCCTGCCCCCGAAACAGCGATCTGACCGCGATGCACCGACATCACCCTCACAGGATGACACTGCGTCGCTTCATCCTCCGACACCTGTTCGGCGAAATAGGCGTTCCAGCCCAGGTCTTCCAAAGTCTCGTCAGTGGGTGTCATAGGGCTACAGTGGCGTCTTTCTCGGTATGGGATCGGCGATTGTCAGAGGCGATATGGTGATGGTTCACGGTAGAGCACGACCGATCCGTTGTCTTACGGGTAATCGGCTCACTGGTAATGCGTGGTATTTCCGAAACCCTCGTTCGTCTTCGTCATCTTCACCAGCTTCCTGATATAGGTGCGGACATGACGATCGAACCGCGTATCGTTATAGATCCCGCGCCAGATATACTCGTCGCGATCCAATAGCGCGCGCAGCTCGGCGGTGAAGCTGTCCGGCGCGTCGACGGACGGCTTTCCCTTCAGAAGCAAACACACCATTTCCTGCGCGGTCGCCTTGTCGCAATCGTCCTGGAGGTCCCGTCCGCCTCGCTCCGCCACGACCTGGTCCGATCGCGCAGCGACGATGCGGCTGGCGAGCCATGTGCGGACGACACTCCCGTCCCACGCCTTCGATACCGCTTCTGCCACGCACACTTCCGATCCGACCGCTGTCGAGCAAATGGCTTCGACGCCTGTCGGCGCTATCTTCGTCGGCGAGCCGAATGTCGAGTACCGCTATACCGGCAGTTCGCGACGCCCCCCGCTTAGCCTCGGTTTCGCGCCCAGATGCGTTCGGCCAGAACCGTCGCAAAGCCGAGCCAGGCAACGAACGGTACGGCCGTCGCGGCGGCGGGCCGATCGACCTTCGCCGCGGCAATTCCGTATGCGGCCCCAGTCGCGATCATCGCCCCCGACGCGACCGCGCTGGACCCCAGCTGTTTCTTGCGAAAGAACATCTCGGTCCAACCGCCGACCATTGCCGTGTTGACGAGCCAGAGACCCACGGCGGTCGTCCGCGCCGAACTGGGCGGCTGGCGCAGCAGGCGATACCCGCCGACCGCGAGCCCGGTTTCCAGGACAGGCCAGACCATCCCAAACGCCGCGTCCGGTGGCGTGAAGCTCGGCTTGTCCAGCCGCTTGTACCAGCGGCGGATACCGGGATGCGACGGATCGGGTGCGTTGCGGCGCCCGAGGATCGCGCTCGCGCCCAGCACCGTCGCGACGATCGCCAGCGCCACCGGGCGGGACACGCCCGCACCCGGCGTCTCGATGCCTTCTGCGCTCATGCTGCGAAATACCCTGCGAGCGCGTCGCTGCCGCCGATCCTTTCGCCGTCGATGAACACCTGGGGCGTGGTCGCGACGCCGTGCTCCGCCTTGAACGCATCGACCTCTTCGCGGGATCGCAGGATCGTGTCCTCGACCGCGAAGCCCTGCTCTTCGAGTATCGTCTTGGCCCGAACGCCGAACGGACAGACATGGTCGGGCAGGACCATCCGGTACAGTGTCGCCTTTTTGGTATCCGCCATGACCATTATCCTAGAAGCGGCCGATACAGGCCGTATGGAAGCACAGCGCAGCAAGGCGCTCGACGTTCCCGCGCAGCGTGGCGTCATGGTCAGATCCTGTCGGTTGCGTCCGTCGAGGCGACGGCTAGCCTGTCAACGGCTCGCGAGCGTGGTCGTATTCGGCAGGGCGAGCGGCTTGAGCGTATCGATCCGATAGCGCACCGATACGCCGACATGATCGGACAGCATCGATCCGTTCGCGGCTCGTCCGAACGGCGCCGCCAGAGCGATCGGGCGGATGCTCACCGTCGGGGACGCGCGGTACATCATCCAGTCCTTGCCGCGACCGATCGATATCGCCATCCCCGACGGGTCCGCGACCGTGCAGGTCGGGGCGATCCGGCATGTCGCGACTGCAGTCTGCAACGATGCCTCTCCGCCGAGCATGCGCAGATCGAACTGCGTGCGCCGCGCGAGATCGCGACCGACGTTGAAATCCCCGGCGACGAGGATCGGGCGGTTCCCGGCACCGAGCGAGCCGATGAACTTCGCCAGGAGATCGAGTTGCCGGCGATAGGCGTAGATCGCGCGAGGCGAGGCCGCGCCCGACGCGCCGTTCGAATTGAGATGCGTATCGACTACCACGATCGGCGTGGCGATGCCGGGTACGGCGATCAATGCCGCCACCGCGCCCTTGTTGGCGAGGCAATCATACCCGGCGCAAACCGGGTACGCCATGCGCCGCACAGCCAGGATCGGGTAATCCGAGAAGATCGCGAGGCCGCTGTCGACATGCTTGCCGAGCCGTTCGCCGACCAGCCGGCTGCCGTCGTCGACAAAGCCGTCATCGGCATGCGGCACCGGGGCGGACGCCTGCTCGGCAGGACCGAACGCCGCATAGCGATAGCCGGCGGTCCGTCCGATCGCCTTGGCATCCGCGACAAAGGCCTCCTGGAGGACGACGATCGCGGGCTGTTTCCCCGTGCTCCGCATCGCCTTCAGCCGCGCGCCGATCGCGGCAAGGTCGGCCGAGCGATCGTCGGTGATCGGCCATGGCAGGCCGTGGACGTTATAGGTCATCAGCGACAGGTCGCGCCCGCCGGCGCCTCCCCCGGCCTTGGCCGTTGCCGGCGCGCCGACCAGGACCAAAGCAGCCACGCCGGCGGCCAGATAGCGTTTCGTCACCATGTGCATGTCCCTGTGGCGGTGTGTTGCGGTGACGTCGCCATCCGCATGGTTCCACAGTCGCACATCGCAGCCTGCCGCGTTTTTCCGGTCCGGCCGCCGTCTTTTTCGTTTCGCAGGCGTCATGCTGCAACCGTGGTCGTGCAAGCGACGTTATACCCCGCACGCATGATCAAGGTCGCCAGCTACAATATCCACAAGGGCATCGGGCTCGACCGTCGGCGTAGTCCCGAGCGCGTGGTCGAGGTGCTGCGTGAGATCGATGCGGACGTGATCTGCCTTCAGGAGGCGGATCGACGGTTCGGCGCCAAGGCCTGCGTCCTCCCGCATCACCTTCTGGAAGAGCATAGCGACTGGAAGCCGGTCGATTTCGGCCTGCGCGCGCTCAGCATGGGGTGGCATGGCAACGTCATCCTGGTGCGCAAATCGGCGCGCGTCGTGGCGAGCGAGCCGCTCCATCTTCCCGCGCTCGAGCCGCGCGGCGCGGTGATGGCGGACATCGAGATTGCCGGCGTGACCGTCCGCGTGCTGGGCATGCATCTCGACCTGTCGGGGCTTTGGCGCCGCAAGCAGGCGGCGGCGATCATGAACCATGTCGACGATTGCACGCACCGTCATCCGACCGTGATGATGGGAGACCTCAACGAATGGAGTGCGGGCGCGGGATGCCTGCGTGACTTCGGGCGGGACTATGCGTTCGCCGAGACGGGCGCGAGCTTCCATTCGCGGCGGGCGATCGCGCGGCTCGACCGGATCATGGTTTCGCGCGAGCTCAAGATCTCCTCTTGCGGTGTGCATGCGAGCGCCGCGGCGCGGAAAGCATCGGATCATCTGCCGATCTGGGCTATGTTGGAACCGACATAAGCGCGATGCGCACGACGATGCAGGACGGGATGTAGGATGCGCGAGAAGGAATTGCGGCTGGCGCTCGTCTGCTATGGCGGGATCAGCCTGGCGGTCTACATGCACGGGATCACCAAGGAAATCTGGCGGCTGGTCTGCGCGAGCCGCGCGTTCCAGGACGGCGAGGCGCCGCTGGGTGGCAGCCAGGGCGTGTATCACGCGCTGCTCCAGGAGATCGAGGAGCATGCGTCGATCCGCGTCCGCGTACTTGCCGACATCATCGCCGGGGCGAGTGCGGGCGGGATCAACGGGATCTTCCTCGCGCAGGCGATCGCCACCGGTCAGAGCCTCGACCCGCTGACCGACCTGTGGATGACGTCGGCCGATGTCGAGGCGCTGATCGATACCGAAGCGGCGCCGAAATCGCGACTGTCGAAGGTCTGGGCGATGCCGCTTGCGTGGATGGCGGCGGGGCGGAGCACGGACAAGGTCGACGAACTCGACGAGCCGACCCGCGAGGAGGTGCGGACGAAACTATCGCACTTCATCCGATCGCGCTGGTTCGAGCCGCCGTTCGGGGGGAAGACCTTCACCAACTTGCTGCTCGACGCGTTCGACGCGATGGATGCGAGCGTGCACGGGCCCCGCCTGTTGCCGCCGGGGCAGCCGCTCGACCTGTTCGTGACCGTCACCGATTTCTCAGGGCATCCCGAACGGTTGCAGCTCAACTCGCCGGCCGAGGTGGTCGAGACCGAGCACCGGCTGGTCGTTGATTTCACCGACCGCGGCATCGCGACCGACACGCTCGCCCCCCGCGCCGAACTCGCGTTCGCGGCGCGCGCGACGTCGAGTTTTCCCGGCGCGTTCCCGCCGTTCACGGTGGCGGAACTCGACGGCGTCCTGAAAACCCGCAAGATCGCATGGCCGGGCCGCAGCGCGTTCCTCACGCGTGTGCTGCCGCGTCACGCGGCGGCGAAGGCGGCGGAAACGGCGGTGCTGATCGACGGGTCGGTGCTCGCCAACGCGCCGTTCCGTCCCGCACTCGATGCGCTCAAGGAACGTCCGGCGCGACGCCAGATCGACCGGCGGTTCATCTACATCGACCCCTCGCCCGGCATCAAGCTGCGGCTCAATCGCGGCGAGGGCACGCCCGGGTTCTTCCAGACGATCATCGCCGCGATCAGCGACATCCCCCGCCAGCAACCGATCCGCGACAATCTGGAGGCTATCGCCGAACGCTCAGCCAGGACCGACCGGATGCGTGGGATCGTCACCGCGATCCGCCCCGAGGTGGAGGCGGACGTCGAATCGCTGTTCGGCCACACGCTGTTTCTCGATCGTCCGACCGCGCCGCGGCTCATCGCGTGGCGACGGAGGGCGCAGAAGGCCGCCGGGGCAAAGGCGGGCTACGGCTTCGTCGCGTACGGGCATGTAAAACGCAGCGCGGTGATCGAGACGATTGCGGCCTTGCTGTTCCATGCGGGAGGACATCATCGGCCGCGGCGCCTCAACCAGATCCGCTCGGCGATCGTCGCCCATGTCATCGCGACCGGTGCCGATCAGCTCGGCTCCAATTTCCCGAACGGCGCCAGCCCCGCGTCGATCGCGTTCCTGCGGACGTTCGACATCGGCTTTCGCATCCGCCGGCTCCGGCTGATGGCGCGCGCACTCGCGGACGTAGAGACGCAGGCCGACGAGCCCGAACTCGCGCCGATGCGCGACGCAATCTACGAATCGCTGTCGCCCTATCTCGATCGGATGCGAGGCGAGATGCATGCCGGGCAGCGCGAGGCGGTCCGGGCGATGCGGGGCGACGCGACGGAGGTGCTGGCGACGCTCGGCCGAACCTTCGACCTCGGACGGCTGGACGCGGAGACCGACCAGCGTCTCGCTGCGGCGTTTGCGATGCTCGCCAAGCCGACGCGGCGCACGATGTTGCTCGCCTATCTCGGCTTCCCCTATTTCGATACTGCCACCCTGCCCCTGTTGCAGGGCGAAGGGCTCGACGAGTTCGATCCGATCAAGGTCGACCGGATCGCCCCGGACGATGCGACCGCAATCCGCTCGGGTGGCGCGGACGCGACACTGAAGGGGATCCAGTTCGGCACGTTCGGCGCGTTCTTCAGTCGCGCCTACCGCGAGAACGACTATCTCTGGGGCCGCCTGCACGGCGCCGAGCGGATGATCGACATCACCGTCTCGACGCTGCCCAAAACGGTGCGGATGAAGCCCGGCCGGGTCGCGGCGATCAAGCGCGCCGCCTTCCTGGCGATCCTGGACGAGGAGGAACCGCGGCTGACCGCGATCCTGCCGCTGATCGCGCAGATCAGGACTGAGGTCGGCTAACGCCGCACTTATTCGGCACAAGACTGGCCAAACCGGCCGCTTGGCGGTAGCTCTTGGTCACCCGTCGGCGCTCCGGCGCCGGGGCACGTGATAGAGGTGGCCGCATGCAGTTCCTGAAGATCCTGTTCTGGTGCCTGTTGGCGTTCATCGCCGCAGTCTTCACGATCTCGAACTGGAACGCGGTCCAGATCCAGCTTTGGGGTGGACTGATCGCCGATGTGAACCTGCCACTGCTGCTGTTTGTCACCTTCCTGGTCGGCTTCGTGCCGACGATGCTCTACAATCACGCGATCCGGTGGCGTCTGCGGCAGCGCCTTTCGACGTGCGAGCGCGAGTTGCTCGAACTGCGCGCGCCGCGACCCGAACCGACGGCGTTCGTGCCAACCGAGCCGTCGATGGCGCCCACGCACGTCGCACCGACCGCCGTGCCGCCGAGTGTCGCCTGATGAGCAGCCGCATCTACGTCGCGCTCGACACGCCCGATCTCGCAAAGGCCAAGGCGATTGCGTCGCGAGTCCGCCACCATGTCGGCGGCATGAAGCTAGGCCTGGAGTTCTTCTCCGCGCATGGTCAATCGGGCGTGCATGTGATGGCGGAACTCGGCCTGCCGATCTTCCTCGACCTCAAGCTGCACGACATTCCCAACACCGTTGCCAAGGCCGTGCAGGCGCTTGGTACGCTGAAACCCGCGATCCTTACCGTCCATGCGAGCGGCGGCCGGTCGATGATGGAGGACGCCAAGGCAGCCGCCCCGATCGGCACGAAGGTGATCGCGGTGACGATGCTCACCAGCCTCGACGCGTCCGATCTCGCCGCCACGGGCGTCGTCGGTAGCGCGCACGACCACGTCACGCGGCTGACGCAGCTCGCCTGCGAGGCGGGGGTCGACGGCATCGTCTGCTCGGGCGCGGAAGTCGCGGCGGCAAAGGCGATCTGGCCGAAGGGGTTCTTCGTGGTCCCCGGCGTGCGCCTGCCCGATGGTCATATCGGCGACCAGAAACGCGTCGTCACGCCGCGTCAGGCCGTGGACGCCGGCGCCTCGATCCTGGTGATCGGCCGCCCGATCACGCAGGCCGAAGACCCCGACACCGCTGCTCGCGCGATGGCCGCGACGCTGTAGGGCCATTTTCGTCAGGATGACGAGGCGTAGAGCTGCTAAAGGAACGCCATGACCATCGCCAAGATCTGCGGCCTTTCGACCCCCGCGACGCTCGATGCCGCGATCCGGCACGGCGCGAGCCATGTCGGGTTCGTGTTCTTCCCCGCCTCGCCGCGCCACGTGACCTTCGCCAAGGCCGCCGAGCTTGCCGCGCGCGTCCCCGATCACGTCGCGAAGGTCGGCGTGTTCGTCGACCCGGAGGACGAGATGCTCGAACAGGCGGTCGGGTCAGCCGCGCTCGACGTGCTGCAACTCCACAAGGTGACGCCTGCGCGGGCCGCCGCGATCCGCTCGAAGTTCGGGATCGAGATCTGGGTCGCGGTCGCGGTCCGCACGCGCGGCGACCTGGACGCGGCGCACGGCTTTGCCGGGGTCGCCGACCGGATCCTGTACGATGCGAAGACGCCTGATTCGGCGGCGCTGCCGGGCGGGATGGGGCTCCGATTCGACTGGGACCTGCTCGACGGGTTCAAGCATCCGCTGCCCTGGGCACTGTCGGGAGGACTCGATCCGGCGAACGTGGCGGAGGCGATCCGGCGCACGGGTGCGGAACTGGTCGACGTATCATCCGGAGTCGAGACCGCGCCAGGATCGAAGGACGAAACGAAGATCGCGGCGTTTCTGAAAGCGGTCGGCACCTGAGCCGTTCACCCGCGAAGGCGGGTGCCCAGACTGGGGTCCCCGCCTTCGCGGGGATACAAGGGCTTGGCGACGTGGCACGAGGTGCTAAAGCGCTCCGCATGAACGCTCCCCTCGCCCCCAACTCCTACCGCGCCCAGCCCGACGAGCGCGGCCATTTCGGCGCATTCGGCGGACGCTATGTCGCCGAGACGCTGATGCCGCTCGTCCTCGAACTCGACGAGGCGTATCGCGCCGCCAAGGCCGACCCGGCATTCAAGGCGCAGTTCGACGACCTGCTCGAGCATTATGTCGGCCGCCCGAGCCCGCTCTACTACGCCGAACGGCTGACCGAAGCGCTCCGCGAGTCCGCCGAGCCTGGCATGGGGGCACAGATCTGGTTCAAGCGCGACGAGCTGAACCACACCGGCGCGCACAAGATCAACAACTGCATTGGCCAGATCCTGCTGGCGATGCGGATGGGCAAGACGCGGATCATTGCCGAGACGGGCGCCGGCCAGCACGGCGTCGCCACCGCCACCGTCTGCGCGCGCTTCGGCCTGCCGTGCGTGATCTACATGGGCGCGCGCGACATCGAGCGGCAGGCGCCCAACGTGTTCCGCATGAAGCTGCTCGGCGCGGAAGTCCGCCCGGTCACGTCGGGCGCGCACACGCTGAAGGATGCGATGAACGAGGGCATGCGCGACTGGGTCGCCAACGTCCACGACACCTTCTACATCATCGGCACCGCCGCCGGCCCGCATCCGTATCCTGAAATGGTCCGCGATTTCCAGAGCGTGATCGGCACCGAAGCGCGCGCGCAGATGCTGTCGCGCGTCGGCCGCCTGCCCGACCTGCTGGTCGCCGCGATCGGTGGCGGATCGAACGCGATCGGGCTGTTCCACCCGTTCCTCGACGATGCCGACGTGCAGATGCTCGGCGTCGAAGCGGCGGGCCACGGCCTTGACAAGGAACATGCCGCCAGCCTCGCGGGCGGTTCCCCCGGCGTGCTCCACGGCAACAAGACCTATCTGTTGCAGGACGAGGACGGCCAGATCACCGAGGCGCATTCGATCTCGGCCGGTCTCGACTATCCGGGCATCGGACCAGAGCATGCGTGGCTCCGCGATATCGGCCGCGTGCAATATGACAGCGCGACCGACACCGAAGCGCTCGACGCGTTCCAGCTGCTGTGCCGCACCGAGGGCATCATCCCCGCGCTCGAACCATCGCACGCAATCGCGACGGTGACGAAGAGAGCACGCGAGATGCGGCAGGACCAGATCATCCTCGCGAACCTTTGCGGCCGCGGCGACAAGGATATCTTCACCGTCGCCGAAGCGCTCGGGGTGGCGATTTGAGCCGCCTCGCCGCCACCTTCGCGCGTACCGCCGCCGCCGGTCGCGCCGCGCTCGTCGCGTTCGTCACTGCGGGTGATCCCACCACCGAGGCCACCGGTCCGATCCTCGACGCGCTCGTCGCGGGCGGAGCGGACGCGATCGAGCTTGGCATGCCGTTCACCGATCCGATGGCCGACGGTCCCGCGATCCAGGCCGCCAATATCCGCAGCCTCGCGCAAGGGACCCGCACCGCGGACATCCTCGCGACCGCCACCGCGTTCCGCGCGCGCCACCCGGATGTGCCGCTGGTGCTGATGGGCTACGGCAACCCGATGCTCCGCCGCGGCGCCGACTGGTTCGCCGACGCCGCCGCGAAGGCCGGCGTCGACGGCGTGATCTGCGTCGACGTGCCGCCCGAGGAAGACGATGCGCTCGGGCCGCAACTGCGCGCCGCCGGGATCGACCTGATCCGGCTAGCCACCCCCACGACCGACGCCGCCCGCCTGCCGACCGTGCTCGATGGCGCGAGCGGGTTCCTTTATTACGTGTCGGTCGCCGGCATCACCGGGCTCCAGCAGGCGCAGCAATCCTCGATCGAGGACGCCGTCGCCCGCCTGAAGGCGCAGACCGATATCCCGATCGCGGTCGGCTTCGGCATTCGCACGCCCGAGCAGGCGGCGAACGTCGCGCGCGTCGCCGACGGCGTCGTCGTCGGTTCGGCGATCGTCGAACTGGTCGCACAGCACGGCGTCGCTGCGGCCGAGCCGGTCCGCGCCTATATCCAGTCTCTCGCCGACGCCGTCGCATCGGCCCGAAAGGTTCCTGCATGAGCTGGCTCAACAGCGTCCGCAACGTCCTGCCCTTCGTCGCGAAGCGCGAGACGCCCGAAAATCTCTGGCACAAGTGCAAGGGTTGCGGGCAGATGATCTTCACCAAGGAGCTCGAGGACAATCTCTATGTCTGCCCGAAATGCGATCATCATGACCGGATCGGGCCGAATATCCGCTTCGCGCAGATCTTCGACGAGGGCAGCTGCAGCGAACTTCCGGCACCGAAAGTGCCCGAGGATCCGCTCAAGTTCCGCGACCAGAAGCGCTACACCGATCGCCTTAAGGCGGCGCGGACCGAGAACAGCGAAACCGACGCGTTGGTCAACGCGCGCGGCAGCATCGACGGCCACCGCGTTGTCGTCGGCGTGCAGGATTTCGGCTTCATGGGCGGATCGATGGGTCTCGCGGTCGGCGAGGCGTTCGTGCGCGGCGTCGAGGCGGCGATCGAGGACCGCGTGCCCTATGTGATCTTCACCGCGAGCGGTGGCGCGCGCATGCAGGAGGGCATTCTCAGCCTCATGCAAATGCCGCGCAGCACCGTTGCGATCCAGATGCTGCACGATGCCGGGCTCCCGTACATCGTCGTGCTGACCGATCCGACTTCGGGCGGCGTGATGGCGGCCTATGCGATGCTCGGCGACGTGCAGATCGCCGAGCCCAAGGCGACGCTCGCCTTCACCGGCCGCCGCGTGATCGAGAGCACGATCCGCGAAAAGCTGCCCGAAGATTTCCAGACGTCGGAATATTATCTCGAGCACGGGATGATCGACATGGTCGTCCACCGCAAGGACCTGCGCGAGCAGCTCGGCACGGTCATCGGGTATCTCAGCGCACGCGAAGCGGCGGCTTAAGCTACTGCTCCCTCTCCCCTCCGGGGAGAGGGTCGGGGTGAGGGGCAGCCAAGCAGCGCCACCTCTCGGTACGGCCCCTCACCCCAGCCCTCTCCCCGGAGGGGAGAGGGAGTTAAGAACAGATGCCCGACCACGCGACCTCCTCCTCCCCCGCCGTCCAGGCCCAGATCGACCGGCTGACCGCGCTGTCACCCGGCGCCGACATCCTCGGCCTCGAACGCATCACTGCGCTCCTGTCGCGCCTCGGCGACCCGCATCTGAGCCTCCCCCCGGTGTTCCATGTCGCCGGCACCAACGGCAAAGGCTCGACCTGCGCCTTCCTCCGCGCCGCGATCGAGGCGGCCGGGCACAGCGTCCATGTCTATTCCAGCCCGCATCTCGTCCGCTTCAACGAACGCATCCGCCTCGCCGGCAAGCTGATCGAAGACGACGTGCTCGCCGCGCTGCTGGAAGAAGTGCTCGACGCCGCCGAGAATGGGGCCGCAGACCTGCAAGCCAGCTTCTTCGAAGTCACCACCGCCGTGGCGTTCCTCGCCTTCGCACGCGCGCCGGCCGCCGCGACAATCGTCGAGGTGGGCCTCGGCGGCCGGCTCGATGCGACCAACGTCATTCCGAACCCTGTCGTCACTGGCATCGCCGCACTCGGCATCGACCACCAGTCGTTCCTCGGCGACACGCTGCTGGAGATCGCCGGCGAGAAGGCGGGCATCGCCAAGTCGGGCGTGCCGCTGGTGACGATGGACTATCCCAAAGCCGTCCGCACCAGGATCGCCGCCATTGCCGACGCCGCGGGTGCCCCGGTCGTCGCGCGCGGCGCGGCGTGGACGAGCGAGACCGCGCGGTCGACGATGCGCTACGAGGACACCGGCTTTTCGCTCGTCACCGACCGCCCGCGCCTCGTCGGCGCGCACCAGTCGCGCAACCTCGCGCTCGCCATCGCGATGCTGCGCCATCAGGGCGCGCTGCACGTCCCCGAAGCCGCGATGCGCGCCGCAGCCGACTGGGCGCACTGGCCCGCGCGGATGCAGCGCCTGTCCGACGGCCCCTTACGTGCGCGGCTACCCGCCGGCAGCGAAATCTGGCTCGACGGCGCGCATAATCCCAACGCCGCGCAGCCCGTCGCGCTGGCGTTGCGCACATTGGCCAAAGGCCGACCGGTCTCGCTGGTCGTGGGGATGCTCGCCAACAAGGACGCCGAGGCGGTGATCCGCATCCTCTCTCCCTCGATCGACCACGTCGTCGCCATTCGCGTTCCCGGTCACGCCCACCACGCACCCGACGCGCTCGCCGAGATCGCACGACGGTTTGGAAAAGCCGCTGAAACCGCGTCCGATCCGGGCAGCGCGCTGGACCTGATCGCCGGTCGCAGCGGCCAGTCGAACCTCGTCCTGATCGCCGGCTCGCTGTACCTTGCCGGCGAAGTGCTCGCTGCGAACGACCAACCGCCGGACTAAGCTCTTATTGCTATTGACTATCAATAACGAACAGTTGACTTTGGTGGGACCACCACGGAGTCGTGTGCATGACCGATACCAGCCCAATTTCGAGTTCCACCGGACAGAGCAACCTGGCATCCGCGACGTCGCTGCTGCCGCATGCCCTACCTGCTTGTGAAAACGCGAGAATCGCTCTGTTCGCAATGCGGCGGATGGGGGCGCACGGACTTGCCGACGCGCGCGCGGCGCACACGATGTTCACCGCCTTCGGGCAGAGCTTTCGTCGCCCGCTCGTGCTGCTACGCGCGCTGATGGCCGACCTGGCCGGCACGTCGGCAGGCACGATCGCGATCGCGCCGTGCTGCTGCGCGCGGATGACCCCGGCCGAAGCGGCGATGCTGTCGATCCTCGCGCGCGTCGAGACTGCGCCAGAGACCGCGCGCTACCTGATAGCGGACCTGCTCGGCGTCCGGCGTGTCGATGGTGTCCTCATGAGCGCGGCGGCGGTCGCGGCCGCGTTTGCCGACGAGGGCCGCCCGGTCACGATGCAGGGTTAGTCACTACACGCTCAGGCCGCGTCACCGTCACGCGCGTCCCCTTTGCCGTCGACGCCCGCGCTGCCGATCGAGCGATCGATCAGGCCGGACCGGCTCATCCACCAGAACATGACCACGCCCGGTAGCGCGACGACCGTCGTCAGCCAGTAGAAGTCGACATAGCCGAACCGCTCGACGAGCGCGCCGGCCGTCGTGGCGGTCAGCAACCGGCCGACGACGCTTGCCGCTGCCGAAATCAGCGCATATTGCGCGGCGGTGAAGCGCAAGTCGCACAAGGCGGAGAAATAGGCGATGACGGTCACGCCGCCGATGCCGCTGGCGATGTTCTCGAACGCGATCGCGCCAGCCAGCCCGGCGTTGCTGTGGCCGGCGCCTGCGAGAAGCGAGAAACTGCCGTTCGACACCGCCATCAGCACGAGGCTGATCAGCACCGAACGCTTAAGACCGAGCCGCGCATAGAGCGCGCCGCCGATGAAGATCCCGATCAGATACGCCCAGAACCCGACGCCCACGTCGTACAGCGCGATCTCGTCGTTGCTGAAGCCATTGTCGTTGAGCATCAGCCGCAGGACGATCTGCCCCAGCGTATCGCCGATCTTGTGGATCAAGATGAAGATCAGGATGATCGCTGCACCCTCGCGGCGGAAGAACTCCGCGAAGGGTCCGACGATCGAGGTTGCGATCTCGCTCAGGCCGCGCTTCGACGTCGGCTCGCGGTGGCGCTCGGGTTCACCCATTAGCAGCCCCGTTACCATCGCCGGCAACGCGAACAGCGCGCACGCCATATAGGCGCCGGTCCAGCCGATCCGCGCGGCCAGCACCAAGGCGAGCCCGCCTGCTGCAACCGAGCCGATCCGCCAGCCATATTGCGTCATGCCCGACCCGACGCCGAGCTGGTACGGCTTCAACTGTTCGATCCGGTAGGCATCGATGACGATGTCGAACGTCGCGCCGGCGATGCCCACCAGCACGGCTGCAACCACGGTCGAGGAAATATCCGAGGCAGGATCGACCAGCGCAAGGTTCACGACCGCCGCCATCACCAGCAGCCCCGCGAATACCAGCCAGGACACGCGCTGACCCAGCCGCCCGAGGATCGGCAGCCGAACGCCATCGATCATCCACGCCCATAAAGGCTTCAGATTATAGACCAGGAAGCCGAGCGTGAACGCAGTGATGGTCTTCTTGTCGAGACCGTCCTGCGCGAGGCGGCTGGTCAACGTGGCGCCGATCATGGCGTAAGGGAAACCGGACGACACGCCGAGGAAGAACGCGGCAAGCGGCGCCTTCTCGAAATAGGGACGAATGCCGTCGATCCAGCTGCCGCCGGGATCGGCCTTGGTCGTCGCCGTTCGTTCCATGTGCCTTACGCTCCCCACTCGGTCGACCGATCACGGCTGCCGTTACCGGCTGCCCATCGCGGCGCGACCCTAGCGTGAAACCGCGCTTATGCCAGCCGCTAGACGGGAACGGGAAACAGCATGAACCCGCCGGGGATACGCTTCGGCTTGCTGCCGCCCAGCATCGCCTCGATCGCCTCGATCGCGGCGATCAGGTCGCGTGGCGTGTAGGGCTTCGACAGACACCCCGCGGCGAGCGTCTTCGCCTCGACCGGACAGCTGCCGGTGACGAACATGACCGGTACGCCTCGTGCCTGCGCCGCCAAGGCGACATCGACGCCCGAACCGTCCGCGAGGTTCACGTCCACCAGCACGAGATCGACCACGGTATCGCTGGCAAGGATCGGCAGCGCCTCCGCCACCCGGTCGATCGTCGCGACGATCGTGAATTTCGCCTCCGCCAGGAAATGTTCGGTATCGAACGCTACCAAGGGTTCATCCTCGACCACGAGGAGTCGGACGATCTGCCGCTTCTTCTTCCCGAACAACATTGCCTAAAGGCCCCCGGACGCGAACGAAGGGTCGTTACGCTCGCGTGTTCTAACGCGCAGGCGCATGAACGGTCGCAAATATTTCGCACCGGAGGACGATCCATAGTATCAGCCGCGCCATGACGACTTCAAAAGACGATAACCCGACTGCCAGCCCGTCGAACGACGCGCCCGCAACCTCCTCCGCAGCCACACCGGACACCACCGCTGCACCGATCAAGGGCGACCGAATCGCCAAGCTGCTCGCGCGCGCTGGGATCGCCTCGCGCCGCGATATCGAGCGGATGATCGCCGAGGGGCGCGTCGCCCTCAACGGCTCGACTCTCGATACGCCCGCGACGATCCTGCGCAACCTCAACGGCGTGACGGTCGATGGCGACCCGGTCGAGGCGCCGAGTTCCGCACGACTGTTCCTGTATCACAAGCCGACCGGGCTGCTCGTCACCGAGCGTGATCCGGCCGGTCGCACGACGATCTACGACCGCCTGCCGCAGGACCTGCCGCGGCTGGTGCCGGTCGGCCGCCTCGATCTCAACACCGAGGGGCTGTTGCTGATGACCACCGATGGTGGACTGAAGCGCCAGCTCGAGCTGCCCGCGACCGGCGTCGAGCGCGCCTATCGTGCGCGCGCCTATGGCAACATCACGCAGCAGCAGCTCGACGACCTGATCGAGGGGATCGAGATCGAGGGCGTTCGCTACGGCTCGATCAATGCCAATATCGAGCGGCGCACCGGCGCGAACGTCTGGATCGAGATGATCCTGACCGAGGGCAAGAACCGCGAAGTCCGCCGTGTGCTCGAGCATCTCGGGTTGCAGGTCTCGCGGCTGATCCGGACGCGCTACGGCCCGTTCATCCTCGGCGAATTGCCGCCCGGCCAGATCGGCGAAGTCCTCCAGCACGACGTCGTCGCGTTCCAGAAGGAGCTCGCGCGCGGCAAGCCCGAGGGGCCGGGCGCGCGGGCGAACATCGGCATCAGTGCGAGTGCCGGCGCGGGGGCCGGGATCGGTACGCGCTCGTCGCAGCGTGGCAGCAATGCGCCCCGCCCGGCTCCGAATGCGCGGCCGGCGCAGAACGCGCGATCGGTGCCAGCACGGACACCGTACGCCGCGCCGGCAAGTTCGGGCTTCTCCAGCGGCGCGGCGCCAGCGGCGCGTCCGGTGCGGCCAGCCCGGCCCGAAAGGATCCGCCCGACTGCGGCGATGCAGCGCGGCGACGTCAACGATCCCTGGGCACGGCCCGATGCGCGCAACACTGCCCGGCCGACGGGCGCGCACCACGCCCGGCCGACCGCTGGCGACACGTCCAAGCCATATGTGCGCCAAGAGCGCGCGGACCGCGGCGAGGAACTGAGCACCAGCCCCAAGATCAAGCATTTCCGCGCCGCCAAGCCGCCGCGCGAGCGTGCCGCGCCATCGCGGGTCGGCGCTGGCGGTACGGCGTCGCCGCGTACCGGGACGCCACAGCGTCAGGAGCCGCAGCGTGGTTTTCGTCCCCAGGCCGACGATTCGCGGGCGCGCGGTTCGCTCGACAAGCGGGCGGCGCGGAGTGCGCAGGGTCGGCCTGGCGCCGAGCCGCGGCCGGCGCGGCCTGACGGTCCGGCGCGGCCAGAGCGCGGCAATCGGCCCGCTGCACCCGGCAAGGGTCCATCGGGCGGGCGCGGTCATCCGCCCAAGGCGCCGCGTACACCGCGTGGAGGGAAGCGCTGATGCGGATCATCTCAGGGACGTTTCGCGGGCGCCAGATCGTCGCGCCCAAGGGTGACTCGACCCGCCCGACTGCCGACCGGATGCGCGAGACTTTGTTCTCGATGCTGACCAGCCGCGTCGGCAGCTTCGAGG
The DNA here is from genome assembly GCA_035575755.1 of Sphingomonas sp. Lineage (GTDB taxonomy): Bacteria > Pseudomonadota > Alphaproteobacteria > Sphingomonadales > Sphingomonadaceae > Sphingomonas. The sequence goes on from DATLXI010000012.1 coordinate 51,953, forward strand.
GGTTGGCGGTCGCCGACCTGTTCGCCGGGTCGGGTGCGCTGGGGATCGAGGCGCTCTCGCGTGGGGCGGCGACGTGCATGTTCGTCGAATCGGACAAGCTGGCGGTCGATGCGCTGAAGGCCAACCTAGCCAAGCTGGAAATCCGCGGCGATGTCCGCGCGACGTCAGTGATGGCGCTCGGGCCGGCACCTGCGCCGCTCGACGTGATCCTGATGGATCCGCCGTACAATACCGGCGCGGGGCTCGTCGCGCTCGATAAGCTTTCACGGCTCGGGTGGACCGGTCCCGCGACGTGGATCAGCCTGGAGACCGCGAAGGCGGAGGTCGTCGAACTGGCCGGCTTCGAAGTCGACGCCACGCGGGTACACGGCAAAGCGCGCCTGACGCTGCTCCGCCCGATCTGAACATGTCCTCCCGCGAAAACGGGAGGACAACTCTAGCGTTGGGCGCCGCGCCCAAGGATCAACAACCCACCTAAACTCAGCACGCCCGCGGCCATCAAATACCCGCCGACCAGCCACAGCCCCCGCGGTGCGAGCGCCTCCGCCACGATCGGCGCTAACGCTCCGCCCAGCACCCCGCCGAGGTTGAACGTCATCGACACGCCGGTGTAGCGCACCCCCGCGGGGAACAGGCTGGGCAACCACCCGCCGAGCGGGCCATAGGCGAACCCCATCACGAACAGCGCGCCCGACAGCCACAGCCACACCGTGAACAGCGATCCCGAGCCCAGCATCGGCCCCATCAGCGCGCCGACGCCGATGCACCCGGCAAACCCAATCGCCAGCATCCGCGCGGCGGAATGGCGATCGGCCAGCACGCTCGCGACGATCACGCCGCCCGCGAGAAACCAGATCGCGACCAGTTCGACCGACAGGAACGCCTCGCGTGAATAGCCGAGCGTCTTGGTGCCGTAGCCGAGCGCGAACGCGGTCGCGAGATAGAACAGCGCGAAGCACGCGATCACGCCGAACGTGCCCGCTAGCGTCGCGCGCAGATGCTGCGTCAGCAACGTCGCGATCGGCACCTTGGGCAGCGCCTCGGTCGCCTCGGCTTCGAGGAAGGCCGGCGTCTCGGTCAGCTTGAGGCGCACCCACAGGCCGAGCCCCACAAGGATCGCGCTCAGTAGGAACGGGATGCGCCAGCCCCAGGCAAGAAACTGCGCATCGTCGAGCACGAGCCCGATAATCAGGAACAAGCCGTTGGCCGCCAGGAACCCGACCGGCGCCCCGAGCGGCGGGAACATGCCCCAGGTGTTCTTGCGGTGCGGCGGTGCGTTCTCGACCGCAAGCAACGCCGCCCCGCCCCATTCGCCGCCGAGGCCCAGCCCCTGCCCGAGCCGCATGAGGCACAGCAGCGCCGGCGCGATCCAGCCGACCTGCGCATAGGTCGGCAGGAACGCGATCCCGACGGTCGACCCGCCCATCAGCAACAGCGAAGCGACCAAGGTCGACTTGCGCCCGATCCGGTCGCCGAAATGCCCGAACACGATCGCGCCGACCGGCCGTGCGACGAAGGCGAGGCCGAACGTCGCATAGCTGAGCAGCAGCTGCGCCGACTCGGACTGCCCCGAGAAGAACAACGGGCCGAACACCAGCGCCGCGGCGGTTGCGTAGATGTAGAAATCGTAGAATTCGACCGCGGTGCCGACCAAACTGGCGGCAAGGATGCGGCGATGAGAGGCGAGCGTCGTCATGCGTCCGACATCGCCTTGGGAACCGACGCGGTCAACCGGTTGCCGCGCGCCCTAAACCGGCAGGACGATCCGCGCGACCAGCCCCGGTGCGTTGTCCGCCAATTCAAAACGGCCGTCATGCAGCCGCGCGACCGCCTCGATCAGTGCCATGCCGAGTCCCGCACCCGGGGTCGAGCGTGCGCTGTCGAGCCGGCCGAAGCGCTTCAGCGCCTGCGCGCGGTCCGCGGCGGCGATACCGGGGCCGCGGTCCTCGACCTGGATAGCGACGCCGTCGGTGCGGTGGACGATACGCAGCGTGACCTCGCCCCCGCCCGCGCCGTGCCGCAGCGCGTTGTCGATCAGATTGGTGATTGCTTGGCTGATCAATTCGCGGTGGAGCATCATCGGCGGCGGGCGGTCGTCGATCGCGATCGTGAAGTGAAGCCCCGCATCTTCCGCAACCGGCGCATAGAGTTCGCCGATTTCTTCCAACAGATTGGCCGGCGACACCTCGATGAATCGATCGCGCGAGACCGAGCCCGATCGGCTGATCTCGATCACCATCGTCAGCATCCGCATGACAAGGTCCGTCTCGACCAACAGCCCGCCCAAGGCTGCCTCGCGCGCGTCCGGATCAGCGATCAGTACCGCCTGCTCGGTCTTGGTGCGCAGGCGTGCGAGCGGCGAGCGGAGGTCATGCGCGAGGCTGTCGGTGACGATACGTAGTTCGGCCATCACGCCTTCGAGCTTGCCGAGCATGACGTTGAGTCGCGCAGCAAGACGATCGAACGCATCGCCACCGCCCGCCACCACCCCGACGCGCCGCGACAGGTCGCCCTCGCCCGCCGCCTCGATCGCCTTGGCGATGCCGTCGAGCCGTCCCCCGACATAACGAGTTAGAACCAGGCCCCCGATCACGCCAAGCGCGAGCGACAGGAACACCGCCACAGCGAGCGCTCGTTCGATCGATCGCTCTTCCGCGGCGATCAGGTCGAGATTGCGACCGGTGAGCAGCCAGTAACGCCCGAGCGGATGCAACGAATACCCCGTTTCGCGTGCGGACCAGAGTTCGTCGTTGCCGAGTCGCGCGATGCGGAACTGCGTGACCTTGAGCGGCACCGCCAAGCGCTCCGGAGAAATGCCGACAACCGCCCGGCCCTTCGGATCGATCACTGCGAGGACGAGCGACACGTCGCCTGGAACGACCGCGCTGTCGATCGCCTGCCGGATCGTCGGCAAACCGCCGCTGCGCCAAACCGCGCGCAACGCTTCCGATTGTTCTGTGGTCTCGCGGCGGATCGCGTCGATCGCGTCGGCGCTGGTGGTCTTCCATACGAACCCGACCAGCGCGAGATTGGAAACGAGTGCCAGCGCGATCGAAAGCAGTGCGATCCGGGCGGTGACCGAGAGGCGGATCACCCTTCTACGGCGAGCCGGTACCCTGCCCCGCGGACCGTGTGCAGGATCGGGGTCGGGAAGCCGTCCTCGAGCTTGCGGCGGAGGCGACCAATATGGACGTCGACCACGTTCGAGCCCGGGTCGAAATGGTAGTTCCAGATCTTTTCGAGCATCATCGTCCGCGTGACGACCTGCCCAGCATGCCGGGCAAGGAATTCGAGCAGGTTGAACTCGCGCGCGCCGAGCGGGATCGAGCGGCCAGCGCGCGAGACGGCGCGAGCGAGCAGGTCTATTTCGAGATCGCCGACCGAGAGCTTGGTCTTTTGCGGCTCGGTTGCGGCGCGGTCAGAGCGGCGGACGAGCGCTTCGATTCGCGCGGACAGTTCGGCGAACGAGAAGGGCTTGCAGAGATAGTCGTCGGCGCCGGCCTTGAGCCCATCGACACGGTCGTCGACAGCGGCGAGCGCGGACAGGATCAGGACGGGGGTGGCGATGCCGGCCGCGCGGATCGCGCTGACCATCGACAGGCCGTCTAGCCCAGGCAGCATGCGGTCGGCGATGATCAGGTCGAAGATGCCCTCGCTAGCGAGGAACAGGCCATCGCGGCCGTCGGCGCACGCTTCGATCGCGTGGCCGGCTTCGGTCAAGCCCTTGGCAAGATAGGCCGATGTCGAAGCATCGTCTTCGACGATCAGTATCTTGCGGCTCAACGCGGTCTCACTTTCCTTGCTACCGAGTTCGGTCACCATCTCCTGCCCTCATAAACGGAAAGGCCGGCGGAAAGAAGTCTTCCCACCGGCCCCCACGGTACCCCCGGGAGTGACGGGCACCGATCTCTGGAAACTCGCGCGACCGTTGCTGGCCACGGGCTTCTTCTAGGATCGGGCGGGCGTCAGGGCGATGACCGACGAGTGACATTTGCGTCATGTTGGTGGGGTGGGCGTTTAGTGGGCCGCGGAACCGCTTATCGATCGCCACGACGGCGGTAAGTTAAAACACCGCCGCCGCCTGGCCCTACCCGTCATCCCGGCGAATGCCGGGACCCATGGTTGCGGGGTAGGCGGTGATTGCGCGCCCCCGCTGGATCCACCGTATCCGTGGGTCCCGGCGTTCGCCGGGATGACGGAAAGGGGTGAGACGTTGCGGCCTAATCGGGATCGCAACGTCTCGAGACGGCCCCTTGCGTTCGCCGCGAGGGCAGCAACAGATTACTTCTTGTCGAGAACCGCAGCGATCGCGGCGCCGACATGCGCGATGTCGGCCATGCCATCGACGCGGTGGACCAGGCCCTTCGCGTCGTAGATCGGCAGGATCGGCGCGGTCTTCGCACGGTATTCGGCCATGCGGTTGTGAACCGTCTCGGCATTATCATCAGGGCGCCGCTTGAACTCGGTCGACGCGCAGACGTCGCAGACGCCCGCCACGACCGGCTTCTTGTAACGATCGTGATAGCCCGCGCCGCACTTGGCGCAGGTATAGCGACCGACCACGCGGTCGATGAGCGCGGCTTCGTCGACGCCCAATTCGATAACGTAGTCGAGCGTCCGGCCACGTTCCGCGAGCAGGCGGTCGAGCGCTTCGGCCTGGGCCGCGGTGCGCGGATAGCCGTCGAAGATGACGCCCTTCTCGGTATCCGGCTGGTCGAGACGCTCGCCGATGATGCCAGACACGATCTCGTCCGAAACGAGGCCGCCCGACGCCATCACCGACTTCGCCTGCAAGCCGACCGGCGTCCCGGCGGCGACCGCTGCGCGCAGCATGTCGCCAGTCGAAAGCTGCACCATGCCGCGGTCTGCGACCAGCGTCGCGGCCTGGGTGCCCTTGCCCGCGCCAGGCGGTCCAAGAAGGATGATATTCACGAAACGCACTCCCCTCGTTCGTGCAGGATTTAAATCGGGTTAGCCCCGCAGCTTAACGAAGTCGATTGCCCTTGAGCTTCGCCTTCTTGATCAGGTCGCCATATTGGTGCGCCAGCAGGTGCGACTGGATCTGGGTCACCGTGTCCATCGTCACGTTGACGACGATCAGCAGGCTGGTGCCGCCAAGATAGAACGGGATCTGCAACGCGGTCACCAGATATTCTGGCAACAGGCAGATGATCGTCAGATACGCGGCGCCGATCACGGTGATGCGCGTCAGCACGTAGTCGAAGTAGTTCTCGGTGTTCTTGCCTGGGCGGATGCCGGGGATGAACCCGCCGTTGCGCTTCAGATTGTCGGCGGTTTCCTCGGGGTTGAAGACGACCGCGGTGTAGAAGAACGAGAAGAAGATGATGCCGGCGCCGTACAGCAGCATGTACACAGGGCTGCCGTGCTGCAGATACTGGTTGAGCGTGATGATGAAATCACCCCACTTCGACTCACCCGCGACGCGCTGGCCCGCGAACTGCGAGATCGTCAGCGGCATGAGCAGCAGCGACGAGGCGAAGATCGGCGGGATGACACCCGCGGTGTTGATCTTCAGCGGCAGATGGCTGCGATCGGCCTGCATGCCGCGCTGTGTCTGGCGCTTGGGGTACTGGATCAGAATTCGGCGCTGGGCGCGCTCCATGAAGCAGATGAAGAGGATCAGCACGACAACCGCGACCACGATGCCGATCAGCTTGATTGGATCGAGCGAACCCGAACGGCCGCCCTCGAGCAGGTTGACGAGCGTGACGGGCAGATGCGCGACGATGCCGGCCATGATGATCAGCGAGACGCCGTTGCCGATGCCGCGGCTGGTGATCTGCTCACCGAGCCACATCAGGAACATCGTGCCGCCGATCAGCGAGATGACGGCCGCGACGCGGAACATCATCCCGGGCTCGATGACCGCCTGGATGCCCTGTGCGGCGCCGAGCGTCTCAAGGCCGACGGCGATGAAATAGCCCTGCACCGCGGTCAGGCCGACGGTGCCGTAGCGCGTGTACTGGTTGAGGCGCTTGCGACCCGACTCGCCGTCCTTCTTGATGGCGGCAAGCGTCGGCGACAGCGAAGTCGCGAGCTGCACCACGATCGAGGCGGTGATGTAGGGCATCACGCCGAGCGCGATCAGCGACATTCGGCTGAGCGACCCGCCCGAGAAGGTGTTGAAGAAATCGAGCACGCCGCCCTGCGTCTGCTGCGAGAGCAGGCCGAGCGCGGTCGGGTCGACACCCGGCAGCGGGACATAGCTGAGCAGGCGGAAAATGATCAGCGCGCCGATCGTGAACCACAACCGCTTCTTGAGGTCGGTCGCCTTCGCGAATTTCGAAAGGCTGATGCTTTGCGCCATCTGGTCGGCTGCGGATGCCATGCGTGTGATCGTCCTGGAAACAAAGAAGGCGGGATGCGTTATTACCGCCCCCGCCGCTCATATAGGCGCCCGAGCGCGCTTGTCTAATGGCGAGGTGCGTTATCCGAGCCCAAGCAGGTCTCGTTCGCCAACCATAGCGTTCGTCCTGAGCGAAGTCGAAGGACATTGCCCCGAGTGAGGTACCCTTCGACTTCGCTCAGGGCGAACGGAAAAAGGCGGGGGCTCAGACTCCGAAAAAGGGAGGAGGCGCACCCGGCACCCCCTCCCCATTAAAGTCAGGCCTTGAACGACGCCTTGTGCGCCGCACGCTCCTTGTACTTCACGCCCTTCTTGGCGGCAGCCTTCTCGGCTGCGGGGACGAAGTGGATCACCTCGACCTTGCCGCCGATCTTCTCGACCGCTTCGATCGCGCCCTTCGACGCGCCGTCGACGGTGAACGCGAGGACCGTGGTCAGCTCGCCCTTGGCGAGGAGGCGGACGCCGTCCTTGCCGCCGCGTGCCAGGCCAGCGGCCTTCAGCGCGTCGTGGTCGAGCGTGGCGTTAGCCTCGATCTTGCCGGCATCTACCGCGAGCTGGATCGCGCCGAGGTTCACCTCGGCGAAGTCCTTGCGGAAGATGTTGTTGAAGCCACGCTTAGGCAGACGCATGTGAAGCGGCATCTGGCCGCCTTCGAAGCCGGCGATGGACACGCCCTCGCGGCTGGTCTGGCCCTTCTGGCCGCGGCCTGCGGTCTTGCCCTTGCCCGAGCCGATGCCGCGTCCGACGCGCATCTTGGACTTACGGGCACCCTGGTTATCGCGGAGTTCGTTGAGCTTCATGGTAATGCACTCGCTTTCGCTTGTTACGCGCTGGTTCAAAGAACCGTGGTTGAAAAGATTCTGAAATAGGAAAGGGGGCCGTTAGCCCCCTTCCCCGTATTTGTCACTAGGTCGCGTGAAGGCTCAGCCTTCGACCGATACCATGTGCTGCACCTTGCGGATCATGCCGCGGACCTCTGGGCTGTCTTCCAGCTCGCGGGTCTTGTGCATCTTGTTCAGGCCGAGACCGACCAGCGTTGCGCGCTGGTCCTTCTCGCGGCGGATCGGCGAACCGGTCTGCGTGACTTTGATGGTAGCCATGATCGCTTACTCCGTGATCGCAGCTGCATCGGCCTCGGCGGTCTTTGAACCACCATGGCCGAGCAGGTCGGCGATCTTCTTGCCGCGACGCTGTGCGACGGCCTTGGGCGAGGTCTGCTCGCCAAGGGCCTCGAACGTGGCGCGGATCATGTTGTAGGGGTTCGACGTGCCAACCGACTTGGTCACAACGTCCGCAACGCCCAGAGACTCGAAGACGGCGCGCATCGGGCCACCGGCGATGATGCCCGTACCCTGAGGAGCCGACCGCAGCGTGACCTTGCCGGCACCGAAGTGACCGTTGCCGTCATGATGCAGCGTGCGACCGTCCTTCAACGGAACGCGAACCATCTTCTTCTTGGCAGCAGCGGTCGCCTTCGAGATGGCTTCCGGCACTTCGCGTGCCTTGCCATGTCCGAAGCCCGCACGACCCTTGCCATCGCCAACGACGACGAGTGCCGCGAAGCCGAAGCGCTTACCGCCCTTGACCGTCTTCGAGACGCGGTTGATGTGCACCAGCTTCTCGATCAGCTCTTCGCCGCCATCGTCCGAACCCGGACGACCGCCACGATTGTCACGACCACCGCGACCGCCGTCACGACCGCCGCGGTTGCCACCGGGACCACCGCCACGGTTGCCGCCAGGGCCACCGCGACCGCCACCACCGCCGCCACCGGGACGACCACGGCCACCGCCGGCGTTGCCTTGGTAACCGGTCGGTGCCGGAGTAAGGTTGGCATCCTGTGCCGTCATTTCGGCCGGGATGACCGCTGGCGTGTTGTTTTCGTCAGCCATGTCTTAGAACTCCAATCCGGCTTCGCGCGCGGCATCGGCAAGAGCCTTCACGCGACCGTGGTAGAGGAAGCCGCCGCGATCGAACACGACCTGGGTCACGCCCGCTGCCTTGGCAGCCTCGGCGACGCGCTTGCCGACCGAAGTCGCCGCGTCGATGTTGGCGCCGGACGTGCCGCGCACGTCCTTCTCCAACGTCGAGGCCGAAGCGACCGTCGTGCCCGCGGCATCGTCGATCACCTGGGCGTAGATGTGCTTGCCCGAGCGATGCACCGACAACCGCGGACGGCTGCCAGCACGCGCACGGAGCGCGGTACGGTTGCGGCGACGCCGCTTGGCGAAAAGAGAAAGTCCCTTGGTCATTACTTCTTCTTCCCTTCCTTGCGGAAGATGAACTCGCCGTCGTACTTAATACCCTTGCCCTTGTAAGGCTCGGGCTTGCGCCACTGACGAATTTCCGCGGCCAGCTGGCCAACCATCTGCTTGTCCGTGCCCGAAATCTCGATCGTCGTGTTGTCGGGGGTCTTGACTTCGATCCCCTCCGGAACGGCGACGTTGACGTCGTGGCTATAGCCGAGCTGCAACTTGAGGTTGCGACCCTGCGCCGTGGCGCGATAGCCAACGCCGTTGATCAGCAGCTTCTTGGTGAAGCCCTCCGACACGCCGGTGACCAGGTTCTGGACCATGGTCCGCTGCATGCCCCAGAACGCGCGAGCGCGCTTGGTGTCGTTGGCCGGCTGCACCGAAATGCCGCCGTCTTCGAGCGTGTAGCTGATCTCGTCGCGCAGCGGCATCATGAGAGTACCCTTGGGGCCCTTCACGGTCAGCTGCTTGTTGGCGATCGTCGGCGTGATGCCGGCGGGTACCGTGATTGGCTTCTTACCAATGCGGCTCATCAGAACACCTCCGCGAGGACTTCGCCGCCGACGTTCTGCTCACGCGCTTCGGAATCCGAAAGCACGCCGCGGGGCGTCGAGACGATGGTGATGCCGAGGCCGTTACGGACGCGCGGGAGTTCCTGCGAGCCGGAATAGACGCGACGGCCGGGCTTCGAGACGCGCGCGACATGCTTGATCGCAGGCTGGCCCTCGAAATACTTCAGCTCGATGCGCAGGCCGGCCGCGGGGCCCATCTGCTCTTCGCTATAGCCACGGATATAACCTTCGCGCTGCAGAACGTCGAGCACGCGGACGCGCAGCTTCGACGCCGGCGTCAGGACAGAGTCCTTCTTCGCGCGCTGGCCATTACGGATACGGGTGAGCAAATCACCCAGGGGATCGGTCACTGCCATGATTAGTCCTTACCAGCTCGACTTCGTGACGCCGGGGATCAGGCCCTTGTTGGCCAGATCGCGCAGCTGAATACGGCAGAGCCGGAACTTGCGGTAATAGGCGCGCGGGCGACCGGTCAGCTCGCACCGGTTACGGATGCGGGTCGGGTTCGCGTTGCGCGGCAATTGCGCCATTTTGAGGCGAGCGATCAGACGCTCACCGTCGTCGAGCGTCTTGTCCGCTGCGATTGCCTTCAGTGCCGCGTACTTCGGGGCATACTGCTTGACCATCGCCTTGCGGCGCTCGTTCTTGTTGACTGAACTCAGTTTCGCCATCGACTTAAGTTCTTTCTTTCCTGAAGCGCCGCCCGTGACACGAAGTCAGGGGCGGCGGTTGGTAGTTAAGCTGCCTTCTTCTCGTCGGCAGCGTCGTCTTCGATCGGGAACGGGAAGCCGAACAGACGGAGAAGCTCGCGAGCCTCGTCGTCGGTCTTGGCCGTCGTCGTCACGATCACATCCATGCCGCGGACCTTGTCGACCCGGTCATAGCTGATTTCTGGGAACACGATCTGCTCCTTGATACCGCAGGCATAGTTGCCACGGCCATCAAAGCTCTTCGGGTTGAGACCACGAAAATCGCGGACGCGGGGAAGAGCGATCGTGATGAAACGGTCGAGAAACTCGTACATGCGCTCGCGGCGAAGGGTGACCTTCACGCCGATCGGCATGCCCTCACGCAGCTTGAACTGCGCGATCGACTTCTTGGCCTTCGTCACGACGGGCTTCTGGCCGGCGATCAGCTCCATTTCGGAAGCAGCCTGGTCGACCTTCTTCTTGTCCTGCGTCGCTTCGCCGACACCCATGTTCAGCACGATCTTGTCGATCCGGGGGATCTCCATGACGTTCTTGTAGCCGAACTTCTCGGTCATCGCCTTGATGATCGTCTCGTCGTACAGCTTGCGCATGCGCGCGACGTAGACGGCCTCGGTGCCAGCGTTATCAGCGCCAGTGTTCTGATCAACCATTGATCTTATCCCCGGTCTTGACGGCCACGCGGACCTTCTTGCCATCCTGCGTCTCGAAACGGACGCGGGTCGGCTTGCCGTCGGCGGTCACGTGCGCAACCTTCGAGACGTGCATCGGCGCTTCCTTGCGGATCAGGCCACCCTGCGGGTCACCCTGAGTCGGCTTGGTGTGGCGCACGGCGATGTTAACGCCCGAGACGACGACCTTGTCGGTCTTCGGCATGGAGATGGTGACTTCACCGGTCTTGCCCTTGTCCTTGCCGGACAGGATGATGACCTTGTCACCCTTCTTGATACGCTGGGTAGCCATTACAGCACCTCCGGCGCGAGGCTGATGATCTTCATGTGCTTCTTGCCGCGCAGCTCGCGAACGACTGGGCCGAAGATACGGGTGCCGATCGGCTCCTCGTTCTTGTTGACCAGCACCGCGGCATTGCCGTCGAAGCGGATGACCGTACCGTCTGCACGGCGGATATCCTTGGCGGTACGCACGATCACCGCGCGGTGAACGTCGCCCTTCTTCACACGGCCACGTGGTTGCGCTTCCTTGATGCTGACGACGATGATGTCGCCAACGCCTGCAACACGACGCTTGGAACCCCCAAGCACCTTGATGCACTGCACCCGCTTCGCGCCGCTGTTGTCAGCGACGTCGAGATTGGACTGCATCTGGATCATGGATCCGTATCCCTTCTCTCTTTGGGGTCGATACCGACCGAACCCCGCCTAAAAAATCACCCCGCCGCGGACGAACCGCAGCGGGGAGGAGCGGCCGCTTAGCCGTTCCATCGTACGAAAACAAGAGCGCAGGAGGTTACCCCCCTGCCCTCATGTTCGTTCAGCCCTCAGCCGAAGCCCGCTCCGGCGTCGCGTGGGTGTTGACCCGCTCGATCACCTTCCAGGTCTTCAACTTCGAAATCGGTGCGGTCTCTTCGATCCGAACCGTCTCGCCCTGCTTGAACTCATTGCCCTCGTCATGAGCATGATACTTCTTCGAGCGACGGATGATCTTCCCGTAGAGCGGGTGCTTCACCTTACGCTCGACGTTCACGACCACCGTCTTGTTGCCCTTGTCGGACACGACCAGACCGGTCAGCACGCGCTTCGGCATGATACGTTCCTTACTTCGCGGCGTCAGCGCTGGTGCGCTGAGCCTGCAGGGTCTTGATGCGAGCGATGTCGCGGCGGACCTCACGAACGCGGCTCGGCTTTTCGAGCTGGTTCGTGGCGGCCTGGAAGCGCAGGTTGAACTGCTCGCGCTTCAGTTCGCCGAGCGACTCCGACAGCTGGTCGGCGCTCTTGGACTTCATGTCATCGATACGAGCCATGATCTTACTCGCCTCCCAGATGTGAGGTGTCGCCCAGGCGGGCGACGACCTTGACCTTGATCGGCAGCTTCATGGCCGCCCGCTCGAATGCCTCGGCGGCAATCTTGCCGTCCACGCCGTCGAGCTCGAACAGGATCCGACCCGGCTTGACGCGAGCGGCCCAATATTCCGGCGCGCCCTTGCCCTTACCCATGCGGACTTCGGCTGGCTTTCCCGAGACCGGAAGGTCTGGGAAAATGCGGATCCACAAACGCCCCTGGCGCTTCATGTGACGCGTGATCGCGCGGCGGGCCGCCTCGATCTGGCGTGCGGTGATCCGGTCGGGTTCCATCGCCTTGAGGCCGTAGGAGCCGAAATTGAGCGAGAAGCCACTCTTGGCGTCGCCCGAAATCTTGCCCTTGAAGGCCTTCCGGAACTTGGTCTTTTTTGGTTGCAGCATGTCTGTTCCTGCCCCTTAGCGACGATCGTCGCGCTGCGGCCGCACGCCGGAGGTTTGAGCCTCCATCATGATGCGGTCGTACGACGTCGGATCGTTGCCGAGAATCTCGCCCTTGAAGACCCAGACCTTCACGCCGCACACGCCGTAGGACGTGCGCGCCGTAGCCTCGGCATAATCGATGTTCGCGCGCAGCGTGTGCAACGGAACCCGACCCTCACGATAGCTCTCCGACCGTGCGATCTCGGCGCCGCCAAGACGGCCACCACAGTTCACGCGGATGCCCTCGGCACCGAGACGCATCGCCGACTGAACCGCACGCTTCATGGCGCGACGGAAAGCGATACGACGCTCGAGCTGATCGGCGATGCCCTGCGCGACGAGACGCGCATCGACTTCTGGCTTGCGGATCTCGACGATGTTCAGCGACACGGTCGACGACGTCATCTTGCCGATCGTCGAACGCAGCTTCTCGATGTCCGCACCCTTCTTGCCGATGATCACGCCGGGGCGTGCAGCGAAGATGGAGATACGGGCCAGCTTGGCCGGACGCTCGATCACCACCTTGGAGATCGCGGCCTGCGGCAGCGTCTTCATGATGAATGCGCGGATCTTGAGATCCTCGAGCAGGAGCCGACCATAGTCGGCGCCTTCGGCGTACCAGCGGCTATCCCAGGTACGGTTGATCTGCAGACGCAGACCGATGGGGTTGCTCTTCTGACCCATTATGCTTCTTCCTGCTCGCGCACGACGATGCGCAGACGGCTGAATGGCTTGAGGATGCGGGTCGACTTGCCGCGGCCGCGGGTAGCGAAACGCTTCATCGTGATCGACTTGCCAACCGAAGCCTCGGCGACGACGAGTGCGTCGACGTCGAGGTTATGGTTGTTCTCGGCGTTGGCGATGGCCGAGGCCAGCACCTTGCGCGCTTCGATCGCCATACCCTTGGTCGAGAAGGCGAGGATGTTCATCGCATCGCCGACCTTCTTGCCACGGATCAGCGCAGCCACGAGGCCGAGCTTCTGCGCGGAACCGCGGATCTGCGTACCGACCGAAAGCGCCTCGTTGTCCGCGACCTTGCGCGGGCTGACTTGCTTAGACATCAGCGCTTGCCCTTCTTGTCGGCGGAGTGGCCGGGGAAGTAGCGCGTGGGCGCGAACTCACCGAGCTTCATGCCGACCATGTCTTCGTTGACCGAGACGGGCACGAACTTGCGGCCGTTATAGACGTTGAAGGTAAGACCCACGAACGTCGGCAGGATCGTCGAGCGGCGCGACCAGGTCTTGATCGGCGAACGCGCGTTGGTGTCCTGGGCGGTTTCTGCCTTCTTGAGCAGATGAAGGTCCACGAAAGGGCCCTTCCAGACTGAACGAGCCATGTTAGCCCTTCCTCTTCGTCGAATGACGCGACCGGATGATCATCTTGTCGGTCGACTTGTTATGACGCGTGCGCGCACCCTTCGTCGGCTTGCCCCAAGGCGTAACCGGATGACGGCCACCCGAGGTACGGCCTTCACCACCGCCGTGCGGATGGTCGACCGGGTTCTTGGCCACGCCGCGGGTCAGCGGACGAATACCAAGCCAGCGCGAACGCCCTGCCTTGCCCAGGTTCTGGTTCTGGTTGTCGGGGTTCGAAACCGCGCCAACCGTCGCCATGCAATCGCTGCGGATGTAGCGCTGCTCGCCCGAGTTGAGGCGAACCATCACCATGCCCTTGTCGCGACCGACGACCTGCACATACGTGCCGGCCGAGCGGGCGATCTGGCCACCCTTCATCGGCTTCATCTCCACGTTGTGGACGATGGTGCCGACCGGCATCTGACCGAGTTCCATGGCATTGCCTGGCTTCACGTCGGTCTTCTTGGCCGCGATCACCTTGTCGCCGATCGCCAGGCGCTGTGGCGCCAGGATATAGGCCAGCTCTTCGTCCGGGTACTTGACCAGGGCAATGAACGCGGTGCGGTTGGGATCATACTCGATCCGCTCGACGGTGCCTTCGACGTCCCACTTGCGACGCTTGAAGTCGATGTAGCGGTACTTCTGCTTGTGACCGCCGGCGATACCGCGCGAGGTCACATGGCCCTTGTTGTTACGACCGCCGGTCTTGTGCTTGCCTTCGGTCAGCGCCTTGACGGGCTTGCCCTTCCAGAGCGACGACTTGTCGACCAGGATGAGACCGCGGCGTGCCGGCGATGTCGGATTATAATGCTTGAGTGCCATGGCCTCAGATCCCCGTCGTCACGTCGATGGACTGACCGTCCTTCAACGTCACGATTGCCTTTTTCATGTCGGAGCGCGAATAGTTCGTGCCCTTCCACTTCTTGGTCTTGCCCTTCTGGACGAGCGTGTTCACGCCGACGACGTTCACGTCGAACAGCGCCTCAACGGCCGCCTTGATCTCGGGCTTCGTGGCGTCGTTGGACACCTTGAACACCACCGCGTTGTGCTCCGACAAAGTCGTCGTCTTCTCGGTGATGTGCGGTGCGAGGATAACGTCGTAGTGACGGTTATCGATGCCAGCTTTCTGCTTCTTAGCCATGGAAGCGCGCCTCCAGCTTTTCGACAGCGGCGCGCGTCAGCACCAGCGTGTCATGCTTCAGGATGTCGTAAACGTTGGCGCCGGCTGCCGGCATCACGTTCACTTCGTACAGGTTGCCCGCAGCGAATGCGAAGCTGGTGTCGACCATGTCGCCGTCGATGACGAGCGCACGCTTGCCGAAGCCGAGCTTTGCGAGATCGCCGAGCAGCGTCTTGGTCTTGCCACCCTCGACAGCGAGGCTGTCCATGATGACCAGCGAACCCGCCTTGGCGTGGCTGCTGAGAGCCATCCGCAGGCCGAGTGCGCGAACCTTCTTGTTGAGCGAGGGGTTGAAGTCACGGACGCGAGCGCCGTGAGCCTTACCACCACCAACGAAGATCGGAGCGCGACGATCGCCGTGACGAGCCGTACCGCCGCCCTTCTGGCGACCGAACTTCTTGCCGGTGCGAGCAACGTCTGCGCGCTCACGGGTGCCACGAGCCGTCTCACGACGCTTCTCGAGCTGCCAGGTGACGACACGGTGCAGGATGTCGGCGCGCGGATCGAGGCCAAAGACCTCGTCGTTGAGCTCGATGTCCGCTGCGTCAGTGCCGGCGAAAGATGAAACCTTAATCTTCACGCTCAGCCCTCCTGGCCGTCGGCTGCAGGTGCGTCGGTCGTTTCGGCCGGCGTGTCTGCTGCGGTGTTGCTGTTTGCGGTCTTGAGACCGGCGGGGAACGGTGCGTCGGCGTGACGCGCGACCTTCACCGAGTCCTTGATGAAGAGCCAGCCGCCCTTGGAACCAGGCACCGAACCCTTGACGAACAGGAGACCACGCTCGACGTCCGTCGATACGATCTCGAGGTTCTGCTGGGTGCGATACTTGTCGCCCATGTGGCCGGCCATCTTCTTGTTCTTGAAGACCTTGCCCGGATCCTGGCGCTGACCGGTCGAACCGAGCGAACGGTGCGAGACCGAAACGCCGTGGGTTGCCCGCAGACCGCCGAAGCCCCAACGCTTCATGCCGCCCTGGAAGCCCTTACCCTGGGTCTTGCCCTGGATATCGACGATCTGGCCTGCAACATAATGGTCTGCCGAAATCTCGGCACCAACGTCGAGCAGCCCGTCAGCGTTCACACGGAACTCATGGACGACAGCCTTGGGCTCCACTTCGGCCTTGCCGAAATGGCCGCGCTGCGGCTTTGCGACATTCTTCGACTTGGCGACACCTGCACCAAGCTGGACGGCAGTGTAGCCGTCACGATCCATTTCGCGAACGGAAACGACCTGATTGCCTTCGAGTGCCAGAACGGTGACCGGCACGTGCCGACCATCTTCCTGGAACAGGCGGGTCATCCCCATTTTCTTCGCGATCACGCCAGTACGCATGATCTTGTCCCTTCCTAGACAGAGGCCCCGTCGGACTATTCCTCGGGGGCTTGCGGACCATTTGGGAGCGAGCTCCGTCATGCGTCCACCTGACGCCATCCCCGGCCAAAGCCCTGAATGGAGTCGGTTCAACCCGGTAAATACGAAACGTGCCCCCGTCCCGGGCTGGTGCCCCCACTAGTGCGGGAGCGTGACGGGGGACGCTGCCCCGCTGGCTTTCACCAGCGGCGGTATCCCAATGTAGAGCGGCGCGGGACCATGACTGGTCGACCGCGCCGCGCCAGCCCTTAGGCCAGCTTGATCTCTACGTCCACCCCTGCTGCGAGGTCGAGCTTCATCAGCGCATCGACCGTCTGCGGCGTCGGCTGAACGATATCCAGCATACGCTTGTACGTGCGCACCTCGAACTGCTCGCGCGACTTCTTGTCGATGTGCGGGCCGCGGTTCACGGTGAACTTTTCGATGCGCGTCGGGAGGGGAATCGGACCGCGGATGAGCGCGCCGGTGCGGCGTGCCGTGTCGGCGATGTCGCCGGTGGCCTGATCGAGCACGCGGTGATCGAACGCCTTCAGACGAATGCGGATGTTGCTGTCCATAGTCCCTACCGATGCGAAAGAGCGGGCCGCCTGGTGGCGGCTCTGGTTAATTGACGAAGGATCGACCCGGGCCGACCCCTCCTAAACTGGCAAGAGACCGGCGAACCGGGCTCTCATAAAACGCGAACCGGCCGACTCTCCGTCCCCTTGCGGGTCAGAGGAATCGGCCGGAGGAGCGCGCTATATTACTTCGAGATGCCGCTGACAATCCCCGAACCGACCGTACGGCCGCCTTCGCGAATCGTAAAGCGCTGGCCAAGGTCCATCGCGATCGGTGCGATGAGCTTGATGCCCAGTGCGACGTTGTCGCCTGGCATCACCATCTCGGTGCCCTCAGGCAGCTCGACCGTGCCGGTGACGTCGGTCGTGCGGAAGTAGAACTGCGGACGGTAGTTCGCGAAGAATGGCGTGTGACGGCCACCCTCGTCCTTCGACAGGACGTACACTTCCGACGTGAAGTCGGTGTGCGGCTTGATCGAGCCGGGCTTGCAGAGAACCTGGCCGCGCTCGACTTCCTCACGACCAACGCCGCGGATCAGCGCGCCGATGTTGTCGCCAGCCTGGCCCGAATCGAGCAGCTTGCGGAACATCTCGACGCCCGTGACCGTGGTCTTGCGAACGGCTGGGTGGATGCCGACGATCTCGACTTCCTCGCCGACCTTGACGATGCCGGTCTCGACGCGGCCGGTGACGACCGTACCGCGACCCGAGATCGAGAACACGTCCTCGATCGGCATCATGAACGGCTTGTCGAGCGGACGCTCTGGCTGCGGCAGGAACGTGTCGACCGCTTCCATCAACTTGAGGACGGCGTCATGGCCGATCTCGGGCGTGACGTCGTTCAGGGCTGCAACAGCCGAACCACGGATAACCGGGATATTGTCACCATCGAAGTCATACTTCGAAAGCAGCTCACGGATTTCCATCTCGACGAGCTCAAGGATTTCCTCGTCGTCGACGAGATCGACCTTGTTCATGAACACGACCATCGTCGGCACGCCGACCTGGCGTGCGAGCAGGATGTGCTCGCGAGTCTGCGGCATAGGACCGTCGGTCGCCGAAACGACGAGGATCGCGCCGTCCATCTGGGCTGCGCCGGTGATCATGTTCTTCACATAATCGGCGTGACCCGGGCAATCGACGTGCGCGTAGTGACGTGCGGTCGTCTCATACTCGACGTGTGCGGTCGAGATCGTGATGCCGCGCTCGCGCTCCTCGGGAGCCTTGTCGATGTTGGCGTAGCTCGTGAACGTGGCGCCACCGGTCTCGGCGAGGACCTTCGTGATCGCTGCGGTCAGCGACGTCTTGCCATGATCGACGTGACCGATGGTACCGATGTTGAGATGCGGCTTGTTCCGCTCAAATTTTGCCTTGGCCATGATTTCCTACCTTCTGATTCGAATTCCGGTGCCACCGGGGGCCACGCGAACGCGGCCCTTTAGCGGCTCAATTTCGGTTACGCCAGCCCCTGCCCTTACGAGAGGCCGACACGGACGTAAATTCCGCGTCGTCCAACCTCGCCCGCTGACCGAAGCCGACCAGCGTATGGGCGTCCCCGCACCAGGCGAACCTGGCTCGGGAACGCCTTAGGCTTAGGCCAGTTTCGCCTTCACTTCGTCGGCGACGTTCTGCGGCACTTCGTCATAATGCGAGAACTGCATCGAGTATTGCGCGCGGCCCTGCGTGAACGAACGCAGCGAGTTCACATAGCCAAACATGTTGGCCAATGGGACCATCGCCTCGACCGTCTGCGCGTTGCCGCGGCTGTCTGTGCCCTGGATCTGGCCACGACGGCTGTTCATGTCGCCGATGACGTCACCCAGATAATCCTCCGGGGTAACGACTTCGACCTTCATGACCGGCTCGAGCAGCGTGATGCCCGACTTCTGCGCCACTTCGCGCATCGCGCCACGGGCACAGATTTCGAACGCCAGCGCCGACGAATCGACGTCATGATAGGCGCCGTCATACAGCACGATCTCGAAATCGATGATCGGGAAGCCGACCAGCGAACCGGTCGCAGCGGTCTCGCGGAAACCCTTCTCGATCGCCGGCAGATATTCCTTCGGAATATTGCCGCCCTTGATTTCGTCCTTGAACGTGATGCCCGAACCGCGCTCGCCCGGCGTGACCTTGACCTTCACGCGACCGAACTGGCCGGTGCCGCCCGACTGCTTCTTGTGCGTGTAGTCGACGTCGACCGGCTTCTTCAGATACTCGCGATACGCGACCTGAGGAGCGCCGACATTCGCCTCGACCTTGAACTCGCGCTTCATCCGATCGACGAGAATCTCGAGATGGAGCTCGCCCATGCCCTTGATGATGGTCTGGCCCGACTCGGGGTCCGACGACACGCGGAACGAAGGATCCTCGCGCGCGAGACGATTGAGCGCGACGCCCATCTTTTCCTGATCGGCCTTGGTCTTCGGCTCCACCGACAGCTCGATCACCGGCTCGGGGAATTCCATCCGCTCAAGGATGATCGGTGCGCTCATCGCGCAGAGCGTATCGCCAGTCGTGGTATCCTTGAGGCCTGCGAGAGCGACGATGTCGCCAGCGAAGGCCTCCTGGATGTCCTCTCGGCTGTTCGCATGCATGAGCAGCATGCGGCCGACCTTTTCCTTCTTGTCCTTGACCGAGTTGGTGACCTGCGATGCGGTCTCCAGCTTGCCCGAGTAAATGCGCGCGAAGGTCAGCGTACCGACGAACGGATCGTTCATGATCTTGAACGCCAGCGCCGAGAACGGCACGTCGTCCGACGAAGGACGCTCGTCCGGCGTCACGCCGTCGAGCTTCAGACCCTGAATGGCGGGAACGTCGAGCGGCGAGGGCAGATAGTCGACGACGGCGTCGAGCAGGGGCTGAACGCCCTTGTTCTTGAACGCCGAACCGCAGACCACCGGCACGAAGGCCATGCTGAGCGTACCCTTGCGGATCAGCTTCTTGAGGTCGGCGACGCTTGGCTCGTTGCCCTCGAGATACGCTTCCATCAGAGCATCGTCCTGCTCGACGGCCATCTCGATCAGCTCGCTGCGATACTTGGCGGCCTTGTCAGCCATGTCCTCGGGGATCTCGGCATATTCGAACTTCGCGCCCAGGCTCTCTTCGAGCCAGATGATCGCGCGGTTCTCGACCAGATCGACGAGGCCCTTGAAGCCACCCTCGATGCCGATCGGCAGATACAGCACAGCGGGACGTGCGCCGAGACGATCGATGATCGAGTTGACGCAGAAATAGAAGTCGGCGCCGGTACGGTCGAGCTTGTTGATGAAGCACATGCGCGGCACGCCGTACTTGTCGGCCTGACGCCACACGGTTTCGGACTGCGGCTCAACGCCGGCAACGCCGTCGAAGCATGCGACAGCGCCATCGAGCACGCGAAGCGAACGCTCGACTTCGATCGTGAAATCGACGTGGCCCGGGGTGTCGATGATGTTGATAAGGTGCTCTTCGCCCTTACCTTCCTCGGCGCGCCACTTGCAGGTGGTTGCAGCCGAGGTGATCGTGATCCCGCGCTCCTGCTCCTGTTCCATCCAATCCATCGTCGCGGTGCCTTCATGCACTTCGCCGATCTTATAGGACTTGCCGGTGTAATAGAGGATGCGCTCGGTCGTCGTCGTCTTGCCGGCGTCGATGTGCGCCATGATGCCGATGTTGCGGTAACGGTCGAGCGGATGGCTGCGGGCCATGATCGTGCTTCCTTAAGGATATGGGGAGCCGAACGTGCCGGCTCCCCAATATATAGGTGTTTGCGTTACGGGCGAAAGACCGCCCGGAACGCGGTTACCAATGCTAGTCTGCGAAGCCCGCTTTTACCAGCGGTAGTGCGAGAAGGCACGGTTGGCTTCCGCCATCCGGTGCGTATCTTCACGCTTCTTTACCGCGTTGCCACGGTTGTTGGCGGCGTCCATCAGCTCACCCGACAGCCGTGCGGCCATCGTGTTCTCGCTGCGCGAACGCGCCGCGCCGATCAGCCAGCGGATCGCCAGCGCCTGTGCACGCTCGGGACGCACTTCGACGGGAACCTGGTAGGTTGCACCACCGACGCGACGCGAACGGACTTCGATGCCCGGCTTCACGTTGTTCAGCGCATCGTGGAAAACGCCGATCGGATCGCGCTTGGCGCGCTGCTCGACGGTTTCGAATGCACCGTACACGATCAGCTCTGCGACGGACTTCTTGCCGTCCAGCATGACGCTGTTCATGAACTTCGACAGAACCTCATCCCCGAACTTGGGATCAGGCAGAATGACCCGCTTTTCGGGACGACGACGACGTGCCATTTTATATTCCTTCTAAACTTCAGCCTTGATGGGTCAGATAACTGCCCGGCTTACTTCGGACGCTTGGCGCCGTACTTGGAACGCGACTGACGCCGGTCCTTCACACCCTGTGTATCGAGCACGCCACGCAGGACGTGATAGCGAACACCGGGAAGATCGCGGACACGACCGCCACGGATCAGGACAACCGAATGCTCCTGAAGATTGTGGCCCTCGCCCGGGATGTAGCTGATGACTTCGCGCTGGTTGGTCAGGCGAACCTTGGCCACCTTGCGCAGAGCCGAGTTCGGCTTCTTCGGGGTCGTCGTGTAGACGCGGGTGCAAACGCCGCGCTTCTGCGGGTTGGCTTCCATCGCAGGGACTTTGGACTTGGCCTTCTGCGGATCGCGGCCTTTGCGGACCAGCTGGTTAATCGTCGGCATTGAAGCCTTCACCTTTCAAGTGGTTACTTTGCTGGAGCCATGAGGCGCCTGAGAATACAAAAAGGACCATAGGAACGCGCATGCGCTCCTCAGGTCCTGGAATGCATCCAGCAATGTTCAAGCATGCCCGGCGGGAAAGACTCCCGAAGAACAGGGCGCGGCTATAGGCGGGGAGTCGGCTCTGGTCAACCGGCTGACGCGGCTCAAATGGCGCACGGTGGCGTGCCTCGGCCGCCGTCAGAAACCGGTCGGTACCGGGTCAGCGGCGCCCGCTTCTCAGCACTGCCAGCAACGTCTTTTCGAACCGCGCGGGATCCTCTACCTGCGGAGAGTGCCCCAACCCATCGAGCATCACGAGAGTCGCATTCGGCATCTGTTTAACAGCGCGCGGCGCGACGACAGAGATCGCCTCCAAGAATTTGCGCAGGTTGACCGGCGTCTGCGCGCGACCGAACGCGGTCTTATCGAGTGTGCCGACGATCAGCGTCGTCGGAGGCTTGATCCTATACAATTCGTGCGCGACCGGCTGGGTCTTGATCATCTCGCTCGTCTTGGCCTGCGCGAGCGCGACCGTGTCGCGCCCTGCCCCCTGATACATGCCCGCCTGCATCCACACCCATCGGTCGTAGGACGGCTTCCACGTGCCGTGGTAATAGTTCTCGAGCTGGTAAGCCTTGATCGATGCGTAGCTCGTCTTCTTCTCGCCCGCCCACAAGGTATCGACGTCGACATAGGGCAAGCCCTCTTCGGAGCGATCCTTCAGCCCGAGCGGATTGACCAGCACCAGTTTCTCAACCGAGTCCGGGTACATGATGGCATAGCGCATCGCGAGCATGCCACCCATCGAATGCCCGACGATCGTCGCCCGCGGGATGCCGCGTGATTCGAGTAGCCGCCTAGTGAACGTTGCTAGCATCTCGAAGCTATACTGCGCGGCCCGCGGCTTGGACGATTTACAGAAGCCGATCTGGTCGGGCACGATCACGCGGTAGCCGGCGTCGGCCAACACCCTGGCGGCACTGCCCCAGGTGGCGCCACAGAAATTCTTGCCGTGGAGAAGGACGACCGTGCGACCATTGGGGCGTTGCGGCGCGATATCCATGAACGCCATTTGCGCGGGGTTGCCGACGATATCGACTTCCATCGTCTGAACCGGCCAGGGATAGGTAAAGCGTTCGAGCTGCGGACCAAAGTCTGGCGCCTGCGGCACCGCGCCTGCCAGCATCAGGACGACCGGCAGCGCCGTCAGCATCAATTTCGCCTTCATACCACTCTACATCCTTGCACCGTCCGCGAACCCAGACCGACCAAATGGAGATATGGTTAGCGAGGCATTCATAGTGAGCGCAACGCGTTATTCTCGCGATGGCGCACTGATCCGCGGCGAAAAGGGACGCCAGGCCACTTGCCCTTCTCGAATGCGCTGGGTATGGGGCGCGTCCGTGTAGGGGTGTAGCTCAGTTGGTTAGAGCGTCGGTCTCCAAAACCGAAGGCCCACGGTTCGAATCCGTGCACCCCTGCCACCCCAATCAGATCCTGTTAGATACGCACCGTTTTGGCGATCACCGTCGCGCGCCCATCGCGATTGCAGAAAATGCATTTCATAATGCAATTTTCGCAATTGCGGATTGCTCTGCTGCGATGCACAACGATCAGGCCTTTCAGGCATCCTCTCCTAAAAACTTTCATGGCCGGTCTCGTACCGGCCTTTTTTTTCGTCTGCGATCGGCGTACGCTCCGCGTGCCTTCGTCAAGCCGAACGATAAATAGAAACCGTGGGAGCGGAGCCGCCGGTGAAACCGGCACCGGCGAGACGATCGTGCGGGGGATATAGAGCGACCCAAGCGCTCTCCCCCGCCACTTCCTTTAGATGCCCGTCCCGACCAGCAGACGTGCGCGCCACGACCTATCGCAGAGGCTCTCCGGCCGGGCTGCCCCCGCGCACTTGCTTTCACCTGTGACGGCAGCTATCTGCCGCGCTTCCGACAGCGAGGACGGGCCTTGACCGCCACCCTTCACAGGGCGCGGCCAGATGGTCTATGTCTCGCATCTCAGTTTCTCAATCAGCGAGTTCGAAGAACATCGTGGCGAAAACGTCCCCTCTCGAATTCATCCAGCAGGTCCGCAACGAGACCGCCAAGGTCACGTGGCCGACGCGTCGCGAAACGGTCATGACCGGCGTGATGGTGGTGATCATGACGACGATCCTCGCGCTGTTCTTCCTGGGCGTCGACTCGATCCTGCAAGCGATCGTCTCCGCCCTCCTCAAATTCGCTCAGTAAGCAAGGTTCCGTCATGGCGCGCTGGTACATCATTCACGCCTATTCGGGCTTCGAGGGCAAAGTCCGCGACTCGATCATGGCCGAGGCGACCCGCATGGGTCTCGAGCAGCTCGTCGAGCAGATCGAAGTCCCCACCGAAACCACGACGGAAGCCCGTCGCGGCAAGAAGATTTCGGTCGAGCGCAAGTTTATGCCAGGCTACGTCCTCGCCAAGCTGAACATGACCGACGACGTGTATCACCTCGTCAAGAACACGCCGAAGGTCACCGGCTTCCTCGGCAGCATGGGCAAGCCCCAGGCGATCAGCGAGGCGGAAGCCACGCGGATGCTGAACAGCAAGGAAGAGGCCGCCGCGGCGCCCAAGCAGAAGATCAAGGTCGATTACGAGATCGGCGATCAGGTCAAGGTTCTCGACGGTCCGTTTGCGACCTTCAACGGCTTGGTCGAAGAACTCGACTTCGACCGCAGCCGCGTCAAAGTGTCGGTGTCAATCTTCGGCCGCGCCACCCCGGTCGAGCTCGAGTTCGAGCAGGTCGAGAGAAGCAAGTAAGACGCCAAGCGTCGCGTTTGCGACCGCACGCGATTAGCCGGTAGCTAATCGCGAGACGGACTCGACCGGCCGGCGGGCCAGCGGCCCGGCCGACGACACGGGATTTACTCCCGTGTCGCGTTTTGGGGTTTCCAGCGTGTCCCCCACGCCCACCCGTCATCCTGACGAAAGTCAGAATCCAGGGTAACGAGCGGCGTCCCCTTTGGCTCTGGATCCTGACTTTCGTCAGGATGACGGGGTGGGCAGGGACGGGTTGTGCGTCACATCTTGACGCTATCCGCCACCACCCGAGCCGCGCCCACGCTGCGGTCGTAATAGTACAGGCTCGGCGCCTCGTACGTCACCATATACAGCTTGCCGCCAACCATCGCGCCGCGCGCCTCGCCACGCCGCTGTAATGTCTCGTTCTGTTTCGAGAAATGATAGGTGAAGCGGACGCCCTTCGTGCCGGCGAATGCGATCGGCTCGATCCCGTCGATCTTCACCGACGCGGCGCTTAGAAAGATGCGGTAACTGTTTTCCAGCAGCACCGGGATGTCGGTGATCAGCATCGTCGCCGACACCTTGGGGAGCGGCTGGTTCTTCTTGTCGGCTTCGCGGAAAAGCGGCTTCCCGGACTCGATGCCGCCGTAGAAGGTCAGCTCGTCGAGGTCATCCCCATCCTGCGTCCAGCTTTCCGAATTACGGCCGGGGCGAGCGCCAAGCTTGTTCCACTCGACGCCGGGCATGACAGTCATCGCCGACTTGGCGACCGCGACGCGCTGGCCCGCGGGGATCAGCTTGTTACCCGCTGCAACCGGCGCCGCGATGGCGAGCATGGCGGCGACTGCGAGGATCGGCAAAGGCTTGGACATGGTCATCCTTATTGCGAAACCAGGGTGGCGATGAGCGCGGCGTCGGTGGCAGCGGGCTTTAGGCGGAGATAGGTCGCAAGCGCGGCCTGGCCTTCCGCGCCCTGCTGGCTGCGCAGGCGTGAAAGGCCGAGGCCGCGATAGGCTTCGGGTGGGGCGTCGCCTTTGCCGATCGCCTCCTGGTAGAATTGCGCCGCACTGACGAGATCACGCGGGTTGCCGCGTTCGCGGTAGAGATCGCCGCGCGCGATCAGCAGCGGTGTGGTCCAGCCGCCGCTCTCCGCGAGGTTCGCCAGGACGTATTCGCTGCCGCCGAAATCGTTGAGCTTGATCTGGTCGTTCAGGAAGATCGGCAGCCACGCCGCCAGGGCCGCGCGATGCGCATCGGCGACCACGGGCTTCACATCGGCCGCGTTGATCGACGCGGCGCGAAGATAGGTGGCACGCGCGAGATCGGTCGGGTGCGTGGCAAAGAAACCCGCGACGTATTTGTGTTGCGCCCTGCCCTTGCGCCCGATCGATGTCGCGTCGGCCTCGCCCATCATGTGATCCCACACGTCGGCGGCGGCCGAGGACGGGTATCGCGAGCGCGTGAGATACTGAAAGCCGATCATGTCGGCGTCGCGCTCCTGCGCGCGATCGAACGCGTAGATCTGGCCCCAGACGTTATAGCGGATATCGCCACTGTTCTGGATCAGTATTGATGCCCACGCCATCAGGTCAGACCCGCTGCGTCTGTTGCGAAAACTTCGGAGCGTGTGCCGCAACTCGAAATGGCCAAACTCATGGCCAAGGACCGAGCCGAGTTCTGCCTCGTTGCGGACACGAAGCAGAAGGCCAGACCAGACCGTCATTGTCCCATTCGGGCTCATCGACGCGTTGAAAAACGGCACTTCCTGAATGTAGAGGCGGACTGAGGCGCAGCGGTCCGCGCCGACCGTGCGGCAAAGCACGCCGCGAACATATTCGTTCAGCGCGCGATCCTTGATGATCGATGGCGACTCGCGAAGGTGCCGCTCCTCGTCGTCAGCGAGCATCCAGATACCCCGTTCGTCGACCGTCGTAGGCGTGTAGGCCTGGGTGTAGGTCGGCAATGGCAGATGCTTTTCCGCCGCAACCGCGCCGGTCGCGATCGCGCTCGCGAGCAGCACCACCGTCATCGAACCCCGCATGTCAGTGCGCCGGCGTCGGCACGAGTGCAGGCGCCTCGACCGGCTTGCCCGGAAAGCCCTCCAACAACTGCCTGACACGCTTGTCCGCACCATCCGCATCGCGCACGTCGCCACCCATCTGCATGTCGGCATTCAGCCACACAAGTTCGCCAGTCCGCAGGTCGACGAGTCCTGCAAACCCCTTGTGCACGCCCGCAGTGACGCCAATGCGCGCCATCGCCGCGAAGACCTGCAGCACCTTGCGCCCGGTCGAGCCGAAATGATCCTCGGTGGTAATGAACAGCGCATAGTCCGCCGTGTCGAGGCCGGGCAGCATGCGGATATCGGGGCCTAGCCCCCAATCGAACTCACCTTCCCGCTTCTTGGTGGGCAGGCGGTTGCCCTTGAAGAACTGATACTCGATCACGGACGACGCGACCGCGCCAAACAATTCCTGATATTCCGCGACCTTGGCAGGATTGCCACCGATCGGTTCCGCATAGGCGACGACGGTGTTCCCAAGTCCGGCCTGTGCGCGAGACAAGGACGCGGCGAGGTTTTCTTTGGCCTGATCGGTCCAGTCGGCATTGGGTTCGTACATCCCGGCGGTCGACTGCGCGCCGACCCGGATAGACGGCCGCATCAACACGATCCGCGCCGTACCGGGCTTCAGGACAAAGCCTGGCTTCAGACCCGTCTTCTCCTGTGCGTACGCCGTCGTCGACATGAACAGCATAAATACGAACGCTGTAAGCAGCGTGCGACACGATCTCAGCATGGTCCCCCCAACAGCACGGATGCCCCCATCGGCTTTGCTGGAAGCTAGCGCATAATCTTAAGGGGAAACGCGAAAACTAGGTCGAGAACGGTGGTATCTCATGATTTTTGTTTTCGCGAACGACAGTGCCGCAATCGATGGCATGGTCAGCCATCTGTTGAAACTCTGGCTATCATCGCTTTGCTTTATTGCCGGGGGCCGACCACCGACTGTTCGCCCGATCTCGTGGCAGCGTTACAGCTATTGTAAGAAAAAGCCTGACTATATCCCAACATCCAAACCATTATGGTATTCAAATGCTTAGCGCACGACTCGATGCGCATCCGTAACGTGTTCGCAGCCCCTGAACGGCGGTTAACTACATTTGGTTACAGATCGCTCATTTAATAGGCGGCAGCGTGCCCGTAATATCGTAGACATGCATCAAAGCGTGTCAGGGTTACGCAATAGAGTCCCCGAGACCGACGGGTATCGGCCAAGAATCGCGTAAAAATCATTGTTGATTCGGCAATTGGACACGAAGGACTACAAATGCCGACACGCGTCGTGGCAATGCTCGAGAATACGGTCCATGGCGACCCATTGGAAACAATCGACGGCAAGGGCCATCCAGTAGCCCGTGGTCCATCCACGATGCAGACCGGACACCGTATTCTGTTTCTCGATTCGGACGATCCCGCCCGCACGCAAGTTCATCGCGATCTCGAAGCGATGGGCCACAAGGTCGCATGGATCGGCACGGCGAACGAGGAAAGAGCAGGTGTCGCGTTCCGGCCGGACCTGGTCGTCATCAACCCGGACATCTCGATCGTGAACCGCCATGCGCTCATCGCCTTGCTCGACGCCGAGGGCTATTCGGGGGCATTGGCGATCCTGAAACCCAGTCGGCATTTTGCGGCGGTCTTTGCCCTGGCTCGCCAATTTGGCCTCAACTTGGTCGATACCATCGAGGGGGCCTATGATGCGCAGATCATTGCCCGGCGATTGGAAGCCGTCCCGCAGTACCCGCATGACAGCGAGACGTGCGACCAACGCTTCCTGTCGTGGCTGATCCAGCAGGGACGCCTGCTACCGAACCTCACCCACGAGTTTCACGTCAAACGCAGCCTGCGCGACGATCATGTCGCGGGGTATGAAACACTGACCCGTCTGCGCAATCGGCCCTCGCTCAATCCCGAGCATATCTTTGCGCCATCGACGATCCTGTCCCTCGAAGTCGCGGCGACGTTGCTAGCCGTGGAAGCGGCGGCGAAACTCGTCTCGGCACTTCAGAACGACAACCGTGCGGTTCCGGTCGCCGTGAATTGTAGCGTCGCCGTCTTGAGCGATCGCGATTTCATCGTCGCCCTGCCCGTGCTGCTTCGCCGGCACCATGTCGCACCCGGTATGCTGAGCATAGAATTGACGGAAATCAGCTATCCCGCGCTGGACCATCATGTGCTCGAGAACATGCGCGAACTGGGACGCATCGGCATTCCGATCTCGTTGGACGATTTCGGCAAGGGCGCGACCAATTTCGATCGCATTTCGGATTTCCCTATTGCCGAGGTCAAGATCGACCGGATCATGTTCCAAAAGTGCCGGAAGGGAGAATTCCCGATCTCGCTCCTTCGGGAAATCATTGACTATTGCAGGAGCAAGACGATCGCCACCGTCATCGAGGGTATCGAAACCGATGAAGACTTCGCACTGGCGCGCTCGCTGGGAGCCGATTGCGGCCAAGGATTTTACTGGGGTCGCCCCGTACCTGCCCAGACGGTCATCGCTTCTCATGACGCTTAACGGCCCCCTCGATCGCGGCGGTGCAAAGCGTGGCGACCTGCACGCAGTCCCCAAAACGAGCGATCTCGCAACGGACCAGGCAGGTTCCACGGGGAACCTCGCGATGAGGCTCGAAGTCTGGGAAGTACCCGGTATCACGGTCCCGTTACCGCAGGCGCTTACCGGGAACTGGGCTTGGCTGCTGTTTCACGGCGATGGCACGTTGATCGCGTATTCGGACGGGTACGAAACGCGGTCAGCCTGCGTTGCCGCCGCGAAGCGGATCGGATTACCCATCAATATCGTCGAATAGGACCGGCCCTACGTTCGTCATGACGCGATCGTTCGCCAGTTCTTACCGACGCGCGCGGTTGCGTCGACACCCGTGTTCGGCTATGCGCACGCGCTTCCAACGCTATAGCTGGAATTTGCGGGAGGGCGCCTTGGCGCTCGTCTGAACCGCTAAACTCAAGAGAGAGTGACATGGCTAAAAAGATTACCGGATACATCAAGCTGCAGGTTCCTGCAGGCGAGGCAAAGCCCGCGCCGCCGATCGGGCCTGCGCTGGGTCAGCGCGGCGTCAACATCATGGAGTTCTGCAAGGCGTTCAACGCCGGCACGGGCGACCTGAAGAAGGGCATGCCGATCCCGACCGTCATCACGGTCTATGCGGATCGCTCGTTCTCGTTCGAGACCAAGACGCCGCCGGCATCGTACCTGATCAAGGAGGCCGCTGGTCTCAAGTCGGGTTCGAAGGAGCCGGGCAAGGTCGTCGCTGGCAAGATCAAGCGCTCGCAGTTGAGCGAGATCGCCACGACGAAGATGAAGGACCTGAACGCCAACGACATCGAGGCTGCGACCAAGATCATCGAAGGCAGCGCCCGCGCAATGGGCCTCGAAGTGGTGGAGGGCTGATATCATGGCTAAGCTGAGCAAGAAGCAGAAGGCCAACACGGTCGATATCGTCAAGCTGCACGCCATCGACGAGGCCATCGGTCTCGCGCGTTCGGGTGCAACGTCGAAGTTCGACGAGACGATCGAAGTCGCGCTGAACCTGGGTGTCGATCCGCGTCACGCCGACCAGATGGTCCGCGGCGTGGTGACGCTGCCCAAGGGTACCGGCAAGACCGTCCGCGTCGCCGTGTTCGCTCGCGGCGCCAAGGCCGACGAAGCCACGGCTGCTGGCGCTGATGTGGTCGGCGCCGAGGACCTGATGGAAATCATCCAGGGTGGCACGATCGATTTCGATCGCTGCATCGCGACCCCGGACATGATGGGCATAGTCGGTCGCCTCGGTAAGGTGCTGGGTCCCAAGGGGCTGATGCCGAACCCGAAGCTTGGCACCGTGACGATGAACGTCGCCGCTGCCGTCGAAGCCGCCAAGGGTGGCCAGATCGAATACCGCGTCGAAAAGGCCGGCATCATCCATTCGGGCATCGGCAAGGCGTCGTTCCCGGCGGAAGACCTGCGCGCAAACTTCGACGCGCTGGTCGACGCGATCGTCAAGGCCAAGCCAACTGGCGCCAAGGGCAAGTATGTCCGCAAGGTCGCGATCTCATCGACGATGGGCGTCGGCATCAAGGTCGACACGGCCGAGGTTGCCGGGGCGTAAGCCCGAGCCGCACGGGGTTAGCGCAAGCTAATCCCGAGACGGCGACAGGCTGGCCGGCGCGGGCAACCGCGACCGACGACGCCAGAGACGGGGACGGGGACGGGGACGGGATTTACTTCCGTCCTGCCGCTCGAGATTGAGAAGGGCCGGGAGCGATCCCGGCCCTTTTTGCGTGTGCGACAGCCCATCGTTCGATCAAAATCGCCCCCCGCCCCCCACTCCCGTCATCCTGACGAAAGTCAGGATCCAGGGTTACGGACGTTAGTCTTTATGGCTCTGGCTCCTGACTTCCGTGAGGATGACGGACGACGGGTGAGGCGAGGGATGGCGCAGCCGGCTGTTCAAGACGGGAGCGTCGTGGAGCCTTTCCCACCGCCGCTGTCGCCATCACCGTCTCAGCCACCACGCCACCCTCCCCGTCACCCCAGCGAACGCTGGGGTCTCCCTCGGGGCAGATGCCGCGAGCCACATGGGGAGATCCCAGCTTCTGCTGGGATGACGAATGGAGGAGAGTCGAGCATCTCTACACCCGCACCGATTGACTCCCCCGCATATTCCGCTAAGGCGCGGCTTCGTTCGGCGGGCTTGCGCGTCGAACTCCGTCCGAGACAGTGGGTGCACAGGGTTTGCCAGTGCTTAATCTCCCACCTAGACGGGGAATGAGATTTTGTCGGCTGCCTTAGCGCGCCGCCCCTCTCCCATGCCCCATCGACGAGACACCCGGAAGCGCGGGCTTGTCTGCGCCTCCGGTTAGTAACCGGGTCCACCGTGCAAATGGTGAGCCCGAAAAAACGTGGAGAATGGCATGGATCGTGATCAAAAGACCGCGGCCGTAGCCGAGCTGAACCGCACCTTTTCCGAGGTCGGCGTCGTCGTCGTGACGCGCAACCTCGGCCTGACCGTCGCACAGTCCACTGTGCTGCGGAACAAGATGCGCGACGCCGGCGCGACCTACAAGGTCTCGAAGAACAAGCTTGCCAAGATCGCCATGGACGGCACCGACTACAGCTCGCTGGGCGACATGCTCACGGGTCCGGTCGGTCTGGCCAGCTCCATCGATCCCGTCGCGGCCGCCAAGGTGGTCGTGGATTTCGCGAAGACGAACGACAAGTTCGAAATCGTGGGTGGGGCGATGGGCGCGACGACCCTCGACGTCGACGGTGTGAAGGCGCTCGCAACGCTGCCCTCGCTGGACGAACTGCGTGCCAAGATCGTTGGCCTCATCGTGGCACCCGCCACGAAGCTGGCGACGATCACGCAGGCTCCGGCAGCGCAGCTCGCGCGCGTGCTTTCCGCCTACGCGGAGAAGGAAGCCGCCTGATCTTGCAGGGCTTTCGTTACCTTTTTGAACTGATGGGGCATGTGCCCCGAGATGGAGATTTATCATGGCAGACCTGAACGCGCTCGTTGAGAGCCTGAGCGAACTGACCGTTCTCGAAGCAGCTGAGCTTTCGAAGCTGCTCGAAGAGAAGTGGGGCGTTTCGGCGGCAGCAGCGGTCGCAGCACCGGCAGCAGGCGGCGGCGCCGCTGCTCCTGCAGCAGAAGAGCAGACCGAATTCGACGTCATCCTGACCGGCGACGGTGGCAAGAAGATCAACGTCATCAAGGAAGTCCGCGCGATCACGTCGCTCGGCCTGACCGAAGCAAAGACGCTGGTCGAGTCGGCTCCCAAGGCCGTCAAGGAAGGCGTGTCGAAGGACGAGGCCGCCAAGATCAAGGCGCAGCTCGAAGCAGCCGGCGCGACCGTCGAGGTCAAGTAAGCCGCAGCGGGAGAGACGCTTTAGCCACGCTAAAGCGCACTTCCCGCAAGGCCGGCCGGCGGCATTCATGCCGACCGACGAAGCAGGGGCTTTGCCCCTGCTGGCCGCAGCTAAGAAAAAGGGCGGCCCCAGCAATGGGGTCGCCCTTTTTCTTGTCCGACGATGTCGAGAGCCAATGGCCCCCTCCCCGTCATGCCGGACTCGTTCCGGCATCCACCGGTCCGCAGACTCGCCAGCGGTTGATGCGCGGGACCGTGGATGCCGGAACGAGTCCGGCATGACGGAGGGATGGGTCAGATGGCCGTCCCGAACACCACTTCCGACCGGTCCCCTCGCACCACCTCACGCGGCAGCAAATCCACCCCCGCCTTCGACGCGGCGCGCACCGCAGCATAATATCCACCAGCCGCCATGACCGCGGTCAGCCACCCCACGAGCAGCGAATCGGCGATCAGAACCGGCCACAGCATGGCCTTGGGCCCCGTGATCGCTAGTGCGGCCGCGGCATAATGCGGGATCATCAACGGCAGGATCACTGCGATCGAAAAGGCAAAGGTCCAAGGTACGTAACGCGCCATGATCGCGATCGACCGCCGCAAGCCGATGGACGCGTTGCCGAACGCGGCGGCCACGCCCCAGCCGAGCAACAGGTTGCCGACGATCATGCCGACCACAAAGCTCCCCGCCAGAACCGCGCCTGTTCGTGGCAGGCCAAAGACCTGCACCGCCGCCAATCCGAGTTGAAACACGCAATAGACAGCGAAGAGGCGGACAGCCTTCGGATCGGGAGTCTCGGCGAACTTCGCGTCGCGGTCGGGCTGGAAGCGGGTGATCCAGTAGAATGGTATGGTCAGCGCCGCGACCTTGACCATCCCGAAGGCCATGCGCAGCGGATGATCGTCAGCCGCCTTCGCCGCGGCGACGCTGTCGTACATGCCGATATGCACCTCGACCGCATGCTGGAGCAGTTCGAACCCGACCGGGATCAGCGCGAGCAACGGGCACGCGATGAGAAACGCCACGCTCCCGCTGTACGTGGCTTTGAATGCTTGCCAGAATGTCATGCCTCTTCCCCCTCTTGCGTGAAACCCAATATCTCGCCCGGCTGGCAGTCGAGGACGGTGCAGAGCGCCTCAAGCGTCGAGAAACGGATCGCCTTGGCCTTGCCGGTCTTCAGGATCGACAGGTTCGCCATCGTGATGTCGACCGCCTGTGACAGCTCGGTCAGTGTCATGCCGCGCGCTGCCAGCACGGCGTCGAGCGTGACGATGACGGGCATCAGACGGTCATCGCCAGATCGTCGCGCATCTCCGTGCCGAGCCGGAACACGCGCGCGAGCACGAACAGCATCACGACCGCGATCCAGCCGGTAAAACCCGGA
The DNA here is from genome assembly GCA_035575755.1 of Sphingomonas sp. Lineage (GTDB taxonomy): Bacteria > Pseudomonadota > Alphaproteobacteria > Sphingomonadales > Sphingomonadaceae > Sphingomonas. Next base: position 85,601 of record DATLXI010000012.1, read on the forward strand.
ACCCACGTCGCATGTTCGACACCAATGCGGTCGAGGAAGAGCGTGATGCCGCCGAGGACGAGGTCGAGCAACTGAAGCGCGAGCAACGCCCAGCCGATCCGCTGGAGCCGGTCCGCGTTCGCCACGACGAACGGGTCGCCGACTCGAACGCTGTCGACGATCGCGATCAGCCGGGTGAAAAGCTGGTGCACGGCGACCGCCGCAATGATCGAAAGCAAACCCAGCAGGCGCATAATGGCGACCGTCTCCGGCACGTGGCGACCGTGGTATTTCAGCGCGATCTGCGCGGTGAGCGCGTCGGCGAACACGAACGACAGGACGATCGCGACGGCGAAACCGATTGCCGACGACCAATTCACCCCGTTGGCAAATCGCAGCATCCCGCCTGCGACGCCCAGAAATCGATCCTGCATGCCACCCTCCGTTTATCGAAGAACGATATGTATCGTTTATCGATAAACATCAACAGCGATGCGGAGGGGTGTCCTAGCTGTCGAACTCGGCCGCATGGGGGCGGGCGGCGACTGTCGTGTACATGCGCGCGGGCGCGTCGAGCCAGAAGGGTGCGAGCTTGGCCGAGTCGACGCGTTCGATGCCGATCGACCAGGCCCGCGCTGTCTGCGCGTCGTCGCCGGCGGTGACGTAGCGCAGGTTGGCGGCGACGACGGGGACGAACATCGGGCGGTTGGCGGCGGTCATCGTGCGGATCGCCTCGCGTGCGACCGCGACGACCGTTCGCAAGGTGCGCGTCTCGCCGGCGGCAAGGGCGAACGAGGCGGCTACCGGACGGGCCACCGGGGCGGCATTGAACGCGGCGAGATCGGTGTCCTGGCCGGCGTGTGCGGTCAACAGCGACACCCCCGCGCGGATCGACTCCGCGGCCGCGTTGCCGGTGTTGGTGACCACCAGCTCGCACTCGACCGTCGCGCTGAGCAGGTTGAGCCCGGCACGCAATGGGCGGAGTTCGCAGGCCAGACGCGCGCGCGGGACTGCGGGCGGGGACTTGGCGCGGGGCTCGAGGAATTGCGGTGCGGTCGCCGCAGGGATTGCCGGGACCGTCGTTCGCGCGACTGGCGGGATGGCGGCTGCCGCGCCCGGGCGCGGTACGGGGGTCGAGGCGTTGGGGTCGGATACTGCGGGATCAGGTGCTGCGGGCTCGGCGACGTCGGGCTCGGCGAATTCAGGCGGGAGCGTTGCGGCGACCGTGTCCGGCTCTGCGCGATCGTAGCGGCTGGCGGGCTTGCGGCGACGGAGGAACCAGAGCCCGCCCAGGACAACAACGATCGCCGCGATCGACAGCCAGAGCGGCATCGCCCTGCCCGTCTCCGGTGCGGTCAGCGTCGATTCCGGTGTCGTGCCCGCAGTGGAAGTCGCTGTGGCATCCGGCACGACCGATTGTGGCGATTCGGTCACTGGCGATGGCACAGGCGGCGCGGGGGCGGGCTCCGTTGCTGGCGTCGTTACCGGCGTCGGTTCGATCGTGGTTGGCGCACTACGTGGATCCGCGGCGGCGTCCGTGTCGGTGGTCGGGCGAGCGCGCGCCGTGGGTTGACGCGCCGTGCCGGTGGTTGCCGGTTCACTGGCGGGCTTAGCCGTGGTCCTGGAGGCGGGCGTCGCCCCGGTCGTGGTACGAGGACGGGGCGCGCGCGGCGTCTGCGTCGTGGCGGGCAGGACGATCTTCGGCGCATCGGGAACGGGGATTTGCGTTGCCTGAGGCGTCGCAAGCCCTTCCAGAACGCGGACCGGTGCAGTTTGCGGGGTTTCCTGGCTTTGCGCAGCGGCAGGCGTCGCGCTCATCACGGTCAGCGTGGCGAGCAGGGCGGCAATCGCCCCGCGGTCGGTCGTCATCGTCGAGAATCCCCTGCGCGCGGTCGTCGCGGCGTTGTGCGCGGGGGAGGCTGAACCTGCCGCGACGGCAACCCGCTATGCGACGAACTGCGTCGGGGTAGCGATGAAATGCTTAGGGGTGTTACCGAGGGTTGCGGTTGGACACCGGGTGACGGAGGCTCGCCAGGATCACGGCGGCCTTGCCGATTGGGCCGGGCCTTCGCCGGGGTAGGGTGGTGGTCTGCGTGGTGAGAGCTTGCGGCTAGCGAACGATCGGGTACGCTCCGCTGTTAGCTGGGGGAACAGCATGCGACCGATGATAAAGATGATTGCTGCCGCGGCGATGTTGGTCTCAGCAGGCTGCGGGAACACCCAGAATGCTGAATTAATCCCCTCGCTTGAACGGCTTGCTAAATCGGGCAACGCGGAAGCGATCTATTACCTCGGCATGGCGTACCAGACGGGGTCGGGCGTCCCGGAAGACCACGCGAAGGCGCTGATTGCTTTCCGAAGGGCGGCGGGACTGGGCGACCCGTTGGGCTATTATAAGTTGGGCTGCTACTACGCCGGACAAGGCGCCGGTCTGGTGGCAGCGGATGACGCATCGGCCTTAAGGTACAAACTCGTTGCGGCAAAAGCTGGTTATGCGCTGGCGCAACAAGACGTCGGGATTATGTATGCGCAAAGCGGCGATGTCCCTGCCGGATTAGCTTGGCTAGAAAAGTCGGCAGCACAAGGTTGGTCGGGCGGCTTGATGGCCCTCGCCTCAGTTTACAACGGAGCAGCCGGCGTCACACCCGATGCCGGAAAGACGGCGGCTTACTTTCAGCTTTTCCTAGCCCGTTCGGAAGCAAACGAGACACAGATAGCTTGGCTCAAAAATTTCGAAGAGCATTTATCCGCCGATGACAAGAAACGCGCTGATAAGATCGTTCTCAGCTACCGTCCCTTACCAACTAAACTCACTGTTAGAGCACTGTCCGGACAACGCGCGGCGCAACACTTAGTCGAATCAACCGGTCATAGATGAACGATATTCTCGGGCCCCCGCTTTCGCGGGGGAACGGGAGCCTTTCCGACGAGCTTACCGTGCAGTGACCACAACCGCGCCGCCCTTCATCACGAAGCTTGGATGCTCCAGCGCGCGGACGTCGTTCAGGGGGTCGGTGTCGACGGCGATGAGGTCGCCGAAGCGGCCGGGAGCGATCGCGCCGACGTCGGCGGTCTTGTCGAGTGCTTGGGCCGCGCTGGCGGTGGCAGCCTGGATCGCTTCCATTGGCGTCATGCCCCATTCGACCATCTTGGCGAACTGGAGCGCGTTGTTGCCGTTGGGGTAGACGCCGCCGTCGGTGCCGAACAGCATCTTCACGCCGGCCGCATGCGCCGCGCGGAAGGTCTGGCGTTGCTTGAGGCCGACCTGGCGTTCCTTTTCCAGGCTCTCGGCGAAGACGCCATTCTTGGCGCCCTCGGCGAGGATATAGTCGTCGTCGTAGATATCCATGTCGAACCACGCGCCGCTCGCCTTGGCCAGCTTGAACGATTCGGCGTCGGCGAGGCTGGCGTGCTCGATCGTGTCGACGCCTGCGCGCAGGGCATCGTTGATGCCTTCGGTACCGTGCGCGTGGACCGCGACCTTCATGCCGAGCATGTGCGCCTCCTCGACGATCGCCTTGATCTCGGCGAGGCTGATCTGCTGCGCACCGACGCTGTCGGTCTTCGACAGGACGCCGCCGGTCATGCAGACCTTCACGACTTCGGCGCCGTATTTGCGGATCGTCCGGACGGCGCCGCGGAACTCGTCGGGGGTGTTGGCGATCTGCGGATGCGGGACCTGGATCGAGGGCGGGAACTCGGTCGCATCGCAGTGGCCGCCGGTCGCGCCGAGTGCATAGGTCGCGGGGACGATCCGTGGGCCGGGCACGTAACCGCGCTCGATCCCCTGCTTGAGCGCGACATCGTCGTAATTGGCGGAGCCGACGTTGCGGACGGTGGTGAACCCCGCGTCCAGCGTCCGGCGCGCGTTCGCGACGCCGACGACGGTCCAGAAATTGTCGGTGAATTCGAGCGTGCGATACCCGCTGAGCGTCGGATCGCTGGTCAGGTGGACGTGCATGTCGATTAGCCCGGGCAGCAATGTCCGCGTGCCGAGATCGACGCGTTCGGCGCCGGCGGGAACCGCGTCGCCCTTACGCCCGACCGCGGTGATGCGGCCGTCGACGATCGTCACCTGCGGATTGTCGACCTGTTTGCCGGCGAGGACGTCGATCATGTGCGCGGCAGTGACGACGACCGTCTTCGCCTCTGCCGTGGTGGCCGTGCCGGCGAGCAACGCTGCGGCGAGAATCCTGGTGATCGTCATATAGTCCCCTTCCCCGAGTAGCGTGTCGTGTGCGGCACGGCGCGGGATCGATCAAGGGGCCGGGTTGCCCTATTATCGACACGTGCGCAGGCCATCGGGGATGCTTCCGACGATGAGATCGCCCGTGATGATGCTTCGCCTTCTTCCGTTCTGTGCGCTCGCTGCCGCGCTCGTACCGGCGACTGCGCGCGCCGATCCCGCGCCGTTCGACCTGACCGGGCCGAGCTTGCGCGTCGGCGTGACGCACGGGACAACCACCTTGCCGATCGCGCAGGTGCCGCGGCTGGCGACGGGTGACCGCGTGACGATCGCGGCGGACTTGCCCGCCGGAAAGAAGGACGACGGTGCGCGCTACCTGCTGGTTGCCGGCTTCCTGCGCGGCGCGACCGAACCGCCGCCGAAAAACTGGTTCTTCAAGGCCGAGACATGGAAGGCCAAGAAGGGCGCACTCGCCTTGACCGTGCCCGCCGGTGCGCGGCAGCTGGTGGTGTTCCTGGTGCCCGACAGCGGCGGGTTCGACGCGGTCGTCTCGGCGGTGCGCAAGCAGCCGGGCGCGTTCGTGCGCGCGGTGCAGGATCTCGACCAGGCGTCGCTCGATCGGGCGCGGCTGGACGCGTTCCTCGACGGGATCCATGCGCTCGAAAGGACCCGGCCCGAACGGATCGAGGCAGTGTCGCCGCTCTTGTCGCGCAGTCTCGCGGTCAAGCTGAAGGCGGAATGCCTCGATCTCGCGGCGGATCTGCAGGCGTCGTGTTTGACTCAAAACCGCGAGTCGCTGTTGCTCGCGGATGGCCAGAGCTCGACGCTGGCGGATACGCTGGTGGGCGCGCCGACCGATCTGGCGCTGCAACTGAGCGCGACGCCGCAGGGCGGGCTCGGCTATTATAGCCCGTATATCGGCGTGGTGCGCGATCTGGCGAAGATCTTCGGCGCGTTCCAGTCGACGCAGTTCCGCTATATCCCGGCACTGGCGCGGGTCCGCGAGGACCGGATGGCGCTGCTACTGAACGCGGCGCCGTCGTTCGCGAGCCCGAAATCGGTGATGGTGGTGGCGATGCCGGTGATCGAGACGGGCACGCCACAGACGCCGACGCTGCGTCGCGCGGAGGCGGACCGGCTGGTCTGCGCGGCCAAGCCCGACCTAGTGCTGGCGGTCGAGGGCGCGCCGCTGATCTATGCGACCAAGTTCGCGCACGACATGATGCTGCGGGTGACGACGCCGCAGGGCGGCGTGGTCGAGCTGCCCGTGAAGGCCGATGCCGAGCGCGGCGGCTATGTGCTCGATCAGGTGGGCATGCGGACCGCGGGGCTCGGCAGCGTGACCGATGCGACGCTGCACGGGCGCTGGGGCTTCACGCCATTCGACGGACCGCGGTTTCGCCTACAGGTGCCGCGTGCCGGGGGGTGGCAGATGGTCGATACCGATCCGGAGAACCTGGTGGTCGGGCGCGACAATCCGGTAGCGCTGGCCGGGCCGACGCCGAGCTGCGTCGAGGCAGTGACGCTGGTTGGCGCCTCAGGCGAGGTGCCGCTGGCGTGGACGACCAACGGCGACCGGATCGGGCTGACGCTGCCGCTCGCGAAAAGCGCGCCGGGGAAACTGACGCTGCTGGTGAAGCAATACGGGGTACAGGCGCCCGAGAAGATCGCGCTGACCGCGCTTGCCGAGGCGGGACGGATCGATGGCTTCATGCTGTACGCGGGCGATGCGGCGGGGACGCTTGCGGGAACGCGGCTCGATCTGGTCGCGTCGATGAGCGTCGACGGGGTGGCGTTCAAGCCGGGCGAGGTCGCGCGCGCCGACAAGGGCGATCGTCTGCCGCTGACCGCCGATACGACGCCAGTGTTTGCGCCGGGTCAGGCGAGGACGGCGCTCGTCACGCTGACCGACGGGCGGAAACGGTCAATGAAGTTTGCCGTTGCGTCAGCGCGTCCCAAGGCAATTCTGATCGCCAAGAGCGTGACGGCACCGCCCTCCCCCGGCCTCGCGGTGACCTTGGCGGGCGATGCGGCGATCGCGCAGGATGCTCGGCTGACCTTCTCGCTGCGCGCCGACGGAACGACACGCTTCGCGGCGGGGGACAGCGTCGAGATCGGGGCGGTTGAAGGTGGACCGACGACCAGCGTCGCATCGGGGCGCGGACTGACCGTGCAGGACGAGCGAATCGCGGTGGTGTCGGTCGAGCCGGGCAAGGCACTGGGCGTGTCCGCGCATGGGCCGCTTAGGTGGCGTTTGGTGCAGGACGGCGTGGCAGGCGACTGGGTGCCGTTGACGAGCCTCGTCCGCGTGCCCGCCTTGACCGGGGTCACGTGCAAGGAGGCGTGCACGCTGACAGGAACGGATCTGTTCCTGATCGAATCGGTCGCGGCCAATGCGGGGTTTGCCGATGCGGTGAAAGTGCCCGAGGGGTTTATCGGGGGGACTCTCGACGTGCCAAGGCCGGTTGGAGGAATCCTGTTTCTGCGGTTGCGGGATGCTCCCGGGGTAGTGGCGACGCTAGCGACGGGTTCGTAAGACAGCTCAACCCCCGTTTGCGATCCTCCCGCCTTTGTCGCTATGGGGCGCGAATGACTGCATCGGAACTCCAGAGCCTGTTCGTCACCGACCTCGTCCGACATAACAGCGGCGATCGGCGGCGATGGCGGCTGATCGTCGGCGACGTCCGCGTCTACAGCATTGCCACGCACGCGCATTGCAACTGGGCAGTGACCCCATCGGGCAGCGCGAGCGAGAACGATGCGGTCGAGCGGCTGGCGGACCGGTTGCGCGCGGACCACCCGATCGTCGACGGCGGCTGATCGCCTTCTATCTACGCATACGCAGGAGCATCACATGGCGAAACAATATTGGGCGCAGATCATCGATCTCGACGAAGAGATGACGGCCGCGACGATTCCCGGCGCAACCGATCACGAGGATGCCGCGGATTCGCTGGTGGCGGACTTCGTCGGCGCGATGGGCGGCGAAATCACCGCGGGCGCGGTGCGCGTCTGGGTGCAGGGCGGCGTCGAGAAGGTTTACGACTGGAAGGCCGACTTCACGATGCCCGACATGGACGAAATGGGTGACGACGACGAGATGGAGGTCGAGGGCGAAATCGAGCTGATCGAGCGGGTCTGAGGTAGCCCAACGGCCCGCCACGATCGTCGTCCCAGCGAACGCTGGGACCCAGAACCACAAAGCGCCACCTCCGTGGCTCTGGGTCCTGACGTTCGTCAGGATGACGAAGAATCAGGGAACGGTTTGGCCTGCCGGCGCGAGTTCGTGCCAGGCATGGTCGTTGTTGGCCAACAGCGCATCAGCCGCCTTCGGGCCCAATGTGCCAGCCTCGTACAATGCCGGTGCGCCATCCTTGGCCCATAAATCCAGGAACGGCTGCACCGCGGCCCAGCCTGCCTCGATCGCATCGGCACGTTGGAACAGCGTCTGGTCGCCGACGAACAGATCGTAGATCAGCGATTCATACCCGGTGAGGTGGCCGATATCGAACGCGTCGGCGTACCGGAAGTCGAGCGCGATCGGCGCGGTCGCGACCTCAAGGCCGGGCCGCTTTATGTTGATGTCCATGCTCAGCCCTTCGTCCGGCTGAATCTGGATGATCAGCCGGTTTGGCGGCAACATGTCGGCAGGCGCGCCCGGGAACGACGCGAAGGGCACGGCCTTGAAGGTAATCGCTATTTCCGTGTCGCGGCACGTCAGCGCCTTGCCGGTGCGCAGGTAGAACGGCACGCCTGCCCAGCGCCACGTATCCACCATCAGCTTGAGCGCGACATAGGTCTCAGTGCGACTGCCCGGCGCGACGTCGGCCGTTTCAGTGTAGGCCGGGACATCGTGATCCAGGACTTTACCGGCGGTATATTGACCGCGGATGCCGTTGCGCTGTGCCTGCTCCGACGAATAGCGACGTACGGCCTTCAGCACCTTTCCCTTCTCGTTGCGGATCGCTTCGGCACCGAAACTCGCGGACGGCTCCATCGCGATCATCGCGAGCAGCTGGAACAGGTGGTTCGGCACCATGTCGCGCAGCGCGCCGGTCGCATCGTAAAATTTCCCGCGCGTACCGACATCGACCGTCTCGGCCGCGGTGATCTGGACGTGAGCGATGCAATCCGCATTCCACACACGCTCGATCATCATGTTCGCAAAGCGCGCGGTCATGATGTTCTGGACGGTTTCCTTGCCAAGAAAATGGTCGATCCGGTAGACCTGCGCCTCGCCGACCTTCGAGAGGATGCGCGCGTTGAGTGCCTGTGCGGAGGCCAGATCGTGGCCGAATGGTTTCTCGATCGCGATCCGGCGGAACGCCCCCGGCGTTTCGGTCATCAACCCGTGCTCGGCGAGCTTGTCGACGATGTCCCCGAAGAACTTGGCAGGCACCGCGAAGTAGAAGGCGAGGTTGCCGCTCACGCGCGCCTTCAGTGCCTCGAAGACCGTGTCCTGAGTGAAGTCGCCCTGGAGATAGCCGACGCGGTCCTTGAGTCGTGTCCAAGCATCGCCCTTTTCGCCGGCGCCCTCGCCGCCCTTCGCGTCGAAACTGCCGAGCGCGTCGCGTAGCGTCTGGTCGTTGCCGTCGTCGATACCGACGCCGAGCACGTGGAAGTCGTCGCCGACGAGGCCGAGCCGGGTCATGTTGATCAGGGCCGGCATCAGCAGCCGCCGAGTAAGGTCTCCCATCGCACCGAAGATGACCAGGGTCGTCGGCGGCGCGGGCTGGACGGGTTTGCTCACGAAGACGCCTCGGACATGGAAAACCCTTTCTACGGTGGCCCCCTCAAACAGCGCGACGCGCGCCGATGTTCCCTGCCGACGATCAGGTTGCCGTCAGGATGTTGTCACCGAACGACCGCGTATCGACTTCGGACCAGTCGAGCTCTTCCTGCAAGCGACGATACACGTCCTCGGCGATGTAACCGGCATTGCGCATGTCGTGGAGGACGACACGCTGCCGGGCGATCATCTCGAGATGGAGTTCGTCGAATTCGGACATCGCCTGCGGATCGTCCGCCTCGGAGGTGACCTTACCCGCGGCGCCGTAGCGAAACCGCAATGCGTCCGATGCCGCTCCAGCCCGCTCGGGAAGTATCGCCAGTCCGGCCTCGATCAACCGCTTGCGGGCGGGAGCAATCTCATTGGCCAGGCCCGGATCGTCAACGAGCTTCATACGGCGGATCAACGGGCCGAGTGTCAGACCCTGGATCACGAGCGTACCGATCACCACCGCGAACGCGGCGAGCACGATGAGATCGCGACCGGGCACCGAGCGCGGCAGCGCGAACGCCGTCGCCAGCGTCAATAGGCCCCGCATACCCGACCAGGACAGGATCACCGACGCATTCCACCCAGCTGGCTTCGGCAGCCAGGACGGTGCGAACCGCTTGGCGATCACACCTTCGATGAGGCGAACGAGCATGACCCATATGATCCGGGTGACCAGCACCGTCGCTAGAACAGCGACAGCGAAGCCGATCGCCGGCCACCGCTCTGCAGACGGCAAACGGATCATGATGTCACGAGATTGCAGCCCCATCATCGCGAACGCGACGATGTTGAGTACGAGGATCGCAGCCGACCACACCGCCGCGCTTTGCAGCCGGTCGCGCGCAGGCTCCCCGATCGGCCGGTGCCGCGAGACGATCATCCCGAACACGACGACTGCGAGCACCGGCGAGACATGAAGTCGCTCCGCCAGCAGCCAGATGCCAAACGTCACGGCGAAATCGGCGATACTCGACCCGAGCGTCCCAGCGAACAGCGGCGCCACTCGCAGATAGGCCCATGCGGCAACCGCGCCGAACACGATGCCACCCGGCACCGCAGCGCCCAGCGCAAGCGGCGTCACCGGTGTATCGGAATGAGTCGCAAACGCGCTCGCCATCCCAAACAGCAGCAGCGCCGTGGCGTCATTGAGCAGGCTTTCGCCCTGAAGCAGCAACAACCCCCTTCGCGGCACGCCGACCTCCCCAAGCACCGCTTCGGAAGCGGCGGCGTCGGGCGGCGCAACGATCGCGCCTAACGCAACGGCCGCCGCGATTGGCAGGCCGCCCAGCGTCACGCCGACCAGCGCCACCGATAGCGTCGTGACGAGCACCGCGAACACCGCGAGTGCGAGCAGCGAAAACCAGTGGCGCTTCAGCGCACGGGGACTCGTATTATACGCGGCGTACAGCAGCGCCGGTGCGATGAACAAGGCAAGCGCCAGATCGGGATCGACCTTGATCTTCGGCGCGAACGGCAAGGCCGCAAAGCCAAGCCCAGCCGCAGCCAGCAACGTCGGATAGGGCACATTCAGCTTGCGTGCGACCACCAGTAAAACCAGCGCAACAAGCAGAATCGCGTCGAGGCTTTCGAAGAGATGCACGCAGGCGCAACGGGCGGCGGCGACGGAAAGGTCCGGCCTTCCACACCGACCAAAAAAAACCACCCCGTGCGCGTAGCACGGAGTGGCCTAGGTTCAGGGAGGAGGGACGCTACAAGCGTCCCGCACGGCGCCGCGAAAGGGGGGGACACGATGCCGTACAAGATCTAAATGGGTGAGCGCCGATTTGGTTCAACCCTTGTTGCACCGCACCGAAAATAATTCTGCAGTCCTTGCGAAACGGCTGTCAGCGTTGCCCGAAAACAGGTGCCATCCGCGCCAAGACCGTGTCGCGCAGAAGCAGGTGGTGACGCAACGCGGCACCGATATGCAGCACGACCAGCGCGAGCATCAGCCAACCGAGCAGGCCGTGCGCGTTGTGGCCGAGACCCGCCACCGCGCCCGACACCGGCAGTTGCGGAACGTCGAACAGTCCGAACCACGCGATCGGGTGGGGCTTCGCCGGGTTGGACACCATCATCCAACCAGTGAGCGGCATCGCGATCATCAACAGATAGAGCGCGCCGTGCGTCGCGTGCGCTAGCCCCCGCTCCCACGCAGGGGTGTCGGCCGGCAACGGTGGCGGACGGTGCGCCAACCGCCACGCCACGCGTGCCCCAGTAAGTGCCAGCACGGCGAGCCCGAGCGCCTGGTGCGCCCCCATCCACGCCCGAAGCGCTGGCACCGAGTCGTGCAACAGGCCGACCGCTAGGTTGACGATGACCAGCAGCGCGATCGTCCAGTGAAACCAGATCGCTACCGTAGAATAGCGATCCGTACGATGCTGCGCTGCCATAGGTATTCCTCGTGGTTCGAAAGCCTCAGACGTTGAACGGCGCGGGTGCGGCCATCTGCGGCTGCGGAGTCTGGCCGAGCTGTGCCTGCCGCGCGAAGATGTCGCGCATCAGCGACAGCGAGAACAGGTGTGCGTAGAGCAGCGGAAGCATGCCCGACTTGCTCATCTTGCGCAGCGCATCGCCGCGCATGTCGATCAGCTTCTCTTCGTTGACCATCTGGAAGCCGCGATAGACGAATGGCTGCTCCGCGCCGTCGGGCTGGATCGTGACTTCGCCGTCCATCAGAAGTTCGAGCTCGCGCAGCTCGTTCATGAAGTTCTGCGTGCGGGCGCCGGCCTGTTCGAACGATTCGTTGAAGCCGAGGATGTTCTTGGTCAGCTCACTCGGCTGGCCATTCTCGAACAGGGCTTCGCCGTCCTCGAAATCGCCGATCGCCTGCGAGGTCGGGTCGAAGCAGAGCGACAGCTCCTGCGCATCGGGGTGAAGCCGCGCGAGCATGTAGGGGTAGCGGCGCACATAGGCCGGCACGTAGAAGGTGTTCTCGGTCAGCTTGCCGTCGTCACCGACGAACACGTTGACGCCTTCATTGAGGCCCATCAGCGCGAGCGGGATCGCGTCGTCACCGACCGAAAAGACGATCGGCATGTGGCGCTGGACTAGCGGGAACTCGTCGACCGTGATCGGGATGGCATGCTGGCCGACCAGGAACGGCGCGCTGTCTTGCGGGCGAACCTTGAAGTTGGCGTGCGTTTCGCTCGAAAGCGGCTCGAGGCCATTGTAGAAAAGCGGAAGCTGGGCGGCGCTGGCCATGATACTCTCCGGGTCGATCGGTCAAAACATTGCCGGCGGCTTGTGCCACCGATTGGGCCGAGGCTCTATGGTGCGCCGGGCGCGCGTGCAAGTGTGACGAGCTTGCCGGGGTTGAGGATGCCGAGCGGATCCATCGCCGATTTGATCGCACGCAGCGCGGTCATGCGTGCCGGCGACGACAGGCGCTCGAGTTCGTCCCGCTTCATCTGGCCGATGCCGTGTTCCGCCGAGATCGATCCGCCCGCCGCGACAACGAGGTCGCCGACGAACCGCGTCACGACCGGCGCGTCCTTGGCATACCAGTGTGCCGGATCCGTGCCGGGCGCGGCGCGGACATGAAAATGCACATTGCCGTCGCCCAGATGGCCGAACCCGCTGGCGTGCGTGCCGGGGAAGCGCGCGTCGCACGCCGCCGCCGCCTCGACCATGAAGCGCGGCATCGTCTCGACCGGGATCGAGATGTCGTGCTGCGTCGCAGGGCCGAGCGCGCGTTCGGCGGCGGAGAGCGAATCGCGGAGCAGCCAGAAGGCGTCGGACTGCGCTTCGCTGGCGGCGATGGTCGCGTCCTCGATCGCGCCGGCTTCTAGTGCGGCACCGAGCAGGCGTTCGAGGAGGGCGGACGGCGTTTCGCCGTCGGTCGTCGCGGCGGTCGCCTCGATCAGCAGATGCCAGGGATAGCATCCGGCGAGCGGCGCGCGCGCGTCGGGGAGATAGGCAATCGCGGCGTCGAGCGACTCAGCCGGAAGGATTTCGAAGCTCTCGATTGCGTCGGTCTTCGCCTGCATCGTCCGCAGCAATTTCAGCGCGGCTTGCGGAGACGCGATGCCGACCCAGGCGGTAGCGCGGGCGGCGACCGCCGGGGCGAGGCGCAGCGTCGCGGCGGTGACGATCGCCAGCGTGCCCTCCGCGCCAATGAAGAGCTGGTCCAGATCGTAGCCGCGATTGTCCTTCTTCAGCGCGGACAGACCGTCGTGGATGCTGCCGTCCGCGAGCACCGCCTCGACGCCCGCGACCAGCCCGCGCATCGTCCCCCAGCGCAGCACCTGCGTACCGCCCGCATTGGTCGAGACGAGCCCGCCGATCGTCGCGGTGCCGCGCGCGCCGAGCGTAAGCGGGAAACGCCATCCTTGCGCTTGGGCGGCGGCATCGAGGTCGGCGAGGATCACCCCTGCTTCGCCGATCGCAAGCCCGGCGTCGGTGTCGAGTTTGCGGACGCGGTTCATGCGGCGGAGCGACAGGATCAGCGCGCTGCCATCGGCAGGCGCCGTCGCGCCGCCGACCATCGAGGTGTTCCCGCCCTGCGCGACCAGCGGCACCCGGTGCTCGGCGGCCGCTGCAACAATCAGTGCAACCTCTGCGGTCGAGCGGGGCGACAGCATCGCGGGCGAGGCGCCGTGGAAACGGCCGCGCCAATCGTGCAGCCAGGGGTCGATATTGCTGGGGTCCGTGACGATCGCCTTCGCATCCAGCCTGGAGCCGAGTGCGTCGAGCATGGCGGCTTGCGAGGAGGTCAGGGTTGCTGTCGAGAGAATGGACACACTGAAGCGCTAGACAAAATTCATCGCGCGTTCAACGATGGGCCCTAACGGTTACGTCAACACCATGATCCACCCAGTGATTCCCGCCACCCTGCTTGCGCTTGCAGGCTCCGCCGCCGCAGCCACGTTGCGTGACGTACCCATGCGCGCGGCGCAGCCTCGCATCCAAATCGCGCAGATCTCGATCCACGAACGTGTCATCATACGTGTGCCGCGCATGAGCCGGATGCCCACGCGGACCGTCACGAGACCGATCGAGTGGAAAGAGCACAAGGGACCGAAGTGCATCGCGGTCGCCGATATCGCGGGCGCGATGTTGAACAAGGACGGCGCGGTCGATCTGTTGATGGATGACCAAACCCGCTTGCGCGCTCGGTTGGACGGCGATTGCCGACCGCTTGATTATTATTCGGGCTTCTATCTGAAGCCTGGACCGGACGGGATGATCTGCAAGGATCGCGATGCGATCCGTATGCGCTCCGGCGCGCGCTGCGAGATCGACCAGTTCAAGAGTCTCCGACCGAAGAAGTAGTGGGAGGCAAAGTGACGTCGGTGCGAGGCCAATTGCTCGCATCCTCGCCCGCCACTGTCCCTCCGTCATCCTGACGAAAGCTGAGTCAGAACAGGTCAGGGGGCGGGGTAAGGGTTCCGGTATTGGGACAGCCGTGACCAAGTTTCATACCAATACAGGCATTCCACCCCCTCCCCTGGCCCGCTTCACCGCGTTTCCTTGACATTTGTCGACAAATCGGCGAGCGCCAACACGCTTGAGGGAAGTGCTTTTCACCCTCCATTTACCGGACATTTGCATGAGTTTTGCCGATCTCGGCCTCTCCGACGAACTGCTGAAGGCGGTCACCGACTCCGGCTATACCGAGCCGACACCGATCCAGGCCGGGGCGATCCCGTCCGTGCTGATGATGCGCGACATCATCGGCATCGCCCAGACGGGCACCGGCAAGACCGCGTCGTTTGTGCTGCCGATGATCGACATCCTCGCGCATGGCCGCAGCCGCGCGCGGATGCCGCGCTCGCTGATCCTCGAACCGACGCGCGAACTGGCTGCGCAGGTAGCGGAGAATTTCGAGAAATACGGGGTCAATTCGAACCTCTCGATGGCTTTGCTGATCGGTGGCGTGTCGATGGGCGACCAGCTCGCCGCGCTCGAGAAGGGCGTCGATGTGCTGATTGCGACGCCCGGCCGGTTGATGGACCTGTTCGGGCGCGGCAAGATCATGCTCAACGGCTGTTCGCTTCTCGTCATCGACGAAGCGGACCGGATGCTCGACATGGGCTTCATCCCCGACATCGAGGAAATCTGCACCAAGCTGCCAAAACAGCGTCAGACGCTGCTGTTCTCCGCGACGATGCCGCCGCCGATCAAGAAGCTGGCGGATAAGTTCCTCACCAATCCCAAGATGATCGAGGTGTCGCGCCCGGCGTCGACCAACCTCAACATCAAGCAGTATCTGGTGCCGGTGCCGAGCCAGACCGCCAAGCGGGACACGCTGCGCCGGATTCTGGCGCAGGAAGAGGTGACGAACGCGATCATCTTCTGCAACCGCAAGACGACGGTGCGCGACCTCAACAAGGTGTTGAAGCAAGCGGGCTGCAAGTCGGGTGAGATCCACGGCGACATGGAGCAGCCGCAGCGGCTGGCCGAGCTGGAACTGTTCAAGACCGGCGCGGTGACGATCCTGGTCGCGTCGGACGTCGCGGCGCGCGGGCTCGACATCAAGGGCGTGTCGACGGTGTTCAACTATGACGCGCCTTGGCATCCGGATGATTATGTCCACCGGATTGGTCGTACGGGTCGCGCGGGGGCTACGGGGACGGCGTATACGTTCGTTGCGCCGGATGATTCCGAGAATATCGTCAATATCGAGAAGCTGACCGGGCAGACGATCGAGCGGCTGAACGTAACCGAGCCGAAGGCCGCCGCACCCGTGGCTGAAGATGAGGGCTCTGCGCCGCGCGGTCGGCGACCGCGTCGTGGGGCTCCGTCCGAGACGTTCACGCCGGTGCCGGTTGGGGCTCCGGTTGCCGAGGAATCCGATCGGCCACGTACGCGGCGGGTGCCGCGGGTGGATACGGTGGCACCGGCGATCGTCGCCGAAGTGCTGGCCGCGGTTGAGCCGGTTGCGGTTACCAAGCGTCCGCGCTGGGAGCGTACGCCGATCGACGAGCCGGTACCCGCGGTGGTGCCCGCGACAAAGCTACGAGTCGACGCGCCGGTCGCGGTCCAGCCTGCGTATCGGGAGCCGGCGCGTGCCGAGCCGGTTCGTTCGGAGCCGGTCCGCGCGGAGCCGGTCCGCGCGGAGCCGGCGCGGGTCGCGCAGACCCCGCCGCCTGCACAGGCCAAGCCTCAGCCGGATCGTGCGCCTGCTCGTGCGAAGGCCTCTGGTCGCCGCCAGCCGGTCGATGATGCGCCGGCGGATGGCTGGAACGGGCCGTTCCCGAGCTTCCTTAACGCCGTAATCGGAGGGTATGATTGATGGCGATGTTCCGGATCGCGGCCCTCGCTCTTGTCGCCACCGCGGTAGCAGCGCCTGCCGCGCCGCGCGGGAAGGTCGCGGCGCCGCACGTCAACACGGCCAGCTTCGACAAGCTGCCCCAGCCCTTGCCGCTGCCGTATAACGAGGGGGCTAACGCCAATACGCAGGTCGCCGCAGCGCGCGCGCGGGCGCTGAAGACGCACAAGCGGTTGCTGATCGATCTTGGCGGCAACTGGTGCCTCGACTGCCGGTTGCTGGCGGCGACGATCGACCTGCCCGAGATGAAGCGGTTCGTGGACAGCAAGTTCGTGGTCGTCACGGTTGATATCGGCCGGTTCGACAAGAACGGGCAGATCGCGGCGGGCTACGGCATCAAGGGGCGGCTCAAGGGCGTGCCTGCGGTGCTGGTGGTCGATCCACGGACCAACACGCTGCTGAATGCCGGGCATGAGACGGAGCTGGCGGATGCGCGCTCGATGGGGCCTCAGGCGCTGGCTGATTGGTTGGCGAAGTGGGCGGCTTGATCGCCTCTGGTTGAGGGATGAAGGCGAGATATCGGTCATCGTTACTCCGCAAGCCGCCTTCGTGCCTCGGTATAGGCCAGGGTTCAGTTGGGCGAACCGTAGCTAATCCCGCTAGGTCTACCCAACTGTACCCCGGCCTTCGCCGGGGAACTCAAAAGCCTCTAGTTAATCTGCCGGTTCTCCCGCGAACGCGGGAGCCCAGGGTTCAGCAGCGTTATCGTCTGGAATCCCGGGGCCCCGCTTTCGCGGGGGAACGGTTAGGGCGCTTCGGTACCGACATCTACCGGGATCAGCGCATCGTCCAGTGCGCCGGCTTTCACGTAGGCCTGGCGTGCCTTCAACCGATCGGCATAGTCGGCGAACGCGGGGCGTTCAGGGAGCGAGCCGAATTGCAGCCCCCAGATGACCTGTGCTCCAACATAGACGTCGGCGGCGGTAAACCGGGGTCCGGCGATATGGTCGTGCGCGGCCACCGCGCGTTCCAGCACATCGACGGCGGTTTCGTAGCTGCCATAGCCGACCATTCGCTGCTGGCTGTCGGTGGGCACTACGCCGAGCGAGCGATTAGTGATCGCGGCTTCGAGCGGGCCGGCGGCGTAGAACATCCAGCGGTAATAGGCGGCGCGTTCGTCGGGGTGCGGTGCGAGATCGGCGTCGGGGAACGCTTCGGCAAGATACGCGCAGATCGCGGCGCATTCGGTGATGGTCTGACGGTTGTGGACGATCGTCGGGACCTTGCCCATCGGGTTGATCGACAGGAACGGCTCGGCCTTCATCGTCGAGGCGTAGTCGAGGACGACGGTTTCGTACTCAGCGCCGACCTCTTCGAGAATCCATCGAGCGATCCGGCCGCGGGACATCGGGTTGGTGTAGAGCGTTAGCGTCATGCGGGCCTCCTGAGAACGGATCGTGAACGAACGTCTCATGGAGTAGGGTCGCGGTCAAGCCGGCGGCTGCTTTGGAGTTTCCGCTTCGACCGCCCGTCATCCTGGACTTGATCGAGGATCCAGAGCCACGGATGATACCGCGTTTTGCTCTGGATCCTGACTTTCGTCAGGATGACGGTGTCTAGGGCTAAGATCTTACACCAGCGCCTTGTCGAACAGCGCGAGCATGCGGGCCCAGGCCTTGTCTGCCTGGACCGGATTGTAGACCTTGCTGTCGGGCGGGCACCAGCCGTGCATCGTGCCGGCGTACACCTCGATCTCGGCGGGCAGTTTCGCTGCGGCGAAGGCGGTGCGGAGCATGTCCTTTTCGGCCGGCGCGCGCGCGTCGTCGTTGGCGGCGATCGCGATGAGGTACTGCGCCTTGGTCTGCGGGATCAGCAGATGCGGGCTGTCGGGCTTGTCGATGACGAAGCCGCCGCCGTGGAAGGTGGCACCGGCGCGGATGCGGCTCGGCACCGCAGCGGCGGTGCGCAGGACCATCGGGCCGCCCATGCAATAGCCGGTGCTGGCCATGCCGCGCTTGCGATCGGTCTGCGGCTGCGCGTCGATGAAGGTGGCGAAGGCCTTGGCATCGCGGACCGTGCCCTCGGCGGTGAGCGCCTCGCGGAACGGCGCGATGCGGCTTTTGACCTCGGGCTGATCGTAGGATTCGCCGGGCTTCAGGAACGGTGCCTTGGTCGAGCGGTAGAACTGGTTGACGACCAGCACGGCGTAGCCCGATTGCGCGAGCCGGTCGGCCATCTGGCGGAACGCGGGGCGCAGGCCCATGATGTCGGGCCAGATCAGCACGCCGGGGTGTTTGCCGGTCGCGGGCGCGACGAAATAGGCGTCGGCCTTGCCGTCGGGCGTCGCGATCGACACGTCGCGACCCTTGATCGTCGCGGCGTTGGCCGGCGCCGGGAGCAGCATGGCGAGCCCCGCCGCTCCGGTCATCACGCCGAACTGGCGGCGCGAGACGCCGGCCAGATAGGCTTCGTTATCCTCGGCGGTATGCTCATCGCACATGGGGCTCTCCTATCGGTTTAAGCCCTTGATAAACTAGCTTGCGCGCCACCACCACACGCCATCGACGGTTTCGCGTAGAGCGCGGCCTTCGACCTCAAGGCGGCGAAGATGGGCGAGCGCTTCGCCGGTCGCCATGCCGAGCATGTCGGGACCGATCGCGCGTCGAAACAGCCGGCCGAAACAGTCGATCGAGCGGCGGGGTTCGGCGAGGAAGACTTCGAGTTCGTCGAGCCGTTCGCCGTGCTCGCGGTCCATCGCGTCGAGCCGCGCATGGAGGCCGGTGAACGGGTCGCCGTGACCGGGGAGGACGAGCAGGTCGGCGGGGAGAGTCTTCAGCTTGGCGATCGAGGCGAACCATTCGCCCAAAGGGTCGGCGTTCGGCTCGGTGACACCGAGCGAGACGTTGGGGCTGATGCGGGGGAGGACCTGGTCGCCCGCTATGAGGATGCCGCCGGCTTCGTCGAGCAGGCAGGCGTGTTCCGGGGAGTGGCCGGAGCCCGTGACGATGCGCCAGTCGCGGGTGCCGATCGTGAGCGGGTCGCCGTCCTGAAGGCGGGTGTAGCTGAGCGGGAGCGGGGTGATTATGCGACGGAACCCTGACCAGCCCTTGGCGACCGCGTGTGCGATCTGCGCGTCGTCCCAGCCGGCGGCGCGCCAGAAGGCTAGCATTTCCGTGGGGACCGAGTCGCGGGCGTCGGCGGCGAGCATGCGCGCGGTCAGCCATTCGCCGCGCGTCATCAGCAAAGGCGCGGCGTGGTGGTCGCACATCCAGCCGGCGAGACCGATGTGATCGGGGTGGAAATGCGTGCCGATCATCCGGGTGATGCGGACGCCGGACTTGGGGCCCTTGAAGACCGTTTTCCAGGCGTCGCGCGCTTCGGCGGTGTTCATGCCGGTGTCGATCAGCGCGTCGCCGTTCGTGTCGGCGAGCAGCCAGCAGTTTACGTGTTTGAGGGGGCCGGGGATTTTCAGGCGGACCCAGTCTATGCCTGGGGCGACCTGGAGGACGTCGCCCTGCGCGGGCTCGGCGCCGCCAAAGGGGTATGTCAGGCCCTTGTGGCTGGTCGGTGCGATCGTATCAGGGAGCGTTGCCATCAGTTGCGGTTAGCAACTGGATGGCGTGCAGGCCAGCGGGGACAGCGATGTGGGAACAAGACCCACCCCCGCCGTCATTCTGACGAAGGTCAGGATCTAGAGTAACGCGGGGCGGCGTCTCTGGCTCTGGGTCCTGACTTTCGTCAGGATGACGATCGGGAGGGAGCGCGTGCCCCCTGCCCCCTCCCTCTTGCGGGAGGGGGTTAGCGACGTCAGCGCTTGAAGGGGTCGTCGAACAGGGGCTTGACCGGGAGCACGCCACCCTCTGCCACGAACTGCGCGTCGGCAGCAGCCTGGGTGCGCTCGGCGCGGAGCTGCTGGAGCAGCACTTCACGATCGCCTTCGAGGCGCGTGTCGGTCGGGGCTTCCATGCCGGCTGCCTTGGCCGCCTTTGCGACTGCTGCGTCGAGTTCACGCTGCGAGGTCAGGCCGAGCGTGACCGGATCCTTCGGCGTGATGTTGGCGATGTTCCAGTGGCTGCGGTCGCGGATCGCGGCGATCGTGGTGCGGGTCGTGCCGATCAGCAGCGAGATCGCGCCGTCGGTGATCTCCGGGTGATTGCGGATGATCCACGAAATGCCGTCGGGCTTGTCCTGGCGCTTCGAGACCGGCGTGTAGCGCGGGCCCTTGGTGCGGCGGACCTGCTCGGGACCCTTGATCATCTTGAGCTGGTAATCGGGATCCGCAGCACCCTTGTCGATCTCTTCCTGCGTCACCTCGTGCGCGCGCACCGGATCGCGACCCGTCAGCTTGGTCGAGGTCGTATCATCGGCGATCGCCTGGATCTCGAGGATGTGAAGGCCACAGAAGTCCGCGATCTGCTCGAAGCTGAGCGCGGTATTGTCGACCATCCAGGCGGCGGTCGCATGGGGCATGAGCGGCTGGGCCACGGCGAGAACTCCGTAAAAATAGAAAGGGCCGCCCCTTTCGGAGCGGCCTGACATGGAACGGACTTAGTGCGCGGCGGGCTATCAAGCAAGCGCGCAAGCATGAGGCGGTATCATGCCGCCATGAGCGGACGGTCCAGCGGGCGGTCGAGCGGTACCAGCGCGTGGAGGAACTGGCGCGCGCTGGCGGGCCAGCTGTAGCGCGCGGCATAGGCGGCGCAGGTCACGCGGTCGCGGGTGAGCGCGGCGGCGATCGCGGTGTCGAGGTCGTCGTCCATCGCGCCGACGCGCTCGTCGAGGACGTCGATCGGGCCGGTAACGGGATAGGCGGCGACCGGCGTCCCGCACGCCAGCGCCTCGATCATGACGAGGCCGAACGTGTCGGTTCGGCTCGGGAAGACGAGGAGGTCGGCGGTGCGGTACGTGGCGGCGAGATCGAGTCCGGAGCGCTGCCCGAGGAACACAGCGTCTGGAAACCGGCGCGCGAGCGAAGCGCGCGCGGGACCGTCGCCGACCACGACCTTGGTGCCGGGATGCGCGGAGGACAGGAACGCCTCGATATTCTTCTCGACCGCAACGCGCCCGACATAGAGCATTACCGGGCCGGGCATCGCCGCCATCTCGGGATCGCGCGCGCCGTCGAGGCCGAACTGCGCGAAGTCGACACCCCTGCCCCATTCCCGGACCTGGTGGAGGCCTTGGCCAGCGAGCGTGGCGGCGACCGAGGGGGTAGAGACCAGGATCGACTGCGCGGGGCGGTGGAACCAGCGGATATAGCGCCAGATCCAGTCAGGATTCGCACCGGTGCGGGCGGCGATATAGTCGGGGAACTGCGTGTGATACGCGCTCGTGAACGGGAGCGCGCGCGCGAGACACCAGTTGCGGGCGGCGAGACACACCGGGCCTTCGGTCGCGAGGTGGATCGCGTCGGCACCGAACGCGGCTAGCATGCGGCCGACTGCGCCGGAACGGGCGAAGGCGAGGCGGATCTCGGGATAGGTTGGGCATGGCATCGAGGCGAAGCGCTCGGGCGAGACGACCATGACCTGATGACCGATCGATTCGAGTTCGCGCTGGACGGCTTGCAACGTGCGGACGACGCCGTTGACTTGCGGGCTCCAGGCGTCGGTGACGATCGCGATACGCATCGGTTTCTCTCCGTTTTGCCCCTCTCCCCCGAGGGGAGAGGGAGGGCCCGCCGCACTCGCGGTGGAAGGTTCAGGACACGTTTTCGTTAGTTGTGGACTTGCCCTCACCCTCGCCGCTTTCCCTCTCCCCCGCGGGGAGAGGGTTTTATGCGGCTAGGGCTATGACCTTGTCTCGCTCTCGCGCGGCGATTTCGTCGGCCCAGTGGAGCAGCTCCATGCGGCCGTCGAAATGCTCGACCAAGGCGGTGCAGCCTTCGACCCAGTCGCCGTCGTTGTAATAGGCGATGCCGGCGATCTCGCGCATTTCGGCAGTGTGGATATGGCCGCAGACGACCCCATCGACGCCGCGGGCATCGGCGGCGTGCGCGACGACCTCCTCGAAGTGCGAGATGAAGGCGACCGCGTTCTTGACCTTGGCCTTGGCGTGCTTCGACAGCGACCAATAGGGCATGCCCATGCGCCGCCGCGCGCCGTTGACCCAGCGGTTGAGCCCCATCAGCATCGTGTAGGCGGCGTCGCCGATATGCGCGACCCAGCGGTGCGCGAGCGTGATCGCGTCGAACTCGTCGCCGTGGAGCACCAGCAGGCGGCGACCGTCGGCGGTCTCATGGATCGCTTTCCGCCGGATCGAGATGCCGCCGAAGTCGAGCCCCGAATATTGGCGGAACACCTCGTCGTGATTGCCGGGGATATAGACGACGCGGGTACCGCGCTTGGCGCGCTTGAGCAGGCGCCAAAGGACGTCGTTGTGCGCGGCAGGCCAGTAGAATTTCTTCTTCAGCCGCCAACCGTCGATCATGTCGCCGACGAGGTACATCGTCTCGCTGTCGACGTGATCGAGAAAGTCGTTGAGCATCCCTGCGTTGCAGCCGCGCGTGCCGAGATGGACGTCGGAGATCCAGATCGTGCGATATTGGCGCCGCTCAACGATCGGCTCCGGTACAGCCGGGCGAGAGTGGATGAAGTCGGCGATATCGGCGATGTCGGCGCCCAAGACGCTAGATGGCGTAAACGTCGTAACGGCGTTCATCGGCTTGTTCCCCCGAACTACTGTCGCTTGACGTGCCACTAGCCGAGTATTGTGACAGGGCGGCCGCAGTCCGATGACTATTGCAAGTCAGTTCTTGGAACATGCTGCATCTGCGCGCAAACGCGTTGACGAATCGCTGCTAAGCTGAGCCTATGCGGCGATCTTACAGGGAGAGTTGATCGTGAAAATTCGTTTCAAGACTATCGGCGCGGCCGTAGCTGGTATGGCCATGATGGTTGCGCCGACGATGGCATCCGCCGCGAATTCTGCAACGTCGCTGTCTGTTACCAAGGCCCGGACCGGGACGACGACGACCGGCAAGAGCACGCTCGCCGAGGGTCCGACCGCGACGTATGTGAGCATCGGAATCCTGGCCGCGCTGGTGGTAGGCGTGCTTCTTGCGACCAGCGGCGGGGACGACAATTCGGACAGCAACTAGAGTCGCGCGAACGTGCCGCTACCCCCGCAAAGGCTGGGGTAGCGGTGTACGGAGCGTGTTGGCCGCCAAACGGGGATGCGGTCGCATTGGTGACCAAGACCCGAAAGCCGACCGTCCCTCTTACTCCATTGTCAGGACGATCTTGCCGACATGATCGCCGGCTTCCATCCGGGTATGCGCGGCGGGCGCATCGGCGAAGGCGAAGGTGCGGTCAATAATCGGCTTTAGCTTGCCGGCCTCGACATGCGGCCAGACAGTCCGCGCCAACTCGTCGGCGACCAACGACTTGAACGCGGTGTCGCGCGGGCGGAGAGTCGAGCCCGTCAGTGTCAGACGGCGGCGCATGATCTCGAACAACGGCACGGTCGCCATCGCGCCGCCTTGCACCGCGATCGAGACGTGGCGGCCGTCCTCGGCCAGGCATTGCAGGTTGCGGGGCACGTAATCGCCGCCGACCATGTCGAGGACCGCGGCGACGCCCTTGCCGCCCGTGATCTGCTTTACCCGCTCAACGAAATCTTCGGTTTTGTAGTCGATCGCGTGGGTGGCGCCGAGGCTTAGCGCGGCTTCGCACTTCGCTTTCGAACCGGCCGTGACGATGATGTCGATGCCGAACAGGTTGCACAGCCCGATTGCCATCGTGCCGATTCCGCTGGTGCCGCCGTGAACCAGGACCGTGTCGCCTTCGGTGGCGTAGGCGCGCTCGAACAGGTTGGTCCACACGGTGAAAAGCGTCTCTGGCATCGCCGCCGCTTCGGTCATCGTCAGCGCTTCGGGAACCGGCAGGCACTGGCCGAGCGGCGCGACCGCGTATTGCGCATAGGCGCCCCCCGAAATCAGCGCGCAGACCCGTTGGCCGATCTGTTCGCGGCCAACGCCGTCACCGATGGCGACGATCGTACCCGAAATCTCCATGCCGAGGATCGAGGGTGCACCTGGCGGCGGCGGATATTTGCCTTGGCGCTGCATGACCTCGGGCCGGTTCACGCCGGCGGCAGCGACTTTGATCATCACCTCGTCCCGCCCCGGCTTGGGCACCGGCCGGTCGACGAGCACCAAGACCTCGGGACCACCGGGCTGTTCGGGATCGATCGCCTTCATAACGTCGGGGTAACGCAAGCTACTGGAATGGTTTTCAACTGTTGCGGTCATCGGTGCGTCACGTCCCTCAGATTTCGGGTCTTGAGATTACAGGGCCTTATTGACATCACTCGGGTGCGGGTCAACGTTGCAGGTACGATGGATCCGGATGATGCACCCTCCCGTCCCGACGATTTGCTTGACGCACTGGTGCGGCAGGATCTCGATCCCTTGTCGGTCGCCGAGCTCGATGCGCGGATCACCGCCCTCCAGGGTGAGATCGCGCGGTGCCAGGTCAAGAAGGACCGAGCGGTGAGCCATCGAGCCAGCGCCGACGACCTTTTCAGGCGGTGATCACGCTGCCCGCCCCCTCGCTCGCGGTTTTCGAACAGCGCAGGAACGGACGGGGCCGGGTTCAAGAGCTTGATGCGACCGATATGAATTACGACATAGCGTCAAAGGGCCTGCGGTTTCGCGGCCCGACAGGAGTAATGTAAATGCCATCATTTGCACCCGCCCTCGAGACCACGCTGCACAAGGCGCTCGAGGCGGCATCGTCCCGGCGCCACGAATATGCGACGCTGGAGCATCTGCTGCTCGCGCTGATCGACGACGAACATGCGTCGAAGGTCATGACCGCGTGCAACGTCGATATCGGCGAACTGAAGAACACCGTCTCGCATTACCTCGACAGCGAACTCGATGCGCTGAAGGTCGATGCAGCCACCGACCCCTCCCCGACCAGCGGGTTCCAGCGCGTCGTCCAGCGCGCGATCCTGCATGTGCAGTCCTCGGGCCGCGACGAAGTGACGGGTGCCAACGTGCTCGTCGCCTTGTTCAGCGAGCGCGAGAGCTATGCCGTGTACTTCCTGCAGCAGCAGGACATGAGCCGCCTCGATGCGGTGAGCTTCATCAGCCACGGCGTCGGCAAGGGTGGCCAGCAGGCGACCGAAGCCTCGACGCCCAAGGGTGCCGACGACGAGAAGCCGACCAAGGGACAGGAGAAGAAGACGGAAAGCGCACTCAAGCAATTCACCGTCGATCTCAACGAGAAGGCGAAGGCCGGCAAGGTCGATCCGCTGATCGGACGCGGCCCGGAGGTGGATCGCACGATCCAGATCCTGTGCCGCCGGTCGAAGAACAACCCGCTCTATGTCGGTGATCCCGGGGTCGGCAAGACCGCGATCGCGGAAGGGCTGGCGCGCAAGATCGTCGAGGGCGACGTGCCCGACGTGCTGTTGCCGGCGATCATCTACTCACTCGACATGGGCGCGTTGCTGGCGGGCACGCGGTATCGCGGTGATTTCGAGGAGCGGCTGAAGGCGGTCGTCAACGAGCTCGAAAAGCTGCCCGACGCGGTGCTCTTCATCGACGAGATCCACACGGTGATCGGCGCGGGCGCGACCAGCGGCGGGGCGATGGATGCATCGAACCTGCTTAAGCCCGCGCTCAGCGGAGGGTCGATCCGCTGCATCGGTTCGACGACGTACAAGGAATTCCGCAACCACTTCGAGAAGGACCGCGCGCTGCTGCGGCGCTTCCAGAAGATCGACGTCAACGAGCCGACCATCGAGGATACGATCAAGATCCTCGCCGGGCTACGTTCGGCGTTCGAGGAGCATCACAACGTCAAGTACACGCCTGACGCGATCAAGTCGGCGGTCGAACTGTCGGCGCGGTATATCAACGACCGCAAGCTGCCGGACAAGGCGATCGATGTGATCGACGAGGTCGGCGCGATGCAGATGCTGGTGCCGCCGAACAAGCGCAAGAAGACGATCACCCCCAAGGAGATCGAGCTCGTCATCGCAACGATGGCGCGGATCCCGCCAAAGTCGGTGTCGACCGATGACAAGCTGGCGCTTGCTACGCTCGAGACCGACCTGAAGCGCGTGGTGTTCGGCCAGAATGCGGCGATCGAAAAGCTGGCGTCGGCGATCAAGCTCGCGCGGGCGGGCCTGCGCGAGCCGGAGAAGCCGATCGGCAACTATCTGTTCACCGGCCCCACCGGCGTCGGCAAGACCGAAGTCGCCAAGCAGCTGTCGACGATTTTGGGCATTCCGCTTCAGCGGTTCGACATGTCCGAATATATGGAGCGGCATTCGGTCAGCCGCCTGATCGGTGCGCCGCCGGGCTATGTCGGGTTCGACCAGGGTGGTCTGCTGACCGATGCGGTCGACCAGAACCCGCACTGCGTGTTGCTGCTCGACGAGATCGAGAAGGCGCATCCCGACCTGTTCAACATCCTGTTGCAGGTGATGGATAATGGGCGGCTGACCGACCAGCATGGCAAGTCGGTCGATTTCCGCAACGTCATCCTGATCATGACGACCAATGCGGGTGCCAGTGACATGGCGCGCGAGACGGTCGGCTTCGGCAACCTCACGCGCGAGGGCGAGGACGAGCAGGCGGTGCAGAAGATGTTCACGCCAGAGTTCCGCAACCGCCTCGATGCGGTGGTGCCGTTCGGCTATCTGCCGACCGAAGTCGTGGCGCGGGTGGTGGACAAGTTCATCCTCCAGCTCGAACTCCAGCTGGCTGACCGCGGCGTGCACATCATGCTCGACGAGGAGTCGAAGGCGTGGCTCACCACCAAGGGCTATGACAAGTTGTACGGCGCACGGCCGATGAGTCGCCTGATCCAGGAGAAGATCAAGCAGCCGCTCGCCGAGGAACTGCTGTTCGGCAAGCTGGTGCACGGCGGCGAGGTGACGGTGAAGATGAAGGACGGCGCATTGTCGTTCGCAATCGAAGCCGCCGCGCCGAAGAAGCCTAAAAAGAAGGGCAAGCCAGAGACGGTCGACGCGACCTGACGGGGCACGTCCTTAATAGGTGAAAGAGCCCGGTCGGATATGTCCGACCGGGCTCTTTTGCTATTCGCCTTTCTGGTCTGGCGAAAATCCAGAGCGTATACCTCGCAAAAATACGGCTAATGTGGCCCTAATTTGTAAGCAACAACCGCTGTTGGACACACCCTATTTACCATTAATTCGCGAACGCGGCCTATACTGCATCGCATGACGCTTCAGGTACGACTTGGTTGGCTGTTCGGGTTTGCGGTGATGGCGGCCGCGCTGTTCGGCGCCGCGCCGGCCCAAGCCTTGACCGGACATCCGCTGAGCGTCTGCCTCATGCCGGCCGTGCCCGGTCTGAAAGCGGCGGCGCTGTTCCAGTCACCTTCTCGGTTTGACTGCGCGACATCGCATTCCAAACACGGTCCCGGTGATTACTGGGTTCTGTCGCAGACTTTACCCGAGGACGCGGTCCGGACACCTGGACTGAGCGTGCAAGTCGCCAGCGTCTGGCAGGATCGCGTGACGCTGTACGTTCTTTATGCGGATGGCGCGATCCGCCACACCGGGTTTACCAGTCGCACCGCGGGGCGCCATCTCAGGATGGGTGCTACGCTGGCACTGACTTTGCCGCCCCACGCGGCACCGCCCGTGCGTCTGCTTTGGCATGTCGAAGGATCGGCGAACCTTCGCGGCGTCGTGCTCGGCCCGTTGCTCACGACGCCCGCCGACGCGGCTGAAAGCGAAACCTTGCTCGCCGCTTTATATGCCTGCTTCGGGGGGATGGCGATCGCGTTGATCGTCTACAATCTCGCTTTGTGGGGTGCGCTCCGGCAATCCTTCCAGCCAGTATATTGTCTGCTCGTGCTATGCCTGCTTGGCTATGCCTTTTCGTCGTCGGCGGCGTTGGGTCAGTTGGTCCCGTCGCTCGACAACAACGTTCGCTTGCGGATCAACGTCGTGCTGCTTGCCATCTGCGCGAGCATGGTGCTGATCTTCGCGCGCGCGTTTTTCGAACGTGCCGTCTTCGACGGCTGGCCAAGACCCGCAAGTAATGTCGCGTTGGCGACGTTGGCGACCACCAGCATTGCCTTTGCGATCCTGGCACCGTGGCAAATCTATTGGCTCGATCGCCTGTTGACGTTCAGCTATCTCCCGCTGATCGCCCTGGTCCCGCCGATCCTGTACCGGGCATGGCGGGTCCGCAGCAATTATCTGTGGATGTTCACGATCGCCTGGGGCGTACCGATCGTATTCGCGAGCCTTCGGATCGCCAGCGCGCTCGAGTTGATATCCTGGAGCTTCTGGATTGATAATTCGACGATGATCTCGATGATGCTGGAGGCGCTACTGTCCAGCATGGCGATCGCCTACCGCATTCGCTTGCTCAGCATGGAGCGCGACCAAGCGCGCGAGCAGGAAATTGCCGCAAAGCTACTCGCGGATACCGAGCCGCTCACCGGACTGCTGAACCGCAGGGCGTTCCTGGATCGCGCGATCGGTCGGCCGGGCGACCAGATGCTGTTGATTGCAGACGTCGATCATTTCAAACGGGTCAACGAAGCGATCGGCCATGATGGCGGCGATGAGGTACTGCGGGTCGTCGCGCGGGCGCTCCGCAATGCGGTCCCCCCCGAAGCGCTGGTGGCCCGAATCGGTGGCGAAGAGTTTGCGATCCTGATCGATGCAAAGAACCCGATCGCACCGGACACGATCCTCGATCAGTTGCGCGGCCAGCGCATGCCGTTCGATATTGCGGTCACCGCCAGCATCGGCAGTTGCACGGGACCGTTATTGCGCGAGTCCGACTGGATGGCGCTGTACCGGACTGCCGATCGCGCGCTGTTCGCGGCCAAGAGCGCGGGGCGGAACCGATCTCTCGACGCAGCCGCACTGTCGATCGCCGCCTGAGACTGAGGGCGGGGTGCGCTTGCGAAACGAACGCCGTCAGCGCATGATGATCGCGTAGGGGGGACGATTGATGCGTGATCGGAAAATTCTGCTGGCAGCAGCCGGGCTCGCGGTCATGGCATTGACCGTCAGCCACCCGACTGTGGACTTGCGGCTGATCACGCATGATTCGCGCGATCCCTCACCGCACCGGATGCAGGCAGCAATCAATTTCGGGCTGGTCGGCGTCTCCGTGCTCTATACCTGGACGGTCGATCGACTGCGCTGATACGCAGAGGTTCGGTCGATCCTTGACCCCCATCCGCTGCCTGCGCCATAGCGACGGGCATGGACACGCCGATCGAAGACCTCGCGTTCGAGGATGCACTGAAGGAACTCGAGCTTATCGTCGGGAAGCTGGAAAGTGGCGACACGCCTCTCCAGCAAGCGATCGAACTGTACGAGCGCGGCAACAAGCTGCGCCAGCGTTGCGCCGACCGGCTGGATGCGGCGCAAGCACGGATAGAAGCGATCCGGCTGGACGGAGACGGCAAGCCCGCGGGCGTCCGCCCGTTCGCGGCGGCCTGACCCGGTGAGCAGCCCCCCGCCCGTGCTCGACACGTCTTTGCTCGAACAGGCGCTGGCCGACGTGTCGGCGGAGATCGACCGGCAGTTCGACGCGTTGCTGACGATTCCGGACGATCCCCGCGACGACCTGTACCGGGCCATGCGGCATGCGGCGATCGGCGGCGGCAAGCGCCTGCGCCCGTTGCTGGTGTTCGCGACTGCTGGCCTGTTCGACGTCGCGCGCGAATGCTCGGCGCGGGCGGCGACCGCGCTGGAGGCGATCCACGTCTATTCGCTGATCCATGACGATCTGCCGTCGATGGACAACGACGACATGCGCCGCGGCAAGCCGACCGTCCACAAAGTCTTCGACGAGGCGACCGCGATCCTGGCAGGCGATTGCCTGCATGCGCTGGCGTTCGAGATTTTGGCCGATCCGGCGACGCATGCCGATCCGTTCGTGCGGATCGAACTTGTCCAAGATCTTGCACGCGCCGCCGGGCCCAACGGCATGGCGGGCGGCCAGAAGATGGATATCGAGGCCGAGAGCACGCGCTTCGATCTCAATACCGTCACGCGGCTTCAGCAGATGAAGACCGGCGCACTGATCTCGGCATCGGTCGAGGCGGGCGTGATCCTCGGGCGGTTGCCGCCTGAGGGCCGGGTCGGACTGCGCGGTTATGCGCATGACCTGGGGCTCGCCTTCCAGATCGCCGACGACCTGCTCGATGCCGAAGGCGACGAGTCGGTGGTCGGCAAGTCGCTGCGCAAGGACGAGGTCGCGGGCAAGGAGACGTTCCTGTCGCTGCTGGGACCCGAGCGAGCGCGCGAGCAAGCGCGGATGCTCGTCGATCAGGCGATCGCGCACCTCCATAGCTATGGCAAGGAAGCCGATCTGTTGCGGGATATCGCCCGCTTCGTGCTCGACCGCGACCGCTAGGAGAGCGCAATGACACCTCGCATCGGCGTTTATCCCGGTACGTTCGATCCGGTAACCCTGGGTCATATGGACATCATCCGGCGCGGCGCGAAGCTGGTCGACCGGCTCGTGATCGGGGTGACGACCAATCCGTCCAAGTCGCCGATGTTCACCATCGAAGAGCGGATGGCGACGGTCCGCCGCGAAGTGGCCGGGATCGGCGGCGATATCGAGGTGGTGGCGTTCGATTCGCTCCTGATGGATTTTGCGGAGCGGCAGGGTGCCAAGGTAATCGTCCGCGGCCTGCGCGCGGTCGCAGATTTCGAGTACGAATATCAGATGGCGGGGATGAACCAGCAGATCAATCCGCGCGTCGAGACGGTGTTCCTGATGGCCGATGTCGCGTTGCAGCCGATTGCGAGCCGGTTGGTCAAGGAGATCGCGCTGTACGGCGGGAATATCGCTAAGTTCGTGCCGGAGTCGGTGCGGGTCGAGGTGGTTGCGCGGGTTGAGAAGATCGGCCGCAAGGGAAGCTAAGCGCGCGCGCCGGCACCTGCGGACGCCGACGTTGCAAAATCCGTCATCCTGGGCTCGACCCAGGATCTAGAGCTACGAATGCAGACGCCCTTGGCTCTAGATCCCAGCGTTCGCTGGGATGACGATCCGCGTAAGGGGAGCTTCGCCTCGCATCATGCGGACACCCCCGAACGTTCAGATTGGCGCAAGCGAGGATTTGCTCTAAGCGGCGGTATCCTGATTACGAGTGGGAATTTGATGCGCTCTATCGCCGGTATGTTCGCGTTGCTCGGGTGCCTGGTCTCGGTGCCGTCTATGGCGGCGCAGAAGAAGGACGTCGTCGCTGCGCCTGCGCGCCTGACGCCGCCGCTCACCACTGACACGCAAAACCTGCTGCTGCTCGACCTATCGACCGGCGGGCGGGTAACGATCTGGCTGCGGCCAGACGTGGCGCCACTGATGGTCGAGCGGATCAAGACGCTGACGCGTCAGCATTTTTATGACGGGCTCGCGTTCCACCGCGTGATCGACGGCTTCATGGCGCAGGGCGGTGACCCTAAGGGCGACGGCACCGGCGGCTCGCCGCTGCCGGACCTGAAGGCCGAGTTCAATTACCTGCCGCACGTCCGCGGCGCGGTGTCGGCGGCACGCTCGGACAAGGAGGACAGCGCCAACAGCCAGTTCTTCATCGTCTTCCAGCCCCGCCTGAGCCTCGATAAGAAGTACACCGTGTTCGGTCGGGTGATCGACGGAATGCAGTATGTCGACGCGATCGAGCGTGGCGAACCGCCCGCGAATCCGTCGCGGATCGTCCATGCGTATATCGCGGCCGACAATCCCCCCGCGTACATGGCCGGCCCGCCCGCCCCTGCATTGGGCGCGCCGGTGACGTTGCCAGGGACCGCCAGCGGACCCAACGTCGCCAAGCCGAAGCTCGCACCGGCCCGCAAGGCGCCCGTGAAGAAGACCCCAGCAAAGAAGTGATCTCGCGTTGAACGTCGACCTTTTCGACTTCGACCTGCCGACCGAGAACATCGCGCTCCGCCCCGCGGCGCCGCGTGATGCCGGTCGGATGCTGGTGCTCGAAGGTGACGCGATCCGAGATGCGGGCGTGTCAGATCTGCCGTCGCTTTTGCGGCGCGGCGACATGCTCGTCTTCAACGATACGCGCGTAATCCCGGCGCAGTTGGACGGAATACGCGGAGAGGCGAAGATCGGCGCCACCTTGCACAAGCGCGAGGGGCCGCGACGGTGGCGGGCATTCATCCGCAACGCCCGGCGACTGCGCGACGGCGACGTAATCGAGTTCGGCAACGGCGTAAGCGCTTCGGCCGTCGATCGCGAGGACGACGGGAGTTATGCGCTGGTGTTCGCGGGCGATGAGCCGGTCGAACTGCTGCTCGAACGCGCGGGCCACATGCCCCTGCCCCCCTATATCGCCGGCAAGCGCCCGACCGACGAGCGCGACGCGGACGACTACCAGACGATGTTCGCGTCCGAGCCCGGCGCGGTGGCTGCGCCTACCGCGGCGCTGCATTTCACGCCGAAGCTGATGGCCGCACTCGACGATGCCGGGATCGGCCATGCAACACTGACGCTGCACGTCGGCGCCGGGACCTTCCTGCCGGTGAAGGCAACCGATACGACCGAGCACCGCATGCACGCCGAATGGGGCCGGATCGACGCCACGACCGCCGACCGCCTGAACGCGGTGCGCGCCGCCGGTGGCCGGGTGATCGCGGTCGGGACGACGTCGCTGCGGCTGATCGAAAGCGCGACCGGCGAAGACGACGTCATCCGGCCGTTCGACGGCGACACCGCGATCTTCATCACGCCGGGCTATCGGTTTCGTGGGATCGACGGCTTGATGACCAATTTCCATCTGCCGCGCTCCACGCTGTTCATGCTGGTATCGGCTTTGATGGGGCGCGAGCGGATGCAGGCGGCGTACGCCCATGCTATTGCTGAAAAGTATCGCTTCTACAGCTATGGCGACGCCTCGCTTCTGCTGCCATGACGGGCGGCATGCTGCTTGCTCTCGCTTTGCTCCAGGCCATCGTAGCCGCGCCGCCGCCCGCCGGAACGCCGCAGCCGCCCGCAACGATCTTCGCCGAGCCCGTCGCGCTGTTCATCGCCGCGTGCGATGCGAACGGCGATGGCCGGGTTACGCAGGCTGAGCTGACCGCGGGCGTCGCGCGAAGCTATGCCACCGCCGAGGGCGCTGCGAGCGGATCGATCGGCTACATCGCCTATGCCGACTGGGCGCAGGCGTGGCTCGGTGATCGCAACGCGTTGCCGAGCCCGTTCGAGGTCGATCGCGACGGCGACAACCGGATCACGCTGTCCGAACTCCAGACGCGGTTTGCACAGTTCTTCGCGCGGTTTGACCGCAACAAGGACGGCGTGCTGACCCGCGCCGAACTCATCACCATTCGCGGCGCGCCGGCGGGCGATCGCTACGGCATCCGCAAGAAGCGCTGATCCATGACTGATATGCCGACGACTCGACCCCGCTTCGACTTCACCATTTCCGCCACCGACGGCAAGGCGCGCACCGGCGTCATCGCGATGCAGCGCGGCGATATTCGCACGCCGGCGTTCATGCCGGTCGGCACCGCGGCGACGGTCAAGGGGATGAAGCCCGCCGACGTGGTCGGTGCGGGCGCGGATATCATTCTCGGCAACACCTATCACCTCATGCTGCGGCCTGGTGCGGAGCGGGTCGCGCGGCTCGGTGGGCTGCATGCGTTTTCGGGGTGGTCGAAGCCGATCCTGACTGATTCCGGCGGCTATCAGGTGATGAGTCTCGCCGACCTGACCAAGCGCTCCGAGGAGGGCGTGTCGTTCAAGTCGCATCTCGACGGGACGCGGCATCTGCTGAGCCCCGAGCGTTCGATCGAGATCCAGCGACTGCTCGGCTCGAACATCGTCATGGCGTTCGACGAACTGGTGCCGACGACGTCGACGCGCGAGGTGCAGGCCGCCGCGATGGAGCGATCGATGCGCTGGGCGAAGCGCTCGCGCGCGGCGTTCGACAGCGGCGAGACGCATGCCGAGAACAATGCCATCTTTGGGATCCAGCAGGGTGCGCTGACCGAGGAATTCCGCAGGTCTTCGGCGGATGCGCTGATCGATATCGGCTTCGACGGCTATGCAGTCGGCGGGCTGGCAGTCGGCGAAGGCCAGGAGGCGATGTTCGGGTGCCTCGACTTCGCGCCGGGGCAGTTGCCCGTCGACAAGCCGCGCTACCTGATGGGGGTCGGCAAGCCGGACGATATCGTCGGCGCGGTCGAGCGCGGGATCGACATGTTCGATTGCGTCATGCCGACCCGCTCCGGGCGCACCGGTCAGGCGTTCACGCGGACCGGGCCGATCAACATCCGCAATGCGAAGTTCGCCGAGGACACCGGGCCGCTCGATCCCGCCTGCACCTGCCCGGTCTGCGCGACCTGGGGCCGGGCGTATCTGCATCATCTGGTTCGGTCGGGCGAAATGCTTGGCGCCATGCTGATGACGGAGCATAACATCTGGTTCTACGAAACGCTGATGGCGGACCTGAGGGCGGCGATCGCCACGGGGACGCTGACGCAGTTCGCGAATGATTTCCGCGCGGTGTATGCCCGGAAGAGTGAAGGAGAGCCCAAGTGACCATCAAGATCGATAGCGACACGCCGAACGAAATCCTCGCCGCCGCCAAGGAGGCCAAGCTGCAGGCCGAAGCCGCCGCGCATAACGCCACCGAGAAGGCCAAGAGCTGGCCGCTCGCGAAGATCGGCCTGGGCGTCGGCATCGGTTCGGCGGCGATCGCGGGCGCGGTGCTGTTCGCGAACCGCAACAAGTAAGGACCTCCATGCGCCTCCTCCGCTCCGCTCTGCTGCTGACCGCAGCATGTCTTCCCGTAGCGGTGGTGGCGCAGACGGCGCCTGCTTCCACACAGGTATCGGTCAAGCCGATCGCCTATACCGAGCGCACGTTGCCGAACGGCCTGCGCGTCTATGCGATCCGCGATACCGGCACGCCGAACGTGTCGGTGCAGGTGTGGTACGATGTCGGCTCGAAGGACGATCCCAAGGGCAAGTCCGGGTTCGCCCACATGTTCGAACATCTGATGTTCAAGTCGACGCGCAATCTCGTGTCGGAGCAGATGGACCGGCTGACCGAGGATGTCGGCGGGTATAACAACGCGTCGACCAACGACGACTATACCAATTATTACGAGGTCATTCCGGCCAACCACCTCCAGCGGCTGCTTTTCGCGGAAGCCGACCGGATGGCGAGCCTCGTCGTCGAGCCCAAGAGCTTCGCCTCCGAGCGCGACGTGGTGAAGGAGGAGCTTCGCCAGCGGACGCTCGCGCAGCCGTACGGCAAGCTGTTCTCGATCTATTATCCGGAACTCGCCTATCGGGTGCATCCCTATGCGCGGCCGGGGATCGGCAGCCTGGAAAATCTGGAAGCCGCGGGAATCGACGACGTTCGCGCGTTCCATGCCACCTATTATCGCCCCGACAACGCGATCCTGGTCGTGTCGGGCAATTTCGATCCGGCGCAGTTGAATAGCTGGGTCGACCAGTATTTTGCGCGCATCAAGAAGCCGTCCTCGGCGATCCCGCGCGTGACGGTATCGGAGCCTCCGCGGACCAAGGCCGTCACGCGGACGGTGTACGAGCCGAACACGCCGCTGCCCGCGGTGCTGGTCAGCTATCACCTGCCACCGGACCGCGACGCGGATATTCCGGCGCTGATGGTGTTGAAGGCGGTGCTGGCAACCGGCGAGAGTTCGCGGCTGTACGAGAGCGTCGTGTACCGCGACCAGCTCGCGCAGTCGGCGGAGGCGTTCCTCGATACCAAGCAGGCAACCGGCAACATGGTCGTCTACGCGATCCTCGCGGGCGGCAAGACGGTCGAGGCGGGCGAGGCTGCGTTGAAGCGCGAGATCGCCCGGTTCCGGGATGCACCAGTGACCGCCCCCGAACTGGCCGAGGCGAAGAACGAGATCCTGACGCAGTCAATTCAGTCGCGCGAGACCGCCGAGGGCGAGGCAAGCACGCTGGCCTCCGCCGTACTGGTGGACGGCGATCCAGCCGCAGCAGACAAGCAGCTTGCGGCAATCTCGCGGGTGACCGCGGCGGATATCCAGCGGGTCGCGCGGAAATATCTCGGCGACAATCAGTCGGCGACGATCCGCTACATGCCGCTTGCCGCCAAGCCCGCGACCGGCGTTGCCGATACGATCGCGGTGGCGCCGACCGTGCAGGTCGTCGATCTGAAGGCGCCGGCCAATGTCGAGATCGTGACGCCGGCACCCGAGGGCCAGCGCGTCCGGCCGCCCGCGCCGGGCGCACCGGTATCGCCGACGATCCCGCAGCCGGTCGAGGCCCGCCTCGCCAACGGCATGCGACTGGTGACGGTGGAGCGGCACGAATTGCCGATCGTCACCGCCTATCTTGTGACATCTGGCGGCGCGGCTACCGATCCGGCGAACCGGGCGGGTGTCAGCAGCCTGGCGGCGGAATTGATGACCAAGGGCACCAAGACGCGATCGGCGACCGCGATCGCGCGCGCGGTCGAGGGGCTCGGCGGCGCGATCGGGAGTGCGGCGGGGAGCGATGGTGCGTCAGTCGACGTGACGGTGAAGTCTGACCAGTTGGCGCCGGCGATGGCGATCCTCGCCGATGTCGCGGTCAACCCGGCATTTGCCGCCGATGAAATCGAGCGCGCGCGGACGCAGCAGATCGACGCGGTCACCCTGGCGTTGAAGGACCCGGCGCAGGTCGCCGGGCTGGTTGCGGATCGCGCGGTCCTCGGTGGCTCGCCATACGGAGCGCCGAACGGGGGCACGCCGCTGTCGCTGAAAGAGATTACGCGCTCGGATATAACCGCGGCCTATGCGCGCAGCTTCCAGCCTTCGCAGGCGACGCTGATCATGGTCGGCGACGTGACTGCGGCGAAGGCGAAGGCTCTGGCCGAAGCGCAATTCGGTGGCTGGACGTCGCAAGGCGCAGGCGTGCCCAGGGGGGCGCAGGTGGTCTATCCCAAGCCTCGCGTTATCGTTGTCGACATGCCCGAGGCCGGGCAAGCGGGCGTTGTCGTAGCGCGGCCCGGGATCGAGCGCGCCGACTCGCGCTATTATCCGCTCGCGGTGGGCAATACCGTGCTCGGCGGCGGCTTCTCGTCGCGACTGAACCAGGAGATCCGGATCAAGCGCGGGCTTGCCTATGGTGCGGGCAGCGCGCTGGACTCGGGCAAGACGCAAGGCACCGTTGCGGCCAGGACGCAGACCAAGAACCCGACCGCTGCCGAGGTGGTGACGCTAATCGCCGCCGAGATGACGCGGATGGGTGCCTCGCCTGTCCCAGCGAGCGAACTCGACACGCGCAAGGCGGTGCTGATAGGTAATTTCGGGCGCAATATTGAGACGACGTCGGGCGTTGCGGGGATCCTTGGGGCGTATGTCCAGAACGGCGTGCCGCTGGGCGAATTGCAGCGCTACACGGGTGCGGTCGGGGCGGTCGATCCGGTGGCGGTGCAGGCGGCGGCGGTCGCGCTGCTCGACCCTAAGGCCGCGAGCATCGTCGTGGTCGGCGACGCGAAACAGTTCATCGAACCGCTCCGGAAAGCCTATCCGAACGTCGAAGTCATTCCGGAAGCTGCGTTAAAGCTCGATACGCCAACCTTACGGTAAGCAATCTCTGCGACGGTCCCGGATCGTCCCGTGGTGGGACGGACGGAAATGCGGGACAGATCGGGACGACGTTTCCGGCTATGCCCCGCCGTTCCGCGTTCGGCGGGCGCTGGCGAGGTTGGACGATTGCGGATTCGGTTGCAGACATTTCGGCTGATGCGGCGCATCTGGCTTGCTATGGTCGCGCTGCTGCTGGTCATCGGCGGTGGCATTTCCGCGCAGGCTGCGCTCCGTGCGCTGGCAAAGCGCGGCTCGGCGTCGACGACGACAAACCTGCCCAAGGCCACGGTGCTAGCTGGAAACCTCGAAACTGCAGCGCCGGCTGCCGGCGTGACTGGGACGATTGACCTGCCCGTCCTGCCGATACCGGCCGGCGCGGTGATCGATGCGGGGGTGGTCCCTGCCCGTCCGTTCACGATGACCGGCATCTCGGCCGTCGACCGCGGTCGTGCGGTGCAGTGCCTGACCGCGGCGATCTATTACGAGGCTGCGTCCGAACCCGATG
This sequence comes from Sphingomonas sp., assembly GCA_035575755.1. Classification (GTDB taxonomy): domain Bacteria; phylum Pseudomonadota; class Alphaproteobacteria; order Sphingomonadales; family Sphingomonadaceae; genus Sphingomonas. The sequence continues at coordinate 123,809 of DATLXI010000012.1, forward strand.
CGGGCCAGCAGGCCGTTGCACAGGTGATCCTCAACCGGACCCGGCATCCGGCTTTTCCGGGAACGGTGTGCGGCGTCGTGTATCAGGGCTCCGAACATGCTGGCTGCCAGTTCAGTTTTGCTTGCGACAGCGCGATGGGTCGCGTTCCCGGTCGTGCTGCTTGGATGCGGGCGGCGCGGAACGCTGGTATGGCGCTGTCCGGCTATGTTTATGCGCCGGTCGGGTTGGCGACGCATTACCACACCTATGCGGTGACGCCGGCTTGGAACCGCAGTTTGGTGATGACCGATGTGGTCGGCGCGCACTTCTTTCACCGGTGGAAGGGGTATTGGGGTACGTCGGCTGCGTTCAACCAGCGCTATGTTGGCGGGGAGCCGGTGCCAGGACCGCATGTTTCGGTCGCGCCTGTGGCAGTGCCGACGCCGGCGATGATTGCGGCGGGGGTCGCTGCGGCGGCGGCTGTTCGGCCCGTCGCTGTGCCCGAGATTGCGATGACCGGGGGACCGTCGGCAAAACCGAGCGTGCCAACAGCCGCTCCGGTTACGACGGATACCTTGCCGCCGGAGTCGCAGATCCTCGACCGCTGGAAGGATTCGGGTAAGCCTCTGAAATAGGCTGAACGGCCTATATCTGCGGTTCCGGACAAGACGAAGCCCGGACGCTGCGGGCGTCCGGGCTAAATTCGTCGGTCGGGATAGTCGCGGTCGGCGCGCTTATTCGGCGGGGACCATCGACGGAGTGCCGATCATCATGCGCTCGCCACCGGGGGGAGCGGCTTCGCGCGCGGCGCGGAGGATCTGGGTGCGTTCTGCACGGCTGGCCATGTCGTCCCAGGCCTTTTCGGCGCGGCGGCAACGATCACGGACATTGTCGAGCTGCGCGGCATCGCCATTGCGACGCTCTTCTTCAGCACGGGCCCGGTAAAATTCTGGGTTGTCTGCCATGCTGATGCGCTCCTGCGAGAAGTAGAAAATGGGTGGTGCGGCGACCCGAAAGCCGCCGCACCGCAACCGAGATCAGACTGGCGACATCACATCGCCAGAGAGATCAATCGGCTGGCTGGAGGTTCACGGCCGACTGCTTGCCGCGCTTGTCCGGCTCGAGCTCGTACGTCACGCGCTGGTTCTGGTTCAGCGTCGGCATGCCGGCGCGCTCAACCGCGGTGATGTGCACGAAGGCATCGTTGCCGCCGCCATCCGGCGCGATGAAGCCATAGCCCTTGTCGGCGTTGAAGAATTTTACGGTTCCGGTGATAGCCATGCGATGGCTCCTTCTTAGTTAGGGGTAACCCGACTGTCGGGCGACCCTGTGCCGCGGAGCAGGGAAAGAAGGAGAAAGGTGCCACAAAGCGCCAAGAACCGTCGATGTGCGACTGTAGCTGTCGCCCATATGGGCCAAGTTGGCCGGAAATGCAAATCTTGTGGACCAGATACAGAACGAATTGCGTCCGTTCCCGCCTCAAATAATCCTGCTCGCGGACCTGTTCATCAAGTCCGTTTGGCGAAACCGGCGCCGATATTTCGACGCCGGTTCGAGCGTTTAGCGGCAGCGGGTCTGGTTGCTGCCGCGGTCGACCGCCCTGCCCGCCAGCGCACCGCCGGCCGCGCCGAGGACGGTGCCGAGCAGGCCCGAGCCACCGGGAGCGATCACGTTGCCGAGGATGCCGCCAGCGACTCCGCCGACGATCAGGCCGGTCGTGCCGTCGTTGCGGCGGCAATAATAACGGCCGTCGTTACCGCGATAAACCCGCTCGTTCTGCGACAGACGACGTTCGCGGTAGCGGCGGTCGTCCTTGTAATAGCGGCCTGCGTCATAGCTGCCATAGGCCGGATCGGGGCGGTTATAATCGTAGGATCGGTAGCGCGGATCGACGCCGTAACGGCTGCCCCCGTCTCCGGCGCAGCCGGCGACGAGAGTCGAAGCGGCCAGCAGGCCAAGCGTCAATGCACGCATATCATGTCCTTTCAGCGGATGGTTCGTCCCTCTGCAATGTTCGGCGCCGGCATTTGGTTGCCGGCGCCGTCCAAGGCTCAGTCCTTGAGGCCGGCGGGGACCCTGCCACCGTTCTTCTCGAGCTCACGCATTACGGCCTTGTGCAGCCAGATGTTCATTTCCGCGCTACCGTCCTTGGCGCCGGTGTAACCGAGCTCGGTGGCGAGTTCCTTGCGGTTATCGAGGCTCGAATCGAGATCGAGCAGCTTCATCAGGTCGACGATCGAGCTGCGCCAGTTGAGGCTCGACCCCTTGTTCGAGGCGATGCCCGACAGGACGGCCTCGACATCGACCGACTGCGCTGCGGGTGCGGCCTGCGGAGTCGGCGCGGGCTGGGCCGCGGTGGTCTGCGGAGCGGGTGCGGCTTGCGTGGTCTGCGGCGCGGGGGTGGCGTCAGCCTTGGGCGTGCCGAAATGACCGCCGCCGAGCGGACCCTTTCCACCGAAGATGGCGGCCTTGATCTTGCCGAAAATGCTCATGATGTTCTCCGTCGTGAAATTGCGTGACGGCGGGAGAACGTTCGGTTCGAGTTTTGGGTTCAGGCGTCGCGACGGATGGAGGCAGCAACAGCGTGTCGCGGTTTACGCAGGCCGAAGCGCGCGGTGGATCGACGGGTTCAGCCACGCGATCCTTTCGCAACGGATCGAAATCCCAGGCGAGCACGACGAAGCGATCGGCATCGGTATCGCCGGCCGCCGCGGCGCCCGCCTCGTCGATCAGGCCGCCGTCGATCGCATAGCCGACGAACCAGGCATCGCGATCGACGCTCTCGACGAGGACCCGCGCGGCGATATCGCGGTCGCGCGGCGCTTCGAGGATCACCGCCTCGCGCTCGCTGCATTCGCGGGTGTAATATTCGTCGCCGAACGCGCCGTCCTCGACGCCGAAATAGGGGGATGGCGGCGGGAAGGTCGTCCGCCAACCATTGGTGATCGGATCGTACCAGACGGGGGCGTCGCCGGGGCGCCCGCATTGGCCGTCGGCGGCGTGTTCGCGGCGATCGTCCCCCCGCTCGTCCCCGGCATCGGCCCCGGCATCGGCAGAGTGAAGTATAGAAAGTGCAGACGCTCGCGCGGGTTCTGCGGGGGTCGGTTGCGGCGCGGGGTCGCCACCGGGTTCGCCACCGGGTTCGCCACCGGGTTCGCCATCGGATCCGCCATCGGAGCCGGCTGCCAGGCGGAGCAGGCCGGCGGCTTCGGCGCGCGCCCATTGCCCGGCGGTCCAGTCGGCGCGGGCGGCGGGATCGAGATCGCTCGTGTCGATCTCGGACGGCAGGCCGGCGCCGGTGCGCAGCCAGCGATCGGCGCGTGCGAGCGCGAGGATCGGCGCCATCGCCGCCTCGCCTTCGCCAGAGGAGCCTTCCGCATCCGGGCGGACGCGTTCGCCGAGGAACAGGCCCGCGCGGGCCGGGCCCGCATCGCGCTCGACCAGGTCGAGGAACGCGTCGAACTCGGCGGCGACCAGACGCGCGGCGGCATTGCTCGTCTCGCTTGCCTCGGCATGGCGATCGAGCCGGTTGAGCAGCGACATGGCGAGGCGGTTGTCGTAGCGGTGGCGCTCGATCACGTCGCCGTCGGGCCTCGTGACGCGCTCGACCTGACCGGCGATCGCGCGGAGGAACAGCGCCTCCGCGACGATCGGCCGCGCGACGAGCTTGGCGGCATCCCAGCCGAGCGCGAACGCCCCGCCCGCCGCGCGTCGGCGCAGCGAATAGGCGGCGCCGGGCGAGAGGCCGACGCTGGCGCTGGCCTCGTCGACGGTCGCGCCCTCGGCGATCCGTTCGAGGAAGCCGCGCTGGCGTTCCGGGGTCCAGCCGTCGAGGCGCTGGGTGTAGCGAGCGGGTCTCTCCGGAGCGAAGGCGCGCGGTTCGTGTTGGGGCGCCGGGCTTGGCGTCGGGAGAGCGTCGTCTTCCACCGGGTCGGGCGCGAGCGCAGCGGTCGGCGTGGGCGCCGTCACTTGCGCATCGTCCGGGCGAGCGCGGTCCAGCGATCGCGGTTCGCGGCGATCTCGGGCGATACGGGGATGCGGGTGCCGATCCGGCCGGCGTCGACATGCGCCTGCCAGGCGAGGACGAGGCGGGCGGCGTCGCAGAGCGTGTCGGGGATCGGGGCTTCGTAATCGGGCGCGCGCCGCGGTGCCGGGGGCACGGGGTCCGCGCGGTGCCGGACTGGATGCTCCGGCTGCGCGTGATGCGGCTGCGAATGGGCCGGATGGGGGGTGTTCGCCATGGTCGATCCTCCTGCTTGCGAAGAGGACCGATCAGGTATGCCGGATCGGGGTCTGTAGGACAGCGGTTTGTTTGCTGGTGGCGGGGGGGGGCGTTTGTTCGGCGCCGTTTGTTTGGAGGGTGGCGGACCTTCGACGGCCACTCGGCCGGTTGGTCCCTGCCCTTCTGGTTTTCCCGCGAAGGCGGGGGCCCAGGAGCTACGGTCGCCGTCCTGCTTGACCCTGGGCTCCCGCCTTCGCGGGAGAACAGGGGAGACCGAACTTCGGAGGGGTCAATCGGCGTAGGCGAAGCGGGAAAGCGCGTGTGCCGCTTTATCCGTCATACCGGACGTGTTCCGGTATCCACCGCTGCGCACACTCGCCATCTTTGGCCGCGCGGAACCGTGGACCCCGGAACGAGTCCGGGGTGACGGGGTGCGTCAGCCGAGCGTGGACCCGCGATCCGCAGCGAAGGACGGTGCGGGGCCGGTGGCGGGGCGCAGCGATTCGCGCTCGGCCTTGGTCGGGACGGCGGTGGGATCGGGGCGGAAGGCCTCGGGTGCGCGGTCGTCCGCACCGGGGCGGGGCTTGTCGAGCGCGAGATCGGGCGCGGCATGCTCGGCGGGGTTCTTCCTGGAGCGCAGGAAGACCGCGAGCAACGCACCGCCAAGCCCGATCGCCGCGGCGCCGAGCGAAAGTGCGGAGAGGCCGAACGTCTTGGGCTTGGGCTTCTTTGTATGCTGGTCGGGGTGGCGATGGTCGAATTTGGGCATGGGGTTCGTCCGGTGTTGTTGGTTCGGGAGGCTCAACGGGCCGGGGTGCTGGGGTGTTCCGGTTAAGGCCCGTTCGAACTCGATCAGATTGCCGTTGTCCGTTCCATAACCAAACCCCACCGTCAGCTTGACGCTACGATTAACGTAGTTACATAAAGGGTGGATGTGGAGATCAGCTTCGATCCCGTGAAACGCGACTGGACGCTGGCGGAGCGACGGCTCGATTTTGCCGACGCCGACCGGGTGTTCGCCGGGACGACGCTGACGCAGGAAGACGATCGGGACGTGTATCCGGAGCCGCGCTTCCAGACCTATGGCCGGCTCGACGGGCGGATCGTGCTGGTGGTGTGGACGCCGACCGACGCGGGCGTCCGCGTGATTTCGATGAGGAACTGTCATGACAAGGAAAGCCGCCGCATCGCCCCCCGTCTTGGATGACGAGGATACGCCGGAATGGACCGACGATCAGCTCGACCGGGCGGAGATCGCGGTCGGCGGGAAGGTTTTGCGACCGGCGAACGGCACGCTGACGCGCGCTGGGCGGCCACCGTTGGGGGATACGGCCAAGCAGCAGGTGACGTTGCGGCTGGATCCGGATGTGCTGGCGAAGTTTCGCGACGGTGGGCCGGGGTGGCAGGGGCGGATCAATGCCGCTTTGAGGCGATCACTCAACATGGGTTAAAGCTTGCGAAGATTGACGAGTTGATTACGGTCGCGTCATCGAACTTAGGGGTTTTCAGTGGCAACGGTTAAAAGTCTTCTCAGCAAGCTTAACCTCGGAACATCGGTTGCTGAATTTGATGAAGATCTTGAAAGCTATTTTGTTGAAACGAATGTGTTTCGTGAGTTTATTCGCGACAAAGTCGATATTATCGCGGGCGATAAAGGTACCGGAAAAACAGCGATATATCGCTTCATTAACAAACGTCATAAAGAGATTAAAGAATTGGAGGATGTACTAATTATTCCTGCCTTTAATCCATCAGGCAACCCTATATTTTCCAAACTTACCGAACAGGCTTCCATGGAAGAAGCAAAATACGTATTGCTGTGGAAGTCGTACATACTTTCACTAGTGGGCAACACATTAATCCAGAACGACCCTCTGCTCGTTGGGTCGGATTTAGATAAAATGCTCAAGGGCCTCGGACTCAAAACGCCCAGCGTTACGCCCAAAAACGTCTTTGCCAAGATTCTTGGTCAGATCCCAAATTTTCTTCACTGGAAATCTGCAGAGGTTCAGTTTTCTTTAACTGAGTCTGGCTTACCGGCGATAACTCCTAAGGTTGAATTTTCCGCTCCAGGCGTCGAAAAACTTGAAGCGATGACCATCTCTGCGGAAGATGCGTTTGCCGTACTTGACGCCGCAATGCCGGAGTCGGACGTACGCGCCTGGGTGACGTTTGATCGGCTAGACGAGGCATTTCAAGGTCATGCAGACATCGAGGTTACTGCGCTGCGTGGCTTGCTACGCACCTACTTAGATCTTACAGAATTTGCCAGACTCAAACTTAAGTTGTTCTTGCGACGCGACCTATTTCGCCGCATCACTTCATCGGGATTTGTAAATCTTACTCATATTAATGCCAAGAAACTTGAGATTATTTGGGACGAAGAAGATCTTTTAAATCTTCTGGCCCGTCGAATCCGTCAGAATGACGAATTTGTCGATGGATTGGGAATAAGAGAACTTTCAGATCAAGAAATGTTTGATCGGATTTTTCCCGATCAGGTTGATTTTGGCCTTCGCAAACCGAAAACATGGGTTTGGATGATGAGACGAGTCAGAGACGGAAACGATGTCAAACCTCCTCGCAACCTTATTGATCTAATAAAGTTTTCTCGCGAAGCCCAGTTGCGCAAAGAGGATAGAGATCCTCGCGAGAACACTTCTGACGCACTCATCGAACCGGATGCGCTTAGAAAAGGCCTATCGCAGCTTAGCGAAAGTCGAGTAAATGATACTTTACTCGCGGAAGCAGGAACTCTCTCACCGGTCATCAATCGGTTTCGCGACGGAAAAGCTGAACACAATGTAGATTCGTTAGCTGACGTGCTTTCATTGAGACCAAGTGAGGTACGTCCTGCTATCAAACCCCTCCTTGAGCTAGGATTTCTTGAGGACATTAAGGGGACGTATAAAATTCCGACGCTTTATCGGGAGGGCCTGGGAGTAACGCAAGGAAAAGCATTCCAAGTTTCCGATGGAGACGACGAAGATTGATCGCCCGCCACCCGCTTCTGCAGCGACGGCGCGAGATACTTCCCCGTGAAACTCCCCTTGGCCTTCGCCACCTTCTCCGGCGTACCTTCGGCGAAGATCTTGCCGCCTTGACGCCGCCCTCCGGGGCGAGGTCAAGGACCCGGTCGGCGGTCTTGATGACGTCGGGATTCGCCGGATCAGGCGATATCTACCATTTTCCGCCGACCTTCTTGATCGCGGTCAGCAAGGCACGCTTGCTATCCGTCCGCTGTGCGCCGGCGTTGCGCGGCATCACGACATCGCCGACGGCCGCACGCCGACGCGCAACATCCTGCGCAAAATCGGCGAGCGGGGTGGCGCGTTGGCTAGAGGATGTCGTCGATGCCATAGTCGTTCGAGGTTTCTTCGCGAATTCTTCGATCAAGATAGCTATCATCTTGACCCTGATAAAGCCTGAACAAAGTTTGCGCCTGTGCCAGCATGTCGGGGGCAGCGCCGGACCCATATTGGCCCATGCGGTCGGCAATCAGATCCTCGACGGATATCACGGCGAACCGGTCCCCGGCGGATACGTCGATCAGCCGAACCCGCGCCTGTTCCGCCCTTCCGTCGAGCAGCGCCGATCCGACCACTTCGAAACCGAGCTTCAGATCGGGGTGTATCCAGCCGCGCGTCAGGCGACCCGGTCCGCGTGGCTTGACGAACCCGTGGTCCTGCAACGCCTGCTCCACGACATCCTGGCGCGCGGTCACGAGGTCGAAGTCGCCCGTCGCTATGGCGCTCCCTGAGTATAGCTCGACGGCTGCGCCGCCGACGAGCACCGGGGCGGCAAAGCCCCGACGCACGACGGCCGCGCTGACCGACGCGAACAGCTCCAGGGCGGCCTCGAATTCGGGCCGCCAGATGCTCATTTCGCGGCGCCGACCTTCTTCGGCTCCAGCAACGGCGCCAGATACTTCCCCGTGAAGCTGCCCTTGGCCTTTGCGACCTTCTCCGGCGTGCCTTCGGCGACGATCTCGCCGCCCTTGACGCCGCCCTCCGGCCCCAGGTCGAGGACCCAGTCGGCGGTCTTGATGACGTCGAGATTGTGTTCGATCACGACGACGGTGTTGCCTTGCTCGACCAGCGCGTGGAGGACTTCGAGCAGTTTGCGGACATCCTCGAAATGGAGGCCGGTGGTGGGTTCGTCGAGGATATACAGCGTGTTGCCGGTAGCGCGGCGCGAGAGTTCCTTGGCGAGCTTGACGCGTTGCGCTTCGCCGCCCGAGAGAGTCGTCGCCTGCTGGCCGACCTTGACGTAGCCCAGGCCCACCTCGACCAGCATCGCCATCTTGTCGCGGATCGGGGGGACCGCCTTGAAGAACTCGGCGGCGTCCTCGACCGTCATGTCGAGCACGTCGGCGATGCTGTGGCCCTTGAACTTCACCTCGAGCGTCTCGCGATTGTAGCGCGCGCCGTGGCAGACGTCGCACTGCACATAGACGTCGGGGAGGAAGTGCATCTCGATCTTGAGCACGCCGTCGCCCTGGCACGCCTCGCAGCGGCCGCCCTTGACGTTGAAGCTGAAACGGCCGGGCTTGTAGCCGCGCGCCTGCGATTCCGGCAGGCCGGCGAACCAGTCGCGGATCTGCGTGAAGCTGCCGGTGTAGGTGGCGGGGTTGCTGCGCGGGGTGCGGCCGATCGGCGACTGGTCGATGTCGATGACCTTGTCGAGATATTGCAGGCCGGTGATCTTGTCGTGCTTGCCCTGCACGATGCGCGCGCCGTTCAGCTCGCGCGCGGCGGCGGCGTAGAGCGTGTCGATCGTGAAGCTCGACTTGCCCGAGCCCGACACGCCGGTGACGCAGGTGAAGGTGCCGAGCGGGATGCTGGCGGTGACGCCCGTCAGGTTGTTCGCGGTGGCGTTGTGGACGGTGAGCTTCTTGCCGTTGCCTTTGCGACGCGTGGTGGGGACGGGGACCTCGCGCGTGCCGTTGAGATAGTCGGCGGTGATGCTGCCCTTCGCCTTCAGGATCTGCTTGAGCGTGCCTTGGGCCACGACCTGGCCGCCGCGGACGCCTGCGCCGGGGCCCATGTCGATGATATAGTCGGCGGTGCGGATCGCGTCCTCGTCATGCTCGACAACGAGCACGGTGTTGCCGAGATCGCGCAGGCGACGCAGCGTTTTCAGCAGCATGTCGTTGTCGCGCTGGTGCAGGCCGATGCTGGGCTCGTCGAGGACGTAGAGCACGCCCGACAGGCCGCTGCCGATCTGGCTCGCGAGGCGGATGCGCTGGCTTTCGCCGCCGCTGAGCGTGCCGCTGGTGCGGTCGAGGTTGAGATAGTCGAGGCCGACATTGTTGAGGAAGCCGAGGCGTTCGACGATTTCCTTCAGGATGCGTTCGGCGATCGCGTTCTGCTGGTCGCCGAGATGCTGCGGCATGTCGGTGAAGAACTGGAGCGCGTCGACCACCGAGAGATGCGTGGCGTAGGAGATGTCCTTCATCGCGATCTTGACCGCGAGCGCTTCGGGTTTCAGGCGCGCGCCGCCGCAGACTTCGCAGGCGGCGGCGGACTGGTATTTGTTCAGCTCCTCGCGCATCCACGCGCTCTCGGTCTGGAGCAGGCGGCGGTTGAGGTTGCCGATGACGCCCTCGAACGGCTTCGAGACGTCGTATTTCTTCTTGCCGTCGATGAAGGTCAGCGTGACGGGCTTGCCCTTCGAGCCGTGCAGGATGGTGCGCTGGACGTCCTCGGGGAGCTCGCCCCACGGCGTCTCGATGTCGAACTTGTACTCGCGTGCGAGGCTGCCGAGGACCTGCATGTAATAGGGCGAGGGCGGGTTGGATTTCGCCCAGGGAACGACCGCGCCCTTCTTGATGCTGAGCATGTGGTTGGGGACGACGAGGTCTTCGTCGAACAGCAGTTTCTCGCCGAGGCCGTCACAGGCCGGGCAGGCCCCTTGCGGGGCGTTGAACGAGAACAGGCGCGGCTCGATCTCGGAGATGGTGAAGCCGCTGACCGGGCAGGCGAATTTCTCGCTGAACACGATGCGGCCTTCGGGGGCGTTGCTGCCGAGGATCTCGGACTTGGGGGTGTGCGGCTCGACCGGGTCGGCGGGGTCGACATAGGCGAGGCCGTCGGCGAGCTTCAGCGCGGTTTCGAACGATTCCGCGAGGCGCGTGGCGATCTCGCCGCCTACCACCAGGCGGTCGACGACGACCTCGATGTCGTGCTTGTACTTCTTGTCGAGCGCGGGGGCTTCGTCGATGTCGTGGATCGTGCCGTCGATGCGGACGCGCGCGAAGCCCGCCTTCTGCCACTCGGCGAGTTCCTTGCGGTACTCGCCCTTACGACCGCGGACGACGGGGGCGAGCAGGTACAGGCGGGTGCCCTCGGGGAGCGCCATGACGCGGTCGACCATCTGCGACACGGTCTGCGCGGCGATCGGTTCGCCGGTGGCGGGCGAGTACGGGGTGCCGACGCGCGCCCAGAGGAGGCGCATATAATCGTAGATTTCTGTGACGGTGGCGACGGTCGAGCGCGGGTTGCGGCTCGTCGTCTTCTGCTCGATCGAGATGGCGGGCGACAGGCCCTCGATATGGTCGACGTCGGGCTTCTGCATCAGTTCGAGGAACTGGCGGGCATAGGCCGACAGGCTCTCGACGTAGCGGCGCTGGCCCTCGGCATAGATGGTGTCGAACGCGAGGCTCGACTTGCCCGAGCCCGAAAGGCCGGTGATCACCGTCAGCGTGTCGCGGGGGATGTCGATGTCGACATCCTTGAGGTTGTGTTCACGCGCGCCGCGTACGGAAATCTTGGTCAGCATGAGGCTGGTTCTACTTCTGTTCTGTTCGGGAGACTAGGGGCAGAGATAGGAATGCATGAGGCCGGCTGCCAGTTCATCGACGGGATCAATCGAGTGAATCCGCGATCAAGGCGGTGGCAACGACGGGCACGAAGGTCGCTTGCAACGGCGCGGCGTATTGACGACAACGCCCGCGCCGACCGCGATGTCGGGGGACATGCCGGTTAAGGATATTCGTCGATGCCAGTGATATTTGCGCTCGCCGCGGCGGCCGCGCTGGCCGGGCCGGCCGGCGCCGCGCCGATGACCCCGTCGAGCAAGTGGAACGTCGATTATGGCGATACCGCGTGCCTGCTCGGACGGACCTACGGGACCGGCAAGACCGAGACGGTGCTGGCGCTGCGCCAGGTGCCGCTGGGGTCCATGCTCGACCTGATGATCTACACCAACGATCGCGGCACGGCGATGCGGCTCGGGCGGGCGACGGTGTCGATCGCGGGGGGTGGATCGGGCGAGGGCCGTTACGAGAGCTTCCCGACAAAGGCGGTGGGCAAGCGGATGACGCGCCTGCCGATCGATATCACCGTGTTCGAGACGCTGCCCGCCAATTCGGTCCTGCAGATCGCGCCGGACAAGATGCCGGGCTGGTCGTTTGCGCTGCCCGCGGCGAAGGCGGCGTTCGAGGCGCTGGCGAAGTGCAATGATGCGACGGTCAAGCTTTGGGGACTCGATCCGACCGAGCGCGCGCGGATCGCGCAGCCTGCCGAACCGTCGGGTTCTCCCGGCAACTGGATCACGACCGACGACTACCCGAAGACCATCGTCAGCAAGGGCGCGCAGGGGACGTCGATCGTTCTGTGGACGATCGGGCTGGACGGACGGGCCGCCGATTGCCGGACGGTCGTGACGAGCGGCGAGGTCGAACTCGACAAGGCGGCCTGCCGCGCGATCACCGCACGGGCACGCTATACGCCGGCGCTCGGGTACGACGGCAAGCCGATGATCAGCCACAGCACGCGCAAGGTGGCGTGGCGCTTGTGGGGCGCGTGGTCTGGGAAAGACTAAGCGCAGGGTCCTCGAAACATCCCGGCCTTGCACCGTGCGGATGGTGTATTATCTAAATCGTACACACTGACGCGGAACGGCGAAGAGGACGATATGGGTAAGAAGAAGGACGAGCGTAAACGGCGCGAGCGCGAGGCGCGCGCGTCTGCAGCGGGCGACGTGCACGCCAAGACCGCCGACCAGGCGCACGATCATGCCGATCGGAAGCATGACGAGGGCGCGCACGGCGAGCAAGAGCATGGAAAGCACGAGCATGGCGGCCATCGGCATGCCGATCGCAAGCATGGCGGGGCGACACCGTTTGCGGGTCTCGCGGCTAGCCTCGTCAAGCAGCTGGAGACTCCGCTTGGTCGTCAGATCATCTCCGCAGGGTTGATGGCTGCGGCTGGCGCTATCGCGCGACAGGATGCGAAGGCTACGCGCCCTGCCCCGCCAACGCCGCCGTCAACGCCAACGCCGCCATCACCGACGCCGAAGGAATCGCAGGCTTCCCCCGGGTCGGCTGCGGAGTCCGCCACGCCAGAAGCGCCAGAAGCGCCCGGGTCCCCCAAGGCAGGGCCTTCGACCGGGCCTTTCGCAGGCAAGACCGCGGAGCCACCGCGGAGCGACGCCGCTGCGTTGCCGCCCGAGATGGCCAAGATGATCGATTCGGTTGCGGTCGGTCTCGGTCGCCTGTTCAACGGGTTCGGCAAACCGCCGGGCGAAGGCGCGCCTAAAGATACGCCGCCCAAGGGCTGAGGCTTGCGGGTAGCGGCAATCTGAGCCGCTAGACCGCGGGGACGAGGGCGGCCGGCTTGCGGCGGCGGTCGCCCTTGGCGGCGTACATCGCCGCGTCGGCGCGGGCGATGAGGTCGAGGATCGGGCTCGTCGCGTCGGTATCGGTCGGGTGGTCGATCACGCCGTCGATCACGCCGATGCTGAGCGAGGGGCATAGACCTGCATCGCCAGCGGCGGCATGCGCCATCGCCTGGGCGAACCGCGTGGTCATCCGCCGCCCGAGGATCCTGGCCTGGTCGGCGGGCACGCCGGGGAGAAGGCAGACGAATTCGTCGCCGCCCCAGCGGGCGAGATGGCCCTGCCCCGCCAGCGTGTCCTGCGCGATCCCGGCCAACGTCTGGAGCGCGGCGTCGCCGGCGGCGTGGCCGAACGTGTCGTTGAGCTGCTTGAAGCGATCGACATCGAGCATCATTACCGCGATCGGATCGACCGATGCCCGCGCCTCCAGCTGGCGCGTGATGCGATCGAGCCCGGCACGGTTCAGCGCACCCGTCAGCCAATCTCGCTCCATCTGGTCCAGCAACGCGTTCTGGCCGCGCTCCGCCTGGAGAATCAGCAGCGAGAAGGCGCGGAAGGTGACGAACGCGATCTGGCCCGCCGCGAGCCACCCGCCGAGATCGTCATGCATCCCCGTCAGCTGCGCGCCGATATGATCGCCGTACGCCAGCCAGCCGCGGGTGAGGAACAGCGGGACGGTGATGCCGAACAAGGCCGCGACGATCCAACCGGCCTGGAGCGACTCGCGACGTGCCATGCGGATCGCGGCATGCACGACCAGCACGTCGAAGCCGGCGCGGACGATGCTGAGATAGGCAATGCGGGTGTGGAAATCGACCGGGTTGCCGAACACGATGAGTGGCGCGGCGAGGACGGCGGCGATCATCAGGATCGGCGTCAGCCGGACCGTCGGGCGCTCGAAGGACAGCACCGCGCAGGCAATGAGTGCGTAGCCAGCGACGGCGGCCGGGTTGCCGATATTGGCCGCCCAGTCGATGCCGATCCGATCGTTCACGACCGCAAGGATGGCCGCGGCGCCGCCCAGGAGATGGCCTGCGCCCCACAGCACGGCCCAACGGCCAAACCGGCCGCTCGCCACGAGGACGAGGTGAACCATGCCGGCGATCAGCATGCCGAGCCCTGCGACGACGTAGAGTGTGGAAAGATCGAGCGCCACGAGTGCCTTTTTGTCCGTTCGGTACGCGGTCGGATAGACCCGCTTTGCTAAGGATTGGTGTCGGGTGGCGGGCGCGAGCGATCGTTGCGCTTGTGGGCGGCTGGCCGCCTTGGGGGGGCGACGCGCGATGTTTACGCGTGGCGCACAGTAGCTGGTTCCGTGCGAGAGGGAACCTGGACTTTAGTCCCGCTTGTCGCCCGATAATGATTGGGGGTGCGCGAAGAAGACCGGTTCGATGGTTCTCGCGACGTTCAGCGACGGGGGTTGGCCGGACAGGGGCAAAGCCCCTGTCGTCGGACGCGGCTTTTGGCCGCGCCGGCCGGTCCGACCGCTGGTTGCTCGGCCGTAGCTTGCGCTACGGCCTTTGCGCGGTCGTACTAGATGTGGATCGGCTTGCCCTGAACCGCCATGGCCGCCTCTTTCATCGCCTCGGCATGCGTCGGATGCGCGTGGCAGGTGTAGGCGATGTCTTCGCTGGTCGCGCCGAATTCCATCGCGATAGCGGCTTCGGCGATCAGCGTGCCGGCGAGGCTCGAGACGATCCAGACGCCGAGCACGCGGTCCGACTTCGCATCGGCGATGATCTTCACGAAGCCGTCGGTGTCGCGATTGGTCTTGGCGCGGCTGTTGGCGGCGAACGGGAACTTGCCGACCTTGATTTCCGTCTTGTCGCGCGCGGCTTCCTCGGTGAGGCCGACGCCGGCGATCTCGGGCATCGTGTAGACGACGCTCGGGATGACGTCCTCGTTGATGATCCCGGTCTGGCCGGCGATGTTCTCGGCCACCGCGACGCCCTCGTCCTCCGCCTTGTGCGCGAGCATCAGGCCGGGGACGCAGTCGCCGATCGCCCAGACGCCGTCGACCTTGGTGCGGAACGAGTGGTCGGTTTCGATCTGGCCCCGCTTGTTGAGGTCGAGGCCGATCGCCTCCAGGTTGAGGCCCTCGACGTTGGCCTTGCGGCCGATCGAAACGAGCACCGCGTCGGCGGTCAGCGTCTCGGACGCGCCACCCGCGGCGGGCTCGACGGTGACGGTCGCGACGCCGTCGGCGACGGTCACACCGGTGACCTTGGTCGAGAGCTTCAGCTCCATGCCCTGCTTCTTGAAGAGCTTGGCGGATTCACGCCGCACTTCGCCGTCGAAGCCGGGGAGGATCTGGTCGACGAATTCGACCACGGTGACCTTCGCGCCGAGGCGACGCCAGACGCTGCCCAGTTCGAGGCCGATCACGCCGCCGCCGATGACGACCATGTGCTCGGGGACCTTCGGAATTTCGAGCGCGCCGGTGCTGTCGACGACCGTCTTCTGGTCGACCGTGACGCCGGGGAGCGGCATGACGCTCGAGCCGGTGGCGATGACGATGTTCTTCGCGGTGACCGTCTGGCCGTTCACGTCGACGGTGTGCGCATCCTGGAACGCGGCCTTGCCCTTGAGCCAGGTGACCTTGTTCTTCTTGAACAGGAATTCGACGCCGCCGGTCAGTTCCTTGACGGCCTTGGCCTTCTCGGCGTGCATCTGGTCGAGGTTGAGCGTGACGCCGGTGAACTCGACGCCGAACTTGGTCATGTGACCGCCCTTGGCCTCCTCGTACAGCTCGGACGCGTGGAGCAGCGCCTTGGACGGGATGCAGCCGACGTTCAGGCAGGTGCCGCCGAGCGTCTCGCGGGACTCGGCGCAGGCAGTGCGCAGGCCGAGCTGCGCGGCGCGGATCGCCGCGACGTATCCGCCGGGGCCCGCACCGATCACGAGGACGTCATAGTCGTAGTCAGCCATGGTGGTTCTTCACATCCGGTAAGGGGCGATACCGAGTATTCGCCGGTTTCATGACGACCATATGGCCATCCAGACCTGCGGATTCGAGAACCTCAAGAACCCGCGCGTACATCATCGTCAGTTCGCCCGGTTCGCACCGGATATAGACGATGGCGGGCGGCGGTGGTGCCGCCCAAGCATAGACCAGATCAGAGAAATCACTGTCCTGGGTAATGATGATCCGGCGCTCGATGACCGCCAGTTCGAGAAGCTCTCTGTCCGGCGCTGTCGCGTGAACGAGCGCCGCTCGCAATACGTCGTGTCCGGCATCGGTCAGCATCCTGGCGAGACGCGTACCGATGTGGACATCGAGCAGAAGCTTCAAGCGGCTTGTGCCTTCCAGATCGCGACGTATTCTTCGTCTTGCATGAGGTCGGCGGCGAAGGCGGCGGCGGCGCGGAGGTGCTCGGGTTCAATCCCGGGATACTCCTCCGCCATCTGCTCCGCAGTCCATCCTGCCGCCATCAGCTTGAGCACGAACTCCACCTTGATCCGGGTGCCGCGGAAGATCGGCTTGCCGAAACCGATCCCGGCGTCCGAGTGAATGTGCTCCTGCCAATCCATCATGCCGTTCCTTTTACAGGTCGATGAGAATGCGCGTCGGATCCTCGATAGCATTTTTCAGCGCGACGAGGAACGTCACGGCTTCGCGGCCGTCGATCAGGCGGTGGTCGTAGCTGAGCGCGAGGTACATCATCGGGCGGATGACGATCTGGCCGTCGACGACGACCGGGCGTTCCTCGATGCGGTGGAGGCCGAGGACCGCCGACTGCGGCGGGTTGATGATCGGGGTCGACATCAGCGAACCGAACACGCCGCCGTTCGAGATCGTGAACGTGCCGCCCTTCATCTCATCCATCTTGAGCGCGCCTTCCTTGGCGCGCTTGCCGAAGTCGCCGATCGTCTTCTCGATCGTCGCGACCGACATCTGGTCGGCGTCGCGGATCACGGGGACGACGAGGCCGCCCGGCGACGAGACCGCGACCGAGATGTCGGCGTAATCGTGATAGACGATGTCATCGCCGTCGATCGACGCGTTGACCGACGGGATGTCGCGCAGCGCCATCGTCGCGGCCTTCACGAAGAAGCCCATGAAGCCGAGGCGGACGCCGTGCTTCTTCTCGAACAGGTCCTTGTACTTGGCGCGCGCCGCGATGACCGCGGTCATGTCGACGTCGTTGAACGTCGTCAGCATCGCGGCGGTGTTCTGCGCTTCCTTGAGGCGCTTGGCGATCGTCTGGCGCAGACGAGTCATGCGGACACGCTCTTCACCGCGACCCGAGGCGGCGGGGGCTGCGGCGGCCTGAGCAGGCGCCGCTGCCGGTGCGGCGGCGGGCTTGCTGGAGGCGGCGGCGGTCACGTCTTCCTTGGTGATGCGACCGTCGCGGCCGGTGCCCTTCACGGTCGCCGGGTCGACGCCGTGCTCGAGCACCGCGCGGCGCACCGAGGGCGAGAGTGCTGCGGGGGAGTCGCTGGTGCCGGCGCCGGGCTGGTCGCCATAGCCTGCGCCGGACTCGTCCTTGGCGGGCGCCGCGGGGGTTGCGGTTGCGGCGGGCTCGGGGGCCTTGGCGGGAGCCGCGGCCGAACCGTCACCGGCGTCGATCGTGGCGAGCATCGCGCCGACCTGCACGGTGTCGCCGACCGCGACGGCGTGCTGGCCCATGACACCGGCGACCGGCGAGGGGACCTCGACCGAGACCTTGTCGGTTTCGAGGCTGGCGATCGGCTCGTCGACCGCGACGGGCTCGCCGGGCTGCTTCAGCCATTCGCCGAGGGTGGCTTCGGTGATCGATTCACCCAGGACGGGGACGGTGACTTCGGTTGCCATTTTGCTTCTACCTTTTGTGCTCCTGCGAAGGCAGGAGCCTAGGGTTGCTCTGCCGGACCCTGGGTTCCTGCCTGCGCAGGAACACAAGGACCGGGTTCAATCAGTTCGCGCGGGTGCGGCGGATTTCGTCGCGGACGCTGTGGCCGAGCGCGTCGGCGACGAGTGCGCCCTGCTCGGCCTGGTGACGCTTCATCAGGCCGGTCGCGGGCGAGGCCGAGGCGTTGCGCCCGGCGTAACGCGCGCGCTTCACGCGGGAGTCGACCGTTGCCAGCGCCTCCTCGATCAGCGGCTCGACGAAGAACCAATAGCCGTTGTTCTTCGGCTCTTCCTGCGCCCAGACGATCTCTTCCAGGTTCGGCATCTTGGCGACGCGCTCGGCGATCGGGTCGCCGGGGAACGGATAGAGCTGTTCGACGCGGACGATCTGCGTGTCCGTGTCGCCGTGCGCGTCGCGCGCCTCGATCAGGTCGTAGGCGACCTTGCCAGTGCAGAGAACGAGGCGCTTCGTGTCGACGTCGGCGGCCGGATTGGTATCCGACAACAGGCGGCGGAAGTGGCTGTCGCCCTGGAAATCCTCGGCCGACGACACGGCCAGCTTGTGACGCAGCAACGACTTGGGCGTCATCACGATCAGGGGCTTGCGGAAGTTGCGATGCATCTGCCGGCGCAGCAGGTGAAAATAGTTCGCCGGGCTGGTGCAGTTCGCGACCTGGATATTGTCGTCGGCGCACGACTGGAGGAAGCGCTCGGGACGTGCCGAGCTATGCTCAGGCCCCTGCCCTTCGTAACCGTGCGGGAGCAGCATCACGAGGCCGTTGGCGCGGAGCCACTTGGACTCGCCCGACGTGATGAACTGATCGATCATGATCTGCGCGCCGTTGACGAAATCGCCGAACTGCGCCTCCCAGAGGACCAAGGTCTTCGGGTCGGCGAGCGCATAGCCGTACTCGAAGCCGAGCACGCCGTATTCGGACAACGGGCTGTCGAGCACCTCGAAATTGCCGTGCTCGATCTCCTGGAGCGGCACGTATTTGTGCTCGTCGGTTTGGTCGACCCAGACGGCATGACGCTGCGAGAAGGTGCCACGGCCCGAATCCTGGCCGGACAGACGCACGCCGTATCCCTCGGACAGAAGCCCGCCGAACGCGAGCGCTTCACCGGTCGCCCAGTCGAAGTTCTTGCCCGACTTGAACATCTCGCGCTTGGCATCGATCACGCGCGCCAGCGTCTTATGGATCTTCACGCTGTCCGGAACCGTGGTCAGCGTGCGGCCGAGCGAGTCGAACAGCTTCGTCGTCAGGCCGGTCTCGACGTTGCGCCGCGCCGAGCCGCCGTCGGTCGGTGCGCTAAGCCCCTTCCAGCGACCGCCGAACCAGTCGGCCTTGTTCGGCTTGTACGATGCGCCGGCCTCGAACTCGCCTTCGAGACGGAGCGTGAACTGCTTCACATTCTCGTCGATCCAGGGCTGGTCGATCACGCCTTCCTTGATCAGGCGGTTGCCGTAGACGGTCGAGACGCCAGGATGCTTGCGGATGACGTCGTACATCAGCGGCTGCGTGAAGGACGGCTCGTCGCCCTCGTTGTGACCGAAGCGGCGATAGCACCACATGTCGATGACGATGTCGCGGTGGAATTTCTGGCGGAATTCCATCGCCATCTTGGTCGCGAAGGTGACCGCTTCGGGATCGTCGCCGTTGACATGGAAGACCGGCGCCTGGACGCCCTTGGCGACGTCCGACGGGTAAGGCGACGAGCGCGCGAACTGCGGCGAGGTCGTGAAGCCGACCTGGTTGTTGATGATGAAGTGGACGCAGCCGCCGGTGTTGTAGCCGCGGATCCCCGAGAAGCCGAGGCACTCCCAGACGATCCCCTGCCCCGCAAACGCCGCGTCGCCGTGGATCAGCACGGGGAGCGAGGCGACATGGTCCTTCAGATCGCCGGCGATGGTCTGGATCGCGCGGGTCTTGCCGAGCACGACCGGGTCGGCGGCCTCGAGATGCGACGGGTTGGCGACGAGGCTCATGTGGACCTTGTGGCCGTCGAACTCACGATCGGTGCTGGTGCCGAGATGGTATTTCACGTCGCCCGAGCCGCCGATATCGTCGGGGTTGGCCGAACCGCCGGCGAATTCGTGGAAGATCACGCGGAGCGGCTTGGCCATGACGTTGGCGAGCACGTTCAAGCGGCCGCGATGCGCCATGCCGATGACGAGCTCGCGCACGCCCATCTGGCCGCCATATTTGATCACGCTCTCGAGCGCGGGGATCATCGATTCACCGCCGTCGAGGCCGAACCGCTTCGTGCCGACATATTTCTTGCCGAGGAATTTCTCCCACTGCTCGGCCTGGATCACCTTGGTGAGGATCGCCTTCTTGCCGTCGGTGGAGAATTCGATCGCCTTGTCCTGGCCTTCCATGCGCTCCTGGAGGAAGCGGCGCTCCTCGACATCGGCGATGTGCATGTATTCGAGGCCGACATTGCCGCAATAATTCTTGCGCAACGTGTCGACGAGCTCGCGGATGGTCGCCCATTCGAAGCCCATCGTGCCGCCGAGATAAACCTTCCGGTCGATGTCGGCGTCGGAGAAGCCGTGATATTCAGTCTTCAGATCCTCGGGCATCTCGCGCTTCGAGAGACCCAGCGGATCGAGATTGGCGGCGAGGTGGCCGCGGACTCTGTAGGTGCGGATCAGCATCTGCGCGCGGATCGCGTCGGCGGCGGCCTTGGCGATCTCGTCCTTCGAGACGGGGGCGGGCGCGGCGGCTGCGGGGGCAGGCTTGCCGCCTCTCGCGGGCTTGGGCGCGGGCTCCATCTGGGTCGGATCGAGCGCGGAGGTCAGGTCGTCGGTGGTGGTCAGCGGCCAGCGCGCGCTTTCCCAGCTCGGGCCCTGCGCGGAGCCTTCGAGACCCTCGAAGAACTCACGCCACCCGGCCTCGACCGAGGACGGGTCGCTCGCGAACTTCGCGTAGAGCGTCTCCACGAATGCCGGGCTGACGCCGGCTGCGATATCGCTGAAATCCTGGCCTTCGTAGCCCATCACAACCCTCGTCGTCCCAGCGAAAGCTGGGATCTCATGCGGCACGAGACCCCAGCTTTCGCTGGGGTGACGCGCCTAGTAGTTAACCGTTCAGCACCGACAGGAGCGTCGTGCCCAACTCGCTGGGGCTCTGCGAGACCTTGATCCCAGCAGCTTCCATCGCCGCGATCTTGCTCTCGGCATCGCCCTTGCCGCCCGAGACGATCGCACCGGCGTGGCCCATGCGACGACCCGGAGGTGCGGTGCGGCCCGCGATGAAGCCGGCCATCGGCTTCTTGCGGCCACGCTTGGCCTCGTCGATCAGGAACTGCGCGGCCTGCTCCTCGGCGTCGCCACCGATTTCGCCGATCATGATGATCGACTGGGTCTCGTCGTCGGCGAGGAACAGCTCGAGCACGTCGATGAAGTTCGTGCCGTTGACCGGATCGCCACCGATGCCGACCGCGGTCGTCTGACCAAGGCCTGCGTTCGACGTCTGGAACACCGCCTCATAGGTGAGCGTGCCTGAACGGCTGACAACGCCGACCGAGCCCTTCTTGAAGATCGAACCGGGCATGATGCCGATCTTGCACTCGCCGGGGGTCAGCACGCCGGGGCAGTTCGGGCCGATGAGGCGCGACTTGGAACCTGACAGCGCGCGCTTGACCTTGACCATGTCGAGCACCGGAATGCCCTCGGTGATGGCGACGATCAGCTCGATGTTCGCGTCGATCGCCTCGAGGATCGAGTCGGCGGCGAAGGGGGGCGGCACGTAGATGACCGACGCGGTCGCGCCGGTCATCGCCTTGGCTTCGGCGACGGTGTTGTAGACGGGGAGGTCGAGGTGGGTCGTGCCGCCCTTGCCGGGCGTGACGCCGCCGACCATCTGCGTGCCGTATTCCAGCGCCATCTTGGTGTGGAAGCTGCCGGTTTCGCCGGTCATACCCTGGGTAATGACCTTGGTATTCTTATTGACGAGAATGCTCATTTAATTCCCTCTACATTTTGGACGACCGTGACGTTGACGGCAGGTCGTATCTTTCCACCGGCGAGGGCGAGCAGAACGCCCTTGTCCCCCATCACCCAGATCACCTCGGCGGCCTTACGCTCGGTCGGCTGGACGCGAAATTCGGTCGAGATTGCAGCGGCGACGGTGTCGAAAGTCAATCCTGCGGTCAGCGGCGCGATGACGATGCACCCCGATTTCTCGGACTCCTCGCCAGGGCCGGCGAGCAACACTGGCCCGCGACCATGATTGTAGATCCGCAAACTGCTATCGCTCGCCTCGCCGAGTTCGATATCGTAGGCCTCCCAGCCAGCCGATCGCAACCGTGGCTCGTCGATCCCGGCTGGGCCGGTCACGTCGAGGCAGGCCCGCGTTGCGGCGGCAATCGTCATACGCGGTTCGACCATAGGCGACGGCGCTTGCGCCGCCGCCATGGTCGCCCAGATGGCGATCAGGCCCGCGATATCAGCCAAGGCTGCTATCGATACCCTTGCACGCCACGATCAGTTCCTTGACCGCGTCGACCGAGACCTGAAGGTTGCCCTTGGCTTCATCATCGAGCTTGATCTCGACGATCTTCTCGACGCCGCCGGCACCGATCATCACCGGCACGCCGACGTACAGATCGGTCAGGCCGTATTCGCCCGAGACATAGGCCGCCGCCGGGAGGACGCGCTTCTGGTCGTACAGATACGCTTCGGCCATCGCGATGCCGCTGGTGGCGGGGGCGTAATAGGCCGAGCCGGTCTTCAGCAGCGCGACGATCTCGCCGCCGCCGCCGCGCGTGCGCTTGACGATCGCGTCGATCTTTTCCTGCGTGGACATACCCATCGCGATGAGATCGGGGACCGGGATGCCCGACACGGTCGAGTAGCTGATGACCGGGACCATCGTGTCGCCGTGGCCGCCGAGCACGAAGCTGGTGACGTCCTTGACCGAGACCTTGAACTCGTCGGCGAGGAAGTGGCTGAAGCGCGACGAATCGAGCACGCCGGCCATGCCGACGACCATGTGGTGCGGAAGCCCCGAGAATTCGCGGAGTGCCCACACCATCGCGTCGAGCGGGTTGGTGATGCAGATCACGAACGCATTCGGCGCGTTGGCCTTGATGCCCTCGCCGACCGCCTTCATGACCTTCAAATTGATGCCGAGCAGGTCGTCGCGGCTCATGCCGGGCTTGCGCGCGACACCGGCGGTGACGATGATGACGTCTGCGCCGGCGATGTCGGCGTAATCGTTCGAGCCGGTGATCGTCGAGTCGAAGCCCTCGACCGGGCCGCACTGCGAGAGGTCGAGCGCCTTGCCCTGAGGGATGCCCTCGGCGACGTCGAACAGGACGATATCGCCCAAGCCCTTGAGTGCTGCGAGGTGCGCGAGCGTGCCGCCGATGTTACCGGCGCCGATCAGCGCGATCTTCTTGCGAGCCATTCCAATCCGTCTCCGTCTGTATGTGCGGGGTGATTGGTGACGCCGACTACGCGCATTATGGCCGTGCGGCAACCGTTAATCGGGAAAAGAGCTGGTCTTGTTGCGAGTAGTTCGCATGTGCAATAACGACCTGCACGTTCGTCATCCTGACGAAAGTCAGGATCCAGGGTAACGCGGGTTGCCTTTTGTGGCTCTGGATCCTGACTTTCGTCAGGATGACGGAGGGGGTTTGAACGCGCCGAGTTCGGCTCAGATATGCCCTTCCGCGAGATACTCTTCCGAACGCATTTCCTCGAGGCGGCTAATCGTGCGGTCGAATTCGAAGCGGCCGTCGCCGGTTTCGTAGAGGTCGCCGGGCTCCGCATCCGCGGCCGCGAGCAGCTTCACCTTGTGCTCGTACAGCGCGTCGATCAGCGCGACGAAGCGCGCGGCCTCGTTGCGGCTATCGGGGCCAAGCTTGGGAATGCCGACGAGGATGATCGTGTGGAATTTGCGCGCGATCGCAAGGTAATCGGCCACGCCGCGGGCTTCGCCGCACAGCTTCTTGAAGCTGAACACCGCGACACCCTTGAGCGACTTGGGGACGCGGAGCGTGCGACCCTGGACGACAAGATCTTCGGCGGGGACGTGTTCGCTGTCGTCGGTCGAGAAATCGGTGAGGCGGAAGAACGCGGCGGACAATTGCGCGGTCGCTTCGGCGCCGTTGGGGACGAGCCAGGTGTCCTGCTGGCCGAGCCGGTCGCGGCGGTAATCGACGGGTCCGTTGAGCGGGAGCACGTCGAGGCGCTGTTCGATCGTCGCGATGAAGGGGAGGAAATGCTCGCGGTTGAGGCCGTTCTTGTAGAGGTCGGATGGCGGGCGGTTCGAGGTGGTGACGATCGTCACGCCGGCATCGAGCAGCGACGTGACGAGCCGCGACAGGATCATCGCGTCGGGGCTGTTGGTGACCATCATCTCGTCGAACGCGAGCAGCCGCGTCTCGTCGGCGATCGCGGCGGCGACGGGCGCGATCGGGTCGCCGATCTCCTTGCGGCGTTCGGCGGCGATGCGCGCATGGACCTCGAGCATGAACTCGCCGAAATGGACGCGGCGCTTCTTCTCGACCGCGGCGTTCTCGTAGAACAGGTCCATCAGCATCGACTTGCCGCGACCGACGCCGCCCCAGAGATAGACGCCGCGGGGATCGGGCTTCTTGCCGGTGAGGCGGGCGAAGAAGCCGGTCGACTTGGGGGCGGCGAGTTCGGTGGCGAGCGTGTTCAGGCGCGCGGCGGCGGCGGCCTGTTCGGGGTCGGGGCGGAGTTCGCCGGAGGCGATCAGCGCGTCATAGGCTTTGACGACGGTCATTGCGCTTTACCACCCCGGCTGAGGCCGGGGCCCAATTGGCAAGGCTTCGGTGACGGGGCGGTGCGCTTCGACAATGTTCGTGTCCCAGTTGGGCCCCGGCCTTCGCCGGGGTGGTGGGTTTGGGCGGTATCAGCCCTTGGACGGTTTGCGGATCGTCGCCGAGAAGGCGGCGATCTTCGCTTCGTCGTCGCCTTGCACCACGAGGCCCCGCAGGAACAAGAGGCGGCCGGTTTCCTTGAGCACTTCGACCTGCGCCTCGATCGGTGCGCCGACCTTTCCGCCGCCGATGAACTGCGTGTTGAGATCGAGCGTCACCGCGGTGCCGGCGGTGATCAGGCCGAAACCCCTCGCGGCTGCGAACAGCGCGACGTCGATGAAGGCCAGGAGCGCGCCGCCGTGGACGTTGTTCTGGAGGTTCGAGTGGCGATGCTCGGGGGTGATGCGGACGCGGACGATCGTGTCGTCGACGCGGTAGAGCATGGGGCCGAGGAGGGTGTTGAAGCGGGTCGGGTCGGAGAGCGACCAGCTGCGCCAGCCTGGGTTGGCGGGGTCTTCGGCTTCGACGAAATGGGGGGTGGTCAAGGATCTGTCTTTCGAAACCCTTCCTCCGTTCGTCCTGAGCGAAGTCGAAGGACCTTGGGAAGCGTCACCCCCGCCCCCGGCCCTGTGCTTCGACTTCGCTCAGCACGAACGGGAGAGGGAGCGGGGCGGCGCGGGACCGGGTCAGAGACGGGGGGGGGGGCGGGATGTTGGCCCCTCCCTCCCCAGGATTAGACGACCCGTTCGGCTTCCATCTTCTTGATCTCTGCGATCGCCTTGGCCGGGTTCAGCCCCTTCGGACACGCGTTCGCGCAGTTCATGATGGTGTGGCAGCGATACAGGCGGAACGGATCCTCGAGCTCGTCGAGGCGCTCGCCGGTCATCTCGTCGCGGCTGTCGGCGAGCCAGCGATAGGCCTGCAACAGGATCGCCGGGCCGAGGAACTTGTCGCTGTTCCACCAATAGCTCGGGCACGAGGTCGAGCAGCAGGCGCACAGGATGCACTCGTACAGGCCGTCGAGCTTCGAGCGATCCGCGGGCGACTGGAGACGCTCCTTGCCCGAGGGCGGCGGCGTGACGGTCTGGAGCCAGGGCTTGATCGACGAATATTGCGCGTAGAAATGCGTGAAATCGGGGACCAGGTCCTTGATCACGTCCATGTGCGGCAGCGGCGTGATCTGGACCTCGCCCTTGCAATCCTCGATCGCGGTCGTGCAGGCGAGCCCGTTCTTGCCGTTGATGTTCATCGAGCACGAACCGCAGATACCCTCGCGGCACGAACGGCGGAAGGTGAGCGAGGAGTCCTGCTCGCTCTTCATCTTGATCAGCGCGTCGAGCACCATCGGGCCGGTCTCGTCGAGATCGAGCGCGAACGTGTCGTAGCGCGGGTTCTCGCCGCTATCGGGATCGTAGCGATAGACCTTGAACGATTTCAGCCGCTTGCCCCCGCTGGTCGAGGCATGCTTGACGCCCTTCTTGACGACGCTGTTTTTCGGGAGCGAGAATTCGGCCATTGCGAGCGGTCCGTCCGTGGTGTGATTATAAGGTTGAGAGAGCCGATACATGACAGCGGCCCTCCCCGCAAATCCTTAGCTTCGCGGGTGCAACATGCGTCACACCCGCTGTCGCGATTCTAGCCGCCGGTCAGATGATGTCGAGGATGAGCCCGAGGTCGCGCGCTTCCTCGGCCTCGATGTACCAGTTGGACGGCGCCTTCGTCTTCAGGTCCTCCAGGTCGACCTTCGATCCCTTGACCAGCGCGCGGAAGCCCTCTTCCTGGATGTGGATCGAATCCTCGATCTCGTTGAGCTTGGCCTCGAGCGCGTAGCGCAGCGTGTTGAGCGGGCCGTTCAACTCGATCGTGCTCTGCATCTGGCGCTCGTGGATCATGATCCTGCTGCCACGCGTGAGGAAGCGGCTGTCGACCGGGAAGGCGGACATGAACGTCGCGCCCGCCGAATAGACCGCGACCTTGCCGAGGAAGAGCGTCTCGCGGCCGGTATATTCGCGGAGCAGGCGGATATTGTCGCCCATCGCGCGCGCGACCTCGGGGTCGCCGCCGAGCGTGGTGATCGAGACGACGAGCGGGCCGTCCGTGGGCGCGGCGACGAGTTGCGCCTTGAACGTGTCGTACATCGCGTCGTCGACGGGACCGTGGAGGTGGACGTGCGGGGCGGCGAGCAACGGGTAGTTGCGCGCGTTCGAGGCGGGGGATGTGTCGGTCATGCGCGGGCTAACTTTCGCTGGGGCTGCGAGTTCCGCGCTGCGACGCAAAAGGCCAGGCCTAGAGCTTCGTGGAAATCCCCGCCTGCTTCAATATGGCGTTGGCAGTATGGCGGGACAGGATCGTACCATCGACGACGATCGGGCGTGGTGCGAGCGGGCTGCGCCAGATTTCGTGATCACCCTTCCCGCTTCGCACGAATGTGCACCCGTTTGCCGTCAGGATTTCGCGAACCTGCGCGGCATAACCCCGGACCATGGTCGGTCAGGCCGCAATCTCGAAATCGCGCTCGTGGTGCGCGATGATGCGGATGCAATGCGGCCCGGCGAGGCGCGCGGGGTCGGCGATATCCTCGGCATGAATGTCGAGAAGGTCTGGCAGCATGGCGCCTGCCTTTGCAGCCAGTGCCTCCAACGTCGTCGCGTCTGCTGCGAACCCGGGGATGTCGCCGTCTACCGAATACCAAACGCTGGCTTCGGGATCATAGTCCGCCCGGATCGTCCAATGCGCCATGTCCAGCCTCGCCTTGCCGCAGGGTGTGCGGGCCGGTTTACGCGGGATTTCGGTTTGGCGCCACCGTCCGCTGTCGCCGGATCGGATGCGGGAGGGCGTTGGCGCTCAACATCGGCGTTCTCCTGCGAACGCAGGAGGCCAGGGTCACGGAACGCGGCGTTCCTGATCCTGGGCTCCTGCGTTCGCAGGAGAACGGATTAGCCTGGGTGCTTATTCGTGCGCTTGTGCTGGAGAATCCAACCGACCAAACCGCCCGGGACTCCGCCGACTAGCGAGAAGAGTGCGTAGAAGGTGATCGCGATCTTTTGCGGCTCTTCGCCGACGCCGGGGGTTTCTATTCCGAAGACGTAGATCGCGGTCAGCAGCGCGACGGCCGCCGGCCATAGGAAGCCGGCGATCATCGGCGGGAAGCGCGTCAGGAGCCCCACCGCGACGGGCACGAGGAACCCGATCGCGATGATGGCCCAAATCATTAGCTTACCCGCTTCATCAATATACCCGCTTCTTGGGCTTGATGTAGTCGACGTCGTCGGTGAGCGTGTAGTCGTGGACCGGGCGGAAATCGATCTTGGTCTCGCCGCCCTTGCCGCCCCAGCCATCGAAGGTGGTGATGGTGTGCTTCATCCAATTGGCATCGTCACGCTCGGGGAAATCCTCGTGCATGTGCGCGCCGCGCGACTCGGTGCGGTTGGCCGCCGAGTTCATCGTCACGACCGCCTGGCCGATCAGATTGTCGAGCTCCATCGTCTCGACCAGATCGGTGTTCCAGATCAGGCTGCGATCCTTCACGCCGACATCGGTCATCCGGTTGTAGATCCCGGCCATCTTCTCGACGCCCTGGTTCAGCAGCTCGGTGTCGCGGAAGACGGCGCAATGCTTCTGCATCGTCTGCTGCATGTCGAGGCGGATCTGCGCGGTCGGCGAGCCGCCGCTCGCGTTGCGGAAATGGTTGAGACGCGTGAGCGCCAGATCTTCCGAACCCTTGGGCAGCGGCGCTTGGGCGGTGCCGGGCTTGAGCGTGTCCTTGATGCGCAGGCCGGTCGCGCGGCCGAACACCACGAGATCGATCAGGCTGTTCGACCCCAGGCGGTTGGCGCCGTGGACCGAGACGCAGGCCGCTTCGCCGACTGCGAACAGGCCGGGGACGACCGTGTCGGGGTTGCCGGCGACGAGGTTGACGACCTCGCCGTGGAAGTTGGTCGGGATGCCGCCCATGTTGTAATGGACCGTCGGCGTGACGGGCAAAGGCTGGCGCGTGAGATCGACGCCGGCGAAGACCTTGCCGGTCTCGGTGATGCCCGGCAGGCGCTCGGCGAGCACCTTGGGATCGATGTGATCGAGATGGAGGAAGATGTGGTCGCCGTTCTTGCCGACGCCGCGGCCTTCACGCATTTCGAGCGCCATCGAGCGGCTGACGACGTCGCGCGAGGCGAGGTCCTTCGCCGACGGGGCATAACGCTCCATGAAGCGCTCACCCTCGGAGTTGGTCAGATAGCCGCCCTCGCCGCGTGCGCCCTCGGTGATGAGCACGCCCGCGCCGTAGATGCCGGTCGGGTGGAACTGGACGAACTCCATGTCCTGCAATGGCAGGCCGGCGCGGAGCACCATCGCGTTGCCGTCGCCGGTGCAGGTGTGCGCCGAGGTCGCCGAGAAATAGACGCGGCCGTACCCGCCGGTGGCGAGCACGGTCTGGTGGCTGCGGAAGCGGTGGATCGAGCCGTCTTCCATGCACAGCGCGATGACGCCGCGGCAGACGCCGTTCTCCATGATCAGGTCGAGCGCGAAATACTCGACGAAGAAGTCCGTGTTGTACTTCAGGCTCTGCTGATACAGCGCGTGGAGCATCGCGTGGCCGGTACGATCTGCAGCAGCGGCAGTGCGCTGGACCGGGGGCCCCTCGCCCATGTTCTGCATGTGGCCGCCGAACGGACGCTGATAGATCGTCCCGTTCTCGTTACGGCTGAACGGCATGCCAGCATGTTCGAGCTCGTAGACCGCCTGCGGGGCCTCGCGGCAGAGATACTCGATCGCGTCCTGGTCGCCGAGCCAGTCGGAGCCCTTGACCGTGTCGAACATGTGCCAAGTCCAATGATCCGGCGAGTTGTTGCCGAGCGAGGCGGCGATCCCGCCCTGCGCGGCGACGGTGTGCGACCGGGTCGGGAAGACCTTGGTGATGCACGCGGTCTTCAGGCCGCTCTCGGCGATGCCCATCGTGGCGCGCAGGCCCGACCCGCCGGCACCGACGACGACCGCATCATAGGTATGATCGATGATCTTATAGGCAGCTGACATTACGCGGGGGCTCCGGAGAAGGCGACCTTCAGGATCGCGAACAGGGCGACGCCGCCCAGCGTGAAGGTGAACAGGTTGAGCAGGATCATCGCCACGACACGGCTTTCACCATGCTGGTAATCCTCGATCACGACCTGAAGACCGAGACGGAAATGATAGAAGACCGACGCGATCAGCAGCGCCATCGGCACCGCTGCCCAGGCCGATTGCAGCCAGAGATGGACCGAGGCGTAGTCATAGCCGGGCATCCGCGCGACCGAGATCATCAGCCAGAGCATCAGGAACAGGTTCGACCCGGCGGTCAGCCGCTGCCGCCACCAGTGAAGCGTGCCGTGCTTGGCGCTGCCGAGGCCGCGGACGCGACCGACTGCCGTACCGCTGCCCATTACTTCATCCCCATGTAGAGCCAGAACACGACCGTGAGCGCGACCGAGGCGACCATCGTCGCGATCGCGCCCATCTTGTTCCGCTTCAGTTCGTAGCCCGCGCCGATATCGAGCACCATGTGACGAATGCCGCACATCATGTGCTGGAACAGCGACAGCGTCAGGCCGACCGCGATGATATAACCGAGGATGTTGAGGCCCCCGGCGTCGGTGGTGAACACGTCGACGAAGGTCGCATAGGCCTGATCGCCGGCCGCGATCGCGGCGAGCCACCAGACGAGCAGCAGGCTGCCGACGGTCGCCATCCCGCTGCCGGTCGCGCGGTGCAGGATCGAGACCAGCATGTGCGGGCCCCATTTATAGACCTGCAGATGGGGAGAAAGCGGGCGTGCCGGGTTGCGCGATGCCAAGGGCGGAGTCCTCGAACCAGAAGATGACGGACCGGAAAAGGCTTGGTCCAGAATATATATACCGGGCGACCTATTAGCCACCGCGTGCTGCGATGCAACCCATTGGGGCCGGCCCGATAACCCATGACACCGTCCCGGGGCGAAGACGCGTACCTTTGCGCGCGTTCGCGAGCGCAGCGCCGAACCCTAACCCGCCCTTAAGATATCGTCGTTAACGCTGGCCCCGTACACCCGATCCGGAGCCAAGCATCTTGACCACCACCGACCTGCCGGCGCCCGGTACGATCGCTGCCTCCATCGACCTGTCGGCACGACTGCGGGCGTTCGACTTCGACGGTACGCTGGCGGGGGCAAGCCGCGAGGTCTGGGCGGCGCTCGCCCCCGAGATCACGCATGTGTCCAAGGCGTATTGGGAGCAATGGCTGCAGTGCTTCTCCGACGAACGGATCTGGGCGCAGCACGAGACCGAACAGATGATCGAGGTCGGCTGCACGTTCCTGCGGAATCGCTTCCTCGATACGGGCGGCCGCGCGTGGATCGGGTCGGTCGAGCGGTCGGTCGCGGCGGCCTATGTCGCCGATGTCTCGCCGATGGCGCTGCTGTCGATGATCAGCGCCAGCGACCGTGCCGCGCTTGAGGTGCTGATGCGGCGGGTCGACCGCTCGGATGCCAAGCTGCCGGTGTATATCGATACGCTGATGCGGCTGTCCGCGCTCGAAGGCGAGATCACGGTCGCGATCTACAACGCGTACCGCCTGCATTCCGCGCGGGTCGCGCGTGATACGTTGGCCGCCGAGTTCCGCGACGGGATCGCCACGATGGTCGCGACGGCAACCGACGAGGGCCATGTCTTGCGCGAACAGGCCCTGCGCAGTTCGGCGTCGACGCGCGCGGTGCTGGGCAAGGCGAGCGAAGTCGCCGCCGCCGCCGAGCAGTCCGCAGTCGCGATGCGCGAGGCGGCGCAGACCGCCGCCGGGCTGATTCGGGCGATCGAGGATGCCCGTACCGAGGTGGAGGCCGCCGCCGAGATCGCCACCCGGGCGTCTGCGCAGGCGGGCCAGGCGGTGGGCATGTCGGAAACGCTCAGCGATCATGCGAAATCGATCGAATCGATCCTGGGGTTGATCCGCGATATTGCCGGGCAGACCAATTTGCTCGCGCTGAACGCGACGATCGAGGCGGCGCGTGCCGGCGATGCCGGGCGGGGTTTCGCGGTGGTGGCGCAGGAGGTGAAGAGCCTAGCCAACCAGACCGCACGCGCGACCGACGACATCGCCGCCAAAATCGCCGCGATCCAGTCGGCGACGCGGTCGACGGTCGACACCAACGCCTCGATCAAGGCGACCGTGGCGGAGGTGCAGGAAAGCGCCGACCGCATCCGCTACGCGATGGAGGCACAGGCGCAGACGGTGACCGCGATCACCGCCGCGGTCGACGAAACCGCGCTCGCCGCCGATTCCATGTCCACCACGATCGCGGCGATCCGCGAGGATACCGAAACCGTCGCGACCGAGATCGACTGCGTCGGCCGCGGCTTCGACGTGCTCGATACGCGACTCGGCAATCTCAAGACCAGCGCCGGCGACTTCGTTGCGAAGGTCGCGGCATGACAGACCCTCAGGAGGGGGCGATGATCGAGCATCAGGAGAGGAATGCCGGCCTGCCCGACCGCGTCGAAAGCGCGCGTCCACAGGAAAGCGAAAGTAGGAGCGGACCGCGCGACTGGGGCAGCGATCAGCGGCCGTTGCCCGAGCGTGTCCATGATTACGACTGGGACGGCCTGATCGAGCCGGCGTGCGCGAGGCTGACCGCGTTGCTCGGACCCGACGACCGGCGGCGGATCTCGGAAACCTTCTGGCGGCATTATCTGTCGCTCGATTCGGCGCGGCACGTCCTGCGGCACTTCACGCCCGAGATTCTCGACCAGCGCATTGCGCAAAGCGCCGACTATGTCCGGATCAAGTTCGCAGGCCCGAACGACGATGCGTGGAAAGCGATGGCGATCGACCATGCCGAAAATTCCCGCCGGTCGGGCATCCCCCTGCCCGCCTTGTTGTCGTCGCTGGCGTTCGCGCACAGCGTGACGCTCAACCTCATCGCCGATCGGCTGGGGACGGACAGTTCGGCGATGCGGACGCTGGGCGACGTGATCCAGCGGCTCGCGCTGATCGAGGCGGATATCATGGCGTCGCATCTCGGGGCGAGCGATGCGGCGGCGGCGCGAGTCGAGCGCCAGACGCGCGCGGCGGACTTTCGGGGCAGCATCGCCGCCTCGATCGAGCATGTCGCGGCGTCGGGTGCGCGGATCCGCGTGCAGGCGGCGGGCGCGTCGGCCTCGACCCGCGGCATGCTCGGCAAGGCGAGCGAAGTCGCGGCCGCGGCCGAGCAATCCGCGCTGGCGATGCGCGAGGCGGCGCAGACCAGCGCCGGGCTGATCCGCGCGATCGACGATGCCCGTACCGAGGTCGACGCGGCCGCCGAGATCGCCGACCGGGCGTGCGCGCAGACCGAGGAGGCGGTCGGCATGTCGGCCGCGCTGAGCGAGCATGCCAAGTCGATCGAGTCGATCCTGGGGTTGATCCGCAGCATCGCCGGGCAGACCAACCTGCTCGCGTTGAACGCGACGATCGAGGCGGCGCGCGCGGGCGATGCCGGGCGGGGGTTCGCGGTGGTGGCGCAGGAGGTCAAATCGCTCGCGAACCAGACCGCGCGGGCGACCGACGACATCGCCGCGAAGATCGCCGCGATCCAGTCGGCGACCGCGGCGACGGTCGCGACCAATGCCGGGATCAAGGCGACCGTCACCGAGGTGCAGCGCAGCGCCGAGCGGATCCGCGACGCGATGGAGGTACAGGCGCTCACCGTCACCGCGATCACCGCGGCGGTCGACGAAACCGCGCTGGCGGCGGATTCGATGTCGATGACGGTCGCCACGATCCGCGCGGATACCGAGGCGGTCGCGACGGAGATCGACCTGCTGGGACGACAGTTCGGCGACGTGGACGATCAGCTGGGCGTGTTGCGCGGCGCGGCGGACGAGTTCTCGGCGAGCGTGGCCTGAGCCGTCTCGCCTGTACGCAGGACGCGCGCTAAGGCAGCCGCATGACCATTCTTCTTACAGGCTCCAGCCGCGGTATCGGCGCGGCAATCCATGCGGCGCTGAACGAGGCGGGCGCCACCGTCATCGGGCATGGGACCGCGAGCGGCATCCCGGCCGACTTTGCCGATCCTGCGGCGCCGACCGCGCTATGGAATGCGGCGCTGGATCAGGCGGGCGGGGCTATCGACGTGCTGATCAACAATGCCGGGGTGTTCGAGGCGAGCCCCCTATCCGGCCCGTTTGAGAATGGCGACGACTGGACCGCACAGTGGGAGCGGACGATGCGGATCAACCTGACCGCGTCGGCTGAGCTTTGCCGGTTGGCGGTGCTGCACTGGCAGGCTCGGGGAGTCGGTGGGCGGATCGTCAACATCGCGAGCCGCGCGGCGTATCGCGGGGATTCGCCCGCGCATTGGCATTATGCCGCGTCGAAGGCGGGGATGGTGGCGATGACCAAGACGATCGCCCGGGGGTATGCTCGCGAAGGCATTCTGGCATTTGCGGTCTGCCCCGGGTTCACGATGACCGGGATGGCGGAGGACTATCTGGCGAGCCGCGGTGGCGATGCGTTGCTGGCGGATATCCCGCTGGGCAAGGTTGCCGAACCCGCCGAGGTGGCTTCGGTCGCACGCTATTGCGCGCTGGAGGCACCCGCGTCGATGACGGGGTCGGTGATCGATGTGAACGGGGCGAGCTATGTCCGATAGTTGGAAACTCACCCTGCCCTGCACGCGCGCGGAGGCGGAGGCGATCGATGCGAGTGGCGAACTTACGATCGATGCGGTGCTGATGACGACCGAGGAGATCGAGGACGACGTCGAATCGTGGCGGCTCGATGCGTATTTCGAACGGGAGCCGGATGCCGGGACGGTGGCCGCGGTGCGCGCGCTGGTGCCGAGTGCGGCGGGCGCGGCGATCGCGGTCGAGCGGCTGGGCGATGCGGACTGGGTGACGATGAGCCAGGCGGGGCTCGAGCCTTTGTCGGTCGGGCGGTTCTTCGTGCATACCGGCGCGCATGCGGGGGCAGTGCCGGCGGACACGCGCGCGTTCCTGATCGAGGCTAGCCGCGCGTTCGGGACCGGGCATCACGAGACGACCAGCGGGTGTCTGGCGATGCTCGACGGTATGGCTGGCGCCGACTTTGCGAATGTGATCGATATCGGGACGGGGACGGGTCTGCTTGCGTTTGCAGCGGCGCATCTCTGGCCTGAGGCGGCGGTGATGGGGACGGATATCGATCCGGTCTCGATCGATGTTACGCGCGAGAATGCGGAACTGAACGGGGTCGAGGGGATCGAACTGGTCGTCGCGGACGGGACGCTAGACGATGCGATCGTTGCGCGGGCACCGTATGATCTGGTGATCGCGAATATTCTGGCGGGGCCGCTGGTGTCGATGGCGCCGGAGATCGCTTCGATTGCCGATGCGGGGGCGACGGTGGTGTTGGCGGGGTTGCTGGAGACTCAGCGAGCCGACGTCGTGGCGGCGTATGAGGCTTGCGGGTGTTCGCTGGAGGCGGTCGACCGGCGGGGGGACTGGTCTGTGCTGCGGTTGCGGGCTGGTGATGCCCGGTTTGTGGCGGCAGGGCCGTTCGATCCCAAGGGGCGCGATGGGTGGGCGCTGGATATTTGATCTAGCCCTGCCCCAGCAGGTTGTTCCCCCGCGAAGGCGGGGGTCCAGTCTGGGCCCCCGCCTTCGCGGGGGAACATGGTTTTTCGGGTGTCCCTCCCCTCGTACCCGGCACCACCCCGGCGGAGGCCGGGGCCCAATTGGGCGAACTTCCGAAATAGAGCCTCACCGCTATCCCAATTGGGCCCCGGCCTTCGCCGGGGTGGTGTTCTCTTCGCGTAGTTTAGGCGGCGACCTTCGCGTTGGCGTAGTCCTGCGTGCCCCTGGTGAGCACCACGTCCTCGGGCTCGATCTGCGCGACGGGGATATCGGGGAGCGCCTTCAATTCCTCGTACAGCGGGGCAAAGTCCGTCTCTACCGTCAGCCTCAGCAACTCATCGAAGCTGGGGATAACGAAATAGTTCTGCTGGAAGTCGTCGATCCGGTACTCGGTCCGCATCACGCGGGCGAGGTCGAGTGCGATCCGGTTGGGGCTCGGGTCGTCCAAAGCGAAGCGGGTTTCGGCGAAGCTGGAGACGATGCCGGAGCCGTAGATGCGCAGGCCTTCGGGTTCGGCGATCAGGCCGAACTCGACCGTGTACCAGTACAGCCGCCCGAGATATTTCAGCGCATCGAGCCCGAGCGCGCGCTGGCCGCCGCGGCCGTAGGCGGCGAGGTAATCCGCGAACACCGGATCCGCCAGCATCGGCACGTGGCCGAACACGTCGTGGAAGACGTCGGGCTCCTGCAGGTAATCGAGCTGGTCCGGGCGGCGGATGAAATTGCCCGCGACGAAGCGGCGATTGGCCATGTGATCGAAGAACACGTCGTCGGGGACGAGCCCGGGCACCGCGACGACCGACCAGCCGGTGAGCTTCATCAGGCGTTCGGACAGTTCCTCGAAATCGGGGATGCCGGGCTTGGACAGCTTCAGCACGTCGAGCCCGCGCAGCCACGCGTTCGAGGCGCGGCCGGGGAGCAGTTTCGACTGGCGCGCGAACAGCGTGTCCCAGGTCGCATGGTCCTCCGCGGTATAGGCCGCCCAGTTCTGCGGGATCGTCCAGTCGGGCGCGCCTTCGGGCGGGGTGCTCAGTACATGCGTGTCATTGACCATCCGCTTCGTCTAGCATGACAAAATGAAGACGCAAACGCGCTGGATCACGCGGATTTTATGGACGGTCGGGGCGATCGTCGGCCTCGTCGCGAGCTATGCGATCGCCGGGCTGATCGGCGGGGCGATCCCGAGCAACGCGGGATGGCACGCGCCTTCGACCGGCGTACACATCTTCGTCGAGAGCAACGGCGTGCATACCGGGATCATCGTGCCGAAGGTCGCGGCGGGGGTCGACTGGCGCGGCGTCGCCCGGCCGGAGGACCTTAGCGATCCACGGTTCGCCGGCTATGATCATGTGTCGTTCGGGTGGGGCGAGAAGACCTTCTACCTGGAAACGCCAACCTGGGCCGAGGTGAAGCTGCGGACCGTGATCGGCGCGGCGTTCGGCAGCACGCGAACGTTGATGCATGTCGACCACCTGCCGAGGCCGCGGGCGGGCGATGGCGCGCGGGAGATCATCCTGACGCCGGCGCAGTATCGGCGGCTCGCGGCGTATATTCGGGCGAGCTTTCGCGACGGGGGTTCGCGGTATCGGGGGTATGCGGGGTATGATGCGTTTTATGACGCGAACGGGCGGTATGACGCGGTGCGGACGTGTAACAGCTGGACGGGGGATGCACTTCGGTTTGCCGGGGTTCGGGTTGGGTGGTGGACGCCGTTTCCGGTGACGGTGATGGCGTGGTTTTAGAGAGCAGGACGCCCCGTCATCCTGGGCTTGACCCAGGATCCAGAGTCACGAGCGCGGTCGTTCCTGGCTCTGGATCCCAGCGTTCGCTGGGATGACGGGGGTCGAAGGATGACGGGGTGCGAATTGGGCCCCGGCCTTCGCCGGGGTGGCTCTTGGGGGGAGCGGGGCTCAGTTCCCCGCGCGATAGCCCTGGTACTGGCCGCATTCCGAGCGCTGCGGGTCCTTCTTGCAGCGTTTGGCGAGTTCCTTGCGCTGCTTGCCCTCTTCGGCTTCCTGCTTGCCCATCTTCTTGCCGTAGTTGCGGTCCGACTCTTCCTGGCTGGTCGTGGTCCAGTCGACTGCCTTGCCGGCGACCTGGAACGGGGCCTTCACGATCGACGTAGCGGTGCTGATGCAGCCACTTACGAGGAACGGCAGCACCGCGAGCACGGGAAGAACCTTACGCATCTACTTCACTCCTGCACGCAGCCGGTCGCGCGCTTGTGCCCCGTATAGCGGAAAATCGGTGAAGAATCCGTCGATACCTTGCGCAAGCCCGGCGTCGATCTCCGCGGCGATGTCGCCGTGCGCCGCGGGGTCGGTACCGCGGCGGAAGCGTTCGGGTTCAAAATAATTCTCGGCACGGTACGTCCAGGGGTGGACGCGGAGGCCGGCCGCGTGTGCGTCGGCGACCAGCGGGGACGGCGTCGTGCCGGTCCAGAGCATCGCCTTGTCGGGGCCGATTCCGTACGCATAGGCCGCGACCGCCTTCAGGCCTTCGGGGGTGATCATCGCCGCGTAGCTGGGCTGCGACCCGTCGGCGGGGGCGCTCTCGCCGGCCAGCAGCTGGATCAGGCGAACCTTCGTCATCGTGTGGAGGCGCTGGAGGTTCTTCACCTCGAACGACTGGATGAAGACAGGCGCCTTCGCCGAATCCCAGCCGGCCTCGCGCAGTTCGGCGACCAGCTTCGCGTCGGTCGGATGGCCGATGCTCGCGAAATAGGTCGGGTGCTTGGTTTCGGGATAGATGCCGATCGTGCGGCCGGTGTCCTTCGAGCGGCGCTTGGCGAGCGCGATGATCTCGGCGAGCGTCGGGATTTCGAACTTGCCGTCATAGGCGGTGTTGGCGGGGCGGAGCTTGGGCAGGCGTTCCTTGGCGCGCAGCGTCTTTAGTTCGGCGAGCGTGAAGTCCTCGACGAACCAGCCGGTCATCGTCTGGCCGTCGATCGTCTTGGTGGTTTTCCGCGCGGCGAACTCGGGATGGTCGGCGACGTCGGTCGTGTCGGCGATATTGTTCTCGTGGCGCGCGACGAGGACGTCGTCCCTGGTCGGCACCAGGTCGGGTTCGATGAAATCGGCGCCCTGGTCGATCGCGAGCGAATAGGCGGCCAGCGTATGCTCGGGCCGCAGCCCGCTCGCGCCGCGGTGCGCGATAACGATTACGGGCGACAAACGGGGGGAAGCGGGCGTCATCGCGACAGCTTGCCCGCTCGCGAGGACGAGCGCCAGCGCGCCAATGTGTGAGAGCTTGTCGCAATAGGAAACCATCGGGCGCATCGGCGTTCAGTCCTCGTATTTTCAAAATTCCCAGCGCAATCAACGAGGGGCACCGCCATGCATTTCACGATCAATGGTCAATCATATGACGCCGAGCCCGATATTCGCACATCGGTGCTCGATCTGTGCCGCGAACATCTCGGGCTGACCGGCTCGAAGAAGGGCTGCGACCACGGCCAGTGCGGGGCGTGCACGGTGCTGATCAACGGGCGGCGCGTCAATTCCTGCCTGACGCTCGCGGTCATGCACCAGGACGACGAGATCACGACGATCGAGGGGCTCGGCCAGCCGGGCAACCTCCATCCGTTGCAGGACGCGTTCGTGCGGCATGACGGCTATCAGTGCGGTTATTGCACGCCCGGGCAGATCTGTTCGGCGGTCGGCATGCTCGACGAGGTCAAGAAGGGCTGGGCCAGCCATGCGTCGGGCGACCTGACCGATCCGAAGTTCGACGATGCCGAGATTTCCGAGCGGATGAGCGGCAATCTGTGCCGCTGCGCCGCCTATCCCAACATCGTCGATGCGATCCGCGAAGTCGGCGATACCGCGCCCCAGGGTCGGTCCGCCGACGAGAAGGATGCCGCGATGGAAGCGAACGCGCGCGGGGAGCTGGTGGCATGAAGACCTTCACCTACGAGAAGCCCGCTACGCCCGAGGCTGCGGTTAAAGACATTGATACGCATGATGCGAAATTCATCGCGGGCGGGACGAACCTGCTCGATTTGATGAAGTTGCAGGTCGAGACGCCGGACAAGCTGGTCGACATCTCGCGGCTCGATCTCGCGAAGATCGAGGAGCGCGAGGATGGTGGGCTGACGATCGGTGCGATGGTGCCGAACAGCGATCTCGCCGCCGATTCGCGCGTTGTCGCGAAGTACGAGGTTTTGAGCCGCGCGTTGCTCGCGGGCGCGTCGGGCCAGTTGCGGAACAAGGCGTCGACCGGGGGCAATCTGCTCCAGCGGACGCGCTGCTATTATTTCTACGATACCGCCGCCGCGTGCAACAAACGCGAGCCGGGGAGCGGCTGTTCGGCGGTTGGTGGTTTCAACCGGATCCTCGCGGTCCTGGGGACTAGCGAGCACTGCATTGCGACTCATCCGAGCGATATGGCGGTCGCGATGCGTGCGCTCGACGCGACGATTGTGACGTTGAAGGCGGACGGCGATCGGCGGCGGATCTCGATCCATGATTTCTATCGCCTGCCGGGTGAGACTCCGCAGATCGAGACCGGGCTCGAAGCGGGTGAACTGATCACGCATATCGAACTGCCGGCACCGCCCAGGGGCAAGC
This sequence comes from Sphingomonas sp., assembly GCA_035575755.1. GTDB lineage: Bacteria > Pseudomonadota > Alphaproteobacteria > Sphingomonadales > Sphingomonadaceae > Sphingomonas. The sequence goes on from DATLXI010000012.1 coordinate 163,418, forward strand.
AGGCGTATCGCAAGGTGCGCGACCGTGCGTCCTATGCGTTTGCGCTCGTGTCGGTCGCGGCGGTGGTCGACGTGCAGGACGGCGTGATCGCGTCGGTCTCGCTCGCGTTCGGCGGGCTTGGGCCGATGCCGTGGCGCAATCCGGCGGTCGAGGCCGCGTTGGTCGGCAAGGCGCCTACCGATGAGGCGTTCGAAGCCGCCGCCACCGCGTTGCTTGCCGACGCGAAGGGCTATGGCTCGAACGACTTCAAGATCCCCCTCGCCCGTCGCACGCTGATCGCGACGCTGCGCACCGTAACGGGAGCATGAGCATGTTTGGTTTTGGCACCACGAACAGCCTGACGATGGACAAGCCGCATCCGGACAGCCTGCTGGATAGCGGCGTGCAGGGCGTAATCGGCAAGCCGCTCGACCGGGTCGACGGACCGCTGAAGGTTACCGGCACCGCGACCTATGCGGCGGAATACCAGTTCGACAACATGGCCTATGGCGTGCTGGTCGGGACGAAGATTTCCGCCGGCAAGGTCGTCTCGATCGATATCGATGCGGTGAAGTCGATCTCCGGCGTGATCGACGTCGTGACCGATTTCGACCAGTTCATCCGTGTGGCGGCGCAGGGCGGCGCGACCGATGCACCGACGCAGGGCGTGAAGGACATCGCGTTCTTCGGTCAGATCGTGGCGATCGTGCTTGCCGAGAGCTTCGAGGTCGCGCGCGATGCGGCGGCGCGGCTGCCGATCGAATATGAGGCCAGCGAAGGCCAGTATGATTTCGAGGCGAACAAGGGCGAGACGCGCAAGCCGGCCGACGACGCGACCGAGGCGCATTTCAAGCAGGGCGATGTCGACCAGGCTATGGCCGAAGCGGATGTGACGGTCGATTCGACCTATGTCACGCCGAGCCAGAATTCGGCGGCGATGGAGCCGCATGCCTCGACCGCGGTCTGGGAAGAGGACGGTTCGCTGTCGCTGTACGGCGCGTACCAGATGCCGACTTCGGACGCGCAGCAGCTCGCGAAATCGCTCGGCGTCGCCGAGAAGAAGGTGCGGATCATCGCGCGCTATATCGGCGGTGGGTTCGGATCGAAGCTCGGCATCGCGCCCGAGAGCGTGGCGGCGGCGATCGCGGCGAAGCAGCTTGGCCGTCCGGTCAAGGCGGTGATGTCGCGCCCGCAGGTCTTCGAGGCGACCGTACGTCGCTCGAACACCGAACAGCGTATCCGCCTCGCCGCCAAGGCCGATGGTACGCTGACGGCGATCGGTCACGAGACGCTGACGTCCAACCAGCCGACCGAGGATTATTTCGAGCCGGCCGGTATCGGCACGCACATGATGTATGGCGGCGAGAACCGGTTGATCACGCATGACGTGGTCGACGTGAACTTCGTCGTCTCGGGGTCGATGCGCGCGCCGGGCGAAGCGGTCGGGATGCTCGCGCTCGAGGGTGCGATGGACGAGCTGGCCGAGAAGCTGGAGATGGATCCGATCGCGCTGCGCAAGCGCAACGATCCCAAGATCGATCCCGAAAAGGACGTGCCCTATTCGTCGCGCAACCTGACGCGCGCGCTGGACGAGGGTGCAGCCAAGTTCGGCTGGGACCTGCGCAAGAAGGCCGGCACGCGGCGCGAGGGCGAGTGGCTGATCGGCATGGGCGTCGCGGGCGCGGTGCGCGGCAACATGATGCAGGAATCGTCCGCCAAGGTCGAGATCCATCCCGATGGCTCGGCGACCGTGTCGTCGGCGATGACCGATATCGGCACCGGCAGCTACACGATCCTGGCGCAGATCGCGTCGGAGATCCTGGGCATCCCGGTCGAGAACATCACGATGGCACTGGGCGATACCAACGATCCCCCCGCCGCAGGTTCGGGCGGTTCGTGGGGCGCAACGTCTTCGGGGACCGCGGTGTACCTCGCATGCGAGATGCTGCGCGGGAAGCTCGCCGAGGCGATGGGCGTCGACGAGGACGGCCTGACGCTGAAGGACGGTAAGGCTATCGGCGACAACCGCTCGACACCGATCGGCGAACTAGTCGGTAAGGGTCTCGAAGCGACCGGGCATGTCAAGCCGGGCAAGCAGGAGAAGGAGACGACGCAGGCCGGCTTCGGGGCGCATTTCGCGGAGGTTGCGGTCAACGTGATCACCGGGGAAACGCGCGTGCGGCGGATGCTCGGATCGTTCGCGGCGGGACGCGTGCTCAATGCCAAAACGGCACGGTCGCAGTGCCTGGGGGGGATGACGTTCGGGATCGGCGCGGCGCTGACCGAGGATTTGATCCACGACACGCGGACCGGCAAGCTCGTGAACCACGATCTGGCCGAATATCATGTGCCGGTGAACGCCGACATTCCGCAGATGGACGTGCATTTCGTCGACGAGCGCGACATCCATGCGAACCCGATCCATGCGAAGGGGATCGGCGAGCTGGGGATTTCGGGTGCCGGCGCCGCGGTGGCGAACGCGGTGTATAATGCGACGGGGATCCGGGTGCGCGAGTTCCCGATTACGCTCGACAAGCTGCTGGATCGGTTGCCGGCGGTTTGAGGGGCTTCCTGGTCTCCCGCGGAGGCGGGGGGCCAAGGGGCCATGAGTGCCACCGCCTGTAACCCTGGATCCCCGCCTTCGCGGGGAAGCGGTTTCGGACGTGAGCCTACAGAACTGCCATCCTCGCCAAGGCGAGGGTGGTGGTTGGTGCGCGCCGTACCCATCTCCGATGCCCCAGCCGAGGACCGTTGAATGAACGAGCATGTGATGGATACGGCGTTCCGGCCGGCTGCCCTCGACCGCGCCAAGCAGGGCGTTCTAGGGCTGGGGCTCGACAGGATCGAGGGGCCGGCGAAGGTCACCGGCGTTGCGGACTATGCCTATGAAGGCATGCCCGACGGTATCGCCTATGCCGCGATCGTCGGAACGCCGGTCGGTAGCGGGCGGATCGTCGGGATCGACACTAAAGCTGCCAAAGCGCTGCCCGGCGTTATCGTCGTGCTGCACGGCGACGCTCGCATGCCGGCCGGGGAGGCCAATTCACGGGCGATGCCGCTGTTCGATACCGACACGATCCTCCATCTCGGCCAGCCAGTCGCGATCGTCGTGGCCGAGGATCAGGCGATCGCGCGCGAGGCTGCTGCACTGGTGGTGGTCGAGACCGAAGCGGGCGACAATCGGTTCGACGTCGACGCGCAGCCGGTCGATGCCAAGCCGGAGATCGGCTTCCTCCCGCCGGTCGATATCGGCGATCTCGACGCGGTGATGGCGGGTGCCGCGGTGACACTCGACCGGACCTACACGACGCCTGTCCACTTTCCTGCCGCGCTGGAGCCGCATGCGACCACCGCGTGGTGGGAGGGGGACAAGCTTACCATCCGGACCAGCAACCAGGTGATCGGTGGCGCACGGAAGACGATCGCCAAGGCGCTCAAGATCGATGCCGACAAGGTGCGCGTCCTGGCCCCCTATGTCGGTGGCGGGTTCGGCGGAAAGACGGGCGTCGGGCCCGAAGTGATCCTCGCCGCGATCGCTGCCGAGGCGATCGGGCGGCCGGTGAAGATCGCCCTGCCCCGCCGCCAGACCGCGTACATGGTCCACCACCGCTCGCACACCACGCAGCGGATCCGGATCGCCGCCGACAAGGACGGCGTCATCCTCGGCATGGGACATGAGAGCGTCGTCGCGCAGAACGACGATGGCGAGTTTCTGGAGCCGGTGCCGTTCGGGACGTTGCCACTGTACCGGGGCGAAACACGGCGGTTCAAGACCGGGCTCGTGCGCGTCGATCTGCCTGCGACGGGCGCCGTGCGTGCGCCGGGCGAGGCGGTCGGCACGTTCGGGGTCGAGTGCGCGATGGACGAACTGGCCGAACAGCGGGGGCTTGATCCGGTCGAATTGCGGCGACGTAACGAGCCCGAGACCGATCCGGTGAGCGGCAAGCCGTTCTCCACGCGGCGGATGCTCGATTGCTACACGCAAGGCGCGGAGCGGTTCGGCTGGCCCGCCACGCTGCCGGCGCCGGGATCGGTGCGCAACGGCGAATGGCTGGTCGGGATCGGCATGGCGGCGAGCCTACGCGGCAATTTCACGGTCGAGGCGCAGGCGCGCGTGCGGCTGGAGGCGGATGGTCGCGCGACGGTCGAATGCGACATGACCGATATCGGGACGGGGACGTACACGATTCTCGCGCAGACCGCGGGCGAAATGCTCGGACTGCCGGTGGCGGACGTGACGGTGCGGCTGGGCGACAGCGATCTGCCGGCGAGCGCAGGGTCTGGCGGATCGTTCGGCGCGGGCAGCGCGTGTTCGGCGGTGGTGCTCGCGTGCGAGGATATCCTCGGCGAACTGGCGCTCAGGATGAATGCGGCGCCGGAGGATCTGAGCTTGCACGACGGGTGCGTCAGTGCGGGCGGGCGGCAGGTGACGCTCGCCGATCTGGTGCGCGGCGAGGCGATCGTGGCGATGGGCAAGACCGGGCCGGGCGCGGAGAGCAAGCGCACCAGCCAGGCGAGCCACGGCGCGCATTTCGTCGAGGTCGGCGTCAACGCGGTGACCGGCGAGACGCGCGTGCGGCGGATGCTCGGCGTGTTCGACGTGGGGCGCGTGCTCAACCGCAAGACCGCGACGAGCCAGATCACCGGCGGGATGGCGTGGGGGATCGCCTATGCGCTGAGCGAAGAGGGCGTGGTGGACACGCGGACGGGGGCGTTCGTGAACCCCGATTTCGGGGAGTATCATGTCGCGGTGAATGCCGACATTCCGCAGCTGGAGGTGCATTTCATCGAGGAGGTCGACACGTCGGCGAACCCGGTTGGCGCCAAGGGCGTTGGCGAGCTGGGTATTTCCGGCGCGGGGGCTGCGGTGGCGAATGCGATCTACAATGCGACGGGGGTTCGGGTGCGGGATTTCCCGGTGACGCTCGACAAGCTGTTGGACGGGTTACCCGCGGTCTGATCCTCCCCGGCACGGGGAGGGGGACCGCGCGACTTCACGTGGTGGAGGGGGATATCCCCGAACGTACCGTTTGCGGCTGGCCCCCTCCACCAGCTGCGCTGGTCCCCCTCTCCGCGTGCGGGGAGGATTAGAAAGAGAACGAGACATGGCTGAAAACGATAGCGTGATTGCCGCCGCCAAGAGCTGGAAGGGCGAGAAGATGGCGATAGCCACGGTCGTCTCGACCTGGGGCTCGGCGCCGCGGCCCAAGGGTAGCCATATGCTCGTCCATGCCGATGGCCGGTTCGAGGGATCGGTGTCGGGCGGGTGCGTCGAGAGCGATATCCTTGCCACCGCCGCGGAGGTGATCGCCGGCGCGCCGTTCCAGGTGCGCAACTACGGCGTGGCGGATGCGGCGGCGTGGGAAGTCGGGCTGCCGTGCGGCGGCGAGATCGCGGTGATGGTGCAGCCGGTATCGGCCGAGGGGTTCGACCCCGAATTGTTCGACCGGATCGCCGAGGCGCGCGACCAGGGCGATGCGCTGACCGTGACGACCGACCTCGCCACCGGGCATAGCGATGCGCGGCCAGTGGAAACCGGGGAGGTATTCGTCAACCGCTACGATCCGCCGCGGCGCCTGCTGATCGTCGGCGCGGTGCAGATCGCGCAGGCGTTGGCTGGCTTAGCGCGTGAACTCGGGATCGAAACGGTGGTGATCGATCCGCGCGCGCGCTTCCTGACCGAGGAGCGGTTTCCGGGCGTGACGCTAGACGATCGCTGGCCCGACGAGGCGATCGCCGCCTATCGCCCCGGCCCATCGACCGCGGTCGTGACGCTGAGCCACGACATCAAGATCGACGATCCCGCACTGATCGCGGCGCTCGCCAGCGATGCCGCCTATGTCGGCGCGCTCGGCAGCCGCAGGAGCCATGCCGCGCGGCGCGAGCGTCTCGCCGCGGAAGGTGTTACGGCAGAGAATATCGACCGGATCGATGCGCCGGTGGGGATCGATATCGGCGCGATCGGGCCGTCCGAGATCGCGCTTTCGGTCGCCGCCGCCATGATAGGAGCGTTCCATGATCGCCGCTGAAGACGTCTTCCTCCTCCTGCTCGCCGCGGGTCGCTCCGAGCGGTTCGGCATCCCGAACAAGCTCGAGATGCCGTTCCTCAACAAGCCGATCGGGATGCACGTCGTCACCGCGTTCGAGGCGATTCCGTTCAAGCAGCGGCTGGTCGTCACCGATGGCTGCACGCTCGATTTCGCCAGCCACGGCTTCGAGGTGGTGCATAACGACGATGTCGCGTCGGGCATGTCGCAGTCGGTGAAACTGGGCGTGCAGCGCGCGAAGGACGAGGGCGCGGAGGCGGTGCTGATCGCGCTGGCCGACATGCCGCGCGTGACCGCGGCGCATATCTACCGGATGCTGGATGCCGCCGACAGCGCGGATGCGGTGGTCGCGTCGAGCGATGGCGTGAAGCCCTCGCCCCCTGCCCTGTTCGGGCGCGAACGGTTCGATTTCCTGCTGACGCTCGACGGCGATGCGGGTGCGCGCGATCTGGTGAAGGCGGGGCGGCATGTCGTCACTGCGCCCGCCGAGTTGATCGATATCGACACGCCCGAGGATCTGGACCGGCTACAGGCGCTGGTCCACGATCCCAAGGCCGCGATCACTCGTGCCTTAACGCGTCGATAGGGTTCATCGCGGCGGCTCGGCGGGCAGGAAAATAGCCGAACACGACGCCGATCACCGCCGAGATGACGAACGCGAAGATGTTGATTTCGGGCACGAACAGCCATTGAACCTTGATCAACGGTGCGATGATGGCGATCGCGAGCTGCGCGATGACGAGGCCGATGACCCCGCCGAGACAAGACAGCGCGATCGCCTCGACGAGGAACTGCATCAGCACCTCGCGCGCGACCGCGCCGATCGCTAGGCGGATGCCGATCTCGCGCGTGCGTTCGGTGACCGACACCAGCATGATGTTCATGATGCCGATCCCGCCGACCACCAGGCTGATCCCCGCGACCGCGGCGACGATGCCGGTGAGCAGCGTGGTGGTGCCGGTCAGCGTGTCCGAGATCTGCTTGGTATCGAAGATGTTGAAGTTGTTGTCCTGGCCCGCGGCGAGATGGCGGCGTTCGCGCAGCAGGTCGGTCAGCGAGGCCTGGACCTGTTGCGTGTCATAGCCCTGATCGACGCCGACGAGGATCGCCGCGACGTTCTGGTTGCCGGTGAAGCGGCGCTGGACGGTCTTGATCGGCATGACCACGACGTCGTCCTGATCGCCGCCGAACCCCGCCTGCCCGCGCGTGCTGAGCGTACCGATCACGTCGCACGAGATATCGTTCAGACGAAGCCGCTGGCCGATCGGATCGACGCCGCGGAACAGGTTCTGGATGACGGTGTTGCCGATGATGCAGACCGCCTTGCCCGCGGCTTCCTCCTGGCCGGTGAAGACGCGGCCGCCGGCGAGCGGCCAGGGCTGGACCTCGAAATAGGCGCGCGTGGTGCCGTTGATCGAGGTCGTCCAGTTGGCGCCGTTGTAGATCGCGGTGGCGCTGCGCTGTTCGGTCGGGGCGACCGCGGTGACGCCCGCGATCTGACGCGCGATCGGATCGATGTCGTCCATTTTGAGCGGCGGCGGCGGCGGTCCGCCACCCCCGCGGCCGAAGCCCTGGCCGGGACGGATCTGGAGGATGTTGGTGCCGAGCGACGAGATCGACTTCTGCACGGCCGCGGTGGTTGCCTGGCCGAGCGTGACCATCGTCACGACCGCACCGACGCCGATGACGATGCCGAGAATGGTCAGGAACGACCGCAGGAGGTGGCGGCGGATCGAGCGGAGCGCGAGGACGAGAGTGGTGCCGAACATGGTTTAAAGCCCCTCCCCTTCAGGGGAGGGGTTGGGGTGGGGAAGCCGCCAGTTCACGCGCAGCGGTAACGATCGGGCGATCGAAAGAACATGAAGGAGAACACCTTCTGCATTGGTCATGACGTCGACGTTGGTCACCCGAACGGTCGTGAAGCCCAAGTCCTGCATCATGGCGTCCCTGTTCCGGTCTGTCGCCTGGTCGTGGGTGTGGCCATCCACTTCGAGGATAAGACCGATCGCAGGACAGAAGAAATCGACGATGCGACTGCCGAGCACGGCTTGTCGCCGGAATTTGAAGCCACCCAATTGGCTGTTGGATACGCCGCGCCACAAGCGCTTTTCTGGCTCGGTCGGTTCTCGACGCATATGCTTCGCGTGGACGGCTAGCGTCGCTCCCCACCCCAACCCCTCCCCTGAAGGGGAGGGGCTTTTCGGGGCCACACCGCTCACGACTCCACCTTTTCGCCTTGGCGGTGCTGGCTTTCGATGCGTTCGACCAGGCCGTCCTTGAAGTGCACGACGGTGCGCGCGAACGCGGCCATGTCGGATTCGTGCGTGACCATCAGGACGGTGATGTTCTTCTCCGCGTTCAGGCGTGTCAGCAATTGCATGATCTCGATCGAGCGTTCGCTGTCGAGGTTGCCGGTGGGTTCGTCGGCCAACAGCACGTCGGGGCTGGTCACCAGCGCGCGGGCGATCGCTACTCGCTGTTGCTGGCCGCCGGACAGTTCGGCGGGGGTGTGATCCCACCAGTCCGCGAGCCCGACCGTGTCTAGGCTCGCCATCGCCGCGTCCCGCCGCGCGCGCTTCTCGTCGCCGCGGTAAAGCAAGGGGAGTTCGACATTCTCCAGCGCGGAGGTACGCGAGAGGAGGTTGAAGCCCTGAAACACGAAGCCGAGATAATTGCGGCGGAGCAACGCGCGCTGGTCGCGGTCGAGCGTCTCGACATGGTGGCCGCGGAAGGTGAACGTGCCTGCGCTCGGCACGTCGAGGCAGCCGAGGATGTTCATCGTCGTCGACTTGCCCGATCCCGACGGCCCCATCACCGCGACGAAATCGCCCGCCTCGATATCGAGGTCGACGCCTTTCAGCGCCTGGAACATCGTCGCGCCGGTGCCGTACGTCTTGGTGACGCCACGCAGACTTATGAGCGGGGGCGGATTACTGGCCACTGCCCCCACCCTTGCTGGCGCCGCCCGACCGGCGTGCGGCGGGTTTGGTCGTGTCGGTGCCGGTGGCGAGCTGGCCGATGATGATCTGCGCGCCGGGCTGGAGATTACCCGACAGGACCTCGGTCATCGTGCCGTTGGTGTCGCCGGTGGTGATCTGTACCGGTTGCGGCGTGCCATCGGCGCCCTTGATGTAGATCGTCTGCTGCGAACGCCGATCGAGCGTCGCGGTGCGGGTCGCGCCGGCGCCACGCCGTGGGCGGAAGGTGAGCGAGCCGGCGATGCCGCCGCCCGAGTCCTTGGCGCCGTCCGTGCTTGGCTTGAAGCGCAGCGCCGCGTTGGGAACGAGCATGACGTTGCGCTTGTCCGAGGTGACGATATCCGCGGTCGCGGTCATGCCGGGGCGCAGCGTCAGCGACGGATTGCCCACGGTGAGATCCGCGGCATAGGACACGACCTGCCCGGTGATGGTGGTCGTGGTCGTCGTCGACGAAGTCGCCGAGCTGACGGTCAGGTTCGAGCCGAGATCGACGCGCGTGATCGTTGCCGGGAAGGTCTGGCCGGGGAACGCATCGACGGTGAAGCTGGCCTTCTGGCCGACCTTGACCTCGCCGACGTCCGCCTCGTCGATTGCGACCTCGAGCTTCATCTTGGTGAGGTCTTCGGCGATCACGAACAAGGTCGGCGTGTTGAACGAGGCGGCGACGGTCTGGCCGGGATCGATCTGGCGCGCGAGCACGACGCCCGTTACCGGCGAGCGGATGATCGCCCGCGCGCGCTGCGTCTGGTTCTGCGCGAGCGCGGCGCGGCTGGCGACGACGTTGGCCTCGGCGACCTTCTGCGCGGCGACCGCACGCGCGTAATCGGCGCGGCCGGTCTGGAGTTCGGTCTTCGACGGCACGCGGCCGCCCGAAAGGCGGGAGACTTCCTCGAGGCGGTTCAGCTGCGCGCGCGATTCGGCGACGGTGGCCTGCGCCTGCGCGACCTGCGCCTGGTTCGCCGCGAGCTGTGCGCTGGTCTGGCGGATCTGGTCGTCAAGCTGCTCGGGATCGATCAGTGCGAGCGGCTGGCCTGCCGTCACGCGGTCGTTGACGTCGACGACCACCTTGGTGACGAGCCCCGACAGCTGCGAGCCGACCGTGACCTGGGTCGTCGGCGCGAGCTTGCCGGTCGCCGAGACGGTGACGGTCAGGTTGCCGCGCGCGGCGGGTTGCGTCGAATATTGCGTCTGTTCCTTCGCGCCGAAGCAGCGCGCGAGCAGCAGGCACAGCAGGACCACGCCGACCGCGATCGCGACCCATTTGACGTAGCGCCGCCAGGGGGCCTGCGGCTTTACGCCGAGGAAATCGTCGATCGATGCGTCGGCCATCAGCGTGCCTCTGAAGTGTTTGGCGCGCTAGGTGGCGCTTCGGGAATGACGGTCGAATCCCAGCCGCCGCCGAGCGCCGCGTACAGCGCGATCAGCGCGGTGGCGGCATCGGCGCGCGCCTGCGTCGCGCCGTTGCGCGCGGACAGGAGCGCGGTTTCCTGCTGGTTGAGCGTCGTAAAATCGGTGAGGCCGGTGCGATACTGGCTACGGCTGAGGATCGCGGAATTGTTCGAGGCGTCGAGCGCGATCCTGAACTGGCGCTCGCGTTCCTGCGCGGTTTGCAGCGCGACGACCGCGTTCTCGACGTCTTCGAGCGATGTGAGGACGGTCGACTTGTAGAGCGCGAGCGCCCCGTCGGCGGCGGCTTCGCTGGTGCGGACTTGCGAACGAAGACGCCCGCCGTTGAAGATCGCCTGGGTCAGGCCGGCGAACAGGCTGCCGGTGATCGCATCGCCGATGCTGCCGATCCCGGTCGCGTTGGTGTTGAGGTTGCCGGAGATTGCGAGCGCGGGATAAAGCTGTGCCTTCGCCACGCCGATCCGCGCGGTCGCCGCCGCCAGCGCGCGCTCGGCCGAGCGGATGTCGGGGCGCTGGCGCAACGTGTCGGCGGGGATGCCGACGCCGACCGCGGCGGGGCCCGTCGGGATCGCCTTGACCGGCGCCATCAGTGGGCGGAGCGCGCCGGGCGCCTGCGCGGTCAGCACGCCGATCCGCGCGACCGCGGCGGCATATTGCTGGTCGAGGCTGGGGATCGTCGCGGCGGTCTGCGCGCGCTGGGCGCGGGCCTGTTCGGCGTCGACGCTGGAGACGAGCCCGGCCTGGACGCGGAAGCCGGCGATTTCGAGATTGTCGTCCTGGATCGCGAGCGACGCGCGGGCATTGGCGAGCTGCTGCTGGTAGAGCCGTGCGAGGACGTAGTTGCGCGCGACTTCGCTCTCGACCGAGATCAGGACAGTGGCATAGTCGTAGCCCGACGCGGCATAATCCGCGCGACTGGCCTCGACGGTGCGGCGGATCTCGCCGAACACGCCGACCTGGTAGCTGGCACTCGCGCCGAGCGTGAAGCTGTTCGCGCCACCGCCGCCGGTATCGACGACGGTGCCGTCGGGCAGCGTGAACGCGCGCCCGCCGCCGCGGACATTCTCGTTGCGCTGATAGCCACCCGAGCCGCTGACCGTCGGCAATAGCGAGGCGCGGTTCTGGATCAGGCTCTCGCGCGCCTGACGGAGGCGGGCGACCGACTGGGCGATATCAAGATTGGCGGCCGCGGCCTGTTCGACGAGCTGGCCGAGGACGGGGTCGTCGAACTTCTGCCACCAGCGGGTGAGGTCTTCGGGCTTGGTCTCGGGCGTGACCGAATAGGCGTCGGGGACGCCGAGCTCGGCGGCGACCTTCGGGTGGTAATCGGGGCCAACCGTGCAGCCCGCCAGCAGCACTGGTGCGATGAGGAGGGCGCGGACGCGGAACATGGACGGCAGGCATGGCCACCGGGGGTTTGCTAGTCCAGCGGTTTTGTGTCGCGAGGTGTCGCAAGCGGGGTGGGTGATGGGTTTGGGTGACGGTGGATGACAGATGATGCGTCGGTGTCCCGCGGCGGCTATCCTGTCGTTGGAAGGTGGGGCCGGTCTTTCTCCCCTCCCTGGAAGGGAGGGGTTGGGGGTGGGTTGGCCTGCTTGAGCCGCTAGCGTTCGGTTATGCGGAAGCCGACCCACCCCCTACCCCCCCCTTCCAGGGAGGGGGGAAGAACTCGCAGAGGAGGGGCGGCGTTGGATTTCGATCCGACCCGCAATCCGTAAACTGCCACCACCCCGGCGGAGGCCGGGGCCCAATTGGGCGAACGGAATTGGCGGAGCGCGGTGGTCAGTCATATCCACCATTCCAATTGGGCCCCGGCCTTCGCCGGGGTGGTGTGGAACGGGCGATTGTCGTTTCCTGTGCTGTTCCCTCGCGAACGCGGGGGTTCAGGACCACCAGCGGAGCGCTGCGTGATTCCTGGGCTCCCGCTTTCGCGGGAGAGCAGCACTTGGTAAGAGGACTCGCACCGTAGAAATCGGATCGTACCCGTTCCAATTTTGCAGTGCAGCGGAACGTAGCGCCATGCCCAGGGGTTGGACGATCATGCTAGCCGAACGCCAGCCCGCGACTGAAGTCCTCGCGCCGCCGCCTGTCGTGCCCAGCGATGTCAGCCTGTTTTTCGATTTCGACGGGACGCTCGTCGATCTCGCCGCGACGCCCGATGCGGTCGTCGTCGATCAGCGGCTGCTCGACGCACTCGACATCCTTGCCGACAGATTCCCCGGTCGCATCGCGATCATCAGCGGGCGGTCGATCGCGCAGCTCGATGCGATGCTCGGGCGACACGCGCAGATGTTCGCGGTGGCGGGCAGCCACGGCGCCGAGCGACGCACGCCGCAGGACGGCCATGTCGCCGCCGAACGCCCGGCCTCGCTCGAAACGGCGGCGGAAAGCTTCAGGACGTTCGCCGACGCCAACGGGCTCGTCTACGAAGCCAAGAGCCTTGGCGCCGGCCTGCATTACCGGATGGCACCAGCGTTCGAACCCGACGCCGTGGCGCTCGCCGAACACCTCTCCGCCACGCACGGCCTCACGCTCCAGCGCGGCAAGATGATGGTCGAACTGCGCACCCCCGGCGACAAGGGTGCCGCGCTTCGCCAGCTGATCGCCTCGCCTGAGATGGCGGGCAGCACGCCCTATTTCTTCGGCGACGACGTCACCGACGAGGACGGCTTCGAGGTCGCGCATGATCTGGGCGGCGTCGGCGTCCTGATCGGCGACCCGCGCCCTACCGCTGCCACCTACCGTTTAGACGACGTCGCCGCGCTCCGGCGCTGGATCGACGGCATATTGGAATGATGATGACCCCACTGACCCAAACCGCCGACATGAACCTCTGGCCGATCGGCAATTGCCAAGTCTCCGCGCTGATCGACAAGACCGGCAGCTTCGTCTGGGGCTGCGTGCCGCGCGTCGATGGCGACCCGGCGTTCTGCGCGCTGCTCGGCGGCGATGCGCCCGAGACCGGCTTCTGGGCGATCGAGATCGAGAACACCGCCAAGACCACGCAGGCGTATATCCGCAACACGCCGATCCTGGTGACTCGGCACGAGGACGATAGCGGCAACGCGGTCGAGGTGATCGATTTCTGCCCGCGCTTCGTCCGCGAAGGCCGCACCTATCGCCCGACCAGCTTCGTCCGGATCGTCAAGCCGGTCGCGGGCTCGCCGCGGATCCGCATCCGCATGCGGGTCGCGACCAACTGGGGCAAGCCGACCGCGCAGACGCACGGCTCCAACCATATCCGCTTCCTGATGGCCGACCAGACGCTGCGTCTGACGACCGACGCGCCGGTCGGGCATATCGTCGATGAGAACTGGTTCCGGCTCGAGCGGCCGATGTACCTGTTTCTCGGCCCCGACGAGAGTTTTGCGGGCGTGCTGAGCGAGGCGGCCGAGGCGATGTTGTCGCGGACCAAGGAGGAGTGGCGGCACTGGGTGCGCGGGCTGGCAACGCCGGTCGAATGGCAGGATGTCGTCATCCGCGCGGCGATCACGCTGAAGCTGTGCCAGCACGAGGAAACCGGCGCGATCGTCGCCGCGCTGACCACCTCGATCCCCGAGCATGAGGGGTCGGAGCGCAACTGGGACTATCGCTACTGCTGGATCCGCGACGCCTATTATACCGTGCAGGCGCTCAATCGGCTGGGTGCGCTCGACGTGCTCGAAGGGTATCTCGAATATTTGCGCAACATCGTCGAGGCGTCGAAGGGTGGCCATGTCCAGCCGCTGTACGGCGTCGGTGGCGAGGCGGTTTTGGTCGAGCGGATCGAAGCCAACCTGCCCGGCTATCGCGGCATGGGCCCGGTCCGCGCCGGCAACCAGGCATATGAACAGATCCAGCACGACGCGTACGGCCAGATCATCCTGTCCGACGTGCAGGCGTTCTTCGATCGCCGGCTGTTCCGGATGTCGAGCGTCGAGGACTTCAAGAGCCTTGAACTGGTCGGCGACCGTGCGTGGGAAACCTATGACAAGCCCGACGCGGGGCTGTGGGAACTGCGCACCAAGGCGCACGTCCACACCTATTCCGCGGCGATGTGCTGGGCGGCGTGCGACCGGCTCGCCAATGCTGCCGAGGTGCTGGGGCTTTCCGACCGACAGGCGTTCTGGGAGGAGCGCGCGAACGTCATCCGGACCACGATCGAGCAGTCGGCATGGCGCGAGGATACGCAGCGTATCTCGGCGACGTTCGGCGGCGACGATCTCGACGCGAGCCTGATCCAGCTGCTCGACCTGCGGTTCTTCGCGCCCGACGACCCGCGCTTCCAGTCGACGCTGAAGGCGGTCGAGGAAGGGCTACGGCGCGGCAGCCACATGCTGCGCTATGCGACCGAGGACGATTTCGGCCTGCCGCATACCGCGTTCAACGTCTGCACCTTCTGGCTGATCGAGGCGCTGCATGCGACCGGCCGGACCGCCGACGCTCGCGCGCTGTTCGAAGAGATGGTCGCGCGCCGTACCCCTGCGGGCCTGTTGTCGGAGGATATCGATCCGGCGACCGGCGAGCTGTGGGGGAATTATCCGCAAACCTATTCGCTGGTGGGACTGATCAACTGCGCGGTCCTGCTTAGCAAGCCGTGGAGTGCCGTACGATGAGCCGCCTCGTCGTCATCTCGAACCGCGTCCAGTCGGTCGACGCACCCTCCGGCAACCAGGGCGGCCTCGCGGTCGCCTTGCTCGCCGCACTCCGCGAAAAGGGCGGCGTGTGGTTCGGCTGGTCGGGATCGACCACCGAGACTTTCACCGGCCACATCAATTTCCAGCAGGGCAAGGGCGTCACGACCGCGACGATCGACCTGGAAGAGCAGGATTTCGACGAATATTATAATGGCTATGCGAACCGGACCTTGTGGCCGCTATTCCATTACCGGATCGACCTGACCGAGTTCGAGCGCGATTTCTCCAGCGGCTATGCGCGGGTCAACAAGCGCTTTGCCGAGACCGTGCTGCCGCTGATCGAGCCCGAGGATCTGGTGTGGGTCCACGATTATCATCACGTCCCGCTCGGCCAGGAACTGCGCAAGCTCGGCGTCGAGAACAAGATCGGGTTCTTCCTGCATATTCCGTGGCCGCCGATGGCGATGCTGTTGTCGCTGCCGAGCCACCGCCAGCTCGTCGAATCGATGTTCGCGTACGACGTGATCGGTTTCCAGACGCAGGACTGGCTCGACAGCTTCCTGCATTACGTCACCAGCCAGCTCGACGGCGTGGTCGGCAAGGATGGCTGGGTCACGGTCGGCGAGCGCACGATCAAGGCCATCACGACGCCGATCGGGATCGAGACGGCCGACTTCGAGAAGTCGGCGAACAGCGACGCGGCGCGGCACTCGAAGGAGCGGATGTACATGTCCGCGACCGGGCGCAGCCTGATCGTCGGCGTCGACCGGCTCGATTATTCGAAGGGCCTCGCCGAGCGGTTCGCCGGGTATGAGCGCTTTCTCGGGTCGCATCCGGACCGGCTCGGGCTGGTCTACATGCTCCAGATCGCACCGCCGTCGCGCGAGAAGGTCGATACGTACCAGGAGATCCGCGCGAACCTCGATTCGATGTCGGGGCGGATCAACGGCGAATATTCGGATATCGACTGGACGCCGATCCGCTACGTCAACCAGGGCTTTCCGCGCGATGTGTTGGCGGGCATCTACCGCGCGGCGCGCGTCGGGCTGGTGACGCCGCTGCGCGACGGGATGAACCTGGTCGCGAAGGAATATGTCGCGGCACAGGATCCCGAGGATCCGGGCGTGCTGATCCTGTCGCAATTTGCCGGGGCGGCGGCGCAGCTGAAGGATGCCGTGCTGGTCAATCCGTACAGCCCCGAGGAACTGTCGGACGCGATCGGGCGCGCGCTGACGATGCCGCTCGCCGAGCGCAAGGAGCGTTGGGAAAAGCTGATCGACAATGTCCGCAAGGAAGACGTGATGTGGTGGTGCGAGCTGTTCATCACCGCGCTGGAGGCGGTGCCGGAGAACGAGGTGGCCTGACGGCCTGCTCGTTCCCGCCGCCCGCTCCTCGTCATCCTGACGAAAGTCAGGATCCAGAGCCATTAGGGGTGGCGTTCGTAACTCTGGATCCTGACTTTCGTCAGGATGACGGGGGTTAGTTTAGGGATTTGCCAGTCACCGGATCCGCCGCCATCAGCAGGCGGTTCCGCGGCATCGCTTCGGGCATCTCGTCGCGGATATACTTCAGCAGCGCCTCGCGCACATCGCAGCGCAGATCGAACGCGATCGCGGCGTCCTTGGCCGTCATCAACCCGCGCAGTTCGATGCAGTCCGCCTTCACGTCGGTGACCTGGAGGTTGTAGAACCGCTTGTCCCAGCGCGGGTTCGCCGTGATGATCTCGCCCAGCTTCTCGCGCAGGCGCGGCACGTCGGTCGAGGGATCGACGTACCAGAACACCGAGCCCATCAGCT
Source organism: Sphingomonas sp. (assembly GCA_035575755.1). GTDB lineage: Bacteria > Pseudomonadota > Alphaproteobacteria > Sphingomonadales > Sphingomonadaceae > Sphingomonas. The sequence goes on from DATLXI010000012.1 coordinate 180,241, forward strand.
GGCTAGTCTCGCGCGTCCAGTTCTGGAAACTCTGCTCCAGGAACTTTGAGACCGGCACGACGAGGCGGCGCTCGTCCCAGATCTTGATGACGACGAACGTCAGGTTGATCTGCTCGACACGGCCCCATTCGCCGTCGACGATCAGCACGTCGTCGATCCGGATCGGCTCGGTGAACGCCATCTGCACGCCGGCGATCAGGTTCTTGAGCGCGGGCTGCGCGGCCGCACCGACGACGAGGCCGGCGATACCCGCCGACGCCATCAGCGTGACGCCGATCGAGCGGATGCCGGGGACGCTCAGCAGCATCAGGCAGACGGTGATGAAGATGATGAAGAACGTGCCGATCCGCCCAAGGATCGCGGCGCGCGTGCGCTTCCGCCGGGCGCGCAGATTGTCCTCGACCGAAATGTCGGCACGGATCTCGATCACGTCCTGAAACGCGCGGAGCGCCGCCACCGCGAGCCAGCCGAGCAAGGCGGGGACGAGGAAGCCGAGCAGCTGCTTCCACAGATCCTCGATGTCGTTGTCCATCGGCAGCACGCGCGCGACGAACGCGACCGACACCGCGACGAACACCGCGCGCAACGGGCGGCGGACGCGTGCGAGGACGAGGCCATCGGTCTTGGCGGTGGTGCGGCGCTGGGCGTGGCCGGCGATCCGCATCGTCAGCCAGTGCGCGATCAGCGCGACGAGGACCGCGGCCGAGACGACGGCGACACTTTCCAGCCAGACCCATTCGGTGGGTATGTGGAGCGATCTGAACATGCGCATCAAAGCGCAACGGTACAGGGCCGCCAATGTTCCGCTGCAGTGCAGCATAACACGTCTGCTATCGGGGCTGTCATACGGAACGCTTTTTTCCTGCCACACTTCGTGCGTAAGTCGGCGCCCATGAAGGCCATCATCCTTGCTGCCGGCCACGGATCGCGGTTGCTGCCGTTGACGCTGACCACGCCGAAATGCCTGGTCCAGGTCGGTGGCCGCGCGATCCTCGACCACCAGCTCGACGCGGTCGCCGCGGCGGGGTTTGCCGGCGCGGTAATCGTCGGGGGTTACCGGATCGACCAGATCGCCGCGCATCTGGCGGCCCGAGTCCCCGGGCGCGAGAGCGATTTCCCGACCGAGCTCGTCTTCAACCCGTTCTGGTCGAGCGCCAACAGCATCGGCAGCGTCTGGGCGGCGCGCGCGTATCTGGACGCGCCGTTCGCGTTGATGAACGGCGACACCGTGTTCGACGCACCGATCCTACGCGCGGCGGTCGCCGATCCGGTTCAGGGCGTGAAGCTGGTGATCGAGCCACTCGCTGAGGCAGGGCTCGACGACATGCTGGTCGAGGCGGACGGCGACCGGATCGTCGCGGTCGGCAAGCATCTGGTCGGGCACGAGGCGACCGCGCGCTCGCTCGGGCTGATCGTGTCGACCGGCGGGACGGCCTATGCCGACGCGTTGCGCGCGGTGATCGGCGAGGAGGACGGCATCCACGCCTATCATCATGCCGTCGTCCGCCGCGCCGCCGAGACGGTCGGCGTCCACGCGCTGCGGATCGCTCCCGACGCACGCTGGCAGGAGATCGACCGGCCCGAGGACATCGCGCAGTGGCAGCACGATCATGATGCGCTCGCCGGAGACGGGTCGGCCGCATGAGCCGGACGGTCGCGTTCCTGTTTCTCGGCGAGACGCTGCTGATCCCGCATCTCTATCCGATCGTCGAGGCACTTGCCGCCGCGCCGGATGTGCCGATCGACTTGTGGGTGAGCACGTCGGTGCATGAGACGTCGCTGGGGCGCTGGACTGCCCCGTTCCCCAATGTCCGCATCCGCCGTGCGCCGGGATTTCGGCAGGTGGCCGACGACGGCAGCGGGCGCAATCCGGTGCTGCCGGCGAAGATGCCGATGCTGCTCCGGCTGCTCCCCTATCTGCGCGGCGCGAAGGTCGTCGTGTGTGCGGAGCAGACGAGCCTGTGGCTGCCGCGGCTGTTTCCGATGCGCGCAAAGTTCGTAAAGACTTCGCACGGGGTGGGCTCGATGAGTGCGCGGGACGACCCGCGGAGGCGGGCGGCGGCGTTGACGCTGGTGCCGAGCGAATTGGAGCGGCAAACCTATCTCGATCGCGGGTTCGCGCCCGAAAAGTTCGTCGCGAGCGGCTATGTGAAGGCGGATTTCACGCACCGGACGCACGCCGCCCCGCCGTTCACCGATACCCGGCCGGTCGTGCTGTATGCGCCGCACTGGCAGCAGCATCGCTCGTCGTGGTGGCGCTGGGGGGCGGAGATCGTTCGGCGGATCGTCGCGGACGGGCGGTACAACCTGATCTTCGCGCCGCACCAGCGGCTGATCGAGCGCGCGCCGGAGGTGGCCACGCTGATGCGCGAGATCGAGGGGTTGCCGCATGTTCACTGCGACATCGACGGGTTCGCGATGGTCGACGGGAGCTATACCGGGGTCGCGGACGTGTATCTCGGCGATACGTCCAGCCAGGTGATCGAATTCCTGATGCGGCCGCGGCCTTGCGTGTTTCTCAATGCGGGGGGGACGGCCTGGGAGGACGATGCGAACTACGCGATGTGGGTGTGTGGCGAGGTGGTCGACGACGTTGCGGAGGTCGTTGCGGCGGTGGAGCGGGCGGCGTTGATGCACGCGGAATATGCGGCGGTGCAGGCGGACTTTGCAGAGCGGTCGCTGGGGGCGGTCGAGGGGGGCGCGGCGCGGGCGGCGGGGGAGATACTCAAACTGCTCGAGCCTATTCCCATCTCAAAATGACCGTTCCCCCGCGAAGGCGGGGGCCCAGGGTACCGAGCGCAGCGCTGCTTGATCCTGGGCCCCCGCCTTCGCGGGGGAACAGCTGAGGTTGAGCGGCTTCGCGGCAGAGCCCCTCTCGCTTTCGCGACCAGATCGGGTAACGGGTGCGGCATGGTAGATACGACAGCTCCAACGCCCGCGCTCCGGACCGTCCGGGCGAACGACACGCTGCTCTGGGGCATGACCAATGCCGAGCGGATCCGGCGGATCGGCGTCGCGCAGGGGCTAGCCACGGACGGTGGGGGCGACACGGGCCCCGTCATCCTCGCCAACCTCGCCTATGCGTTCGATCCGGTGTGGATCGCGCATCTGAAGTCGCGGCCCGGCACCGTCGTCACGCGCACCGGCGTGCCCGTTCTCGCGCATGTCCGTGACGCCGACGAGCGCGCGCGGATGACCGCCGCGATGCTCGGCGAAGCGCCGCTGGTAACCGGTCTGACGGTGATCGCCGCCGAGGCCGAGGACGGTATCCTCAACGAAGCGCTGCGCAAGCGCGAACGGCCGTTCGCCGAACTGCTGACTCCGCCCGCGGTGCCGGCGATCGAGCGCGCGAGCTATGTCGGCGCGTACAAGGGCGTCACCGACCTTCTGACGAAGTATCTGTGGCCCGAATGGGCGCTGGCGATCACGCGGGTCTGCGCGCGCGCGGGGATCACGCCGAACCAGGTGACCGCGCTCGGATCGGTGCTGTGCATCGTGGCGACCGTCGCGTTCTGGTATGGCTGGTTCTGGACGGGGCTCGCGACGGGGCTGTTCTTCATGGTGCTCGACACCGTCGACGGAAAGCTGGCGCGGTGCACGATCACGTCGTCGAAGCTGGGCAACGCGTGGGATCACGGTGTCGACCTCGTCCATCCGCCCTTCTGGTGGTGGGCTTGGGCGGCGGGATGCGCGCCGTACGGGCGGCCGCTCGACGCCGGCATGTTCTGGGCGGTGATCGGGACGATGTTGTTTGGCTATGTCGCGCAGCGGCTGATCGAGGGGGCGTTCATCGTTCGGTTCGGGATGCATATCCATGTCTGGGAGCGGTTCGACAGCTGGTTCCGGCTGATCACCGCGAGGCGGAACCCGAACATGGTGATTTTGTTCGCGGGGCTCGTGGTGATGCGGCCCGATTGGGGGATCATCGGCGTGGCGGCGTGGACCGCGATCTCGCTGGTGGTGCATCTGGTGCGGCTGGTGCAGGCGATGCTGCGCAAGGCCAAGGGTGAGACGTTGGTGAGTTGGTTGGCGTAACGGTTCGTCGAGCCGCGTACCCGCTTACGCCGTCCCCCCCGTTCGTCCTGAGTAGCCGTCGAGTAGTCGCCGTAGGCGGCGTATCGAGATGGCGTATCGAAGGACAGGTTGGCGCGCGGAACAGGTGCTTCGATACGAGCCCTCGATACGCTCCTGACGGAGCTACTCGGTCTCTACTCAGCACGAACGGAAAGAGGGGATGCGGCGAGCGCTATCCTTCAAACACGGTCTTCGGCCGGCCCATCCACCACAGGCAGTAGATCGCCAGCGCGTACAGGAAGCGGCTGTAATCCCGCTTGCCCGCGCGGTGATCGGCGAACACCTTGTCGACTGCACCCGGGCGCCAGATGCCCTGTTCGCGCACGCCGCTGTCGCGCCATAACTGCTCGGCATACGCCCCGAAATCGCCCGCGAACCAAGCGGCGAGCGGCATCTGGAAGCCTTGTTTGCGGCGGTCAAGAACGCCGTCGGGCAGCCATGGCGCGATTGCCTGGCGGATCACGTATTTGCCGATCTTGCCGTGCAGCTTCATGTCCGCGGGCATCGACAAAGCGAGGTCGACCATAGCCTGCCCCAGCATCGGCACGCGGACCTCCAATGAATGCGCCATGCTCGCGCGGTCGACCTTGGTCAGCATCGCGCCGGGGAGGTTGAGCGAGAGGTCGGCGAGGCCGAACTGTTCGAGCGTGTCGGCCGAGATCGCGGCGGGATCGGGGAAATATTCCGCGACCAGCGCCGCGATCCCCCCTTCCTCCTCGGCGATGAAGTCGGCCGAGAAGATCTCGCGGCGGAAGGCCTCGTTGGTGATCTGCGTCTTGGCGAAGAACCGCGCGACTCCGTTCGGGAGCGCGGCACTGCCGGTGGTCTTGCGCCAGCGCTGCAGCACCGCATTGGCCTGGCGCGACGGCAATGTCGGCACCGCATCCAGCGCGCGGGCGAGCCGCCGCAACGGGGCCGGCAGCGCGCCGATCCGGCGCTCGGTCGCGTGTCGCTTATAGCCGAAGAACAGCTCGTCGCCGCCATCGCCCGACAGCGCGACCTTCACCTCCTGCGCGGCGATCTGGCTGACGTACCAGGTCGGCACCGCGGACGGATCGGCAAAGGGCTCGTCATAGCAATGCTGGACCTCGGGAAGCATCGCCTGCGCGTCGACCAGGTCCAAGGTGCGCGTCACGTGGTTGCAGCCGAGATGCCGCGCGATCGCCTCGGCATGCGGCGATTCGTCGAAACGGGCGTCGGGAAAACCGATCGTGAAGGTGCGCACCGGGCGGTCGGACACCCGCGCCATCGCGGCGACCACCGCGGACGAATCCACCCCGCCCGACAGGAACGCGCCGACATCGACGTCCGCCACCATCTGCTGGCCGATCGTCGCGAGCCATTCGTCGCGGAACCGCTCGATCCACTCTGCGTCCGACGCGGGTTCGGCGGGGTGATAGGCGGCGGTCCAATACGCGCGCATCGTCGGCGCGCCGCTTGCCTCGACGGTCATCACATGGCCCGGCGGCAAGGTGCGGACCTGCGCGTAGATCGAGCGCGGCGTGCGGACATGGCCGAAGCTGAAATAATCGTGGAGCGCGCGGCGGTCGACGTCGAACGCCATGCCGGGCAGCAGCGTCAGCGTCTTCAATTCGGAGCCAAACGCGAAGCCGGCGGCCTGGTCGGTATAATAGAGCGGCTTGATCCCGATCGGATCGCGCGCCAGCGTCAGGCGTCGCGCCTGCATATCCCAGATCGCGACCGCGAACATGCCGTCGAGCCTTGCCCAGACGTCGTCGCCCCAGCGTTCATAGCCGGCAAGGATGACCTCGGTATCGCCTGCGCTCTCGAAGATACGGCCGAGCGCCTGCAGCTCCTGACGCAGGACGCGGAAATTGTAGATCTCGCCGTTGAAGACCAGCGCGTAACGGCCGTCGGGCGAATGGAACGGCTGGTGCCCGCCCTCGATATCGATGATGCTCAGCCGGCGCATCCCGAAACCGAAATCGCCATCGGTCATCACGCCCTGGTCGTCTGGGCCGCGGTGGAGGATCGTGTCGCACTGCGCCGTGATCAGGGGCGCGGTGACGAGCCGGGGCGAAACGACACCGCCTCCCCGTGCGTAAAGTCCGGCAATTCCGCAGATGGCGAACGATCCCTCGCATGACGGCGGCACCGCCACCCGATCGCCCGCGGTCTAGGAGCCGCCCGCCACTTTGTCACCTCCGCGCGCCTTGCCCGACCTGCGATCGCGCTTTAGGGGCCGGTCGCAGATGGTTCAGGACCCCGCTCCTCCTCCGGCCCCGGCGGCCCCGGCGGCCTCGGCGGCTCCGCCGGTCCGTGCCGGCACGACCGGGATTTTCCGGGCGGCGGCGCGCAATCTCGGCTGGCTGCTCGCCAGTCGCAGCGTCCTGGCAATCCTGTCGCTCTTCTATCTGGGTTTCGCCACGCGCACGCTCGGCGTGGTCGATTTCGGCCGGTTCGCGCTGATCAGCGGCGCGGCACAGGCGTTGGCGACGTTCGTCGGCTTCCAGACGTGGCAGATCATCGTCCAGTACGGCGTCGAGCCGATCCAGCACGGCGACACGCCGCGGCTCGCGCGGTTGCTGCGGCTATCGGCGATCCTCGACCTGTGCAGCGCGCTGGTCGGTGCGGTGCTGAGCGTTGGCATCCTCTATGCGTGGAGCGACGGCTTCGGCATCCCGCCGGACCTGATGCGCGACACGCTGATGTTCGCGGTGGTGCAGCTCGTCACGATCCGCTCGACCCCGCTCGGGATCCTGCGGCTGCGCGACAAATTCTCGCTGTCGGCGGTGGCGGACAGCATGACGCCGATCATGCGCTTCATCGGCGCCGGCGCGGCGATGCTCTTCGAACCGACGATCCGCGGCTTCATGCTCGCCTGGGCCGTGGCGGAGATCGTCACCGCCGCGACCTACTGGATCATGGTCGCGCGCAGCGGCGACCTGCGCCTGCTAGCACGGGGGCGCGGAAGCTGGCGGCAGGTTCGCGAGGAGAACCCCGGCATCGTCCGCTTCTCGCTGAGCACCAACGCGAGCGCGACGCTGGGCCTGTCGAGCAAGCAGATACCGCTGCTGCTGGTCGGCGCATCGATCGGCCCCGCCGCAGCGGGCGCGTTCCGGCTGGCGACTCAGCTGGCGCAGGCGCTGGCGAAACTGTCGCAGATGTTGTCGCGCGCCGCCTTCCCCGAGATCGTTCGCGCGGTCCGCACCGCCGAGCCGTCGCGTCTGCGCCGGATCCTGGTGCGAACGATGCTGGCGAGCACCGCCGCCGCGCTCGTCATCCTGGCGGTCGTCGCGTTCGTCGGCGAACCGATCCTGAAGCTGGTCGGCGGCAAATCGTTCGGCGGCGCCTATCCGGTGCTCTTGTGGCTCGCCGCCGCCGGGTGTTTTGACCTCGCGACCGTCAGCCTCGACACGGTGATGACCGCGCTGCACCGCGCCGGCACGGTGTTCGCGATCCGCGCGGTGGGCGTCGTCCTGCTGTTCGTCGTCGCGTTCCTGCTGATGCCCACATACGGCTCGACCGGGATCGCCGCGGCGGTCGCGGCCGGATCGGTCATGGTCGCGATCCTGCTCGGGTTCGCGGCCGCCCGAATGACCCGCACGCCTGACCAGGCCTGAGCCGAGCGAACGCGGCGTTACCCGGCGCCCGGACCGGCCTGGGTAGTGGGGCGGCGATGATAAAGGCCTCGTTCACGTCGCAAATGTCATCTGCGCGCCGCTCTATCGCCACTTTTTCCAGGTCTTAGTCTGCCGATGAACCATCTATTCCTTGTGGCGCTGGCTGCGGCTGCCGTGCTCGCGCCGGTCCAGGCCTGCGCCGCCGAGACCTGCGTAGGAACGCCGGGCAACGGTAATACGAAGCTGATCCTCGAGGCGACGACGATGCACAACGCCGTCGGCGAAGTCGCCTTCACCGTCTATCCCGATGAAAAGAAGCGGTTTCTTTCGAAGGGCGGCAAGCTGGTCCGCGCGCGCGTGCCTGCCAACCGGCCGCGCGCGTGCTTCTGGCTGAAGCCCGGCTATTACGCGATCGCGCAATATCATGACGAGAACAGCGATCATGATTTCAACCGGACGCTGTTCGTGCCGAAAGAGGGATTCGGCTTTTCGAACGATGCGCCGACGTCGATCGGACTGCCCTCGTTCGAATCGGTCCGCGTCGCGTTGCCGGCCTCGGGAACGATCGTGCGGATGAAGATGCGGTATCGCCGCTGAGCCAAAAACCGTTCATTGACGCCGAACGGAAATCTTCCTGACACAAATTTGTAGCGGTTATGTGCCGCGACGGGTATCTTATATCGTGGCCGATGTCGTTTCGAACTTTAATGCCTTTGGTGGGCACCCCCTTTCGCCCCCGGCCCTGCCGGCATGGCTGCCCGATGGCATGTTCGATCCGGCCGTGGCCGAACGGTACGGCGTGAGCCCGCGCGATGCCGCGGCGCGGATCCGTACCGGGATCATCTGCAACCCCAAGAGCCACCGCAACCGCAGCAGCGTCGAGGCGACCAAGCCGTTTCTGTCGGGCACCGTGCTCGCGGTCACGCCGCGCACGCAGGCCGAACTGGCCGAGGTGCTGACCGATTTCGCGCGGCACGGCATCGAATTGCTGGTGATCGACGGCGGCGACGGCACGATCCGCGACGTGATGACCGCCGCCGCGCGCGTGTGGACCGGCGCCGCGCCGCGGGTCGCGATCGTGCCGTCGGGCAAGACCAACGCGCTGGCGCTCGATCTCGGCATCCCCGACGACTGGACGCTCGACCAGGCGCTGACGGCGGCACGGCACGGCCGGGTCAAGTCGCGCAGCCCGATCGAGGTGGTGCGCAAGGACACCGGCGCCAAACTGTGCGGCTTCCTGTTCGGCGCAGGCGCCTTCGTCGACGCGACGGCACTGGCGCAGCGCACGCATCGTGCGGGTGCCTTCAACGGCGTCGCGGTCGGGCTGGCACTGTGCTGGGCGATCCTGCAGACGCTGTTCGGTGGCGCGAACAGCGCGTGGCGGGCTGGCAACCGGATGCGGATCCGGTTCGACTCGCGTGGAAACGAAGGCGTCCATGCGGCGGGCCGCAACGCCGAGACGGATCGTGCGCGCTATCTGATGCTCGCCTCGACGCTGAAGCGCATGCCGATTGGGATCCGCCCGTTCGGCGTCCCGCGCGCCGGGCTGAAGACGCTGGTGGTCGACGCACCGCCGCGCTGGCTCGCCGCCGCGACGCCGCTCATCGTCGCCGGCTCCCCGGCTGCATGGCTCGACCGCGCCGGCTACCACCGGATCGATTCACCGAGCCTCGACCTGACGATGGACTCGGGGTTCATCCTTGACGGCGAAGTCTATCCCGGTGGCGAGCTGATCGTTCGCGAGGCACGCGCGCTCAGTTTCGTCGTCCCGTGATTACGCTCGGCGACGTCGTCCGCCGCCAGCTTCACGTCCCCACCATCCCGGCGGTCCGCGCCATCGCGGAGATGCTGGCCGAGGGTCCGGATGTCGTTGCAGTGCTGTTCTACGGGTCGAACCTGCGCACGGGTGCGACCGAAGGTGTCCTCGATTTCTACGTGCTGACCAATGGCCCGCCCGAGCGAGGCCTGTGGCCGACCGTGAGCTACCGCGAGTTCGGCGACCGGGAGGTCGAGAGCCGCGGCGAAACCCTGCGCGCCAAGATCGCGACGATGCGGATCGCGACGTTTGCGACGGCCGCGGCGGCGCAGACGCTCGACACGACGATCTGGACTCGTTTCGTCCAGCCCGCCGCGCTCGTCTGGGTACGCGATCCGGCGACGGCGACGCTGGTCGCTGCGGCGATCGGCGACGCGGCGAAATCGGCGGCGCGGTTTGCAGCCGCGCTCGGGCCCGAGGCCGGCACCGCCGACGATTATTGGCGCGCGCTGTTCCGCCAGACCTATGCCGCCGAACTGCGCGTCGAACGCAAGGGGCGCGAGGGGCAGATCCTGGGGTTCGACCCCGGTCGCTACGACGAACTCCTGCCGCTGGCATGGACCGCGGACGGCACCGCCTTTCGGGACGAGGCCGGTGTGCTCAAACCCGATATTGCGCCGGCACGGCGGCGGGCGCTGCTCGCCGCTTGGGGGCGGCGACGGCGGGCGGGCAAGCCGCTCAACGTCGCCCGCCTCGTCCGCGCCGCGTTCACCTTCGAAGGCGCCGCGCGCTATGGCCTCTGGAAGGTCGAGCGCCATACCGGGGTTAGCGTGCCGCTGACGCCTTGGCGCGAGAACCACCCGATCCTGGCGGCTCCCGGCGTGTTCTGGAAAGTGTGGCGCGCGCGCGCGCAGACCCCAACGCCGACGCCCTCGAAGCCGGTATGAGTCCCGACATCGCCCAGGGGTTCAACGCGTTGATCCTCGCAGGATCGCGCGGTGGCGTCGATCCGGTCGCCGGCTATGCCGGTGTGTCGCACAAGGCGCTGATCATGCTCGACGGCCTGACGCTGCTCGCGCGCGTGGCGCAGGCGCTGCGCGACGCCGGGGCGGGGCATATCGCGGTTTCGGTGTCGGACGAGCCGGTGCGGCAGGCGGCGATCGCGCTCGGCCTGACCGTCCTCGACGCCGCATCGGGTCCGAGCCGAAGCGTCCGCGACGGTATCGAGGCGCTCGGTGCGCCGCTGCTCGTCACCACCGCAGACCATGCGCTGCTCCAGCCCGACTGGATCACCCGCTTCCTCGCCGACCTTCCCCCCCACGTCGATGTCGCCGCCCTGCTCGCGCGCCGGGACGTGATCGAGGCCGCAGCGCCGGGCACGCGACGCACCTATCTGCGGTTCGCCGACGGTGCGTGGTCGGGATGCAACCTGTTCTACTTCGCCACCCCCCGCTCGATCGCCGCGCTCGATCTCTGGGCGCAGGTCGAGGCGGATCGCAAGCGGCCGTGGCGGATCGTCCGCCGGCTCGGTATCGGCACGCTGGTCCGCTACATGTCGGGGCGCCTGACGCTGGTCGACGCGATCGCGCATCTCGGCCGCCTCGCGGGGCTCGACGCGGCGGCGGTGGCGACGCCGTTCGGTCTCGCCGCGGTGGACGTCGACAAGCCGGCCGATCTCGATTTGGTGCGATCGCTCACCGAGCGCGCTTAGCTCCGGGTCGAAACGGCCAAGAAATTACCCTGCGTCACCGTTGGCCCCTGTCCCCAAACCGCCGCTTGGTGCAAAGCGCGCGCATGCAGACGCTCGCGCCCCAACCCGCCCCGAACGCCCCCGACACGATCGCGATCGGCATCTATGGTAGCGCCGGACGGATGGGCCGCGCGATCGTCGACTCGATCGCGGCGGCCGGTGCGGCGCTCGCCGGTGGCGTCGATGCCGGAGAGGATCCCGCACCGCTGGCGCAGGCCGCCGACGTGCTGGTCGACTTCTCCACCGCGTCCGCGATCGAAGCGCACCTCGCCGCCGCCCGCGCCGCCGGTACCGCTATCGTCATCGGCACCACCGGCCTGTCGCCGCACCACCAGTCGTTGATCGACGAGGCCGCGACCGACATCGCCATCCTCCAGACCGGCAATACCTCGCTCGGCGTCACCCTGCTCGGGATCCTGGTGCGCGACGCCGCAGCCCGACTTGGGCCTGACTGGGACGTCGAGATCGTCGAGATGCACCACAAGCACAAGGTCGACGCGCCGTCGGGCACCGCGCTCCTGCTCGGCGAGGCCGCCGCCAAGGGTCGCGGGTCGTCGCTCGCCGAACTGCGCGTCGACAGCCGCGCCGGCCTGCACGGCGCACGCTCCGATGGCACGATCGGCTTCGCCTCGCTCCGCGGCGGATCGGTGATCGGCGACCACAGCGTGATCTTCGCCGGCGAAGGCGAGCGGATCGAGCTGAACCACCGCGGCGACGACCGTTCGATCTTCGCGCGCGGCGCGGTGCGGGCAGCGATCTGGCTCGCCGGACAGCCCGCCGGCCGCTACCGGATGGGCGACGTGCTCGGGCTGTGAAGAAGGCCGACGTCCTCGACTTCTACGCAAGGCTCGCCGAGGCCGATCCGCATCCCGAAACCGAGCTGGAATTCGTCAATCCCTACACGCTCGTGGTCGCGGTCGCGCTGTCGGCGCAGGCGACCGATGTCGGCGTCAACAAGGCGACGCGCGCGCTGTTCCGAGAGGTCGACACGCCCGAAAAGATGGTGGCGCTCGGGCTCGACGAGCTCAAGCGCCATATCAAGACGATCGGCCTGTTCAACACCAAGGCGAAGAACGTCATCGCGCTCTCGCAGATGCTGATCGACGACTATGGCGGCGAGGTCCCCAACGACCGCGCCGCGCTCGAACGCCTGCCGGGCGTCGGCCGCAAGACCGCCAACGTCGTGCTGAACGTGGCCTTTGGCGCGGAGACCTTCGCGGTCGACACGCATATCTTCCGCGTCGGCAACCGCACCGGCCTCGCCCGCGGCAAGACCCCGCTCGCGGTCGAACTGAAACTCGACAAGGCGACGCCGCAGCCGTTCCGCCTCCACGCGCATCACTGGCTGATCCTGCACGGCCGCTATGTCTGCAAGGCGAGGACGCCCGAATGCTGGCGGTGCATCGTCAGCGATCTGTGCGCGTACAAGCCCAAGACGCCGGAGCCCAAGCGCAGCGCCGAGAGCCCCCGGCCCTGACGGCGCACGCGGCGTTGCATCGACCCGCGACCGCCCCGGCGAAAATGGCCCCGGCGAAAATGGCTGGCGCGGTCGCACGGGCTTTGCTAGGCGCACAGCAGAGGCACCCGTAGCTCAGCTGGATAGAGCACTGCCCTCCGAAGGCAGGGGTCACTGGTTCGAATCCAGTCGGGTGCACCAAACTTCATTTATTTTCTCCTGATTTCAGTGCCTTAGCGGCATTTTTGGCTAACCTTTCTGCGAGGTTAGCCAAAAGCTTGTCGGCGGCAGTGTCTGAAAGCGTGCGCTGGTCGGCTGCTGCGGTGTAGCGCGGGCAGCTCGCTGCCATAGTCGCGGCGACCGATGCGCGTGACGAGCGGCGTGCCGAGAATGTCCTTGATTGACTTGCGAACGTGATCGGCGCCGGCGAGCGGCTTGCCGGTGCGACGGTCCATGCCGTTCCTTGCGGCTTCCCCGACAGTGCGCCGCCCGGCTGGATGTGATCCTTCAGGCTCTCGCCCGCGCCGAAGACGTCGGTGTCTGCGGTGATCATGCCGCTCGACTTGATGTCGACGGCGACCAGGTGCGTGTGGTTCCGGCGCGCCTTTCGAGCCAGGTGATATCGCCCGTCGTCAGTTCGTTGGCGAATTCGACCCGTGCGGTGCCCGCGGCGAGGTCGATGGACCACGACGATGTCTTCGCGCGCGAGGTCGCCAAAGAGTCGTTGAATGTCGGCAGCATCGGCCATTCGCGCACGTTGGCCGATCCGGTTTCCGGAAGCTTCGGCCCGGTCTTGTAGAGAGCGTCTCTACAAGACCGGAATACTGTGTCGGTGATTTTCGATCGCCTCGCTGACCTGACCAGTCGCAACGACCACTCACCGCATCGCGAACCAGGCGAGCTTGTCGGCGGAATTGGAGATAATGGCAGCCGTGCGCAGTGCGCCTGTAGAGGCAAGACTTCGCTAACCCGCGACCGACAGGTTTGTGCGTGCCTGCGCTTGATTCGATACATGATAGAAACGTTACTAGTGGTTGGCCTGAATATGCCCTATCATTATATAGTATTCTTGATTCGGACCAGTATCGGATCAGAGCCTATTCTGATCACGGAGATAATTAATGAGTTTTTTCAAAAGACTTAAGTGTTTTTTGACCGGAGGCCATCGATTTACGGAAAGCTACTCCCATCCGGGTATGAAGACGTGTGTGAAATGTCGATTGCGAGTGCCTGCTTAGTAGCTCTTGTTATACATACTCTAGCCATGGATGATAAATCTTTGAAAAAATAATGAAATATTACTGTCACCGCGCATATCCCGCCAGCAGCCCCGCCCGGGAGAGCCTGCTGTTCATCCGCATGGTCTCGACGTCCTCCCGCACGATCGACCGATACGACCACGCCTTTGCTTGGGATCGCCAATGGTGCGCTGGAGATTGGGGGGAATGGCGATAGCGGCAACTATGCGCGATACGCGTGTAAAGGCGAGGTCGTGCTTTTGACACCACGCGGCTCTCGCCTGAGCGATGATCGTACACAGCTTCCCGACCTTAGGGTAAGGCTCTAACGTCGCCGTAGGCATGGCGGAATAGTGTTGAGCATTGACGACAACCGGATCGCGATCCAGGTCCACGACCGCGACAGGTTCGACCGCAGGGTCAAGTTCCCACCAGGCCGGCGATAGGTCGTACGGGCCCTGTCCTGTTTCGTAATCGGTCACGATAAGGGCTTCGAGATAACCGTCTTCGATGCAGGACCGACCGACGATCGCCACCGACGCTATGTTGAGGATGTTCGGAAACGCGGTGCCGTCCACCGTGTGGAAGCCCGTGGCCGCGAAGCCGACCAGCGCTGCGCTGCTCTTGAAGACATAACCGTTGGCTACCCGGCTATATGCGAAGCTCAGTCCCCGAGGCTACGCCTCTTCAACAAGGTCTGGGCACCCACTGCAGCGACAACCACCGCGAACAACACAGCAGCGATCGGTAGCCAGATCAGCATGTTCCCTGGGGCGCGGGGAAAATAGCGACCCACGAATAGAAGTTTGATTGTCAACGCGAGCGCAACCAGGGCGGTACAACCTAGTACTCGACGCATCACTGCATCCAGTAGTAGTAGACGTACGGCAGGACGCGCGCGCTATCGCAGCTTTTGATTGCCGGTGATGTCTTGAGAATCTGGCATTTCGATGACTTTTCATAGTTCATTTACGTGCCCAGCCATGATTTTTTCACATCGGTGGAGAAGCGGCAACGATGCCAATGTCTACACGGCGAACGTCAGCATCGACAAGACGCAGGGCGCGCGGTTCAATGTGACGAAGCTGGAGCCACTGCTCATCGCGCGGTCGACCTTGATGCCGCCGCCTTGCCCCGCGTCTTTGCCGACACGCCCGTACTTGTGGATGAGGCGATTGCCTACTGGACCCGGCATTACGGCGCCCCATCGAAAACAGTTGCAAACCAGCCCTGCGAGTCGGCACGCAAAGCGTTCGATCCTGCACTGCATGCAGTCCAACTGCCGCCCCCGGGCGCCGCGAACCCCGCTGCACGCCAAGCGCTGACGAATTACCAAGCGGAGCTTGCGGCCGCACTCAACGTGGCCGACGAGAAGGCAGGGCAAGCAATGCTGCTTGACGTATTCACCGCGCTCCACCGACTACCTCCGAACGCTTTCCGCTGGCGCCGGCCACCCCTACCCGACCGCGGCGACTGCAAATCGGCGACTGCTGCTAATCCCAGCTAGACCGCGCGTTGCTACGTCGCCCACGAGCAGAAGCGCAACTTCCTAAACAAATCGAGCGCTGCCAGGATATCGATCTTGATGACAAACGAAGTGGTCGAAATTCTATCGATGCATATGATCTATGATCTTGTGAGCAAACGCTATCGACCGCGTGACCGTTGAAAACGCCAAATTGAATACGAACATTAGAACCGAAAGTTTTCGCCGCAGTAAGATACATCGCGCGCACAAAGTATTGCTAAAGTATTTTCTCGTGATAGGCTGATGAAAAGACAGTCGAGGGAGAGGCAGAATGCATCGAGTCGTATATGTGGCTGCATGTTGTGTAGCTCTCACCAGTGGCGCCGCGACAGCTCAGGAGGCGGGTCCGTCCGCGTCAGCTTCGTCGCCGATGAGCGCGACGCCTAATGATTTCGCCGATTCACTCGATCGCCAGGGTAATTTCCGTCGGCTCGATGACGTCGCGGGCTCCAGCCATGGTCTACGGCAATTTACCGTGAAACCCAGAGACGTTGTGCAGGGCTTGGTCGTCCGTGACGCCGATGGCCTGGTCATCGGCACCATCGCGAAAGTCGACAGCGGTGTCGCGGTTGTGGCGAGCACGCTCGGCAGCGTCGAAGTCGACGTGGCATCGTTCGCCAAGAACAAGAACGGGCTGCTCATCAACCTGCCAAAGACCAAGATCGACGCGATGATGGCTCACGGCAAACCGGCAGGTTGACGCCGCGTTGTAGCGTAGCGGGCTCGTTCGATGCGGCTCGATTGGACTGAGCGAACCGGCGCCGTAAAGCGGCAATGACCCGCGGCGGGTACGTCCCTCAGAACCGACGACCCGGCCATGGCGCCAGCCCCCTGCCTCGCGTGTCGAACATGATCGCCCGCGCGTTTCGCATCCGCGACGACGCAAAATCCTTATTTGCTACCGACCGGCTTCTGCCGCAGACTCGATGCATCTACCGTGAGGATCGCGATGCATCGGGCTAGAATGATGGTGGTGGCTGCGTGCATCGCCGTTTCGACAGCGGCCATGGCCCAGGATACGCGCAACGCCGAGTTGGCGACCTCGGACCAGCAGCTTAATGCGACATACCGCGCGCTCTCGCGGCAACTCCGTCCTGACGACCAGACCGCGTTGCGCAGGGCACAGAAAGCTTGGATCGCCTTTCGTGATGCGGATTGCGCCCTCGGCTTTGCGGATCGGCGCGATTGTTTGATGCAGCGAACCGACGAGCGGGAAAAGCAGCTTCGCGACTCCGTCTTCTTCAACGCGAAGGGCGATGTCATCCAGCTCCCGGCGCCAAGGGACTAGCCGGGGTTCGACGAACTCGCCCCCCGCCACCCGAGCACCGTTACCCAAGCACCGCCACGCGAGCACCACCACCCGAGCACCGCCGAAATCTCGGAATAGACTTGTCCCGCCGGTGCAGTTCGAACACCCTGATCAAGCGATGCCGATGCGTGACGGCGATGACGGAGACTAATATGAGAGCTGCGAAACTGGCCTTGGCAATGACCGCGGTTCTTCTGGCGCCAGGTTGCGGGAGCGGCGATACCGGTCAGCGCAAGGCGTTCGTCGACTTTCTCCAGACCCGCGTGCTGGACAAGCCGGGCATGCACGTTCCGCAGCTTACCGCGGACGAACGCGCGTCGTTCGGCGACTATGCGGATGATTTTGCGATTATCACCGACTTCAACAAGACGATGAACGACAGCGTGTCGCCCAAGCTGGCGGCGGCGGTGGGCGCGGGGTCGATCGCGTCGCTGGAAGACGTCGTCGCGCATCGTGCGCAGTTGCAGACGGCCAAGACCGGGATGGCGGCGATGTCGCGCGCGCTCGATGCTGATATCGCGCGTGCCGACGCGGCGCATGGCAAGCTTGACCAGCCGGCGGACCTCAAACAGGTATACGACAAGGCCTATGATCGCCTCGTCACTCAGCCGGCGACCGCCTTCAAGGCGGTGGTACCGGTCATGGACAAGGTGCTGGGCGAGACGATCGACCTGGGCGGCTATCTCGACGCGCACCGCAGTGCCATCCGGATTTCGGGATCGATGGTGCAAACCAGCGATGCGACGGTGCGGGCCGCGATCAACGACCGGCTGCAAGCGCTCCAGGCCAACCAGCGCGCGGTTCAAACGGCGCAGGCGAAGATGCAGTCGGCCGTCTACGGTCGGTAGTCGCAACGCGATCGCGCGCCGTTTCGGGGCGTTGCAGGTGGCGACGCTCCGGTTGCCGCCCGTCGATCAGACCAAGCCGATCAGACCCGACCGATCAAGCCGGCGCGATGAGGCGCTTCGCCATCAGCGCCTCGAACGCCTCGACCGTGCAGAGGCCCCGGATGCCGCGCGCGGAGCAGGTCGCGATCGGCATGATCCTGCGATAGGGGCTGGTCGCGCCGGTCAGCGGAGTCAGGTTGCGGATCTGGTCGAGCGTCTGCGAGCGATAGACCGCGCGGACGTACCGCTTGCCCTGCCGGTCGACGAGGCGTTCGAACAGGATCGCGCCGCCGGGCGAGGGATCGTCTGCCGCGAGGCCCGGTACCTGCCAGTGAAGATCGAGCAGCCCGCCCAGATTGGCGACATTGGTATCGTGCCCGGACAGCATCGTGACCGTCGGCGCATCGGCGCGTGGATCGGTCATTGCCTGCCGCATCACCGCACCGATCCCCGACAGGCCGCGCGCCGCGACGTAGCGCGGCCGCGCGAGCAGGCGGAACTCGACCGCGTGGAGTTCGGAGGCGCGGGCGATATCGGCGGCGGTGGCACGGCCCCAGCCGACCTCGCGCATCGGCTTCCCGTCCGCATATTCGAGCAGCAGGATCTGCGCGACGGTCGACGCTCGGTCGAGCGCGCCGGCCAGCTTGGGGCGCGAATCCGGCTTTAGCGGCGCCAGGCCGGACGGGTCCCGCGTGATCCCGCAGGCCGACCGCGCCGTGCCGCACAGGATCGCATCGAGCCGCGACAGCACGGGTCGCAAGCGCGTTTCCTCGCCTGCGATCCCCGCCGGGCCGGCATCGGCGAGCACTGCCGCCCGCGCGGAGGCGGCGTCGAACGCAACCGCGCGCTCGTCGATCGGCGAGAAGATCGGATCGGCGACGTCCTGCGGCGTGTGCGTGATGTCGACCTTGCACCCGGGCGCGAGCGCGGCCGCCCAGGTTTCGGCGGTCGCGATGGTGCGCTGATCGCTGTCGGCGACGATCCGCACGTGCGCGCACCCGGTCCGGGGGACGACGCCGTCGATGACGA
Source organism: Sphingomonas sp. (assembly GCA_035575755.1). GTDB lineage: Bacteria > Pseudomonadota > Alphaproteobacteria > Sphingomonadales > Sphingomonadaceae > Sphingomonas. Next base: position 198,852 of record DATLXI010000012.1, read on the forward strand.
AACGCGCCCGGTCATTCGCCGCGAGCAGGCGCAGCGCGTCGGCCCCGTGCGGGGTCAGATAGCCCGGCTTGACCGGCCATTCGGGCCACGCCTCCGCGGCGGTGCCCGCGGGCATCGGCGGGGACTTGGTCGGCGGGCGGACGCCGTGACGCATCAGCATCACGACCCGGTCGACGCGCAAGCCGGCGGGCGCGGGTGCCTGTGCGGGTGCGGGTGCGCGGCTCTGCCCGAACGCGACCGACCCGGTCGAGGCCAGCAGGAGTGCCGCGGCGGCGGAGAGGATCGATCGCATGGCAGAATCCTAGAAGTGGAGTTGCGCGCCCCAGCGCACCGACATGTCGTAACGCTCGCGCTCGACCAGTTGCGCCTTGGTGCCGATATACCGGCGCCACGGGGCATCGGTCAGGTTGGTCGCGCTGGCGAAGAAGGTCAGTTCTGGCGAGACCTGATAGCTGGCATTGACGTCGAGCTGCCCATTATTGTCGGTATATTGGTCCAGCGCCGCGGTCGCCCCCAGCGTGTCGAGATAGGCCGAGCGATAGGAATAGGCGGCACGCACCGCGAACCCGTATTTTTCGTAGAAGATCTGCGCGGTGCCGACATGCTTCGACTGCTGGAACAGCGGGATGTCACCCGTGCGGGACGGTGCGCCGAGGATCGTGCCGTTCCCGTCACCCCAGATCCGCGTGTAGTTCGCTGCCACGCCGAAACCGTCGAGCGGCGACGGCAGGAAGGTGAAGCGCGTCTGCAGATTGACCTCGATCCCGTAGACCTTCGCCTTGTCGATGTTGAGCGGAGTCGAGACGGTCGCGTTGGTCAGCGCCTGGCCGGCGAACGTCCCCGTCTGGGCGAGCAGCGACTGGGCATAGATCGGATCGTCGAGCTTCTTGTAGAATCCGCCAAGCGAAATGAGGCCCTGCCCGGGCAGATAATATTCGATCGCGCCGTCGAAATTGAGCGCCTTGTACGGCTTCAGGTTCGGATTGCCCTGCGCGACAGAATTGGGATTGGTCGTCTGGTCGACCGAGACATAGGGCGCGAGCTGCGCATAATTGGGCCGGCCGATCGCGGTCGTCACCGCGCCGCGCACGACGAGCGCGTCGGTGAGGTCGTAGCGCGCGTTCAGGCCCGGGAACACGTCGGTATATTGCTTGGACCCGAAGCTGTTATAGTCGGAATTGATCGACGAGGCGGTGGTGATCAGCTTGGCCTTGCTGCGGTCCCGCGTCTGTTCGACGCGCACGCCGGGGACGAGCGTCAGCTTATCGAACTTGAGCGTCGCCATCGCATAGCCGGCGATGATCCGCTCCTTGACGTCGTAGTCGTTCGCGAGGCTGTTGTTGATCGACCCGGCGGTGTTGAGCGTCACCGTCCCCGGATTGACCGCGAGGAACGCCTGTGCGGTATCGTAGCCGATCCGCGGTCCGAAACTATAGTCGCTGCCGTAGAAGCTGGTGTCGCCGAGATAGGAGACGTTGGCGAGCGTGAAGCTGCGCCCGCTGGTCAGGCTGTAGGTCGTATAGTCGCGATTGTTGGTCTTGTGCCGATCGAGATATTTCGCGCCGACCTTGATGCTCGAGCCGTCGGTGCCGAAGCTCAGCGGGATCGTATAGTCCACGCGCGCCTGGGCGAGCTTCTCCACCGCCAGCCGCTTGTCGTAATTGACGCTGTTGAGCGCATAGGCCGTCTGCGGCAGCGTCGCCGTCGGGACGAAGTCATAGGGCGCGTCGGACACGTCGTAATCGACCGTCAGCGCAGACCCGCCGGTGCGGAAATTATACTCCGAGCGCAACGGATCGCGCTTTTCGGCGCGGGCATAGCCGCCGGTGATCGCGAGATGGCCTGGCCCGAGATCGAACTCGCCGCCGCCCTGCACCGACTTGGTGTTGTCCGACTCCTCGCGACGCCGCACGCGCACGCTGCCGCGGCCGCGGAACCGTCCCGTGGTGGCGGTCTGGTTGGTGAAGGTCGACTGGTTGTCGATGATGAACTGGTCGCGTGTCTCGTTGTCGTCGAACGCCGAATAGGTCCCGCGGAGGAAGAACTTGGTCGTATCGCTCGGCCGCCAGTCGAGGTTGAGCACCGCGCCCTTGCGCGTCCGCGTCAGATTGTAATCGCGCAGGCCATATTGGTCGGGCACCACGAAACCGTTCGCCGCGGTGGGCACGCGCCAGTTGGTCGAGCCCTGGAAATTCTCGGACTCGATCGGCCGCTGCGAATAATTGACCGACAGGACCGCGCCGAACTGCTGGTCCGGACCGAACAGCCCGCCGACCTGGATATCGCCCTCATAGGGATGCTTGCCGTTGAGCTTCGACCAGCCATAGGCCGCCCGCGCGTCGGCGAAATACGGCTTGGCCCGGTCGAACGCCGACAGCGTCCGGACGTCGACCGAGCCGCCGATCGCGTTGGCATCCTGATCCGCGGTCAGCGATTTGGTGACGACCACCGCACTGATCAGGGCCGACGGGATGTCGTCGAGCTTGACCTGCCGGCCCTCGGGCTCGGGGGCTGGCAGAGTCATGCCATTCAGCGTGACGTTGACCAGGTCGGGGTTGATCCCGCGGATGATGACGTAGCGCCCCTCGCCCTGGTCGTTGGCGACCGACAGGCCGGGCAGGCGGCGCACCGCTTCGGCGACGTTCTGGTCGGGCAGCTTGCCGACATCGTTGGCGAACACCGCCTCGACGAAGTTGTTGGCGGTGCGCTTTTCCTCGATCGCCTTGCGCTCGCCGGCGCGCGTGCCGGTGACGACGATGTCGTCCGGCGCGTCTGCGTCCCCAACCATAGGCTCGGCCGTCGGGGGCGCGACCGCGGTCAGCGCGGTCTGGGCCAGTGCGGCGCCGCTTGAGAGGGCGCATATCGCTACGCTCGCCGCCAACGCAGCTTTTGAAATCTTGCTCATATCTAGTATCGTCCCCGGGGCGCGCTCGCCGTCCGGCTAGAGCGGCCCGGCGACACGCCAGAGACAAAGCGATGACGGATTTAAGTCACCCACCGCCCCGGGCGCGTGGCCCAGCGGGATACTGCCGTCACGCCAGGCGCTGGACGGTGCCCGCGTCGCTCTTGCGCCGACCGTAAACGGCGTAGAGCAGCAGCCCGATAACGTTCCAGATCACGAACCGGACGAGCGTCGATGAGGGCAAGCTCGCCAGCAGATACAGGCACCCCAGCACCGTGACGGTGCCGACCACATAGGCGGCCGGGCAGCGGAACAGCCGCGGCAAATGCGGCGCGGTGCGGCGCAGGACCATCAGGCACACGCCGACCGAGATGAACGCGATCAGCTGCCCGCATTGGCGAGCTCGGCAATCTCGTCGAGCCGGAAGAACCCCGCGACCGCGGCGATCGAAAGCCCGGTCAGCAGCGTGATCAGCGTCGGCGATCCGGTCCGCTTGCTGACCTTGGCGAGACCGCGCGGAAGCAGGCCGTCGCGCGCCATCACGAAGAAGATCCGGCTCTGGCCGTACATCATCACCAGGATCACCGACGGCAGCGCGATCACCGCCGCCAGCGCGATCACCTGCGCCGCGAACGGCTGGCTCAACTGGCGCAGCACCAGCGCGAGCGGCTCGGGCGAATTGGCCAGCTGCGTGAACGGCAGCGCGCCGATCGCGCTGACCGCGACCGCCATGTAGATCACGGTGCAAACCAGCATCGAACCGACGATGCCGATCGTCAGGTCGCGCTTGGGATTCTTGGTTTCCTCCGCCGAGGTCGCGACCGCATCGAAGCCGTAAAAGGCGAAGAACACGATCGCCGCCGCCGCCATCACGCCGCGCTTGTGCCCGCCAAGCTCGGTCGAGCCGAAGCCATAGGGCATGAACGGGTGCAGGTTGTCGGCCTTGAACGCGGGCGCGGCGTAGATCACGAAGACCGTCAGCGCGACCAGCTTGATCAGCACCAGCACGATGTTCAGCGTCGCGCTCTGCCGCGTGCCGAGGATGAGCATCCCCATGACGGCGAGCGACACCAGCACCGCAGGCATGTTGACGAGCCCGCCGCCATGCGGCGCGACCAGCAGAGCGTGCGGCAGGTGGATCCCCGCCGCCTCGATCCAGCCGACCAGATAGCCCGACCAGCCGACCGCGACCGTCGAACACGCAAGCGAGTATTCGAGGATCAGGCTCCAGCCGACCACCCAGGCGACACCCTCGCCCAGCGCGGTGTAGCTGAACGTGTACGCGCTCCCGGCGGCGGGGATCAGCGTGGCGAGTTCAGTATAGGCGAGCGCCGCACACGCGCAGATCACGCCGCAGATCACGAAGGCGAGGATGACGCCCGGCCCCGCGCGCTCGGCGCCGACGCCGACCAACGTGTAGATCCCAGTGCCGACGATCGCGCCCACCCCGAGCGCGATCAGATGCGGCCAGCTCAGCGTCTTGGCGAGGCTGTGTTCCTGGCTATGGGCTGACGATTCGAACGATTTACGCGGTCCAAACATGCCCATCCCCGGTTGTGATCGTTATTCGCGCGCTGATGCGAACTGGAAGCGCAGGTCGGTCAGCGTCGATTGAATATGGCTGGTCAGCAGCGTCAGCATGCGATCGTCGTCGCGCGCGAGCCATGCGTCGAGCAGCTGGCGATGCTCGAGATGCGCGCGATCCTCGCGTCCCGCCGGCCGCAGATGCGCGACGACGTAGCGCTCGGCGAGGATCGCCAGCCGCTCGACCATCTGCGTAGTCAGCAGGCGACGGCCCGGCCGGACGAGCGCGGTGTGGAACACGCGGTTGCGGATCGCGACCTCGGCGAGCCGCTCGCTGGCCGCGCTGTCGAGTTCCTCGAACGCCAGGATGGCCGCGTTGCGGTCGTCGTCATTGGCGACGGTCGACGCATAAGCGGCGGCCTGCGGTTCGATCGCCAGCCGCAGCGCGAAGATGTCGTCGGCCTCGTCCGCGGACATCGGCTGAACCGAATAGCCCCGGTTCGCGTGGCTCGTCAGCAGGCCCTCCTGCTCCAGCCGTGCCAATGCCTCGCGCAGCGGAATCTTGCTGACGCCGAGTTCGGTCGCCAGCGCATCCTGGCGGATCGCGGTATGGCCGGCGAGCTTGCCCGTGACGATCTGCTCGCGGACGATCTCGAACACCTGCTCGGACAGCGTGCGGACGACGATACTCATAGAAGGGAGGCTCCCGGGACAAGATTGCCGCACCAGCATAGGCACGAAATCATGAAACCTGAAAACCTTCCCAGAATGTATCGTCGCGGTCGATCCAGATCGTGTTGAATCCGGTTGCGACGGCCGATCCTTCGATCGACGGGATGATCGCGAGGGTATCGCCCAGCATCGTCTCCGCCTCGACGCGGCCGACGAAGCGGCTGCCGATATAGCTTTCGTGGACGAACCGGTCGCCGACCGACAAACGCCCCTTGTCGGCCAGATGCGCGAGCCGGGCGGAGGTGCCGGTGCCGCACGGGCTGCGGTCGATCGCCTTGTCGCCGTAGAACACCGCGTTGCGCCCGTCGGCGCCCCCATCTTCATTGGCACTGCGCGGCACGTCCGCCCAGAGGACATGGCTGACGCCGCGGATCGTCGGGTCGAGCGGGTGGACGGGTTCGAACTTGGCCCGCACAGCCTCGCGAACGCGGCCGCTCAGCGCGATGATCTCCGCGGCGCCGAGATCGTCCAGGCCGGTATAGCGCCCCTGCGGCTCGACGATCGCGTAGTAATTGCCGCCATAGGCCACGTCGATCACGAGCGGCCCGATCCCCTCGATATCGACGGCGATCCCGCGCGCCGCGACATAGGACGGGACGTTGGTGATCCGGACCGACGTCACCTTCGCGCCCCGCGTCTCGTAGGCGACGTCGATCACGCCCGCCGGCACCTCGATCCGCAACCGGCCCGGCACCGCGGGCTGGATCAGGCCGTGTTCGAGCCCGAACGTCACCATCCCGATCGTGCCGTGCCCGCACATCGGCAGGCATCCGCTCGTCTCGATGAACAATATGCCGATATCGGTGTCGTCGCGCGTCGGCGGATACAGGAATCCGCCCGACATCATGTCGTGCCCGCGCGGTTCGAAGCAGAGCCCGGTGCGGATCCAGTCGAACCGGTTCAGGAAATCCTGCCGCCGCTCCGACATCGACGCGCCCTTCAGCAACGGTGCCCCGCCCGCGACGAGGCGGACCGGATTACCGGCGGTGTGGCCGTCGATGCAGAAGAAGGTGTGGCGCATCAGGCCGAGAGCGTCGGTCGCGTCGCCGCCGCCTGCTCGACCATCGCGATCACCTCGGCACGGCGCGCACCAATCAGCGGATAGCGCGGCGGCAGGACGCGCTCGGAGCCGCGGCCCATCACTTGCTCGGCCAGCTTGATCGACTGCACCAGGTCATGCTCGGCATCGAGATGGAGCAGCGGCATGAACCAGCGATAGATCTCCATCGCCTTGGCATGATCGCCGCGCTGGAACGCGTTGACCAGTTCGACCGACTCCCGTGGGAACGCGTTGGTCAGCCCGGAGACCCACCCTTGCGCACCCAGATACAGCCCCTCGAGCGCAACATCGTCGAGCCCCGCGAACAGCACGTACCGATCGCCGAACGCCGTCTTCACATCGGTGAAGCGCCGCGTGTCGGGCGCCGATTCCTTGACCGCGACGATGTTCGTCACGTCGACCAGCGCCGCGAGCACCTCGTTGTCGATCTGGGTCCGGTAGGCGGGCGGGTTGTTGTACAGCATGATCGGCAGGCCGACCGCGTTTGCGACGCCCTTGAAATGCTCGACCAGTTCGTGCGGCTTCGGCACATAGACCATCGGTGGCAACAGCATCAGGCCATCCGCACCGACCTTCTCGGCGGCTTGCGCATACCGCACCGCGCGGCGCGTATCATATTCGGAAACGCCGGTGATGACCGGCACGCGGCCGTCGACCGCCTCGACGATCGCGGTCAGCACTTCGACCTTTTCATCATAGTCGAACGAGTTATTCTCGCCGACCGTGCCGAGCGCGATCACCCCGGTCACGCCGTCGCGGATGAGATCGTCGACGACACGTTGCGTATCGGCAAGATCAACCGTCAGGTCCTCGCGGATCTGAGTCGTTACGGCCGGAAATACACCCTTCCACTCGACGGACATTCTGTATCGACCTTCCTGCGTTTCAATATATATACCGTATACGAAAACGATTGATGCGGTGCAACAGGAGAATAGGTTGAAAACGATCGGTATAGTGGGAGGCGGCGTCGTCGGGCTGTGCTGTGCCCTCGCGCTGCTCGATCGCGGGCACGGCGTGAGTGTGTTCGAACCCGACACCGATTACAACGCCGCATCCTGGGGCAATGCCGGGCATATCGCGGTCGAGCAGGTCGAGCCGCTCGCCTCCCCCGCCGCGCTGCGATCCGTGCCGAGGCGCGTGTTCAGCGTGGGTGGCGCGCTAGGATTGCCCCTGTCGATGGCGGGGCGCTGGCTGCCGTTCGCCACCCGGCTGATCGCTGCCTCGACACCGGCGCGTTTCGCCGCTGGAACCGCCGCGCTGACTCCGCTGCTGGCGGGCGCGATGCCGGCGTGGCGCGATCTGGTCGAGACGCTCGGCGCGCGCGACCTGCTCCGCGAGGACGGGCATATCGTCGTGTGGGATACGCCCGTCAGCGCGCAAAGCGGCCGCAAATGCTGGTCGCGCACCGCGATCGGCACCGCCCGCATCGCTGACGCGGACCCCGCCTTGCTCCACCGCCTGGGCTTTCTTGCCGATCCGGTCGGCGGCGCGATCCGCTTCTCGGGCAGCGGGCAGATCGCCGACCTGCGCCGGCTCGCCACGACGCTCGAGGCAGCGATTGAGGGGCGCGGCGGCCGGATCGTTCGCGAAGCCGCAGCGCTGGTGGAAGACGGCGACCGCATCGCGATCGCCGGACATGATTTCGATCGAGTACTGGTCACGGCCGGCGTCCGCTCGCGCGCGCTGCTCGAACCACTCGGCTACCGCGTGCCGATGATCGCCGAGCGTGGCTATCACATCCGCGCGCGCGCCGATGGCTGGCCCCCCGACCTGCCGCCATTGGTGTTCGAGGATCGGTCGATGATCGTCACGCGCTATGCCGATTGCGTCCAAGCGGCGAGCTTCGTCGAACTCGGCGATCCCGACGGCCCGCCCGATCCGCGCAAATGGGCGCGGCTGGAGCATCATGTCCGCACGCTCGGCCTGCCGATCGAGGGACCGTTCGAACGCTGGATGGGCTCCAGACCGACGCTGCCCGACTATCTCCCCGCGATCGGCCGCTCGACGCGCCACGCGAATTTGTCGTATGCGTTCGGGCATCAGCATCTCGGGCTCACGCTGGCCCCGGCAACCGCGACCCTCGTCGCGACGATGCTCGCGGACGAGACGCCGGCGGTGCCGATCGCGCCGTTCGACCTCGACCGCTTCGGTAAAAAAGGACGTCACGCATGACCATCGGCGGATCAACGATAGCCGACGAACTATCGACAATTGCCCCTTGGGCGACCCCGGCGCCGCACATCACGTCGGCCGAACGCACCGCCCGGCTCGACAAGGCGCGCGCGCTGACAGAGGCGGCGGGCGCCGACGCGATCCTGATCGGTGCGGGCGCGAGCCTGCGCTATTTCGCCGGCATCCCGTGGGGCGCGACCGAACGCCTCGTCGCGCTGCTCCTCCCGGTGAAGGGCCAGCCGATCCTGATCTGCCCGCGGTTCGAACAGGGCTCGCTGGAGGCGGCGGTCGAAATCGACGCCGATCGGCGGCTCTGGGAAGAAGACGAAAGCCCGTACGCGCTCGTCGCCGACGCCGTCGGCGGCAAGCTGCTGCTCGACCCGCAACTCCCCTACGGCATGGCGTCTGCGCTCGCCGCCGCCGGCCTCGATCTCGGCGACGGCGCGTCGGTGATCGACGCATGCCGGATGATCAAGACGCCCGCCGAAATCGCGCTCCTGTCGCAAGCCAAGGCGATGACGCTCGACATCCAGCGCCGCGCCGCGCGCATCCTCCACCCCGGTATCGCCGCCAGCGCGGTGATCCGCTTCATCGACGATGCGCACCGCGCCATCGGCTCGTCGGGCTCGTATTTCTGCGCGGTCCAGTTCGGCCGCGCGACTGCCTTCCCGCACGGCATCCCCGGCGACCAGCGGCTCGAAGACGACCAGCTCGTGCTGATCGACACCGGCTGCCAGGTCGAAGGCTATTCCGACATCACGCGGACGTATGCGTTCGGCCAGGTCGGCGACGAAGCGCGCGCGATCTGGGACATCGAACACGAAGCGCAGGCCGCCGCGTTCGACGCGGTCCAGCCCGGCCTGCCCTGCGAAGCGATCGACGCCGCCGCCCGCGTGGTGCTGGAGAAAGCCGGGCTCGGCCCCGATTACCGCCTCCCCGGCCTGCCGCACCGCACCGGCCACGGCATCGGCCTGTCGATTCACGAGCCCGCCTATCTCGTCCGCGGCGACCGCACGCCGCTCGCGCCCGGCATGTGCTTCTCGAACGAACCGATGATCGTCGTCCCCGACCGCTTCGGCATCCGGCTGGAGGATCATTTCCACGTCACCGACACCGGCGGCGCCTGGTTCACCGAACCGCAGCCCTCGATCGACCGCCCGTTCGGCTAAGCGCGCGCGGTCCGCAGCGCTCGGCCCGTCATCCTGGGCTCGACCCAGGATCCAGAGCCACACACGTCAGCGTCAGTGGCTCTGGATCCCAGCTTTCGCTGGGATGACGGGCAGCCGCTCACTCCTCGTCGGGATAGGGCCCCTTGCCACCCGCCGCGATTAACTGATCAGTGCGCGCCTCGATCACCGGAACCGGGACGGATCCCATCTCCAGCATCGCGTCGTGGAACGCGCGAATGTTGAATTTCGGACCGAGCGCAGCCTGCGCTTTCTGGCGCGCCTTCTGGAACGCCATCTGTCCCATGTAATAGGACAGCGCCTGCCCCGGCCACGCGATATACCGGTCGACCTCGGTCTCGATCTCGTGGTTCGACAGCGCGGTATTGTCGCGCAGATAGTCCTGCGCCTGCTTCCGGCTCCAGCCCTTCGAATGAATCCCCGTATCGACCACCAGCCGCGCCGCGCGCCAAGCCTGGTAACTCAGCATCCCGAACAGGTCGTACGGCGTCTCGTACATCCCCATGTCCTCGCCGAGCGTCTCGCAATACAGCGCCCAGCCCTCGCCATAGACCGACAGATACGTGTCGCGGCGGAACGCCGGCAGCGTCTTGTTCTCGGACGCGAGCGGCATCTGAAACGCGTGGCCCGGCGCGCTTTCGTGCAGCGTCAGCGCGACCTGCGAATAGAAGGGCCGCGACGGCAGGTCGTAGGTGTTGACCAGATAGATCCCCGGCCCGCCGCGCCCGCCGGTGTAGAACGGCGCAATGTCGGCAGGCACAGGCTTTATCGCAAACCGGCTGCGCGGAAGGTGCCCGAACCACTGCGACGCCTTGCCGTCGAACGTCTTGGCGATCCACGCCGCGCGGTACAACAGGTCGTTCGGCGTTTTGGGATAGAATTGCGGATCGGTGCGCAGGTGGTTGAAGAACGCCTGCAGGTCGCCCTCGAACTTCACGCGCCGCATCACCCCGTCCATCCGCGCACGGATCTTCGCGACTTCCGCAAGCCCGAGCGCGTGGATCTGCTCCGGCGTGATATCCTGCGTGGTGTATTCGCGGACCTTCGACAGATAATAGGCGTGGCCGTCGGGCAAACCGTACGCGGCGAGGCCCTCGCGGGCATGCGGCATATAGTCGGTACGCAGGAATTTCAGCAGCGTCGCATAGGCCGGCACCACCGCCTGCGAGATCGCCGCAGTCCCTTCCGCCCTGAGCGCGGCCTGCTCGGCGGCCGGGATCGTCGACGGGAAGGTCTTGAACGGTTCGTAGAACGGCGAGTCCTGCGGCGTTTTTGCCTCCGCCACCTGCGCGACGCCGATATCGCGCCCCGTCAGCGTCACCCGCGCGGGCGTGAAGCCGCGCGCGAGCCCGGCGCGCATATTGCCCGTCTGCTGGTCGAAATAGCGCGGGATCTGGCGCATGACGACGATGTAGTCGCGATAGTCCTTCACCGACTTGAAATTGCCGCGCGCGCTTTCCGCAACGTCGCCCCAGAAGCTCGTGTCCGCGGTCAGCGGCTTCTCGTAATCGCGATAGCGTTGCTCGGTCAGAAGCGCGTCGATCTGCTGCGCATAGACCGCGTAGTTGATGCGATTGGCAGGCGACAGCCTAGCCGGCGCGATCGCCGCGAGTTGCCGCGACACGGCGGTCCAGCGCGCGAGCCGCTCCGCCTGCGCGTTGGGGCCGACATCAGGCAGGCGCGGTGCGGCGGTCGGATTGTCCTCGCCCTGCGCCATCTGGTTTTGCCGCCACGCATATTCCGAGGTGTAGAGCGCCTTGAACCGCGCATCCGCCGACGTCGCCGCGGCTGTCTTCGGCACGTTGACGGGCACGGCACCAACCGCGGTCGAGCCAAGCGCCAGCAACAGGATCAAAGCCTTCATCGTCATTCTCCTGGCACCAACGCCATAATGTCCTGGTAGAGCGCGGTCGGAATGACCACGCCCTCGGTGGCACTCCGCGCCCGCGCGGCATAGCGCCGCTGCGACGGCAACCGCGCGCCCTGCCCCTCGATCGCCGCGAACATCGCCTCCGCACGCGCGAGATGCTCGGCCACCGCATCGCCGAGGAACCCGGCCGGATCGGCCGCGATGATCAGCTCGCCCCCGATCGGCGACCCGCCGCGCCCGGCATCGGCAGTCAGCGACTCCTGGCTCGTCATGTCGCCAATAAGCGGCCCCGCGAGCAGTTCGACCATCGCCGCCAGCGCGGAGCCCTTGTGCCCGCCGAACGTCCGCATCGCCCCGTTGAGCACCGCCGCCGCGTCGGTCGTCGGCTGCCCGTCCGCGTCATAGCCCCAGTCGTCCGGCACGGGCTTGCCCGCGCGCCGGTGCAGCTCGATCTCGCCGCGCGCGACCGCACTCGTCGCGAAGTCGAACACGAACGGATGCCCGCCAGGCCGCGGCCAGCCGAACGCGATCGGGTTGGTCCCGAACACGGGGTCGGTGCCGCCCGCCGGCGCCACCCACGCATGGCTCGGCGTCACCGCGAGCGCGACGAGCCCCTCGTCTGCTAACGCCTCGACCTCGGGCCAGAGCGCCGCAAAATGCACGACGTTGTTCAGCGCCAGCGCGGCGATCCCGTACGTCCGCGCCTTCTCCCCCAGCAGCCCCCGACCGCGCTCGAATGCAAGTTGCGCGAACCCGCCGCCGCCATCGACGCGGACGATCGCGCGCGCCGGTTCGCTGACCACCGGCTCGGCATCGACCGCGACGACACCCTTGGCGATGCTGTTCGCCGCGACGAGCAAGCGGTAGATGCCGTGGCTCGCACAGCCATCGCGCTCGCCCGCGACCATCGTCTCCGCCACCGCCTCGGCATGCGCGCGAGACAGGCCGGCGCCGAGCAATACGCGTCGAGCAAGTACGCGGACTTCGTCGAGGGTAAGGTGAACGCCGTCTTCCCACGCATCGGTCATGCAAAGGCTCCGCCGTCGATTCCACATTCGGCGCACAAGACCTGTTTCCTCGCGAAGGCGGGGATCCAGACTGGGCTCCCGCCTTCGCGGGAGAACAAGGAAGGAGTCGCTGCCGCCAGATTACAGACCAGCGCTGACACGTCACTCACGCGGCCACACCCGGCTTGGCACCCGTCTTGGCCGTGACCATCCGCACCCCGAACACCGGCCCGGCGGACGACCGGTCATGCGGCACGAACCGGATCTGCACGCTCGTCTTGCCCTTGGTCAGCGCGATCGGCAGCGGGTAGTCGACATCGAAGAACTTGCCCGGCTGGTCCGCCTCGAGATGCTGCGTCGCCACCTTCACGTTGTCGACCAGAATATCGAAATCGCGCGCGCGCTCGTCGCCCCAATAGGTCGCCTGCAACACCAGCGGGCCGGCACGCGTCTTCATCGCGAACTCGAAATAGCCGCCCGAGCGCGCATCGCGGCCGTTCCGCCCGCGATAGCTCACCGGATAGGAGATGTCCGACGTCAGCGCGTGATCGCGTTCGGGCTGCATCTCACCGAGATGCATCACGTCGACCGACCGCGCGGCGATATCCTTGAGCCGCGCCTGCTCGGTCAGGAACGCGGCTTCCTGCGTCTTCCACGCCGCCTCGCCAAAGCGCTTGAAATACACCGCGCTGCGCCGCTCATACTGGCTGTAGAACGGCACGAAGTTCAGGTCGCCTGGGCGGATGATCCCCTTCGTCGCGTAAGTCGCGCTGGCCCCCGCGACCGGCGCGAACGCGGCGAGCAGGTCCGCGCCGACCATCGCCGGATCCGCCTGCTCCCACGTCGCCGCATTCGGCCCGAGATCGGCCGCCATCACCATCGGCCCGCGCAGGACGGCGACCGTGTCCACATCGCCCGGCGCACTTTCCAGCCGCAGCTCGAGCGGCACGGCGATCGCGACGACGTCGCCCGCCTTCCATGTTCGGTCGACGATCGCATAGCCCTTGGCCAGCACAGGCTCGACCGCCGCGCCATTGACCGTCACCGTCGCGCGCCCGCCGGCCCAGCCCGGTACGCGCAGCGCGATCGGGAAGCGCCCCGGTCTGGCGAGCTTGGTCAGTGTCAGCCGCGACTCCGGCTCGAAGGGATAGCGCGTGTCGAGCGTCAGCACTGCGCCCCGCGCCTGCCACCGCGCCTCGGCCGGAATATAGAGGTTGACCAGCAGCGTGCTGTCGCCCTCCCAGAAGATCGCCTCGCCGTGCTTGGCATGGCTCTCCATCCCGCTGCCCACACAGCACCAGAACGCATCGTCCTTCGGTGTCGAAAACTCGCGCGCGGTGCCCGTCATCAGCGGCGTCATGTAGCTGAAGCCGGCATTCTTCGGGTTCTGCGCGGCCATCACGTGATTGAGATGCGCGCGCTCGTAATAGTCGAACAGCGCGCCGTCCGGCGCCCAGCCGTACAGATGCTGCGTGAGCTTGAGCATGTTGTAGCTGTTGCAATGCTCGCACGTCTGCTCGGTGATGTGCGTCGCGATCGTGTCGGGGCCAGAGAAATACTCGCGGTCGGCATTGCCGCCGATCACATAACTATGATGCTGCGTGACGGTATCCCAGAAGAACCGCGCAGCCTTGGCGGGCGCGGGCTTGCCGTTCAGTTCGTGAATCCGCGCAAGGCCGATCAGCTTGGGCACCTGCGTATTGGCGTGAAAGTTCGCGAGCTTGTCCTCGCCCGCGACCATCGGATCGAGCATCTTGCGGTCGTACAGCCGCTCCGCAACGTCGAGCCATTTTTTGTCCCCGGTCCGCGCAGACAGCTCGGCATAGCTCTCGTTCAGCCCGCCATATTCGCAACCCAGCAAGGTCTGCATCTGCGCATCGTCGAGCGCCGCGAACACCTTCGCAAAATAGCTCGCAAGGCCGGTCGCCACCGTCAGCGCCTGCGTGTTGCCCCACGCGCCGTGCACGTCGAGCAGCCCCGCGAACACCTTGTGCACGGTATACAACGGCGACCACGATCCGTTGAGATCGAACCCGCCCGACTTGATCTCGCCGCGCATCACCTCGGGGAAGATCTCCTCGCCGTCGACGATGGTGCCGTCCTTCCGCTTGCGCCCGAGCGCCCCGACATAGCCGGTCCCGCGCTTCGCCTGCGCGCGCGCCAGTTCGGCAACGATATAGTCGGCGCGCGTGCGGCACTCGGCGTCGCCGGTCTGCGCGTGCATCAGCACCAGCGCGGTCAGATAATGGCCGAGCGTATGCCCGGCGATCGTGTCGCTCTCCCACCCGCCATAGATCGGCGCCTTCGCCGGGAGCCCGGCATAGACCATGAAATTGTGCAGCAACCGGTCCGCACTCAGCCGCAACAGATAGCCGCAATTGACCTCGACCGCGGTCGCATAGGCGGACGGCAGCAGCCGTACCGAAGACAAGGGCAACGGCTTGGCGCGCAACGGCAGCGCAGTCGCCGTCTTGCCAAACGCCTGTTCGCCCACCGACAACAGCGTCACCGCCGTCGTCCCCATCAATACGTCCCGGCGGCTAGCGAACATCTTTATCTCCATTCGGATATCGTATACTATACGTCTAGTGGAGCGTTGCAAGTGACACTTTATCGTAACCTTTGAACCAGCGAGCACCGTCATGACCGCCCTCCGCCTGCTAGCGCTGCTCCTCGTCACGACCGCGGCGCTCCCGATCGACGCACAACCCAAGCCCGCCAAGCCCGCCAAGCCAGCTTACCGCCCGATCGCCCGGACCGCGATCCGCACCCCCGCCTTCCGCCTCGCGCTGCGTACCGACACGCAGACGCTCGCCCGCCTCTCCCCAGCGGCCGAGCCGACATTCGACTTCGTTCCCGGCGCCCGCGAAGCCGAGCGTGCGGGCGACGGCTATGTCCATATCGGCGACATCCACCTCCGCGTCCGCACACCCGGCGGCGCCTGGACCGACCTTGCGTCCGCGCAACGCCGCAAAGCCATCCGCCGCCTGCCCGCAACCGGCACGACGCTCGCCGCCGCCGACATCACCGCCTCGCTCGGCGCGGCAAGCCCCTTGCGCGTCGAACGCCGCTGGATCGACGATCACGGCGGGCTCGCGCTCCGCTTCACGCTGACCAACACGACGAAGACCCCCGTCGAGATCGGTGCGCTCGGGCTGCCGATGGTGTTCGACAACATCATCACCGACCGCAGCCTCGAACAGGCGCATGCCCAAGCGAGCTTCGTCGACCCGTATATCGGCCGCGACGCCGGCTACCTCCAGGTTACCCGCCTCAACGGCGCCGGCCCCGCACTGCTGGTCCTCCCCGAAAAGGGCACCCCGCTGGAAGCCTATCGCCCGATCCTCCAGGCCGGCGCGGCACCCGCCGGCGACATCTTCACCGACCGGAGCAAGCGCAGCCAGACCTCCGAAGGCTTCTACGACTGGACCGTCGCCAGCAAGGCGTTCGCGGAGAAGGAATGGGCCGAGGCCGGCGAGCAATGGAACACGCCGACCAGCATCATGCTCGCGCCCGGTGCCAGCCGCACGATCGGCGTCCGCTTCGTCACCGCGCCCACGATCGCGGCGATCGAGGACACGCTGGTCGCCAACCACCGCCCCGTCGCGGTCGGCATCCCAGGCTATGTCGTTCCGACCGACCAGGACGCATCGCTGTTCCTGAAGACGCCGCACCCCGTCGCGAAGATCGAGAGCCTTCCCGTCGGCGCGCTCACCGCCACGCCCACAACCAGCGCAAAAGGCTGGGCGCGCTACACCGTCCGCGGCAAGGGCTGGGGCCGCGCGAGCCTCGCGATCACCTACACCGACGGCAGCGTCCAGACCGTCAGCTATTACATCACCAAGCCGCTCGACCAGACGATGGCCGACCTCGGCCGCTTCTCGACGACGAAGCAATGGTATGAGGACAAGGCCGACCCGTTCGGCCGCAACCCCGCGATCCTCACCTACGACCGCGAGGCCGGCAAGATCGTTACGCAAGACCCGCGCGTCTGGATCTCGGGCATGAGCGACGAGGGCGGCGCCGGCAGCTGGGTCGCGGCGATTTCGAAGCAGCTCGACAATCCCGACCCCGCCGAGATCGCCAAGCTGCAACGCCTCGTCGACGAGACCATCCAGGGCGACCTGCAAGTCTCGGATGGCCCGAACGCGGGCGCGGTGCGGAAGAGTCTGTTCTACTATGATCCCGCCGCGCACCCGGGCTATTACGACCCGACCACCGACTGGAAGACCTGGACCTCCTGGTCGAAGAAGGACGCCGGCGATCTCGGCCGCGCGTACAACTACCCGCACGTCGCGATCGGCCACTGGGTGCTCTACCGCGTCGCGCGCAACCACCCCGGCATGGTCACAGCGCATCCGTGGCGCTGGTATCTCGACCACGCCTACCAGACCACCACTGCGATGATGCGCGACGCGCCCTATTACACGCAGTTCGGCCTCATGGAGGGCGACGTGTTCGTCGACATCCTGAAGGACCTGAATCGCGAGGGCCTGAGCGCGCAAGCGACCGAGATGGAGCGCCTGATGAAGCAGCGCGCCGATCACTGGCGTACGCTTCGCTATCCGTTCGGCAGCGAGATGGCGTGGGATTCGACCGGCCAGCCCGAGGTCTACGCGTGGATGCGCTTTTTCGGCTATCAGCCGCAGGCCGACGTCACGGAGAAGGTCATCCTCGCCTACGACCCGACGATCCCGAGCTGGGGCTATAACGGCAACGCGCGACGCTATTGGGACTTCCTCTACGGCGGCAAATATCCGCGGATCGAGCGCCAGATCCACCATTACGGCTCGACGCTCAACGCGGTCCCGCTGTTCGACGCCTATCGCGCCAACCCGACCGACCTGCGGCTGTTGCGGATCGCCTATGGCGGCATGATGGGCGGCATCACCAACATCGACCGCGACGGCTTCGCCTCCGCCGCGTTCCACTCCGCGCCCGACATGATGACGTGGGACCCGTATAGCGGCGACTATGGCATGGGCTATTATGGTCACGCGATCACCGCCGCGAGCTATCTGGTGAATGATCCAACCTTCGGCTGGCTCGGCTTTGGCGGCACCGTCGAACAGGGCGCGGGCATAGTGAGCATCGCCCCCAAGGACGGCGCCCGCGCGCGTCTCTTCATCGCGCCCGCCGGTCTGTGGATCACGCTGGAAGCCGGCAAGATCGCGCGCGCGCGCTATGCCCCGGCGACCGGTGCGGTGACGCTATCGCTCGATCCCGCGACACCCTCGAGCCCCGCGGCACTGGTCTTCATCGAAACGACGACCAAGGCGGGACGCAGCTACGCGGCGGCGGGGGCTCGGGAGGAGCGCGGCGGCTACACCGTTCCGCTCGGTTCGGCGCCGACCCCGCTCGATCTGCTCCCGCGATAGAGTTATCCCGGCCCCACCGGCCGGCCGATGAGCGGCAACATCGCCGGCGCGAGCCCCTCGCCGCGTGCCTCCAGCCGGATCGGGCCGCCATGTTCACCCGCCTGCATCAGCGCCATGCACAGGCCGTTGAACGCCGAGCGCGCCGTCGCGTGATCGGGCTCCAGACCGCGCGGATCACCGTTGCCGACGCCGAGCAGCGTCGCATCGCCCGACAGCGTGAACGACACGCGGTTGGACGCGGTCGGCATCTCGCGGCGTTTCGCATCGAGGATCGCCGCGCGGACGACCGCCACTTCGCCCGGCGCCAAATGCCGCCGATCGCTCGACAGGCCGATCCGCGCCGGTGCACCGGTAGTCTCCCGCGCGGTGCTCATGATGCGCTTGCCGTCGCGATAGCCATGCGCCTCGATTCGGCCGGGCGCATAGGCCACTTGCCATTCAAGATGCGCGTTCTTCACCACCGTCTTTCGCCCGAGGCTGCGGCCGTTCAGGACCAGTTCGACCGCGTCGCAATTGCTGTGGACCCACACCGAGACGGACTCGCCCTCGCGCCCGGCCCAGTTCCAGTGCGGAAACAGGTGCAGCACCGGCTCCCCGCTCCACCAAGCGCGATAGTAATGGTAATTGTCCTTGGGGAAGCCGCACAGGTCCATCTGGCCAAAGTTCGAGACGTTCTCCGGCCAGCGCTCGAACGGGGTGGGCTCGCCGCGATAATCGAACCCGGTCCACACGAACCCGCCGCTCAGGAACGGCCGCGCGTCGTAGAAGCGCCACCATGTCTCCGCAGTCGTCGCCCA
The DNA here is from genome assembly GCA_035575755.1 of Sphingomonas sp. GTDB lineage: Bacteria > Pseudomonadota > Alphaproteobacteria > Sphingomonadales > Sphingomonadaceae > Sphingomonas. Next base: position 217,484 of record DATLXI010000012.1, read on the forward strand.
GCGCGGAAACTCGCGGTCATACGCCGGCACGAAGCCCTGTTTGTCGTCGCGCGCATATTCGCCGCGGGTCATCACCGTGCTGCCCGTCTCGGTCCCGATCATCGGCATGTCCGGATGCGCGGCATGATAGGGATCGATCGCGTCGAGGTAATAATTGCACCCCATCACGTCGAGCACGCGCGAAGCCCCCTCTCCGTACTTCCCGTTATAACCTTCCGTGACAGGCCTCGTCCCGTCCAGTTCATACACCTTGCGCTTCATCGTCTCGGCGATCCGCGCGCCGGTCTCGGTGCCGCGGTGGATTTCCTCGTTGCCGATGCTCCACAGGATGATGCTCGGATGGTTGCGCCCCTGCCGGACCATGCGTTCGAGCTGGCTCAAACCCTCGGCGTTGCTCGACATCTGCCGCGTCTCGTCCATCAGCAGGATGCCCATCCGATCGCACGCATCGAGGATCGCGGGCGACGGCGAATGATGCGTCGAGCGATACGCGTTGCTGCCCATCGCCTTCAATTGTTCGAGCCGCCAGACGTGCAGGCTGTCGGGTACCGCGAAACCGACCCCGGCGTGATCCTGGTGGTTGCAGGTGCCCTTGATCTTGACCGGCTTGCCGTTGAGAAAAAAGCCCGTTCTCGCGTCGAAGCGGATCGTGCGGATGCCGAAGCTGCACGTGTCGCGATCGACCACCACGCCGTCGACGAGGATCTCGCTGACCAAGGTGTAGAGGTGCGGCGTTTCCAGCGACCACAGCGCAGGTGCGGCAACGCGCGTTTCCTGCTCGGCCGTCACGCCACCCCAAGCCGGCAAGCCAAGCGGGTCCGCGAACAGCACCGCCACCGTTTTCCCGTCTGGCCCGATCACTGTCGACCGAACCCGCGCCTCACTTGCCGGGCCGTCATTCGCGATTTCGGTCGCGATGCGCACCACCGCGCCGCCACCCTCGACCGAACAGCGCACCTTGGCACCCCAGCGCCGGACATGCGCCGGCGCGGTCTTCACCAGCCGGACGTCGCGGTAGAGCCCCGCCCCCTCGTACGACCACGCCTCGCCCAGACTTACGTCACAGCGGACAATCAGGATATTGTCTTCGCCGGGCTTGGCGAAATCGGTGACGTCGATCTCGAACGGCGCATAGCCGCTCTCGTTCGATCCGACGACGAAGCCGTTGAGGATCACGATACAGTCGCGCGCAACCCCGTCGAACTGGAGCAGCAGGCGTCGCCCCGAGTCCGCTGCAGCGAGCCCGATCACGCGCTGATACCAGCCAACACTGGTCGCCGGCCACATCCGCCCGACCGGCTTGAACCCCTGGAACGCGCCGGTGCGATCCGCGTCGCTGCCCGCCGGACCGAACTCTGCAAACGGAAGATCGACGGCCCAGTCATGCGGCAGCGTCACCGCCTCCCAGGCGCTATCGTCGAACTTCGTTTCGGCGACCGGCGTGCCGACATCGCCCGACTTGCCATAGGTGTCGTGCGAGCGACCGAAGCCGAAATCCTTCGCGGGATCGCTCGCATGCCCCAGATGGAACCGCCATCCGGTGCCGAGCGGCACTACCGTGCGAGGACCAGCAGAGGGAGCAATCCCCGCCGCGCCGATCGGCACGGCGGGGACTACAGCGGCAAGCGCGGTCACGCCGCCCGTCTTCAGAACGTCGCGGCGGCCGTATCCGGTCATAGTGTCATCCCAGCAAGCGTCAGAAATTCACCGTGGCGCCAACGAACAGCGAACGGCCAAGAACGTCGTACACGCCAGGATAGGTATTACCGTTGCCGAACGACGCCAGCGCACCCGCCGCGATCGTTGGCGGATTCTTATCGAGCATGTTGTTGATACCTGCGCGCAGCGACAATCCCTCGTCGATCGTGATTGAACCGGAAAGATCGAAATAGTCATAAGCGGGAATCTTCGCGTTGATCACGTTTGCGTCTCCGTGGAGAAACGAGTTACTCGACGCGCTCGACAACTGGACAGAGTCGTAATGCCGCCACGCAACCGACGCCGTAATGCCCTGCGGCGCGAGCCAGGTCGCTCTCGCGACGTGGCGCCACACGGGGCTCGGCTGGCCACAGCTGAATCCGTACAGGCCCTTGCAATCGTATGAGCCAAGCCCAGGCAGAGGCTCGGCGACCGAGTTGGCCAGCCACGTCCCGACCATGTTGAGGTTCAGGCGCCCCAGGCCGCCCATACCGACCGTATAATCGGCCGTGACATCCATGCCGGACGTCTTCAGGAAGCCGGTATTGTAGGTGGTCGAGATGATGTAACCGCCGGCAAGCGTCGATCCGTAGAGCTGTCCGGTCGCGGGATCGCGGTGAAACAGCCCGCAGTAATAGGCGTCGCCGGCAGCACATTCCTTGGTCACCAGATCGGCCGGCACCGAGCTGATATAGTCGTTCACCTTGATGTGGAAATAATCGACCGTCAGCGTCAGGTTGCGCAGCATGCGCGGCGTGAGGACAAGACCGACGGTGTACGTGTCGCCCTTCTCGGGCTTGAGGTCGCGATTGCCACCGCCGAGTGCGCTGCACGTAGCCGCGGGACAATCGAAGATCGAGCCGGCATTATATTGTGCCGCGGTGACTCCGGTCAGTTGGCAAACCGCCAGGGGCGCGCGGTTCGGGCCATTGCCCGCGCAGGGATCCTGCCCTGAAACGTTACCGACCTGCTGCGCCGCGAACAGCTCGGAGATGTTGGGCGCGCGGATTGCACTATTGTAGCTCCCCCGTAGCCTCAAATCGCTAACCGGCTGCCAACTGAGTTCGCCTTTGTAGGTGAAGGCGTTGAATTTCGAGCGGTAGCCGGTCGAACCCTGCCGGTTGGTATAGTCCGAATATCGGGCGCCACCGTTCAGCGTCAGCGATTTGAAGAACGGCTTGTCCTGCAAGATCGGTATTTCGATTTCGCCATAGCCTTCGGTCACGCGGATGTTGCCATCCGCATCGTTCGTGCCGCCCTGTTTCGCGACAGGATCGGCGGTGAACAGCAGGGTCTCGCGGCGATGTTCGACGCCGAGCGCGATCCCGATGCCGTCGTCGGCGAACGGGCTCTTGATGCCGAGCTTGCCAAGATCGCCGTTCAGCGTGCCCGAGAATACCGTCTGCGTATTGCGGCCGAACGTGTTGCTCTCCGAGAACAGATACTGCGCCGCCGCAGCGCTCAGTCCGCCTGCCTGGAAGACGTTGGCCGGAATACACGCCGGATCGGAGCCGTTCACCGCGGAGCGACAGGTTACCACGCCGTTGACGTTGACGACGTCGAGCGCCTTCTGCGCCTTCACGTTGTCGACATTGTTCATGTACGTCTCGTCGAAGCGTACCAGCGAATGCAGGTAGCTGACGTCGTAGCTGAAACCGCTGCCCAGATCGCCGCGGACGCCCGCGGTATAGCGATAGTCGGTATGACGCAGGAAGTCGCGGCGCGGCGCGATACCGTTCCCGGCAAGGCGATACCCGATTTCGACCGGCTTCGTGGTCGCGGTGCCGGTGGCGTCTGCTTCGTTCGTATTGGCAGTGGGACCACATAGCGTCGCGGCCTGGCTCGCACTGAGCAGGGGGTTGTTACAGGCAACGTTGAAGACCGTTCCCAGGAACAGCGCCGACGGTGCGACCTGCGAAAAGGTGCGATCGCGCATGTACATCACGCTGCCATAGACTTCGGCAACGGGAGCGATCTTGAAATGTGCAAACCCGCCAGCGGTGATCCGCTCGTCCGAGCGCTGGAAGTAATTGGTCGGCGAGTAATTATACGCGAAGGTGTTGGCATCGTACGGCACCCAGGTCTTGCTGCCATCCAATGCATTGCTGACGCGCTTGCCGGCGAGTGGACCGGTACGCAGGTTGAAGCTGCCGAACGGGGTGTTGCTCGATCCGCCACAGCGCAGCGCGGTGCCGGCATCGTCGGCATTCTCCAGAGCGCAGGCTGATACGTCGCGGTTCGATTGGAGCACCGGATCGGTGTGGCGATAGCCCACATAGGCGGTGACGTTGCCGCGCCCGTCTGCGAAACTCTTACCCGCGGCGAGGTTTGCATCGATCTTGCCGCCGTCGGTCACGTGGCTAGGTGCATTGGCAAAACCGCGCGTCGTCAGGATGTCGCGAATATAGCCATTGTCGTTGTTGTGATCGGCGATCCCCGCCTGCACGTCGGCTCGCACGCCGTTCAGATTGTCACGCAGCACGAAGTTGACGACACCCGACAGCGCATCCGATCCGTACACCGCGGAAGCGCCGCCGGTGACGACGTCGATCCGCTCGATTAGCGTCGAGGGTACGAAGTTCAGGTCGGTGGCCTGTTGCGGCAGCATCCGCTGGCCGTTGATCAGCGTCAGCACGCGGTTCGAGCCGAGATTGCGCAGGTTGATGTTGGCGGTGCCGTCGGATCCGTTCGAGACGTTCTCGTTCGCGTCGGCGGTGAACTGTGGCAGGCGGTTCAGCACGCTCTCGACGTTGACCGCGCCCTGGTATTTGATCTCTTGGTCCGTCACCGACGTAATCGGGCTGTTGCTCGCCAGGTCAGGCCGCCGGATCCGCGTTCCCGTCACCACGATCGAGCTGTCTTCAGGACCCGTCGCCCCTGCGTCCGCACTCGGCGTCGGTACGGGCACCACCTGTGCGTACGCACCCGATGAAAGGAGCATCGCCAGCACCGTACCGATGCCCGAGCGATGGAGATGTGACCCTGTCAAAGATTTCATGTTTGCCCGCTCCATAATTCTGTCGGGCAATCCATCACGTCGGCTACCACCTGTCAAATATATTATACGATATGCAATATCCATTGTTTGCATAGGTCGACGTCAGCCATTTGGTCGACGGTTGGCCGGTTCCAGACACTACCGCGTTCGATATTGACGCAGTGCAGCATCGATCCTAAACGCCCGGCTCACCACCACGCGAAGCCCGATCCGGCGCAGCCTTACCCCGCGCCGGAGGCGCCGCTTGACCATGACCATGACATTTGCAGATCTCTCGCTGGCGCCTGCTTTGCTGCACGCGCTCACTGAGGAAGGCTATACCAGCCCTACCCCGATCCAGGCTCAATCGATCCCGATGCTGCTCCAGGGCCGCGACATGCTCGGCATGGCACAGACGGGCACCGGCAAGACGGCGGCGTTCGCGCTGCCCTTGCTTCATCGCCTCGCTGCGAATCCCCGCCCCGCGCCCAAGGGCGGCGCCCGCGTCCTCGTCCTCGCGCCGACGCGCGAACTCGTGTCGCAGATCGCCGCCGGCTTCGAGAGTTTCGGTCGCCATCTGAAGCCGCGCGTCACGACGATCTTCGGCGGGGTCAGCCAGTTTCATCAGGTCAATGCGCTCAAGGATGGAGTCGACATCATCGTCGCGGCACCGGGCCGCTTGCTGGACTTGATCGACCAGGGCCTGTGCGACCTGTCCGCGCTCGAGGCGCTGGTGCTCGATGAGGCGGATCAGATGCTCGACATGGGTTTTGCCAAGCCGATCGAGCGGATCGTCGCGACCCTGCCAAAGGATCGCCACACATTGTTATTCTCGGCGACGATGCCGAAGTCGATCGCCGCGCTCGCCGAAAGCCTGCTGCGCGATCCGGCGAAGGTCGAGATCGCACCGCCGTCGACGACGGTCGATCGGATCGACCAGTCGGTGATGTTCCTCGACGCGGCCGACAAGAAGGCGGCGCTGCTCGCGCTGCTGCGGACGCCCGATATGGGCCAGGCGGTCGTCTTCACGTTGCAGAAGAACATCGCCAACGAAGTCTTTGCGTTCATCAGCGAAGAGGGCATCACGGCGGAGGCGCTGCACGGCAACAAGTCGCAGGGCCAGCGTGAGCGCGCGCTCGACGCGTTCCGCGCCGGCACTGTGCAGGTGCTGGTGGCGACGGATATCGCCGCGCGCGGAATCGACGTCGACACGGTGACGCACGTGTTCAACCACGACCTGCCGAGCCTGCCGGAAAGCTATGTCCACCGGATCGGCCGCACCGGTCGCGCCGGACGCAGCGGCTTCGCGATCACGTTGTGCGATGCCGAGCAGCGCGCCTGGCTGCACGATGTCGAGCGCGAGATCGGTCGCACCTTGACGGTGCAGGACGACCATGAATGGCATTGCGAGGTCGCGCGCCACTCGACCAAGCGCGCGCCGGTGCTCGGTGGTGGCCCGGTCAAGCAGGTGAAGCCTACGAAGGAGCGCGTGCGCAAGGTCTGGACCGAGGAAGAGAAGCTCGCCGCGCGGACCGCGGCAAAGGCGGCCTGACGACGCTCGACCAGTCCTTTCGCAGCGGCTGGCGTATTACGCCAAGCTGCGGCGATAGAAGGCGAGCGTCAGCGCGATGGACTGAAGGAACAGCGCGGGATCATAGCGCGGTCCCTCGTCCCGCAGGAACGCGTGCTGCGCATTCAGTTCGTGCCACTCATAGGATATGCTCGTTTCCTCGAGCCGCGCGCGGATAGTCTCCCGGCCGGCGAAGGGGACGTGCGGATCCTGGCGACCCCATACGAACATCATCTCTGCTTTGGGGGCCTCCACCATGCGCGCGAGGCTATCGTCCGACCGACCCTCGCCAAGCGTACCCGAATGAATGTCCGTGGGATAGAAGCAGGCCGCGGCCGATACGCGCGGATCGAGCGCTGCGCGGTAGGCGAGATGGCCCCCGAGACACACGCCGAACGTCGCGAGCTTTCCGTTGCACGCCGGGTTCTGGGCCAGCGCGGTGAGGCCGGCCTGCGCGTCCCGGTCATAGGCGGCGACGGGCTTCGCGATCTTCAGGGCGTTGCCGCGATCCGTGCCAGTCTGATCATAGTTCAGCGCGGTGCCGGCAGGCTCGTATTCATGATAGACCTCGGGCACGCCGACGACATACCCGTTGCCCGCGATCATCGCCGCCAACCGCCGGATGGGCGGCGTAACCTGGTAGATTTCGGAAAAGAGCAGAACGCCGGGAAACCGTCCCTCGATCGCCGGGCGAAAAAGGTGCATCCGCATCGTACCGCCGCCGGGCACGGCAACATCCTGGATCTCATCGCTGCGTAAAATCATTCGTCGATCCTTATCCTGGATTTGGCGTCCCGCCGGCGATAAAGTGGCCGCCAACCCCAAGCTGTCGCGCCGCCTCAAACCGGGGAAGGGAACCCGGTTAGTAGTGGAGTCGTTAGCCTCGAATAGCCCGAAACGGTAATAATCGGCGTACGGCCTGCCCCATTTCCCGCTCCCGATCAGACCAGCCGCCGCATCGACGCGGTAAAGGCCCGATTTCGAGCATCCGTGATGCCTTCAGATCACTGCGGATCAGCTAGGTCACGGAGATCTTTTCGTTTCTTTTACACTTCTAGCGTCCAAGGCTGGGTGAATGACTGGTCTAATCTCCCGTTTGAGACAGTTGCGACATTCCGATCAGGCCGTCGCCGCCGCTGTCCGCAAAACCCTGGTGGAGTCGCTATACGCCTCGCCCGGGTCGCTGGTGATCGGCGCGCTGAGCAGCAGCGTCATCACCGCGACCGTCGCGTTTGCGAGCGGCCATTCCCTGATGATCGCCTGTGCGGCCGCAATCGCCATCGTCGCTTGCATCCGTGTCGGCGACGCCGTTCGGCTCAAACGCAGGATACCCGCCAAGGCGTCGCAGCAGAGCGGACCGCGTGAGACGTCTACCGGCCGGCACGAAGTTTTCTATCGCGCCGGCGCGCTCAGCTATTCGGCGTTGCTTGGCGCCTTCGGCTTGCTCACGCTGGTGGAGACGAGCGACGGGGTCCTGCAACTCCTGTCGGTGACGACGGCGATCGGGTATGCCGCGGGGATTGCCGGCCGCAATGCCGGTCGGCCCTGGATCGCGCTCTCGCAATTATGCTTCGCCTCGCTGCCTTTGGCCGTCGGGTTGATCGTTTCGCTGGAACCGCTGAAGATCGTCCTCGCCGTCGTCATCATCCTGTTCGTCGTTGCGATGATGGACATCACCTTGCAGACCTATGGCGTCATTCTGAAGGCGACGACGGTCTCGCGCGAAAAGGTCGCGCTCGCCGAACATCATGCCGCGGTCGCGCGCCGCGACGACCTGACCGGCGTGGCCAATCGCACCGCATTTCGAGAACGCTTCGAGGCGCGTTTGCAGGCGCTAGACGGCGGGGCGCAGTGGCTGGCGATCCACTGGATCGACCTCGACCGGTTCAAGGAGATCAATGATTCGTTCGGGCATCTCGCCGGCAACGCCTTGCTCGCCTGCATCGCGCGCCGGTTGGACGAAGCGTTCGGTGGCAGCGGAATCGTCGCACGACTGGGTGGCGACGAATTCGCGGTCGTCTGCGAAATCGAACACAAGATCGCGGCAACCGCGATCGGCCGCCGGATCATCGATCTGGTGGAACAGCCGGTTCAGCATGACGGGCGTCTGCTCCGCGTGGGGGCATCGCTAGGCATTGCGATCGCGCCCGCCGATGGCGCGGATGCCGATACGCTGCTCAAGAATGCCGATCTTGCTCTGTACCGTGCGAAGGACGGCGGTCGGGGGCAGATGTGCTTCTACGAGCCGCTCATGGACGAAAAGATCGAACGCAACCGCGACCTGGCAGTCGAGCTGCAGGGTGCGTTGGGGCGCGACGAGTTCCAGTTGATGTTCCAGCCGATCTTCGACCTCGCGGGCGAACGCGTGGTGTCGTGCGAAGCGCTGCTGCGGTGGACCAACCGCCGTCACGGCGCGATATCGCCGGCGGAGTTCATCCCGATCGCGGAAAATACCGGCCTGATTGTCACGATCGGTGGCTGGGTCATTCGCGAGGCGTGCCGAGTCGCCAGCGGCTGGCCCGCAGACGTGAAGATCGCAGTCAACCTGTCGCCGATCCAGTTGCGATCGGCCAACCTGCCGATGGTCATCATGGGTGCGCTCGCCTCGAGTGGCCTTCCCGCCGGACGCCTCGAACTGGAGGTGACCGAGTCGGTGCTGCTCGACGATATCGACGCGTCGCTCGCCGCGCTCGACGCGATCAACCGTCTCGACGTCCGCACGACGCTCGACGATTTCGGGACCGGCTATTCCTCGCTCAGCTATCTCACCAAATTCCCCTTCCAGACGCTGAAGATCGACCGGTCGTTCATCACCGATCTCGAGCAGAGCCCGGCGTTGGTCGCGATCGTCCAGACCGTCATCGAACTCGCGGCAAAGCTGGGGATGCGGACGGTCGCCGAGGGGGTCGAGACCCAGGCGCAGCTGGACCAGTTGCGCCGCACCCGGTGCGACGCGGTGCAAGGGTTCTTGCTGGCGCGCCCGATGCCGGCAAGCACGGTCACGACCATGCTTGCCGGGGAGAGACTCAAGGCCCTGGGACGGTCTTGAGCGCGAAAGGCTTCAGGCCGCCTTGCTCAGCAGACGGGTTTGCGCACCGACCAGGCGCCGCATCAGTTTGAGGTCGGCATCGCTCAGTCGGAGTGCGGCATCGGCCCAGAGGTCGACCACCGCCTCGAGTTCGCCAAGCGGTAGCGGATTCACCGCGCGCGACGCTTCGTAGATTGCGCAATGGCCGCTGTGGCGCCGCCGGTTCTGCAGGATATAGCGCTCGACCTCGGCCCGTCCCTGCCCCGGATCGGCCAGTGCGTGGACGATACCCAGGTCGTAGAGCTCCTCTGCGCTATAGGTCCGGCCGCTGAGGATCATCTGCTCGGCGCGGGCGGCACCGAGGCGACGGGACAGGAAACAATGCGCACCCATGCCGGGGAACAGCCCGAAATTGGTTTCCGGCAACCCGAAGCTCGTTCCCCGCTCGGCAATGACGACGTTGAACGACAATAGCGCCTCGAACCCGCCACCCAGCGCGTCGCCTTCGACCAGACCGATCGTGATGATCGGTTGCTCGAGACTCAGCATGTTGCGGTGGAGAATCCGGACACAGGCCCGCCCGTAACGGACCAGCGCCTCGCGGTCGCCGTTGCGGATATGTGCCGAGAACAGATCGAGGTCGCCGCCGAGCGAGAATATGCCGGGGAAGCGCGATCCGAGAACCAGATACCGGATCGGTGGGGATCCCGATGCGTGAGCCGCAACGATGTCGTCCTGCCACTGGCCGAATTCGGTCAACAGGCCGGGATTGAAGCTTGGACGGCTGCGTTGCCGCATATAGGTCCACAGCGTTTCGAGCGTCGGATCGAACTGCGTTTCCAGGTCGACGAAGGTGAAGGGGCGTCGCGGTGCCGGGCCGCCTGATGTTTCGACGGCACGTGGACGCCGCATTTGGCTGCGGTCGACCGGAACGACGGGGGGAAATTCGAGAGACATGACTGCGTCCTTCTTCGCGCACGGCACAATGCGGTGCGCGAGAAGCGTAGAACGACAACGCGTTAGGGTCCCGATTGTAAGATTCTGCGCTTTGCATTCGGACCTTCATCCGCAGACCGGATCGTCGCACTTTGTGGAAGACTTTGATTTCGGCCGATGGCATCGACACGCGATGGGCCAAGCGCAGCGATGATAATGCCGAGCGTCAGCAGACAGCGGGTCGGCAACGACGGCGAGCCGCTGGTCATCATCGATGGCTTTGCCGCGGACCCCGAAGCGTTGCGCGCGGCCGCCGCGAATACCGTGTTCGGGGCTGCGGGGGAGCATTATCCCGGGCTTCGCGCGGCCTTGCCGGATACCTACCTGGCCGATCAGCTGCCGCAGATCGCACGCGCCTTGGGGCGCGACTTCGGGCCGTGCCGCCGCATTCGCGTGATCGACGCACAATTCTCTATCGTCACCCTGCACCCGGACACGCTCGACGTCCGGCAACGCCTTCCCCATGTCGATGCCTATGGCCGCGACCGGATCGCACTCGTCCATTATCTGTCGCCCACGAACCGCGACGGTACGGCGTTCTTCCGGCATCGCGATACCGGGTTCGAGACGATCGACCAAAGCCGCGCCTCGACGTTTTTCGAACGACTCGGTCGCGAGGTCGAGGCGACGACGCCCAGTGGCTACCCCAGTGGCTACCCCAGTGGCTACATCGCCGAGGATACCGCGTTGTTCGAGCGCACCGCGCTCGTCGAGGCACGCTATAACCGCGCGCTCCTGTATCGCAGCTACGTCCTGCACAGCGGCGCGATCGCACGCGACGCGGTGCTCTCGCCCGATCCCGATACGGGCCGCCTGACGGTCACCGCGTTCCTCGCCATCGAATGAGCCCGTTGTTGTGACGCAACCGATCGCGTAATCCGGCAATTCTGCATGTCGGACGCAAACCTGTCGGACATGGTCCGCACGAAGGGAGAGTCCGATGATCCTGCTGATACTAGCGGCGCAAGCCGCCACGCTTGGCGCCACCAACTACAGCGTCGACGCGGCGATGCCCGCGCCCCCCGGCAAACCGAGCTTCGCGGACGAATTCGACGGCAAGACGATCGACGCTGCGAAGTGGCGCTTCGACGTGTCGCGCAACGCGCAAGGCTGGTACAATAACGAGCGGCAATATTACGCGAAGGACCGTCCCGAGAATGCGCGGATCGAGGACGGATCGCTGGTGATCGAGGCGCGGCGCGAGACGCTGGACAAGGCGCGGTTCGCCGACTGGGGCGGCCAGGCCTATACCTCTGCCAAGCTCGTCTCGCGCGAACCACGCGGCTATGGCTATTACGAGGTTCGCGCCAAACTGCCGTGCGGGCGCGGCAGCTGGCCGGCGATCTGGCTGTTGCCGACGGGCGGGACATGGCCCGACGAGGGCGAGATCGACATCATGGAGATGGTCGGCTGGGATCCGACCATCGTCCACGCCACGCTCCACACCGAGGCGTTCAACCATACCAAGGGCACGCAGCGCGGCGCGCAGACGAAGGTCGCGACGGCGTGCACCGCGTATCACCGCTATCAGCTCGACTGGCGCGCCGATGCGATCACCATCGGCGTCGACGGCCGCGCGATCATGCGCGTCGCCAACGACCAGCCCGGCGGCAAGGCGGCCTGGCCGTTCACACGCCCCTATGACCTCATCCTAAACCTCGCGGTCGGTGGCGATTGGGGCGGGCAGAAGGGCATCGACGATACCGCCTTCCCACAGCGAATGGCGGTCGATTACGTCCGCTACTGGCGCCGCTGACCGGGCCCGCTAACGCCGCCGACGTGCCGCAAGGATCGTGAGCCCGCCGCAGAGCGTCAGCGCGGCGAGCACCAGCATGACGGCGTCATAGTCGGACGGCGTGGCGAGCGCCCAGGTCAGGGTCGGCCCGAGCAGCCCCGGTAGCGTGTTGGTCAGGTTGAGCAGTCCCAGGTCGCGACCGCGGTGGCGCGGGTCGGGCAGCAACTGCATCGCGAACCCCGCATGCAGCGCGAGGAACACCGACTCACCGGTGGCATAGACACAGAACGCCGCCGCGCCGCTGGTGAAACCGTCCGCGAACGCCATCCCGACCAGCCCGGCCGCCGCGACCAGCGCCGCTGCGAACAGGAACGGCTTGATGCGCCCGGACCGATCCGCGAGCCGGCCGACCAGGACCGCGATCGGCAAGGGCAACGTATAGGCGACGATCATCACCGTTCCCATCCTCGCGGCGATCGTCGCCGGCGGCATCGTCGGCGCGACGCTTTCGAGATAGTAGAGAAGGTAGACGAACAGCGCGCTGCCCGCGACCTGCACGAACAGCCGCGCGACCCAGGCCAGCATCAGGTCGTGACGCGACACCGGCGCGCTATCCGCCCCGCTATCCGGCTGGGGGTCCGGATCGGCCGCAGCGCGTGCTCGCGTCAGCAGCAACGGGACTGTGCACCCAGCGACCACCACCAGAACGATCGCCAGCCGCGTCGCCTCGCCGAGCACCGCGGCGCTCACGAGGACCGCTGCAACGCCCGACGCGACCGGGTTGGCCATCGCGAGCAGTCCCCCCGCGACACCCTTCTGCGCGTCGGGCACTTCGTCCGCCATCATCGCCAGCATCGGCGCGAGCACCGCGTTCACAGCGACCTGGAACCCGACGACCGACAGGATCAGCGCGGTGGGCGACGCGGCGACGGCGATCGCCCCATACGCCACTGCCGTTGCGACGACGCCGCCGGCGAGCCAGCCACGCCGCCCCCCGCCCCGCGAACGGGATCGGTCGCTGAGAACGCCGAAAAGGACGTTGGACAGGCTGGCCGCCACCGCGCCGGCAATGGCGATCGCGGTGAGGACATCCAACCGCTGCAATCCAGCGATCGCGGTCACCTTGATCGGTAGCAACAAGGTGAGCAACGGAAGATACGCGACGACTCCGCCGACATAGGCGAGTGCGATGATCAGCAGGAAACCGGTGGAGCGACGGTCCGGGTTCAGCGCAGTGTCGGGGGAAGCGGGAGGGCGCGCCATCGCCGTATCCCTAAGCCGCCTCGGGCTGGGCAGGCAACCGCGCTCGCCGTCGTCGCGGGGGCGGCAATGCCTCATGTGGATCTGCATCAGACCGAGCCGAAGCGACCGCGTCCGCAACTTCTTCCCCCCCTCCCTGGAAGGGAGGGGTCGGGGGTGGGTCGGGTTCCGCATCATGAACGCAAACGGCCCAAGCGGGCCTACCCACCCCCGGCCCCTCCCTTTCAGGGAGGGGCGAAGAAGCTTGGTCCTCTCTTTCGGGGGCTGAAAGGCCCAGACCTGCGCTGGACGCTACGGCTTCATCGTCGCCGCCTCGAGCGTCGCCGTCTTCTCCAGAGTCCGGTCCTGCGCATCGTGCGCCAGCGCCACGCGGTACGTGCCACCTGCAATCCGCCACCCCGGCAGACTCGTATCGTAATCCGCGACGATCCGCGGCTCGGCGGTCAACGTGACGCGCCGCGTTTCGCCCGGCTTCAGCGTGATGCGCGTGAACCCCGCCAGCCGCATCGGCGTACCCGCGCCGTCGCGCGCGACGTACATCTGCGGGACGTCCGCCCCTGCCCGCTTGCCCGTGTTGACGATGTCGAACGTCACGCTCAGCGACCGCCCGCCCGTCACGACCGCATTGCGATAGGCAAAACTGGTGTAGCTGAGCCCATGGCCGAACGCGAACAGCGGACGCTGGCGCTGTTTCTCGTACCAGCGATAGCCGACGTTCGCGCCTTCGACATACTCGACCGGGAAGCTTTCAAGCTGGGAGTTGGACGCGTTCGCCGGATTGGCCGCGGCCTGCGCCTCGACCGACGTCAGTCGGTCCAGACCGACCGGGGCCGCGCGGGGCGCCTGCGATGCGGCGGCCGGGAAGGTGATCGGCAGGCGTCCCGAAGGCGTCACCTTGCCGGTCAGAATATTCGCGATCGCCTCGCCGCCACGCTGGCCGGGATACCAGGCCTGGAGCACCGCCGGGACCGACCCGATCCACGGCATCAGCACGGGCCCACCGGTTTCGAGCACGGCGACCGTCTTCGGCTGCGCCTTGGCGACGGCGGCGATCAGCGCATCCTGATTATCGGGCAGCGACAGTGTGTCGACGTCCTGCGCCTCGGTCGTCCATTGCGTCGCGAAGACGATCGCGATGTCCGCCTCCCGCGCCGCCGCCGCCGCCGCCGCGACATCCTTGCCGTCGACGAACGTGACGCGCGCACTGGGCAACGCTGCCTGGAGCGCCTTCAACGGCGACGATGCGTGATAGGTGTAACGCGCGAACGACATCGCCGCGCCCGAGGTCAGCGGGATCTCGATCGGCGCGCCGCCGACCGAGCGGACCTGGCTCGATCCGCCGCCCGACAGCACGCCGACATCGGCGCGACCGCCGATCACCACGATCCGCTTGGCGGCCGCTGCCATCGGCAACAGCGCTTTGTCGTTCTTGAGCAGGACGATGCCCGCCTCCGCCGCCCGCTGCGCGACCTCGGCGTGCGCCGAATAGGGCGGCGTCTGTGCGGTCTTCGGAACGGGCGTGTCATAGGCGCCGGTCTCGATCAGCCCGGTCAGGTAGCGCACCACCATGTCGTCAAGACGCGCAGCCGGCACGGTCCCCTCTGCGACCGCGGCCTTCAGCGGCGCGGCGAAGTACATCGCCTTGTCGAGTTCCTGCCCCGATTGCTGGTCGAGCCCGGCATTCGCCGCCTTCACGGTCGAATGCACCGCGCCCCAGTCGCTCATCACCCAGCCGCGATAGCCCCAGTCGCGCTTGAGCACGTCGGTCAGCAGGTGCTTGTTCTCGCACGCCCAGTCGCCATTGACCTTGTTGTACGCGCACATCACCGATCCGGGCCGGCCCTTCTCGATCGCGATCTGGAAGGCGAGCAGGTCGCTCATCCGCAGGCTCGCCTCGTCGAGCCGCGCGTCGACCACCATGCGCCCGGTTTCCTGCGCGTTGAGCGCGAGATGCTTCACGGTCGACACGATGTGGTTCGACTGGACGCCGGCGATATGCGCGCCCGCCAGCTCGCCGGCGAGCAGCGGGTCCTCACCCAGATACTCGAAGTTGCGCCCGTTCCACGGGTCGCGCGTCAGGTTCACGCCGCCCGCGAGCAGCACGTTGAAGCGCTTGGCGCGCGCCTCCGCGCCGATCATCGTGCCCCCCGCGCGCGCGATCGCCACGTCGAAGCTCGCCGCGGTCGCCAGACTCGACGGAAGCGCAGTGGCGACGTCGCCCTTGCGCTGTTCGACCTGGTTGGCGACGCCGAGCGAGGCATCGCTCTCGCGCACCAGGGGCACGCCGAGGCGCGGAATGCCGTCGATATGCCCGGCCGACGGAATTAGTTCGTTGGCAGATTTGCCTCCGGCCATCGGCGGGAACAGCCCGTGAGCTAGCGCGATCTTCTCGTCAATCGTCATCCGCGCGACGATCGCGACCGCGCGGTCGCGGGCATTCTCCGTCCGTGCCGTGGCGCCCTGCGGCGCATCCTGCCGCGCTCCCTCCTGCGCACCGATCGGGGTCGACAGAACGATCAACGATGCGCCTAGCAATGCGGCGCGCAAACCCTTGGACATACACTCTCCCGACGTTCCGGGTCCTGCCTCTACGGCATGGATCCCGCTACCTGTTGCGTCTTGGCCACTATCAACAGCATATTTTGAGAACGTTCACAACTGTAGCGCTACCGTTGTTGACACATTGCGGCAAACTGCGAAGTGAACGTTCACGGGAAGGCGCAGTCCATAGCGTCGTCACAGGGGAGGAATACCATGCGTAGCTTCGCGGCTCGCTCGCTTTCGCGATTCGTCATCGGCACTTCGGCACTGGCACTCGTCGGTTTGCCCGCCCTTGCCTCGGCGCAGGATGCCGCCGCCACGGTCGGCAACCCCGGTCCGTCGGACATCGCACCACAGGCCGCCCCCGCCGATCCGAACGAGACCACCGACGACATCGTCGTGACCGGCATCCGCGCGTCTCTGCGCGAGGCGATCGACATCAAGCGCAACGGACAGGGCGTCGTCGACGCGATCTCGTCCGAGGATATCGGCAAGTTCCCCGACACCAACCTCGCCGAGTCGTTGCAGCGCATCACCGGCGTATCGATCGACCGCTCGAACGGCGAAGGCTCGACCGTCACCGTCCGCGGCTTCGGCCCCGAATATAACCTCGTCACGCTCAACGGTCGCCAGATGCCGACCTCGACGCTCGGCGACGGCGCCAGCGCACCCGCCTCGCGCTCGTTCGACTTCGCCAACCTCGCGTCCGAAGGCGTCGCCGCGGTCGAGGTCTACAAGACCGGCCGCGCCGCAGTCCCGTCGGGTGGCATCGGCTCGTCGATCAACATCCGCACCCCCCGCCCGCTCGACAAGCCGGGCACGCGCGGCAGCATCGCCGCCAAGGGCGTGCTCGACAGCTCGCGCAACGGCAAGGATCCGATCACGCCGGAAGTGTCGGGCATCCTGTCCACAACCTTCGCCGACGACCGGATCGGCATCCTGTTCAGCGGCGCGTACCAGCGGCGCAAGGCGAGCAACAACTCGGCGAGCGTCGGCTTCCGCGACGGCTTCCTCGGCGCAGAGAACAACTGGGGCACGCTCGCGCAGCCCGGCACGCCCGGCGCCGCGAACATCACCAATCGGCCCGGTCCGACCGACGTCTACGAAATCCCGCAGAGCGCCGCGTACGACGTCATCGACATCGACCGCGAGCGCATCAATGGCCAGCTCGTGTTGCAGGCCAAGCCGACCGACACGCTGACCGCCACGCTCGACTTCACCTATTCGAGCAACAAGGTCGAGGTGCGCGACAGCAGCGTCGGCATCTGGTTCAACTTCGGCGATACGCGCAGCGCGTGGACCGATGGCCCCTCGGCCGGCCCAGTTTTCTATTCGGAGAATTTCGCACCCGGCAAGGATCTCTCGTACAGCACCGCGCTGAGCGCGAACAAGTCCGAGAACAAGTCGCTCGGCGGCAACCTGACTTGGGAAGCGCCCGGCAACGTCACGATGTCGCTCGACGCGCATCATTCGACCGCCGTGTCCAAGCCGACCAACGATTACGGCAGCAGCACGTCGATCGGCGGCGCGATCTTCGGCGTGCAGTCGCAGAACATCAATTTCGAGAAGGACCTGCCGGTCATCTCGTACCAGATGTATCCCGGGATCGACCCGCTCAACGCGTCGCTGATCACGCCGACCGGCAACGCGTTCCGCAACGCGTATTTCAAGGACGAGATCAACCAGCTGCAACTGAAGGGTCATTACGACCACGACGGCGACTTCCTGAGCAGCATCGACTGGGGCTTCTCCTATGTCGATAACAAGGTGCGCTCGGCCTATGGCTTCATCCAGAACGAGACCTGGGGCGGTATCGACCCGCGCGGCGCGTCTTTCGGCGCGGCTGCAGTGCCCGACGATTTCTTCACGCTCACCAGCCTGCCCGACAAGTTCAAGGGCGTTGCCGGATCGAACGATCCTGCGCTGCCGCCGTCGATCTACACGTTCAAGTTCGAGCAGATGGCCGAACTGCTGCGCTCGCAGTACAATATCTGCAGCGCACCGCAGACGGGCGTCGCCGCGCCGGGCACCTGCCTTGCCAACTACACCAACGATCGTCGTATCCGCGAGCGGACGATCTCGCCGTACATCCAGTTCAACACCAAATTCACGGTGTTCGACATGGCGGCGCACATCATCGGCGGCATCCGCTATGACGAAACGCAGGTCGACTCGTCGGCGCTGGTGCCGATCCCGAACGGGACGCGCTGGACCGGCGCGAACGAATTCGCGCTCACCTATGGCGGCAATTCGTTCACGTCGCTGAAGGGAAATTATCACAACTGGCTGCCCGCGGTCGATTTCGACATCGAACCGATGCGCAACGTGAAGTTGCGCGCGTCGTACAGTCACACCATCACGCGCGCGGACTATGGCAGCCTGCAGGGCGGCGTGAACATCGACTCCAACCCGCGGATCGGTGGCGGCACGGGAAGCCAGGGCAACCCGAACCTTCTCCCCTACAAATCGAAGAACATCGATCTGTCGGCGGAATGGTATTACGGCCCCGAAAGCTACATTTCGGTCGGGTACTTCAACAAGGACGTGAAGAACTTCATCGGCACGAACCAGCTCAACACGCCAGCATTCGACCTGCGCAACCCGGGCTCGGGCCCGCGGTATCGCCAGGCGGTCGCGGCGCTGGGCACGACGGACAATCTGCGCGTGCGCGACTATATCCTGCGCAACTTCCCCGCTTCGTCGCAGGTTACAGGCACCAGCGATTCCGGCCTGCTTAACGGCAACATCTTCGGCCTGCCCGAAGACGATCTGTTCAACTTCCAGCTCAGCCAGCCGTTCAACAGCGACCAGACGGCGAACATCAACGGCTGGGAATTCGCGATCCAGCACCGGCTGTGGAAAACCGGGTTCGGGGTCATTCTGAACTACACGATCGTCAACGGCGACGCGAAGTACGACAACACGGTCGCCCCCAATGTCGGCCAGTTCGCGCTGACCGGGCTCAGCGACAGCGCCAACGCGGTAGCCTATTACGACAAGAACGGCATCCAGGCGCGCGTCGCGTATAACTGGCGCGGCGAGTTCTACGCCGGCGGTGCGTTCGATCCGACCTATGTCGAGGCGTATGGCCAGATCGACGCGAGCGCGAGCGCGGAGCTGAAAGAGGGGCTGGCGGTGTTCGTCGAGGCCATCAACCTCACCGGCCAGGGTCGTCGCGGGCATCGTCGGTCGGACAATTTCGTGACCTTCGCGCAGCCGGGCTACGCGCGCTACTCGGCGGGCATGCGCTTCACCTTCTGAGGCGCGGGCAAGGGGATTGCGGTCGTAAAACGATCGTAATCCCCTCGTTATCCTGACGCGAGTCAGGATTCAGAGTACGCAGGATGACGCTCTCCGGCTCTGGATCCTGACTTCCGTCAGGATGACGGGTTAAGCTACGGTCAGTGTGCGCGTATAGGGAAGCAGGCAGCAGACGATGGACGGGTCGATCGCCAACATCGTGATCGTCGGCGGCGGCACCGCCGGGTGGCTGGCCGCCTCCCTGATCGCCGCGCGGGCCGATCCCGGCGCGGTGCCTCCCATCAGCGTGACGCTGGTGGAATCCCCCGATGTCGCGACGATTGGCGTCGGCGAAGGCACCTGGCCGACGATGCGCCGGACGCTCGAACGCATCGGTATCACCGAGACCGACTTCCTGCTCGCCTGCGATGCGGCGTTCAAACAAGGCTCGCGGTTCGATGGCTGGCGGACCGGTGCGGCCGACGACAGCTATTTCCACCCCTTCACCGCGCCGGTCGACGGCGATCCTCGCGATATCGTCGCGGCCTGGGCTGAGCGCGGCGACCGGTTCGCCAGCGCCGTCGGCGCGCAGGCCGAACTCTGCCGCCAGCACCTCGCACCCCGGCAACGCGTGATGCCCGATTATGCGGGCACGCAGAATTACGCGTACCACCTCGACGCGGGCAAGCTCGCCGCGCTGCTGATGCGCCACGCGACCGAGCGGCTGGGCGTGCGCCATGTCCGCGACCACGTCACCGGGATCGATGCGACGGAGGACGGCGACATCGCCGCGGTCCGCACGCGGGAGTCGGGCGCAATCGCCGGCGACCTGTTCCTCGACTGCACCGGTCATGCGGCACTGCTGATCGGCGCGCATTACGGCGTCGCGACCATCGATCGCGGCGGCGAACTGTTCAACGACCGTGCGTTGGCGGTGCAATTGCCCGTCGCGCCCGACAGCGCAATCGCCTCGCAGACCAACGCCACTGCGCACGCCGCGGGCTGGATCTGGGATATCGGCCTGCCGACCCGGCGCGGCATCGGCTGCGTTTATTCGTCCGCACATCTGAGCGATGACGCCGCGGCAGACACGCTGACCCGCTATCTGCGCGCCACCGCGCCGGACGCGCCAACGCCGTCGTTCCGCCAGCTCCAGTTCCGATCGCGCCACCGCGAACGCTTCTGGCACCGCAATTGCCTAGCGGTCGGGCTCTCGGCCGGCTTCCTCGAACCGCTAGAAGCGTCGGCGATCGTGCTGATCGAGCTGTCGCTCGACGCGCTGCTCGACAATTTCCCCAGCCACCGCGGTGCTATGGATATCCACGCCGACCGCTTCAACACGCTGTTCCGCTATCGCTGGGACCGGATCGTCGAGTTCCTCAAGCTGCATTACGTGCTGAGCGAACGCGACGAGCCCTATTGGCGCGACCACCGCGATCCGGCGTCGATCCCGCCGCGGCTCGCCGATCTGCTTCAGCTCTGGCGCCACCAGCCACCCTCGCGCGCCGATTTCCCGATGATCGACGAGATCTTCCCCGCCGCCAGCTATCAGTATGTGCTGTACGGCATGGGCTTCCCCGCACCGCCCCGCGGGCCGATCGCGACAGCGGACCGATCGCGCACGAACGGCTTGCTGGCGCAGGTCGATCAGCGCAGGCGTATGCTGACCGCTGGCCTGCCGACCAATCGCGCCTATCTCGATGCCCTGCGGCATGCCACCCTGCCCGCCATGGAACCGATCTGCTGATGCCCGACCACGCCATTCTCACCGCCGACGACCACCGCGACCTGCGCATCCGCACCGAGCGCGCACCCGACCTGGGCGACGCGATCATGGCCTGCATTACCGTCCCCAGCGAGTTCCGCCGCGTCCAGACCGACTATCCGATCCTGTTCCAGCGCGACCAGGTACAGGGCAGCGTCACTGCCGTCGCGCTGTTCGGGTTCGAGGAGGGCGAAAACCTGTTCCTCGTCGACGGCCGCTGGGACGCGCGCTATCGCCCGCTCGCGATCGACAGCCAGCCCTTCCTCGTCGGCCGCGGTGCCGACGGATCGGACGTGCGGCAGGTGCATATCGACATGGCCAGCCCGCGCATTGCCGGGGACAGCGGCGAAGGCATGCGCGTGTTCGACGATACCGGGCGCCCTACGCCGTATCTCGAACGGATCGCCGACCAGCTCCGCGCGCTCGACACCGACTTCGTGGCCTCCGCCGATTTCTTCGCGGCGTTGCAGCGCTACGACCTGCTCGAACCGCTGACGCTGGACGTCACGCTCGACGACGGCGCGAAGAACCGGCTGGTCGGGTTCCACGTGATCGACGAGGACCGGCTGGTCGCGCTCGACGACGCGGCGGTCGCGGACCTGCACGCGGCAGGGCATTTGCTGCCGATCTTCATGGCGCTCGCGTCGCTCGGCAACATTGGCGACCTGATCGCACGCAAGAACCGCCGGATCGCGCATGGCTGAGGCCAGGCCCGGCATCTTCGCGCAGATGGCAGAGGTCCGCGCGGTCACGGTCGACGGTCCCGCCGACCTCGACGTCCGGCTGCGCGAGGCGACGACGCCGTTCGTCGTGCGCGGGCTGATCGCCGACTGGCCGATGGTGCAGGCCGGGCGCCGATCGTCGCGGGCCGCGCGCGACTATATCCAGCGCCACGCGCGCGACCTGCCCTTCGCGGTCTCGGTCGGCACGCCGGACAGCGGCGGGCGGCTGTTCTACGACGACGCGCACGCGATGAACTTCCAGATGCTGCGCGCGAAACTGCCGGAGATCTTCGCGCGGATCGACGCCAACGAAGGCGCGCCGGACGCGCACGCGATCTATCTCGCGTCGATCGATATGCACCAGTTCTTCACCGGGCTGCACGAGGCGAACCATGTCGATCTGGGCGAACGGACGCCGCTCGCGAGCATCTGGATGGGCACGCCGACCCGGATCGCGGCGCATAACGACGTGCCCGACAATCTCGCCTGCGTCGCAGTCGGCCGGCGGCGCTTCACAGTCTTCCCGCG
Organism: Sphingomonas sp.; assembly: GCA_035575755.1. Classification (GTDB taxonomy): domain Bacteria; phylum Pseudomonadota; class Alphaproteobacteria; order Sphingomonadales; family Sphingomonadaceae; genus Sphingomonas. Next base: position 239,544 of record DATLXI010000012.1, read on the forward strand.
CGATCAGTTCCGCAATCTCTATCTCGGCCCCGTCGACAACACGCCCGCCGGCCGCGCGGTCAGCATGGTCGATTTCCACGATCCCGATTACGCCGCGCATCCGCGGTTTCGCGAGGCGTTGGCGCATGCGCAGGTCGCCGAGCTAGAGGCAGGCGACGCGCTCTACATCCCGGCGATGTGGTGGCATCATGTCGAGGGGCTGTCCGACTTCAACGTGCTGGTGAATTACTGGTGGCGCGAAAGCCCGCGCTGGCTCGGCCAGCCGCAGGACGCGCTCAACCACGCGATGCTGGCGATCCGCGACCTGCCCGCCGACGAGAAGCAGCATTGGCGCGATATGTTCGACCATTACGTCTTTTCGAACGGCCTCGAGGTCGTCGAGCATATTCCCGAAGCCGCGCGCGGCGTGCTCGTGCCGCTGACCCCCGACAGCGCGGGCCGCCTCCGTGCCTTCCTCCTGAGAGCCCTCAGCCGATGACAGACACCCCTATTCGCCGCGTCGTGATCGCCGGCGGCGGCACCGCAGGCTGGATGGCCGCCGCGGCGATCGCCCGCACGATGGGCAACACGATCGATCTCACGCTCGTGGAGTCCGACGCGATCGGCACCGTCGGCGTCGGCGAATCGACGATCCCGCCAATGATAACGTTCAACCGGCTGTTAGGGATCAACGAAGCCGAATTCATGCGCGAGACGCAGGCGACGTTCAAACTCGGCATCCTGTTCGACGACTGGAAGACGCGCGGCGAAAGCTATTTCCATTCGTTCGGGATCACCGGCAAGGATCACTGGTCCGCCGGCTTCCAGCACTTCTGGCTGCACGGCCTGACCAAGGGCCATGACCAGCCGTACGACGATTACTGCCTCGAACTGCGCGCCGCATTGCAGGGCAAGTTCGCGCATCTGCCCGACGAGCGGATGAACTATGCGTATCAGCTCGATTCGACGCGCTACGCGAAATATCTGCGCGGGATGGCCGAAGCCGACGGCACGCGCCGCCTCGAGGGCAAGATCGCGCAGGTCGAGCTCAACGGCGAGAGTGGCGATATCGCAGCTTTGGTGCTCGAGTCCGGTGTGCGAATCGAGGGCGACCTGTTCCTAGACTGCACCGGCTTTCGCGCCCTGCTGATCGAAGGCGCGCTGCACGCCGGGTTCGACGACTGGACGCATTACCTGCCATGCGATTCCGCCATCGCGATCCAGACCGAGAGCGTGCGCTCGGCCCTCCCCTATACCCGAGCGATGGCGCACGATGCGGGGTGGCAATGGCGGATTCCGCTCCAGCATCGCACGGGCAACGGCCTGGTCTATTGCAGCCGCTATCTCGACCGCGATGCCGCGCTCGACCGGCTGCTCGGCAATATCGAGGGCAAGACGCTCACCGAACCGAACATCATCCGCTTCGTCACGGGGGCGCGGCGCCAGCAATGGCATCGCAACTGCATTGCGATCGGCCTGTCGGGCGGGTTCATGGAGCCGCTGGAATCGACCAGCATCCACCTAATCCAGCGCGCGGTGCTGCGGTTGCTGCGGCTGTTCCCGTCGGGCGCGGTCAGTCCGCGCGACGTCGCCGAGTTCAACGACCAGCAGCATACCGACATGCTGCAGATCCGCGATTTCCTGATCCTGCACTACAAGGCGACCGAGCGCCGAGACAGCGCGTTCTGGCGGCACTGCGCGGCGATGCCGATCCCGGAGTCGCTCGAACAGAAGATCGAGCTTTTCCGCGAAACCGGCCGCGTGTTCCGCAAGAACGAGGAGCTGTTCGCGGAGAATAGCTGGGTGCAGGTTATGCTCGGCCAGGGGATCGTGCCGCAAAGCTATCACCCGATCGCGACCAAGCTGCGCGACGAGGAGCTGGCGAGGCTGCTGGGGGGCTTGCGCGAGAATACCAACGCGACCGTCGCGGGGCTGCCCGAGCATGCCGCCTATGTATCGCGCTACTGCGCACCAGCCCGCCCCGTCGCAGCCTGAGCTGATCAGGATGGCAAGACGACGTCAGGCGGTGACGATCAAGCATGTCGCGGCGGATGCGGGCGTTTCGCTCCAGACCGTCAGCCGCGTGGTGAACAAGGAAACGGGCGTCCGGCCCGAGATGATGGCCCGCGTCCAGGCGTCGATCGACAAGCTCGGCTATGTCCCGTCGATCGCGGCGCAGCGGATGGGGGGCTCGCGCTCCTACCTGATCCTTGCGCTCAACGACCGCGAGCGGACGATCGCCGACTGGCGCGCGCGGCAGGGCACCGACTGGTTCGACCAGATGATGCTGGGCGGGATGCTGACGTGTGCCGAGCATGGCTATCGCCTGATCGTCGAGCTGGTCGATACGCATAGCGACCATATCGAGCGCGAGCTGATGGCGGCGATCGCCGCGTTGCAGCCCGACGGCGTGATCCTGACGCCGCCGCATTCGGGCAATCCGCTGATCATCAACCTGCTCGAGGCGCAGGGGATCAGCTTCGCGCGGATCGGCTCGCTGACCGAAGGACCCGGCATCCGTCTGATCATGGACGACACGCGGGCGGCAACGATCGCGACAGAACATCTGGCCGAACTGGGTCACACACGAATCGGCTTCATCGCCGGCCCTGCCGAGTATGAACTGAGCGCGTGGCGAGTCGATGGCTGGCGCGGGGCGATGGCCGCGGCGGGGCTGGCGACCGAAGACCTGCTTGCGCTCGGCGATTTCAGCCACGCTTCCGGCCGCGCCGCCGCCGCGCACCTCCTGTCGCTGCATGACCCGCCGACGGCGATCATCGCGAGCAACGATCAGATGACGCTGGCGACGCTCGAACTGGCGCGCGAGCGGGGCCTTGCGGTCCCCGATGACCTGTCGCTGATCAGTTTCGACGACACCCCGATCATCCGCTTGGCGCATCCGTCGCTCACCGCCATCGTCCAGCCGATCGCGGCCGTCACCGCACGCGCGGTCAACCTGATCATTGCCGACCTCTCCGCCGAACCGAAGACAACGACACCGGTGACGGTGCCCGCGTTACTGACACCGCGCGAGTCTACGTCTCGGCGCCGCTAGCGACAAAGCAAAGCCGAGGTTCGCGCGCGCAGCCTGGGTCGGCGCAACGAGCCCCTAGCTGTCCGAGGCGAATACGCCGTAGCGAGTCCGCCAAGCGCTGACCTCGTCCTGCAAATGCGCGGGGGCGGGATCGCCCGAGATGACGAGGCGGGCAACATCGTCCTCGGGATGCAACAGCATCTTCTTCGATCCGTCGCTAAACCAGACCGGAACCAGTTGATCGCACAAGCTGTCGAGGACGGCGGCGGCCATACCGTTTCGTATCGCGTCGCTGCCGGGCAGCACGCGGACATGGATCGAGACACCCTCGAAGCAATTTTGCGGCGCGTGCACGAAGTTGATCGATACGAGAAGACCGGACAGATCGGGCCGGGTCCCCTCCGGCATCGCTGCGACCCGCCGCCACGCACAGAACCAGGTCCGGCAGATAGGCGGACGCACGTCGTGGATACCACAGCCGGCAGCGCACAGGTTCACGCAGGGGGTTCCCGCTGGCTTCTTGAAATCAGGCGTATCGACGGTGAGTATCGTGCAGCACGCTGTGCAATCGCCGCACGCACGCTCCGCCAGGACCGGTCCAAGCAAGAGGGTCTCCACGTCAGTCTGGCTATGCATAGCCTCGTGTGCCTCTAGGCCGATCGGGAGATAGGGGTGCGGCGGAGGCCCATGCCTCAGTGTCCCTCGGCGTCGACCGTGAACACCATCGGCCGGCCGCGTGACATCGGCTCCCACCCTGCGACCAATGCGGCGCGCACGCCGCGCGAGACCGTTGCGTCGTCGATCTGAAGACGCCCGCGCGGCAACCCTTTCAACAGGCGCTTGGGCGGCGGAAATTCCAGTACCGCCTCGCGTTGCGCGTCCCGCTGCAACAGGGAAATCGTCATGCCTTTCCAGCCGTCGGCATCCGACCATTGGGGCTCGCGCTGGAGTTGCCAGTCGTATCTGACGCCGTCGATATCGACGGTACCGGTGTTGCTTCGCGTGTTCGACATGGCACCGGCCCTAGCACGCCGATCGGGCTACGCCACGCTTTGACCGAACAGCGCGGCGGTATCGCTAGGACCCCGCACTCGCGCGACGCGCCGCGGTCGACGACCGCTCGGGGGCAGCGTTCTCGGCGATGGCGCGACGACGTGCCGGGAGGCCCCACCACGGCGTGCCGGGCGACAGATGGTGTTCGTGGTGAAAACCGCCAAAGTGAAAGCACGTGAGCAGCGAGGCGGTCGCGCCGATCGTGATGCTGTGCGCGCGGTGATCGTCGGCAAAGGGCTCGTCGCGCTCGCGGTGTGGCAACCAGGTGCCGAACACGAACAGCTGCGCCACCGCACCAAGAGCCGGCAGCGCCCAGAATACCACGATATTGCCGAGCGGTGCCCCGAGCAGCAGCGTGTAGACGAGCGCGACCAGAGTAATGCGGACGATCTGGCCGTGCGAATAATAGGTGCGGAAGAACTGGCCGAACCAGCCGATCAAGCTCGGATCGCCACCGTGGAAATCGGGATCGCCCGCCATGCCCGTCTGCTTGTGATGAAGATGATGCTGCGGCAGGAGCGCGGCATAGGACAGGCAGGCATAGAGCGACAGACACGTCGCGCCGAGAACCCGGTTCAACCGTGGATGGCCGGGCGACAGTGCACCATGCATCGAATCATGCGCGACGATGAACAGCCCGGTGCTGAGCCATGTCTGGACGAGCACCATTACCGCCGCGATCGGGATCGCGGCGAGGCTCCACTGCCAGAAGAAGATGCCGGTGATGTGGATCGCCAGCCAAGCCAAGACGATCGCGGCAGCCAGCGACACGCCGATACGGGTCTGGCGCTGGGCGGCGTCGGCGGACATCGCAACCACTGCCGTCACTGGTCCGCTGTCGACGGCGTCGCGACGACGTCGGCGCGGCGCGCAGATCGGCGTTGCGGATCGGCGTTGGCGCGCAATTGCGCCTTCAGCACCGCCGGCTTCCGCGCAAACAAAAAGCCGTGGCTGACGGTCCCGTCCTTGCCCTCGACCGCATGATGCAGCCGGTGCGCCTGCAACAACCGCTTGAAATATCCCTGCTTGGGGACCCAGCGGAACCCGCCGCGCTGGTGGACCAGCATGTCGTGCACGAATGCGTAAATGCCGCCGTACACCGTGATCCCGAGCGCCGCCCACCAGAGCGGCTCCCACCACAGGCCGACGATGAACAGGACGATCGGCACGATCGCGAAGACGATGGCATACAGGTCGTTCTTCTCGAACCAGCCATCCTGATCCTCGTGGTGCGACTTGTGCCAGCCCCAGCCCCAGCCATGCATGATGTAGCGATGCGCCGCCCAGGCGAAGCATTCCATGAACAGGACCATCAGAACGACGATCGCAAGCTTTTCTAGCCAGGACATCAGGTCCGACCTTCGCGGCTGGTGGGGAAGGAACGCAACGTCTTCAGCATGTGGCGTACATACGCTTTACGGGGCCCCGTTGCGAGGGCAGCGCTCATAAAATATCGGCTGGATCTGCGCCGAGGTCGCCCGAAGCTTTGCGCCAGCCTGTCGGCAACGCGTTGAATCCAGTCGGCGAAACCGCAAATCCGATCACGCAAGCAGGAAGCGACCGCGACCGTGGCACCGCATGCCGTCATAATGCGTTCGACCGCGATGACAGTTCCAATCCCGCGGATCGACGATCCGGACATGCCGTCCTGGGCGCTGATCGCAGGCATGCTAGCCAGTTTCCTGATCGCACAGAACCAGCATTCCTTCGCGCTCGACCCGCCCCGCGCGATGCCCGCCGTCGCAAGCCTGCTTCTGCTCTCGATCGCGGCGTATATCGGCAAGCACGCTGGGAAGCCGCGATTGGCCGCGGGCGCGACGGCGTTTTTGCAGATGACCATCTTTACGGTGCTCGGCGTAGTGCTTGCCTATGCGCTCGCGGCGCATGCAGGAGACCTATGGGATAGCCGGTTAGCAGCGGCGGATCGCGCGCTCGGGTTCGATTGGCCCCTCGTGCTGCTAGTGCTCGACCGATTTCCGCCGGTGATCTGGGTGTTGGGCCTCGCCTATCACAGCCTCACGTTGCAGATGATCGTCGTCATCGTGGTCCTGAGCGGCACGTCCCGGTTCGAAACCTTGCGGACGATGGTCTGCGCGGCGATCCTGTCGGGGTTCGTCACGATCCTGATTTCGGGCGTCGTCCCGGCAATGGGCAATCTCTTCGATCCTTTCCATTACCGGCATCTGTGGCCTTCGATCGCCTGGCTCGAACGGGACCTGATCACCGGACTGCGCGATGGATCGCTGCATGTCCTCGACCTGACGATGCTGATGGGGATCGTCAGCTTCCCCAGTTTCCACGCGACGCTGGCAGCGATCTTCATCTGGGCGTTGTGGTCAGTGCCACGGCTGGCCGTACCGGGTGGCGCCTGGGCGATACTGACGATCGTGGCGACGCCGGTTTTCGGGGGCCATTACGGCGTCGACGTGATCATGGGGCTGCTGCTTGCGCCGCCGGCGATCCTCGCCGCCGGTCGGTTCACGCGGCGTACGCAGCCGTCCAGTCGGGTTCTAGCTGTCGTACCGGCCTGAAATCGAGGTCCGCGCGGAATGCGTCGTCGACGAGCGCCGCCGCTTCGGTCGCGCCCCCTGCCCCCTGCATCGCAGCGCCGAGCGCCTGGGCCGCCTGGCGGTATCGCGGATCGTCCAGCACGGCCCTGAGCGCGGGTGCAAGTGCTCCGTCGCCGACCTGCGCACACGTCAGCACGCGCGCCGCGCCCACGTGCTTCAAGCGCGCGGCGGTCGCAGGCTGTTCGAACGCCAGGGGTATGGCGATGATCGGCACCCCCGCCGCCAATGCATCGAGGACGGTGTTGAACCCGCCGTGCAGGATCGCCGCGGCGCAGCGCGGCAGGGTCTCCGTTTGCGACCAGAACGCGCGGACCAGCGGGTCGCCCGGCAAGGACGCCGCCTCTTCGTCGGTGAGCCCACCGCCATGCGCCACGACCGCACGCGCGCCGACCACCGAGCACGCATGCGTCATCGCGGCGAACAGCGATCGTCTGGCACCCTGCAACGATCCCAGCGAACAAAAAATCAGTGGCCGGCCGTCGTTTTCGAGCGGACGCGGATCGCGCGGCTCGGGCAGCCGCCACGGCGCACCGTAGTGGAAGCCCGGCGGGAGCGCAGTCCGCGGAAAATCGAGTTCGGCCGGACATTGCGCGATCTGTAGCCGGTCCGACCATTGATACCGTGGATCGGGATCGAGGCTCCAGCGACGCGCATAGCCCGCAACCATCCGGGTGATCGGCCGCATGAGCAAGTCGCTGACGGCATAGCCGCCCGTGTTGCGGTTGCGCCCGATCGCGTCGGGGCGATACCCCCAGCCGAGAAACGGCGGCGGTACGCTCGGTTCGCGCAGCATCGGCAGCCCGGTCACGGCAGTCACGAACGGCAGGTCGAGATGGCGGGCCACCAACGCGCCGGCAGGTTCGACGGAATCCGCGATCACCGCGTCGACCTCCAATCGGCGCAATGCCGCCGGCAACGCGTCGAGAAGCAGCCCGGTCATCGCGGCGGTACTGCGGATCATCTGGGGCAGCCCGACGAAACCCGACGGGCGCGCCAGCTTGCGGTAATGCGCCGCCAGTCCCCCCTCGCGGTCGTTCGGATGCTCAAGCGCGGCGAACCCGACCGCGGACGGCGGTACCAGCGGCGCGACCTCCGCCATATGCACCAGAGTCACCCGCGATCCCGTGGCGGCGAGCGCGCTACCCAGCGCGACAAGCGGGTTGATATGCCCGGCAGTCGGCGGCGTGATGATGGCGATATGCCGTCCGGCGGAGGTCAAAGTCGTGCGCTTTCGATGGCAAGCTGATCGTCTCTACGTCCTTAGCTTGTTCGGACGATCACGATACTGATGGACGTGAATACCGCTAAACTTTGCAATCTCCATCAAGGCAATCGAACGCGGTCGCCAGACGGTCGGGACAGGCAACATAAGATGCTCCAGACCCTAAAAGACAGCGTTCCGATCGATGGAGAGGAACGATCCGCTCCGTGCCGCGCTCGTTAGCCGGAACAGGAGAAACAGTATGGACGACAATCGGGTCTGGGATTTTGAGGAAAGCCTGTGGACGGGGGATGCAGAGCATTACCGCACGCTCATCGACGACGAATGCGTGATGGTCCTGCCGGAACAGCCCTTTGTCCTGACAGGTGTCCAAGCAATCGAAGCCGTGAGCGAGACGCCGCGCTGGTCGTCGGTCACGTTCACCGAACGCCAGATCATGCGCCCGCAAGAGGGGCTGATCGCGATCGCCTACAAGGCCGAAGCCAGCCGTGACGATTCGACCGGCTATACCGCCTATTGCACGACCACGATGCGTCGATTGTCGCACGAAGAGTGGCGCGTGGTTCAGCACCAACAAACGCCTGCACTGGTCGCCAGCGCTGGGTAAGTAAGACCGGGGGGGCGTTGACGCGCCCCCCCAAGATTTCGCTGCTCAGGCCGGAGCGACACCATCGGCATTGACGAGATCGGGGCCGACGATCGTGCCGATCAAGCGAACGCGTTTCTCGACCAGATCCACCGGCGTACGGTGCAGCTCGAGTTCGTAGCGGCCACCCAGATCGCGTCGCAGGTAAAATGCCCCGCCGTCCCGCAGCAACGTGCCAGTCTCGTCGACTCGAGTTCCAACTATCGGCATGCCGCCGCTCCTTTCATGTGAAAATTACCGTCGGGTATTCGCAGCCGATCGCGGCGGCCTTGCGTTTCGCGCCGATCACAGGGAGGAAAAATTCATGCCTCATGCCAGTAACATCGTCTATTGCGACGGCCCCGACAGTCCGCACGCGTTCGATATCGTTTCGCTCCAACCTCGTAACGGCAGTCTGGATGCCCAGTGCCCGGTCTGCCGCGGCCGCGGCCAGTGGAACACCGAGATCGACCTGGTCAGCTTCCGCTGCAAACGCGTCGTCTGCGATACTTGCCATGGCGCGGGCTGGGTCGAGACGGGCAACGACCCGGTTGGGCTGCCGGACATCGTCCTGGCGCCGGGCGGCTATCCGCAATGGACCGTCCGTTACGAACCCCGCGACCACAGCGTCGAGGTCGACCCTGCCAAACCCGGCCTCGCAGAGACCTGAGCGATCGATCGGCATGGGCCGCGGAGCGCTACCCGCGATTTGCATGAGATCGGCCAAGCACAACCGCGATCCCGGCACCCAATAGGCCAAGCGCGACGAAGGCGGGATTGATCTTCTGGGCCTGCAACACCGTGCTCGATGTGCGCGCGTGGACGTCCTGGCTCCCTCGCAACGCATCGGCGCGCGGGGCGTAGAGATTGTCGCGGCGCGCAGGGTCGCCCGCATCGCCCGGCTTCTGCTGCGCGGCCGCACCGACCAGTTCCATGATCCGATCGCTTAGCCGTGGCGCCGCGCGCGACAGGAGCGACGCCACGACGCCCCCGCCCCCGGCATACAGCGTCCGACGCGGTGTCTCGCACGCGAACAGCACCGCGTCGGCGACAACCGACGGCGCGTAGAGCGGCGGCGGCAGGCGAGGCGGCTGATCCATGAAGTTGCGCGCATGCTCGGGAAACGGCGTGTCGATCGCGCCGGGCTTGATCAGCGTTACCGATATGCCGGCCTTCTCCCGCTCCAATTCCATCCGCAACGTATCGGTCAGCGCCTGGATGGCATGCTTTGTCGCGCAATACGGACCCTGCTCGACGATTGCGCGGTCGCTCAGGATCGACCCGACATTGATGATCGCGCCCCCACGTCCTCGGCTGCGCAGATGTCGCGCCGCGACCAGCGATCCGTGCAGCACGCCGAAGTAATTGACGTCGAACACGCGGCGGTGGTCGGCGACCGGTACCTGGTCGAGCGTACCATAGGTTCCGGCGCCGGCGTTGTTGACCCAGCTGTCGAACCCGCCGAACGCCTCGACCGCGACTGCGGCGACGCACTCGACCGCGGCCATGTCGCTGACGTCGGCGACGCAGATCGCGATCCGCCCCCCATCAGCCGACAAGCGATCCCGCAACGCCTCCAACGCCGTGCCGTTGCGTGCCGTCGCGACGACGGCAGCGCCTCGCCACACCGCGTCCTCGACGATTGCGAGACCGTTCCCGCTGGTCGCGCCAGTGACGACGATGACCTGGTCGCGCAGGGGTTTCAGGGTAATGCCCATCGCTATCAGCGTCCGAGCGGCGAGGTGGCGTAGCCGGCAAGCAGCGCCGCGACGTCGTCATAGATCGCTGTAGCGCCCGCCGCCTGCAATTGCGCGTCGTCGAACTTGCCCGACCGAACGGCGACCGTGGCAATCCCGCATTTGGCCGCCGCCTCGATATCATAGGGCGTGTCGCCGACGACGATCACGTCGCCGGGCTCGATCCCCGGCAGCTTCTTGAGCGCGGTCGCGAAGATGTCCGGCGCAGGCTTGGTCTTCGCGACATCGTCGCCGCTGGTCGTCACCGCGATCAGGTCGCGCACATCCAGCAGATCGATATAATGATCGAGTTCGGGGCCCGATGCCGAGGATGCCAGGACAACCTTTTGGCCAAGACCATGAGCATGCGCCAACAGCTCGTGCGCCTTCGCGAACGGCTTGGCCGTCTCGAGGTATTTCGCCTTGAAGATCGCGCCGTGCCGGTCGCCCAGCTGCTCCTGCTGATCTTCGTCGGCATCGGGCAACAGTGTCGGTACGAGCATGTCCGTACCCTTGCCGATCTGGTCGTGGATCAGCTGCCGGTCGAACGGCGCACCGATCTCCGCGAACGCCTCCTCCCAAGCAAGGACATGCATGTCGTTGGTATCGACCAATGTGCCGTCGATATCGAAAAGAATGGCTTTGATGTGCATGAGGATTCCCGGATCTGAAGTCGTGCGTCCACTTGCCGAAATCGCGAGGCCCCAAGGGAGCGCGGCGTTCGAGCAGCGTCGGCAGAGTGCGATAGCCTCCCAACGCTCCATCCTCGGAATTGTCCCACCCGAAACGCATCGAACCGACTGATGCAGATCGAGAAAGACCGTGCGGCCGGAACATTCCCCGATGACGCCGGTTGCAGGAGCCGTGCGGCCAATAAGGGGAGACGACCATGGCGACGCGGTTGACGGATCGACGGTCGGTAGTGGTCATCAGCGACTGGGTGGAAGGCGTCCGCGGCGAACGACACGAACCCGGCCGCAACCTGCCCGCACACGCGCTCGACCCGGCAACGCAGCCATGGACAGGCGATGGCGCGCCAGTCGACGTGAACGGCGGCTATCTGGAACGGCTGCCGCTCGCGCTTATTGCCGCCGGCATCGTCGACCAGGCCGAGATATGGCATCATTGGGCGGGAGACGGCGAACCCCCGTTTCGCCGTGACAATCCGGTCCTGGCGCGGCGCGCGTTTCGGCTGGACGGCGAACACGCTCCTTTCTCCTCGGCTGAAATGATCGGTTTCGTCGAAAGGTTCGGCGCGCCGCACATTCTGGTCGTCCTCGGTCTCGGCGTCGTGCCCGAGATACTAGCGGCCTGCGCCAATAGCGTGATCCTCTACAATTCGATCGACGCGCCTGCGCTGCGCGTACCGCCAGAGGTCAGCGCATCGTTCGATCTCGTCGTGACCGGCGCGCAATGGCAGTCCGACGAGGTCGAGGCGCGCCATCCCGGTATGCGCACCGCCATCATGCCGATCGGTCCCGAGTTCGCGGCGATCGATCAGTTTCGCCCGCTCGGCACGCCGAAGGACGTCGACCTGATCTACGTTGCCGCCGCGCAACCGTATAAGCGCCACGACATCCTGTTCGACGCGTTGGCACAGCTGCCGCGGGACGTGCGCGCGCTGTGCGTGTTCGGTTATGGCGAGGACGGCGACGCGTTGCGCAGACGCGCTGCCGAACAGGATTTGTCGATCGAGTTCGTCGGGCCACCGGGCGTCTCCATCGACGAAGTGAACCGGCTCATGAACCGCGCCAAGTTCGGCGTGGTTTGCGGAGTCGACGACGGTGCCCCCGCGATCCTGACCGAGTATATGCTAGCCGGCCTGCCGGTGCTTGCGAACGCGGATCTACGCTGCGGCGTGCAGTTCATCCTGCCAGAGACCGGGATGACGGCTTCGGCGACTGGGTTTGCCGATGCGATCCTTGCCATGCGCGCAAATGCGGCACGGTTTGCCCCCCGCGACACCGTTCTGGCGTGCTGGGCTTGGCCGCAAAGCGTTGGGCGGCTTGGCATGATTATCCAGCAAATACATGATGCAAAGCAACTACATTTGCGTGGCGAGCCTTCGCGAGTCGCCTTAAATTCGAGCCCCAACGCGAATGGTCGCGGCTTTGCGGATTGGAACAGCGTGCACGGCATCGGACCTACTAATAGCCGTCCGAATTTGGACACTGCGCCCCCAAGGCCGACCCAGCCGCCGCTGATCTGTTTCTCGCACCTCCGCTGGGACTTCGTCACGCAGCGCCCCCAGCATCTGATGAAGCGGTTTGCACAGAACCGGACGGTGTTCGTCTGGGAAGAGCATATCCCGTGCGATCACCCGCTGCCGTTTCTCGAATACCATCCCTTTACCGCCGACGGCGTGATCGCGTTGCGGCCGCGCCTGCCGCATTGGTGGACCGGCGAACAGGTCGAAGCGGGGCTGCGCGAACTGCTCGACATGCTGGTGGCGACGAGCATTCCGACCAAGCCGCTGCTCTGGTTCTACACGCCGATGATGTTCGCGTTCGCCGAGCACGTGGCGGCCGCTGCGGTCGTCTATGATTGCATGGACGAACTGTCCGCCTTCGCCTTCGCCGACCCGGCGTTGCTCGAGCGCGAGGCACGGTTGCTGTCGCGTGCCGATCTCGTTTTCACCGGCGGTTACAGCCTGTACGAAGCGAAGCGCGGCCGTCACCGCGATGTTCACGCTTTCCCATCCGCCGTCGACGTCGCCCATTTCGCGCAGGCCCGCAACGGTAATGCCGAGCCCGACGATCAGCGGCGCATCTCCGGTCCGAAGCTCGGCTTCTTCGGCGTGATCGACGAACGGATCGATCTCGCGCTGATCGACGCGATCGCCGCCGCGCGGCCCAATTGGTCGCTGGTGATGATCGGCCCGGTCGTGAAGATCGAGCCCGCGCACCTGCCACGCCGCGCCAACATCCACTGGCTCGGGTCGCGCGGCTATGGTGATCTTCCCGCGTATCTGTCGGGGTGGGACGTCGCGCTGATGCCGTTCGCGATCAATGCCGCGACGCGCTTCATCAGTCCGACCAAGACGCCGGAATATCTCGCCGGCGGCCTGCCCGTCGTCTCGACGCCGATCGTCGACGTCATTCGGCATTACGGTGACGCAAAAGCAGTGGCGATCGCCGCCGATCCAAGCGCGTTCGTTACCGCCTGCGAAGCCGCATTGGGCTTCCCGCGTGACGGCGCGTGGCGCGACGAGGCGGATCGCCTGCTCGCGACGCAATCCTGGGACCGAACGCAGGTGGCTATGACAAACGAAATCGACCGCGTCCTGCGCGTCAGGACCTCTACGCCGAACCGTGAACGCTACGACACGCTGATCGTCGGCGCGGGCTTTGCCGGCGCGGTGCTGGCGGAGCGGCTTGCACGCGATAGCGGGCAACGCGTGCTGGTGGTCGATCGACGCCCGCATATCGGCGGCAACGCGTATGACGAGCATGACGAGGCCGGCGTGCTGATCCATCGCTACGGCCCCCACATCTTCCACACCAATTCCGCCGACGTGTTCGAGTATCTGTCGCGCTTCACCGACTGGCGTCCCTATGAACACCGCGTGCTCGCCAGCGTCGACGAGAAGATGGTGCCGATGCCGATCAACCGGACCACGCTGAACGAACTCTACGGCCTGTCGCTCGAAGACGACGCCGCGGCTGCGGCCTTCCTGGCCAGCCGGGCGGAGTCGGTCGAGGCCATTCGCACATCCGAGGACGTCGTCGTCGCCGCGGTGGGGCGCGATCTCTACGAGACGTTCTTTCGCGGTTATACGCGGAAACAATGGGGCCTCGACCCCTCCGAGCTCGACCGCACCGTCACCGCGCGGGTGCCGACCCGCACCTCGACCGACGACCGCTATTTCACGGATACGTTCCAGGCGATGCCGGCGAACGGGTATACGCGGATGTTCGAAGCGATGCTCGATCACCCCGGGATCACGCTCGACCTCGGCGTCGAGTACCGCGACGTGATCGACCGTGTCGATGTCGACCACATCGTCTTCACGGGTCCGATCGACGAGTATTTCGATTTCCGGTTCGGCAAGCTGCCCTATCGCAGCCTCCAGTTCCGCCATGAAACGCACGACGTCGTGCAGTTCCAGCCGGTCGCGGTCGTCAACTATCCCGACGAGGCGGTGCCGCAGACGCGGATCACCGAATACAAGCATTTGACGGGCCAGCTCCACGCGAAGACGAGCATCAGCTACGAATTTCCGAGCGCGGAGGGTGATCCTTACTATCCGATCCCCCGACCGGAGAACCAGGCGCTGTTCAAACGCTATGAGGCGCTGGCCGATGCGGAAGAGGGCGTGACGTTCGTCGGCCGCCTCGCCACGTATCGCTATTACAACATGGACCAGGTCGTCGGTCAGGCGCTCGCGACCTATCGTCGGATGGTCGCCAAGTCTGCCGTTTCCCAATCTTCCGTACTGGCTGCTGAATGACCCGTATCTGCTTGCTGACCGACAGCCTTGCCCCGTCTGGCGTTGGCGCTCACATGATGACGCTTGCCGAGGGCCTCGACGCCGACGAGGTGGTGATCGCCGCGCGGCCAGGTACCGGGTTGCTCGAGCACGCCGCTGCCAAGGGCTATGCGGTGAAGGCGCTCGGCGACGGTTCGGAATTGACCCGGTGGTTCGGCCGGACGGCGCCCGACATCGTCCATGTCCACGCCGGCATCGGTTGGGAAGGTCATGCCGCCGTCCGCGCCGCGCACGCTGCCGGGGTCCCGGTCATCCGCACCGAGCATCTGCCCTATTTGCTGACCGACCCGGCCCAGTGCGACGAGCACCGCGACACGTCCGGAGCGGTCGCGCGGCTCATTTGCGTTTCGGACGCGGTCGGCGAAACGCACCGCCTGGCAGGGATCAACCCGGCCCTAGTCGAGACGATCCACAACGGTGTCGACGCGCACAGGCCGTCGCGATCGCGCGATGCGTTGCGCGGGGAGTGGGGGGTCGGCGATGCGCGGGTGCTGCTCATGGTCGCGCGGTTCGCCGAGCAAAAGGGCCATGCGCTCCTGCTCGACTCGCTGCCGGCGATCCGCGCGGCGCATCCCGATCTGATCGTTCTGCTCGCTGGCGACGGCCCGCTGCTCACGCCGATCGCGCGCGCCATCGCCGGCATGCGGCTTGCGGGTACCGTCCGCATGCTCGGCAACCGGCATGACGTCGCCGACCTCATGACGCTCGCCGACCTGCTCGTGCTGCCCTCCGCATTCGAAGGGCTGCCGCTGGTCGCGCTCGAAGCGATGGCGGCAGGCCTCCCGGTTCTCGCGACCGACGCGCCGGGCAATGCCGAGGCGATCGAGGACGGCGTCACTGGTCGTCTTGCCGGCGCCCACCCGGTGCGGTTCGCCGACGCGGCGATCGCGCTGCTCGGCGATTGCGACGGGCTGCGCGCGATGGGCGCTGCCGCGGTCGAGCGCCAGCAATCGCTGTTCTCGGCGACGCGGATGATCGCCGACACGCGCGCGGTGTATGCCGCGGTGCAGGACGAAACCAAGGACAAGACGCAAGGAGACGGCGTGGAGCGTACACGGATCGGGTTTATCGGCGCGGGCGGTATCGCCCATCGCCACTTTGGCGTGCTGGAGCAGTTCGACGACGTCGCGATCGTCGCGGTCGCGGATGTCGACATGGCGCGCGCGACCGAGGCAGCCGCACGGTTCGGCGCGCGCGCGTTCGACGATGCCGCAGCGATGCTGGCGACGGTCGAGCTCGACGCGCTCTACATCTGCGTGCCGCCCTTCGCGCACGGCGAACCCGAGCGGCTCGCGATCGAACATCAGCTGCCGTTCTTTGTCGAAAAGCCGGTCGCGATCGATCTTGGTACCGCACAGGATGTCGCGGCGTCGGTCGACCGGCTCGGCCTGATCACCGCGGTCGGCTATCACTGGCGCTACCTCGATACCGTGGATGAGGTGAAGGCGCTGCTGTCGGCAACACCCGCGCGCCTGCTGTCGGGCTATTGGCTCGATTCCACGCCGCCGCCGCGCTGGTGGTGGAAGAAGGACGCGTCGGGCGGACAGATGCTCGAACAGACGACGCATCTGGTCGACCTTGCGCGCTATCTCGTTGGCGACGTGGTGCGCGTCTACGGCCAGTCGGGGCATGTCGACCGTGCCGCCTTCCCCGGCCTCGACGTCGCGACGACGAGCACCGCGATGCTGACCTTCGCGAGCGGCGCGATCGCCAACTTCGCCTCGACATGCCTCCTCAACTGGAACCACCGCGTCGGCCTCCACCTTTTTGGCGAAGGATTGGCGATCGAACTGACGGATCGTGACGTGATGATCGACATTGGCCGCGGTCGCCCGGTGCGCGGTACCGGCAGCGATCCGGTCGTGCTGGAGGATCGCGATTTTATCGACGCGGTTCGGGGCGGCGAGAACAGGATCCGCTGCCCCTACCCCGCCGCACTTGAGACGCTGCGACTGGCGCTGGCGATCGAACGCTCAGCAAGCGAAGGTCGTGCGATCGACGTGCGCGAGCGCGAGGTGGTCCATGTCTGAGTGGCGCCATGTGCGCTCGCTCGGCGTCGAACGCCCGGGCCAGGCCTATTTCTTCGGCTATGACGAAGCCCCGCCGGAGAACGGTCAGGTCCGGCTCGACCTGCTCTACACCGGGTTTTCCGCCGGCACCGAACTGACCTTCGTCAAGAACAGCAACCCGTATCTCCATTCGCGCTGGGATGTGGGACGCGGCGTGTTCGTCCCCGGCGAGGCGAGCGCGCACTATCCGGTACCGTTCCTCGGCTACATGGAAAGCGCGCGCGTCAGCGACAGCCGCGTCGACGATTTCGCGAACGGCGACGTTGTCGGTGCCGTGTTCGGGCACAAGACCGGCCACACCGCGGATCCCTTCAACGACATTCTGACCAAGCTTCCGCCCGAGCTCGATCCGATCCTCGGCATCTATATCGGCCAGATGGGTCCGATCGCCGCCAACGGCATCCTGCATGCCGATGTCGAGCTGCTCGGTCCCAATGTCGTCAACCTGGGCGACGGCATACGCGGCCGCCCGGCATTGGTGATCGGCGCTGGCATCGTCGGCATGCTCACCGCGCTGTTCGCACAGGCCGCCGGTGCTAGCGAGGTCGTGATCGCCGATCCCTCGCCGTTCCGCCGCCTGCGCGCCGAATGCCTCGGCATCACCGCGATGACCGAGGACCAGGCCTGGGCCTATGCCAAGGCGCGCTGGCTCCACGGCGGCGATGACCGCGGCGCGGACGTCGTGTTCCAGACCCGCGCGGACGCCGCCAGCCTGCACGCAGCAATGCGCGCGCTGAGACCACAAGGTACGGTGATCGACCTTGCCTTCTACCAGGGCGGTTCGGACCGCTTGCGGCTCGGCGAGGAGTTTCACCACAACGGGCTCAACCTGCGCTGCGCACAGATCAACCGAGTCCCGCGCGGGCTCGGCTTCCAATGGGATCGCCGCCGCCTCGCCAACGAGACGCTCAAGCTGCTGCTGGCACGAGGTCCCGAGATCCGCGCGCAGCTCATCACGCATGTCGTCCCGTATGACGACGCGCCCGCGTTCATCGCAAAACTGGTCGGCGAACGGCCCGAATTCCTCCAGATCGTCTTCAAGGTCGGCGATTGAGCACCGACCTGACTGCCGACACCCGACCGATCCGCATCCTGTTCGTCTTCGCCTGGCTCGTCGTGGGCGGCGAGGAGACCGAGGTGCGACTGCTCGCGCAGGCGCTCGACCCTACGCGGTACAGGATCGAAGTCGTTGCCTGCTTCCGCAAGCCCGGCATGCCCGAGCAGACGCATGCACAACTCGAGGCGATCGGCGTACCGGTCGACCGCACGCCCTATGCGCTCGGGTTTGACGAGACGGTGGCGTATCTGGCGAGCAAGCTGCCCGCCTATGACATCGTCGTGTCGTGCCAGAACGTCGCTGACATCTACCCCGCGCTCGAACGGATGCACCTGCGGCCGCCGCTGATCGAGCATGGCGGGCTGGTGTCCGAGGCTCTTGCCGGCCCCAAGCATTTCACCGCGCGCTACGTCGGCGTCTGCGCATCGATCCGCGATGCCGCCGCCAGTCGCATGCCGGGGCGTGAGCAGCATGCGCTCGAAATCCCCTCGATGGTCGATACCGGCGCGTTCGATCCGTCGCGCCGCGTCGCGATGCGGGCGCAGATCGGTATCACCGACACCGTGCCGTTGATCGGCTGGCTGGGCCGGCTCGATCCCAAGAAGCGCGTCGAGGATTTCATCGACGCCGCAGCGATCGTCTACGCCCGCCATCCCGAAGCGCGGTTCGTCGTGATCGGTGGCCCGGACGCATTCATGCCGGACTATGCCGACGCGCTGCGCAACCGCGCGACGTACCAGGGCCTGGACGGCGCCCTCGCCTTCCTCGGCGACCGAGCGGACGTGCCCAACCTGCTCGCCGCGCTCGATGTCTTCGTCTGGCTGTCGCGCGGCGAAGGCATGCCGCATGTCATCGCCGAAGCCGGTACCGCGCGCCTGCCCGTCGTTGCGACCCGCGACAATGGCTCCGAACAGCAGATCGTCGACCAGGTCAGCGGTCTTTTCGTACCGCACGAGGATCCACCCGCCGTCGCCGCGGCGATCGGACGGTTGCTCGAAGACCCGGCGCTACGGTCACGCCTGGGCACCGCCCTGCGTGCGAAGGTCGACGCCGAATACGCAGTCGCGGCCGTCGTCCCCCACTGGAAAAAACTGTTCGCCGAAGTCCTCGCGGAGCGACGCCCTTTGCCTCGCCCGACCGGGCTGTTCCGCAGCTTCATCCAGGGCGGTTTCGAATCGTCGACGCACCGCCGCGCGCATGACCGCAAGCGTGTCGACGTCATCGCCGCCAGCCATCACGACGTCCTTGCCGCACACGACTACCGCGAACTCGCCAAGCTCGGCATCCTCACGGTCCGCGACGGGCTGCGCTGGCATCTGATCGAACGCGAGCCGGGCCGCTACGACTGGTCTAGCCTCGACCACCAACGCGACGCTGCCAAGGCGGCCGGCACCGAAGTCATCTGGGACCTGCTCCACTACGGTTGGCCCGACGACATCGACATCTGGACGCCTGCGTTCATCGAACGGTTCGCGGCCTTTGCCGCCGCGGCCGCGCGGCATATCGGCCCGGCGGCCGCCGGCGAGCGTCGCTTTTACGCACCCGTCAACGAAATCTCGTTCTTTGCCTGGGGCGGCGGCGATGCGGCGTATCTCAACCCGTTCGCACGCGGGCGTGGCTACGAACTGAAGGTACAACTCGCGCGCGCGTCGATCGCGGCGATGGAAGCGATCCTCGCCGTCGATCCCGCCGCGCGGTTCGTCCATGCCGACCCGGTCATCAACGTCATTACCGACCCTGGCCGCCCCGCCGACGCCCCCGCCGCCGAAGGCCATCGCCTCGCGCAATACCAGGCGTGGGACATGATCGCCGGCAAGGCCTGGCCCCAGATTGGCGGCCGCGCGGCATTGCTCGACATCGTCGGGGTCAATTTCTACCATAATAACCAGTGGATCCACGGCGGTCCGCCGCTGCCGTTCGATCATCCGCTGAGCCGCCCGCTCCACGCCATCCTTGCGGATGCCTATGCGCGGTACGGCCGTCCGATCTTCATCGCCGAAACCGGGATCGAGGGCGATGCCCGCCCGGCATGGCTCCGGATGATTCTGCGAGAGGTGCGGATCGCGCAGTCGCTGGGCGTTCCGATCGAGGGGGTTTGCCTGTACCCGATCCTCGATCATCCGGGCTGGGACGACGACCGCTACTGCCCGAACGGCCTCCTGTCCTGCACGCCAACCGTTACGGACCGTCGCGCCGACCCCGCACTGGCCGACGTCATCCGCCAGTGGCGCTCCTGATATTTCGCGGTAGCCGCATCATTTTGTGGGGCCCCTGAGACTTTAAAGCGCGTTGTCCGGGTGCGAACGACATCTCAAGTACCGGCCGGCCGCGCCGACCCCCAACCATAATGTCGTCATCGCCCGCACATGAAGGAAGACGCATGAAAATCGGGTTTATCGGGCTGGACCAGATGGGAAGCGCCATCGCCACCAATCTGGTCAAGGCCGGGCACGAGGTGACGGTCTGGAACCGCTCCGTGGACAAGACCGCCGCGCTTGTGGACGCTGGCGCGATGCGTGCAGAGCGCCCGGTCGACGCGGCGCAAGGCGATGTCGTCATGACCATGCTCGCCGACGATAAAGCCGTCGAGCGCGTCGTGTTTGGCGACGGCGGCATCGACGGGGCTCCCGCGCTACACATCGGGCACAGCACGATCAGCATCGCTTTGGCGGATCGGCTCGCGGCAGCGGCCGGTGGCGGCGGCTATGTCTCGGCCCCTGTCTTCGGCCGCCCCCCCGCCGCCGCAGCCGGCAAGCTGTTCCTCGTGGCTGCGGGGCCCGCGGAAGCGCTCGACCGCTGCGAACCGATATTCGCGGACATCGGGCAACGCACCTTCCGAATCGGCGACACACCCTCGTCGGCGAATTTGGTGAAGCTCAGCGGCAACTTCATGATCATGGCCGCCGTGGAGGCCATGGCCGAAGCGATGACGCTGGCGGAAAAGGGCGGCGTCGATCGACGCATGTTGCTGGATGTACTCACGGGGACGCTGTTCGATGCGCCGGTCTACCACACCTATGGCGAGATCCTGGTGGAGGATCGCTTCCGGCCGGCGGGGTTCGCGGCGCTGCTCGGGCTCAAGGACATGACGCTCGCAGACGCGGCCGCCACGTCGCTGGGTGCGCCCATGCCGCTGCTCGGCATCGTACGCGATCATCTCCGCAGCGTCATCGCGACCGAAGGCCCGGACGTAGACTGGGCCGGCGCCGCACTTGCCGTCAGGCGAAGTGCCAATCTGTAACGGAAACGCCGGACACGCGGCCGGTTTGTCTATGCGGTAGGCGCCGGCCGCGCGCGGAAAGATCAGCAGTGAGAGGGCGCGGTAACTGAGGCGTGAGTAGCGACATCGGAAGACGGCAGTCTCACCATCGACCTGCGTGGTGAGCTTGCCTCGATGCTGCTGTTGTGTGCTGGAGTAGAAATGCAAAAAGCCTCCGCGGGTATTCCCTCGGAGGTGTTGCAAATTAAGATGGTTGCGGGGACAGGATTTGACCGCTGTAGAACTCGGTTTCGCCTGATCGGCAGCGCCATAGTGGGCTTCTGAAGATGATCTGAGAACAGCGCCTTGCGAGGCGAATGCCGGCTGTTCGAACGGGTTTGACGCCCGTTGGGAACGCCGCTTAATGCCCCCTATAACCATGTCTACTGAATCTCGGAAATTCATCTAATCAGATGAGTTAATGAAACAGTTTAGTAAACCGGAGATTGTCATGCTTGAAGACGAGAGCTTGAAGCTGCTTCTGCAAAGAATGGCCGTCACTGCCAATCCGACAACCGTATCCGTGATGAAGCGGTACGCCGCGGCAGCGACCATGCTCATTGCAGGAAAGCGTGGACACGATATGACGGCGCCGGAGCCTTACGTGCAGGTTGGGTTTGAACCCGACGAGCAGGAGATGGAATTGATCGTTTACGCAGCGGAGCGGGATCGCCGCGACCTCGTACACATCTCATGCCATCCTACTAACGCAGGCCTACCCACTGGTATGATCGCGGTCGTCTTTTTCGATGGAGACAAGGCATGGTCGCACAGGCGGGCCGGCCTTCTCTGCGAACCTAAAAGTAAAAGGGTCATCCTGTCTGGTGTGTCCGATGATGAGGACGAGAATTGTCACTTCGTCATGAGCCCAGGGCGGAAAATGACCCGCGTCGTCGGCCACCCGGTCAGGGACATTGCGCTTGGTATGCATCGAGCGGGAAAATTATGGCACAAACTCGCCCGATCTCCACAACTCGGGAATTGCGACGATGAGGTACTGAAAATGTATGCGACCGCTGAAAGAGGTTCAGAGTTCGCCAGGAACATTACCGATTTTTCGAGAAAGACAACGACACATTAATCCGGCTGCAGGATAACCGGTCTGACATGAAGAAGAGCCGTTAACGACCTGACAGGACCCCGTCTCGAATAACAACGGGGCTTTAGGTCCGACGGCTTGACCCGCCGCAGTCCTATCCGCGGCCTTTCCATTGGTAATCAAGGTGGTGTAGCCCTCCAGTATGGTAGGAAGGTCGCGCGATGATTTGCGCAAGCAGCGTCCTACATCTTATTATTTAAGTTTTGTCTATCCTGAGCTATCGCAATGGCAGTCGACGCCATTTCTTCAAAATCGCCCACGGCGTCTGTGGCTACAGCAGCGCAGCCGAGTCGATGTTCGTGCAATATTACCGTCGTACCTAGACAGACCAAGCGTTTGCTGTTAGCAATATATCGGAGACGTACAGTGGCCGACGACAGGAGCAAGACCGACGGCCCTGATCGCGGTCGCGTCTTGGGAAGCGAACCTTACGAGGTCGAGTATTTTGCGCAAAACCATGGGCTGAGCGCGCAACAGGCCCCTGACCTGATCGGCGAAGTTGGAAACGACCGCGAGAAGCTCGATGCGGCAGCAGGCAAGCTGTCTGGCGAACGCGGCAAAGCGTAAGAGCTTCTGCTCCTCGCTTTCGCGCCAATCTGAATTACATCGAACGACGACTATGCTTGTAGGCCACGGCATTGCCCGAGGCCTGCAAATTGATTTTTTGAACTCGCTGTTAAGTCTCTCCTGTCGTTCGGCCAATCAGGAGGCGGAGCGCTTCCGTCGGGTGGTCTTTAGTTTGATCCATACCGGGGCATGGTCGCTGGACTTCTCCCAGCCCCTGACGTGATGATCGACCTGAGCATCCGCCAGCCGGGTGGCCGCGGGGGCGTTCAGGAGAAGATGATCGAGCCTAAGCCCGTTGTTGCGACCATAAGCGTTCCGGAAGTAATCCCAGAACGTGTAGATCGTTTCGTCGGGATGCTTTGCCCGTAGCGCATCTAGCCAACCCTGATCGATCAAACGAAAAAACGCGGCTCGCACCTCTGGCGCAAACAGCGCGTCTTTGATCCACCGTTCTGGCTTGTAGACGTCCAACTCGGTCGGCATCACATTGTAATCGCCGGCCAGCACGACCGGCGCATCGGTGCCGAACAGCGTGGCCGCATGGGCGATCAAGCGCTCCATCCAGGCGAGCTTGTAGTCGAACTTCGGACCCGGCCTCGGATTGCCATTGGGCAGATAGAAGCCCGCTATCAGGATGCCGCCAACAGCCGCTTCGAGATAGCGGCTCTGCACGTCGTCCGGGTCACCCGGTAACCCTCGCCGGGTCTCGACGGGTTCTGCGCCACGGGCAAGAATCGCGACGCCATTCCAGCTCTTCTGACCCTGCCAGATCGCGCCATAACCAGCCGCCTCGATCGCGCTCAAGGGGAACTTCTCGTCCGGTGCCTTCAGTTCCTGCAGGCAGACGACGTCAGGTTGAGCTTCATCCAGCCAGCGCAGTAGCACCGGCAGGCGACCGTTGATGCCATTCACGTTGTAGGTTGCGATCTTCATCGAAGCACCAAGCGAACAGAGGCGATCATAGGTCGGGCAACGTCTGGTCAGCGCGTCCCCAACCGACGAGATCCTTTGACCCTGCGCGTTTTAGCAGCGCGCCGGCATCGCCGATGTGCCAGCCCGATGCGCGGTCGAGTTTCCCCAGCTCCTTCCACGTGATGGGTACGGCAACAGGCGCGCCTTCACGAGCGCGGGCACTGTACGGCATGACTGCCGTCGCCCCGCGCTGATTACGCAGATAGTCGATGAAGATGCGTCCGGTTCGCTTGGCCTTGGCAAGGGCCGCGGTAAATCGGTCGGGTTCGGACTGCGCCAGGACAAGTGCCAAGCGGTGCGCGAAATCCTTCACAGCCGGCCACTCGGCCTGCGGCGTCAGTGGCGCGATGACGTGAACACCCTTTCCGCCCGTCACCATTGGAAAGGTCTCAAGGCCCATCTGGGCCAGCACGTCGCGGACATGAAGGGCCGCGGAAATGACATCCTTGAAATCGAGGCCTTCATCGGGATCGAGATCGAACACCAGCCGGTCGGCCTTCTCGACATCTTCGATCCGCGCACCCCAGCCGTGAAACTCGATCGTACCCATCTGGACGCAGGTGACGAGACCCTCAGCGTCGTCCACGAACAAATAGGGTTCGTCGTGTCCGTCCTTCTCGGCGATCCCGACATGGTGGACATGATCACCGAAGCTTCCGGCGTCATGCTTCTGAAAGAAGCATTTCTTTCCCCTGCCTTGGGGACATCGGACAAGGCTTATCGGGCGACTCCCGCACCAGGGCAGCATGATGCCAGACACGGCCTGGTAATAGTCGGCGAGCTGGCCTTTCGTAATTGCGGACTCCGGAAAGATCACCCGTTCCCGGTTCGTCACTCGGACGACGGAGGGCTCGGGTACCTCGAGCTTGGCAACGGGTGCGGGCTTCTCGACGACGACCGCCTCGGGTTTCTTGTCCTGACGCAAGCCCAGATAACTGGAATGGCGCAACACCCCGTCGTTCGTGACTTCCATGAACGCCACTTCGGCAACCAGCTGTGGCTTGATCCACCTCGCGCCGCGGACGGCTGCGCGAGGTGCGTCGACGGTCGGCTTCGTCACAGCAAGCGGCGTCATCAGATCCATCAGCTTGTCGATCTCGTCGCCCGTGTACCCTGTTCCCACCTTGCCGGCATAGCGTAGATGACCGTCCTCGCTGACGCCTAAGAGGAGCGACTTGAACCCTCGCTGCTTGTCGGATGGCAGCCAGCCGACGATCACGAACTCCTGTCTCTGGATACACTTCGTCTTCAGCCAGCTACCGGACCGCAAGCCGACATAGCGCGCGTCCGCGCGCTTCGAGATGACGCCTTCGAGGCCTTCGGCGCAAAACGTGTCGAACAGTTCCTCGCCGCGGCCGACGATGTGGTCCGAGTAACGGATCCGGTCAGTGCCGCCCGCGAGCAGCGACGCAAGCTTGGTTTTGCGCTCAGACAACGGTTGTCCGGTCAGATCCTCACCGTCGAGCGCTAACAGGTCAAACGCGTAGTACAGGATCGCGTCCGGGTCTCCTTTGAGCGCCGCTTGCAATGCCTGGAAGTTGGTCTTGCCGATGAGAGCAGACGACGCATCCAGATCTGCGGCGTCAGCGACAATGCCGGTGAACTTGTCCGTCCAGTCCAACCCGGATCGCGTATAGGCCCGGCCCGTCCCCCCGCCGACCGCCACGAGTGTTCGATACCCGTCATATTTCATCTCGTGCAGCCAGGCGTTGCCGGCAGGCACATGATCGACAAGCGTCGCGAGCTGGACAGGTTGGAATGGCGGGGGCGAGCCTGCATTCTCACGGATTGTCGCGCGTGATTTTGCAGCTTTCGTCGCACGCTTTGCGGCAGGCTTTGCTGGCGCACCCGACTTGCCTCGCTTGCCCGCGGCGATCTCTTCCATAGTCAGGCCGCTGACGACCCCGGTGAGGTGTGTTCCGACAAGATCCTCCGATCCGCCGACCTGGTCGTCGGTAACTTTGCGCAGGATCCAGTTCTCGCCCTTCTCTTTCCCGCGGGGCTTCAATCTGAAGAGCATCCATTCGCCTTTCAGGCGATGCCCATGCAGGAAGAAGTGGAGATGCCCCTCGGGCAGCGTCTTGCTGGGGTCCTTGCCAGCGAGCGCTCCCCACGTTCCCGTGTCCCACAGCATCATGGTTCCGCCGCCATATTCCGACTTCGGGATCGTGCCTTCGAACGTGGCGTACTCGAGGGGGTGGTCTTCGGTGCGAACCGCAAGACGTTTGTCATCAGGATTGATGCTGGGACCGCGCGTGACGGCCCAGCTCTTGAGGACGCCGTCGAGTTCGAGGCGCAAGTCATAGTGCAGCCGAGACGCGGCATGCTTCTGCACGACGAAGCGGTTGCCCCCTGCCTTGGCGACCTTGCCCTCAGGCTCGGCGGTCTTGGCGAAGTCCCGCTTTTCCCGGTATTTCGCCAGAGCATCGCTGGAGGAGGAACCGGTCATGACGCTATGCCCAGTTCGGCAGGGCGAAGCTCATGCTCCAGCTGATCCATCGTGCATGCCTCCGGTGCCTTGTCGGGACGCCAGCGCAGGATGCGCGTACCG
Source organism: Sphingomonas sp. (assembly GCA_035575755.1). Classification (GTDB taxonomy): domain Bacteria; phylum Pseudomonadota; class Alphaproteobacteria; order Sphingomonadales; family Sphingomonadaceae; genus Sphingomonas. The sequence continues at coordinate 265,826 of DATLXI010000012.1, forward strand.
TGCCGGAACCGATCACCAGTCACCTGATCGTACAGCACTTCGACGACGAGCTCAGGCCGCAAGGGGACCCACTCGCTCTCACGACCGTCGTTCCAGCGACTGGGACCGCCGGGAGCTTTCCCCGTGAAGCCCGGTGCTTCAATCAACGGCTCGAGCTTCGCGGTAAGCGCCGCGCGGTCGGCCGCGGCGATACCCGACGTGAAGCCGACATGGTTGAGCTTTCCACCATCATCGTAAAGCCCAAGCAGGAGCGATGCCACCTCGCTACCCTCCTTCACTCGTCTGAAGCCGCCTACAACGCAATCCGCGCTGCGATGCTGCTTCACTTTCAGCATGGCGCGTTCCCCGCCACGGTAAGGCTCGTCCAGCCGTTTCGCCACGACGCCGTCCAGCGCCCCGCCGCTCGTCGCCAACCAGGCCGTAGCGTCGTTGATATCGTCGCTACAGGGCGACAGCAGAAGACCAGGCCGGGCGTGCCGGGCATGGAACGTCTCCAACGCTTCTCGGCGAGCCGAGAGCGGGGCACTGCTGAGGTCGGTATCATCGACTCTCAGGCAATCGAATAGCATCAGCTGCGCAGGCGTCTCTTTCGCCAGACGATCGATCCGGCTTTGCGCGGGATGCAGCCGTGCCTGAAGCGCATCGAATGAGAGAATGTCCGCGATCGGAAGAATGATCTCGCCGTCGAGCACGAAACGCTCCTGCGGGACCGATGCGACAAGCGCAACGATCTCGGGAAAGTAGCGACCGAGCGGCTTTCCCGATTTGGAAAGGATGTCGACCACCTCGCCGTCACGGAAGACAAGGGCTCTGAAACCGTCCCATTTGGGCTCGTATTGCCAGCCCGGCTCGGCTGGCAGCGCGTCTACCAGCTTGGCTTCCATAGGCGAGGGCCTGTCTGCGGACATCAGCCTGGGTCCGGGGCGCAGCAGGCACACTGCTTGGGCGCCAACCGTTTTGCCTTCGCTGCCTCGCGACGTCGTTCCTGCCGACTTGGCAGCCGAGCAATGTCAGCCGAACCGGGCAAACGGTTCGGCACAGTCGAATTGATCACGACATTTTTGAGCATGAGATCACTCCAGGCAGCTTCACATTTATAAAAGCCCCCCGTCGCTATCTGTTCCTGCCGCTCCGGTGAGGTAGCGGTCGCCGCGTGTGATGCATGCGGTAGCACCCCCACCTTGCCCTGTTCGTCAGAGGTGAAGCATCCATTTCCGCTCGTGCCAGACACGCGACTGAACCGTGTCCCCGAACCGCCAGAACCGTGTTTCCCGCGCATGGGGACCGGCACGAACGACCGTCCAGCATTCGCCTGTCGGCAGCTCGACGATGCGGTGAATGTGCGCGGCGTCGACATGGTAGGTTTCGCCGGGAAGCCGGTGAACGAGTTCGCTCTGCCAACCATCGTTTGGATCCAGTTGGAACACCTCTTCGACATAGCCGCCATCGAGGATTTCGGTGTCGAAACTCCAGGGATGGTCATGCGGCGTGGCATGCGGCTCTTCCATCTTGAACCGGTGCAGCACGCGTCCGTCATCCAGATGGTATTTGGTGAAAGCCCGCGACATGCGCTCGACGCTGACGATCCGCGTGCCGTCGGGAACGCGGGCAATGGCTGCTCGCGGTAATCGCATACTCACGGTTCGGACACCTCTTCATAACAGCCGGCGCGGCGCAGCTGGCGGACGATCCCGTTGAACGCCGCGGTCACGCCCTGCGCCCTGCCGATCTCGTTTTCCTGCCGGGCTGCGTCCCAGTAGAGTTCGAGTGGCCAGCGTTCTGGGCAGTGCGGGAGCAGGCAGCGCAGCGCCAACCGGATCTCGACGACATCGACGCGAGCGTCCGAGCATCGCGCAACGCCGCCCCGCAAGATATGCACCGATAGCGCGATGACAACGCGTTGATGGCGGACGAGCTTGGCCATCAATGGAAGTCGTGAGATTTGAACTTCACGACAGCTTCCGGATCCATGCCGTCCGCATGGGGCGGCCAGTAGGAATTGCGCGGGTTCGGGCTCCAACCCTTATCACCGCGGTCGGGAGAACCGGCGTGTTTCGCACCATCACCGCGGCCGGTCCGGTGCGGGAACGACATCTCGCCGACCCGGTGCAGCAGATCGCCGTGGTCGATGATCCGGTCGCAGATGACGTGGATGACCTCGCCCTCCTTTTGCACCCTGCCCTTCATGCCGATCATCGACGCGGACATCACGGTGCGGCGTTGCCGCTCGAACCGATCGGGCCACAGGATGCCGTTGGCGATCCCGGTCTCATCTTCGATCGTGATGAACAGCACGCCCTTGGCAGACCCCGGTTTCTGGCGAACGAGGATGATGCCGGCGACCTCGACATGCCGTCCGTCGCGGATGGTCGCTAGGTCCGCGCATTTGGTCACCCCCCGCCTTGCCAGTTCATCGCGCACGAAAGTCAGCGGATGCGCGCGAAGCGAGAGCTGCAGCGCGCGGTAGTCTTCTATCACCTCACGACCGTCGGTCAGCGGACGCAGTTCGACATCTGGCTCGATCCCTTCCGCGCTGACGGCTTGGTCGGCGCGATCGGCCGCGGCGAACAGCGGTAGCGGCGCTTCGCCGAGCCCCCTCACCTTCCACAAGCCCTGCCGACGATCGGCATCAAAGCTATGGAAGGCATCGCCGTCGGCGAGCTTCTCGATCGCGGCGCGCTGGACACCCGATCGCCGCCATACGTCTTCCACGCTCTCGAACGCGGTCAGCTCGCGCGCACCGACGATCTTCGCGCCGTCCGCGTTGGACAGGCCGCGGATCTGCCTCAGCCCCAGCCGTACGGCGAGGTAACGCCCGCCATACGGCTCCAGCGTGCAATCCCAGCGGCTCGCGTTGACGCAAGGGGGGCGAACGACGACGCCATGCTCACGCGCATCGCGGACGATCTGCGCGGGCGCGTAGAAGCCCATCGGTTGCGCGTTCATCAGGCTCGCGCAGAACACGTCCGGGTGGTGATGCTTCATCCACGATGAGGCGTAGGAGATCTTGGCGAACGATGCGGCGTGGCTCTCGGGAAAGCCGTATGAGCCAAACCCCTCGAGCTGGCGGAAGGTGCGCTCGGCAAACTCCCGCGGATAGCCGCGCTCGACCATGCCTCCGATCAGCTTCTCGCTGAAGTGCGACACGCCGCCTGTGAACTTGAACGTCGCCATCGCACGGCGCAGCTGGTCCGCTTCGGCCGGCGTGAACCCGGCGCCGACGATCGCGACCTTCATCGCCTGCTCCTGGAACAGCGGCACACCGAGCGTCTTTTCCAGTACCGCGCGCAACTCGGGCCGTGGGTATTCCGGCTTCTCCAGCCCTTCCCGCCTGCGCAGATACGGGTGGACCATGTCGCCCTGGATTGGGCCCGGGCGTACGATCGCGACCTGGATGACGAGATCATAGAAGCGCCGCGGCTTCATCCGCGGTAGCATCGACATCTGCGCGCGGCTTTCAATCTGGAAGGTGCCGAGCGTGTCGGCCTTCGAGATCATCGCGTAGACGTCGGGATCGTCATCCTGCAGATCGGCCAGGCCGACGCGGAGCCCCTTGTCCGCCTCCAGCATGTTGAAGGCGCGGTTCATGCAGCCGAGCATGCCGAGACCCAGCACGTCGACCTTCATGAACTTCAGCGCATCGATGTCGTCCTTGTCCCATTCGATAATCTGGCGATCTTCCATCGCTGCAGGCTCGATCGGGACCAAATCGTCGAGACGGTCATGGGTGAGGACGAAGCCGCCCGGGTGCTGGCTCATATGGCGCGGCACGCCGATCAGCTTGCGGGCCAGCTCCAATGTCAGGCGCAGGCGACGATCGCCGATGTCGAGATTCAGCTCGTTGACCTGCTTTTCGCCGACGCCTTCGGCCGACCAACCCCACACCTGGCTGGCCAGTGACGAGGTCAGGTCCTCGGGCAGGCCGAGTGCCTTGCCGACGTCGCGCACCGCACCACGCGCCCGGTAGCGTGTGACCACCGCGGTTAGCGCCGAATGGTTGCGACCATAGGTCTCATAGATCCACTGGATGATCTCTTCGCGGCGCTCATGCTCGAAATCGACGTCGATATCGGGCGGCTCGCGGCGCTCGCCACTGACGAAGCGCTCGAACAGCAGCTCGTGCTTGATCGGGTCGATCGAGGTAACGCCGAGCACGAAGCAGACGCAAGAATTGGCAGCCGAACCGCGGCCTTGGCAGAGGATCCCGCGCCGGCGGGCTTCGCGGACGATCGCGTAGACGGTCAGGAAATACGGCGCATAGCCAAGTTCGCCGATCAGCCGCATCTCGTGGGCGATCTGCCCGGTATAGGCAGCCGGCACCGTACCGTTGAACATCGTGTTGACGGCGTCTTCCGCCAGCTTTTGCAGGGCCTCCTGCGCGGTCAGTCCGTCAATCAGCCGCTCATGCGGGTACTGGTAGGCCAGCTCGCCGAGATCGAAGGTGCATAGACGCGCGATGTCGACGCTCGCGCGCAGCGCATCGGGATACGCCTTGAACCGCCGGACCATCTCCTCTGGCGACTTGAGCGCACGGTCGGCATTGACCTCGCGCCGGTAGCCGAGCTCGTCGACGGTGCATTTCTCGCGCACGGCCGTAACGACGTCCTGCAGCAGCCGTTCTTCCGGCGCGTGGTAGAGGACATCACCCGTCACCACCGCACGAACGCCGGCGCCGCCTGCCTGCCGCGCCAGCGCGTCGATCCGCACGGCATCGTCCGGCCGGCGCCGCTGGAACAGGGCCATATAGCCGCGACGGCCATAGACCGTCCTCAGGTCGGCGAGCGCACCCACGTTCTCCTCGTCTGCCTCGTGCGGCAGCAGGATGGCGATCATGCCCTCCGACCAGGGTCCGAGGTCATGCCAGTGGAGCAGGCACCCGCCCTTCCCCGCCCGCTTCTTGCCCACCGTCAGCAGGCGCGTCAGGCGCGACCAGGCGGGGCGGTTGGTCGGGTAGAGCAGCAACTGCCGGCCGCAGGACAGATTGACGCGTGTGCCGGCGATCGAGCGAACGCCAGTCGCCTTCTGCGCTTCCCATGCGCGCACCACACCCGCGACGGTGCCGATGTCGCTGACCCCGATCGAGGGATAGCCGAGCAGCGCTGCCGCTGCGAACAGCTCCTCGGGACTCGACGCGCCGCGGAGCAGCGAGAAATGGGTGAGGACCTGGAGTTCGACATAGTCCGTCATGCGAACACGCCGTGCATCCACCAGCTGAGATCGCCGGTGTCCTCGACGAAGCCGTCGCCACGCCGGAACACCCAGTAGCGACCGCCTGTCTCGTCCTCGACGCGGTAATAGTCGCGTACCGCCCACACTTCCGCGTCACGGCGCCACCACTCACCGTGGATCCGTTCGGGGCCATCGCCTGCAACAACCTTGTGCGGCCGGCCGCGCCACTCGAACCGCCGAGGCGGCTGGTCGGGCATCAGCGCGATCACGCCCCAAAGGGGCTCGGGCCTAGCCAGCAGGCGCGTCGGTCGTCGCCATTTCGGCCAGCCCGTAGGCGCTACCACCGGGTCGGCACGCATGACGGCGCGCTCGGGCACGTGACTCTCGACCGGCGCAATCCGGAACACGGCATCTGCACCGATGCGGCCGGCCACGACGTCGACGAGACGGGCCGGGTCACGCACGAGAACCTCACCGGCGAGAACCGCGCCGAGATCGATCGCGTCGAGTGGCTCGGTGTGCGGCGCTGCCAAATAGAATTGCTCGAGCCCCAAGCCCGGATCGATCCGCTCGATCCTAAGCTTCATGAGCCGCAACAGATGCGAGACTTCGCGCGTCGGGCGTGAGGTGCCGACCGCTACGATCTGCTCGGTGCCGTCGACGCGCAAGCCACCGAGCCGTAGCGACCGTACGCCAAGCCCCTTCGCGCGCAGCAGCTCGGCCATGTCTCCGAGCAGATCCTCCATGACCTGCGCGATCGCGTCTGCGGTAACGATCGGTTCGAGCAGCCGACGCTCGACGATCGGCATGACCTCGTCGGTGCGCGGCGTGATCGGTTCGGCAACCGCACCGAGGGCCTGATCGAGCCGCGTGATCGCCGCCAGCCCGAGCCGGCGTGCCAGAGGTCCGCGGGCAACCGGCAGGAGATCGGCGACCCGTTCGAAGCCGAACTTGCGGGCGGCAGTGAGCGCCGTGCCTGCGAGACGCAGGGCGGCGACCGGCAGACCGCTGAGCGCTTCGACTGTTCGCCCTGCCGGGACGATAGCGATGTCGGCCGATCCGAACCGGGCAACGGCGTGAGCAGCGCCAGGTGTGTCGGCGACCGCCACCCGCGCGGTGAACCCGGCACGCTGGCAAAACGCGCGCAGACGCCGGCAGAACCGCTCTTCGCCGCCATGGAGATGCGCGCAGCCGGTCAGGTCGAGCCATAGTCCGTCAGGCGGCGTGGCTGCGGCGATCGGCGACCAGCGACGCACCGCGCGCAGCGCGAGCTGGTCCAGTAACGCGGCATCCGCCTCGGTCTCAGACGGTCGGATGTCGAGATCGGACACCAGCGCGCGCGCATGGGTCGCGGCCATGCCGATCGTGATTCCCAACGCGGCCGCGCCATCGCAGGCGGCCACCACCTCTTCGCGCCGGCCAACCTTGCCGACCAGTGCGAGTGGCGCCCGGTGAAACGCGGCAACGGTCGCCGCAACCCTGTCGTGACTGTCGTCTCGCGCTGGTCCGTGGAACGGATGGTTCGCCGCTTCCGAACGTCGTCCAAGTTCACGCATGGGCGGCTTTGCATGCGCGGGCAGCGCTGCGATCTGACCTTGCACATCATCTCTGGTCGGCAGGTCCGCGCGTGCCCACCGCGCGCCCGGCCGCCACCCGCCGCTCCGCGGTACGGAACACGCACCGGGATCGTCGTCGACGGGAAGCTGAAGGGCTGGCCGCTCAGGCGGCAGCGTAGCGTGCCGGTCCAGCCGTCTCAGCCGCTCGATGGCCAAGTGCGGCAGGAACAGCGAGACAACCCGTCTCATCGCAGCCCTCCAAAATCATCGAAAACGCTTCGCCGCCACGCTGCCGTGCGACCTCGACCTGCCACCGCGATCGGCCGACGCCTGCAACACCCAGGCGTTCGGAGGACGCACTGGCGATCCGCCAGCGTGTCCACGCGGCAGACGGTTCGGCGAGCGGATCCTGGTCGCGGTTACGTCTGCGTCGCAGGATAAGAACGGGAATGTCGGCATCTGCCGCCACCAGCTGCAGGCGCCGGGTCGCCACCATCGACATCCGGCTTACCTCGGCGATCACCGCCGACGGCGTTCCATCGCGCACCGCATCCTCGACGACGGCGAGTAAGGCCGCATCGTCTCGCGGCTGCGCATGGATCAAGTCTGCAGGCGCCAGGCCTGCCTGCTCCAGGCCCGGTGCATAGAGATCGTTGCGACAGCTCACCCACAGCACCGGTCCGCCCGTATGGGCGGCCTCTCGCGCGGCGATACCTGCCAGGAACAGCGTCGCTGCGGCATCGTCGACCATCGAACAGCTTTGTGCGGCGACCTCGTGCAGTGCGCCTGCGCGAAGCCCCCTGCTCGCGAGGCGACCATCAAGCTCTGGGATACCGAACGGCATGATGCGGTGATCCACCGCTGGCGCTGCGATTGTCCGCAGATGGTCGATGGTGTGTGGCAGGGACTCGAGGGCGGTAATCATGATGTCTAGACTCTACCTGTTCCCTCTATGTTCCGTTACCAGGAACGTTTGGTCAAGCGTCGGACTCGAGACTCATGTGGATAAGGTTCCGGCCAGGGAACGCTGCAAAGCGCGTTTGGCTATGCATCGCGGAGCCGGGCTACGGCGCGTGCGCGTATGCGAAGGACTGTCGTTGGGCAGGCTGATCGGCGTGCCGGACCCAGTCGCTTCCCGCACTGTCGAGGCTTCGTAATTACTGCCCCTTTTTTCGGGTTAGCGAGGGGATGAGTTTGGCTCCAACTTTCTGCCAAGTGCATAAAATGCAATTCAGATTAGACAGATTTGCATTCGCCATTGCCCGACCTGCGGGATACCAAGGTGACGCCTTTCAGGCATCCTCTCCTAAAAACTCCCAGGGTCGCTTTTGGCGGCCCCTTTTTTTGCCTGAATGCAGCCGGCACCGCGTCTCCGGCGCGCCGAGCTACCGGACGTTCGCGTATAGCGAACGGCTGTCGCCGAGCATACTGATCGGCGTCGGGGTAATCCAGTCCGCCCCCCGCATCGGATAGGGGCCGTAGAACAGATCGCCGAGCGCACGTCGGTAATGCGCGTTCATCCAACGCCGACGGCGATGCTCAGGGCCGTCGTAAAGCATGTGGCAGCGCTGGCAGAGCGCTGCCAGCTGGTGAAGCGCGCTGTCGCTGGAGTCATGATTGAGGTGCGCGCAGGCCAACACCACCGGTGTCCATTTGCCTGAATCGAGGATGTTCTCGATTGGCCGACGAACACGTCGAGCGTCGCCATTACGCCAATACGACGGCCTTTATCCCACCAGCGCCCGTCGCCGAGGTGGAAGACCCGTTGCCCATGCGGGCGCCCGCAACGTTCGCAGCGTCCGCCTGCCCGCACGAAGCGGACCAGATGCGATAGCTGGGGCCAATCGATCGGGTACAGGAAGACATGTTCGGGGCGGATCGGCATCGGTGCCGTCCACCAACATCATCGCAAGCGGTATGTCTAGCGACGTTCTGGCCGTTTGATGTTCTTGCTATGTCCTACAGGCAAACATTCGGGCATTCGACCGTCAGCTGAGTCGAAACGGATCGAATGTGATGGGCTATTCAGGAACACATTGGCCGGACGGGCTGAACGACGAAGAGGCGCTGCAGCGGCTGCAGACGCTGTGTCTTGGCGCTTGCGATGGTATCCAGGATCTGGCGGACGATACGCGCTACAAGGCGCTGCGCCGGGCACTTCTTGGCCGGACCGACCTGCGACCGCTGGCGCCAGCCTTTGTCGCGGCACAGCCTAGCCTTGAGGCATTCGTACGTCATGCGCGAGAGACCAAGGATCGCATCCTACGGCGTGAGATGGTCCGTGAGCAGTTCAAGGCGCTTTGGGACGAGGTTCGCGGACCGGATGCCGTGAATTCGGCGACGTGGACCGGACGTCCTTCCCGGCGCGAGCATGCCGCTGTCATTCAGGCGTTAGCGCCTGTTGCCCTGGAAGCTGTGCAAAGGCTGATCGACGATGAGGAGCTTGGCCGCGATAATGGTGGCCCGGTCGATGCCGATCGGGCGGTAGCCCTGCAGCAACTTAAGGCGCTGCACCATGCGCTTGGCGATCTGATCGCGGCCGTCGATCAAGGCCGATCGCTCGAACCCATGTTCGAGCGGCTCCGGCTTGTCCGTCAGGAGGCAAAGGTCGCGATCGGTAAGGCGACTGCCGCGCTGCCGGTGACGACATCGGCACTGATCGCGTTCGGCAGCGTCGTTGGTATCGTCGAATTTTTCGTAGGCAATGTCGTTGTTGCGGTCGCTGCCGGTGGAATAGCAGGCAATACGCTCAAGGACGCGATGCTCAAGAAGGAAGCGGCAGCCAATTAAGAATCTGATCCTTCAACACGTTCATCCGCGCTATAAATCTGTTGTGAATGAAGCATGTTGGCCGTCGTCATGATCTGAGATCTGATCGTCAGGTATAATATGAGCGCGCCACCGATGCCAAAGCGACCAATGCGCCTGCCGGGTCGACAATACCGCTATGAGTGAAACGTGGCATTGATGCAGAACGCTCGCTTGGCGGCATATGCATAAAAGATGGAATTGGGACGTTCAAACTGCGTTTTTGTCAAAACGCTTCAAATGTCCCCATCCCAAGTTCAATATAGTCCGCCCTCGTGTCTCTCCTCGGCGCCTTCCTTCTGCGCCTCCTCGAGACCGTCTGAGTTTGGTGCGTTGGGCGACGGCTTGTCCTCAAGGCTATCTTCCGGACCGTTATTGCTATCCGGCAGTTCGTTGACGTCGGTTTCGAAACCCGGTTCTTCGTCCTGTGGGGCGGCCATTACTACTCTCCTTCAGCGTATGTAACGATCCGAGACGGCACCCGGTTGCTACTGCCTGCCACGCGATAATGCTGCCCAGATAAAACGGGCTGCAGGACCCACAAGCCGCCGTCCAGACGGGTTTCAACGCTTCCCCAAACCGGACTCTCGTTCATCTATTTCTCTGAATTTTTCTACGGCGAATGATCTGCCGGCAGTAAAGGTAAGCACGAACGCTGCGCCCTGGGTTGAGGGTAGAAGGTCGATCGCTGCTTTTCCCGCGGACAATAGAGAGCGGGCGATCGGTAGTCCTAGTCCGGTACCACCGTGAAGCCGTCGGCTCGTGAAGAACGGCGTGAAAACGCGATCACGATCGCCTGCCGGGATACCGTGGCCATCATCCTCGTATCGGATCGTTACCGCTGTGAGGTGATGATCCAGTCGAAGCGTCGCGGTTCGTGCGCCAGCCTGGATGCTATTCTGGGTCAGTATACGCAAAACGGCCGTTAGGAGTTCCGCGCCGATCGGTACATCGCCATCGTCCTGCAAAACGATCGATATCCCGATGTCGTCCAGTCCGCTGACGACGTGGCGCAATGCGCAATGGCCCGCCTTTGTAGCCGCCATATCGGCCCGCGCGAGTTCCAGCAGCCGCTGGACCAGTAAGGCGAGCCGGTCTGCGTCGGCGCCCGCGTTGGCGAGAAATCGCTGTCGTTCCGCGTCCGTCATCTTATGCTCGCCAAGCAGTTCGAGTGCGCCGCGGATGCCGGTCAGGGGCGTCTTAAATTCGTGACTCAACGCTGCGGCGAAATCACGCAGATAGCGGGCGCGGGCATCGATACGGTCGGCCATGGTCGCGAAGTGCGCATAGAGTTCTCGAATCTCGATCGCGGCGGTGACGGGGGCCTCGGGGATAATCACATCGCCGCTCGCGACGCGCTCGGTTGCACGCGTCAGTTCGCGGATCGGGCGGGCGATACCGCGCGACAATAGTCCTGCGAGCATCAGGAGCGTCAGAAAGATCAACACAACGCCCAGCGCGATCTTACCGCGATCCTGATAGATCCCAAGGAACAGTCCGCGCGGTGAACGCGAAAGCATGACGACGCCGACGACGCGGCCACCGACGATCACCGGCCGCACATGATGGACGCGAATCGTGCTCGCACGGCTGAGCCATTCGAGCGGCGATTGCAGCCCATAGGGGTTGTCTGTCCGGAGCCGAAGCGTGGTCGCCACGCGCCCGTCGAGAGCGCGGCGGACTTCGGAAACGTCGGCGTAGCTTCTCCCCAGATCGTCATGCCCCACGACCACGACGCCCGCGCCGTCGAGCAGCCGGGCCGCGGACAGCGTGACCGCCGCGGCGTCTTCCATCACCGGCGCCAGCCCGCGTGCGATTTCGATCGCCCGCGGGTTCGCCACGCCGGCAGACTGCGCCGGGGGCATTTCGTCGAGCACCGGATCGCTGCGCAGGTCGATCGTCGGCGGCTCGGGCGCCAGCGGGCGATTGCCCTGAGCGTGGTCGCCCCACGCTGCCCGGTATGCCGCCGCGAGCACCGCGCCCTGCGCGATGAGTTCGGCCTCGGTCTGCTGGACCAACGTGTTCTCGTACACGCGCAGGGCGACCGCGCCGACACCGGGCAGCGCTGCCACGAACACGAAGGTCGCGAGCAGGATCGTGCGGATCGACAGCGCCGGCCAATGCCGCTTCGCGACCCGCTTGGCCGTTGCGATCAGCCGCATCGGCCGAGGCGATACCCGACGCCGCTGTGCCTCTCGACCAGATCATCGAGCCCGGCGCGGGCGAATTTGGCGCGCAGGTTGCGGACATGGCTGTCCACCGTGCGGTCGGTCATCGCAAAGCCGGGTCCGTGCAGCCGGTCGATGATTGCGTCGCGGCTGAAGACTTTCGACGGCATAGTGGCGAGCAGCGCGAGGAGCTGGAACTCCGTTGCCGTCGTCGCGACGGGCTCGGCGTCCACGCGCGCTTCCCAGGCGTCAATGTCAAGCGCCAGTCGGCCGTAGCGGATGACCGTTGCGGGCATCGGCGGCGGTGCCGGCACGCCGCGCTTTAGGATCGCGCCGACACGCGCTACGACCTCACGCGGCGAGAAGGGTTTTACGACATAGTCGTCACCCCCGATCTCGATCCCGACGATCCGGTCGATCTCGTCGTCGCGCGAGGAGAGGAACAGGATCGGCAATCGGGCCTGCGCGCCGCCCGATGCGCGCAGCCGCCGACACAGGTCCAGCCCGTCGAGCCGCGGCATATTAATGTCGAGGATCATCAGGTCGGGGACATCCTGCTCGACGGCGGCCAGCGCCGCCTCGCCGTCGCCAGCCTCGGCCACGCGCATCCCCGCCCGGCCGAGCGCGAAGGCCAGCAGGTCGCGGATATGCGGATCGTCATCGACAATTAGAATATGATGGGTCATCGCGTACATTGCTGGCGCTTTCCGGTGGCCGGCGTCAACTGACGCGCTCCACTGTCATGACCGCGAGCCACGGCCCCACGCTGTCGCCGGTGAGCGCCGGCCAATACCAGCTCGGCACATCCGGATAGCTGGCGCCGTTCGCGGCGCGGATATGTTCGCAGACCTTCAAGCGTACGCCGCCTCGTTGGGCACCAAAACAGGAAGATCGGCCACCAACTACGGTGCGCATAGGCAGCGGCGCAATCGCGTAGCCCAGCGCGGCGAAACAGTCGCGCGGCGGGTGGAGCAGCCGTGTCGCACGGGCGACCTGACGTAGCACGATCTGCCGCCGCCCGTCGCCGAATCGCGCCACATGGCCGGGAAAGTCTCGCGCGAGCATCGCGTCGCCGGGCCCTGTCGGAAGACGCACGAGCGGGCGCCCCTCGAACTGCGTCGGCCATGCCGTCAGCGGCGGCAGGGACGAGGCGCGCTGGGGTACCAGCGGTGCGCCAGCGGCGAGCACAGCCGCCAGCGCGAGCGCAATCGCACGCTTCACCGCGACATCCTTCGGCGGGTGAGCAACATAACGGCAGCGCCTGCAACGAACGCGAACGCGGCAAGCCCCACCGCCTCATGGACTACCGGTCCGTGCAGTATCGGGATGAAACCGCTCTCGACATAGAACAGGCTCGCGGCACGCAATGCGTTGCCCACGATCGCCACCGCAACAGCGCCCGCCAGCAGCAAGGCGAAACGGAGCGGCGGGACCTGAACGATCGCTCCTACGAGGCTCGCCAACACAACGAGCGCCCACAGCATCCGCACACCACTGCACGGCCCGTCGAACAGCAGTTCGCGGCCATGCCATTCGAGCGCGACGCCCTCAAGCGTGACGCCGATCCCGTTCATCCGTAGCAACCCCGCTGTCAGGAGCGCGGAGACGCGGCGCAGCGGTCCGGCGACTAATATGTCGAGCGTCGGCAGGATAGGCACCGCCAGCAGCCCCAGCGCCAGCACCGGCCATCGCAGCCGCGGCATGGCGCTCCAGCACAGCCCGGCGACAACCACGCCGATCTCGATCAGCGCCACGCCGGTCAGCGCCACCGCGGCGCTGGCAACCAGCACGGCGACCACCCCATCGGCTCGAACTTCGTGCGTTGCATGGCCGAGCGCCCAGCCGAGCGCGGCGAGCAGCGCCAGTGTCGTCGCGAGCCCGACGCCGTCGGCGCGACCGGCCAGCAAGGCCAAGCCGTGCCAGCCGCCGCCCGCCACGATCGCGGCGGCGATCCGCGCGGGGATCACGCCGCCACCGCCCGCAGGTCGCGCCGCCGTTTGACTAGCCATGCGCCGGCCAGCGCCGTCAGGATCAAGAGCGCCCAGGTTTCCGGCTCGGGCACCGTCGGCACCGCGTCAGGATCGGGGACCGGCAGCCCGTTAGCGGTATAGTCGCGCACCGTTTCGAGTACCACTGCGCCGCTTACGGGCGTGATCACGTTGACCCGATGCGCCAGGCTGACTGCGGCCTCGCGTCTTTTGCCCCGACTGCCACCCAACCCCGCTAATCGCTCGGCTGCCCAGAGCCGCACGATATGCGTCGACCCGGGGATTGCCGCCCCAGCGAACGCGGTCCGCACGACGGTCCAACGTGGCGCATTCCCCGCAACATCTGCAAGAATGGCGCGAAGGTCCACGGACACGTCACCACTCGGCGAAGGCAATCGCGCCGTGTCGAACCAGCGACTCCCGGCGAGCGTCATCGCTCGTCCTGGTGCGACCTGGTACCGGACCAATCGCGGCAACGCGGGAAGCCGCTCGAGCGCTTGCTCCAGCGCCGGCGCGGGCGAGGTGAACCGGATCGGCTGCGCACCGTGCAGCCACAGCAGCGTGGCATCAGCACGCGGCATCGCATGGAGCGCAACCGCAAGCCCGGCACGATCGTCCTGTCCTCCCCGGAAGCGCATACCCCCCAGCGCTGTGCTGATCTCCGCAGCCTGTTCGCGCGACCAGGGACGCGGCGCAACAAAGCCTGGCTCGTCGCCGGCGACGACCAGCCCGACGACCCGCCCGGGCGCGATCACCTCCAACGCAGCCGGCAGCGCGGTGGCGATCACCGCCATGTCTGCCGAGCTGTCAACGACCAGCATGAGCGGGCCGCGTGATGAGGTTTCCCGCGTGATCCGCTGCTCGACCGACACGGCTGCGGCCTTGCCTTGCGCCGGCATGCTGCCGAACGTCATCGATGGCACCGTCACAGGCGGCAATGTCAGGCGAAACCGCCCGGTGATCAGAGCCGCATCGTTCAGCGCCGTGCGCGCCGCCCTGCCACCCTCGATCCAGATGGCGTGCCGCAGGTCGGCGTCGAGATCGAAATTGCGCTCGACCATGGTCGGCAAAGCCAGCGTCCGGCGTCCGTCCGGCTGGATCGCGAACGGCGCGGTCACGCCGATCCTGAGCCGCATCGACGCACGCGGCTGGATCGGAAAGGCCTGTACCAGCAAACGTTGCGCGCCATCGGTCGTCACCAGCAGGGGATCGCGCGACGCGCTGACCACCTTGCTGTACGCAACCCGCGTCTCGCCGCGGCCGGCGATGCTCGCCTCGCGCGGCTCGCCGTTGATCCACAAGGTCGCGCGCGACGCGACGGCCCCCTCCGGCAGCGCAATGGTGAAACGCGCCTCGCGCTGCATGTCGCCCCGGTTGGCCAGGTCGATCGTCCATTCGAGATAGGCAAGATTGTCGCGCGCGGCGACCGCGCCATCGATACGCGACCCCGCCAGTGCGAGGTCCGGCACGCGCCCGCCGACCTCTTCACCGCCCTGGTCATCGTCCCAGGCTAACAGCCTCCTTCGATCGCCAATGCCGTGCCCGGGCCGCGCGACGGCGTTGAATGCCTTCCCCGTCACCCTGTAATAGAGCTCGCGTGCCGCCTCGGTCCGGGGCCGTTCATTCCAGAACACCCCGTTGGTCCAGGCGGACACTAGGAAGCTAGCGACGCCGCTCGCACGTGCAGTACCGCCATAGGATTGGCGTAGCAGCATGTTGCGGTCACCGAGCGCGCGCATGAGTGCCACTGCGCTCCGCCGCTGCTGAGCGCTCCCGTCATAGCGATCCAGGGCGACCTGCGTGATCGTCGCGGGCAGATCGACCAGGAGCAGCGCGACCACGCCCAACGCGACGCCGCCGACAGCGATACGGCCGCCGCAGTCGCGCGATGCTGCCGCTTCACCCGTCCACCGAACCGCAAAAACCAGTCCCGCGAGTGGGGCGAACGGCAACAAGCCGATGCCGACGAGAATGATCGCGATGAACGCGAAGGGCAGCATCGGTAGAAACAGGAGACTATAGCTCGCCGCGACCGCGATACTCCCGCCGCCGACGATCACCAACCACACAGGCGCCGTGTCCCCCGTCCGCAGTGCTTGCCAGAGCAGAAAGTTGACGATCGGTACAAGCGAGATGAGGACGACATGGCCGATCGTCGGCACCGGATCGAAGAACGCACCGGCACAAATCCCCGTAACCAGTTCGATCAGGATGACGATGGCGGGAAAGATACTCGCGACGACGAGCGCGCCTGCGCCCGGGCGGGAATGATCGAGATACGACATGGCGAATGGCTCCTTCGGGAGCCGTTTGCCGTAAGGATGCCGAGCCGAGATGATGGCTCTGTGAAGACTTTCGGGAAAAGATATGCAGGAACGGTGCAGACGCGGAGTTAGGTAGAGACTTGAGTGAAGGGCAGCCGCCGATCTGACCTGGGTATGAGAGCAAGGCAGGAGCGCTTCGCGGGACAGCCGCCATTGCGAGATGGCCACTACTCGCCGTGGCCAGAAGGACCCACAATTGGACGTTCCGCAATCGTTTTACCCTTTCCAACTTCAGACGCTCGTTAAGGTGCAATTCGAGATGGTAAGCTACTCTGGCGGTCGGGTTTCGAACGACACGCGAGGAACGAAAACTGAAAGGAACAAAGCGAGTAGCGCTATGATCAACACGCCCCAGAAGGTCAGATGAAGCCCATGAGCCAGGCCGGCGCGGCTTGCCGCTGCACCGACAATGGCCCCTTGCCCGTGGAGGAGCTCCTGTATCTGTTGCAACGACCCCGAATGGTCTCGTGCAAGGCTAGCGTTGAGCACCGTGCCCAGCACCGCCGCTCCAAGAGTGCTGCCGAGATTGCGGGCAAAAAGGTTTGAGGCTGTGGCAGCACCACGTTCCGTCCACCCGACACTGTCCTGGATGAGCACGATCGCCGCAGTACTCAGGAAGCCCATCCCGAAACCCATGATCAGCGAACCGAGACCGGCCATCAGAGGCGAGGTGGTAGGTGACAGCAGCACGAACGGTATAGCTCCAACTGGCAGTAGTGCGGCACCGAAAACCAGAATCCGTCGCAGACCAAACCGACCAAAATTGCGGGCGCCAAGCGTCGCCGCAATCGGCCAGCCCAGTACCATCGCAGTCAGCATAAAGCCTGCCTCGAGCGGCGACCGGCCCATGACGGCCTGCACGTACATCGGCAAAGGTAGTCAGGCCGATCACTGCCATGCCGCTGAACAGCGTCGCGCCATTGGTGGTGGCGATCGCGCGACGCGTCCACAACGCGAAAGCAACCATTGGATCGCGGGCGCGCCGCTCCTGGACTACGAACGACGCGGCGGCCACGAAGCAGACTGCTGCAGCTAGCAAAGCGAAGCGCCCGTCGGATGCGCCGGCTTCTGTCAGCGCCACCATCAATGAAGCGATCGCGACAGTGAACAGGCCTGCCCCTACCACGTCGACGCTACGCTCGCTCGTGGTGACCCTCTCGCGCAGAAACAGGAAGAAACCGACCGCTGCGGCCAGCCCGATCGGCACATTTATCCAGAAGATCCACGCCCAGCTGACATGCTGGATGATCAACCCGCCCGCAAGCGGACCGATTACTGACGACACGCCCCAAACGCTCGCCAACCAACCTTGCACCTTGCCGCGTTCATGCGCTGCGTAGAGATCGCCGATGACAGTGATGGACACAGGCTGGATATGAACCGCCCCGGGTCTGCCGGAGGCCTTGGGTTGTGAGTCACGCCGCCATATCGATGTTGTCTGCGGCAGCATAATATTGGTGTTCGGCTTCGGCAGGCGGGATGTTGCCGATGGGCTCGAGTAGCCGACGATGATTGAACCAGTCGACCCATTCGAGCGTGGCATATTCGACAGCTTCGAAGCTGCGCCATGGCCCACGCCTGTGGATCACCTCGGCTTTGTACAGTCCGTTGATCGTCTCGGCCAAAGCGTTGTCGTAGCTGTCGCCGACACTGCCGACTGATGGCTCGATGCCGGTCTCCGCGAGGCGCTCGGTGTACTTGATAGACACGTATTGTGACCCGCGGTCGCTGTGGTGAATCAAGCCGCCACGGTGAACCGGCCTGCGGTCATGAAGCGCCTGCTCGAGCGCATCCAGGACGAAGCTGGCATGTGCTGTCCTGCTGGCACGCCATCCGACGATCCGGCGGGCATAGGTGTCGATGACGAAGGCGACGTAGACGAACCCCGCCCAAGTCGCGACGTAGGTGAAGTCCGATACCCACAGCATGTTCGGCGCTGGGGCGTGGAACTGCCGGTTGACGTGATCGCGCGGGCACGGCGCCGTTTTATCGCTGATGGTCGTGCGCACCGGCTTGCCGCGAATTACTCCTGCCAAGCCCATCTCGCGCATCAGCCGTTCCACGGTACAACGGGCAATCACGAAGCCCTCCCGCATCATCTGCCGCCAGACCTTGCGCACGCCGTAGACCGCGAAGTTCTCTGCGAACACACGGGCTATCTCGGGTTTGAGGGCCACATCCTGCCGCGCCCGCGCCGACAGGCGCGCTGGATCCTGTCGCTGCGCGGCGTGCTCGTGATAGGTGGATGGGGCGATCGGCAGAACGCGGCAGATCGGCTCGACCCCATAGGCATCGCGGTGATCGTCAATGAAAGCGATCATCGCCGGAACGGGCGGTCGAGCTCCGCCTGCGCGAAATATGCCGACGCCTTACGCAGAATCTCGTTAGCCTGCCGAAGCTCGCGGACCTCGCGTTCCAGCGCCTTCACCTTGTCAGCGACCTCGGCCGGGACACCGGCGCGCTTGCCGCTGTCGACCTCGGCCTTCTTGACCCATTCATGCAGCGTCTGCGGAACGCAGCCGATCTTTTCGGCAATCGATACCACGGTCGCCCATCTGGACGGATAATCCCGCTCGTGATCAAAAACCATCCGCACCGCTCGCTCGCGGACCTCGGGCGCAAACTTGTTCGTCGTCTTGCTTGTCATGGCTCCACCTTCTCAGGAGTTGGAGCCTCCGACAAACCCGGGGCGGTTCAATAGCACCGGCACCCAACCCCTGGATTAAACGAAACACGATCAGTGCCGGCATCGACCACGCAAACCCGCACAGAATCGAGCCAAGCAGGAAGATACCTATGCCAACGAGCAGCACCGAGCGCCGCCCATATAGGTCGGCCAGCTTACCGAACACCACTGTGGTAGCGGTCTGCGCAAGGAGAAATGACGAGAATACCCAGGCATAGTATTGAAGCTGACCGAGCTGGCCTGCAATCTGTGGCATTGCCGTCGACACAATGGTTGCTTCGATCGCAATCATGAAAGAAGCCAGCATTACCGCCGCTAGAATGAGCGGCCGACGCAATGGCGGTGGTGCCAACGACGCGTTCATGACCGAGCCCCGCAACCAACGGATCTACCAGGCTCTTGCAAAGCCAGAATGAAGGTACGCCTAGCTTCGGATCGACGTGACCCGCTCGCTGAGCAGGCGATGTTGGCAGCAGGCATATCACTGTGTCCATATTGTGCGGCGCAGCAACGCGCCGATAGGACTGATCTATCCACGCTACATTCGTTATCGCCTCACCGGTCGGAATAACTGCGACGACTTTGAAGTTGCGACCTACGACGCCGTACGGGCTGAAAAAAAGCCGCAACTCTGCTCGGCAGCACGTCGGCTAGCTGCATCGATCCTTAATGTAGGATCGGTTTCTAAGAGCGTTCTTAGACTAATATGCCGTTGAAATCGACCATGTGATCAACGGCACGACGGTACCAGTTTCCCCGCGCGGACCACTCAGCGCGGCCAGGCGACCGTCGCGTACGACTGCCAGCGCCTCAAGGCGCGTACTCCACTGCATGGCGCCGAGCAGAAACGGCTGCTCCAGGGCTGCGCCGGCGCTGAGGTAACCGCGGCTTCCACTCCCCGAACCATAGAAGCCGCCCCACCCTCGCCCGATCGCGACCGGTATACTCAACTTCGGCCCGTTTTTGCGCTCGGAAAGGTCAAAGCCCGGCTCAATCGCCGCCAGCGTGAAGACCCCTTTGTCTCCCTTCGGTCGCATCGTGACGGCGAAGGTCGGCGACAATGTGCCGACCACGTCGTCACCGTCATAGGCAAGCGACAGGCTTGCCTCGTGCGTCGTGGCCGACACGCCGTTGGGACTCGTCTTGATCGTATAGACCCCGGCCGCTCTCAGCCCCTTCATGGGCGTGAACACCAGAGCTGCGAGGTTGTTGCTCTCGTACCATATCCGCGGGGCCGACATTTCTCCCTTCGATGGCGCATGAAAACCATTGGAAGATCGCAACACCAGCCAGCTGATCGCCGCGCCATCCGAGCCGTGCGACAGATCGATTGCGACGCCCAGCTGCGCGTGGACAGGCAGCCGGTCGAGGTCCGCACGATCGTCATCGTAATTGCCTCGCGCGAAGTCCCCATTGCGAACGTCGAACGCCATTTGAGGATGAAGGTCGCCGTCCCCGGATATTTTGGCCGACCCTAACGTCGCATCCTCGGTATCGATTGTCGGCACCGACTGCGCTGACGCATCGATAGACGCCAGCAAGGCAATCGCCGACCACGCGAAGAACGCTCCGCGACAACATGTCAAAAAGTTCATGTTACTTAGCCTCGTATACCATCGTCAGTCGCATATCCGAAGAACCGAGAGTAATTCGGGGGAAACGTACTGATCTACATTTAAATACGATCGATACTTGCTCGGATACTTCATCGCCGGGAACTGACTGCCCGCTTTCACGCTTAGACAGTATGAGCATTAGATCAGAAGACCATCGCACCGACGGGGGAAACCCGAGGTCCACAGCCAAAATCTTTGGCCACCCCCTCCATCCCATGCTGGTACCGTTCCCGATCGTTTGCTTCATAGGCGCACTGCTAACCGATCTTGCTTATCTAGGCTCGGCAAACGTCATGTGGAGCAACTTTTCCATCTGGCTGATCACTGGCGGATTGGTGATGGGCGGATTAGCTGCCGTGACCGGAATGATCGACTATGCCGGTGACCGCCGCGTTCGCGCAGCACGTCCGGCGACCCCGCATATGATCATCAACCTCGGTGTGTTCGTGATCGAGCTTTTCAATGCGTTTATTCATAGCCGTGACGGCTGGACGAGCGTGGTACCGACAGGCCTGACCCTATCCGCGATCTCCGTGGTATTGCTTGGCGTCAGTGCGTGGCTTGGCGGGTCGCTGGTCTACAAGCACCGCGTCGGGGTGCGGTCGTGATTGTCGCACGGACGCGCGCCCGAAACCTTCTCGCGGGTGTCGCGGTGGCATCGGTGATCGCGCTTGCCGGCTGCAACGATGGCGGCGCAGCGTTCGATCGCAACTCACAGATCGGGTCCAATCCTGTCTTGCCCGCACCAAAGCAATATCTGGTTCCGCCCATCCACGTCGCCGAGGTGGTGGGATGGAGTGCGGGCCAAGCACCCACCGCTGCGGCTGGGCTGCGAGTACAGGCATTGGCACGCGATCTGAATCATCCGCGAAACGTTCTGGCATTGCCGAACGGCGACGTGCTTATCGTCGAGTCCCAAGGCCCAAATCTCGATCCGATCACGCGCCCCAAGAACCCTATCGTGTCTTTGGTTCAAAAACGGGCGACCGGGCAGAGCGGTGCAAAACCAAAGGGCGGTACCAATCAGATTACGTTGGTACGAGATGCCGACGGCGACGGCGTAGCTGAACAGCGTACTGTTCTACTGGACCATCTTTTCTCGCCTTTCGGCGTCGTCTTTGCCGACAGTTACCTGTACGTCGCAGCGACCGACGCGGTTCTCCGATATCCTTATGCGCTGGGTCAAACCCGGATCACGGCCGCGCCCGTACGATTGGCCGAACTGCCCGGGGGGCCAATCGATCATCATTGGACAAAGAGCCTGACGCTGAGTCCGGACGGCAAACTGCTCTATGCTACCGTTGGATCGAACAGCAATATTACCGAGAACGGCATGGAGGCCGAGAGGAACCGTGCGGCGGTGTGGGAGATCGATCGTGCATCGGGCCGATCGCGCGTGTTCGCCACGGGATTGCGCAACCCGAACAGCCCCAACTTTTATCCAGGGACGAACACCCTTTGGGTCGTCGCAAACGAACGCGATGAACTCGGGCCCAACCTGGTCCCAGATTATCTTACCTCAGTGCGCGATGGTGGCTTCTACGGTTGGCCCTACAGCTATTACGGCCGTCACGTGGATCCGCGCGTCATGCCACAGCGACCCGATCTGGTCGCTAGGGCGATCGTGCCGGACTACGCGCTGAGCAGCCATGTCGCGGCGCTTGGACTCACATTTTACTCCGGGTCGTCGCTTCCCCCCCGCTACCGCGGCGGTGCTCTGATCGGCGAGCATGGCAGTTGGGATCGTGACGAACTGAATGGCTATAAAGTCGCGTTCGTACCGTTCAGTAACGCGCGACCAAGCGGCAAGGCCGAGGACTTTCTGTCCGGCTTCGTGTCGCCCGACGGCAAGGTTCGCGGTCGTCCTGTCGGCGTCACCGTTGACCGCACAGGCGCGGTCCTCGTTGCCGATGATACCGGCAATGTCGTGTGGCGGGTTTCTACAGCGCGTTGACGCGATACGCCATGGAAGAATAACGTTGGCTTCAGTGGGTGGGGCTTTCGGCGGTGAAGGGGGAGCAGCACGGCTTCGTTACCGGCCGAAACTCCATCAACTCGACCCGGGTCCCGTCCGGATCATAGAAGTTGGCCTGCCACTTTCCGTCCAGCCCCATCTGAGGTCCATCGTGACGCGGACTTAAGCGGTTTTCGCGGTACAATGTCGTTATGGCTGCCTGCATGTTCGGCACGCCGAGCGAAAAATGGTTGAGGACGCCAAGCTGCTTGGCATTCACCTTGTCAATCGGCACATCTGATCCTGGCCCGACCATCATGTATTCGACCCAGTCACGACCGTCAGGGGTCTGCTGGGATACCCAGTCGACCTTTGTCGGCTCGAACGCCCCAAACCAGTAGGGTCGAAAGCCGAGCAGGCGCCGGTAGAAGCTGTCCTGTTTAGCGCGGTCGTGGACCGCATAACCAACATGAATGACGCGACTACTTATTGAGCCAGGTACTGCAGTGGTATCCGGGCTGGCAGGTTGAATGAACTGAACCTCGTTACCTTCCGGATCGTGCGTCACGAACCAGCGATCACCGCCAGCCGCGCCGTGGACCGGGCCCAACTCCGTCATGCCTTGCGCTATGAGCCATGAGCGCATGCGTGTTGCGTCCGTTGTCAGATAGGCCGCATGGGCGAGCATGCTTGCGCCGTGCCCGGTAGGCGCAGGCAGCACCTCGACGAACTGGCGAGAACTGAAATAGAAGCGGACGCCGGCTGCGTTCTCCGGGTCCACACCCTTACGAGCGCCCAAGACGTGCGTGTAGAAATGCTCAGATCTGGCCATGTCGCGCGAGTAGACAGCGAGATGTGAAAGCCCCGTAATTGAGGGTCGAACCTCAGGGGTTTTAGCCCTCATGAATCCCCTCATTTCAGATTAGCCCGAAGGTTTTTTTGAGGATCTGCTGCTTCTGGATAAGGTGTTCGAACCGGCTGATGAGGGGGCGTAGTCGTTCGTCGGGCATGGTGGGCATCAGTTGATAGTACATCAC
>DATLXI010000013.1:0-13586 GCA_035575755.1 Sphingomonas sp.
CGACCCGCGCCGCTTCAGCGCCGCATTATACTCGGGCCAGTTCGTCGTGCGATACACAGGTGCGGTGGGTTTGGGCATCACGCCCATCTATCCCACTCGATTCCCTGCGTGAATCCCCGCCGTCAGTTTTGCAACAAAGCCACTGGGGGTGGAAATATTCGTGATATTTACTGGTGACGTGCCGGTGTGTGCGTCGCTATGGACGCCGGTAGCCTGTTGCATGGACTGCCTCCTTGCGATGGGTCAGAGCCGGGCGGTCGGTGGTAGCTTCCGTCTGGCTCGTCATTCTGATACCAGAACATTATGGCTCAGGCAACTTCTGATATCAAAAGCGCGAAACGTCCCGGTCAATCGGGAACGCCGATCATGTTGCGCCTTCAGCCGGACCTATTGACCGCTCTCGACCGGTGGATTGCAGCGCAGGATCCCGCGCCGTCCCGACCAGAAGCGATCCGCCTCATTTTGCAGGAGAAGTTCGGATGACGAAATTCCCAGTGAGCTTCTACGCCGGCGAAGATTGGGAGGGCGCGGATTTGATCGCCCAGGCGTATGCCGTCGCCGTTCCTCGGGAGCGTGAGCAGGTTCACATCGCCAACACAACTGGCGGTCCGGTCGACTATCCTGTTGCAGACGTTCGCCATGAATTCTCTGGCGATGAACAGACGGTAAAGGTCCTGCTCTTCCGCGCAGCGCCCGGCGTATACGAGACCCGCGGGATACGAATGCTCTGATACCGCATGTTGCCACAATCGTAGGAAATCGCGTGCTTTCGAGTATCGCTCCCACATTAAGTTGACGTTTAGGATGCAAATGAACCAGCCGGGAGCGAGTTTAACGTTTGGCCAACGACAAGGGCTTGAGGCAATGCCGAGCCAACTCGCGCTTGGTACTCTGTCGCCGCAGCTGAAGGCTTTGTTGTGGGATGCCATCCATAAAAGTTTCATGGATCACGTCAAAAACAAGACGCACTCGACTATCAAGTATCTTTTAAGTCCGTGGACTACGTTGGTAAGGGAGTATTGGGTAAGACGCCTGTTTCGTAACGTGGACGAGGTCGGCGATTGGCGGTGGAGCTTCCAAGTCGTAAAAACTATTATGACATCGGACAGTCATCTAACGGTATTCAACTTCGTTCAGTTTCTCTTAGAACGTGACGATATCCCAAACGGCTTAAGTGGAGCAATACAGATTGCGCTTCACGAAAGTCGTGCTGCGTATCGCGTAATTGATCGACTTATGGTTCCGGTGGCCTCGGACGAGCAGGCCCATGCTGTGCAGATCGCGTTGGCGACCGTTGCCACTTCTCCCGCTAAGGGGGCGGCGACCCATCTGAGAAACGCCGCGGGATATCTGACGCAGGGACGGTGGTCGGATAGTGTCCGAGAGAGCATCAGTGCCGTCGAAGGCATCGCGAAATCGATCGAGCCCACGGCTGACACGTTGGGACCGGCGCTCGCCAAGTTAAAAACATCAATCTCTCTTAACCCAACTTTAGCCTCCGCATTTGGCAAGCTGTACGGCTATAGCTCGGACGAGAAAGGTATTCGTCATGCGCTTGTGTTCGACGGGCAGCCGAATGTTACCGAGCGCGATGCACTATTCATGTTTGGTTCGTGTGCTTCTTTTGTCGCTTTTCTTGTCAGCGCATCGTCAGGCAAGTGACCATGTTTGGCGATTGCGCGGTCGGTCAGGTGTACCTGTTAGTGGCAAGCGTACAAACTGAACTGGGTGTACTGGACAATATCAGTTCGCGTTCTATTTAGGTGGTGCGAGTAAGAGCCCCCCGCAGGCTAGGCGCGTATTTGGTTGGCCGCTGGACCTCCCTATCGAATTGGCTGCGCGAATGCGCGGCGGGAGGCTCTATGACGAACGATCACGTTCCTGCGTCAGCGGTCGAGCTGGGCAGCGAAACCATCAAATATTTGGGCGATCTCGCCAGCGAATCATACAAGCGCCAGGCGGAACTGGACGAGTCGGTGTGGCGCTCGCTTCCGTTTTTTGCGGCAACCTTCGCCTTTGTCGCGACGATCATTGGACGATCGGCATCGGACCTGCCCCCGTTGAAGTGGGAATGGTATCCGGCTGCTCCGGCAATCCTGCTGGTGCTGTCAGTAGCGAGCCTTGCCTGGGCGCTGCGCTGGTTCTGGGTTGTGCTTAAACCTCGCGAATACGAGTATCCCGCACCCGACCATGAGGTGCGTCAGTTTGCCCAGCTTACAGCCGAATTCCATGTGGCCAGCGGCGTAGCGGCATCGGATCTGGACGTTCGAACGCTTCGGGACATGCGGCTGTTCATGATCGACCAGTACGGCAGCGCGGCGGCGACGAATCTTCGGCATAATGCCGTTAAGCTGAAGGCTCGTCCGAAGGTGCTGCTTTTCCATGCTGCTAGGCTTTGTCCTCGCGTTCGGGTGCGAAGCTACTATATTCGTCCATACGCACACCGTTGGAGAGACGGCAGCGCAAGGGAAGTTACCGGATGACACGTCCAGCACAGCCGATGGGGCCAACGTCGCCGCCGCCTCGGACCAGCTCGCCGCCCCAGCGGCCAACGCCGCCCAAGTCGCAGCTAGTGAAGGAGGGCGCCGGATTTTGGGGCGCGAGTTCGAGGCCAGAGATCAGGAGCAAGCCATGACCCGCGGTCGCACGCCGACAACGCCACAGGTGCCGAATGGTGTTGCCCCGCAACGTCCGACACCGCCTTCGCCGCAGGTCGTCATGAAGGACCGCGCATCGACCGTTGCCAACAACCGCGGCACAAAAGACGTACCTGTGCATCGCAAGGACTGACCCCCGGACCTCTCGCGAGAGGCCATGCTTCCTTCCACCCTGAGCGTAACGCCAAACAGGACAGACCTCGCACCGCGTTCTAGGTGCCGAGCTTGGCCTCTCCGGCCTTCCGCCGACCGCGGTGGCGTCTTCGATCAAGCCCCGAAAACGGCCGGCGACGCGGTAGCGTGCCGGCCGATCCGATTAGATATCCGCGAACTCGCCCTTGATCAGAGCTTGGGGCTGCTTCGCCGCAAAACCCACGCGTTCCTCCCCTAGGATCGTGACCATATTCCGGGTGAAGTCGTCGTCGACGAAGCCCAGTTCGACACCGGCCTCCCAGCGCTCGTAGAGCGTCTGAGGAGCGAACGCGCCGACGAGGAAGTCCCCTTGATTGATTGCCTGAGTGGGGATGACCGGCAAGCCGAACAGATTCGGAGCGACTGCCTGCATCGGATCGCCCATCAGGTACTTGCCATTGAGGTCCTTCGTCAGACGCATCTTCCACCATACCGACGGGTGCATTACGATCCCGTCGGGCTCGATGTCCGTCAGGGACGCCTGAAGAATGGCGAGGCCGATCTTGTCGATTTCGTTCGCGTTTTCGATTGCGTCGGCCAGGGCGAACGCTGTCGCGACCAGCATCATGCCCTTAAGATTTTGGTCGTTGCCATCGCCGTAGAGAAGCTGAGCCTCTTCCTTGATGGACAGGCCATATCGCAGGTCGGTATCGATCAAGGCACCCAGCTGGGGTGCATCGTCAAGGATCTGGCGCGACGCTTTCACGAAGTGTGCGATCGTCCGGATCGGCGCGGTTTCCAGCGCGTAACGGATATCGCTTTGTGGCTTGAGAGCGGCTTCGGCGACCGTATCCGCAGCCGTAGGCCGAGTGATCTGACGCGGGTACTCAACAGCCCCGGACCCAACCGGAATGACATTCAGCAGATTGCGGATCGTCAGGCGACGCTTCGGGAGCATCACGGCGGTGTCGCGAGCCGGTACGACGAGATCGCCAGCCGAGCCCGCCACGCCAGCGGTCGAACTCGTGATCGAGGCCGCTTTCATTTCGAGGCTGACTCGATCGGTTCGGGACATGCTCGCGGCCTCTGCTGCCTTCGCCTGGACGAATTGCTCGCCAACCGTGCCCTCGATCGCGCCAGCGCCGACGTTACCGAGCCCGCGCATGCGACTAGGCGAGAAAGGGTGAGCCTTCTTTTCGAGACCGTCGACCCGCTCCTTCAGATCCTTGATCGTGGTCGCATCGACCCCGAACCCCTTGAGCTTGTCTTCGACACCAGCAATCCACGACTTCATTTCAAGCGGAGCCCTCGCGTCGGGGTGACCTGTACCGTCGCGCATGTACCGACCCTTCGCACGTTCGGCGGGAGTCATGGCGCCCAGCAATGCGCTGGAACCGGCGAGCATCATCATCTTGCGCATAATCGTAGTCCTTTTCAGAGTGAAGCGAGGCGAACAGAAGAGGCGGAGAACATCGCTGCCAGTTCGGCGTCAGCAGCGGCCTCGTCGGATTGATCGTTAATAGCGCGCCACGCGACGCCGGCCGCAGCCTTGGCGCGACGGCCGGACACGCCGCACCCTCGCAACAAGTCGGCAATATCGCCGGCCCCGGTGATCGATTTGACGCTCATGACGCGTGATCGTGGGTGCATCGGAACTGAGACGAGCGAGGCCTCATGTAGCTCGATCTCGGAAATTAGCCGGCCACCGTTGGCGCCACGCTGAAACTTCGTCGCCACGTAACCGATCGAAATGCCGGCCAAGGCACCATCCCGCGCCAATGCGAGGGCAATCCGCGCGTCGGGAGCTTCCAGCGTCAATTGCCCCTGAACATCAAGGCCCGGTACACTCTCAGCGAGGGCGTTCCACGCGCCAATGGGGCGCGCTTGGTCATGCTGGAAGAGCATCGGAAGGGGCTGCGATCCACGGACCGCAAGTGTACGCGTGAACGCGCCAGGCAGGATAGTGTCGTTCGCGAGATCAGGATCGCCAATCCCTGCCGCGAGACCGGAAATCATGCCCTCGGCCGAAACCGACTTAATTTGAAAGGGAGAAACCGCAAAATCCATCAGACGCACCTCAGCTGTGTCGGGACGAAGCCCGTTTCAGCCGATCGGAGCGCGGATAGCCGCGGTAGGATCGGATCGCGATGCGGACAGCCGCACGGCGAAGCCGAAGCGTTAGCCGAACCTGATACGTAAAGTAAAGCCCTCATGACCGGGGAGACACGCGGTAGCTGCGAACAAAATACTGTCGGGTACGCTGTTGCTGCGTTATGTCGCCGCGCCGCATGAGTTTCACCAGCGCGGCCCGCACCTGCACCACGGGTAGATGGACCTCGATCGCGAAGGAGCGAAGTTCGATCCCCGCGATGCCGGCTGGATCGGCGTGATCACACAGCCTCAATAGAACCAGCTTGCGTTCGTTACGCGTCGGACCTTCCCACGCCGCCTGTCGTAGTTTGTTGCGGGTCAGAAGTTCGGCGTACGTCGGGTCAGCTTTCGGCGGGATCGCGCCGGGTGCGTCATTCATTCGGGGTCTCCGAGCGCTAGGGGTAGCTGACGGGAAGGGGAGGTGGCCGCGAGGCGGCGACGCGTTCGTTCGTTCCGGCCGTCACGCCAGTTCGATCGAACGAAGTCCGCTGCCGTTTCCAGATCGAGAATATACGGCGTGCCATATCGGCCGCGCTGGATGACGGGAAAGTTCGGCTGCGATGCTATGAACCGCCGAAGGGACGGCACGCTCGGCATGCCGTCGACGGCGCCAAGCTGTTCGAGCGTGCCAACCGTCATTTCGCCGCCCGAGCGGTCGAGGTAATTAATACCCGGCCAGCGTCATTTAGAAGCGGGAGGGAGTCGGCCGATACGGCCGTCTCATGATGCCTCCTTGCAGCCGCGCTCGGCAGCAAGGCGGAGCGGTCGGACCGCGATTGATCCGAACGGCATGCCGGCACTGGCGCAGCGGCAGACCGGCATGCCCTCGTCTGAAAAATCACTCTGCGAGGAAAAAATCCCCGCGTGAGAAGGACAGCGGTCCCCAAGCCGACCCCTTTCCGGACTTTGATCCACCCCCCCTTTGTCATCGGTCGAACAGCCCAAGGACGCGCTGCGCAGCCTCGTGAGGCCGCTTCGCATCGTCAGCCGCAGTCAGCGCCGCCCGGAGATCGAGAAGCGCTGACAGTGCCGCATCGACCTTTGCCACCAATGGCGAGGGGTTTGCCTGCTCGCGGGGCGCGCGGGCGATCGACATGCGAGTCGCAACGTCATCGCCCAATGTGTCGGGAACGTCCGGCGCGTCTTCGATCAGCGCTACGTCACGGTAGTTGATCCCGTTGCTTTTGGTTCGGCTATGACCGACCGCTTCCATCATCGCCCGAAGCTCGCGGTACGTCATGCTCGCGGCGTGGCTCGTATCGGCCCAGGCTTGGTAGTCGTCGCGTAGAACGCTACTCCGCACCTTCGCCCCGATCACTCGACGCAACCGGGCGCGATAGTAGGCTTCGAAGCGAGCCGACAAAGCGAGTGGAAAGGCTTGCCCTTCCATCGGAACAATCAACATTTGCTTGTGTCCTTCCATGCAGACGCGCGATCAGGTCCGAAGAAGTGGCGGGAAACCGCGGTTTCTTCGTTCGATGAACAGTGAGGTTTTGAGTTTGGAAGTAGATGGAATGATATTTCAGGCTGTTTTCGTGTGCGCGCACATGCAGGCGCGCACATGTGTACGAGGGGACCCCGCAAACCTATTCCACCCCTTCCGAAGCCCCGGATTTCTGCGGTTTTCATGGTTCCATCCGTCATTCCATGCGGAACCACGACCCCTTCCACATCGCCAGCCAATTTAGCTGGGGTCCGGGGTGACCACTTCAGGGAGCTTACACTCCCAAGCAACTCAAAGAGAGTGATTATATGGGAGGATAGAATGTAGTAATAACAATGGCTTAGATCGCATGGGAGCATGTGGGAGCGATATGCAAGGTTGTCTCGCACGCATGCCTGCGCACCTGCACTACGTGGGCAGGTCGCGTTCTGCCTCCCAAGCTCCCGCAAGCTCCCGCAGCCGCAGAAATCCGCCAATTGGCTTGCTTTCACAAGCTCCCGCCAGCGGGAGGGCGGGAGGATAGCCCTCCAACGCGACGCGTTCAGCCGGGGTGCGGGGTGAGGGTGCGGGAGCAACCGAGATGGGCGCGCGAACACCCAAGAAAGTTCGCAGTCGCCTCGGAAGTCGTTGATTTTAGGTGAGCAAGAAACCGGGGGAAAAGTGCGAACAACCGCAGTTTTGTGCCGGTTTGGCGAGGATTTGCAGTCCTCTACGTCACCACTCCGCCATCGGGCCCCGATTGCGTGAAGGCGGCGCAAATGCTTCGTTTTTGCGCTGCGGTCAACCGCCAGTTACCCGCGTGCCGCCGATTGTTCGCGAACGGTCCGGTTGGCGCGCGGACGGTGGCGCCTTTCCGTTGGGTCCATGGTGGCCCGATCGGTTCGTGGCGCGCATATCGTGACTCGCTCCGGCATGGTTCCCGTTCTACCGTGTCGGAACGAGGGCGAGAACGGCGGGGGCGGTTGCGTGAAAACAGAGATGGTTGCGGGCGGGACGAATGCGGCCGGGGTGGAGCGGGCGGTGTTCGCGATGCCGCCCGGCATGGCGATCCGGTATGATCGCCCGGCGGCGGCGCTCGCCGACTATATCACCGGCTATCATGTCTATCGGTCGGCAAAGGTGCACGGCGCCCATAATGGGAATGGAGGGACCGGAGACGGGGCGCAGGTGGACTGGTTCCTGCCGGCGACCGCGAACGTCCGGATCGCGATCGATGCCGGGCCGATCGCGGTGACGATCGGACGGCGGACCTATGATCCGCTGCCGTCCGCCAGCCTCTTCGGTCCGACCAGCCAGGCGCTGAAGGCGACGACGCGGGGCGGCGTGATGATCGGCTTCGGGATCAGCGCGCTTGGCTGGGCGCGGCTGTTTCGTCGGTCGGCGGACGACTTCCGCAACCGGATCGTCCCGCTGGAGGATGTGATGGGGCGGGCGTTTACGCTCCGGCTCGTCACCGCGCTTGCCGATGCGCCGGACGATGCCGCGGTCGCGCCGATCCTCGATTCGCTGTTGCTCGCCCGGCTGGGCGCACCGCATGCCGACGAGCCGATGATCCGGCGGTTGATGGAGGTCGTTGCGACCGATGGACCCGCGGACATGGCCTCCGCGGCGGCGCGCCTTGTGATTCCCACGCACGCGCTGCGCCGGCTATCGATTCGGCATTTCGGGTTTCCGCCGAAGATGCTGCTGATGCGCGCGCGCTTCCTTCGGTCGTTGCTGCGGCTGATGGCGGCAGGGGAGAAGGCCGATTATTCGGTGATCGACGACAGCTATTTCGATGCGTCGCATTTCCTGCGCGATTCGGGGACCTTTCTCAGCATGACGCCGCGGCGCTTCATGGCGCTGACCAAGCCGTTTCTCGAGGCGAGCCTGCGCGCGCGCAACGCGGTGCTCGGATCGCCGACCCAGGCGCTCCACGATATCGACACCGCACCCGCCCGCATCGCCCCCGAAGCGCCCGTCGGCGCTGGCATCGCCGCCCGGCAATCCCGCCTGGAAACACGCGACTCCGCCAGGGTGACGCTACCGCAACGGGTCATTTCCGGCGACGGTGCCGGGATTTCCTGCTAAAGCAATGCGCAGAGGTGTTGCCAAAGGTCTTCCGCGTGCACCCTCGGCGCCCCGCCCGCGGCATCTCGGTGTCACACGGGCGGGCGGGGTGCCATCACACCGCAGCCCTGGTCTTCGCATGCCGGTAGTCTTGCCGCACACGCCTGACCGAAATCGGATCAACCCGCGCTTGGCGTGGCGGCGGCGGCGCGATATCAGGTCGGTACGCAACAAGTGTATTGCACAACTAAAACAGCTGTGCGACAGGATGGGCCATGACGACGACAACTCTTGATACCGGTCTTGATACCGGCGCCTTCGGGACCGAAAACTTCGCGGGTACCGCGTTTGGCAACAGGGCGGCCGGCGATGTCGTGTCCGATGCCGGGCTGTCGGATTCGGCGTTCGAGACGATGCGGCATGCGATGGTCGCCAGCCAGTTGCGGACCAACGCGGTCAGCGACCAGCGAGTCATCGCCGCGATGGCACGAGTCCCGCGCGAACACTTCCTGCCGGCCGACGTTCGCGCGATCGCCTACCGCGATACCGCGATCGCGCTGGGCGGCGGTCGCTACGCCAATCTGCCGATGGCGACCGGCCGGCTGCTGACCGAGGCGTATCTGACGGCCACCGACCGCGTGCTGCTGATCGGTGCCGCGACCGGCTATACCGCCGCGGTGCTGTCCGAGATCGTCGGCACGGTCGTCGCGGTCGAGAGCGATCCCGCGCTGCTGACGATCGCGCACACCGCGCTCGCCGGAATCGGCAACGTCGATCTCGTCGAGGGACCGATGCAGGACGGCAGCCCGGCAGGCGCACCCTATGACGTGCTGATCGTCGACGGCGCGATCGAATCGGTGCCCGAAGCATTGATTGCGCAGCTTCGTCTCGACGGCCGCGTGGTCAGCGGGATCGCCGAGCGCGGGCTCACCCGGCTTGCCGCAGGGCGCAAGACCGAAGGTGGCTTCGCGCTGATGGCGTTCGTCGATGTCGAATGCGTCGTGCTGCCCGGCTTCGCAACGCCCAAACCCTTCAAATTCTGAGCCAGGCCATGTCGCGTACCGCCCGTATCCGCAGCCTGCTCGCTAGTGTTGCGCTGCTCTATAGCGCTGCACCAGTGAATGCGGAAACGTTGCGGGAGGCGCTGGCCAAGGCGTACAACACCAACCCGACATTGACCGGCCAGCGCGCGACCCTGCGGGCGACCGACGAGAACGTGCCGATCGCCCGCGCGGCGGGGCTGCCGTCGGTTAATGTGACGGGCGACTATTCCGAGTTCGTCGTCAACGCGGCGAACAACTTCCTCGCGCCGCAGCGCCAGGGCGTCGCGCGCGCGAACGTCTCCGTGCCGCTGTACCAGGGCGGGCAGGTGCGCAACTCGGTCGCTGCCGCCAAGACGCGGGTCGAAGGCGGGCGGGCGACGCTGCGCGGCACCGAGGCCGATCTGTTCACGAACGTCGTCGCCGCCTACATGGACGTGATCCGCGACGAAGCGATCGTCGGGCTCAACACGCAGAACGTCCGCGTCCTCGACGTCAATCTGCAGGCGAGCCGCGACCGGTTTCAGGTCGGCGACCTGACGCGCACCGACGTGGCGCAGTCCGATGCGCGTCTGGCGCTCGCCCGTGCGCAGCTTCAGTCCGCGCAGGCGCAGCTGATCACCAGCCGCGAGCGCTACATCCAATTGGTCGGCACGCCTCCTGGCGCTCTCGAGACGCCACCGACCTTGCCGCATCTGCCTGACAGCCCCGCCTCGGCGGTGACCGTCGCGATTGAGAATAATCCCGTGCTGATTGCCGCCGCCAGGGAGCGCGACGCGACCCGCTACGATGTCGGCGTGGCGCGCGCGAGCCGCCTGCCGCAGATCAGCGCGGTCGGCGGCACGAGCTACACCAATTACCTGAACTCGATCCCGCCAAGCGGCGGCGGCATCGGCGCGGGCAGCACGCCCAATGCGAACAAGGCGGTGCAGGCCGGCCTGTCGCTGACGATGCCGCTATTCCAGGGTGGCCGTCCCGCAGCGCAGGTCCGACAGGCCGAAGCGTTGCAGTCGCGCGCGATCGAGAACGTCACCGCGGCCGAGCGCAACGTCATCGCGCAGGCCCGCTCCTCCTACGCCACGTGGCGCTCGTCGGAGCAGGTGATCCAGTCGTCGGAAACCGCGGTCAACGCGAACAAGTTGAGCCTGGAGGGTGTCCGGGCGGAAAACAGCGTCGGTACGCGGACGATCCTCGACATCCTCAACGCCGAGCAGGAATTGCTCAACAGCCAGGTGACGCTCGTCACCGCGCGGCGCGACGCCTATGTCGCGGGCTTCGCGTTGCTGGCGGCGATGGGGCAGGCGGAGGCACGCGACCTGGGGCTCGACGGCGGCGTTCTGTACGATCCGGTCGCCAATTACGAGCGGGTCCGTCGCAAGATCTGGGATTTCGGCGGCGACGGCGCGCCGGTCCCGTTAGCCACGCGCACCGCGCAGTCGCCCGCGCAGGACGCGACCGTCCGCGCACAGCTCGACCCGTTGCTCGATACGCCGGTTGACAGGAACCCCGCCTTGACGACAGGTAAAGACGCGCCGAGCCGCCAATAGGGGCGACATGCGGCCATGGGGTTTGGGATGGTTCGGATGGGGGATGTCAACGGCGAGCCGTCGATGGAGGAAATCCTCTCGTCGATCAAACGCATCATCGCCGAAGAGGGCGACACGCCCGGTCGGTCGCGCCGACCGTCGCGGACCATGCCCGCCGCCGCGGATCAGGACACGTCGTATCGCGGGTCGGCGTACGGCGACTCGCACGATCTCCATGATGAGATCGACGACGACGAAATTCTCGAACTGAGCGACCCGATGCCGATGGTTGACCGTACCCCCCGCACGCCGAAATCGCCCGTGCTGACGTCGACCGATGCGCAGCCCGAGCCGCGCCAGCCGGCCGCCAAGGCCGCTGCCGCACCCAAGCCGCAACACGCCGCCGAACCCACTGCCGAATCGCTCGTCTCGCGCGAAACCGCTGCCGCAACGCGCGCGCCGCTCGATGCGTTGACGCGGATGATGGTAAAACCCGATGTGAACAGCGACGGCACGCTCGAAGGCCTGGTCCGCGAAATGCTGCGCCCGATGCTGCGCGAGTGGATCGACGCGAACCTGCCCAACATGGTTGAGGACATGGTCGCGCGCGAGATCGCCAAGATCATGAACCAGCAGCCCTAAAGCCCACATTTGCCGGTAGCGCGCGCGAGGCTGGTGTCCGCCCGCGCCGCTCGCTAAGGCTCAGGCCATGAGCGAGCTTCCCAAAACCTTCGACCCTGCCTCCATCGAATCGCGCTGGTATGCGCATTGGGAGGCCAGCGGCCAGTTCCGCCCCGACCGCCCGAACGCCGAGCCCTGGACGATCGTCAACCCGCCGCCCAACGTCACCGGCTCGCTCCACATCGGCCACGCGCTCGACAACACGTTGCAGGACATTCTCACGCGCCACGCGCGCCTGAAGGGCAAGGACGCGCTGTGGGTGGTCGGCACCGATCACGCCGGCATCGCCACGCAGATGGTCGTCGAGCGGCAGATGGGCGCGCTGACCCCGCCGCAGAAGCGCACCGACCTGACGCGCGAAGAGTTCGTGGCCAAGGTCTGGGCGTGGAAGGAAGAGAGCGGCGGCGAGATCACGCAGCAGCTCCGCCGGCTCGGCTGCTCGATGGACTGGAAGAACGAACGCTTCACGATGGACGAGGGCTTTTCGAAGGCCGTCCTGAAAGTGTTCGTCGACCTGCACAAGCAGGGGCTGCTCTACCGCGACAAGCGCCTCGTGAACTGGGATCCGGGCCTCGGCACCGCGATCAGCGACCTTGAGGTCGAGACGCGCGAGATCAAGGGGAGCTTCTGGCACCTGCGCTATCCGCTCGCCGATAAGTCGGGCTTCATCGAGGTCGCGACGACGCGGCCCGAGACGATGCTCGCCGACATGGCGGTGGCGGTGAACGCGTCGGACGAGCGCTACACGCATCTGATCGGCAAGCAGGTCAAGCTGCCGATCACCGGCCGGCTGATCCCGATCATCGCCGACGACCATGCCGATCCCGAGCTCGGATCGGGCGCGGTGAAGATCACGCCGGGCCACGACTTCAACGATTTCGAGGTCGGCAAGCGCGCCGGCATGGCCGCGGGCGCGATGCTCAACATGCTCGATGCGAAGGCGTGCGTCGTGCAGGTTGCCGACGGTCTGATCCCCGACGCGTTCCTCGGCCTCACGACCGCCGAGGCGCGCAAGGCGGTGGTCGCGCAGCTGAAGACGGACGGCGTCCTGATCCCGCATATCGACAAGGACGGCGTCGAGCACGACGCCGAGCCGCGCACGATCCAAACGCCCTATGGCGACCGCTCGGGCGTGGTGATCGAGCCGTGGCTGACCGACCAATGGTATGTCGATGCCAAGACGCTGGCCCAGCCCGCGATCGAGGCCGTGCGCTCGGGCAAGATCAAGATCGTGCCGCAGGCTTGGGAAAAAACCTTCTTCAACTGGATGGAGAATATCCAGCCCTGGTGTGTCAGCCGCCAGCTCTGGTGGGGCCACCAGATTCCAGCGTGGTTCGCCGAGGACGGCCGGGTGTTCGTCGCCGAGAGCGAGGAAGAGGCGCAAGCCGAGGCAGGCGAGGGCGTGACCCTGACGCGCGACCCGGACGTGCTGGATACGTGGTTCTCGTCCGCGCTCTGGCCCTTTGCGACGCTGGGCTGGCCCGATAATGGCGACAAGACGCTGGCGGGCCGCTACCCGAACGACGTGCTGATCTCCGGCTTCGACATCCTGTTCTTCTGGGACGCGCGGATGATGATGCAGGGCATCCACTTCATGGAAGATGTGCCCTTCAAGACTTTGTATCTCCACGGTCTTGTCCGTGCCGCCGACGGCGCAAAAATGTCGAAGTCGAAGGGGAATACGGTCGATCCGCTGGGCCTGATCGACCAGTATGGCGCCGACGCGCTGCGCTTCTTCATGGCGGCGATGGAGAGCCAGGGCCGCGACATCAAGATGGATGAACGCCGCGTCGAGGGCTATCGGAACTTCGCGACCAAGCTGTGGAACGCGGCGCGCTTTGCCCAGGCGAACGGCATCGGCGCCTCGACCATGCTGGAGGCTCCCAACGCCACGCTGGCGGTCAAC
>DATLXI010000014.1:0-518516 GCA_035575755.1 Sphingomonas sp.
GAGCTACTCGGGGACGACCGAGGAGACGCTCGCCTGCTTCGACGCCGCCGGTGCCGCCGGAGCGCGACGCGTCGTGCTCACCACCGGCGGAGAGCTCGCGGAGCGCGCCCGCGCGCAGGGCGTTCCCGTGATCGGCGTGCCGGGCGGAATGCAGCCGCGCGCGGCCGTCGTCTACATGACCGTCGGAGCGCTCGAGTGCGCCGCGGCCTGCGGCGCGGCTCCGTCGCTGCGCGAGGAGATCGAGGCCACCGCACCGGCACTCACCGCGGTCGGCGACGACCCCGCCGCGGCCTCCGCGATCGCCTCGGCCATCGGTGAGCGGATCGCCGTCGTCCACGGCAGCGGCCCGACCGCCGCGGTCGCGCGGCGCTGGAAGGCCCAGCTCAACGAGAACGCCAAGCTGCCGGCCTTCGCGAGCGAGCTGCCCGAGGCCAACCACAACGAGATCGAGGGCTGGGCGTGGGGAGCCGCCAACGCGCCGCTGGCCGCGGTCCTCCTGACCCATCCCGATCACGGCGAGCGCGTCTCCCGGCGCTTCGCTGCGACCGCCGAGCGTCTGGGCGCGCTTGGGATACCCGTCACCGAGGTCGGCCCGCACGGGGAGTCCGGGGTGGCCCGCGTGCTCTCGCTGGTGATGCTGGGCGACCTCGCGAGCGTCGCCGTGGCCGAGGCGCGCGGAGTCGAGGCGACGCCGGTGGCAGCGATCGAGGAGTTCAAGACGGCGCTGGATTGAGCGAAGCCGCGGCAAGTGGACGCGCAACGGCGCGTACGCGCCAGCATGCAGGGCGCTCCCAAACCTTGACACAGCCGTGGTAAGGTTGATCGCCGAATGGACGGCCTCACGATCCACGAGGCGGCCGCGACGACCGGATGGTCGGCGCGGATGCTCCGCTACATCGAGCGCGAGGGGCTGATCGCTCCGCGTCGCTCGGAGTCGGGGTACCGCCTCTTCGGGCCGGGGGAGCTCCAGCGGCTGCGCACCCTGCGCGAGCTGCTCACCGAGCACAGCCTGAACCTCGGCGACGTCGGGTTCGCGCTGCGGCTCGGGCGTGACCCGCGGATGCGGAGCGCGGTCGAGCGCTGGCTGGAGGCTCGTCCCCGCCGTCCGGAGGACGTCCCCGCCGCGGAATGGCTGGGCTTCGAGCAGGAGAAGCACGAGCGCCTGCTCGCCGCAGCAGCACCCGCCACAGCATCTACGACCACCTGACGAGAGGAACCGATGAGCACCAGCACGACGCAGGACTTCAAGGTCGCCGACATCTCGCTGGCCGACTACGGCCGCCGCGAGATCGGACTAGCCGAGCACGAGATGCCCGGACTGATGAAGACGCGCGAGGAGTTCGCCGCATCCCAGCCGCTCAAGGGCGCGCGCATCACCGGCTCGCTGCACATGACGATCCAGACCGCGGTGCTGATCGAGACGCTGACCGCGCTCGGAGCCGAGGTCCGCTGGGCGAGCTGCAACATCTTCTCGACGCAGGACCACGCCGCGGCGGCGATCGCCGCCACTGGGGTCCCGGTCTTCGCCTGGAAGGGCGAGACGCTGGAGGAATACTGGTGGTGTGCGGAGCAGGCGCTGACCTGGCCCGGTGAGGACGGTCCGAACATGGTCCTCGACGACGGTGGCGACGCGACGCTGCTGATCCACAAGGGCGTCGAGTACGAGGCCGCCGGCGCGGTGCCCGATCCCGAGTCGGCCGACTCGGAGGAGCTCACGATGATCCTGCGCCTGCTCCAGCGCTCGCTCGGCGAGGAGCCCCAGCGCTTCACGCGCATGGCCGACTCCGTCCAGGGCGTGACCGAGGAGACCACCACCGGCGTCCTGCGCCTCTACCAGTTCGCCGAGACCGGCGACCTGCTGTTCCCGGCGATCAACGTCAACGACTCGGTCACCAAGTCGAAGTTCGACAACCTCTATGGCTGCAAGGAATCGCTGGTCGACGCGATCCGTCGCGCGACCGACGTCATGCTCGCCGGCAAGGTCGCCTGCGTCGCCGGTTTCGGTGACGTCGGCAAGGGCTCGGCCCAGTCGCTCCGCAACGGCGGCGCGCGCGTGATGGTCACCGAAGTCGATCCGATCTGCGCGCTGCAGGCGGCGATGGAGGGCTTCGAGGTCGTGACGATGGAAGAGGCCGTCAGCCGCGCGGATATCTTCTGCACTGCGACCGGCAACGCCGACGTCATCACCGCCGATCACATGAAGGCGATGAAGCCCATGTCGATCGTCTGCAACATCGGCCACTTCGACTCGGAGATTCAGATCGCTGCGCTGTCGAACTATGACTGGACCGAAGTGAAGCCGGGCACCGACCTGGTGAAGTTCCCGGACGGCAAGCAGATCATCATCCTGGCGAAGGGTCGCCTGGTGAACCTCGGCTGCGCCACCGGCCACCCGTCGTTCGTGATGTCGGCCTCGTTCACCAACCAGACGCTCGCGCAGATCGAGCTCTGGACCAAGGGCGAGAACTACAAGAACGAAGTCTACGTCCTGCCCAAGCACCTCGACGAGAAGGTCGCGATGCTCCACCTCGAGAAGCTCGGCGTGAAGCTGTCGAAGCTGTCGGACAAGCAGGCCGGCTATATCGGCGTACCGGTCGAAGGCCCGTTCAAGCCGGACCATTACCGCTACTGATCGGTCGCACGATCGCTGCGTAAAAGCCGCGTCCACCAGATGGTGGGCGCGGCTTTTTGTATTTTCGGCGGCGAAGTGCTGTGACGGGTGCTATCGCCTACTTTCAGACGTTCAGGGCGCGGGCGTGGGCCAGCACATGAAGCGGGCGTTCTCGCCCGAGTTCATCCCCCGCACCTCAAAGCCGGGGAGTTGTCGCAACCGTTCAAGCGCGGCGTCCTCGCCTGTCGCGAGTTGCGGGAACGCCACCCGTGTCTGTCCGGTGCTATCGTTTAGAAGCCACCAAACGTCCGCTCCCGATGGGCCGCTGTCGTTTGTCTCGACATAGACAGAAGCAAGGTCAGCCATCCTGATGCGCTGTTCCGCCTGCTTGGGCGCTCGGCAGGTAATCTCATCATGTGCCGTAACTTCGACGACGAACTGCGCTTCCGGGTGCTTCATTCCGCAATGCTGCCCCGTTTGTCGCTCCGGAGCAATGTCTGCTAGCCACCCGGAACCCGCCATACCGCCGACGCCTATTCGCGGACATCGCTGCGGTCCGTCATCATCTTCAGATGGCGGCACTTTCGCAATTTGCGTAAAACGCAAACGGGCGGGGCAGTTTCCTGCCCCGCCCGCCTGATCGTCCGAAGACGCCCGTCTACTAGAACTTCAGCTGCGCGCCGACGTAGAAGCGACGGCCGATCGGATCGTAGACGTCCGCTGCGGTCGTTGTGCCCGTGATCGTCCCGTAGAACACGGTATCTTCCAGCTTTGGCGGCTTGCGATCGAACAGGTTGGTGACGCCGAAGAACATCTCCATCTGCTTGCTCTCTTCGCCGACGCGCGCGCGGAGCTGAACGTCGTGATAGAAGCGCGATGCAATCTCGTTATGCCCCGCGATCTCGGGCGACAAGCCGATCTGGCCTGCATATTCGGCGAACTCGTCGCGCACGGTGTCGACCATCGGGCTGAGATACGTCGTGGTCCAGTTCACGC
The DNA here is from genome assembly GCA_035575755.1 of Sphingomonas sp. GTDB lineage: Bacteria > Pseudomonadota > Alphaproteobacteria > Sphingomonadales > Sphingomonadaceae > Sphingomonas. The sequence goes on from DATLXI010000014.1 coordinate 3,608, forward strand.
TGTACGGACCAGCACTGTAGCTGGCCGTTGCATTGACCTTGTCACGGAACGCGGCACCATATTCCAGGTTGCCAACGCCGCTGTACGACGGCGCCGCCGGGTCCGACTGCGTCTGATAGCGCAGCGTGTGCGTGTACAGAACGCTTACGTCGAGGCGATCGTCCGTGGTCAGGCCAAGGGCGCGACCATAGCGCAGATTGACGTCGATACCCCGGGTCTTGGTATCGGCGATGTTGATGTTCTGCGCGTTGACCGTCTTGATATAGCCAGTGTTATCATAGCGGATGACGTTGTTGCAGAACTGGGGCTCGCTGGTGAGCAGGCACTGCTGGATCGACGTCGAACGCGGAACGATGCCGATCGCATTCGTCAGCTTGATGTCGAAATAATCGACCGTCAGGCTGAAGCCACGGATCTGATCAGGGGCGATGACTGCGCCCAGCGTCAGGGTCTTGCCCTTTTCTTCCCGCAGGTTGCGATTGCCACCGTCGAACCCGTTGATGCCCTGGGTGTCTGCCAATGTGTACTGGAACGTACCGCCGTTGCGCACAGCTGCGGCAATCGCCGGGATCTGCCGGCAGGCATTGGCATAGGTGCCGGTCGAAGCCGCGGTCACGCCGTCGCAGGGATCCTGCACCGACGGGAAGGTTTCCGATGCCGACGAGAACAGCTCATTGATATTCGGCGCACGATTGGCGACGGCGTAGTTGCCACGGAAACGCAGGCCGCGGATCGGTGAATATTCACCCCCGGCGTTCCAGCTGAACACGGTGCCGATCGTCGAGTAATCCGAATAGCGCGCAGCACCCTGCAGGCTGAGCGAATTGACGAACGGCAGGCCCTTCAACAGCGGGATGTCGATTTCGCCGAACAGCTCCTTCACGTTGAACTTGCCGACCGTGTCTGGCGTCTGGTTGCCCGAATTCTGGCCGGCGTTGGTCAGTGCGTCCCAGTTCTCGCTGCTCTTCTCGCGGCGATACTCGCCACCCAGCGCGATCTGCACGTCGCCGTACGGCAGCGTGACGGGCGAGCCGCTGACGCTGGCGTTGGCGACGAACTGCGTGTTCTTGATTGCGACCGAACGCGGCACGTCCGACTGGACGTAGCTCGATGCTGCAGCACTGGCGGTGTTGTAGCCGAACAGGTTGATCGGCGCGCAGCCAGCGGCGCGGGCGGCGGCATCGCGGCAGACGATCGTGCCGGTCGAGTCCGTGACCGCGTCGAGCGCGTTCGCGTACTTCGTGATGTCGATATCCTGGCTGCTCGTGCGATCCTTCAGCTGGCCGTACACGCCTGACACTTCATAGGTCCATTTCGGCGCTATGTCGCCGCGGAGCCCGCCGGCGATGCGGAAGGTGTCACGGCTGTTGGTGTTGCTGCGGCTGAAGACCTCGTTCTGGCGACGGCGGAAATCGATCGAGGTCACGTCGTTGTCGGCGATCCCGTCGCTGTTGCGCGCGATGATCTGCTGGCGGATCGATGCCGGGATGTAGGGATTGTCGATCGCATAGCCGACGCCGGTGTCGAGCTGAGAATCGAGCGGGAGCGCTTCGATCTGCGAGCTGGACTTGGTCTTGGCGTAGGTGCCTTCGAGGAATGCGGTGACGGAATCACTGAACTTGTACTGCGCGGCGCCGGCCGCGAGATAGCGCTCGATCGGCGTCGAGATGCGCCGCACCGAATTGCGGTTGAACCCCGTGCCGCCACCGGAGACGACCGAGTTGTCCGGGTTGAACGAGAACAGGTTGCTGGCATAGCCACCATTGTTCGACGAGGCGTCGGCGCCGTTGCGGAGCTCGAACCGGCCTTGCGCGGAATAGGAGCTGTACGACTGCGGACCGCAGCCGAGGTTCGAGCAATCCTCCGCCGAGATGCCGCGCTTGCTCGACAGCAGCCCCAGGTCCTTGGAATAGGTCCCGTTCAGGATGATCGAGCCGCGGTCGTCCTGACCGAACTTCGTGCCGCCGGTGATGCTGGCGGTATAGTTCGGATTGTCCCCGCGGCTGGTCAGGCCGTACTGCGCGCGGGCGGTGATGCCCTGCATGTCGGTCTTCGTAACGTAGTTGACCACGCCCGCGATAGCGTCGGAGCCGTAGATGGCCGACGCGCCGCCGGTGACGACTTCGATCCGATCGACGAAGTCGGCCGCGATGTTGTTGACGTCGACGATCGATGTGCCCGCGACGCCCGGTACGAACCGGCGGCCGTTGACCAGCACGAGTGTGCGCGAATCACCCAGGTTACGCAGGTTGATCGTCGCGACGCCGTTTCCGGACGTCAGAAAGTTGCTGTTCGTGCGGCTGAGGCCGGGAATGCCGACCTGCGGCAGCTTGGCCAGCAGGTCCTGCGTATTGACGATGCCCTGCGACTGGATCTGCTGTGAATCCACCACGGCGACCGGCGATGCGGATTCCAGGTCGGGGCGACGGATGCGCGATCCGGTGACGACGATCGAATCGTCGGCAGCGGGTGCCTGAGTGTCGCTAGCGACCGTGGCTTGATCCGCGGCGGCGACCGGCGCAGCGGCAGGAACGTCCTGCGCGAATGCCGGCGCGGTAAGCGAGCCAGCCGCGAGGATTGTTGCAGTGAGAAGCAGTTTCCGAGGCAAGCGCGATTCCTTCGTCGTTAACGCGTACGGTAATTGCGGCCTGAGACCGTCCACGGGTCGGTTTGGAAAGCGCTATGCGACGAATGGACACTGATGTTGTCGTTTTACGGCGGTGGTGAAACAAATCTGCAACAGGGCCATCCGAGCCGGTGCGCGAGACGTGATCCCGAGGGGAATGCGTCGCGTCCTCTTCCCTACCGGCATGCGGTTGGCCTAGATGGCGAGATGGTCGCGCACATGCTTCAACGATGATTGCCTTGGGGGCGGGGGCCGTTCTGCTGACCGGCGCACTGGCACTGGTATTCGTGGTCGCAGGCGGCGTGATGCTGTTTCTCGGCCTGCGCGCCCGCGCCGCGTCGACCGAGACGGTGGAGAAGAACGCGCAGCTCCAGACGATCCTCGATGGCTCACCCGCGATCGTCACGGTCATCCGCTCCGGCGGGCGGATCGAGATGGGGCAGCGGATGGCGGACTGGCTCGGGCTCGACGCGCCGCCTCGGTCGCTGGCCGAGCTTGCAGCTGGCGGCACGGGCCTCTCTCCGGACGATGCGGCGCGGCTGATCGCGGACGTGACCGCCGCGCAGCGTTCGGGACGCGCGTTCGTCCGCTCGGTGCGGCTGGTCGGGTCGACGCGCGCGATCACGTTTCGCGGCGGGCGCGCGCCGGGCGAGATGGGGGCGACGGGCGCCGTGCTGCTCTGGGCGTTCGACGCGACCGACAGCGAGGCGGAGATCGCGCGTCTCGGCGCCGAGACCACGTGGCTGGGCGAGGCGTATGACTCGCTGACCGGGCTGATCGAGGCGGCACCGATGCCGATGTGGTACCGCGCCAGCGATCTCAGGCTGGCGATGGTCAACAGCGCCTATGTCGACGCGGTCGAGGGGCGCGATGCCGCCGATGTCGTGGCACGCGGGCTCGAACTGGTCGAGGGATCAGGGCGCGGTGGACCGCTCGCCGGCGCCGCGGTCGCGCGCGAACAGGGGCGCCCGCACCAGCAGGTGCTGCCCGCGACGATCGACGGCGCGCGGCGCTCGCTGCAGATCTTTGACGTGCCGCTGTCGAGCGGGGGCGTGGCCGGTTTCGCGATCGATATCGAGGAACTGGAACAGGCGCGCTCGGGCGCGAAGCGCTTTGCCGAGGCGCAGCGCGCGATGCTCGACCGCCTGTCGGCCGGCGTCGCGCAGTTCGGGGGCGACCGCTCGCTCGTCTACTGCAACCAGCCGTTCCGGCGGATGTTCGCGATGCGCAGCGAATGGCTCGCCGACCGGCCCGAATTCGATCGCGTGCTGGAACGGATGCGCGAGGCCAATCGCCTGCCCGAAGTGCGCGACTTCCCGAGCTGGAAGGCGGAGCGGCGCGACTGGTTCATGCAGACCGGATCGGCGCAGGCGGGGGTCACGGCGGGCGGCGCGATGGAGGAGAATTGGCACCTCCGCGGCGGCACGCATCTGCGCGTCGTCGCGCAGCCGCTGCCCGATGGCGGCCTGTTGCTGATCTTCGAGGATCGCACCGAGCAGGTCCAGCTCGCCAGCGCGCGCGACACGCTGCTCCGCGTCCGCACCGCGACGTTCGACAATCTGTTCGAGGCGCTGGGCGTGTTCGCGGCCGATGGTCGGTTGCAGCTGTGGAACAACCGGTTCCGCGTGCTGTGGGGGCTGGAGGAGGAGTTCCTGGCGTCGCACCCGCGCGTCGACGCGTTCGCCGAAGCTGCCGGTGGCAAGCTCGCAACGCCGGCGCGGTCGGCGCTGATCCCCGATCTGGTGCGCTCGGCCACGGTCGGCCGGCAACAGCGTGGCGGGCGCGTGGCGTTCGCCGACGGGCGGCATTTCGAGTTCGCCGGCGTGCCGCTGCCCGACGGCAACGCGCTGTTCACGATGCTCGACATCACCGACAGCCGCCGCGCCGAGCAGGCGTTGCGCGACCGGGCCGATGCGCTGGAGGCGAGCGACAAGGTCAAGACCGCATTCGTCGCCAACATGAGCTATGAACTGCGCACGCCGCTGACCTCGATCAGCGGGTTCGCGGAGATGCTGCACGGCGGCTACGCGGGCAAGATGACCAAGCAGGCCGAGGGCTATGTCGGCGCGATCCTCGAATCGGTCGAGCGCCTGGGGTTGCTGGTCGACGACGTGCTCGACCTGACTCGCGCCGAAAGCGATCGCGGCGAGACCGATCGCGGCGACGTCGATCTGGCGACCACCGTGCGCGCGGCGGCCGAGACGATCCTGCCGTCGGCCAAGCGGCGCAAGCTCGATTTCGCGGTCGAGGTGGGACGCTCGACCGGCCGCGTGAACGGCAATGCGAAACGGCTGAAGGAGGTCGTCGAACACCTCCTGCGCCACGCGGTCGCGGCGACGCCCGATGGCGGGCGCGTTCTGCTGCACACCGACGGCAACGCGACATCGGCGCGGATCGTTGTCTCGGACGACGGCCTGGGCATGAACGCGGAGGCGGTCGCGCACGCGTTCGACCGGTTCGCGGAGTCCAAGCCGATCGGCGACCGCGCGCTGGGGCTGGGACTGCCGCTCGCGAAACAGTTCGTCGAGGCGCATGGCGGGACGATCGAGCTGGTGTCCGAGCCGGGCGAGGGTACGCTGATCACCGTCGAGCTCCCGCGGCGATGACGACGTGATGCGCCTTCATCATCTCTGTCATCCCCGCGCAGGCGGGGATCCATATCCTCGACCGTCTATGATCGGTCACTATGGCCAGCCTGTCTGGGTTCCCGCCTGCGCGGGAATGACGAGTTTTGATGGGGGGGAGGCGTGATCCGCCTACCAGATCCGCAGGCCACCGAAGCGTTCGGCGCTCTGCTGGCCAATCTCGTCCAACCCGGCGACGTCATCACCCTCCAGGGCACGCTGGGCGCAGGCAAGACCAGCGTCGCGCGCGGTCTCCTCGCAGCACTCGGTCTCGCCGGCGAAGCGCCGTCCCCCAGCTTCGCGATCGTCCAGCCCTATGAGCCCCCGGAAGTCCGCTTCCCCGTCACGCACGTCGACCTCTACCGGATCGACGACCCCGCCGAGATCGAGGAACTCGCGCTCGACGATGCGCGCTATGAGTCGCTCCTGCTGGTCGAATGGCCCGAGCGCGCGGGCCCTGAGTACTGGCCCGATGCGCTGCGGTTGAGCCTGACGATCGAGCCCGACGGCACGCGCGGCTTGACAGTCGGAGTCCCGGAAGCTTGGAGGTCGCGATGGCCGACATGACCCCGCCGCCCGGCGCCGCCGCTTTTCTCGACATGCATGGCTGGGGCGGGGCGACGATCCTCCCGGTTGCCGGCGATGCGTCGTTCCGGCGGTATTTCCGCGCGGTCGACGGCGCGCGGAGTGCGATTTTAATGGACGCGCCCCCGCCGCATGAGGATCCGCGACCGTTCATCGCGATCGCGCAGTGGCTGGTCGATCACGGGTTCGCGGCACCCCAAATCCTCGCGAGCGATCTCGACCAGGGCCTGGTCCTGCTGGAGGATTTCGGCGACGACCGGCTGCGCGAGGCGGTCGATGCCGCGCCCGCCGACGAACTGTCGCTCTACGCCCCGGCGATCGACCTGCTGGTCCGGTTGCGCACGCACCCTGCCGGGCCAGTCCCGCCCTATGACCGCGCGGTGCTGAAGCGCGAGGCGGCGCTGTTCGTCGAATGGTATTGCCCGGCGGTCGGGATCGAACCCGATCTGGCAAGCTGGGACGCGGCATGGAACGCGGTGTTCGATCACGCCATCGCCGAGGCGCCGGTAACCGTGTTGCGCGATTATCATGCCGAAAACCTGATGCTGGTCGGGTCGGAGCGATCGCTCGGCCTGCTCGATTTTCAGGACGCGCTGGCGGGGCATCCGGCCTATGATCTCGTGTCGCTGCTGCAGGATGCGCGGCGCGATGTCGATCCGGCGGTCGAGGCGGCGATGCTCGCGCGATACCGGGCGGCGGCCGATGCGGGGGACCATTTCATGAACGCGTATCACGTGCTTGGCGCGCAACGGAACGCCAAGATCCTCGGCATCTTCACGCGGCTGTGGCAGCGCGACGGCAAGCCGCATTACCCGACGATGTGCCCGCGCGTATGGACGTATCTCGAACGCGATCTGGCCCAGCCGGTGCTCGCCCCGGTCGCGGCGTGGTTCGCGGCGAACGTCCCCGCCGACCGGCGCGGCGACCCGCTGGCGCTCGGCGCTTGACCCGCCAGCAGACGATCCGCCCGGTGCCCCGCGGCGTCGTCCCCGAGACGGCGATGGTGATGGCCGCGGGCCTCGGCAAGCGGATGCGTCCGCTGACCGCGACGCGTCCCAAGCCGCTCGTCAAAGTCGCAGGCAAGCCGTTGATCGACCACGTCTTCGAACGGCTCCAGGCCGCCGGGATCAAGCGTGCGGTCGTCAACGTCCATTATCTCGCCGACACGCTGGAGGCGCACGTCACCGGTCGGTTCGCGGGGATCGAGGTCGTGATCTCCGACGAACGCAAGCAGCTGATGGAGACGGGCGGCGGCCTCGTCCATGCCCGCGCGCTGCTCGGCGACGCGCCGGTGCTGGTGGTCAACAGCGACAATCTGTGGATCGACGGGCCGGTCGACGCGATCAAGCTGCTCGCGTCGCGCTGGGACGATGCGACGATGGACGCGCTGCTGCTGATGGTGCCGCTGGCGCGCGCGCATAATCACGGCGGCGCGGGCGATTTCCACCTCGATGCGACCGGGCGGATCACTGGCCGGCGCAAGCCTGGCCGGGTCGCGCCGTTCGCCTATACCGGCATCCAGATGATCCACCCGCGGCTGATCGCGGACTGGCCCGAGGGACCGTTCTCGACCAACCTGTTCTGGGACCGCGCGATCGCCGCGGGCCGCGCTTATGGCCAGGTCCACCAGGGCCTGTGGTTCGACGTCGGCACGCCCGCCGCGATTCCCAGGACCGAGGCGATGCTCGCGGATGGCTGACGTCGCCACGGCGGGTCGCCCGACGCTGTACACGATCCCGGCGCACCGTGCGTTTGCGGATGCGCTCGTCGCCGGGCTGATGCGGCAGGCGGGGCGCGACCCGCTGGCGCTTGCCCGCGCGCTGGTCGTGCTGCCCAACAACCGCGCGGTGAAGGCGGTGACCGAGGCGTTCGTGCGGGCGAGCGCCGGCGGGCTGGTGCTGCCGAGGCTGGTGCCGCTGGGCGATCCGGAGATGGGCGAGGCGGTCGGGGCCGCGCTCGATCCCGCGGACGATGTCGATCCGCCACTGCCCGCCGTCCCGCCCTATCAGCGGCGCATGATCCTCGCGCGGCTGGTGTCGGAGGAGCGCGCGCGCGAAGGCCATCCGGTCGATGCGGCAGAGGCGGTGCGGCTGGCGGGTGAACTCGCGCGGACGCTCGACCAGCTGCTGGTCGAGGAAGTGCCGCCGACCCGGTTGCGCGAGATCGAGCTTGGCCTCGAGCTGACCGAGCATTGGCAGCGTGCGCTGGCGACGTTCGAGATCGTGCTGCAACGCTGGCCGGGTGAGCTCGCACGGATGGAGCGGATCGATGCGGCGACGCGGCGCTCGGCGTTGCTCGACCGGCTCGCCAAGCGGTGGCGGAGTACGCCGCCGGCCGGGATAGTATGCGCCGCGGGCGTGACCGATTCCGCGCCCGCGGTCGCGCGGCTGCTGCGCTGCATCGCCGACATGCCGCAGGGGATGATGGTGTTCGCCGGGCTCGACCTCGCGCTGCCGGACGAGGAATGGGACGCACTCGGCCCGCATGATCCGCACCCGGTGACGGGCCTGACGCGCCGCTCGATCGAGACGCATCCGCAGTTCGATGCCAAGCTGATGCTCCTGCGCATGGGCGTCGCGCGCGGCGAGGTGCAGACGTGGCGCGAGGGCGGCGGGCACGACGCCGACGCCGCGCGCGGACGGGCGATCGCCAACGCGCTGGCCCCCGCCGACTTCACCGGGAAATGGACGCAGATCGCCGCGGAGGATCGCCGGTTGAAGGGCGTGACCGCCGCCGAACTCGCGACGCCCGCGGAGGAGGCTCAGGCCATTGCGCTGGTTCTGCGCGAGGCGCTGGAAGTGCCCGAGCGGACCGCGGCGCTGGTCACGCCGGACCGTGCGCTCGCGCGGCGGGTGGCGGCGCATCTCGGGCGCTGGAATATCGCGATCGACGACAGCGCGGGGCGGCCCTTGTCGATCCTGCCGCCGGGGACGTTGCTGCTCGCGCTCGCCGAGGCGGCGGCACAACGCTTCTCGCCGCTCGCGTTGCTCGCGTTGCTCAAGCATCCGCTCGTCCGCGCCGGCGAGGACCGACTGACCTGGCTCGACGGCGCGCGCGCGCTCGACCGCCGTTTGCGCGGACCACGACCCGCTTCGGGCCTCGACGGGATCGCCGGGCACCTCGAGGAGCGCAAGGGCACCGCGGCGACGTGGTGGGCCGATGTCCAGCCGTTGCTGACCCCGCTCGCCGGTGCGTTCGACCAGGGGCCGCAACCGCTCGCGTCGGTGCTCGCCTGCCTGCGCGAGACGGCGCAGACGCTGTGTGGCGACAATCTCTGGTCGGGACTAGCGGGACGCGCGGCGGCGCAGTTCCTGGCGGATCTGGAGGCCGAGGCGCCCGCCGGACCGCCGCAGATCGATCCGCGCGAATTGCCGCAATTGTTGCGGACGTTGCTCGACGAGGTCGCGGTGCGGCCTGCGCCGGGCGGTCATCCAAGGTTGGCGATCTACGGGCTGATCGAGGCGCGGTTGCAGACCGCCGACGTGATGGTGCTGGGCGGGCTCAACGAAGGCGTCTGGCCAGGCCGACCCGCACCCGACCCATGGCTTGCACCGCGCATCCGCATGGAACTCGGCTTACCCGGGCTGGAACGCCGCGTCGGCACCGCCGCGCATGATTTCGCACAAGCGCTCGGTGCCCCCCGCGCCGTCGTCACCCGCGCGCGCCGCGATGCGAAGTCGCCCGCGCTCGCCTCGCGGCTCTGGCTACGGTTGCAAGCCCTCGCAGGCGACCGGTTTGAACGTGCCACCGCGCTAGAAGGCTGGACACGCGCGCTCGACGATCCGGGCGAGCATCTGCCCGCCGACCGTCCCGCACCGTCGCCCCCCGCGCTGCTCCGCCCCAAGGCGATCTCCGTCACCGAGGTCGATCGCCTCAAGGCCGACCCCTATGCCTTCTACGCGCGGCGCGTGCTCGGGCTGATGCCGCTCGATCCGGTCGATGCCGATCCGAGCGCGGCGTGGCGCGGTACCGCGGTGCACGACATTCTCGAGCAATGGTGGAAGCAGGACGGTTGCACCGTCGACACGCTCCGCCTGCGTGCGAAGGCGATGCTCGACGACGAGCGGACGCACCCGATGATGCGCGCGCTGTGGCAACCACGGTTGCTGGAGGCGATCGACTGGATCGCCGGCGCGATCGTCGCGCAGGGCGAGGATGGCCGCGTGGTGGCCAGCGCCGAGGGCAAGGGCAAGATCGAGATCGCCGGCGTCACGCTGTCGGGCCGCTACGACCGGATCGACCGCCTCCCCGACGGGCGCCTCGCGGTGATCGATTACAAGACCGGCAAGCCGCCATCGCCGACCGCGGTGCGTGCGGGGTACAGCCTGCAGCTCGGCCTGCTCGGGCTGATCGCCGAACGCGGCGGGTTCGCCGACGTCTCGGGCACCGCGGGCGCGTTCGAATATTGGTCGCTCGGCAAGAAACGCGACGCGTTCGGCTATATCGAGAGCCCGGTCGATCCCGAGGGCAAGCGCGACAAGATCCCCACCGCCGAGTTCACGCGACTCGCCGCGCACAACTTCACCGAAGCCGCCGGCGAATGGCTGACCGGCAGCGCCGCGTTCACCGCGAAACTCGTCCCCGAATATGCCCCCTATGCCGAGTATGACCAGCTGATGCGCCGCGACGAATGGTATGGCCGTGAGCGCTGACACCCTTGCCACGCTGCCCCGGCTGAAGGGCGCGCAGGCCGACGCCAGCAACCCGGCGTCGCACGTCTGGCTGTCGGCGTCGGCGGGCACCGGCAAGACGCAGGTGCTGGCGGCGCGCGTGTTCCGGCTGTTGCTGCGCGGCGTCGATCCCGGGGCGATCCTGTGCCTGACCTTCACCAAGGCGGGCGCGGCCGAGATGGCGCAGCGGATCAACGGTCGGCTTGCAGCGTGGGTACGGATGCCTGGGCCGAAACTGTTCCTGGATTTGCAGGCTTTGGGCGAAGAGGGCAGCCCCGCGCAACAGGATCGTGCGCGCACCCTGTTCGCCAAGGTGCTCGATGCGCCGGGCGGGGGCCTGCGTATCCAGACGATCCACGGCTTTTGCCAGGGCCTGCTCGCCGCATTCCCTGTCGAGGCTGGGCTCACCCCCGGTTTCCGCCCGCTCGAAGCGCGCGAAGAAGCCGGTCTCGCCCGCGAAGCGCTCGCCGGCATGCTGTCCGACGCCGAGCGCGACGGCCGCGAACGCCCGGTCGAGATCGTCGGCCGCCTGTCGCTGCGGATGGGCGAGGGCGGGGCCGAGGCGTTCCTGCTCGCCTGCGCCCGTGCGTTGCCCGCACTGGAGGCACTCCCGGTCGGGATCCTGCCCTGGTTGCGCCGCGAACTCGGGCTGCCCTCGGGCGACATTGACGAGGCGATCGCCGATTGGTGCGACGCGCTCGATCTCGACGCGATCGCGCGGATTGCCGCGGCAAACCGCGCCTGGGGCACCGCCACCGGGCAAGCCGCCGCGGCGACCGTGCAGCGCTGGCTCGACTCCGAAGATCGCGCCGCGACCTTGTCCGATCTCGCCGGCGTCGTGCTGACCGGCACGGGCACGCAGCGCAAGGCGTCGAAGAAGTTGATCGACGCCGAGCCGGACTACGAAATTCTGGCGCGCGATCTGGGCGAGGCGTGTACCGACGTGCTGTCGATGGTGCAGCGCGCGGCGTATTGCGATCTGCTCGGCGACGGGCTTGAGGTCGGGCGCGATTACGCGCGCGCCTATGCCGCGGCCAAGCGACGCGCGGGGGCTGTCGATTTCGATGATCTGATCGCGACGACGGTGGCGTTGCTCGACCAGCCGGGGATCGGCGAATGGGTCCGCTACAAGCTCGACCAGGCGACCGAGCATCTGCTGATCGACGAGGCGCAGGACACCAACGGGCATCAGTGGCGGATCGTGCGCGCGCTGGCGGACGAGTTCTTCGTCGGCCGCGGCATCTATGCGCCGTCGACGCGGACGCTGTTCACGGTCGGCGATTACAAACAGGCGATCTTCGGGTTTCAGGGGACCGACCCGCTCAATTTCCAGGCCGCCGAGCAGTATTTCGGCGGGCGTGCGAGCGAAGCCGAAGGCGACGAAGACTGGCCGGAGGAAGAGCGCGGGTTGCCTCTCGCGCGATTGTCGCTGCGGCACTCGTTCCGCTCGACGCGGACCGTGCTGGAGTTCGTCGATGTGGCGATCGACGCGATCGGCGAACCGGGACTTGGCATCGCCGGCGAGGTCGAGCGCCACGCCAGTGAAGTCGCCGGCCCCGGCACGGTTACGCTCTGGCCACCGGTCTCGGCCGGCGGCAGCGAGGACGACGAAGAGGGCTGGGTCGACGACGCGGTGCGCAAGCTCGCCAGCGATATCGCTCGTGCGGTGAAGGGCTGGCTCGCGCCTGACACCGGGCTCATGCTGGAGAGCAAGGGCCGGTGGTTGCGGCCCGAGGACGTGATGATCCTCGTCAAGCGCCGAGGCGATCTCGCGTCACTGATCGTCGCGCGGCTCTATGCCGAGGGCGTGCCGGTGGCGGGCGTCGATCGGTTGCGGTTGAACGCGCCGTTGGCGGTGCAGGACCTGCTCGCGACGATCCGCTTCGTGCTGCAACCCGAGGATGATCTCAGCGTCGCTGCGCTCCTCGTGTCGCCATTGATCGGGTGGACGCAGGACGAGCTGATGGCGGCGGCACCACGCGAGGCGGGGCCGCTATGGCGCCATCTGCAACGCACGCAGTCGTCTGCGCGGCTCGCGCCGTTGCTGGCGATGCTCGCGCGCGCCGACATCGCCACGCCTTACCAGTTCCTTGAGGAACTGTTGTCCGGCCCGCTCGACGGACGCCGAAAGCTGATCCGGCGGCTGGGGACCGAGGCGCGCGATCCGATCGAGGAGCTGCTCAACGCAGCGCTGACGTTCGAGAGCACGACGACGCCGTCGCTGCAACGCTTCCTCGACTGGTTCGACCGCGGCGACGTCGAGATCGTCCGCGATCCGTCCGCGCCGCTCGACGCCGTTCGCGTGATGACCGCGCACGGGGCGAAGGGCTTGCAGGCGCCGCTGGTGATCCTCGCCGACGCGACCGCCGATCCGTCCGCCGCACCCCGTTCGATCCTGAAATGGGCGCCCGAGCCCGGCGCCGCACCGATCCCGGTGTTCCGCCCGCGCGCGACCGAACGTGGCGGGCCGTTGGACGCGGTCGTGTCCGCCGCCGAGCAGCGCGAACTCGAGGAGCATTGGCGGCTGTTCTACGTCGCCGCGACGCGCGCCGAGGAGCGCCTCGTAATCGCCGGCGCGCTAGGCACCCGCGCGCAGGGCGTACCGCCGGTGAACAGCTGGTACGCCGCCGCCGACCGCGCCTTGCTCGCGCTCGGCGTGGCCGAAGGGGAGGGCGCACGGACCTTCCACGGCGCCGAACCGCAGCCCGCGATCGTCGCCAAGACCTCGGCGCAGGTGACCGCGATCGACACCGCGCGCCTGCCCGACTGGGCGCACCAGCCCGCCCCGATCGAGGCGCGTCCACCGCGACCGCTGTCGCCGTCCGCGCTCGGCGAGGATGCGGTGTCCAACCCGCCACCCACGCCTGCGATGCGGCTTGCGGCGGAACGCGGGCGGCTGATCCACGCGCTGTTCGAACGCCTGCCCGCCATAGCGTCGGACGAGCGCGCGCAGGCCGCGGATCGCTGGCTCGCCAAGGCGGGCGGCGTCGATGATGCCTTGGCTCGATCGGAAATCGTCGCCAGCGTGAACGCGGTGCTCGACGATCCGCGCTTTGCCGACCTGTTCGGCGCGGACACGCTGGCGGAGGCGCCGATCGCGGCGACGCTTGAGAGCGGCATCGTCGTGTCGGGCACGGTCGACCGTCTGCTGATCGAGGCGGACCGAATCCGCGTGGTCGATTTCAAGACCGGCCGCCGCGCGCCGTATGGCCTCACCGACGTGCCGGAGTATCACGTCAAGCAGCTCGCCGCCTATGTCGAGGCGCTGCGCGTGATCTTTCCCGGGCGGTCGGTGGAGGCGGCGTTGCTCTACACCGCCGGCCCGCGGCTGATCGCGCTGCCCCCCGAACTGCTCGCCGAGCACAAGCCGCGCTATCGACCCACGGAGCAAAGCTAGCGCGCCGGTGGTTGAGCCGATGCACGCGCGATCCTAGATGACGAACAACCAAGGAGAATTCATGATGGCGACCAAGCAGATCACCGATGCCAGCTTCGATGCGGACGTTCTGAACGCAGAGGGCCCCGTGCTCGTCGATTTCTGGGCGGAATGGTGTGGTCCGTGCAAGATGATCGGACCGTCGCTCGAAGAGATTTCGGAGGAGCTGGGCGAAAAGGTGACGATCGCCAAGCTCAACATCGACGAGAACCCCGATGCGCCGGGCAAGTATGGCGTGCGTGGTATCCCGACGATGATCCTGTTCAAGGGCGGTGCCCCGGCGGCGACGAAGGTCGGCGCGGAGCCCAAGGGTCGGCTGAAGGCCTGGCTCGAGGGTGAGCTGGCCTGATGGTGTTGGCGCTGCTGCTACAGGCGGCAGCGCCGCCTCAGAGGCCGCCGGAACGGCCGCCCTGCATAGTGCCGGGCGCCAAGACGGAACGGACCTGTTTCGCCTTGAAGCCTCAGCGTGTGTATCGAGGCATTTGGATCAACTATTTCGAAGGGCAGATGTTCGTCGAAGGTGCGCAAGAGATTGCGCAAATCGATCGGCGTACGCCAAAACCTTGGTTCAGTACGTATTACCCGCTCAAGCCGTTCGTCCGGCCCGGAGTGGTTCTAGGCCGGGGATACGTCTTCGGTCACGGCTATCGCGTTCGGTTCCTGGGGCGTGAGGCGCAGGACATGGATCGCAAGCCCCTCATGGGGTACGGCCATTTGGACATGTTCCCGGGCCTCGTTATTCTGGACGAGATGCTTGAGTTGGAAGATCTGGGACCGATGCCGACGGGTTAGCTCCGATAATCGGCGTTGATCGAGATATACCCATGCGTCAGGTCGCAGGTCCACACCGTCGCCCGCCCGTCGCCCAGCGCCAAGTCCACGCCGATCTCGATCTCCTGACCCTTGAGATGCGCCGCCACCGGCGCCTCGTCATAACCGCTGAGCGCCAAGCCACCCTCCGCGACCTGCGTATTCCCGAACCGGATCGACAAAGTATCGCGCTCCGCTGGCTCGCCAGCCTTGCCCACAGCCATCACGACGCGCCCCCAATTGGCGTCCTCGCCGGCGATCGCGGTCTTTACCAGCGGCGAGTCGGCGATGCTCTTGGCGATCCGGTGCGCGCTGCGGTCGCTGTCGGCGCCGGTCACCTGCACCTCGATAAGCTTCGTCGCGCCTTCGCCGTCGCGGATGACGAGCATCGCCAGTTGATGGCACAGATCGTTGATCGCCGCCTGGAAGGCATCCGCGCCGACGCTATCCTCGTCCGCCAGCGCCGCATTCCCCGCCTTGCCGGTCGCGAACGCCAGCACGGTGTCGCTGGTCGACGTGTCGCTGTCGACGGTGATGCACGAGAAGCTCGGCGCATTCGCCTTCGACAGCGCGGCCTGCAGGAATTCCGGCTCGACCGCGGCATCGGTGAAGATGAACCCGAGCATCGTCGCCATGTCCGGTGCGATCATCCCCGAGCCCTTGATGATCCCGACCAGCGTGACGGTCCGATCGCCGATGACGGCCGTCGTCACCGCGCCCTTGGTGAAGGTGTCGGTCGTCATGATCGTCGCGGCGGCATCCTCCCAGCCGCACGGCGCGGCGGCGAAGGCTGCATCGAGCCCGGCTTCCGCCTTGTCGATCGGCAGCGGGACGCCGATCACCCCGGTCGAGGCGACGAACACGTCCGAAGGCTGGCAGCCGAGATGCGCCGCGGTCCGCGCCGCGATCGCCTCCACAGCCGCACGCCCGCGCGACCCGGTAAACGCATTCGAGTTCCCCGCGTTCACGACCAGCGCGCGTGCCTGCCCGAGCGTCAGTGCGGCCCGGCACCATTCCACCTCTGGCGACGGGCATTTGCTCTGCGTCAGCACGCCCGCGACCACCGTACCCGGCGCCAAAGTCACGAATGTCAGGTCGCACCGGTCCCATGTCTTGTACGCCGCGCGAGCGACATGCAGGGCAACGCCGTCGATCGAAGGCGCATCGGGGAAGGGCAAGGCAAGCGGGGATATCTGCATGTCGCCTTCATAGTCGTTGCAATCCGGCGGGCAAGATGATGCGCGGACCCGGCATCGCCGCGTCGACCGGGCGCTGCCGAGAGACGAACGGTAGATTTATCGTGCAAGCTCGCATAAAGCCCAGGGCGCATGAACCTGCTGCTGCTCCTCTCCGCCCTGCTGTCCGCGCTGACCGGCGCGGTGCCTGGCGTGCGCGGCCCGTCGGCACAGGCTGTCGCGCAGGGTAGCATATGTTCGCAGTCGGTGGCAGCAATCCCTGCCAAGGTCTTGATAAGACCCGTATCCAGCCTCGCGACGCTCCCCGAGGTCGCCGTCGCCAACGCGCTGCGGACGATCGCCGTCGTCCCGCTCCCGCTATGGACCGATCGCCGCCGCGAATAGCGTCTTGGTGTGACTATATCGTAACCTTTGGATCCGCGTGATCCCTTCCGCGTGCGTGCCTCAGCGTGCTGCCGCGCCATAATTTCAGGAAATCAGCCCATGTTCGGTGGCTTTGCCAAATCCTTGTTCGGTTCGTCCAACGACCGCTACGTCAAGTCGCTCAACCCGATCCTCGCAAAGATCGCCTCGTTCGAGCCCGCGCTCCAGGCGATGTCGGACGAAGAGCTGTCCGCGCAGACGGTCAAGTTCCGTGCCCGCCTCGCAAACGGCGAGAAACTAGACGACCTGCTCCCCGAGGCGTTCGCGACGGTCCGCGAGGCCGCGCACCGCGTGCTCGGCCAGCGCCACTATGACGTGCAGATGGTCGGCGGCATCGTCCTCCACCGCGGCGAGATCGCCGAGATGCGCACGGGCGAGGGCAAGACGCTCGTCGCCACGCTCGCCACCTATCTGAACGCACTGCCCGGCGACGGCGTCCACGTCGTCACCGTCAACGATTACCTCGCGGCGCGCGACGCCGAGTGGATGGGGCAGGTCTACACCTTCCTCGGCATGACGATCGGCGTCATCATCCCGAACCTGTCGGACGAGGAACGCCGCGCCGCCTATGCCGCGGACATCACCTACGGCACCAACAACGAGTTCGGCTTCGACTATCTCCGCGACAACATGAAGTACGAGCGCAGCGCGATGACGCAGCGCGCCTTCAACTTCGCGGTGGTCGACGAGGTCGATTCGGTGCTGATCGACGAGGCGCGGACGCCGCTCATCATCTCCGGCCCGACCGACGACAAGTCCGAGCTGTACATGCAGGTCGACGCGGTCGTGAAGCAGCTCGATCCGATCGACTACGACAAGGACGAGAAGCAGAAGACGATCATCCTCACCGAGGACGGCACCGAGAAGGTCGAGCGGATGCTAGAGGCGGCGGGGCTGCTCGAGGGGCAGAACCTGTACGACTTCGAGAACACGCAGGTCGTGCATCACCTCAACCAGGCGCTGCGCGCGATCGTGATGTTCAAGTCGGACATCGACTACATCGTCAAGGACGGCAAGGTCATCATCATCGACGAGTTCACCGGTCGCATGATGGACGGCCGGCGCTGGTCGGACGGCCTGCACCAGGCGGTCGAGGCCAAGGAGGGCGTCCAGATCGAGCCCGAGAACCAGACGATGGCGTCGATCACGTTCCAGAACTATTTCCGCATGTACCCCAAGATCGGCGGCATGACCGGCACCGCGGCGACCGAGGCGGCCGAGTTCTACGACATCTACAAGATCAACGTCGTCAGCATCCCGACCAACGTCGCGGTCAAGCGCGTCGACGAGGAAGACGAGTTCTACAAGGATACGCGCGACAAGTTCGCGGCGATCGCCAAGAAGATCAAGCATCACGCCGAGCTGGGCCAGCCGGTGCTGGTCGGCACGGTGTCGATCGAGAAGTCCGAGATGCTGAGCGAGTTCCTGGTCGGCGAGAACGTCGATCACAAGGTGCTCAACGCGCGCTTCCACGAGATGGAGGCGCACATCGTCGCGCAGGCCGGGCGCAAGTCCGCGGTGACGATCGCGACCAACATGGCGGGCCGCGGCACCGACATCAAACTCGGCGGCAACCTCGAATTCCGCATGCTCGACGAGCATCCGGAGCTTGTCGAGGGCACGCCCGAATACGAGACCGAAGCGGCGCGGATCACGATCGAGATCGAGGCGGAGAAGCAGGCGGTGCTCGCCGCGGGCGGTCTGTTCGTGCTCGGCACCGAGCGGCACGAGAGCCGGCGCATCGACAACCAGCTACGCGGTCGTTCGGGCCGTCAGGGCGATCCCGGCCTGTCGCGCTTCTACCTCAGCCTCGACGACGATCTGCTCCGCATCTTCGGGCCGGACACGCTGTTCGCCAAGATGATGCGCAACAATATCGAGGATGGCGAGGCGATCGGCAGCAAGTGGCTGAGCAAGGCGATCGAGACCGCGCAGAAGAAGGTCGAGGCGCGCAACTACGACATCCGCAAGCAGGTCGTCGAATATGATGACGTGATGAACGAGCAGCGCAAGGTCATTTACGAGCAGCGCGCGGACATCATGGATGCCGATACGGTCGGCGACGTGGTGACCGACATGCGCGCGGAGACGGTCAACGTGATCGTCGGCGACGCATGCCCGCCGAACTCGTATCCGGAGCAGTGGGACGTCGCAGGGATGAAGACGCGGCTCGCCGAGGTGCTGAACCTCGAGCCGCAGATCGATGCGTGGCTGCTCGAGGAGTCGGTCGATCCCGAGGTTCTGGAAGAGCGTATCCGCACGATGGCCGACGAGGCGGTCGCGCAGAAGTCGGCCGATCTCGATACCGAGACGTGGACGTCGGTCGAGAAGTCGATCCTGCTGCAGAATCTCGACCATCACTGGAAGGAGCATCTCGCGACGCTCGATGCGCTGCGTCAGGTGGTTCATCTGCGGGCCTATGCGCAGAAGACGCCGATTAACGAGTATAAGCAGGAGGCGTTCTCGCTGTTCCAGCGCATGCTCGAGACGATCCGCGAGGACGTGACCAAGACGATCGCGCATGCGCAGTTCCAGATGCAGGCGCCGGTCGGCCTGCCTGAGCTGCCGGACTTCATCACGACGCATTTCGACCCCTTCACCGGCGACGATAACTCGAACGATTTCGATGGCGGGACGCGGGGGCATATCACGTCGACGATGCCGCCGTTGCAGATCGCGCAGCCGCAGGAAGCCGATATCGGCGAGGATCCGGCGAACTGGGAGGGTGTGGTCAGCCGCAATGCGCCGTGCCCTTGTGGGTCGGGGCGCAAATACAAGCAGTGCCACGGGGCGGTTTGAGGGGGCCTGGCTGAGCCTTCTAACCACCCCGGCGAAGGCCGGGGCCCAATTGGTGAGGTCGTCGTAACGAAGCGCACCCGTCGTTAGGGACGTCCCCCAATTGGGCCCCGGCCTCCGCCGGGGTGGTAAGTGGAAGCTGGCCTCTCCGTTCTCCCGCGGAAGCGGGAGTCCAGGGTAACGGGCGATGCCGCTTGGTGCTCCTGGGCCCCCGCCTTCGCGGGGGAACCGTGGAGCAACCCTCCGGACCGATCGTTAGGTAAGCATGCGCCAAGCCACGACGATGCTCACGATCGACACCACCCGCCAAGGGCTCGTCGACGTAACCCAACCGATCCTCCGCTGGACCCGCGACCAGAGCCTCACCGAAGGTCTGCTGACGGTCTTCTGCCGCCACACCTCCGCCTCGCTCCTGATCCAGGAAAACGCCGCGCCCGAGGTGCGCACCGATCTCGAAGCCTATTTCGCGCGGATCGCGCCGGAATCGCGCGCGTACGAACACGATGACGAGGGCCCGGACGACATGCCGGCGCATCTGCGGACCGCGCTGACGCAGGTGCAACTCACGATCCCGCTGCTCGACGGTCGACTGGCGCTCGGTACGTGGCAGGGCGTCTACCTGTTCGAGCATCGCCGCCGTCCTCATCGCCGGACGCTGGCGCTGCACCTCATCGGCGACTGACCCGAATCATGAAAAATGAGTCAGCCAGGTGGCGCATGGGAGCGATGTCGTTCATCAACCGTTCCACAACTGACGGCTAATAAGCGGCGTTTCGCCGCATTCGCCGCGAACGGAGACGACACCATGTTTAAGACAACGGGTCGCAAGGTTGCACTGGCAGCACTCGCAACGGGTGCGCTGCTGCTAGCCGGATGTGCGACCGAGACCACCTATCGGCCTGCGACGGGGCAGGGGTTTAGCCGCACGGGCTATAGCGACCGCCAGGTTGAGCCCGGCCGCTTCCTCGTCAGCTTCGCGGGCAACAGCGTCACGTCGCGCGATACCGTCGAGCGCTATCTGTTCTTCCGCGCCGCCGAACTGACGTTGCAGAATGGCTTTGATTATTACTTGATGGCCGACCGCGACACCAATCTTCAGTCGCGCACCTACTCGACGCCGGGGATCGGCGGCGGGTTCGGTTATGGCGGCTTCGGCGGCTATTGGGGTCCGTCGTGGCGCTATTACGGCCGCGGCTTCGGCTGGCGCAACTGGAGCCCCTATGGTGGCTTTGGCGGCGGGTTCGGCGGCGGCTATGGCGGCTTTGGTGGCGGACCATGGGGTAACGACTTCGATGTCCGTACTATCGATCGCTACGAGGCGACCGCCGAGATCGTGATGCGCAAGGGCCCGATCCCGCGCGACAACATCCGCGCGTTCGATGCGCGCAAGGTGGTCGACAGCATCGGTCCGAGTGTCGTGCTGCCGAAGTAAGACGGCTTCTTTCGAGACGGTAAAAAGGTCGGGCTACCCCAGGGTAGTCCGGCCTTTTTCATGTGCCGCTCCCTCTCCCCTGCGGGGAGAGGGTCGGGGTGAGGGGCTGTTGCAGAGGGCATCGCTCGCGGCGCCCCTCACCCAACCCTCTCCCCGGAGGGGAGAGGGCTTAAGAGGCCGCCTTGGCCAGTCCCTTCGACAATTGCAGTGCGCCGTGCAGCCGCGCCTTCGGGTCGCCCCAGGCGCGTTGCAGCACCAGCTTGCTGTCCGGCCGCAACCGCGCGACGCCGTTGAGCCGTTCGACATAGGCCAGCAGCTTGTCGATATTCGGCGGCGTGTCGTTGTGGAACGACACCAACACGCCGCGCGGGCCGACGTCGATCTTCGACACGCAGGCCTTTTTCGCGTTCAGCTTGATCTCGATGACCTTGATCAGATTTTCGGTCGCATCCGGCAACGGGCCGAAACGATCGATCATCTCGGCGGCGAACGCCTCGATCTCCTGGCCCTCGTCGAGATCGTTCAGGCGGCGATACAGCCCCATCCGCAGATCGAGATCGGGGACATAGTCCTCGGGGATGAGGATCGGCGCGTCGACGGTGATCTGCGGCGAGAAGTCGCGTGGCTGCGACGAGGTCATGCCGCCCGCCTTGGCGTCCATGATCGCCTCCTCCAGCATCGCCTGGTAGAGTTCGAACCCGACCTCCTTGATATGCCCGGTCTGCTCGTCGCCGAGCATGTTGCCTGCCCCGCGGATATCGAGATCGTGGCTCGCCAGCTGGAACCCGGCGCCGAGCGAATCGAGATCGGACAGCACCTTCAACCGCTTCTCCGCGGTCACCGTCATCTGCCGTTCGGGCGGCGTCACCAGATAGGCATAGGCGCGCGTCTTCGACCGGCCGACACGCCCGCGCAGCTGATAGAGCTGGGCGAGGCCGAAGCGGTCGGCGCGGTGGACGATCATCGTGTTGGCGGACGCGATGTCGATCCCGCTCTCGATGATCGTGGTCGAGACGAGCACCTCGAACTTCTTGTCGTAGAACGCCGACATCCGCTCCTCGACCTCGGTCGGCGACATCTGGCCATGCGCCACGACGAATCGGATCTCGGGCACCTGTTCGCGCAGGAACTCCTCGATCTCGGGCAGATCGGCGACGCGTGGGGTCACGACGAAGCTCTGCCCGCCGCGGTAATGTTCGCGCAGCAACGCCTCGCGCAGCACGACCGGGTCGAACGGCATGATGTACGTCCGCACGGCCAAGCGATCGACCGGCGGGGTCTGGATCACCGACAGCTCGCGGATGCCCGACATCGCCATCTGCAACGTCCGCGGGATCGGCGTCGCGGTCAGCGTCAGCATGTGAACGTCGGCCCGAAGCGCCTTCAGCCGCTCCTTGTGTGTCACGCCGAACCGCTGTTCCTCGTCGACCACCACGAGGCCCAATCGCTTGAAATCGATCGTCTTCGCGAGCAGTGCATGCGTGCCGATGACGACGTCGATCGTGCCGTTCGCCAGTCCCTCCTTGGTCGCCTTCGCCTCGCTCGCGGTGACGAGGCGCGACAGGCGGCCCATGTTCATCGGAAAGCCTTCGAAGCGGGCGACGAAGTTGTTGTAGTGCTGGCGCGCGAGCAACGTCGTCGGGCAGACGATCGCGACCTGCTTGCCGCCCATCGCCGCGACGAAGGCCGCGCGGAGCGCGACCTCGGTCTTGCCGAAGCCGACGTCGCCGACCACCAGCCGGTCCATCGGTTTGCCTGCCGCCAGATCGCCGAGCACGTCCTCGATCGCGCGATCCTGGTCCTCGGTTTCCTCGTACGGGAAGCGGTCGACGAAGCTGGGATAGCCGCTCGCATCGGGTTCGAGCACGTCGCCCGGATGCAGCGCGCGTTCGGCGGCGGTCGCGATGAGTTCGCCGGCGATCTCGCGGATCCGCTCCTTCATCTTCGACTTGCGACGCTGCCAGCCTTCGCCGCCGAGCCGGTCGAGCGATGCGCCTTCCTCCGACGAGCCGTAGCGCGAGAGGACGTCGATATTCTCGACCGGCACGTACAGCTTGTCGCCGCCGGCATAGCTCAGCGCGACGCAGTCATGCGGGCTCTGGCCGACGGGGATCGAGGTCAACCCCTCGTAGCGGCCGATGCCGTGGTCCATGTGGACGACGAGATCGCCCGGCGTCAGCGTCGCCAGTTCGGCAAGGAACGCATCGGCGGATTTCTTGCGCTTCTTGCGGTGGACCAGTCGGTCGCCGAGCATGTCCTGCTCGGTGAGGACGGCGATCCCCGGCGCGGTGAAGCCGTGATCGAGCGGCAGGACGATCAGCGCGACGCCGAAGCTCTTGGCGGTATCCGCGAGGCCGAGCGCCTCCTGCCAGGTATCGGCGTGCTTGCCGCCCTTCATCCCGTGATCGGCGAGCAGGCTGCCGAGGCGTTCGCGCGCGCCGATCGAATAGCTGGCGAGGATCGGCTTGCGGCCTTGCTTCCGGAGCTTCTCGACGTGATCGGCGACGGCTTCGTAGATGTTGGCCTGCGCCGCGCGCTCGGGGCCGAAATCGCGCGGGCCGTCGACGTCGAAGTCGAGCACGGTGGCGCTGGTCGGTTCATGAAACGGCGACGTTACGTGCGCGGCGAACGCCTCGGTCGCGCCCGACCATTCCTGCGCGTCGAGATAGAGCGCCTTGGCGGTGAGCGGGCGGTAGCTGCCGGGTTGTGCTTCCTCGGCGCGTTTGCGGTTCTCGTAATAGTCGGCGATCGCTTCGAGCCTGCTTTCCGCTGCGGCGGCGACGCCGTTGTCGCGCACCACCACATCCTCGGCGCCGAGATGGTCGAACAGCGTCGCCATCTTCTCCTCGAACAGCGGCAGCCAATGCTCCATGCCCGCGATCCGCCGGCCTTCGGAGATCGCCTGATACATCGGATCGCCGGTCGCGGTGGCGCCGAACGCGTCGCGGTAACGCGTACGGAAGCGCTTGATCGAGTCCTCGTCGAGCAAGGCTTCGGAGGCGGGGAGCAGGACGAAGCCGTCGATCCGGCCGGTCGTGCGCTGATCCGTCGCGTCGAACGTGCGGACGCTCTCGATCTCGTCGCCGAAGAAATCGAGGCGCAGCGCATGGTCCTCGCCCGACGGGTAGAGATCGACGATCCCGCCGCGCACCGCATATTCGCCCTGGTCGTGGACGGTGTCGGTGCGGACATAGCCGTTCGCCTGGAGCAGGGCGGCCAGCTTGTCGCGACCGATCCGCTCGCCGGGCGCGAGCCGCGCGACGAGTCGGCGGATGCGGAACGGGGTCAGCACCCGCTGGGTCGCGGCGTTGGCGGTGGTCAGCAGGAGCTGCGGCCCCTTCAGCTTGCCTTGCAGGCGTTGCAGCGCGGCGACGCGCTCGGCCATGATCCGCAGCGTCGGTGAGGCTCGGTCGTAGGGCAGGCAGTCCCAGGCGGGGAAGCTCAGCACCTCCAGATCGGGCGCGAAATACGCCGCGGTCGAGGCGATCGCGCGCATCGCCGCATCGTCCGGCGCGATGAACACCGCGCGCGTTTTGGCCGCGCGCGCTAGGTCGGCGAGCAGTGACGGCTGGAACCCCGACGGTACGCCCGATAGAGTCAGCGGGGTGGTCGCGGAAAGGATCGTCTTGAGGTCTGGCATTGAAATCCTGAATGCGTCACCCCGGACTTGTTCCGGGGTCCACCGTCGGGCTTGATCCGCGGGCGGCGAGTATGCGGTACGGTGGATGCCGGAACGAGCCCGGCATGACGGCGTTACTTCACGACCGTCACGTAATCGATGTCGCGCATCGCCTGCATCATTGGCCCATCCCATTCGGGCGGGCAGGGGATTGAGCCGATCGCCCAGCCCATGATGTCGACGTCCTGCTCTTCCATCAGCGCCTCGAACCAGTCGAGCTGCTCGGGCGTCCACGTGCGGCCATAGGTTTCGAAGAAGCCGCCGATCATCATGTCGGCTTCGCGCGTGCCGCGGTGCGAGCTGCGGAAGCCCAGGCGCTTGAGGCGGGTCTCGTGGTTCATCGTATCTCCAAACACGAAGAGCCGGCGACCCGCTAGTAGCGAGCGTCGGCTAGGCTATAGAGGCCAGATAGTCATGCGACCCGAAATCCTCAATCCGCTGTTCGCCGAAACCCTCGTCCTGAAGGGGGTGGGGCCCGCGATCGCCAAGCCGCTCGACCGGTTGGGGCTCGCGCGCGTCGTCGATGTCGCGTTCCATCTGCCGACCGGTTACGTCGATCGCCTGCCGCGCACCGAGCTGATGTCGAGCGATGTCGGACGGATCATCACGATCACGCTCACCGCGCGCGACTATCGGACCAGTGCGGGGCGCGGGCCGACGCGCGTGCAGGCGACCGACGTCCACGGCAATTACGTCAGCCTCGTCTTCTTCGGCGGGAGTTCGGGCTGGGCGAAGAAGCTGCTGCCGATCGGCGAGGCCAAGCGCATCTCCGGTCGGCTCGACGAATATGGCCAGGAGTTGCAGATCGTCCATCCCGATGTGGTCGAGCCGGACGAGGACATCCGCGAACGCGAGCCGATCTATCCGCTGTCGGAGGGCCTCACGTCGCGACGGGTCGCGGCGCTGACGGCGCAGGCGGTGGCGCGCGCGCCGGACCTGCCCGAATGGATCGAGCCGGGGCTGCAGGCGAAGCGCGAATGGCCGGGCTGGCGCGACTCGCTTGAGCGTATCCACACCGACCCGTCCGATGCGAAGGCGCGCGAGCGGCTGGCGTATGACGAGGTGTTTGCCAATCAACTAGCGATGACGCTGGTGCGCGCCGACACGCGAAAACGCCGGGGGCGTGCGCTCCACGGCGACGGGAGGCTGCGCGATATGCTCAAGCTGCCGTACACGCTGACCGGCGCGCAATCGCGGACCGTGGCCGAGATCGAGGGCGATCTCGCGCAGACCGCGCCGATGCTGCGCCTGCTGCAAGGCGATGTCGGCTCGGGCAAGACGTTGGTCGCGGCGATGGCGATGCTGATCGCGGTCGAGGCGGGTGCGCAGGCGGCGATGCTCGCACCCACCGAAATCCTCGCGCGCCAGCATTACGAGACGTTGCGAAAGACGCTCGCCGGGCTGCCGATCGAGATCGGCGTGCTGACCGGCCGCGATAAGGGCCGTGTCCGCGAGGCGACGCTGATGGCGCTGGCGAGCGGCGAGATCGATATCCTGATCGGCACGCACGCGATCTTCCAGGACGCGGTCGGCTACAAGGATCTGGCGCTGGTGGTGGTCGACGAGCAGCACCGCTTCGGCGTCGCGCAACGCATGACGTTGCAGGCGAAGGGCGTCGCGCCGCCGCATCTGCTCGCCATGACCGCAACGCCGATCCCGCGCACGCTGACGCTCGCGCAATATGGCGAGATGGACGTCAGCCGGCTCGACGAAATGCCGCCGGGTCGCCAGCCGATCGAGACGCGGGTAATTTCCGAGGATCGCCTCGACGACGTGGTCAACGCGCTCGGCCGGCATCTGGCGGATGGGGGGCAGGCCTATTGGGTGTGCCCGCTGGTCGAGGAAAGCGAGAAAAGCGATCTCGCCGCTGCCGAGATGCGCGCGGAGGTGTTGCGCGCGCGGTTCGGGGAGAAGGTCGCGCTGGTTCATGGTCGGATGAAGCCCGCCGAGAAGGACGCGGTGATGGCCGAATTCTCCGCCGCGCGCACGTCGGTGCTGGTCGCGACGACGGTGATCGAGGTCGGCGTCGACGTCCCCAACGCGACGCTGATCGTCATTGAGCACGCCGATCGCTTCGGCCTCGCGCAGTTGCACCAGCTTCGCGGGCGAGTCGGGCGTGGCACGGGGCGGTCGATCTGCCTTCTCATGCGCGGGTCATCGCTCAGCGAAACGTCGCGTGCGCGGCTCGCTTTGATGCGGGAAACCAACGACGGGTTCCGAATCGCCGAGGAGGATCTGCGGTTGCGCGGCGCGGGCGAACTGCTCGGCACCAAGCAATCGGGCGAGATGGCGTTCCGCCTGGCGACGCCGGAGATGATGGCTGACCTTCTGCAATGCGCGCACGACGACGCGCGGTTGCTGATCGACCGCGATGGTGGACTGGAGGGGCCGCGGGGGCAGGTGGCGCGGACCGCTCTTTACCTGTTCGATCGCGATGCCGGGGTGGCACTGCTGCGATCGGGGTGAACCGTCAGCTGTGGCGGGTCATGATCGCGAGCATGCCGTAATAGTCGGCGAGCGGGATCGTCCGTTCGAGTTCGCAGCCGATGCGTCCGCCGAGCGACCAGCGGACCACGGCGTCGACATAGCCCAGGGTCGGCAGACGGATCTGCAACCGCGCACCAGCGTCCGGGTCGCCGTCGCACCGCGCCATCAGGCCGTTTGCCGACATGTTGACGAGCACGAGTTTCACGGTTCGGCCGTCGCCATCAACCGCCTGCGTGCGGTGCATGACTTCGTCGCGACTGTCACCGCGTGCGTCCCGAACGGCCGTTGCATAGCATGACATCGATCGCTCTCCGGGTATGACCATGGCATTGGTCTACGCGTCTCAGCGTGAACCCGCTACGAACGGTGATACTTAACGCGGCGTTCGTCAAAACGAGAATGTGTCCGTTACGAAGGGGTTAGCATCCCGTGTCGCTTCTTGCCGAGGCTGAGGCGGACGGGCGCGGCGACGTCGATGCTGGCGGTCGGCTCGCGAACGGCCTCGCCATCGATCCGGACGGCGCCCTCCGCGATCTTGCGACGCGCTTCGCCGTTCGACGCGACGAAGCCGAGACCGACCAGCGCCTCGACGATCCCGATCGTCCCCGCCGTAACCGCAAAGCTCGGGAGCGAGTCGCCCGAAGCCCCCTCTTCGAACGTCTTGCGCGCAGTCTCGGCAGCCTGCTCGGCGGCGGCGCGACCCCGGCACATCGCGGTCGCTTCGTTCGCGAGGACGATCTTGGCGGCGTTGATCTCCGCGCCTTCGAGCGCCTCGAGACGGGCGATCTCGTCGAGCGGCAAATCGGTGAACAGGCGCAGGAAGCGCCCGACGTCGCGGTCGTCGGTGTTGCGCCAGAACTGCCAGTAATCGAAATGCGGCAGCTGATCCTCGTGCAGCCAGACCGCGCCCGACATCGTCTTGCCCATCTTGGCGCCGTCGGCGGTCGTGATCAGCGGCGTGGTGATGCCGTAGACTTCGGTCGAATCCATCCGTCGCGACAGTTCGATGCCGTTGACGATGTTGCCCCATTGGTCCGATCCGCCCATCTGCAGCCGGCAGTCGGCGCGTCGCGAGAGTTCCAGGAAGTCGTAGGCCTGCAGGATCATGTAGTTGAATTCGAGGAAGCTCAGCGACTGTTCGCGGTCGAGGCGGAGCTTGACCGAATCGAATGCCAGCATCCGGTTGACCGAGAAATGCTGGCCGACATCGCGCAGGAACGGGATGTATTCGAGCGCGTCGAGCCACTCGGCATTGTCGAGCATGACCGCGTCGGTGGGAGCGTCGCCGAACGTCAGGAAGCGTTCGAAGATGCGGCGGATCGAGACGACGTTGGCCTTGATCCCGTCCTCGCCGAGCAGTTTGCGCGCTTCGTCCTTGAAGCTGGGGTCGCCGATTTTGCCGGTGCCGCCGCCCATCAGCACGATCGGCTTGTGGCCGGTCTGCTGGAGCCGGCGGAGCAGCATGATCTGGACGAGGCTGCCAACGTGAAGCGACGGCGCGGTCGGGTCGAAGCCGATATAACCGGGCACGACCTGCTTGCCGGCAAGCGCATCGAGCGCGCTCGCGTCGGTCATCTGGTGGACATAGCCGCGCGAGGTCAGCGTGGTGAGCAGGTCGGACTGGTAGGTCATGGGCGTGCGGTTAGCATGCGGTCCGACGTCCGTCATCCCGGCCCCGATCGTCATCCCAGCGAAAGCTGGGATCTTTGTGGGGCGGGTGCTGGGGCTCGAACGGGGATATCCCAGCTTTCGCTGGGATGACGTGGGGGGCGGGATCCCGGTTAGGTCCGCGCGCTAGCTTCGCGGCAATTGCGAAGAGGGATCAACCGGCGTGCGGCCCTTGCGGAGTTCGAAGTGCAGTTCCGGCCGATCCGCGAAGCCGGTGTCGCCCGACAGCGCGAGCGTCTGGCCGCGTTTCACGCTCTGGCCGCGCTGCACGAGCAGTTTCGAGGCGTGGCCGTAGACGCTGGTCCAGCCGCCGCCATGCTTGACAATGACTAGCCCGCCGAGGGCCGCGATGCCGTCGCCGACATAGGCGACGACGCCGTCGGCCGCGGCGTGGATCGGCGTCGAGATCGGCACCGCGATCTTGATCCCGTCGTTGCGTTCGCCGCTCGCGCCGGGGCCGAAGCGCTTCACCACCTGGCCGTCGACCGGCCACAGGAAGCCGCCGCTCGCGAGGCGCGCCGGTGCGGTGACGACGGCGTTCGACGGCAGTACGCGGCGCGGTGTCGCGATCGGTTTGGCAGGCGCCTGGTTACTGGCCAGCGCGGGTTCGCCGCCGGTCAGGATGTCGTCGATGTCGAGCGTGAACGCCTGCGCGCGTTCCGAGGCGCTCGGCCTGCCGCCGCCGGGCGCGTCGGGGATCAGGACGCGCTGGTCGGCGCGCAGCACGTACGGCTCGACCAGTGCGTTCGCCGCGACGATGCGCGACCATTCGACGCCGTAGGCGCGCGCGATCGCGATGCCGGTCTCGCCGCGCCGAACCTGGTGATAGCGACCGCCCGGGATCGTCAGCCGCTCGCCGGTCTCGATCGTGTAGGGCGAGTCGAGGTCGTTCGCGCGCGCGATCGCCTCGAGGCTCGCACCGCTGCGATCGGCGACCCGGCTGAGCGTATCGCCGGGCTGGACGACATAGGTCGTATCGGGGATCGTCTTGGCATCAGCGCGGACCGGCCGCGCTTCCCAGGCCGGACGCGGGGCGGGCAAGGTTGTCACTTCACCGGTATCGCGAGCCGAGCGATCGTCGGTCCTGTCCTGCGGTGCCGGCTCCTCCTGCCGAGGCGCTGGATACTCACGCTGGACTGGCGGTTCGCGGTACGGACGCTGCGGACGACTGGTGGGGACCGGCTGGCCATAGCCGGCGGGGCGTTCGACCTGCGGAATGCACGCGGCGAGCCCGAGCAGCGGCAGCGAAGCCACCGCCATCAGAACACCGCCACGCCGCATCAACGATAGGCCTGGGCGAGCATATCCATCGATTCGAAATGCGTCAGGTCGAGATGCAGCGGGGTGACCGAGACGAACCCGTCCGCGGTCGCTTCCAAATCGGTCGCGTGCGCTGGCGTCTCGACGGTGCGGCCGAGCGCGAACCAGTGATATTCATAGCCACGCGGATCTCTGTTGCTGACGATCTGCAACCGTCCATAATCGCGCAGGCCCTGGCCGACGACGCGAACGCCCTTCACCGCATCGGCGGGACCGGCGGGGAAATTGATATTGACCAGCGTCCGAGGCGCGAGCGGCGCATCGAGCAGCGGGCGCAGGACGCGTTCACCCCATGCCGCGGCGGCCTCGAACGGGACGCTGTCGCCCATGCCTTCGCGGCTGTAGATCTGGCTCAGCGCGATCGAGCGGATGCCGCCCAGCGCGCCCTCCATCGCCGCGGAGACGGTGCCCGAATAGGTCACGTCCTCGGCGAGGTTGGCGCCGCGGTTGACGCCCGACAGGATCAGGTCGGGCGGGCCATCCTTCATGATCTTGGCGAGCGCCATCATCACCGCGTCGGTCGGCGTGCCCGCCACCGCATAACGCTGCTCGCCATGTTTCCGCACGCGGATCGGTCGCGACAGCGTCAGCGAATGGCCGGCGCCCGACTGCTCCTCGGCGGGCGCGACGATCCAGACGTCGTCGGACAGCTTGCGCGCAATCGCCTCGAGCACCTTGAGGCCGGGGGCATGATAGCCGTCGTCGTTGGTCAGCAGGATCCGCATCAGCGCTTCGGCTCCAACATGGTAAGGCCGCCGAGATAGGGCTGGAGCACGGCAGGTACCGCGACGGAGCCATCCTCCTGCTGGTAATTCTCGAGCACAGCGACCAGCGTGCGGCCAACAGCAAGTGCCGAGCCGTTGAGCGTGTGGACGAAGCGCGTGCCCTTCTCGCCCTCGGGGCGATAGCGCGCGTTCATGCGGCGCGCCTGGAAGTCGGTGCAGGTCGAGACGCTGCTGATCTCGCGGTAGCGCGCCTGGCCCGGTAGCCAGACTTCGAGATCATAGGTGCGCGCCGCGGTGAAGCCCATGTCGCCGGTGCATAGGAGCATCCGCCTGAACGGTAGCTGCAACGCGTCGAGCACGCCCTCCGCGCAGGCCGTCATGCGCTCGTGCTCGGCCTCGGACATATCGGGCGTGACGATCGAGACCATCTCGACCTTGTCGAACTGGTGCTGGCGGATGTAGCCGCGCGTGTCGCGTCCCGCCGCACCCGCCTCGGAGCGGAAGCACGGCGTGAGCGCGGTGAAGCGCAGCGGCAGTTCAGCCTCGCTCAGGATCTGTTCGCGGACGATGTTGGTCAGGCTCACCTCGGCGGTCGGGATCAGCCAGCGGCCATCGGTCGTTCTGAACAGATCCTCCGCGAATTTCGGAAGCTGGCCGGTGCCGAACACGGCTTCGTCGCGCACCAGCAGCGGCGGCGACACCTGCTCGAAGCCGGCCCCGGCGACATGATCCAGCATGAACTGGCCGAGTGCGCGTTGCAGCTTGGCGGCGGGGCCGCGGACCAACGTGAACCGCGCGCCGGACATCGCCGCGCCAGTTTCGAAATCCAGACCGAGCGCAGGGCCGATCGCGTCATGTTCGCGCGCGGTGAACGCGAAGCTGGTCGGCGTCCCGCGGGTATGGACCAGCGCGTTGTCGTCCTCGCCACCACCCTGCGGCACGTCGGCTGCGGGGATATTGGGGATCGCTGCGAGCGCGCCTTCGAGCTCGCTATCGAGGCGGGTGACGGTTGCTTCCAGGTCGGGAAGCGCCTCCTTCAGGCTCGCGACTTTGGCCATCAGCGCCTGGGCCTTGGCCTCGTCCTTCTGCGCCTTGGCCTGCCCGATCGCCTTCGACAGTTCGTTGCGACGCGTCTGCGCGCTCTGTGAATCCGCGATCGTCGCGCGGCGCTGTTCGTCGAGCGTCACCAGCGACACGGATTGCGGAGCGACTCCCCGCTTGGCGAGGGCGGCGTCAAAGGCGGTGGGATCGTCTCGGATCAGGCGAATGTCGTGCATGACCGAGGCTATGCCGAGACGACTGCGCGCGCGCAAGGCAGCCCATCCGGGCGCCGGGCGCGTTCGATCGCGCAACCCGGCCCGGCGCGGCGCGTTGACCCTGCATACGCACAGCGAAAAGGAGATACCGCATGCAGCTTCCCCACAAGTCCGTCGTCCTGGTGGCAGACGGCCGGAAAATGCTGTTCCTGCGCAACGAGGGCGACAATGTTGCCCCCAACCTGGTCGTCGAGAAGGCGCAGGAGCAGATCAATCCTGCGACGCGCGACCAGGCAACCGACGCCGCCGGACGTGCCTCGTCACCGCGTGGCGGCGTGCAGAGCTCGGTCGAGCCGACCGACTTCCATCAGCTCGAGGAAGACCGCTTCGCCGCCGAGGCCGCCGATTTCCTCAAGGTTCGCGCGCTAAAGAACGATTACGAATCGCTGATAATCGTCGCACCGCCCAAGACGCTTGGGGAATTGCGCAAGCATTACCACAAGGAAGTCAGCAGCCGCCTTGCTGGCGAACTCGACAAGGACCTGACCGGTCATCCGATCGCGGATATTGAGAAGGCGCTGAAGAACGCCTGATCCTAGAACGACGAAGGCCCCGCTGGACTACCGGCGGGGCCTTTGTTCGCTATGCTGCAGGTTCAGGCTGCAACTGCTTTTGGCTTAGCGAAGCGCTTGCGGGCCACCAGGGCAGCAGCTGCCGCACCGAAGAGCAATACCATCGGCGGGGCGGGGACGGATGCCGGCGCACCACCACTCGATCCCGTGCTGCCACTCGAACTGGCGCTGCTCGCGCTTGATGCGCTGGATGCCGACGACGCGCTGCTGCCCGACGACGCCGAACTGCCCGACGATCCGTTCGAGCTCCAGCCGCCGGTCGAGTTCCAGCCGCCGCTCGATCCCCAACCCTTGCTGCTCGATCCATAGCCCGACGAACTGGCACTGCTCGCCGACGATGCCGACGAAGCGCTGCTGGAAGCCGACGACACATTACCGCTCGATGACGACGACACGTCGCCGCTCGACCCGCCGGACGCGGACGACACGTTACCGCTCGATCCGCCCGATGCCGAGGACACGTTGCCACTCGAGCCACCGGACGACGACGTGCTGGAGATCTCGGCGCCACCGGTGCTGCTCGACGAGCCGCCGGTCGACGTCGATCCGCCGCTCGATGTCGACGACACGACGATGCTGGCGCCCGAGCCACCGCTGCCGCCAAAGCCTCCGCCGAACCCGCCGCCAAAACCGCCACCGAAGAACCCGCCGCCGCTACCGCCCACAACGACCGGATCCGCGCCGGCGCCACCGCCACCAATGTATCCGGAACCCACGGGTGTCGGAATCGGGACGGGGGCGGCGTTCGCGACCGATACGACGGTCGGCGCACAGGTGGTGCGGGTCGTCGTGGTAACGCGACGCACGCGTGGCCGGTGTACCGCGGCGATCTGCGGCCGTGCGACTCGCTTGACGAGGACACGTTTCGTATTGGCAGTCCGCTTGGGACTTTCGGCAACATGGACCGCGCCGCCACCAATCAAGGCGCCCCCGCACGCGCACGCACATAATTTCGCCAAGGCCATCCGCACTGACATATCGTCACTCTTTCGTTGCCGGCATTTTGCTGGGTGCCGGATCCCCGCGCGCAGTATCGAACCGCCGTTATCCGACTAACTGCCAAAGAAACCGTTCAGTGCAAGCGAGTTAACCACATCTAATTTGGTTAATGAAGTATTTACTTAGGATAATCGCATCGAACTCTGCTGTCCGTGCCGGCATGGGACAGAAAACCTGGCGGCATGCGCTGTGTCGCAAACCCAGGGCACCCCGGCGACGGTCAAGGCCGAACGCAACGGGCGTGGGCGCTGGTATTATAAAATGTCGCAAATGCGGCAAGATGCGCAAGTCGCATCGCTTGTGGTCGCGGTAGCGTACGACTATAGGCGCTTTCACCATCTGGGGGCGGCTCTCGGAGATCGGCGTGGCCGATCCGACGGGGTCAGAGGGAGAGTGGTATGGCGACCGTAATGAATCGTATGGACGATACCGGCAATTTTAGTCGCGACCCTGCAAATGACAGCGGCGCGGACGGGTACCGGCCGGATGCGGACGAACCGTTTATGAGCCTGAAGCAGCAGGCGTATTTCCGTCGCAAGCTGCAAATGTGGAAAGAGTCGATCCTACGGGAATCGCAGGAAACCCTCTCGCAGCTTCAAGTCGATACCCTGCGCGAGGCCGATCTTACCGATCGCGCATCGAGCGAGACAGACTGGTCGATCGAACTGCGCACGCGCGATCGTCAACGCAAGCTTGTCTCCAAGATCGAAGCGGCGATTCGCCGGATCGACGAAGGCGAATATGGGTATTGCGAGGTTACGGGCGAGCCCATTAGTCTCGCGCGGCTCGAAGCGCGACCGATCGCGACGATGACCGTCGAGGCACAGGAGCGCCACGAGCGTAACGAAAAGGTTTCTCGCGAAGATTGACCGGCGGCGCGGGCTTCAGCAGTAGCTTTGGGTGCGCCAGACTTGCGCTACGTCAAGCGGCCGTTAAGGCAGCATTGCATAAGGACTTCTGATCGCGTGATGGTGTGCGTGACGGGGCTGAAGGCGGACAACGCCGACCGGGCGTTCGCGTAATCTGGAGTTTGAGATGATCGATCCAGAAGATGCCTCGACCGATATCGTCGAAGAAAAGCGTCGGCTTGCGCGCGACAGCCTGTTCCTCACGGCGCATCTCCGGTTCGGCGATGAGGACAAGATTCGCGAAGTGCGTATTCGGAACCTGTCCGCTGAAGGATTGATGGTCGAACTGGACAGGGCGTCCGAGGTCGGCACGCCCGTCGTACTCGATCTTCGTGGGATTGGCGAGGTTTCGGGCAAGATCGCCTGGTATACTACCGGTCGCGCGGGCATCGCGCTCGATTTCGCGATCGATCCGAAAAAGGCTCGTAAGCCGGTCGGTGCGACCAGGACAGCGCCCTTGTTTCACGCCAAGGGGACACCGCCTCGCTGACAAATGTAGCGAAGCCCAACGGAATTTATCCGACGGGCTTCGTGGGCGTCACAGGCGAACGATTTCTTCCTTCAGTCGAAGCTTCTGCTTTTTCAGGCTGGCCAAGATGTTCGCATCGGGGAGCGGGCGATGGGTTTCGTCCGCAATCCGCTGATCCAGTACGGCGTGCTTGGTTTCCAGGGCTGTCTGATGGGTCGTCTGCACGGTGGGATGCCTCCTGCATTCGGGGTGGGGGACGGAGTAAACCACCGCGTCACGAAAATGTCTTCATCGGATATCGATCAAATCGTTCGGCCGATGTGTTTCTTGAGACGATTGGATGTGATGGCTTCGCGGGTCGCCGGATTCCGCGGTTTCGGTTTAATTTCGGTTTAGCGCTCGCGTGCAGCGCCGCATTTGCTAAGGACCCCAGACGTAGCGGCAGAGACCGGGGGATTGGGTGGACGACGCGCAAATCAGGATTCGACTCGACGGAATGCGAATCGAGCATCGCGATCTCGACGACGCGATCGCGGCGCTCGCGCTGGCGACGACCCCGGATCAACTGCAGATGGCGCGCCTCAAGAAGCGCAAGCTTCGGTTGCGCGACGAGATCGCGATGCTGGAAGACGCGCTGATCCCGGATATCATCGCCTGAGATAGTCTGCTCGCGGCGCTGACCATGCCTGTCGCGTTTTGGCACAATCTGTTGTTAACGTTTCATTTACCTTGCTGACGGGCGGCGTGCGGCTGTGGCATTTGCAGCCGCGATGCAGACAGCTGACCGCAATACCCAGATGCAGATGCGCCGTATCGACGCGATGTATAGCGAGGCGATGCTGCTGGCGGACGAAGCCAGGGCGTATTTCGACGATGTCGGGCGGGTCGACCGCGAGGCGCTGGAGCCTGCGGTTCGCGTCGGGTTCAGCTGCGAATCGTTGAAGGTGACGACGCGGCTGATGCACGTGATTGCGTGGTTCCTGACCCAGCGCGCGATCCAGGCCGGCGAGTTGCGCGCGGGCGATGCGCTGGATCCGAATCGGCGATTGGGCGACGCGCCGTCCACTGGGCAGCCGCTCCTGGACGTGTTGCCGGTACGGGCCCGCCGCCTGATCGAGGCCAGCATCGATCTCCACAGACGCGTTTCGCACATGGACGTCGCACAGGATGCACCCATGGTCGTGGCGAGCCCCGCATTGACGATGCAGAAGCGTCTCGCGGCGGCGCTTTAACGCTAGCAGCGATACACGGGGCGGCGGGCTGCGACCTTCGCGCCCCTCCCGGGATCAAAGCGCCAGACGGGTTCTCGCAGCGCGATATTCGCGTTCCAGCCGGTTGATCCGCAACGCGACCGTTTCCACTTCCGTGACCGCGCCAATGCCTTGGCCCGAGCCCCAGATATCGCGCCAGGCCTTCGGCTTCGAACCGTTGCCGCCGCCGAAATCCATCGTCTTCAGGTCACCCTCGGGCAGTGCGTCGGGGTCCATGCCCGCTGCGACGATCGACGCGCGCAGGTAATTGCCGTGGACCCCGGTGAAAAGGTTCGAATAGACGATATCTGACGCGCGCCCGGCGACGATGCCGTCCTTGTACGCCTGGTCCGCGTTAGCCTCGACCGTGGCGATGAACGGCGAGCCGATATAGCCGAAATCCGCGCCCATCGCCTGCGCTGCCAGCACGGCGTCGCCGGTCGCGATCGATCCCGACAGTGCGAGCGGACCGTCGAACCATTGGCGGATCTCCTGCACGATCGCGAACGGCGACAGGCGGCCGGCATGTCCCCCGGCGCCCGCGGCGACCGCGATCAGCCCATCCGCACCCTTTTCCACCGCCTTGCGGGCAAACCGGTCGTCGATCACGTCGTGCAGGGTGATACCGCCCCAACCATGCACCGCGGTGTTGAGATCCTCGCGCGCGCCGAGCGAGGTGATGACGATCGGCACCTGCCACTTGGCACAGGTTTCCAGGTCGCTTTCGAGTCGGTCGTTCGACTTGTGGACGATCTGGTTGACCGCGAACGGCGCTGCCGGACGATCGGGATGCGCGCGGTTGTGGGCGCTCAGTTCCTCAGTGATCCGGTGCAGCCATTCGTCGAGCATCGCCTGCGGCCGCGCATTGAGCGCGGGGAACGATCCGACGATCCCAGCCTTGCACTGCGCGATCACCAGATCGGGACCCGAGATGATGAAAAGCGGCGACCCGATCACGGGCAGGCGCAGGTTCTTTAGAATAGCGGGTACGGTCATGTCCGTTTGCTAGCGCAACTCTCGCACGCGGGCTAGATGGATAGTCCGATGCGGCCGCTTCCTCGCGATCTGCGTATGCGGCGCATTCCGCCTGGAAGGCAACGCCCAGTCCGCGGACTGCATTTCGCGCATCCCGATCGTAGCGCAATGCGTTTGGCGCACGTCCGTCTCGTTGATCGAGGAAGGGCGTCCTTCACGCGCGGAGCTGCCTCATGTCCAAAACCATCATCGCCGACCTATTCGCCGAAACGCTGCACCTGGCAGGCGTCGAGCGAATCTACGGCGTCGTCGGCGACAGTCTCAACGGTCTGACGGACAGCTTACGGCGGCAGGGCAAGATCGAATGGATCCACGTCCGCAACGAAGAGGCCGCCGCGTTCGCTGCGGGCGCAGAGGCGCAGCTGACCGGCAAGCTTGCGGTATGTGCCGGGTCGTGCGGACCGGGCAACATGCATCTGATCAACGGCCTGTACGACTGCCATCGCACCCGCGTGCCGGTGTTGGCGATCGCTGCGCAGGTGCCGAGCGGTGAGGTAGGCTCGAATTACTTCCAGGAGACGAGACCCGAGGCGCTGTTCCGAGAATGTAGCGTTTACTGCGAAACGATCTCCGATGCCGACCAGATGCCGCGGACGCTGGAGACCGCGATCCGCGCCGCGGTCGGCCATCGCGGCGTTGCCGTGGTGGCGATGCCGGGCGACGTTGCGCTGCGCACGACCACCGGGACGCTCGCGCGGTCGGTCCAAGCATTGCTTCCCCCGCCGTCCGTGACGATCCCCGCGGAGAGCGATATTGCCGCGCTCGCGACCCAGTTGAACGGTGCGCCCAAGGTGACGATCCTGGCGGGGCGGGGCTGCCGCACGGCGCATGACGAACTCGTGAAGATCGCCGAGGTCCTGCAGGCCCCGATCGTCCACGCGCTCGGCGGCAAGGAGTTCGTCGAATACGACAATCCCTATGATGTCGGCATGACAGGCCTGATCGGTTTTTCGAGCGGGTACGACGCGATGATGGCGTGCGACGTCCTGCTGATGCTCGGTACCGATTTCCCTTATCGGCAATTCTATCCGGAGAAGGCGAAGGTCGCGCAGATCGATCTGCGGCCGGAAAATCTCGGGCGGCGTACCGCCATCGATATCGGTCTGGTTGGCGATGTTGGTGCGACCTTGGCCGCGCTGATCCCCCATCTGACGGGCGGCCGCGACGGCGGCTTCCTCCAGTCAGCGCGCGAAAATTATGCCGAGGCGCGCAAGGGGCTCGACGACCTCGCCGACGGCACGGTCGGCAGTGGCGTGCTCCATCCGCAGCACGTCGCGCGCGTCCTCAGCGAGCAAGCCGCTGACGACGCCGTGTTCGCGTGCGATGTCGGGACGCCGACGGTCTGGGCCGCGCGCTACCTGACGATGAACGGGCGACGCCGGTTGATCGGGTCGTTCAACCATGGCTCGATGGCAAACGCGTTGCCGCAGGCGATCGGCGTGCAGGCGAGCAATCCGGGGCGCCAGGTCATCACGCTTTCCGGGGATGGCGGCCTCGCTATGCTGATGGGTGAACTGCTGACGGTGCGGCAGCTTGGGTTGCCGGTGAAGATCATCGTCTTCAACAACGGCACGCTCGGCTTCGTCGAGATGGAGATGAAGGCGGCGGGGATGATCGAGACCGGCGTCGCACTCGACAATCCCGACTTCGCGGCGATGGCGCGGGCGATGGGGATCCACAGCGTGCGTGTTACCGATCCGGGTGAAGTGGAGGCGGGCGTGCGCGAGGTTCTGGCGCATCCAGGGCCCGCCTTGCTCGACGCGGTCACCGCCCGCACCGAATTGTCGATGCCGCCCACGATCACGCTGGAGCAGATGAAGGGCTTCACGCTCTACATGGCCAAGGCCATCATCAGTGGGCGCGGCGACGAGGTGGTCGAGCTGGGCAAGACCAATGTCGGATTGCTCAAACGCTTGTTTTGAGGGCGCCGGTCGGCGCATCGTCGTCGGTGCGCCGACCGTCAGCGGCGGCGGCACAGGCGAGTATGAGAAACTATAAAGCCGATTTGTTTCGGGGGCGGGGTTCGGACCCCGGAAAAATCGGCAATGGTCGGGGCGATAGGATTCGAACCTACGACCCCTGGACCCCGAGACCAGTGCGCTACCAGACTGCGCCACGCCCCGACAACATTGCCGGTGAGCCCCCTAGCCGCGACATGGAGTCCGATCAAGACAATTATCGAGTGTCGTCGCGATCTATCGCAGGCGCGGCGGCACTGCTAGGAGCGCGGCATGACTCCGCTCGACCGC
This sequence comes from Sphingomonas sp., assembly GCA_035575755.1. GTDB lineage: Bacteria > Pseudomonadota > Alphaproteobacteria > Sphingomonadales > Sphingomonadaceae > Sphingomonas. The sequence continues at coordinate 42,883 of DATLXI010000014.1, forward strand.
ATCCGCAATTTTTCCATCATCGCCCATATCGACCATGGCAAGTCGACGCTCGCCGACCGGCTGATCCAGCAGACCGGCGGGCTGACCGCGCGCGAAATGTCCGAGCAGGTGCTCGACAATATGGACATCGAGAAGGAGCGCGGGATCACGATCAAGGCGCAGACCGTGCGCCTCGCCTATCATGCGAAGGACGGCCTCGATTACGTCCTCAACCTCATGGATACGCCCGGTCACGTCGACTTCGCTTACGAAGTGAGCCGCAGCCTCGCCGCGTGCGAGGGCGCGCTGCTGGTCGTCGATGCCGCGCAGGGCGTCGAGGCGCAGACCTTGGCGAACGTCTACCAGTCGATCGAGCACGACCATGAGATCGTGCCGGTCATCAACAAGATCGATCTGCCCGCCGCCGAGCCTGAAAAGGTGCGCAAGGAGATCGAGGACGTGATCGGTATCGACGCGTCCGAGGCCGTGCTCGCATCGGCGAAGTCCGGGATCGGCATCGCGGACATCCTCGAGGCGATCGTCGTGAAGATCCCACCCCCCAAGGGCGATGTCGACGGGCCGCTGAAGGCGATGCTGGTCGACAGCTGGTACGACCCGTATCTCGGGGTCGTCATCCTGGTGCGCGTGATCGACGGGGTCCTGCGCAAGGGCCAGCAGATCAAGTTCATGCAGACCGGCACGATGCATCTGGTCGACCGGGTCGGCTGTTTCCGCCCGAAGATCGAGCAGCTGACCGAACTCGCGACCGGCGAGATGGGCTTCATCACTGCGCAGATCAAAGAGGTCGCCCAGACCCGCGTCGGCGACACGATCACCGATGCGAAGCGCCCTGCGCTGGAGGCGCTGCCGGGCTTCAAGGAAGTCCAGCCGGTGGTGTTCTGCGGGATGTTCCCGGTCGATGCCGCCGAGTTCGAGAAGCTGCGCGAGAGCATCAGCAAGCTGCGGCTGAACGATGCGAGCTTCTCGTTCGAGATGGAGACGTCGGCGGCGTTGGGCTTCGGCTTCCGCTGCGGGTTCCTCGGGCTGCTGCATCTGGAGATCATCCAAGAGCGGCTCACGCGTGAATATGATCTCGACCTGATCACGACCGCGCCGTCGGTGGTGTACGAGATCGAGCTAACCCACCCCGATCCTGCGGGCACGACGCATATCGAGTTGCACAACCCCGCGGACATGCCCGAGCCGAACAAGATCGCGACGATCAGCGAGCCGTGGATCGAGGCGACGATCTATGTCCCCGACGAATATCTCGGCAGCGTCCTGAAGCTCTGCCAGGATCGCCGCGGCATCCAGAAGAATCTGACCTATGTCGGCGGCCGCGCGCAGGCGACGTATGAACTGCCGCTCAACGAGGTCGTGTTCGATTTCTACGATCGGCTGAAGTCGATGTCGAAGGGCTATGCCAGCTTCGATTACCACCAGATCGGCTACCGCGAAGGTGATCTCGTCAAGATGGGCATCCTCGTAAACGAGGAGCCGGTCGATGCGCTCAGCATGATCGTTCACCGCGGCACCGCCGAAGTGCGCGGACGCGGCATGGTCGAACGGCTGAAGGAACTGATTCCCCGCCACCTGTTCAAGATCCCGATCCAAGCGGCGATCGGCGGCAAGGTGATCGCGCGCGAGACGATCAGCGCGATGCGCAAGGACGTGACCGCCAAATGCTATGGCGGCGACGCCAGCCGCAAGAAGAAGCTTCTGGAGAAGCAGAAGAAGGGCAAGCTGAAGATGCGCGAGTATGGTTCTGTCAGCATCCCGCAGGAGGCGTTCATCGCCGCGCTTCGGATGGGCGACGACGCCTAGGCGGATCTAGAGCAGGCCGGCTTCCACGCCAGCTCGCCTGGCGCCACGTCATCCCAGCGAAAGCTGGGGTCTTTGTGGGGCGGGCGTGCGGCTCGAACCGGGAGATACCAGCATTCGCTGGTATGACGGGTGGGGGGCGGTACTCTCGGTGACGAAAATGTCGCAGCGGCGCCAAGTTTCGCGTGGACGAACACCCCGTTACCAACTGTCATTATCCTAACACAATCCGCGCCTAACCGCCGGCCTGGGGAGTGAGCGTCGCGAGGCGTCGTCGTGCCATCCGGGGAGGGTGGTCGATGAAGCGCAGCGGCGTTGCGTATTGGGATATGCGGCCGGTCGTCAGGGACGGCGGCGCACGATTGGGGAATATCATCTTGAAGAATTCGGTCGTTAAGTCGGCGCTGATGCTTGGCGTCGCGTGTGGTTCGGTATTGGCTGGGTCGGCGGCGTTCGCGCAAGCCGCGCCGGTGCAGGAGCAGGTACAGGCTCCCGAGGAAGGCCTGGGCGACATCGTCGTGACGGCCGAGCGCCGTTCGGAAAACCTGCAGCGCGTGCCGTTGTCGGTGGGCGTCGCATCGGGCGATGCACTGCGCGATTTCCAGGCAGGCGGCGACGACACGTTGCTCGCATTGTCGGGCCGCGTCCCCGGGCTGTACGTCGAATCGACGACCGGCCGAATCTTCCCGCGCTTCTACATCCGCGGTCTCGGCAATATCGATTTCTACCTCGGCGCCTCGCAGCCGGTCACGATCATCCAGGACGACGTGATCCTCGAGCATGTCGTGCTGAAGTCGAACCCGGTCTATGACGTCCGCCAGGTCGAAGTGCTGCGTGGTCCGCAGGGCTCGCTGTTCGGGCGCAACACGACCGCCGGCATCATCAAGTTCGACACCTACAAGCCGACCAACGCTTTCGAGAGCCGCGCCGCGGCGTCGGTCGGCACCTATGGCAGCGTCAATCTGGATGCCGGCGTCGGTGGCCCGCTGATCAACGACGTGCTCGCATTCCGCCTCTCGACGCTGATCCAGCACCGTGCGAACTATATCGACAACGCGTTCGTGGGTGCCAGCCAGGACAGCACCGCGACGCCGCGCAAGAACGCGATGGGCGGCTTCGACGATCGCAACATCCGCCTCCAGCTCGCGCTGACGCCGGGCACCGCGTTTTCGCTCGACCTGTCGGGTCATGCACGCTGGTATGACGGCACCTCGACGCTGTTCCACCGCGGCGCGCTCAAAAAGGGTTCGAACAACGTTTCGGCCGAGCCGCGCAACACCGTCTCGCTCGACGAAGGCAACGACAACCCGCAGAGCTACAACACCTATGGCGGCTCGGTCCGCGCAAGCTATGACTTCGGTCCGGCGGCGCTGACCTCGATCACCGCCTATGAGACGACCTCGGGCTTCAGTCGCGGCGATACCGATGGCGGTGCGGGCGCGAACTTCCCCGTCCGCGGAGTCGCCAACGGCTTCGGCCAGTCGCAGGGCCAGATCCGCGATCTCGATCAATGGTCGCAGGAAGTCCGTCTTGCCGGCACGCCCGGCGGACGCTTCAACTGGCAGGTTGGCGGTCTGTATTTCGACAACCGCGACATCACCGATTTCTACCAGCGGACGTTCTTCCTCACGACGGCGGCGCGTAACCCGAACAACTGGGTGCGCCTGCATGACGTCAACACGTCATGGGCCGGCTTCGGTCAGGTCAGCTACGAACTGATGGACAAGCTGACCGTGACGCTTGGCGGTCGCATCACCGAGGACAAGAAGCGCACACAGCTGCTCAAGACCGTGCAGACCGTTGCCGGCGTTAGCCAGTATCCGGCCAACTTCCGCCGGGACGTTACCCTGAAGGCGACCAAGCCGAGCTGGGACGCAAGCATCCTGTACCAGGCGAGCCCCGACGTCAGCCTGTACTCGCGCGTCGCCCAAGGCTTCCGCGGACCGACCATCCAGGGTCGTTCGGCGGTGTTCAACTCTGACTTCTCGACCGCCAAGTCGGAGACGATCCTGTCGTGGGAGACGGGCATCAAGACTCGCCTGCTCGACAATACGCTGAGCCTCAACGCGACGGTGTTTGGCTACCGCGTCAACGACATCCAGCTCAACGGCAATGACGTCAATGGCAACGGTATCCTGTTCAACGGCAACAAGGCCGAGGCGTATGGCATGGAAGCCGAAGCCAATTGGAAGCCCGTGCCGAACCTGACGCTGGGGGCTGGCCTCAGCCTTCTGCACAGCGCGATCCGCGACAAGACGACCGAGGTGCAGATCTGCGCGCTCAACAACGTCGTGGTCTGCACGCCGTCGGCACCGGTTCGCTCCGTCCCGGGTGCGTTCGGAACGACCTATCTGGTGAAGATCAACGGCGAGCCGTTGCCGAACGCGCCGGAGTATAACGTCGACCTGACCGCGCGCTATGACCAGCCGCTCGGCAATGGCGGTCGCGCGTTCATCGCGGGCGACTTCAATATCCAGGGCTACACGCAGTTCGTGCTGTACAAGACCAAGGAGTTCACCGCGAACGGCAACTTCGAGGGTGGCCTGAAGATCGGTTACGCGGCGCCCGACGATGCGTACGAACTGGCGGTGTTCGCGCGCAACATCACCGGCGAGAAGAACCTCAAGGGCGTGATCGAGAACTATATGGCGGCCGTGTTCAACGAGCCGCGGATCATCGGCGTGTCGCTCAGCGGCAAGTTCCGCTGAGCGATCGAGCCTCTACCCTTCCGCGAGCGAGGAAGGGTAGAGGCTCGCTTAATACCCGCGTGACGCATTTTTCAGCAGCGTGGTTTGTAACTGTGGCGTAGCGAACCGTAATGGCGATTTGCCGTTCTCCTCGCGCCGGTTGATACTCCCCCCATGTCGCTCAATCCCGTCTTCTATGATGCAAGTGGTCGCCGGCGCCGGCGGTTCACCTTTGGCGTGTTGGCGTTCGTCCTGCTGCTGATCTTGTCGATAGCGGTGTTCGCGGTGTCCATCGGCGCAGTGCCGACGGCCCCGCTGTTGCCGATCGAGGCCGAGCATCCGGCGTTGCACAAGCTGCCCGCACCGCGCGGTAGTATTCTCCGCCAGACGCGCCGCGACCTGAATTATTACGCAAAGCAACTGTTCGGGACGAGCGCCGCCAAGCCCGGAGCCGGCAACGGCGCCAACCCGCAGCTCGCGATCGCCTTCCATGCGCCATGGGACGAGGCGAGCACCGCAAGCCTGGCGCGCCATGTCGAGCAGCTCGACTGGCTGGTTCCCGGCTGGATTTCGGTGACCGGCACCGATCATCACATCACCGTGTTCCGCGATCAGGCGGGGCGCGACATCCTCAACAAGGCGGTCCACCGACCGATGATCCTGCCGATGGTGCAGAACGCGGTCGACGGCAACTGGGACGGCGCGGGCAGTGCCGCAATGTTCGCCGATCCGAAGACGCGGGCTGCATTTCTCGACAAGCTCGTCCCGTTCCTCGCCGCGAACCATGCCGGCGGCGTGTTCTATGATTTCGAGGATCTGCCGGCGGCCGCGCAACCGACCTACCGCGCGTTCCTCGCCGAGACGCGCGCACGGTTCGCACCACGCGGCTGGGTGGTCGCGATCGCCGCACCGGTCGCCAATCCGGACTGGAACCTGCCGGCCTACGCCAAGGTGACCGACAAGATCTTCCTGATGGCGTATGACGAGCACGAGACCAGCGGCACGCCAGGGCCGATCGCCTCGCAGCGCTGGTTCGCGCGCATGGTCGCCGACGCGGCGCGCGGCATACCCCCGTCGAAGCTGGTCGTGGCGATCGGCTCCTATGCGTATGATTGGCACGCGGGCGCCGACAGCGGCAACGGCGATGCCCTCGACGTCGAGGAAGCGTGGCAGGCGGCCGCGGATTCGGGGACCGTCCCCACCTTCGACAAGACCAGCGGCAACAGCAGCTTCGCCTATTCCGAGGGTGGCGTGCAGCATCAGATCTGGCTGCTCGACGCCGCGTCGGCCTACAACCAGATCGCGTTCCTGCAAAAGGCCGGGCTCGGCAGCGTCGCCTTGTGGCGGCTCGGCTCCGAGGACCCGGGGCTCTGGTCGATATGGGGGCGTGATCACCGCAAACTGCCCATCCCCGATTCGATCGACACCATGCCGGCGGGCACCAACGTCGATATCGAGGGTAGCGGCGAGATCCTCAAGATCGCCGCCGAGCCCGTCACCGGGATCCGCGATGCGGTCCCGGCGAAGGATGGGACGATCGCCGACGTGAACTTCACGCGTATGCCTTCGCCCTATGTGGTCGAGCGGACCGGCTACCGGCCAAAGCAACTCGCGCTGACCTTCGACGACGGTCCGGACCCGGAATGGACGCCGCAGATTCTCGACATTCTCAAGCGCGAACATGCGCCCGCCACGTTCTTCGTCATCGGCGAGAACGCGCTGACCGAGAGGCCGCTGCTCGAGCGGATGGTCGCTGAGGGGCATGAGATCGGCAGCCACACCTACACGCATCCCAACCTCGCCAATGTCTCGACGCGGCAGGTGAAGTACGAGCTGAACGCGACGCAGCGGCTGTTCCAGGCGTTCACCGGTCGCTCGCTACGGCTCTTCCGCGCGCCCTATTTCGGCGATGCCGAGCCGAGCACTGCCGACGAAATCCTGCCCGCGCTCGAAGCGCAGCAGCGTGGCTATATCTCGGTCGGCCTGCACGTCGATCCCGACGACTGGAAGCGGCCGGGCGTCCAGGCGATCATCGACCGGACGATCGCGGGCGTACAGGCGGGGACTCCGGAGCGCAGCGGCAACGTCATCCTGCTCCACGATGCGGGCGGCAACCGCGCCGAAACCGTTGCCGCGTTGCCGGTGATCATCGAGCGGCTGCGCGCGATGGGCTACAGCTTCGTGCCCGTCTCGACGCTGGCGGGCCTGTCGCGGAATGCGGCGATGCCGGTCATCTCGTCGAGCGACCGTGTCGCGGCGATGGCCGATCTGGCGCTGTTCAGCACGCTGGGTGGCCTCGTCGTCGCGCTCCGCTGGATCTTCGGGATCGCGATCACGATTGGCATCCTCCGCGCGCTTGCGCTGTCGGCACTGGCGCTGATCCAGGCGCGGCGCGAGTTGAAGACGGTGTTCCCGGCGATCGATCCGTCGCGGTTCGTGACGGTGATGATCCCGGCGTTCAACGAGGAGCGCGTGATCGTCCGCGCGGTCCAGGGCGTACTCGCCTCCACCGAAGTCGCAATCGAGGTGATCGTGATCGACGACGGGTCGAGCGACGGCACGAGTCGCGTCGTCACCGAAGCGTTTGCGGGCGACGACCGGGTCCGCTTGCTGACGCTGGCGAACGGAGGCAAGGCGCGGGCGCTCAACCGCGGTCTGGAGCTTGCGCGCGGCGAGATCGTGATCGCGCTCGACGCCGATACGCAGTTCGAGCCGATGACGATCGCCCGTCTGGCGCGTTGGTTCGACGATCCAAAGCTGGGCGCGGTCGCGGGCAATGCGAAGGTCGGCAACCGCGTCAATCTGATCACCAAGTGGCAGGCGCTCGAATACATCACCGCGCAGAATCTCGAACGACGCGCGCTGGCGCGGTTGAACGCGATGACCGTGGTGCCGGGTGCCGTCGGCGCGTGGCGGCTAGAGGCGATCCGCAGCGTCGGCGGCTATCCCGACGACACGCTCGCCGAAGATCAGGACCTGACGATCGCGATCCAGCGTCACGGCTGGAAGGTGCAATACGACCAGTTTGCGATCGCCTGGACCGAAGCGCCGGAGACGATGCGTGCGCTCGCCAAACAGCGGTTCCGCTGGGCGTTCGGGACGCTCCAGTGCCTCTACAAGCATCGCTCGGCGATCGGGCGGTCTCAGCCGCGTGGTCTCGGCTGGGTCGGGTTGCCGCAGGCGATCGTGTTCCAGATCGTGCTGGCGTCGATCTCGCCGATCATCGACCTCGCTCTGCTGGTCAGCTTCGCCTCGACCTATCTGTCGGTGCAGGCGCATGGCTGGGAACAGACCAGCCACGACGTCTATACGATGCTGGCCTACTGGCTGATCTTCACCGCAATCGACGTGCTGGCGGCGACGATCGCGTTCGCGCTGGAGCGGAAAGAACGCTGGCGGCTGCTGTGGCTGCTGGTCCCGCAGCGGATCGGCTATCGGCAGGTGATGTACTATGTCGTGCTGAAGGCGATTGCGCAGGCGTTGCGCGGGCCACTGGTCGGTTGGGGGAAACTCGCGCGGACAGGGCGGGTGACCGCGACCTAGTGCACCTCGGCCAGGCGCAGCAACGTGTCGCCTCGGCTAGCGTTATGGTCCGGCTCGATATAGTCGGAGAGCGTTAGCTTCGAGGGTCACGCGCATGCGGTATTGGATGATGGCATTAGCGGTGCCGCTGGGTTTCGCTGCTCAAGGCGCACACGCTCAGCCGCGTCCACCGCTGGTCCTGGCAGCCGCGTCGCTGCAGGAATCGCTGACCGCCGCGGCTAATGCCTGGGCAAAGAAGGGCCATGCGAAGCCGACCGTGTCGTTCGCGGCATCATCGGCATTGGCGCGGCAGGTGGAGGCGGGAGCACCAGCGGACCTGTTCGTGTCAGCGGACGAGGACTGGATGGACGCACTTGCGGCCAAGAACCTGATCGTCGCTACGACCCGCGCCACGTTCCTTGGTAATCGCCTCGTCGTCGCGGCACCGGCGGGGAGTAGCGTGCGGATTCCGGTCCGGCCGCCCGCCTCGCTCGTCCGCGTGTTGACCGCGGGGCCATTGGCGATGGCGGATACCGCGGTACCGGCGGGCAAGTATGGACAGGCGGCGCTCGAGAAGCTCGGCGTATGGGCGCAGGTTTCCCCGAAAGTCGTCCGTGCCGAGAACGTCCGCGCGACGCTGGCGCTGGTCGAGCGCCGCGCCGCGCCGCTTGGCATCGTCTATGCCACCGACGCAAAAGCGTCCGCCAAGGTACGCATCGCCGGTGTTTTTCCCGAAAATACTCACCCGGCGATCACCTATCCGATCGCCCGACTCAAGACGTCGACCAACCCCGATGCCGAGGCGTTCCGCCGGTTCCTCGTCTCGCGCGAGGGGAAGGCAATCTTCGTGCGCTACGGGTTCACCGCGCGCTAGATGCTCGATGCAGCCGAATGGGCGATCGTCGCGCTGTCGTTGAAGGTTGGCGGCGTGGCGATGCTGGTGACCTTGCCGGTGGCGTTCGCGCTGGCATGGCTGCTGGCGCGCGTGCGGTTTCCGGGGAAGGTGATCGTCGACGCGGCCATCCATTTGCCACTTGTCGTGCCGCCGGTCGTGACCGGATGGCTGTTGCTGCTGGCGTTCGGGCCCAATGGTCCGATCGGCGCGTGGCTACAGGGGGCGTTCGGCGTGACCGTGTTGTTTCGCTGGACCGGCGCGGCGATCGCAGCTGGCGTGATGGCGCTGCCGCTGATGGTGCGCGCCATGCGGTTGTCGATCGAGGCGGTCGATCGGCGGCTGGAGAACGCCGCGCGGACGCTGGGGGCGGGGCCATGGCGCGTGTTCTGGACGTTGACCCTCCCGCTCAGCATCCCAGGCGTACTCGCCGGCGCGGTGCTCGGCTTTGCGCGATCGATCGGCGAGTTCGGCGCGACCATCACCTTCGTCTCGAACGTTCCCGGCGAGACGCAGACCTTACCGCTGGCTATCTATTCGGCGCTGCAGCAACCGGGTGCGGACGCGATGGTCTGGCGATTGTCGTGCATATCCGTCGGCTTGTCGCTGATCGCTCTCGTCGCGTCTGAACTCTTGACGCGACGGGCGGGACGGGGGCTGCATGTCCTTTGAGATCGATATCGACAAGCGACTGGGCGATGCGCGCGTTTCGCTGACCCTGGACGCGGGCAATGGCGCGACGGTTCTGTTCGGCCCGTCCGGTATCGGCAAGTCGAGCGTTTTGAACATGGTTGCCGGCCTGTTGCGGCCCGACCGCGGGCGGATCGCGGTCGATGGCGAGACGCTGTTCGGGGACGGCATCGACGTCCCGCCGGAACGGCGTCGGGCAGGCTATGTGTTTCAGGAAGCGCGGCTGTTCCCGCACATGCGCGTTCGGGCGAACTTGCTCTACGGCGCGGGTAACGACACGCAGGGGTTCGAGGACCGGATCGGGTTCCTTGGGATCGGCCATTTGCTCGATCGCTGGCCGCGAACTTTATCCGGCGGCGAAGCGCAACGCGTCGCGATCGGCCGCGCGCTGCTGAGCGAACCGCGGTTCCTGCTGCTGGACGAGCCGCTATCGTCGCTCGATCGCGCCCGTCGCGACGAGATCATGCTTGCGATCGAACATGTTCGCGACGTCCTGAAATTGCCGATCCTGATGGTCACGCACGACCCGGCCGAGGCTGAACGCATCGGCACCCGGGTCGTGCGGATGTAGTCGATCAGCCGAGCGCGCGCGTGAAGAGGCGCGAAAGGCGGGCCGAGAAGGCGCGGGCGTCGAGTGGGCGCTCGCCGTCGGCGATCTGCGCTTCGTCGAACAGCAGGTGCGCGGCGTCTTCGCGCAGGGATGCCTCGTCATCGCCGAGCGCTGCAAGCTTGGCGATCAACGGGCTCCGCGGGTTGATCTCCAGCACCGGTTTGGCGGCGGGCATCGCCTGACCGCTCGCCGCGAGGATGCGCTCGAGCTGACGATCCATACCGCTGTCCGCCGCGACAAGACATACCGCGCTGTCGGTCAGCCGCTCCGAGGCGCGCACCTCGGAGACGTCGTCGGCAAGCGTCGTCTTCACGAACGCGATGAAGTCCGTGACTTCGGGTGTGGCGTCGGCGGTCGGTGCGGTGGCGCCGTCGGCGAGCGGGATCAGCCCGAGATCGGCAGCACCCTGCGTGACCGACTTGAACGGCTTGCCGTCATGATCGATGCCCGTGGTCACCCAGAAGCCATCGACCGAGTCCGGCAGCAGGAGGACCTCGATCCCGCGCGCACGGAATCCTTCGAGCTGCGGCGAAGCTTCGAGCCGGTCCAGATCGGTGCCGACCGCGTAATAGATCGCGGTCTGGTTGTCCTTCATCGCCGCGACATAGTCGGCGATCGAACGCCATGCGCCAGCGGAATTCGTGGTCTTGAAGCGCGCGAGCTTGAGCAGCGCTTCGCGGCGTTCGAAATCCTCGTACAGCCCCTCCTTCAGCACCGCGCCGAAATTCTCCCAAATCTTGGCATAGGCTTCGGGATCGCGCGTCGCGAGCTTGTCGAGTTCGGCCAGAACGCGGCCGGTCACGCCCTTGCGGATCGTCGCGAGCATCGGGCTTTCCTGGATCATCTCGCGCGAGACGTTGAGCGGCAGGTCGGACGAATCGACCAGGCCGCGCATAAAGCGGAGGTAGCGCGGCAGGACCTCGGCATCGTCGGTGATGAAGACGCGCTTCACGTACAGCTTCATCCGGCCGTTGCGGTCGGGATCGAACAGGTCGAACGGCTTGGCACCGGGGACGTAGGCGAGCACCGAATATTCGTGCAGCCCCTCGGCGCGGTAATGCAGCGTCAGCGCGGGCTCGTCGAACTGGCCCGAGACGCTGCGGTAGAAATCGGCATAGTCTTCGGGCGTGATCTCTGCCTTCGGCTTGGTCCAGAGCGCCGCACCGTCGGCGATCTCGACCGGGTCGGCTTCGGGCGTTTCGCGAAGCGTGATCGGTACGGGAACGTGACCCGATTGATCCTTGATCAGCCGCTCGACGGTGTACCGCTCGGTGTAGGAGGTTGCGTCGTCGAGCAGGTGGAGCACGACGCGCGTGCCGCGAGGAGGCGCGTCCGCGGTATCGATGGCGGCGATCGTGTAGGTCCCGAGGCCGTCGGACGACCAGACCGACGCGGTGTCGGCGCCTGCGCGGCGCGACACGACGTCGACCTTCGATGCGACCATGAACGCGGAGTAGAACCCGACGCCGAACTGGCCGATCAATTGCGCCCCGTCCGAGCCGGTAGAGGCGGCGATACGGTCCATGAACGCCTTGGTGCCCGAGCGCGCGATCGTGCCGAGCGCCTCCGCCATGTCGTCGGCGGTCATGCCGATGCCGTTGTCCTCGATCGTCATCGTCTTCGCATCGGCATCGAGCGTGATCGCGATCCGCGTGCGGGCTTCGTCACCGAGCAGGTCCGGCACGCTCAACGCCTCGTACCGCAGCTTCTCGCAGGCATCGGCGGCGTTCGAGATCAGTTCGCGCAGGAACACGGTCTTATCCGAATAGACCGAGTGCACCATCATGTGCAGCAACCGCGATACGTCTGCCTCGAACGCGTGCGTGGCAGGGGCTGCCGTTTCGACGACTGGGGCGGCTTCGGCGGTTTCGATGGTCATGGATACAGTCTCTCGAACAATGGATCAGCGCGAGAGTTGGCCGGACCATCATGAGAATTCAAGGGCGAGCAGAGTGTCGCGCGCATGACGGTCAGCGGTAAGTTCAAGATCCGCCAATGCCCGTTCCGAAAATTTCGTTTGCGTTACCCCATCAAGCAAGGTTCAATCGCATCGAGCCAGTCCAAAGATGTAACGTGTCGGCATGGCGTGCAGGAATGAACGATCTGTTCGTCCAGCCCGTATTGCCGCGACTAGCACGACCGGCAGGGGGATGACGCGAGGCCGCTGACGGGTTCTGCCCGGTGGTGTTCTGATAATCGGCAAACCTTGGGGAGGTTTGCCGTTTCCGGGGGCTTCGATGAGGACACGCAACACCGCGATAACACGCAGGGCGATTCTGGGACGGCTGGGCCTGATCGGCGGGCTCGGTGCGACGCTCGGCGCGATGCAGGCCTTGGGACTGACGGGGGGACTGATCGGCATCTCGCACGCCGAGGCACTCGCGACATTGACGCCGACCTTGGGGAAGGGGGTGCATGTCGTCGTGCTGGGTGCCGGGATCGCCGGACTGACGGCAGCCTATGAACTGGAGCAGGCGGGGTTCCGGGTCACGGTTCTCGAGGCGCGCGACCGGGTCGGCGGGCGGGCCTGGACGGTGCGCGACGGCGACAGGATCGAGATGATCGGCGATGACACGCAAACCGCCAGATTCTCCGACGGGATCTATTTCAACGCCGGCCCGGCCCGTATCCCCAGCTTTCACCAAGGCTTGATCGGCTATGCCAAGCTGTTCGACGTGCCGCTGGAAGTCGAAGTGAATTCCAGCCGGTCCGCCTATGTGATGGGCGAAAATGGCGGCAAGGTCCGGATGCGGACGGCGATCAACGACATGCGCGGGCATATCGCCGAATTGTTGGCGAAGGCGATCAACCAGGGTGCGCTCGATCAGGCGGTGACCGCGGCGGACCGGCAGAAGCTGCTGCCGTTCCTCAAGACCTATGGCGACCTCGGCACCAACTATGCGTTTGCGGGCACGGAGCGGTCGGGGTTCGGTACCGCGCCGGGGGCGGGCGTGGCGTTCGCCTCGGCTGGGACCGCGGTGCCGCTCGATCAGTTACTCGCCAACGAACGGTTGCCGATGACGCTGTTCGAAGACAATCTGTACATGCAGGCGACGATGTTCGAGCCGGTCGGCGGGATGGACCGGATCCATGCGGGATTCGATCGCAACCTCCGGCGGCCGGCGATCCGCGGCGCCGAGGTGACTCGCATCCGACATACCGCGCGCGGCGTCGAGGTCGTCTACCGCGACAAGGCGAGCGACGCTGTCGACACGGTGAAGGCGGACTACATGATCTGCACGATCCCGTTCCCGGTCCTGGCGACGATCGATACCGATTTTTCGCCGGCGTTGAAGCGGACGATCGCCGGGGTCGTCTACGATCATTCCAACAAGGTGGCGTTCGAGAGCCCACGCTTCTGGGAACGCGAGCAGATCTATGGCGGTATCTCGTTCGTCGGCGGGCCGACCACGCTGGTGTGGTATCCGTCCGCGGGTCTGCATTCGGCGCGTGGCATGCTGCTCGGGTGCTATTCGTCGGGCGCGGTGGCGGCCGAATTCGCCAAGCGCCCGATCGCCGAGCAGATCGCGTTTTCGCGCGGCGTCGTCGATCGCCTGCATCCAGGGCATGGTGCAGACCTGGTCAACGGCGTGGCGGTGAACTGGAACAAGATCCCGTACAGCCTCGGGCCTTGGCCAGACTGGAACGCCGGTAGCGCGAACGGCCATCAGGAAGGGCATATCGATACGCCGCAATACCGCCTGCTGCAGCAGCCCGATGGTCGCGTGTACTTCGCCTCGGCCGCGCTGAGCCAGACGCCGGGCTGGCAGGAAGGGGGCATCCAGTCCGCGCAAGGGCAGGTGATCGCCTTGGCACGCCGCGTTGCGTCGCAGGCTTCGACCTTGCCATCGCACCCGAGGCGGGCGGCGTGAGCGCGAGCTTTCTCGCAAGGACGCGACTCCCCCGGGCGGCGGAGCCATTCGACAGCCAACGCGACGAACTTTGATATCCGTCACGAATGGCCACCGATGGCCGAGTTTCTGCAAGCGATCCGGAAATCCGGCGCCCGAGCTTTACGAGAGGACCCCAATGTTGAAGATCATCACCACATCGATTGCCGCGTTCGCTGCGCTCATCGCCACGTCTTCCGCCGCTGCCCAAGCCCCGAAAGCCGGAATCGTCCGGCACGCCAATACCCCGCCGGGGTTGATCCTGCAGGGGGTGACTGTCCCGGCTGGTGCTAAGATGCTGTATTTGAGCGGCCAACTGGCAGCGCCGATCGATCCGACCAGGAAGGTCCCCCCCGCCGACCTTACGATCGCGGACTTCGGCGATACGAAGACGCAGACGATCAGCATCTTCACGAAGATCAAGGCGATCCTGGCGGCGCAAGGCTATGCGATGAGCGACATCATCAAGCTGACGGTGTTCGTTGCGGGCGACCCAGCGCTTGATGGGAAAATGGACTTCGCCGGCATGAACGATGCCTTCAAAATGTACTTCGGGACCGCCGAGAATCCGAACACCGTCGCCCGCTCGACGGTTCAGGTCGCGGCACTGGCGGGGCCGGCTTTCCTTGTCGAGATCGAGGCGACCGCCGCACAATAGAAGAATGTGCGGAATAGGTGGTGCGAAAGAGGGTGATTGATCCGAACCCACAGGCTTCTACACGCGGCGTGCTCGAACGAATTGACCGGGGCGTCAGGCCATGAAACGCTCGTGACGACACAGGATCGGATACCGCCATGCTTGCTCCACCCTTCGTCCACGGACTGATCTTCGTTATCGGCATCGTCGTGGTGAGCGCGTGATGCGGCGGTTCGATGCGATCATCGTCGGTGCGGGGCAGGCGGGACCACCGCTGGCCGGGCGACTGACGGCTGCGGGCATGACGGTGGCGCTGATCGAGCGGAAGCTGGTCGGCGGGACCTGCGTCAATACCGGGTGCATGCCGACCAAGACGCTGATCGCCAGTGCCTATGCTGCGCATCTGGCGCGGCGTGGCGCCGAGTTCGGTGTGCGAACCGGGGAGATCGCGATCGACATGCCCGCAGTGGCAGCGCGCGCGCGCAAGGTCGTGATGGACGCGCGCACCAGCAACGAGACGTGGCTGGAGGGAATGGCCGGGCTGACCTTCCTGCGCGGGCATGCACGCTTCACCGGGCCGGGAACGATCGCTGTCGAGGACGGGGCCGAGACCGAGCTCCTGACGGCGTCGCGCATTTTCCTAAACGTCGGCGGTCGCGCGAGCGTGCCCGACATGCCGGGCGTGGGCGATGTTCCGCATCTCGACAACACGGACATGGTCGCGCTGGACACCGTTCCCGAGCATCTCGTCGTCGTCGGGGGCAGCTATATCGGGCTCGAGTTCGCACAGATGTATCGCCGGTTCGGCGCGGCGGTGACCGTCGTCGAACGCGGCGACCGGTTGATCGCGCACGAAGACTCCGACGTGTCGGACGCGATCCGCGACATCCTGGAGGACGAGGGGATCGCCGTGCGGACCGGCGCGAACTGCATCGCCTTCGCGCGCCACGACGCCGGCGTCGCGGTGTCGGTCGATTGCTCGGCCGGCGATCCGGGCGTGATCGGCAGCCACGTCCTGCTCGCGGTTGGGCGGCGGCCGAATACGGATGATCTCGGCCTCGATCGTGCCGGGATCGCGACCGATACCAAGGGGTACGTGATCGTCGACGAGTTCCTGCAGACCAACGTGCCGGGAATCTGGGCGCTGGGCGACTGCAATGGCCGCGGCGCGTTCACGCACACCGCGTATAACGACTTCGAGATCGTCGCGGCGAACCTGCTCGACGGTGACGATCGGACGCTCGACCAGCGCGTATCGGGGTATGCGCTCTATACCGATCCACCTCTCGGGCGCGTCGGGATGACCGAGACCGAGGCGCAGAAGGATGGTCGGCCCATCCTGGTGTCCAAGCGCCCCATGACCCGGGTCGGGCGCGCGGTCGAGAAGGGCGAGACGAAGGGGTTTATCAAGATCGTCGCGGATGCCGAGACGCAGCGGATCCTCGGCGCGGCGATCCTGGGGACGGGCGGCGACGAAGCGATCCACGGGATCCTCGACATGATGAACGCCGACCAGCCGATTTCCGCGCTGCGTTGGGCGGTGCCAATCCATCCGACGGTCTCGGAGCTCATCCCGACCGTGCTGCTTGGGCTAAAACCTCCTATTCGTTGACGAACCCGCGATGGTCCGCGGTTGCAGGTATTGGAGCGGGCCGGTTCGACGGGCCCGCCCGGTCTCGTCAGTCACCGCACTTCGTCATCGGGACGGGTGCGGAGTCGATCTTCACGTCGGACATCGACAGCGCGAGCTTGCCGTCGGTGGCTATCACGAACGGCGCGGTGACGTGCGCCATGTCGATGCCGCTCTTGGCGAAGCACTGCAGCGGGACGATCACCTGCTGCCATTCGCCGGGCTTGCCCGCCGCCAGTGTCTTGGTGATCGGCACCGTGACCGCCTTGCCGTCGTTGCTGACCATGCCGAGGCCGACCGGGGCTGTGGCGGCGCGATCGACGCGGACGTCGACAACGAGGCTCAACTCGCCGTTGCTCTCGCGCGTCAGGTCGAGCGGACCCGATGCCTCGACTCGGGTTTCGGCAGGGCCACCGGCCCAGACGAACGCGCGCGCGTCCTCCTGACGGCGGCGGTCGACCGCCGACGCGGTGAGGCGCTTGGTCGCGGTCGTTGCGTTCACGCCGAGGAGGCGGACCTTCGACTGGTCCTGCTCGACCAACGTGAGCGACCAGCCGTCGGGGACGCGGCTCTTGCCGAACACGGTGCCGTTCGACGACGCAGCCATGCCGGCGGGGCGGGTCTCGTCGAGTTTCGGGACCGTACCGGGCTTGGCGTAGCTGAGGCCATAGCCGAACGCGAACAACGGGTCGTAGCCGGGATCGGAGCGGTTCAGGACATATTGGTCGGGGCGCTTGGGCCAAGAGAAGCTCAATTTGCCGCGGAAGTCGCTGGCCACGCTGCCGTCCTTCTTGCGCAGCAGCACGTCGGCGACGCCGCCGCCCTCGCTGCCCGGCAGGAACGCCGCGACGAACGCGTCGGAGGCGTTCAGCTCGGCGTTCACCCAGAGCGGACGGCCCGACAGGAACACCGCGACGACGGGCACGCCGGCTGCCTTTAGTTTCCGCAGGAGTTCGAGGTCGGACTTGTCGTCGGGGCTGTATTCGAGGTTTGGGCGGTCGCCCTTGAACTCGGCATACGGCTGTTCGCCGAACACGACGATCGCCGCGTCGGGCTTCCTAGCGAAACTGCCGTCAGCCGACATCGTCGCGGTGCCGCCCGCGGCCTTGACCGCGGTGCTGATCCCCGACCAGATCGACTCGGCATTGGGGAAGTTCGCGTTGGTCGTCCCGCCGCCCTGCCAGGTGAGGGACCAGCCGCCCGCCTGTTGCGGGATATTGTCCGCGCCGCCGCCAGCGACGAGGATGTTCGCGGAGGGCTTTAGCGGGAGCAGGCCGCCGTCGTTCTTGAGCAGCACCAACGACTCGGCAACGGCGCGCCGCGCGATCGCGCGGTGGTCGACGGCACCGATCAGGGTCATCTTGCCGGCGAGCGCGCGCGACGAGGGGCGACCGCGATCGAACGTACCGGCGCGGATCTTCACGCGGAGGATGCGGCGGACCGCGTCGTCTAGGCGCGCGGCGGGGATCTCGCCCGACTGCGCCTGCTTCAGCGTGTTGTCGTAGAGCGTCTTCCACCCGCTGCCCGAATACATGAACATATCGAGCCCGGCGTTGATCGCCGCGGCGCAGCTCTCGTTCGAGCAGCTCTCGACCTGGCCGTGCCCGTTCCAGTCGCCGACCACGAAGCCATCGAAATGCAGCCGGTCCTTGAGCACGCCGGTCAACAGGCTCTTGTTGCCGTGCATCTTGGCGCCATTCCAGCTCGAGAAGCTGGCCATCACCGACTGCGTGCCGGCCTCGATCGCCGCCGGATAACCGCCAAGATGGATGTCGCGGAGCGTGGTCTCGGGGATCAGCGCATCGCCCTGGTCACGCCCGCCGGTGCCGCCGTCGCCGAGGAAATGCTTGGTCGTCGCGATGACGCGGTCAGAGGCTAGGAACTCCTTGGTGCCGACCTTGCCCTGGACGCCTTCGATCACTGCGCCGGCGTAATCGGCCTGGACTTGCGGCTCTTCCGAATAGCTTTCGTATGTGCGGCCCCAGCGGTCGTCGCGGACGACGGCGAGCGTGGGGGCGAAGGTCCAGTCGATCCCGGCGGCTGCGGTTTCGATCGCAGTAACGTGGCCGATCTCGCGCATCAGGTCGCGATCGCGCGCGGCGCCGAGGCCGATATTGTGCGGGAAGAGCGTCGCGCCGGGGATGTTGTTGTTGCCGTGGACCGCGTCGGTGCCCCAGATCACCGGGATTGCGGGGCGGCCGTCGCTTCGCGCCATCGATGCGTCGTAGAATTGGTCGGCGAGCTTCAGCCACTCGACCGGCGGGGCGAGGTCGTTGCCGCCGGGCCCTGCATTGCCGCCGTTGAGGATCGAGCCGAGCTTGTAGGTGCGCAGGTCGTCGGGATTGATGCTGGCGATGTCAACCTGGATCAGCTGGCCGATCTTGTCGGCGACCGTCATGCGCTTCATGATAGCATCGATCCGCGCTTCGACTTTCGGATCGCGCAAAGGCCGCGCGTTGGCGGTCGGCCATAGCTCGGGATGCGCGACGGCCGACAGTTTCGCGGGAGCGGCCGGGGCGGGAGAGATCGGGGCGGGAGAGTTCGGCGCGGGAAGGGGCGTCGCTGCCGATTGCAGCAACAGCGCGATCGTGAACGTGGAAAACCCTGCCGACATCATACTCTCCCTGGATGGTACGCGACCGCGGTCCGTCCCTTTGCAGCCCTGCTACCGGGTTGCGGTAACACGGCGCAAATCATTTTGCTGATCTGGGCGCCCACATTCCCGGATGGGCGTCGATATAGCCGGCAATCGCCGCGGTAATCCGCGCGTCGTCGGCGGTCGAGGGATGCGCGTGACAGCCGGTGAAGGCGAGGCCCGTGACGGGCACGAAGGCAATGTTGCGTTCGCCCTCGGCCTTCAGGCGCGCGGCGACCTTGCCGACCTCGGCGGCGATCTCGCCGTTCGCCATGTCGGTCGCCCAGAGCACGACGTGCGCGTCGGGATCGCGGGCGCGGAGCTGTTTGACGAACGCGACGTACCGGGTTTCGTAATCGGCGTGGAGCGCGTCGCGCGTCTTCCACGGTTCGGTGGCCTTCAGCGGCGTGGTGAAGTCGTTGGTGCCGAGCGCGATCACGAACAGGCTCGGGTGCCAAGCCGGATCGACATAACGCTTGGCCGAATTGAACAGCGCGAAGGGGTAGGCGATGGGAACGGTATCACCGGGCCCACCGTCGTAATTGCGGACTATCCCACGGCCGGAAATCGCGTTGACCTGATAGTCGGCGCGGTAGCGGCGGGCAGTCAACGCGGGCATCGCGAGCGAGGTATCGGTGGTCGCCCAGACCTCGTCCTGCGTGCAGTCGGTTTTGGCCGAGACGTTGCCGTAGCCGACGGTGTGGGAGTCGCCGATGAACTCGATCTGGCGGGCGCGGGACGGAGCGGGGAGGGCGCGCGTTCCCGGCGCGGCGTAGAGGCCGCCGAAGATGGTTGGGGCGGCCTGGCTTTCGCTCGCGACGTCGACGCGGACGGCGTGACGGCCGCGGCCGAGCCCGGCGACGCGGTACATGCCCGGCTTCGGCTTGACGAGTTTGGCGACTGTCGTGCCGTCGACCCTGACGCGGAGGATGACCTCGCCTTCACCGATCTTCAGCAGGACGGCGGGGCCGTTGAAGGCTGCCTCGAAATAGGTGCCCGGCCATTGGCGGTTGTACCCGACGGCGGTGCGTTCGACGCGACCGCCGATGTGAAGCGGGAGGGCTGCGCCCGGTTTCGTCGTTACCGGCGCGATCGTTGCGGGCTGTGCGACGGCTGCGCTTCCGCCCAGCGACGCGGCACCGATCAGCGCGAGGATCGTCTTCATACCTTGACCTTCAACCATGCTGGCAACTCGTCCTTGGTGATGTAGCGTTTGGCAGCGAAGTCGCGGCGGAGTTGATCCGGCGTGTTCTGGTCGGGGCCGGTCAGCCAGCGCGTATGCCAGGTCATGAACCACAGCCAGTCCGCGTTCGGACCGAGCAGCGTAGGGTCGGGCACCGGTCCGTTCTCGTGCAAGCAGATCGGCAGCGTATCGCCGACGATCGCCTTCATCTGCGCGAACATCGGTGCGAGCGCACCGTGATCGAGCGCATAGATATCCGCGCCGGCTACATCGACCGTCGCGCGGCCGGGATACCAGGCGGGGTCGACGTTCTGGCCGGCCCAGCCGAGCACCCAGATCAGGTTGTTCAGCCCGTGGACGCGCGTGAACTGGTCGTACATCAGCGCCCACAGCGCCTTGAACGCGTCCGGCCCGTGCTTGCCCCACCAGAACCAGTCGCCGCTGAATTCGTGGAACGGGCGCCACAGGACAGGCACGCCGCGGTCGCGCAGGACCGTCAGCATGCGCGCGATCTCGGCCATCTGGCGCATCATCGCGATGTTCTGCGGCGTGCCGGGTTTCAGCGCGGCGACGACGTCGAAATCTTTCTTCGAATTCTCGTAGCCGGTGCCGATATCGGGTGCGCCCCAATGCCAGCACAGCGTGACGATGCCGCCCGACCGTGCCCAGGCGGTGGCGCGATCGTTGACCGCGTCATTGTCGCGCGGGTCGATATAATCGAGCCCGAGGATTGCCGGGAGCTTGCCTGTCACGTGCTTCAGATAGTCGAGTTCGCCGTTGGGATTGGTCGGGCCCGAGCCCTGCTCCTGTTGGCCGGTCAGCGTTGTCTTGCCGTACTGGCTCCAGAGATACGCGTAGAGGTGGCGCGCGGCGGGCGAGGCTTTCGGGTTGCTCAGGCGGCGGTTCGGCGCCGCTGCCAGCGCGGGAACGCCGTGGAGCAGGCCGAGTGCCGCGGTCATGCCCAACGTTTCACGTCTGTTGAGCATCAGAGCGCCGCCATTGCAGCGGCGTGCGCGCGGATCACGGCTTGCGTTGACGCGTCGCTGTCGAACACGCCGTACCAGCCCTGCGGTTCATGCGGCGGATCGCCCATGTAGCCGAGGTCGCCGCGCTGGAACCGGTGATCGGCATGTGGCGTGCGCGCTTCGCCGTTCCATGCCCAAAAGTTCGAGCCGGCGAGCGGACCGCCAGCCTTCGCGTTCGCCTCGATCGCAGCGTAGATCTGGCGGTAGAAGCGATCCTTGTAGACCGTCGTGATGGTCGGATCATAGGCGGTCTTGCCGTCGCGCGGATAACCGAACTCCTCGATCACCAAAGGCTTGCCGAGCGTCGTCGCTAACTGGATGTGCGTGTCGATGTAGTCCGCGACCTTCGCTGCGCCCGCGTCATAGGTGCCCGCGAGATCGCCCGCGTCCATCCACATCCAGTTGTTCGGCCAGATGTGCGTGGTGAGATAGTCGATCGCCGTCGATTTGTGCGCGGCGAGCACGACGTCCTCGCGCTCGATCGAGCCCTTCAGCCCCTCGGACCCGGTCGAGACGAGGTGGTTGGGGTCGAGCGTCTTGATGTAGCGCGCGGTCTCGTCGATCCAGCGGTAGAAGGCTGGACGGTTCGGCACAGCCACTTTGTCCGATCCGGCGGGGCGCGGTTCGTTGGCAAGCTGCCATGCCATGATCGTCGGGTCGGCGGCATACGCGACCCCGGTGACGCTGTTTGTGCGCAAGATGACCGCGCGGATATAGTCGCGGTACATCGCCTGCGCCTGGCCGTTGATGTAGAAGGCGGCGTTCCAGTCGGCGAACTCGGGCCATGGATGCGCGGGGTCGTTCATGTTGATGTATTTGCCGCCGTTGGCCCACGACAGGTACGTCATCATCCCGCCCGACCATTCCCAGAAGTTGGTCAAATAGATCACGCCGGTCATGTCGCGCTTGGCCATTTCGGCTAGTGTCCAGTCGAGGCCCTTGAGCAGGTCCTCGTTGTAGGTCGCGCTCTGGTCGCGGAACCCGGGCGTGATCGAGTTCTTCAGCGGCGACAGTTCGGCCGAGCCGAGAATGCGCAGGTTGCGGACGCCGAGCGCCTGCAACCGATCCAGTTCGCGCCCCAGCCGCGTGCGGTTCCCGTAGGCAGTCGGCGCGCCGAGCCACGCGCCATACCAGATGTTCGCGCCGGCATAGCGATACGGCTTGCCGCCACGACGGAAGCCGTGACCGTCGACGGTCACGAACGCGCCCGGCGGGCGACTGCGTGCCAGATGCGTCGCATCGCTACAGGCCGCTACGAATGCCACGCCGGCCAGCAGCGCCGCGCGCCTGTCGAGTATCGCCAATGCCTGTTCCCTCTTCCCGCTCGTCTATCAAAGCGCGTCCGATCTGGCGTGATCGCGCGGCTCCGTTGGCGATCCTAGGTTCGCGCAATCGCTGACGCCACCGGGAAGTGCGTAGCGCCGACATCGACCTGACGTGTGTCGCGCTTTCGCCTGCCGATCAGTCGACACCGAAAGTGCGGCCGTGCACAGCCAATCCGTAGTTCCTAAATATTCGTTTAACTATAGCAAGTTGGCGTAAGCAAGACTCCCGGCGACGCTCAAAGGCTGGCCAACGTGAGTGCGTCGATGCTTGCGTTCGACGCTCTCTTGGCTCGCATTCTCGCGCGGAAGACCCTGATTGCGGCCGGTTTACTCTGGACTAAAGCCGTCCGATCCGTAACGTGAAGGCAGGGAGCGGACCATGCGATTCAGAAAACTCTTGGTCGCGCTGGCGATCGTCGTCGCGCCGGTTGCGGCGTTCGGTGGCGATACGCCGCATGTGACGCTGGCGACTCCAAATATTTCCGATGGCGCGATCACGCGGTTCACGGTGCGGTTCAGCGACGCGATCGTGCCGCTCGGCGATCCGCGCGCTGCCTCGCCGCTTAAGGTCGAGTGCGCGATCCCGGGCGAGGGGCGATGGGCCGATCCACAGACCTATGTCTGGGATTTCGCGCAGCCCTTGCCGGGCGGCATGCGCTGCACGCTGGCGACGCGCGACGGCTTGAAGAGCGCCGCGGGCTACGCGGTCGACGCAGGCAGCTTCACCGTCGATGCAGGCGGACCGGTCGCGCGCGCGGTCATGCCCGGCTACGGCGATATCGAGGAGGACCAGGTCTTCCTTGTCGCCGCGAACATGCCGGCCACGCGGACCTCGATCGCCGCCAACGCCTATTGCGCGGTCGACGGGATCGGCGAGAAGATCGCGGTCGACGTGCTCGCCCCCGATCTGCCGGGCAAGCTGCTCGCCGCACTCAGCGACGGCTATGCGGCGGGCAATTTCCTCGAAAGCGCCGGGCTGCCGAAGACCCTGTCGACCGACCCGGCATTGCGCCAGCGCGCGCTGGCCGCGGTAACCGCGCTCAAATGCCGTCGGCCGTTGCCGCCGGGTCGTGATATGGCGCTGGTCTGGGGCGCCAACATCGCGGGCGCGGGCGGCAAGCTGGCGGGGGCGGACCAACGGTTCGACTTTACCGTCCGCAAGCCGTTCACCGCGCGGTTCGAATGCTCGCGCGTCAACCCCGCGGCGGGATGCAGCCCGGTCGAAAAGGCCTATCTGCGGTTCAGCGCGCCGGTGCCGATGAGCGCGGCGACGGCGATCAAGCTGACGCTGGCGGATGGCAAGACCGTCACGCCTGTGTTCAGCGAGGAGGAAAAGCGCCGCGCGACGATCGAGCAGGTGACGTTTGCCGCGCCGCTGCCCGCTGCGACGCGTGCCAAGCTATCGCTGCCCGCGGATATGAAGGACGAGAGCGGGCGCAGTCTCGCCAATCGCGAACGCTTCCCGCTCGAGGTCCAGTTCGACGAGGCACCGCCGCTGGTGAAGTTCGCGGCGGATTTCGGGATCCTAGAGGCGAAGCAAGGCGGTGTGCTCCCCGTCACCGTGCGCAACGTCGAACCCGCGCTCCAGGGACAGATCGCTGGTATCAGCGGCCAGCGGCTGCGCGTCGATGGCAGCGACGGCGAGATCGCCGCCTGGCTCCGTCGCGTCGACGATGCGGGCAAGGACGATATCGAGACGATCGAGCGCGAGGATGCCGAGCCGCTCCGCATCAACCACACCGGCGAGAAACCGATCCTGGCGGGACGGGGCAATGCGGCGAGCGGTGACCCGTTCAAGCTCGACCTGCCCGGCAAGGGCAAGGATTTCGAGGTCGTCGGCCTGCCGCTCGGCAAGCCCGGCTTCTACGTCGTCGAACTCGCGAGCCCTGCGCTTGGTCGTTCGCTCCTCGGGCGCGACGTGCCGCGTTACGTGGCCAGTGCGGCGCTCGTGACCGATCTCGCGGTTCATTTTGAATGGGGCCGCGACCGGTCGCTCGCCTGGGTCACGCGGCTGTCGACGGGGAAGCCCGTACCGAACGCGGTCGTCCAGGTCACCGACAGCTGCACCGGCAAGCCGCTCGCGCGCGGCGCCACCGACAAGAGCGGCGGGCTTATGATCGGGCGCGGCCTGCCCGAACCCGAGACCTATGGCGGGTGCAAGGGGGAGGGTGCGTCGCATCCGTTGATGATCTCGGCCCGCAGCGGCGACGATTTCAGCTTCACGCTCTCCGCTTGGGGCGATGGGATCCGGCCCTATGATTTCGACCTGCCCTACGGCTATTCGGCGGCGGGCGACATCATCCACACCGTGTTCGATCGCGCGCTGGTCCGCCAGGGCGAGACGATCCACATGAAGCATATCCTGCGTCGTCCGGACGCCCGCGGCTTTGCGTTCGCACCTGGCTTCACCGGGACGTTGCGGCTCTCGCATCGTGGTTCCGATACGCAGTTCGACATGCCCGTATCGATCGACGCGAACGGGATCGGCGAGACGGTCTGGACCGCGCCCAAGGGCGCGCCGATGGGGGATTACGACCTCGCCTTCCTCGACGGCGACGATCGCAAGGATTCCGCGCAATCGTTCAAGATCGACGAATACCGGTTGCCGACGATGCGCGCGAGCGTGACCGGCCCCAAGACCGCGCTCATCAAGCCGCGAACCGCCCAGCTCGACCTGTTCGCCGGATATCTGTCCGGCGGCGGCGCGTCGAACCTGCCCGTCGACGTCCGCATCGGCTGGTTCGCGCATAGCGCAACGCCGGACGGCTACGACAAATACAGCTTTGGCGGCGACGCGATCAGCGAAGGCGTCAAGCCGCTCGACGGCGATGGCGAGGACGAGAAGACGCCGCTGCCGCCGACCCAAATGCTGCCAGCGACGCTTGGCACCGATGGGACGCGGCGGATGACGGTCGACATGCCGCAGACGCTGCCCGGCACCGCCGACATGCAGGTCGAGATGGATTACCGCGACGCGAACGGCGAGACGCTGACCGCTTCGAAATCGATCCCGATCTATGCGTCGGGCGTGCAGCTGGGCGTCGCGACCGACGGCTGGATGATGCGCGCGGACGACCTGCGCCTGCGCTTCGTCGCGCTCGATACCGACGGCAAGCCGATCAAGGGGCAGACGCTGTCGGTCGCGTTCTACAGCCGCGAGATCCTGACCGCGCGACGGCGGTTGATCGGTGGCTTCTACGCCTATGACAACCGGATGCGGACCGTGAAACTGTCCACGTCGTGCAGTGCCACCACCGACGCGCAGGGGCTCGCACAGTGCAAGGCCGATCCGAGCGTGTCGGGCGAAGTGTACGCGGTCGTCACCACCACCGATGCCGACGGCAACGTCGCGCGCGCGGTGAAATCGGTGTGGCTGGCGGGCGACGACGAGTGGTGGTTCGGCGGCGACAATGGCGACCGGATGGACCTCGTCCCCGAGAAGTTGACCTACAAGTCGGGCGAGAAGGCACGGTTCCAGGTGCGGATGCCGTTCCGCTCGGCGACGGCGCTCGTCAGCGTCGAGCGCGAGGGCGTGTTGTCGAGCTTCGTCACCGAATTGTCGGGCAAGGACCCGGTGATCGAGGTGCCGATGGACGCGGCCTATGCGCCCGACGTCTATGTCTCGGTGCTGGTCGTGCGCGGGCGGGTCGAAAGCGGGTTCTGGAGCTGGGTCCACGGCATCGCGCGGACATTGGGGCTGTCGAGCACGCCCGACGAAGCGCAGGCCCCGACCGCACTCGTCGATCTGGGCAAGCCCGCCTACCGTCTCGGTATCGCCAAGGTGAAGGTCGGCTGGGAAGGACATACGCTCGGTGTCGCGGTCAAGGCCGATCGCGAACGATACGCGCCGCGCGACACCGCCACTGTCATGGTGCAAGTGAAGAAACCCGATGGCAGCCCGGCGCCCGAAGCCGATGTCGCGTTCGCCGCGGTCGACAAGGCGTTGCTCCAGCTCGCGCCGAACGAAAGCTGGAATATCCTCGACGCGATGATGGGCGATCGCCCGTTGTCGGTGCTGACCTCGACTGCGCAGATGCAGGTCGTCGGCAAGCGACATTACGGGCGCAAGGCGCTCGAAGCGGGTGGCGGCGGCGGTGGCGGCGACCTGTCGGGGCTGAACCGCGAGAACTTCCAGCCCGTGCTGCTGTGGAAGGGGCATGTACCGCTCGACGCACAAGGCCGCGCGCGCGTCTCGGTGCCGCTGTCTGATGCCTTGTCGTCGTTCCAGCTCGTCGCGATCGCCACCGACGGCGCGCAGGCGTTTGGCACCGGCAGCACCGACATCCGCACTGCGCAGGACCTGTCGCTTTATGCCGGGTTGCCGCCGCTCGTCCGGTCGGGCGATTTTTACGGCGCGCGCTTCACGCTGCGCAACGGATCGGACCGCCCGATGACGGTGACCGCGACCGTCGACGTCTTCCCGCGGATCGCGCAGGGCAAGCCGCTCACCGTCACGATTGCCTCGGGTGGCGCCGCGCCGGTCGCTTGGAACCTCACCGCGCCCGCCGGGGTCGACACGCTGCGCTGGCGGGTCAGCGCGAAAAGTGGCGACGGTCGTGCCGCCGACCAGCTGACGGTCACGCAGGACGTCATTCCCGCCGTGCCGACCGAGATCTGGGCCGCGACGCTTGCGCATGTCGGCGACAATACGACGATCCCGATCGCACCACCCGCCGGCGCGTTGCCCGGCCGGGGCAGCGTCGACATCCGCCTCGCCGATACGCTGGCGCCGTCGCTCGCCGGGGTACGCGACTACATGACGCGCTATCCGTTCAACTGCTTCGAACAGCGGCTGTCGCGGATCATCGTGCTTGGTGATGTGGCGGGCTGGACGAGTTTGGCAGGCGAAATCCCGACCTATCAGGCACCCGACGGGCTGCTCCGCTATTTCCCCGGGGACAGCCTGCAGGGGTCCGAGGCACTTACCGCCTATGTGATGTCGATCACCGGCGTGGCGAACCTGTCGCTGCCGCCGGTGCAGCGCGCGCGGATGATCGAGGCGATGAAGGCAGTGCTCGACGGGCGGCTGCGTCGCGAGGATTACGGCGATGTTCGCCTGACCAAGATCGCGGCGCTGGCGGCACTCGCGCGGCAGGGGGCGGCGACCCCGGCGATGCTCGGTCAGATCGGGATGCCTCCCGCCGACATGCCGACCGCGAGCCTCGCCGATTACATCGCCGCGCTCGATGCGATCCCGGGCACCTCGACCGATGCGAAGGCGCAGGCCGAGGCGGTATTGCGGACCCGGCTGGTGTTCGAGGGGACGCGGCTGGACCTGTCGGGTTCGGCCAACGCCTCCTGGTGGCTGATGTCGTCGGTGGACGAGGCGGCGAACAAGGTCACCGCCGCGGTGCTGGGCCAACCAGGGTGGCAGGACGATGCGCCGCGGTTGATGGTGGGCACGGCGTTGCGCCAGTCGCGCGGGCATTGGGACACGACCACCGCCAACGCCTGGGGTGCGATCGCCGCGCGCCGCTTCGCGCAGATTTATCCGGCACAAGCGGTGACCGGCACAACGATGCTCTCCTATGCCGGGCGCGGCATCGCGCGGGGCTGGCCATTGGCGGAGGTGGCGCAGTCGACGTCGTTCCCGCTCGCGGCCGCCGGGCCGCTTCGGCTGGCGCAGTCGGGTGGCGCGGGGCCATGGGCGACCGTGTCGATCTCGGCGGCGGTACCGCTGCGCCAACCCCTGTTCGCCGGCTATCGCCTGACGCGGAAGGTCGATGTCGTGCAGGCGCGCAACACGGCGCGGCTGACGACCGGCGACGTGCTGCGCGTGACGCTGACGGTTGAGGCGACTGCTGAGCGCAGCTGGGTCGCGATCAGTGACCCCGTGCCCGCGGGCGCGACAGTGATCGGCGATCTCGGCGGGCAATCGCAACTGCTCCAGCAGGGCGGCGAAAGCGAGGGCGGCGGACCGAGCTATGTCGAGCGCGGGCGCGATACGTGGCGCGCGTATTTCGCATGGCTGCCCAAGGGCACCGCCACCGTGTCGTACACGTTGCGGTTGAATGGTGCGGGTCGGTTCCAGATGCCACCGAGCAGGGTCGAGGCGATGTATTCGCCCGCGATCCACGCGGCGGTGCCGAACCAGACGATGGTCGTGGCGGATCGATGAAGCAGCGCGCGGCGCTCGTCGGATTGCTGGTACTGATCCTCGTTGCGATCGGCCTCGACTGGGCGACGTTCCCGCCGCCGATGCCGAGCTATGCCCGGGTGCGCGCGGCGTGGAAGCCGTCGGAAGCGTGGCTGTACGACCGCCACGGCGTGCTGATCGACAGCGCACGCGTCAATTTCGCCGCGCGCCGGTTAGCCTGGGTGCCGCTCGACCAGATCGCGCCCATCGTGCCCGCCACCGTGGTCGCGGCGGAGGATGCGCGGTTTCGCCGCCATGGCGGTGTCGACTGGCTCGGCGTTCTCGGCTCGATCCGGTCGCGCACGAAGGGAGAGCGGGGCAGGGGCGCGAGCACGCTGTCGATGCAGGTTGCCGCGTTCCTGTCGCCAACGCTTGCGATGCCCGGCGCGCGCGGCTGGCGCGACAAGCTCCGCCAGATGCGCGCGGCGCAGGGGCTCGAAGCGGTGTGGAGCAAGGACCAGATCCTCGAAGCCTATCTGAACCTCGCGCCGTTCCGCGGCGAGGCGCAAGGGATCGGCGCGGCGGCGCTGTCGTTGTTCGGCAAGACACCGGCGGCAATGGCGCGCGACGATGCGTTGCTGCTCGCTGCGCTGTTGCCCGATCCGCAGGCGCGCGGGGATCGGATCGCCGCGCGGGCGTGTCGGCTGAGTGGCCAGAATGATTGCGCGCGGTTCGCCAGCGAGGCGGCGTCGATGCTCGGCCCGGCGCGGACGCTGTCGCTGGATCCGGGGCTCGCGCCGCATCTCGCCGACCGGCTGCTGACCAAGCCGGGACTGCGGATCACGACGACGCTCGATGCGCGGATCCAGCGCCGTGTCGCCGCTGCGCTTCGGCGCCAGCTGCTTGGCCTCGGCGGATCGCGCGCGCGCGACGGCGCCGCGGTGGTGGTCGACAATGCGACCGGCGACGTCCTTGCCTATGTCGGCGGGATCGGCGGCGCATCGACCGCCCCCGCAGTCGATGCCGCCAACGCCTATCGCCAGGCCGGATCGACGTTGAAACCGTTCCTCTACGCGCAGGCGATTGAGCGCGGGTACCTGACACCGGCGTCGGTGCTCGACGACTCCCCGGTTCAACTCGACACCGCGTCCGGGCTGTACGTGCCCCAAAATTACGACCGCGGGTTCAAGGGGCGCGTGTCCGTCCGGAGTGCGCTGGCGGGATCGCTCAACGTGCCCGCGGTGCGGACGCTGCTGCTCGTCGGGGTGGAGCCGTTTCGCGACCGGCTGTGGGACACTGGTTATCGCGGGCTCGTCGAAGACGGCGATTATTACGGGTTCAGTCTTGCGCTGGGGTCCGCCGAAGTGACGCTGCTCGAACAGGCCGATGCCTACCGTTCGATTGCCAATGGCGGGCGCTGGTCGCCGCTGCGTATGACGGTGGATGCGCCGCACGCCCCGCCGCGAGCGGTAACGCCGCCGGCAGCTGCGTGGATCGTCGCCGACATGATGGCGGACCCTAATGCGCGCGCCGCGACCTTCGGACTCGATTCCGCCTTGCGACTGCCGTTCTGGGCAGCGGTGAAGACCGGCACGTCGAAAGGGATGCGCGACAATTGGTGCGTCGGGTTCTCGCGCGCCTACACGGTCGCGGTCTGGGTCGGGAACATGGAAGGCGATCCGATGCGCGCGGTCTCGGGCACGAGCGGCGCGGCGCCTGTCTGGCGGGACGTCATGCTCGCGCTCAACCGGGACGGTATCGCTGGGCCGCTGATGCCGACCGGCGTCGAACGTCGTCGGGTCGCGTTCGCCGATGGGATCGAGCAGCCGCGCCTCGAATATTTTCTCCGCGGCACCGGCCAGCCGTTGATCGCCGCCGCCCCTGCTGGCGCCCGGCGCGCCCGGATCGTCAACCCGGTATCGGGCAGCGTCTACGCGATCGATCCCGATATCCCGCCCGACCGCCAGCGTCTCGCGATCGAGACGACCGGCGACACTCGCATGCATCGCGTCTTCCTGGACGACCGTGATCTCGGGGCGGCGGCGGCGCAATTGCTGTTCTTCGCCCCGCCCGGGCGCCACCGACTTCGTCTGATCGATCAAGCGGGCCGGGTCGTGGACAGCGTGATCTTCGCTATCCGCTAGCGGTTGGGACGCGAACGTCGCTCCATGACAGCGCGTGTCCGCCGGATGTTACCCAAAAGGGCCGGGGATTAAAGCGGCTCGCCGTCCTTTCCGATCACCTCGAGCGCGTAATTGCAGCCATAGAGCGTCTTTCCGGGATGGCTGGAAATGTTCGACACGTTGCGCGTGATCCGGAAATGGGCGCCAAACATCTGCCCTTCGGCCGGGCGCTCTACCGTGTCGGAAATCAGTTTCTCGCCGAGAAACTTTCGGAAAGCCACGCTGCCTTCCGCTTCCGCGCGCGAAGCCTTGCCAGATGCGACGACGGATTCGACGAACGGGGTCGCGTCCAGCGCGTTCGCAATGCCTTCCCGGCGAGCGAGGACGGCAGGATCCGGCAGGTCCAGGATCGCGACGATCCCGCTGGCCGTCATCCCGAGTCTGCGCGTGGAATACGTTCCGGCAACGGTGATCGGCGCTGGCAATTCATATTCGTTCATGAACGGATTCTTGGACTCGATCTTTTTCCAATGCCGCGTCGCTGCGATGCGTTCTTCGCCCTGAATGGCGAAGGCGAACCCGTTATAGGACGGCACGTCGAGGCGACATTCGATCGCATCGACCTCGCTGATATCGGTCGGATCGCGTGCCGGATCCTCGGCCGCGTGCACCGGCGTTGTGAGGATCAGTAGCGGAAGCGCGAGCATAGGGTGCATGGCGGTCACGATGGGCAATCTCACGGTTCCGCGCAACATCGCGATCGCGGACGGCCTTCATGCCTTATTCGCCAGTCGGAACAGGCGGCTTCTCCGCACGCGAAACCGTCAGCCCTTCATAGCCGAGCACGCGAAGCGATGGTGCCAGTTCGCGATATGGGCGAACGCCAGTGATAGGCTACCGCTGACGGACAAGGCGGTTTCGATCGCCTCGCGCGCCGCGAAGACGACGCCGAGCGTCATGAGGATGAGCCCTAACGCGCCGAAGACGACCGGCACGACCGCGCGATGAAGACGCCACCCGCCGATCAACGCCAGCGCACTCGTTGGAACCGCGAACGCCAGGATGGCCCAGTGGAAATACTCGCCGGGATGGAACCACGTCGCCAGCGCCGGCAGTGCGGCAAGCAGCACGGGAACCGCGAGACAATGCACCATGCACACGGCGGATGCGCACATGGCGAACCCGTCGAGCATGTCCTCGCCCGACCGCGATCGCGAAACAGCGGGGTGATGATCGGTATGGTGCATAAGGCTATCCTCAACTCGACTCTTGCGAAGTCCTCAACGTAGCGCCGGCTCAATGATACGATGTATCATCAATGGCAAGGCTAGACTTGATGCCGCAGACGTCCTGGTCGCGGCTCAGATCGTCTCGGCTGGGTCTTGCCGTGCGAGAGTAGGGCGGGATGACGGACGATGCGTCGTTTGCGGTGGGTCGCGTTGGCGATCACAAGCTGCGGCATCGTCCGAGGACCCGCGCCGCCGCGCCAATTCTCGTGCGCTTGACAGCCTCAAGCGCTGTACAATCCGTCGTCGCCGCAGCAGTGTCTGGTGCTGAATGGTTCGGAGAGTGACGTGAAAGTTGCCATCGTCGGTGCGGGAATCGCCGGCCTGTCCTGTGCGTTGCGCCTTCAGCAGCAGGGCTGCACGGTTGCGGTGTTCGACAAGGGCCGCGGAGCCGGCGGCCGGATGGCGACCCGACGCATCGAAACACCCGCGGGAGAGGCTGCGTTCGATCATGGCGCGCAATATCTGACGATGCGCGACCCGGCGTTCGTATCGGCGATGGACGACTGGGCGAAAGCCGGCGTTGTCGCGCCGTGGCCCGCTGCGGGCACGGACGCATGGGTCGGGACGCCCGGCATGAACGCCATCGTCAAGCATCTCGCCGCGCAGGCGCAGGTTTGGTGGAACCACCGCGTCATCGACGTTCGTCAGACCGCGGCCGGGTGGCAGATCGATCCGGATGTGGGCGAAACGTTCGACGCGGTCGTGGTCGCGACACCGGCGGAGCAGGCAGCGCCACTGCTCGCGCCGCACGATGCGGCGATGGCGAGCGAGGCGTTGGCGTGCCGATCGACACCGTGCTGGACGGCAATGCTGGCGTTCGAAACGCCGCTCGCGATCGCGCAGGACGTGCTCAAGGATATGGGCATCATCGGCTGGGCGGCCCGCAATAGTGCAAAGCCGAGCCGCCATGGTCCGGAAGCCTGGGTTGTTCAGGCGACACCGGCATGGTCCACTGCGCATCTTGAGGAGCCGGTCGAGGTCGTCGTCGACCAGTTGCTCGCCGCGCTGTCGCTGTACAGCCAGGAGCCAGTACCCGCGCCGATCGTCCGGACCGGCCACCGTTGGCGCTACGCTCGCGCCTCGGCGACCGATCTCGGATACCTCTGGAACGACGCCGACCGGATTGGCGCCGCCGGAGACTGGCTGATGGCGCCGCGCATCGAAAGCGCGTGGCTGTCAGGTCTACGCCTCGCGGAGCGGATGCTGGGGGACTAGGTCGGCAGCGACGTCGCTGCGACAGCCGAAACCGCGGTCGCGGTTGTAGGTTCATGTGACGCGAGCCGCTTCTCGATCCAGCGCGAGAACACCAGATGCGGCACGGCGACGGTAGCCAGCAGCTGGAACGCCTGCGCGGTGCGATCCGGCGTCAGATAGCGTCCGACAGCGGCGGCAAATACTACCCACCCGAGGATCGCGGCCGCCGACATGATCGCGCCGGTGCCGATCCACCAGCGACGGGAGATACCGCTCAGCGCAGTGCGCGCACCTGTGAGATGACGCGGCGAATGCAGGAATACGAAGAATAGCGCAAACCCCGCGACCGGCGGCGCTACGAGCAGCCCGATCAGCGCGATGCCGGTCGCCGCGGCCCATTCCCGCGCACCGTCGCGCCAAGCCACGAGGATACCGACCGACGTCACCAGCAATGCGACCGGAGCGACCGCGATCATCGCGCGCGCGATGGTCGCGCCACCCTGACCGCCCGACATCGCGACGAACAATCGCGCGACTTCGGCGGGATGGCCGATCGCCGGCGTCGCAATGATCGCGGTGCCGGCGGCGATCTTGAGCAACGGCTCGTCGATCATCGTCCAATCCTCGCCGAAATGGATCGACGCGATCGCGATGAACAGGACTAGCGCAAGCAATGGCGCGGCGATCCACAGCGCCGCCATCACGCCGGCGATCGCGATATAGCCGCAGACCGCCAGCGTGAGCCCTCCGCGCCCGAGCCTGGTCGCGCGCATCAGTAGCGCGATGTCATAGGCCCCGTGCGGCATGCCCCCGCCGATAAAGATGAGCGTCGCGATCAGCGTGGCCGTCGGTCCGCCGAGGGGTAGCCGGGCGACCAGCGCAAAGGCGAGGCCGAACGCCGCCAGCCAGAAGGCGACGGACACGCCTTCGCCGCGCCCCTGGGGGACGCGGCGATCGGCTAAGGTCATGGCCCCGGCGGGCGCGACCATGACAAGGCAGTCGGGGTCAGTACGCCGGGGCGGTGACGCCATGCGCCTCGACCTGCGATTTGCGGACGGAGATCATGTAGATCAGCACGCCGACGCCGGCCTTGGCGATGATGTCGGCGATCGTGTAGCCGAGCTGGATCACCGTCGTCGCCGTCGCACCGGTCAGGCCGGCATAGGGCGCCATGTAGACGATCGGGTAGAAGCCCCAGGAGGCGAAGGTCAGCAGGCGAGCCTTGCGGACCAGGCCGCGCGCAGCGGCCGGCTGTTGCTCGATCGATTCGCCCAGACCGCGAAACAATTCCCAGACGATGTAGACGAACGGGATCGACGACAAGGTTCCCCACAGCGCGCGGGTTGCGATGTCGGTGGCGATCTCACCCGGGTAGCCGAGCACGATCATCAGCGCCGCTGCCGAACCGAGCCGGACGGTCTTCGACGATGTCTGCTCCGGCGACAACCGCATCACGAGCACCAGTTCGATGAGCAAAAGCGGCACAGTCAGGAGCCAGTCGACGTAGCGATAAGCATCGTTGAACGCGAAGCCGGTGCCCGTGATCAGCCCGCCCTTGAGCTCATACGCGGCATTCCAGCTCTCGAAGATCCGCAGATAATGATAGGCCGCGATCGCGGTCACCAGGCCCGAAATGGTTACCGCGGTTCGATAGGCGGGCGCGACTTGCGATC
Organism: Sphingomonas sp.; assembly: GCA_035575755.1. Classification (GTDB taxonomy): domain Bacteria; phylum Pseudomonadota; class Alphaproteobacteria; order Sphingomonadales; family Sphingomonadaceae; genus Sphingomonas. The sequence goes on from DATLXI010000014.1 coordinate 77,764, forward strand.
GACAGAGCCAGAGGAACGCGGTCGTCGCGGCCATCGTCGCGAACGTGAACGAGAACGCGTTGTACACCAACGAAAATTGGAACGGAGTCAGTATATCCATCGGGTTTTCCACAGCCTATCTGTGCCGGGCCCGCTACACTGGCGGATCGGGCTTGTTGCGGGCACCCTGACCGAACGATCCGTTCGGTTTTGGTCCACCCGGGGATGGCGCCACAGCGACTTCAAAAGGGTATCGGAGGGAAATCCACCCAGGACGCTGCACCGACGGCTAGAACGGTGCAGGACCCAGTCGCTGTGACGACCAAGGCCGGGATACGCCGCTGCTAGACGAGACGCGATACGGGCCTTGGTCCGTATCCGGCGCGTCTTCAGGGCGCGATCAGAGCCCTGCTTCAACTGCGAGCCGGATCAGGTCCGCGGTCGTCGCCAGCTTGAGGCGGTCCATCAGGATCGCGCGGTGCATCTTCACGGTTTTTTCCGCCAGGCCGAGTTCGGCGGCGATCTGTTTGTTGAGCAGGCCGCGCGCGACGAGTTTGAGCACCTGCCCCTGGCGTGGCGACAGCGCCTTGACCATTTCGGCCGCGCGGATGCGGCGCATGCTCGTCGGCGATGCGGCGTCGGTATCGATCTCCACCTGCGAACCGAGGAAGTAGAGCAGGTTGTCGGCCTCGTCATATATCGGGGCGACCAGAACGGCGTTGCGGAACGGCTGACCGTCGCGCTTGTAGTTGAGGATCTCGACCAGCACCGGCTTGTGCTGGCGGACGCCGCGGCGGATTTCTTCGGAGAGCCAGGGTTCGGTGGCGGGGCCGGACAGGAACCGGCAATTGCGACCGATGACTTCGTCCGGCGAATAGCCGGTCAGTGCGCAGAATGCCGCGTTGCAGGCGATGATCGGATTATCGGGTTTGCGCGGGTCGCTGATCACCGAGGCAATCGGACTATCGGTGACGAGCCTCATCAAATTTCGGTCCGACAGCGTCGCGGTGGAATCGGGGGGAGCGGAAACCGCGGCCACGATGTCAGGCGCCAGGACGGTATCGAACTCTGCTGTAGCGTTCCCGATAATCATGACGAACCGATCCCCCCGATCGCTAGCCTGAACAAATGATAGCACAGATCCAGCGTGCACACGCGACGTTGTGTACGATGGTCGGCAGCGTGCCTATAGCCGCGACGCCAGCCGCTGGAGCCTTGGGCGTACCGTGAGGAACCCGCGATAACAGCGTTCGAGCACCGCCAATAGGATCGGCGAGCGCGCCGCGAGCCCGAACGGACGCAGCATCGGGATCGCCCGCCACATCGCTGCGAACGCCGCTGCGCCGGAAAGCAGTTCGCCATTCTCCTCGGCATGAAACCGCGCGAGCAACGCCTCCCGGTCGATCGGGCATGTCGCCGGTCCCGACGTGCTCGCATCGACGAAGTGGATCGCGCCCCGCCGGTCCAGCCGTCGCATCAGCGCAATCTCGCGCCTGCACAGGGGGCATGCACCGTCGTGCCATACGGTCAGTTTGGTCATGGAACCGATATGGGGCGCGGGCGGGTAATATCGAGGGTGGTCCGCCTCGATCTCATGCCATTTCCCCCGTCAGATCATTGCGGTGCGAGATCTGGGTATGTGTCGAGGATCGCGCTCGTCACGCCGTTGGTCCAGCCGAAGCCATCCTGGACTGGATACTCCCCGCCGCCGCCCGGCGTACGCTGCTCGATATTGTATTTCTCGAGCATCTTGCCGGTCTCGGCATAGGCCGCGCCGACCGTCCCGATCCAGCGACGCGCGATGTCTTTCGCAAGCGCTGGTTCGCCATTGGCATCAAGCCCCGCGATCGCCACCCATTGCAGCGGTGCCCAGCCATTGGGTTCATCCCATTGCTGGCCGGTTTTGAGCGTGGTCGTCCGCAAGCCACCCTCGGCGACCAGCGAGCGGCGCACGGTCGCGGCCACGGACCTGGCCTGCGCGGGTGAGGCGAGACCGACGAACAAAGGATGCAGCATCGCCGCGTTGACGCTGGGACTGGGCTTGCGCGTAGACAGGTCCCAGTCGGCGTATCGCGCGTTCGAGGTCTGCCACAGATACCGATCGATCGCCGTCTTCCGCTTCGCCGCCAGCGTCGTGAAGGCGGTCGCGCACGGCGCGTCGCCAGCGGTCCGGCACCGCTCGGCGATGCGGCTCTCCATCGCCCATAACAGGCTGTTCAGATCGACCGGGACCATGTCGGTGGTGTGAATCGTCGCCAGCGATGCCGGATCGCGCAGCCAGCGCGAACTAAAGTCCCACCCGCTTTCCGCACCGGCACGCAAGTCGCGTTGCGTCTCCGTCGCCGGTCGGGGCGCGGCCTTCGTCGCGGTTTCGACGTCTTCGGCGAAGGACTCGTCACGCGGCGTCGCGCGGTCGTCGTAATAGCGATTGAGCACGCTGCCGTCGGGCATGCGTACCACGCGCAGGCATGCCGCCTTGCCCGCCAGGCAGGTCGTACCTTTCATCCAGAACGCGTGCTCGGTCCTCAACGCGGCCAGTCGGCGCCTTGCGAGGACGGGATCGGTGCTGCTCGAAAGGTCGAGCATGAGCGCGTAATAGGGCGGCTGCGAGCGGCTGAGATAATAGGTCCGCGTGCCGTTCGGGATATGGCCATAGCGTTCGATCAGGCTGGTGAAATTGTCCAGCATCGCTTCGACCAGCGGCTGTTGCCCGTCGACCTTGAGGCCCAGCATCGTGAAATAGCTGTCCCAATAATAGATCTCGCGAAAACGGCCGCCCGGCACGACGTAGCGCGCGGGCAGCGGCAAGGCGGAACTGCCCGCGCGCGGGGTCGCGGGCTGACGGACGAGCTGCGGCCAAAGCATGCGGACATGAGTCCGGAGATCAAAGGCGCTTCGATCATTCTCTCCGGGTACCACGAAGTTGGCGAGCACGAACGCCTTCAGGGCCGTCCCGTCGGGTTTGGTCCGCGCAAAGTCCGCCATGATCGCATCGGCCGCCCGTTTCGGCACGGCGTCGACGAACGTCTTGCCGTCGGCGAACACATGGTCTTGCTGCACTGCCCGGAACAATGGGCCGAAGATATCCGCGGGCGACTTGACTACAGCGTCGGGGGTGGGGGCCGTTTGTGCCGAGACCATCTGGACCGGCGTCATGGCGCCGCCCGCTGTCAGCGCGACCGCCGACGCCATTGCAAAACGGCCAAGAACTCTCATCATCTGCGCAACATCCCGGTGGAGCAGCGATCCCGTTGAGGACCGGCGATCGAGCCTATGCCTATACTTCGTCCGGCAGGACCAGCGCCGTCTGCGAGCCGGACGCGCGGGTGCCGATCAAGCGATCAGCCAGGTCCCATCGGGCTCCCGGTGTACCTTGGTCGGCCAGAGATAGCTTTCGCCGCTGTCTTCGGCGGTGAAGAGGATGTCAAAACCAAACTCATTGGCCGCGATCCGTCGCCAGTTCTGGATACGGGTGACGGTGAGGCAGCCGACCATGTCATGGTGCGGCATTCGCTTCGCGGGGGAGGCGGCGCCCGACCAGCCGTTGAACATCGTCGTGCCGCGCGAGCCGATATAGGTTCGGACGAGCGCGACGGTCGCGCTGTCGTCCTGCACGCACATGAGCGTGATCAGATAGGGGCGAAGCGTCGGCATCGCCGCGTCGGCGTCCGCCCGAAGCGCGGCTGGTGCCGAGTTCAGCGCCTTCGCCGCGGCGGTCAGCTGCTCGGTCGTGGCCTTTGCCAGCAACGAGCCGGGCGCCGCGTCTGCTCGGCCAGGCGGGGTCGCCGTCGCGAGTGTCGCCATCATGAACCCAGCGACCGCCAGCGTCTTCATTCGTTCCGTCATCTGCGTGGTCTCCCGATGATGCCTCAACGAACCAGATTGCGCAGGCAAGATCAAACCGCGGCGTGCAAGTTTCGGTCGCTGGCAACGCCGGCCGTCGACGCGACCTCTTCCCGAGCGCAATCGAAGTCCTCGTCGCGCCGGTGTGAGCGGACCTGTCATTCCCATACCGCACCCGCGGTGATCGCGCTCGACCGCTGCTCCGGCATGCCCCATGCTGAACCCAGGGCGATAACAAGGGTGGGGCAAGTTAGTCGATGCTGATTTGGATGGCGGTTGTCGGTGCCCTGTTGGGATACGTGCTCGGTAACTTCGAGGAAGTTGCTTTTCTTTTCGGGGGTTTAGCCGGCCTGGCTATCGGGTGGGGACTTCGCCGCACTATGCGGGAGGAGATTACCGCGTCCACCGAATCGTTGCGCGAGGAACTGGCGGCTCTGCGCGCGCTGGTATCGGCGGGCGCGAGCAGCCGCGAGTATCCAGCCCCTCCGGTCGAGCGTCCAATTGACCGCCCGGTCGCCGCTGCCCCTAACTATCGTCAGGACCCGGATCCCGTTCCGGCAGACTCGGCACCGGCGCGAGACTTTCCCTCCGCTACGTTCGCACCCCCCCCGCCGCGACGGGCGTCCGTCCCCAGCGAGCCGAGTTGGTTGGCGACGCAGATCGCGCACGGCGTTGCCGCCGCGCGCGGATGGTTGTTCGGCGGCAACACCATCGTCCGGCTCGGCGTGGTCATTCTCTTCGTCGGCCTGTCGTTCCTCGCCAGCTATGCGGCGGCGGCGGGGCTGTTCCCGATCGAGCTGCGTCTCGCATTGGTCGGCGCGTTCGGAATCGCGCTTCTCGTCATCGGCTACCGCACCCGGATCGCCCGCTCAGAGTTTGCGCTGACGCTGCAAGGTGGTGGCGTCGCGGTCATCTATCTGACCCTGTTCGGCGCTGCCCGCTTCTACGATCTCGTGCCGCTGCCGGCCGCGTTCGCGCTGATGATCGCGGTCTGTGCGCTGGGGTGCGCGCTCGCATTGCTGCAGCGGTCCCAGGCGCTGGCGGTCACCGCGTTTGCGGGCGGGTTCGCAGTGCCGTTGCTGCTGGGCGGCGACGATGGCAACGCGCTCGCGCTGTTCGGCTATGGCACGATCCTCAATCTCGCCATCCTGTTCATCGCGCGGGCGCGGACGTGGCGCGTGCTGAACCTGGTCGGCTTCTTTGCGACGTTCGGCATCGGGGGGCTGTGGGGCGCCAGCGCCTATCACCCCGACCAGTTCTGGCTCGCCCAGGGTTTCCTGATCGTATCGGTACTGATCTACGTCGCCACCGCGACGCTCTACACGCGCGCCACCCCTGGCCGGCTCGGCAATGCGGTCGACACGACCCTGTTGTTCGGTCCCGCGCTCACCGGGTTCGGGCTCGAGGTTGCCTTGGTCGGCGACCGCCCGTTCGGCACCGCGTTTGCCGCGCTGGGGTTCGCCGCGCTGTACCTCGGCGTTGCCGCCATCTCGATGCGCCAGCGCAGGGAAGGGCTGCGGCTGATGAACGAGGCGATGCTGGCGATCGGCATCGGCTTCGTCACGATGGCGGTCCCGCTAGCGCTCGGCGTGCGCTGGACGTCGGCGGCGTGGGCGCTGGAGGGTGCCGGCGCGTTCTGGATCGGCATGCGACAGGCACGCTGGGTGCCGCGGTTCTTCGGCCTGCTGCTTCAAAGCGTGGCGACGTTGCTCTACCTCGCCAACCTGCACGACAATGTTGCGGCGCTACCGTTCGTCGGCCCGGCCTTTGTCGGCGCAATGGTCATCGCGCTCTCCTGGTTTGCCACGGCATGGTTTGGCCGGCGTGCGATCCCCGCGGGCGAAACCCGTCTGGCGGCGCGGTACGCGCGCGGCGAAGCGCTGGTCGGACTCCCCGCGTTCGCCGCCGGGTTCGCCCTCTGGTGGATCGGCTGGCTGCTGGAGGCGACGCGACTATATCCGGCGGCCGAGCGCGGATTGCCGCCGTCACCGGTGTTCTCGCCAGGCATCCAAATCCTGCTGGCGATGCTCCCCTACGTCATCAGCGCGGCGCTGTTCCAGGCGATCGGTCGTCGCCAGGACTGGCGCGTCGCGACCCGACCGGCGCGTGTCAGCGTGATGGCGCTCTGGCTCGGCTTCCTTGCGACCGTCGCGCTCGGCGAGAACGTGCTGTACTTTCCGGGCTGCCTGCTGTGGCTGGTCGCGATCGCGGTGCATGGCTGGATGCTGTATCGCGGCGATCAGGACCTCCCGACGACCCAGGCGCGCTGGGCCTCCAAGGCAAGCCATGTCGCTGGCGTCTGGCTGGCTGTCGGGTTCGTCGCGAACATGCTGTGGTTGGGGATCGACCGCGCAGCGTTGTGGTCGACCGCGTGGAGCGACGTCACGTTGCTCGCAGGCGCCGTCGCGGTGCTGGCCGGGCTGTGCTGGTGGGCCGGACCGGCGATCCGAGCCGACCGCACGCGCGTGCATTGGCCGCTAGACCGACATGCGATCCACTATGTCTGGACCGCGGCGCTGCCGATCGCGCTAGCCGTTTCCGCAGGGGCGCTGGGACTCGCTCTGCTGTCGTCCGGCGATACAGCGCCGCTCCCGTTCGTGCCGTTGCTCAACCCGGTGGATCTGATGGTTGCGCTGGCCGCGGGCGTGCTCGTGCTGTGGCGGCGGACGGTGCTTGCGGCGGAAACGATCCCGGCAGAGGCGGCCACCGCGTTGGCGGGCGGCATCTGGCTGCCGCTCGCGGGACTCGGTTTCGCCGCGGCCAACGGGGCGTGGCTCAGGACCGCCCATCATCTGGCGGGTATCCAGTGGACCAGCGATCGACTGCTCGGCAGTTCGCTGGTCGAGACGGGTATCGCCATCCTGTGGACGGTGATCGCGCTGACGCTGATGGTGGTCGCGCACCGCCGCGCTCAGCGTACGCTGTGGCTGGCGGGTGCTGGCCTGCTCGGCGCGACGGTGGTCAAGCTGCTGGTAGTCGACCTCAATGCCACGGGCGGGGGAGGGCGGATCATTGCCTTTATCGCGGTAGGCATGCTGATGCTGCTGGTCGGCTATCTCGCGCCGCTTCCACCAAAGGCGGCAACCGTACCCGGCGGCGATACCCCACTATCGGACAAGGCAACCGTATGATCGGACGACGTTTATCGGTCATCGCGGGGGCTGCTGCCCTGCTCGCGGCGGCGCCTGCAGGATCGGATGGCGAGCTTGCGGGATACCGTCTGCGCCTACCGATGTCGGTCGAGGCCGGCACGCGCGTGCAGCAACTGACATTGCCACCCTCGGTGCTCGTCGCGTTGCAGACGCGGGACGGTCATGACGTCCGGGTGTTCGACGCGCGGGGTCGGGCGATGCCGATCGCGCGGGGTTTCGCCTCGGTTGCGGTGCGTCGCGACACGCTCGTCCCGATGCCGATACTCGGCGCGCCGGATGCGTTGAAGATTTCCGGCGTTTCGCTGCGCCTCGATGGCCGCGGCGCGGCCCAGGTCGCCGAGGTGAGGGGGGAGCCTGTCGCCAGCGGCGGCGCGCCGGTAGTGCTGGGCGTGCTGCTGGATGTCCGCGCGCTCGGCGGTCGTGCGGACCGGGTCGTGGTCAATGCTGACCTGCCCGCCGGCCAGCCGGTCACCCTTGTCGTCGAAGCCAGCGGCGACCTGCGCGACTGGCGCCGGCTGGGTGAGGCGACGGTGTATCGGGGCGCCAAGGACAGCGCGTCGTCGTCGGTGGTCGCGCTCGACGGAGCGGCTGTTGCGAGGGACTATCTGCGGATCACGTGGCGGACCGGATCGCGTCCGATTACGCCGATCGCGATCAAACAGGCCGTGCTGGAGACGCGACCGGATGGCACGACCGCCGGGGTGACGATCGATGCCCAGGCGCCCGCCGTCGCCTCCACTGATGCGAAGACGATCGACTTCGCCGTGCCGTTCGCCATCCCAATCGCTCGGTTGAGTGTCGTTGTCGCACCGGACGAGGGGGTCATCCCCGTTCGTATCCTCGGCCGCGACGATCGCGAACAGCCCTGGACGGTGTTGGGCGCGGGGCTTGCGACGAGCGACGGCACTCGCGGGATCACGCTGAGCGGCGACACGCCGCGCGTCATGCGGATCGAAGCGGACTCGCGCAGCCCCGGCTTCGCCACAGCGCCGAAGTTGCGCTTCGGCTTCACCGAGCGGAGGGTGACCGTCCTGACCAGCGGCACGGCGCCGTTCACGCTGGCCGCCGGACGCGCCGACGCGAAAAACGTATTTCTCCAGCAGAACGACCTGACGGGGGACCAGCCCACTCTCGGAACCGCGCGCGCAACGGCGAATCCAATGCCTCCGCTGCTATTGCAGACTGCCGATGTCGAGGGCGCCGCAACCCGGAGCCTTATCCTGTGGGGCGTACTGCTCTCCGCCACTGTGCTACTCGGTGCCGTTGCGTGGCTCTTGTGGCGTCAGAGACCGCAACAATAGCGGCGAGAAGCCCTAGCGTTCGTATCGCCCGATCGACGCCCGGCGGAGCAACCGATCCTTTACCTTGCCGAACTGGTTCGTCGCCGGCTTGAGCAGAGGCTATCAAAGCCGATAATCCGCGAAACGCCCGATCGCGTGCCGCGGCACGCGATCGGGCGTCATCCTCACAGGGCGCGGTTGATCAGGTTCTCGATCCGCTCCTGCTGGCCCGAAACCGGCTTCGGATCGATGCCGCGCTCGACTGCGAGGTCAGCGATACCGGCCAAGTCGAGCCCACCGATCGCGCCGCCGAACTCACCATCCCAACCGGCATAGCGCTTGGCCTTGATCGCATCGATCTTGCCGTCCTCGATCAGCTTGGCGGCGTTCAGCAGGCCCTTGGCGACGACGTCAATCGCGCCGACATGTCCGTAGAACAGGTCGACCGCGTCCATGCTCTGGCGCCGCACCTTGGCGTCGAAGTTGAAGCCGCCCGTGGTGAAGCCACCCGCACGCAGGATTTCGAGATTGGCGAGCGTCAGTTCCTCGACCGAGTTGGGGAACTGGTCGGTATCCCAGCCATTCTGCGGATCGCCGCGGTTGGCATCGATCGAGCCGAAGATGCCGAGTGCCGCCGCCGTCGCGATCTCGTGCTCGAACGTGTGGCTGGCCAGCGTCGCGTGGTTCGCCTCGATGTTCACCTTGACCTCGTTCTCCAGGCCATAGCGCTTGAGGAAGCCGTACACCGTAGCCGTGTCGAAATCGTACTGGTGCTTGGTCGGCTCGAACGGCTTGGGCTCGATCAGGATCGTGCCGGTGAAGCCGATCTTGTGCTTGTGCTCGACGACGAGGCTGAGGAAGCGGCCAAAATTGTCGAGCTCGCGCTTCATGTCGGTGTTGAGCAGCGTCTCATAGCCTTCGCGACCGCCCCACAGGACGTAGTTCTGGCCACCGAGACGATGCGTCGCCTCGAGCGCATCGCGGACCTGCATCGCAGCGAACGCATAGACTTCGGGATCGGGGTTAGTCGACGCGCCGGCCGCATAGCGCGGGTGGCTGAACGCGTTGGCGGTGCCCCAGAGCAGCTTGCGGCCCGACGAGGCCTGCAGCGTTTCGAGATGATCGACGGCCTCGGCGAAGAACTTGCGATGCTCGGTGATGTTGGCCGCGTCGGCCATCACGTCGACGTCGTGGAAGCAGTAATAGGGCACGTCGAGCTTCTGGAAGAAGTCGAACGCGACCTCGCGCTTTTCGGCGGCCGCTGCGCTGTCGTTGGCGCCGCGGTGCCACGGGCGGTCGAACGTGCCGCCGCCGAACACGTCCGAGCCCGGCCAGCAGAAGGTGTGCCAGAAACATGCGGCGAAGCGGAGGTGATCCTCCATCCGCTTGCCCAGCACGACCTTGTCCTTGTCGTAGAAACGATAGGCCAGCTCGTTGGTGCTGTCGGGGCCTTCGTATTTGATCTGTGCGATATCGGCGAAGAAGTCTGCCATCAGAATTTCCTTAGAGGGATTTGTGCGGAGAGGATTGGGGCGAGAGGGATCTGGGCGTGATGCGGGCATACGCCTCGCGGAACGCCGCCTTCGTTTCGGCGAGCGCCGCGACGAGCGCGGGGTCTGGGGAGATGGTGTGCGATACCGGGGGCGCGACGCAGACCTGCGCAGGATCGCCCCCGTCGACACCGAGCTGCGCGAGCCGTGCGGCACCGAGCGCGGGGCCGACCTCGCCGCCCTCGAGATAGACGAGTTCGACCTCCATCGCCGCCGCGATCACCTGACCCCAATAGCGCGAGCGGGCGCCGCCACCGATCACCGAAAGGCGTTCGACCACGGTGCCGGCTTCGCGCAAGACGTCGAGCCCGTCGGCAAGCGCGAACGCAACGCCTTCGAGCACCGCCTGCGACAGTCGACCCGCATCGGTGTCGTTGTCGAGCCGCAGAAACGCGCCGCGGATCTCGGCATCGTTATGCGGCGTCCGCTCTCCCGACAGATACGGCAGGAAGAGTTCGGGACCGCTCGCCGGTCCGGCGGCCTCGGCGCGCGCGAACAGGTCGGCGGCACCCGCGGCGCCGGTGATCCGCGCGACCCAGTCGATGCACGACGCGGCCGAGAGGTGGACCGACATCTGGTGCCACATCCCCGGCAGCGCGTGACAAAAGGCATGGACCGCGCGGTCGGGGTTGGGACGGAACGCGCTGGTCGCGACGAAGATCACGCCAGACGTGCCGAGCGACAGCAGCGCATCGCCGTCAGCGACCACGCCGACGCCGACCGCGCCCGCCGCATTGTCGCCGCCACCGGCTGCGACGGGCACTTGCGGCATCCCCCAGAGTTCGGCGACCTCGGCGGTAAGCGTGCCGGTGATCTCCGTGCCTTCGTAGAGCCGCGGCATGTGCGCCTGGGTCAGCCCGCACGCGGCGAGCAGTTCGTCGCTCCAGCATCGGCCGGCGACGTCGAGCCATATCGTCCCGGCGCTGTCGGACAGGTCCGACGCCTTGTCGCCAGTCATCAACAGGCGGACATAATCCTTTGGCAACAGCACCGTGGCGATCTTCGCGAAGATGTCCGGTTCGTGCTCGCGCACCCACAAGAGCTTGGGTGCGGTGAACCCTGGCATCGCGATGTTGCCGGCAATCGCACGAAGATCGGGGACGGCGCGCTCCAGGGCCTCGCATTCGGCAAAGCAGCGGCCGTCGTTCCACAGGATCGCCGGGCGCAGGGGCCTGTCGTCTTCATCAAGCAGAGTCGCGCCGTGCATCTGTCCGGCCAGTCCGACGCCGCGCACCGATCGCCGCACGCTAGGCTCGATCGCCTGCACCGCGGCGGTGGTCGCGCGCCACCACGCATCGGGATCCTGTTCGGACCACAGCGGGTGGGGACGCTGCACCGTCAGCGCAGCTGTGCCCTGGCCGACCACGCTGCCGCTTTCGTCGAGCACCACGGCTTTGACACCCGAAGTGCCGATATCGATTCCCAGGAACATCAGTTGACGAACGGGTCGATGGTCGGGATCGATCCGTCGGCGGCGAATTTGAGCTCGGTGACCTTGACGTTGCGCAGGTGGTTCTTGTTGCTGAGCTGCGTGTCCGCATAGAACAGCCACCATTTCTTGTTCCATTCGATGATCGAATGGTGGCTGGTCCAGCCCTGTACCGGCTTCAGGATATGGCCCTTGTAAGTGAACGGACCATAGGGGTTGTCGCCGGTCGCGTAGTTCAGGAAATGCGTGTCGCCGGTCGAGTAGGTATAATAATATTTGCCGCCGCGCTTGAAGACCCAGGACGCCTCGAAGAAGCGACGCTCGTGATCGCCGCCGAGCACAGGCTTGCCCTGTTCGTCGAGGATCTGGACGTCGCGCGGCGTCTCAGCAAAGCTCTTCATGTCGGGATTGAGGCGTGCGATCTGACCCGAGAGCGCGGGCTGATCGTCCTTGCCCAAATCGGTATCGGAGCCGTTGGCGTCGAACTTTCCGTCCTTCCAGCGCTGGAGCTGCCCGCCCCAGATACCGCCGAAATACATGAAGCTGCGCCCGTCTGCGTCGGTGAAGACGGCGGGGTCCATCGAGAAGCTGCCGGCGATCGGCGTCGGATCGGCCTTGAACGGGCCGGTCGGGCTCTTCGCGGTGGCGACGCCGATGCGGAAGGTGCCGAGCCCGTTCTTGTCGAGCTGTTTGTCGCGCGCCGGGAAATACAGGTAGTAGGTGCCGTTCTTGTACGCCGCGTCGGGCGCCCACATCTGCTGCGACGCCCAGGGAACGTCCTTCACGTCGAGCGCGACGGGATTGACCTTCACCGGTCCGCCGATCCGGTCCATCGACAGCACGCGGTAGTCGCGCATCGCATATTGGTTGCCCAGGTCGTCGTCGGCGATCTTCACGTCGATATCGTGGCTGGGATAGACGTAGATCTTGCCGCCGAACACATGCGCCGATGGATCGGCGGTGTAGATGCTCGTGACCAGCGGCTGCGACAGATAGCGCTTGCCGTTGGGGCTACGCGGTTCGGTCTTGGCCGATGTCGTACCGGAGGGCGCGGTTTGCGCCACGACGATCGTACCGGAAGCGGCAACCGCCGCGGAAGCAAGGATGAGAGCGAGGCGCATCGGTGCGTAATCCTTCCTAAAAATTGCCTTCTAACGAGGCATCGGCACGCAATCGTGTCCGGATAGCGCTACCATGCGAAGCGCCGTCGCGTCTCGCAAGCCGTGTCGGTGTTGATTCCCGCTATTCTAACCGTCCCTAATCTACCGGACCATAAAGTCGATCACCGGTGTAAAGACAGACGTTGACGGCGGCCAACTTTAAACTACTCCTACAAACCGAAAAGACGTGGCGCTAAGCTACCGAAAGGGAGAGCATGAACCTGTTTAGTCATCGCAACGCGGAATCCTGCGCGTCGTCGCCACGGCGGCTGCAGCATCTGCTTGGTTCGTTCACGCTGGCGCCGTTGCTGCTCTGCGGCACGGCGATCGTCTCGCCCGCGCTGGCGCAGGACTCATCGACGGTAGCGGTCACCGCGACGTTACAGGCGGACAAGCCCGGCCCGCAGATTCACCGTGATGTGTTCGGGCAGTTCGCCGAGCATCTCGGCCACGGCATCTATGGCGGTATCTGGGTCGGGAAGTCGTCGTCTATCCCGAACGATGGCGGCTATCGGCGGGACGTGCTGGCCGCGCTGAAGGCGATCAACGTGCCGATGGTGCGCTGGCCTGGCGGGTGTTTCGCCGACGAATATCATTGGCGCGACGGTATCGGCGCGGCGAAGACTCGCCCGACCAAGGTCAACACGAACTGGGGCGGCGTGAACGAGGACAACAGCTTCGGTACGCATGAATATTTCGGTCTGATGGAGCGGCTTGGCGGGAGCACCTATGTCTCGGCCAATGTCGGCAGTGCCCCTCCGGCGGAAACCGCGCAGTGGGTGGAGTATATGACCGCCGCGCAAGGCACCAGCGTGCTGGCCAAGGAGCGCGAGCGTAACGGCCATGCAGCGCCGTGGAAGGTCCAGTATCTCGGTATCGGCAACGAATTATGGGGCTGCGGCGGCAATATGCGCGCCGAATATGCCGCCGATCTCACCAACCGCTACGCGCAGTTCGCCAAGTCCGCGAACGGTCCGATGCTGAAGATCGCCAGCGGGCCGAGCGATTCAAACTATGAATGGACCGATGCGATGATGCGCATCGCCGGCAAGAATATCGACGGGCTGGCGCTGCATTACTACACCCGGCCGCGCGACCAGGACTGGAAGGACAAGGGCGCGGCGATCGGCTTTCCCGAGCGCGAATGGGCGACGACGATGTCGCACACGCTGGAGATGGAGACATTCATCACCAAGCATTCGGCGATCATGGACAAATACGATCCCGCCAAGCGCGTGATGCTCGCGGTCGACGAATGGGGGACCTGGTACGATCCGACGCCGGGCAGCAATCCGGGCTTCCTGGAGCAGCAGAATTCGCTGCGCGACGCGGTGGTTGCCGGGTTGAACATCAACATCTTCGCGCATCATGCCGATCGCGTGAAGATGGCAGCGATCGCGCAGATGGTGAACGTGTTGCAGGCGATGCTGCTGACCGACGGCGCGCGTATGGTGAAGACGCCGACCTATTGGGTGTTCGACCTCTACAAGCCGTGGCAGGGCGCGACGTCGCTGCCGATCGCGGTCACGTCGCCCTGGTACCACAAGGACGAGGTTGCGGTTCCCGCGGTCAGCGCATCGGCGGTGCGCGACGTCGCCGGACAGGTGCATGTCGCCTTGGTCAACCTCGATCCCAATCGGGCGATGCCCGTATCGGTATCGCTCGCGGGGGTGCAGGCAAGCCAGGTAAGCGGGCGGATCATTACTGGAACCGCGATGGATGCGCATAACAGCTTCGATCGACCGGAAATGGTGACGCCGCAACCGTTCACCGCGGCGCAGGTAGCCGCGGGCACGCTGACCGTCACCTTGCCGGCGAAGTCGGTGCTGGTCCTCGATCTGCGCTGACCGATCGGTGACCGTCGCCCCGTCTCGCCGCGACATGCTGGAAGGGGCGGCGGCGAGCGTCGCGGCCTTGGCGTTGCCCGCACCGGCATGGGCGGCGCCTGGGCCGGACGCTGCGCACCTCTGGTATCGACAGCCCGCCAAAATCTGGACGGAGGCGCTCCCGGTCGGCAATGGCCGGCTGGGCGCGATGGTGTTCGGCGGCACGGCAAGCGAGCGGTTGCAGCTTAACGAGGACACGCTGTGGACCGGCGGGCCGTATGACCCGGTCAACCCGGCCGCGCGCGCTGCGTTGCCAGACGTGCGACGGTTGATCGACGAAGGTGAATTTGGCGAGGCGGAGGCGCTCGCCAATGCGCAACTGATGGGCGTTCCCAAGACGCAGATGGCGTATCAACCGCTCGGCGATCTGCTGCTGGACCTGCCAAATGCGACCGGCGTGGCAACCGAGTACCGGCGCTCGCTCGATCTCGACGCGGCGGTGGCGACCACCCGCTTCGCGCTCGACGGCACGCGGTTTGTCCGCGACACCTTCGCGTCGCCCGACGACCAGGTGATCGCGGTTCATCTGGTCGCGGATCGTCCGTTCGATCTCCTGGTCGGCCTGCGCTCCCCGCAGCCGGGATCGGTGATCGTGGCAAAGGGGGCGACGCTCACCCTCACAGGCCGCAACCGCGCGAGGGCCGGGATCGCCGGGCAGCTTCGGTTCGCCGCACGCGCGCGAGTGGTCGCACCGTCCGGTTCGGTCGAGCCGGAGGGCGACCGGCTCCGTGTCCGCCACGTCCGCGAGGTCACGGTGCTGGTCGCGATGGCGACGAGCTTCCGCCGGTTCGACGATGTGAGCGGCGACCCGGACGCGGCGACGCAGCGGACTCTGGATCTGGCGGCGCGTCGTGGCATCGCGCGGATCCGGTCGGACGCATGCGCGTCGCATCGCGCATTGTTTCGCCGCGTGACGCTGGACCTCGGGCAGACGGACGCGGCGGCGTTGCCCACCGATGAGCGCATCCGCGCAGACCGCCCGCAGGCCGACCCCGCGCTGGCGGCGCTGTATTTCGATTACGGACGCTATCTGCTGATCGCGTCGTCGCGCCCGGGCAGCCAGCCGGCGAACCTCCAGGGCATCTGGAACGATGCGATCGAGCCGCCCTGGGAGTCCAAATATACGGTCAACATAAATACCGAGATGAACTATTGGCCCGCCGAGGCGACCGCGCTGCCGGAATGCGTCGCGCCGCTGGTGGCGATGGTCCGCGAGCTGGCGGAAACCGGCGCGCGGACCGCGCGGCGCATGTACGGTGCGCGCGGCTGGGTATGTCATCACAACACCGACCTGTGGCGCGCGACGGCGCCGATCGACGGGGCACAATGGGGGCTTTGGCCGACCGGCGGGGCGTGGCTGTGCACGCATCTTTGGGACCATTACGACTATGGTCGCGACCTCGGGTATCTGCGGTCGGTCTACCCGCTGTTGCGCGGCGCGGCGCTGTTCTTTCTCGACACGCTGCAGACCGATCCGGCGACCGGCGCGCTGGTGACCAACCCATCGCTGTCGCCCGAGAATGTCCATCCGCATGGGGCGTCGATCTGTTCCGGGCCGGCGATGGACATGCAGATCCTCCGCGACCTGTTCGATCAGGTAGGGCAGGCCGCCGCTCTGATCGGCGGCGATGCGGGATTTGCAGCAGAGGTCGCCGCGGCACGGGCAAGGCTTGCCCCCGACCGTGTCGGTCACGACGGTCGTCTGCAAGAGTGGCTCCGCGACTGGGATGCGGATGCGCCCGAGCAGAACCATCGTCACGTGTCGCATTTGTATGGAGTGTTCCCCAGCGATCAGATCGATCTCGATCGGACGCCGTTACTGGCGCAGGCAGCCCGCCGATCGCTCGTCGCGCGCGGCGACGAATCCACCGGTTGGGCGACTGCGTGGCGCGCGAACCTGTGGGCACGGCTGCGCGACGGCGACCATGCGCACCGCATCCTGATGTTCCTGCTCGGCCCCGCACGCACCTATGCCAACCTGTTCGACGCACATCCGCCGTTCCAGATCGACGGCAATTTCGGCGGGACGCGCGCGATCGCCGAGATGCTCATGCAAAGCCGCGGCGACGAGATCCTGCTGCTGCCCGCTTTGCCCGGCGCATGGCCTGCCGGCGCGATTACCGGGCTGCGCGCGCGCGGGACCTGTACCGTCGATATCCGTTGGCGCGACGGCATGCTGGCGGACGCCACGATCCTTAGCGAGACGGCGGGTCGACGTCTGATCCGCTTGGGCCGACGATCGGTCGAGGTGACGCTCGTTCCGGGCCGGGCGATCACGCTCCGCGGCGAGGCGATGGTGCGGCAATGACACGTGTCGCCGCAATCATGGACGTCTGGGACGCCAAAACAACAGGGGGATGCCCGTGAAGAAGTATCTCATATTCGGCGCGGCCTTCGCGCTTGCCGCGACCGGCCCGGTCTCTGCGCAAGTGGCGACGCCGGCACCGCCACCCGTCGCCGGCGCGCGGCCGGTGACGATCGAGCGGATCACCGTCCACTCGCCGGCGATCGAGGGTAATCTGGAAGGGGAAAGCGCCGACCGCGCGGTGCTCGTGGTATTGCCGCCGAGCTACCGTGCCAACCCGAAGCGGCGCTATCCCGTGGTCTATGCGCTGCATGGCTATTCGATCGGTGCCGAGCAATGGATCGGCGAGATCCACGTCCCGCAGACGATCGAGGGTGCCTTCGCCAAAGGCGCGCGCGAGATGATCGTCGTGCTGCCCGACAGCAAGACGGTGCACAACGGCTCCTTCTATTCCAGTTCGGCGACGGTCGGCGATTTCGAGACGTTCATCGCGCGCGACCTCGTCGGTTATGTCGATACCCATTACCGGACGATCGCCGACCGTCGCAGCCGCGGGCTGGCGGGGCATTCGATGGGGGGCTACGGCGCCGCGCGCATCGGCATGAAGCATTCCGACATGTTCGGTGCGCTCTACATGATGAGCCCGTGCTGTCTGTCGACGCGCGCGCTCGGCACGCCCGACGCGGCCACCGAAACGCGGATACGAGCGCTGCGCTCGCCGACGGAAAGCGGGACATTGCCGTGGGGCGTACGCGCACAGCTGGCGACCGCCGCGGCCTGGTCGCCTAATCCCAAGGCACCGCCGCTCTACCTCGACCTGCCGACCAGGGACGGCGTGCTGCAACCCGATGTGATGGCACGCTGGGCGGCGAATGCGCCGCTGTCGATGCTCGATCAATATGTCGGCAATCTGCGCCGCTATGCCGCGATCGGTATTGACGTCGGCGACCGCGACGGGCTGAAGGACGATGCCGCCGCCTTCCATGCCGCGCTCGACCGCTACGGCATTGCCAACGGCTTCGCCATCTATCCGGGCGACCATACCAGCGGCGTCGCCGGGCGGGTGCAGGATGCGATGATGCCGTTCTTCTCGCGCGCTCTGGCGTTCGGCAAATGAGGGCGGCACTCGGTATCGCGGCGGCACTGTTGCTGGCGGGCACGGCTGCATCGTCGCAGGTCTGGCGATCGGACCAGGGGACCGGCCTGTTCCGCAACCCGGTGCTGTTCGCGGATTATCCCGACCCCGACATCATCCGTGTCGGCAGCGACTATTATTTCGTGTCCACGACATTTGCCAACGTGCCCGGGATCACCATCCTGCACAGCCGCGATCTGGTGAACTGGACGATCGTGTCGCACCTTGCCGATCGGCTCGAAGGGATGCCGCAATATGATCTGAAGAACGGCAACGCCTACCGAAACGGCCTGTACGCATCGAGCCTGCGCTACCATGCCGGCACCTATTATCTCGCCACCACGCCGGTCGGGCAGAAGACCCGCATCTATTATGCCAAGGACGTGCAGGGGCCGTGGCGTCATCACGAACTCGACCGCGAGGCGTTCGATCCGGGCCTGTTCATCGAGCCCGACGGTCGCGCCTATATCGCGACGGCGAGCACCGCGGACGGGACCATCACGCTGCTGAGCCTGGATGCCGCGCTGACGCATGTCGTCGACGCGCGCAAGATCCATTACATCAAGGGTGCCGAAGGATCGAAGATCATCCGGCGTGGTGAGTATTACTACCTCTTCAACGCGCTGCCGCCGCGGCTCGCGCTGTCCGTATCGCGCGCGCGCAGCCTGTTCGGGCCATGGGAAACCCGCGACCAGATCGACGACACGACCGGTGGTCACCAAGGGGCCCTGGTCGACCTCCCGAACGGTCGATGGTTCGGCTTCGTGATGGAAGACAGCGGCGCGATCGGTCGGATGACGAACCTCAGCCCGGTGTTCTGGAAGGACGACTGGCCGATATGGGGAACCCCCGATGCGCCGGGTCGCGTACCGCGGACAGCGAAGAAGCCGATCCCGGGCGCGCCGTTCGCGGAGCCTGCAACATCGGACGATTTCGCCACGCGACGCCTCGGCCTGCAATGGCAGTGGAACCATAATCCCGATCACAGCCGCTGGTCGCTTGCCGAGCGGCCGGGCTGGCTGCGTTTGCGCCCGACCATCGCGCACGAGTTTTGGTCCGCGCGCAACACGCTGACGCAAAAGGGGCAGGGGCCTGCCAGCCGTGCCGATGTGAAGCTCGACATCCGCCATCTCACAGCCGGCGATCGGTGCGGCTTTGGGACGTTGGGTCAGTTCAGCGCCAACCTCACCGTGGAAGCCGGCACGGGCGCAGCGGCGACGCTGGCGATGGAGGTGACCGAAGACACCGTCGACGGCGCGAAGACCATGACGCGAGCGCGCGCCGCATTACCGCGCGCCAGTGCCGTGTGGTTGCGGACGGATATGGACTTCACCACCGATCGCGGCCGGTTGGCCTACAGCCTGGACGGGCGGCGCTGGACGGGCCTGGGCGGCGACTTCCCGCTCGCCTTCGCGTGGCGCACCGGCACCTTCCAGGGGGAACAGTTCTCGCTGTTCTGCTATGCGCCGATCGAGAGCCGGGGGTGGCTCGACGTCGACAGCTTCACGCTGTCGGCGCTGCCCCCCGGCGCGCCGCAGAAAATTCGCTAGCCTTACTCCAACAGCGCGGCGTCGGCCCAGACCGCTGGCTGGACCGTCCGCGCGGTCGATGGCACGGCGGTCGTACGCGTGACGAGTTCGACGATCCGGACGCCGCCGATCTTTGCCGTCAGCGGATAGGCCGGTTCGCCGAACGCCATCGGTCGCGATGAGGCCAGCAGACGCCCGTCGCCCCAGACCTCGAAGATGGTCGTGCCCGATCGAGGCTGGCCCGAATCGTTGATTCCCACCTTCGCCGCGAAGCGTCCGAAGCGCGGGTTGCGCACCTCGATCCGCGAATTGGCGAGAACGCCGATCCCCGTGTCGAACCCGGTGCCCGCAATCCGCATCAGCTTGCCGTACGGCGCGCGATCCGCCTCGGCGCCGCCCCAGCCTCCATATTGCGGATGATCGCCCGGTCCGCGCGTGCCGGTCCACGGCGTGATCGACTGATAGATGGTGGGATCGGGTTCGGGCACGATCACGCCGTCGACCGCCGGATTGACGCGACCGGTCTGTTCGGAAAGATAGAGCCCGGCCGGCAGGCGGCGCGTGCCGGTGGCGCGAAAGATCCGCGTTTCGTGCGGCGCGACGGTCATCGCCAGCTCGCCGCGAAATCGCTGTTCCGACTTGCTCCACAGATCGCGCAACCGCACGTCGCCCGTCGGCAGCATCTTCAACTGCTGGGCGGTAAGGATCATCTTCACGGGCAGGGCGGTGCGATTGAACAGCGCCACGCCCTTGCTGCCATCCGCCAGCGTCTTGACGAAGATCTGCGCCTCCTCGGAGTCATAGGCGAGGACCGCCTGGTTGCCGGCCGGGTCCTGGTTCAGCGCGACGATATCCGCATTGCCGAAGATCGCCAGCAACGCGGGCGTCAGCTTGCGCAGGTCGTAGCCGATGATCAGCGGCGCGTTGAGCATCGCCCAGAGCGAGAAATGCGAGCGCGCCTCGACGGCGTGCGCTTCGTCGAAATCGCCGGTGCCGACGAACAGCATGTCCGGGTCGTTCCACGATCCGGGATGCGCGTAGAGCGGGCGATGCGTCACGGTATCGAGGTTGGTCAGCATCCGCGCCCAGACCGGCTGGATATCGTCGCTGGTGCGCGAGGTGTTGCCGACATCCTTGCCCCAGGCGCGCACGTCGCCAGCGCCCCAGAGACAGAGCGAATAGACATAGGGACGACCGCCGGCATGCGTCCGGAGCGCGGCATGGACGTCTTCGTAGAGCCCGCGGATGCCCGCCACGTCCGAGCCGCCCAGCGACTGCATGTCGACGAGCGGCGGCAACGCGCGGTAGAGCCCTGACTGGACGCGCGGCGCATCGGCCGGCAGGCCGCGCGCGCCGCAGCCGTCGACCTTGATGAAGTCGAAATTCCACTCGGCGAAGAACAGCCGGATGTCCTGGTCGACATGGCCGTACAGCCCGACTTCGCGCTCGGCGACGCTACCCTCGGGCTGGTTCTTAAAATCGGGCGTGTAGATCTGCCCACAGCTGTTGCGGCCGATATCGGAATAGATGCCCGCCTTCAGGCCCATCGCGTGCAACCGGTCGGTCAGCGGCCGGAAGCTGGTATTGGCGCCCGTCGCGGCGGAGGGAAAATGGCTCGTGCGGATCATCAGCCGCCCGTCGGGCTGGCGGCGCTTGAGCCACCAGCCGTCGTCGATATTGACGTAGCGATAGCCGAGATCCGCCAGCTTGGTGTCGACCAGCGCCCGTGCGGAGGCGAACACCTTCTCCTCGTCCACGTCGCTGTTGAAGGCGTTCCACGAGTTCCAGCCCATCGGCGGCACCGCCGCCGCGCCGTCCGTGTTGCCGCTCCAGCTGCCGGTCGCCGTCAGCGGATCGGCGCCCGCGGCGGCGATCGGGCTGCAGAACGCGGCGAGCGCCGCACCGAGCAGCGCCCACCGACGGGTGCGATGAGAGCCGGCGATCACTTCGGCAACGCCGACGATTGGCGCGCGGTGAAGCTTGCCGATTGCCCCGGTGCGCCCGTACCCGGCTGGCCCGCGCCGACCGTGACACGGTAACCGCCGGCAGCGACCGAGCGCTTGCCGTCGGGCGTCACCGAACTGAGATCGCGGGGCGACAGGTCGAACGTGACCGTGCGGCTCTCGCCAGGCTTCAGCGCCACGCGCTGGAACCCGCGCAACGCCACGCGCGGCGTGCCCGGCCGGTCGGGGAAGTCCAGGTACAGCTGCGCTACCTCGTCCCCTGGCCGCTCTCCCATATTGGTGAGGCGCGTGGTCACGCGCAGGCCGTTTTCCGCGCCGCCACTCGCCGGCGTGACGGTCAGGGACGCATAGCCGAACCGGGTGTAGCTCAGCCCGTGACCGAACGGATAGACCGGCGTGCCGGCGAAATACCGATAGGTCCGGCCCTTCATCGCATAGTCGCCGAACGGCGGCAGGTCCGCGGTGCTGCGGTAGAAGGTGAGGGGGAGGCGCCCCGACGGATTGGTCCGTCCGGTCAGGATGTTGGCCGCCGCAATGCCCCCCGTCTCGCCCGGATACCACGCCTCCAGCACCGCGGCGGCATTGTCCTTCGCCCAGGCGAGATTGATCGGGCTGCCGTTCATCGTCACCAGGATGATCGGCTTGCCGGTGGCCTTTGCCTCTTCGAGCATGGCGATCTGATCCGCGGGCAGATCGAGCGTCGTCTTGTCGCCACCGAGGAAGCCCGGCACCGTCACACCGGTTTCCTCCGCTTCCAGATCGGACGTGAGCCCCACGACCGCGACCAGCACGTCGGCGGATTCAGCGGCCCGACGCAGCGCCGCCGACGGTGCGTCCGACACACGCTTCCAGACCAGGTCAATCCCGCTGCCCTCGGCGCGGATCGCGTAACGGCGCCCGCCGACCAGCTTCAGCGTGGTCATGCCGGGCAAGTCGTTCCACCGGGCCTTGCTACGGTCGGCGATCACCTTGCCGTCCAGTTCGAGCGTACCGCCCGATCCCGACAGGCCGACGCGGTACGTTCCGCTTTCCGGCGGCACGAGAAACCCCGTCCATTCGGTGCGGTGGACGTCGGCCACGGCGGGCAGGTCGAGATTGCGGTCGCCCACGTCGGGCTCGATCCGCGTCACCACCGGATCGCGCTGGTAGGTCGCCTTGGCGACCACCGCGTCGCGCGTGCCGGGCGCATATTGGGCGGGCATCGGCGTGGACGGATTGTAATAGCGCGCGAGCAGGCCCGGCTTACCATCGGGCGTCAGCAACGCCGCAGTCGGCACCCGGTCGCCGTCGGTGACCGACTCCCCGAACGGTACCAGCGCGACCTGGCCAGCCCCCAGCGTCGTCCGCAACCCCTCCAGCACCGACACCGGCGTGCCGGACAGCGGCGAGGAATAATTGCCGCGCAGCACGCGCGTGGCATCGCCGAGCGGACCGATCACCGCCAGCTTCAGGCCAGGCCGCAGCGGCAGGATGCCGTCGTTCTTCAGCAACACCATCGATCGCTCGGCCGCGGCCAGCGCCAGTCGGCGGTGCTCGGGCGCGCCGACCGCAGCCGTCGGCATCGCCTTGGGAGCATCGGCCAGCCCGGCCAGATCGCCGTTCCGATACCGCGCGGCAAACAGCCGGACGAGGCTCCGGTCGATATCCGCCTGGCTTATCAGATCGCGATCCAGCGCCTCGCGGTACCGATCCTCCAAACCCGCCGTATCGCCGAGCGTCGCGCCGTTGCATTCGTTATCGACGCCTGCGCGCAACGCGGCGGCGACGGCGGCGGCGCTGTCGGGTGCATATTTGTGGTTGTCGGCAATGTCCTTCACCGCGTCGCAATCCGACACGACATAGCCCTTGAAGCCCCAGGCGCCGCGCAGATGGTCCTTGAGCAGCAGGTCGCTCGCGCAGGCGGGCTGGCCGTTGATGCGGTTGTACGCGCACATCACCGACCCCGCGCGGCCGTCGACCAACGCCGCGCGGAAGGCGGGGAGATACGTGTCCTCGAGATCATGGTCCGAGACATAGACATTGGCCTCGTGACGCGTTCCCTCGGGCCCGCTGTGCACCGCGAAATGCTTGGGCGTCGCGATGACGGCGGGCCGGTCGGGATTGGGCCCCTGCATGCCGCGCACGAACGCGACGCCGAGGGTCGCGGTCAGGAACGGATCCTCGCCATAGGTCTCCTGGCCGCGGCCCCAGCGCGGATCGCGGAAGATGTTGATGTTCGGCGACCACGTATCCAGCCCGGTGCCGATATGTCCGTTCCTGCCGGTCTGTCGCGCGAGCGTATGCAGACCGCGCACCTCGTCACTGATCGCGCCGGCGACGTCATGGACGGTCGTGCCATCGAAGCTTGCGGCGAGGCCGATCGGCTCGGGAAAGTTGGTGGTCGCCAGCGGTCCCAGCGCGCCGTGCAGTGACTCGGTCCACCAGTTATACGCCGGGACTTTCAACCGCGGGATCGCCGGCGCCACGTTGAGCAACTGCGGCAATTTCTCGTCCAGCGTCAGCTTGGCGACCAGCGCGCTGGCCATGCGACGCGCGGGATCGGATTCGGTGCTCGCCGCGGCGGCATCGCGTGCGGCTGCGGGGCCCGACAAGGCGGTCAGCGCGAGCGACATCCCCGCCGTGGCGAGCGCTACGGCCTTCATCGTTCTTGCCATCGTCATTCTCCCCATGGCGACGTTCGGTCGCGCGTCATTGTTATCGGCGTGTCGGTACCGCGATCTCGAACGTCCCCACCGGCAGCGGCGCGTCGTCCGACAGGTTGATCGCCGGCGCGTCTGCCCAGGCATAGCGTATGCGGGTGACCGGCTGGCCGTCGCCCTTCAGCGTGACCGTCGCACCCGCCACGCGTCCGGCGGCATAGCGACAGGTGCCGGGGCCGCTGCCACACAGCTCGAAGCCGATCGCCTGCGCCGACCCGCGCGCGTGCAACGATCCCGAGACGCCGGTAAAGCGGAGTACGGCCCCGCCGTCCGCGGTTGCCTGCGCGTCGGCGATGGCGGGACCGGAGGGCGCGATCGCTTCGCCGTAAACCGCGGCGCGCATGACGCGGGCCAGCCTTTGCCCCACTTCGTGCTTCTCGCCGGGATGGATGTCGAGCGCGTCGCCGATGTCGAGCGTCACGGCGATGCCGGCATGGGGATCGGCGGCGGCGACGCGGCGTTGCGCGTCCCGCACGTCGCCCCAGCCGCTCTCGCCCGGCGCGCTCGCGGGGCTGCCATAGGCGGCGAGCTGGACCACGCCGAAGCCCGTGTCCGGCGTGCCGAAGCGACGACGCCAGTCCGCGATCAACGCCGTCAACCGCCGGTCATAGCCAGGCAGGCCGGTATCGGATTCGCCCTGATACCAGGCGATGCCCGCGAGCCGCGTGCCGGCAAGCGGCGCGATCATCGCGTTGTACAGCGTCCCCGCGCCGTTGATGTCGTCCCACGGCACCCGCGGTGCCGATCCCGGAACCCGCTTGGCCACTGCATAGCGCCAGCCGTTGCCGAGCGGCACGCTGCTCCCGTCGGCGAACGACAGGCGCATGGTGTCGGCGGGACCGGTCATCCCGCCATAGGCGTAGACGTCGTCGTCGTTGACCGTGATGACGTTGCGCCCCGCCTTCAGCGTGCCCGCGGGCAGGGCATAGACGCGCGACTGCGAGGCCAGGCTGCTGCCGCCGACGCCTTGGCCGTTGACCCAGGTGCGATCCGCGTCGTCGATCGTTCCGAGCACGAGGGTCGCGGGCCCACGCGCCTGTTCGGCGGAAACCTCGACGTCGTGCTGGTACCACAGCACCCCGTTGTAGCTGGCGAGTTCCGGTACGCCCCACGTCTCGAAATTGGTCATCGCGGGCACCGGTCGCCACGGTAGCACGGCACCCGGCTGCCAAGGCTCACGGCCGATCGCGTCGCCGGATCCGGTACGCCACCAATTTTCCCAGAGTGTCGAGGCACGCCGGTTGGCCGAGGCCGGATCCCGGGCATATAGCGCGAGCAGGTCGGCCTGATCGCCCATGCCCGCATCGCGGAGCGCCGTGTCGCTCATCCACGCGCTGATCCGCGATCCGCCCCAGCTGGAATGGATCGCGCCGATCGGCACGCCTGCGGTCCGGCGCAACGCCTGCGCCATGTACAAACAGGCAGCGGAGAAGCCGGCCAAGGTACCAGGTCCGACGCTCGCCCAGTGCGGTTGATCGGCGAAGCGCGCGACCGGCGCGTACGCGGCGACCTTCGCGACGGTCAACAGCCGAAGCTGGTCGTCGAGCGGGGGATGCGCGTCGGGGATCAGGTCCTGCGCGTCGCCGACCGCCAGTTCCATGTTGCTCTGGCCGGAACACAGGAATACATCGCCGACCAGGATGTCGCGCACCACGCCCGCGCCGCTCGCCGCGGCATAGGTCAGGTCGTAGGGGCCGCCTGCGGACAGCGCCGGCAATTGCGCCGCGAACCGGCCGTCTTGGTCCGCCTTCGCCGTGACGCTGCGACCCGCGAGCGTGATCATGACCGTCTCGCCAGCGACCGCCTGGCCCGTCACCGCGATCGGCTGGCCACGCTGAACCACGGCGTGATCGCCGAGCACGCCGTCCAACTTCGGTGCAGCCACCGCGCCCGTCGCGCTCGTCGCGAAGACCGCACCCAACGCCAATCTGATCGCCAGAGTCCGCATTTAAACGCTCCTCGATCCGGACGATGGGCGCTGAAAACGTGAGACGCGCCGACCATCGCCACGGTCCTGCCATACCGCCACCGCATCTGATGCTTTGCGCGATCGCATTCGCCGACATCCCCCCACATGACCCGCACCGCCTTCTCGTACGAGGCGTATGCAGCTAGACACTCCCGCACGCAGACCCGAATGAATGCTCATCCGGCAGCGCCAAGGTAGCGCTCACACTAGGCCGGCAGAATTTGATTGCAAGCATTTGTATGAGTGATCCAACCACGTGGATGCACGGACGCGTGGCGCCCCGCGGGTTGACACGCCGGACGTGCGTTCCGCATTGACCGGGCAACGCATTGCAGGATGAAATCGTGACGAGCACCCCGACAGCCACCCAGTATTTCGAGAGCTTCGACGGCACGCGGCTGGCGTGGCATGAGGTCGGTGAGGGGCGTCCGGTCGTTTTGATCCACGGCTATTTCTCCGACGCGAAGACCAACTGGATTCGCTACGGCCACGCCGCCAAGATCGCCGCCAAGGGCTTCCGCGTGATCATGCCGGACCTGCGCGCACACGGCGACAGTGACAAGCCGCACGGGCTGGAGGCATATCCCGCCGATGCGTTGACGCAGGACGGTCACGCCCTGATCGCGCACCTCGGTCTCACCGAGTACGACCTGGGTGGCTATTCGCTCGGCGCGCGGACGACCTCGCGGATGCTGGCGACCGGCGCGACGCCGCGGCGCGTGATCTTCTCCGGCATGGGGCTCGCAGGACTGACCCAGACCTCGCGCCGCGCCGGGCATTTCCGCAATATCCTCACGAAGCTCGGCGAGCATGTCCAGGGCACGCCCGAGTGGCTCGCCGAGGCATTCCTGAAGACCACCGGCGGCGATCCGGTAGCGCTGCTCGGCATTCTCGAGACGTTCGTCGACACCCCGCTCGAGTCCGTTCAGGCGATCCAGCAGCCGACGCTGGTGGTCTGCGGCGCGGAGGACGAGGATAATGGGTCCGCGCCGGATCTGGCCGCAGCGCTGCCGCACGGAGAATATGTCGAGACACCCGGTGGTCATATGAGCGCCGTGGTGAAGCCCGAGCTGGGGCAGGCGATCGCAGACTTTCTGGCGCGCTGATCCGCAAGCGGACCGGCACCTTTCCGACACCATTTCCGTCATCCTGACGAAAGTCAGGACCCAGAGCCAAGTATGGCGGCGCCCATGACCCTGGATCCTGACTTTCGTCACGATGACGGGGCGGGGGACGGGGTTGACGCTGCCGATCGCGGGTTGACCCCGACGCGGTCGAGCCGCCATCACTGCCCCACACAAAGGGGATGACGATGGTTCGGTTCAGCGTTTCGATGTTTGCTCTGGCCGGCGCACTGTGCGCCGTGCCGTCCGTTGCTCATGCCCAGGTCGCCGCCAAAGCCGCCGCGACCGGCAAGCCCACCACCGCACAGGCCGACGCGTTCGTTGCCGAGGCGGAGCAGGCAATGGCAACCGCCTCGCTCGACGCCAACCGCGTCGCCTGGGTTAACGCGACCTACATCACCGACGACACCGATGCGCTGGCGGCCAAGTCGGGCGCGGAGATGACCGATCTCGGCGTGAAATACGCGCTCGGTGCCGCGCGCTATGCGGGCTTGCCGGGCCTGTCGTTCGACACGAAGCGAAAGCTCGACCTGTTGCGCGGCGGGCTGACGCTGCCGGCGCCGACCCGGCCGGGCGCGTCCGAAGAGCTGTCGACGCTCACCACCAAGATGTCCTCGTCCTACGGCAAGGGCATGGGGATTCTCGACGGCAAGCCGATAAACGGCTCGGACATCGAGGCGGCAATGGGCTCGGTCCGCGATCCCGCCAAGCTGACCGAGATGTGGACCAGCTGGAACGACAAGGTCGGCGCGCCGATGCGCGGCGATTATGCCAAGATGACAGCGATCTCGAACGAGGGCGCGCGCGAGCTCGGCTACAAGGACGTCGGTGCGCTCTGGCGCTCGGGCTACGACATGACTCCCGACCAGTTCGCGGCGCTGACCGACAAGATCTGGAAAGAGGTCGAGCCGCTCTACATGGCGCTGCACACCTATACGCGGTGGAAGCTGAACGAAAAATACGGCGACGCGGTGCAGGCCAAGACCGGGCCGATCCGCAGCGACCTGCTCGGCAACATGTGGGCGCAGGAATGGGGCAATATCTACGACATCGTCGCACCCAAGGGCGCGGGCGATCTTGGCTTCGACACCGGTGACCTGCTGAAGGCCAAGGGCTACGATCCGCTCAAGATGGTGAAGCAGGGGGAGGGCTTCTATTCCTCAATCGGGTTCGCACCGTTGCCGCCAACGTTCTGGGCACGCTCGCAGATCACCAAGCCCGCGGACCGCGACGTGATCTGCCATGCCTCGGCGTGGGATATCGACGCCAAGGACGATATCCGGATCAAGATGTGCACGAAGGTGAACGCCGACGATTTCGTCACGATCCACCATGAACTCGGCCACAATTACTACCAGCGCGCCTACAAGGCGCAGCCCTTTCTCTACGCCAACGGAGCGAACGACGGCTTCCACGAGGCGATCGGCGACACCGTCGCGCTGTCGATCACGCCCGATTACCTCGTGAAGATCGGCCTGCTCGATCCGGCGAAGGTGCCGAGCGCGGACAAGGATATCGGCCTGTTGCTACGACAGGCGATGGACAAGGTCGCGTTCCTGCCGTTCGGGTTGCTGATCGACAAATGGCGCTGGGGCGTGTTCTCGGGCCAGATCCCGGCGACCGGCTATCAGGCGGCATGGGATCAGTTGCGGCTCCAATACCAGGGTATCACGCCACCGGTCGCACGCGACGAGACCAAATTCGACGCGGGCGCGAAATACCATATCCCCGCCGCGGTGCCCTACACGCGCTACTTTCTCGCGCGCGTGCTCCAGTTCCAGTTCTACAAGGCAGCCTGCGACCAGTCCGGCTGGAAGGGACCGCTGCATCGCTGCTCGTTCTACGACAACAAGGCGGTCGGCACGCAGCTGAACGCGATGCTGAGCATGGGGCAGTCAAAACCTTGGCCCGATGCGTTGCAGGTATTCACCGGCAGCCGCGAAATGTCCGGCGCGGCGCTCGTCGAGTATTTCGCCCCGTTGAAGGCGTGGCTGGACGTCCAGAACAAGGGCAAGCCGACCGGCTGGTGAGCGACGACCTCTGGCCGGATACTCCGGCCAGAGGTCGTCCGAGCGCTAGTCGCAACCGCTTGAGCATTTGCGCGATCCCGGTAGCGAATGCGGTTGTGTCGTCGCACAGCGCCGAGGACCAGCTGATCCCGTATGGGGCAGGTCATTCATGGCAAATTCTTACCCATCCCGGCCTGCAGCACGGCATACCATTCGGACCGCGTCCACTCGACCCTATACGCATCCGCCGAGGCCGCGATCCGCGCAGGCGTCTGCGAGCCGACGATCGGGATGATCCGCGCCGGATGCGCCATGATCCACGCGAGCGTGGCGGTCGCCGCATCGACGCCGTAGCGCGCGCCATGCTCGGCGAGCCGCTTGGCAGCCGGGTGATCGCCCTGCGCCAGCCGACCACCCCCAAGCGGCGACCACGCCATCACCGCGACGTCGCGCGCCATCGCCTGGTCGAGCGTCCCATCGAACAGCGGCGCGGTCCGCAGCGGTGAGAATTCGGGCTGGGTGCTGACGATCGGCTGGCCCAGAAACGCCTGCAATGCGTCGAATTCGTGGATGCTGTAGTTCGACACGCCGATGCTGCGCACCTTGCCGCTGTCGATCATCCGGGTCAGCGCCCCGGCCACCTCGTGCGGGTGCGTCAGGAAATCGCGGCGGTGGATCTGGTACAGGTCGACCTGCTCGATCCCCATCCGGACCAGCGACGCCTCGACCGCATCGGCGAGATACTCGGCGCTCGAATTATACGGGATGCCCGGGCGAATCCCCGCCTTGGTCGCGATCACCATCTTTGCCCGTAGGGTCCGGTCCTCGGCCAACGCTCGCCCAAACAGCGCCTCCGCCGAACCGAACCCGGCGGGCACGTCGCAGCCGTAAATGTCGGCAGTGTCGAAGAAGTTGATCCCAGCGCTCAAGGCCGCGTCGATCATCGCGCGGACCGGTGCGGCCTCTCCGGCCAGCCGCCACATGCCCCAGGCTATCGGCGAAACAAGGATTTCGCTTTTGCCGAGAGGGCGCAGGTCGTTCGAAAGGCGGAGGGTCGTCATGCTGGCGGCCATCGCATAGGGATGACCAGGTTGGTAGCCACGATCAGATATGGCGTCGTCGAAACGGCCATGCCGGGCACCGAGCACATTCCAAACTTCGCGGTTCTGCCGGGGCGCTGAGATAGACGCGACCGCCTCGAGAAAACGGTGCGGTGACGTTAGACAAAATCGGGATCGAACGCTCGACCGAGGGCTTCCCACTACCATTCCAGGCAAACACGATGTGGAAACCACGACAGGGGCTCGATATCGCTATGAACCGAGCTGCGAACAGCGCACTGCGACGACTATGCCTGCGGTGGGCTGAGCGATCAGGCCATCTTCCCGATCACCTTGTCGAGCGTCAGCGGATACTCGCGGACACGAACGCCGCAGGCATTGTAGACCGCGTTGGCGATCGCGGCGCCGACGCCGCACAACCCCAGTTCGCCGATCCCCTTGGCCTTCATCGGCGAGGACTTGGTATCGACCTCGTCCATGAAGAACACGTCCTGCATCGGAATGTCGGCATGGGCCGGCACATGATACTCGGCAAGGTCGTGGTTGACGAAATAGCCGAACCGCGTGTCGACGATTGCGTCCTCCATCAGTGCAGCGCCGACGCCCATCGTCATCGCACCGATAACCTGGCTGCGGGCCGATTTCGGGTTGAGGATACGACCCGCGGCAAACGCACCGCTCATCCGTCGAACCCGGATCTCACCCGTTGCGGCATCGACGCCGACCTCAACGAAATGCGCGCCGAACGTAGCCTGCGCATAGGTCTTGGTCAGGTCGCCGAACTCGATCGAGTCCTCTGCCGACAAACCCGCATCGCCAGCGGCTTCCGACAGCGACACGCTGCGATTTCCCGACTTAACCTTGCCGTCCTCGAACACGACGTCGGCAGAATTATAGCCGAGCTTCCGCGCGACCGAGTCCCGCAGCGCCATGCACGCCGCATAGACGCCAGCGGTCGAACTGTTGCCGCCCCACTGGCCGCCAGAGCCCGACGACTCCGGAAAGCTGCTGTCGCCGAGCAGCACGACGACCTTGTCGACAGGGACGCCCATCATCTCGGCGGCGGTTTGCGCGATGATCGTGTAGCTGCCGGTGCCGATGTCGGTCATGTCCGTGGCGACCGTCACGACGCCCTTCTTGTCGATGCCGACGCGTGCGCCCGACTTCATCGTCACGTTGTCGCGGAAGGCGGACGCCATGCCCATGCCGACCAGCCAGCGTCCGTCGCGGACCTGCCCGGGAACGGGATTGCGCTTGTCCCAGCCGAAGCGTTCAGCGCCGGTCTTCAGGCAGCCGACCAGGTCGCGCTGCGAGAATTGGCGCGACGGCTTTTCCGGATCGACCTGCGTATCGTTGATGATCCGCAGCTGGACCGGGTCCATCTTCAGCTTCTCGGCCAGCTCGTCCATCGCCGCTTCGAGCGCAAGCAAGCCTACCGCCTCGCCGGGCGCACGCATCGCATTGCCCTCGGGAAGATCGAGCGTGGCGAGCCGCGTGGCCGTCATCCGGTTCGCGCCGGCGTACAGCAGACGAGTCGCGTTCGGGGCGGTCTCGGGCCCGCCGCCGGGAAGATCGCCCGACCAGCTCTCGTGCGCGATCGCCGTGATCTTGCCATCCTTCTGCGCGGCAATGCGCAGGCGCTGGATCGTCGCGGGGCGATGCGTGGTGTTGTTCATCACCTGCGGTCGCGCCAGCGTGACCTTTACCGCACGGCCGCCGATCGCCCGCGACCCGAGTGCCGCCATGACCGCATCGCTGCGAACCCACAGCTTCGAGCCAAAGCCGCCGCCGACGTAAGGCGACATAACGTGGATGTTCTCTTTCGGCATGACCAAAGTCTCGCTCATGTCGCGGACTGCCCAGTTGATCATCTGGTTCGACGTCCACAGCGTCAGCTTGCCGTCCTTCCAGGCCGCTGTGGTCGCGTGCGGCTCCATCATCTGATGGCTCTGGTCGGGCGTCGTATAGCGCTCGTCGATCTTGACCGGCGCCTTGGCGAACGCACCGGCGAAGTCGCCGACGGCGGTATCCGGGTTGCCGTCCTTCGGCTTCACAGCCGTGCTCTTGGAGGCGGCGAGATCAAAATTGCCCTTGGTTCGCGCGTAGTTGACGCGGAGCAGCTTGGCGCCGGCGCGGGCCTGTTCGAACGTCTCGGCGACGACGATTGCGACCGCCTGGTCATAATGCTGGACCTCGGGGCCGGCCAGCATCCGCGCGGTATGCGCCTTGGCCTTCGCGACCGTGCCGGCGTTCTGATACGTCACGACGGCGAGCACGCCCGGCGCAGCCTTCGCGTCGGCGACGTCGATGCTCTCGATCCGACCCTTGGCGATCGCCGAGCCGACGATATAGCCATAGGCTGCGTTCGGCGCGACATCGTTGCGCTCATAGGCGTAATGCGCGGTCCCGGTGGTCTTCAGCTTGCCATCGACGCGGTCGATCGGCTGGCCGAGCACCTTCATGCGGTCGGTGGGGTTCGCCGTGGCGGGAGTGTCGAACTTCATGGCGATCAGGCCTTCGCTTCTTCGAACACGGCGCCGATGGTGCGTTCGACCAACGGCAGCTTGAACGCGTTCTGTGATGTGGTGCGGGCGCCGGCGAGGACCGCCGACGCGGTCGCCTTGGCGCCGTTTGGCATCTGTGCTTCGGCCGCCTCGACGCGCCAAGGCTTGTGCGCGAGCCCACCGAAGGCAAGCCGGCCGCGGCCGCCCGGCTGGATCACAGCGGCAACCGAGATCAGCGCGAACGCGTACGACGCACGGTCGCGGACCTTCTGGTAGATGTGTGTACCGCCGATCGGCTTGGGCAAGGTGACCGACGTGATCAGTTCACCCGGTGCCAGCGACGTCTCGATGTTCGGCGTGGCGCCCGGCAAGCGGTGAAAATCAGCGATCGGGATCGCGCGTGTCTGCCCGGCGGCGTTCACCGTCTCGACGGTCGCATCCAGCACCCGCATCGCAACTGCCATGTCACTGGGATGCGTCGCGATGCACGCATCGCTCGTCCCCATGATCGCGAGGTTACGATTAAACCCGCCAATCGCCGCGCAACCGCTGCCGGGTTGGCGCTTGTTGCACGGCTTGGTGGTGTCGTAGAAATACGGGCAGCGCGTCCGCTGGAGCAGATTGCCGGCAGTGGTCGCCTTGTTGCGGAGCTGGCCCGATGCGCCGGATACCAGCGCGCGGCTCAGCACGCCGTAATCCTTGCGCACCCGCGCATCGGCGGCGAGGTCGGTGTTCCGAACCAGCGCGCCAACGCGGAGGCCGCCGTCCGACGTCGGCGTGATCTTGTCGAGGCCGAGGCCGTTGATGTCGATCAGATGCTGCGGTGTCTCGATCTGCAGCTTCATCAGGTCGAGCAGGTTGGTGCCGCCCGCGATGAACTTGGCGCCCGGCGTGCGGACCGCAGCGCTCGCGGCCTCCTTGGCCGACGTGGCGCGTTCGTAGGTAAAGGCCTTCATGCCGTGCGCTCCGTACCCGCGACGTCGTGGATCGCGTCGATAATGTTCGAGTAGGCGCCGCACCGGCAGATGTTGCCGCTCATCCGCTCGCGCAGTTCGTCGGTGGTGACCTGTGGCTTGGCGGCAATATCGCCCGCGACGTGGCTGGGGACACCCGCCTTGATCTCGCCGAGCGTCGCGACCGCCGAGCAGATCTGCCCGGGCGTGCAATAGCCGCACTGGTAGCCGTCATGCTTGACGAACGCCGCCTGCATCGCGTGCAACTTTTCGGGGGTGCCGAGGCCTTCGATCGTCGTGATCTCTTCACCTTCGTGCATCACCGCGAGCGTCAGACAGCTGTTGATCCGGCGGCCCTCGACGATGACCGTGCACGCGCCGCACTGCCCGTGATCGCAGCCCTTCTTGGTGCCGGTCAGCTTCAGGTTTTCGCGAAGCGCGTCGAGCAATGTGGTGCGCGTATCGACATTCAACTTCGTGGTACGGCCATTGACCTTCAACGTCACCGGCATCGTCGGCGGAGCCGGCTGAGCGGTCCCTTGCGTCTGCGCCTGCACGCCGGGAGTCGCGGCCAGCGTAGCCGAGGCAACGCCACCGGCGATGACGCCACGACGCGACACCGGAAAACTGTCTTCGTTATGCATAGAAAACCCCTAGATATGCTGACCGAACGGACGAAGCCCGGCAAAGTTGCGCGGCGCCGTGGCGGTTTTGTTCCGCAGAATCTCTGGGCAAGGTATTGGAATGCGTACGATCTCTTCCGGCGCCTCGGTGAGGCTCTATCATCTTGATGACAGCGGCGAGGGCGGGGCAGCGACCACGCTGTTCTACGGTCCACTCAGCGAAGCACTGGCGTTGGCGGCGCAGGAGCCGGAGGAGGTCCAAGCAGGGCTCTATCTGGCAACTGAGAACGACGTCGTCGCGTATCTCGATTTGAGTGAATAGGAGACGCTGAGGATCTGGCTTTGAAGCCTAAGTCCCCGGCGTAAACCCGTCATCCCGATCGGGCGGTGTCGGTGCATGCACCTCCGCACAGATCGACCGCAGGGCAGGCTTCATCCCCTCCTCGAACGTCGGATGATAGAAGGGCATGTCGAGCACCTCCGTCGCGGTCCAGCCGCTCTGGATCGCCCACGCAATCAGGTGTGCACTATGCTCCACCGCTGGCCCGGCCATCGTCGCGCCCGTCAGTCGACCGTCGCGGCGGTCGGCATAGAAGCGCACCAACCCGGCATTGCTCCCCTCGACCTTCGCGCGGCCCTGGTCGTCGAACGACGCGGTGCCGATCACGACATCG
The DNA here is from genome assembly GCA_035575755.1 of Sphingomonas sp. Classification (GTDB taxonomy): domain Bacteria; phylum Pseudomonadota; class Alphaproteobacteria; order Sphingomonadales; family Sphingomonadaceae; genus Sphingomonas. The sequence goes on from DATLXI010000014.1 coordinate 112,592, forward strand.
CGATCACCGTCCTGCGCGACCTCACCGATCACCGCGACATTGGGATGCGTGAAGGTGATCGCGAACGGGACCATCCGCTTGCCCGGCACGACCTCGGGATAGCTCGCCGCGTTGCGTCCCGCGATAATGCCCTCTGCCGAGGCCTCGTGCAGCACGGCCCGATCGTGATCCACATCGCCGGCGATGAAGATCGGCGCGGTGCCGCATTGCATCGTGTCGCGGTCGAAATCCGGCATGCCGTGGTCGTCGAGATCGAGCCCGGTCGTATCCAGACCGACGTCCTTGATCCGAGGCGGCCGGCCTGTCGCGATCAGCAACCGGTCGAAGCGCTTGCTGCCCGAGTCTGACCCGCGCCACGAGACCAGGACCCCGTCGCCGTCGCCGTCGGGGGCGACTGTCAGTTCGACGCCGAGCTTGATCGCCAGTTCGCGCGAAAGGATCGTCTTCATCGCCTCGCCGACGTGGCTATCCTTCAAGCCCCCGATCGTATCGCCGGTGTCGAATACCATAGTCTCGACCCCCAATCGTGCCATTGCCTGCGCCAATTCGAGCCCAAGCGCACCCGCGCCGATCACGCCAAGCGACTTGGGGAGATCCGTGAGTTCGAAGATGCCCTCGTTCGTCAACACGCGGTCGCGCACCGGCTCGAACATCTCGGGGATTGCAGGGCTCGCACCTGTGGCGATCACGACCGCCTTGGCGTGGACCTCACGACCGTCGCTGAGGGACAGAACCGTTGCGCCCTTGAAGGTTGCGCGGGCCTCGATCGTCACGCCGGCCGGAAGCTTTGCGATCGACTCCTCGACACCGGCGACGAACGCATCGCGCTCCTTGCGAACCCTGGCCATCACCGCGACGCCATCGACGGCGCCGGACGCTTCGACCCCGAACATCGATGCCTGCTTTACCGCATGCATCGCATTCCCGGCCGCGATCAACAGCTTGGAGGGCATGCATCCGACGCTGGCACAGGTCGTGCCGCCAAAACCCTCGTCGATCAGTAGCGTCTTGGCCCCGTTGCGGCGGGCGCTGCGTTCGGCGGCTAGGCCCGCGGTGCCGGCGCCGATGATCGCGACATCGCAAGTGAGCTGGGTCATGAAGAACTCCGTCGCCGGAGAATTCCGGGTATACCCCAGCGAAACCTTCGACCGCGGCCAGCCGTTCCGCGCTGCAAGATAACCCATATCAAGGAAATGCGATGCTGACGCTCCATCACCTGAACTATTCGCGGTCGATCCGTGTGATCTGGCTGCTCGAGGAGCTCGGGATCGAGTACGACCTCGTGAAGTACGAACGCGATGCGAATTTCCGCACACCGGCAGAACTGAAGGCGATCCATCCGCTCGGCAAGGCGCCCATCCTTGTCGACGACGCGCTGACGCTGGCCGAGAGCGCTTCGATCCTCGCTTATGTCGACGAGCGCTATGGCGATCGCCGGTTCTCGCCGCCGGTCGACAGCGATGCCGCCGCGATCCACGATGAGTGGCTGCAATATGTCGAGAGTTCGGCGTCGTTGCCGATCATGATGACGATGCTTGGCAAGCGAATGGGCGGGCTGCCCGACGGCCTCGCCAAGTTCACCGCGCCGGAAGTCACCAAGACGCTCGACTATATCGCCTCGGGCGTCGGTGACGGCCCGTACCTGATGGGCGAGACGCTGATGCTCGCCGATATCCAGATGTGCTACATGCTGGCGATCGCCGAAAGCTCGGGGCTGCTCGTCGAGCACGCAACCGTGCAGGCGTATCTCGACCGACTGCGCGCGCGGCCCGCGTTCGTCGCCGCCACCGAGATCGGCGGTCCGCTCATGCCGGCACGCGGCTGACCTTCGGCCCGGGGGGCATTACCCCCCAAAGCTGCGCCCGCCAAAGCCTCCGCCAAACCCGCCGCGCGAGATCACCGAACTGCGCGATTGCACGCGGGCGGGGGCCCGTGCGGTCGTGGGGGTAAAGGCATCCGACCCGACGCGCGTCCGGCCTGTAACATAGTCACGGTTGATCCGCCCACCGGCACCCCCGTAATATACGCCGTTGCGATCGCGGTACATCGGCGCGCCGCGGTTGCCGAAGCCGCCGTTGAGCGCCTGCCCGACGAGGAACCCGGTCAGCAGCGGCGTGAAGAAACTGCCGCCATTGCCGTTGTTGCGCGGCTCGCACTGTGCGGCACCGAACTGCTCCTCGCAGGTCTGCTTGTCCTCAAACCGCGGCGCGGTCTTGGCGGCATCGGTCTTGGCCTGTTCGAAAGCCGTGTCGCACTGCACGGCCGACAACGCACCCGCCGCGCGGCACTCGGCGACCGACGCATAGCTCTGCGCCTCGACCGGTTTACCGCCGACGTCGCCATCGCACGCCGTCAGCGAGATGCCCGAGCCTGCGATCAGGCTGGTGAGGACGATCGATCTGGAACGCTTCATGGGTCAGCCCTTCAGTTCGTCATGCAGGCGGCATTGAGGATGCCGACGCACAGCGAGATGCTTGCCATATAGGTGGCGGCGGCGATGTCGCCACGGACGATCCGGTCATGGATGTCGCGCATCACCAGCCGCCGCACGACGAGCGCGGCGACGATTTGGATCACGCCCGCGAGCAAGGCCCAAATCGCGAACTCGAGCAACGTGACGGTATGCGTCAGCGCCGAAGCTAGCGGCAGGACATAGCCGAGCAACGCCGCGCCCAGCGTGATCGCAGCAGCCGTATTGCCGTCGCGGATCAGCGACTTCTCGTGATACGGCGTCGTGGCCTGGAAGACGATCTTGAAGACAATCGTGAACGCGCCCGCAGCGACGAACGCGATCAGGAAGGCGAGCGCGCTGGCGCCGAAGCTGTATTGGTCGATCATGCTGGTTCCCCCGGAGCCGTTTGCGCGGATGCTAGGCGCGGAACTCGCCGAGTTCCAGTGCCACGCCGAGCATGATCTCGAAAGACACCTCGCCCGACTCGGTTTCCATGTCGATCGCCAGCAGCAGTTCGCGACCGTCGTCGCCCGGCAGGTCGCGGCTGAACAGCATGCAGGTCTGGAAGATGCGGCGGTCGACGATCCCGTCCCGGTCGTCGTGCAGCTCCTCCCAGAACGTCACCGGTTCCTGCTCGCTCGCTTCGTCCCCGAACCAGGAGCGGCCATATTCGGGGAGTCCCTCGGCGGTGAAGGTGCGCGACTTGAGGCGGCTCTTCCACGCGGGGCGCTCGGCGGCTGACGACGGATAGCTGCTGTCCCACGGCGCGAACAGCGTGACGTCGGTCACGTCCTGCCCTTCGCGATCGTTCGACACCGCCTGGAACATGATGTCGTCGTCTGTGTAGAAGCGGTGGACGAAGCCGCCTTCGTTGAGGTCGATCAGCCCCTGCGCGACGATCACCAGCGTATCGCGGTCGAACGGGAACAGCAGTTCGTCCCCGAACCGGCGCCACGCCAGCGGATCGACCGTCACTGTGCGCCCCAGCGTCACGTTGCGGATGACGGGCAACGCGTTGCCGTCAAGCGCTGGCTTGCGGCCGAACAGGCGATCGAACATGCAATCCTCACGTATATAAGTTGGTCCCCAGCATAGGCCGATCCGTACGGGTTCGCCAACGGTCATAGACGGCTCCGACCCAACTCCGTCATCCTGACGAAAGTCAGGATCCAGAGCCACACAGGGCGTCGCCTCGTTACCCTGGGTCCTGACTTTCGTCAGGATGACGGGAAGGGGGATGACGGAGCGGGGATGGCAAGGGTTCGCGACACGTCCTATGTGTGCGCCGACGCGATACGCACGGGAGTTCTTGCATGACCGACATCTGGACCGTCCGCAGCCTGAAGGCCGCGCTCGACACGTCCGAGCCCGCCAAGGCCGGCGAATTCTCCGCGCGGATCCTCGAAGGTGCCGACCCCGTCCTGCTGGTGACGATGCACCATCACGGCGACCTCGAACTGTTCGTCAACGTCAGCGAGGCGCAGATCGCCGCCTCGACGTTGCTCTGGCCCTGTGACGAGCAGGAAGACCCGTTGGCGTTCAACACCTTCCTGCTGAAATCGCAGAAGCTGGTGCCTCTGTCGAACTTCGGGATCGGCACGGTCGAGGGCCGCGATTATTACGAGCTGTTCGGCGAACTCGCGACGTCGAGCCCGCTCGATACCGTGATCATCGAACTGCGCACGCTTGCCGAGAACGCGATCGATGCGGCCACCGACCTGCGCCATGCGCAGATTCCCGCCGCCTGACCGCACCGCCTGAACTAGATACAAACGGAGAGACTGGCATGGCCATCTGGAGCAAGCTTTTCACCCTCGGTCGTGCCGGCGCGCACGAAGCCGGCGCGGCGGTGGTCGACGCCAACGCGTTGCGCATCCTCGACCAGGAAATCCGCGATGCCGACAAGGCGCAAGGGAAAGCGCGCGACGATCTCGCCGGGCTGGTCGCGCGCCGCCGCATCCTCGAAACCGAGGTCGAGAGCTTCCGCGCGCAGGCGGCGAAGTATGAGGCGTCGGCACGGATCGCGGTCGAGAAGGGCAATATGGACCTTGCGCGCCAGGTCGCCCAGCGGATCGCCGATCTCGAACAGGATATCGCGCTGAAGACCCCCCAGGTCGAGGACATGCGGTCCGCCGAGGAGCAGATTCACACCGCCGTCGCGCAGACCGACCGCAAGATCGAACAGCTCCGCCGCGAGGTCGAGGTCGTGAAGGTCAACGAGTCGGTGCAGAAGGCACAGGCCTCGGTCGCGTCGGGCAGCATGGGCGCGGGCAACAAGCTGGGGTCGGCGGCCGACAGCCTCGCGCGTATCCGCGAGCGGCAGGCGATCCGTGGCGAGCGGATCAAGGCGGCGGGCGAACTCGAGGATCGTCGAACTGGCGCCGATCTCGACGAGAAGCTGCGGCTCGCGGGTATCGGTCCCGGCCAGTCGTCGGCGGATGACGTGCTCGCGCGGCTGACCGCGCCCAAGACGCCAGAGCTCGGCCAGACGCTGCAGATCGGCCAGCGCGACGACACCAAGACGTCGGACTCCTGATGCGCCGGATCGCGGTCGACCCGCGCGGCGACTGGCGCGACCGGGCCGACGCGATCGGGTTCGTCTATCACGACACGGACGGCGAACCCTATTGGGATGAGGGCGCGGCCTATGCCTTCACGCTGGCGGAGATCGAGGACGATCTCGAGCCGGCGGCGGAACAGCTGCATGCGATGTGTCTCGATCTCGTCGACGAGGTTGTCCGCGACCAGCAGCTGATGGAACGTCTGGCCATCCCGCGCGAGCAGTGGAACTACGTCGCCGAGACGTGGCGGACGCGCCAGCCGTCGCTCTATGGGCGGTTCGACTTCGCCTATGACGGGACGGGGCCGGCCAAGCTCTACGAATATAACGCCGATACGCCGACGTCCGTGTTCGAATGCGCGACGTTCCAGTGGATGTGGCTGGAGGATCTGCTCGCGAGTGGCACGCTGCCGGCGGGGACGGACCAGTTCAACAGCCTGTTCGACAAGCTCCGCGAACGCTTCCGGGCGCTGTTCCCGAGTGGTGGCTTCGTCCATTTCGCAGCCGATGCGGCGGCGATCGAGGACCGGCAGACGGTGCGGTTCTTCGAGGATCTGGCGAGCCAGGTCGGGATCGAGCCGAAGTTCGTCGAGATGAAGGATATCGGCCTCGCCGCGGATGGTCGCTTCATCGACACCGACGGGTATGAGGTGCAGGCCGCGTTCAAGCTGTACCCGTGGGAGTTCATGCTCCGTGAGCCCTATGCGTCGAACCTGTCGCGGGCGGATGTTCGCTGGATCGAGCCGGCGTGGAAGTCGATCCTGTCGAACAAGGGCGTCCTGCCGCTGTTGTGGGAACGGCATCCCGAGCATCCGAACCTGCTGCCGGCATTCTTCGACGACGATCCGGCCGCGAAGATTCTCGGGCCTAAGTATGTCCGCAAACCGCTGTTCTCGCGTGAGGGTGCGAACGTGGAGGTGATCGGTGACGCGGCGCACGCGGTGCTCGATCAGGGCTATGGCACCGAGGGTGCGATCCGCCAGGCCTATGCGCCGCCGCCAGTGTTCGACGGGCGTCATCCGGTCATCGGTGCGTGGATCGTCGGCAACGAAGCGGCCGGGATAGGCGTTCGGGAGGATGACACTGTGGTCACGCGCAATCTTGCGCGGTTCGTACCGCATATCATCGAGGCGAATGATGACTGACGTACGAGAATTGCCCCCGCTGCCGCCGATGGAGCGGTTGGTGGAGCTGATGTTCGACGCCGCTCGGACGGGGCGCCGCGAGATGATCCCGGCGCTGTTGCAGGCGGGCGTCGATATCGAGGTGACCGACGCGAAAGGTTATACGCCGCTGGTGATCGCCAGCTACAACGGCCAGGCCGAAGCCACCGAGGTTCTGCTGGCCGCCGGCGCGCAAGTCGATGGCGCCGCGGACGCGCGCGGCAATACCGCGCTGATGGGCGTCTGCTTCAAGGGCTATACCGAGATCGCCCAGATCCTGCTTGACGCAGGCGCGGATGTGAACCGACGAAATGGTGTCGGCCAGACCGCGCTGATGATGGCCGCGCTAGTGAACAAGACGGCAATCATCGACCTGTTGCTGGAGCACGGTGCTGACCCGACGATTGCGGATGCGGCGGGGAATAGCGTGCACTCACTGGCCGTATCACAGGGCAACGCAGAGTTGGCGGCGCGTTTCGCCGACCGCCCGCACGCATCCGAATCCACCACCTAAACCTTGTCATCCTGACGAAAGTCAGGATCCAGAGCCACAAAGGTGCCACCCGTTACTCTGGTTCCTGACTTTCGTCAGGATGACAGCGAGGGGGTGTGGTGGTCATCTGTTCCTTGCATCTTGGGGAGCACCGCGCCGACATGGGTTTCGCCCCGCGCTTCGGCGAATCGCACCTGGCGTTCGCGCTCTGCATACCCGGCCCGCTGGGACTCGTCTCGCGCGTCATGGCAGGCGGGGCAGCTGATCCCCTCGACGTATGATGGCGAGGCGCGATCCTCGACACTAACCGGCATCCGGCACGCGTGGCATAGCACGTGGCTGCCGAGTTCCAGCCCGTGCCCGACCGCAACCCGCTGGTCGAACACGAAACACTCCCCCTCCCACAGGCTCTCCGCCTCGGGCACGGTCTCCAGATATTTCAGAATGCCGCCCTTCAGGTGATAGACCTCGTCGAGCCCCTCCGCCTTCAGGAACGCGGTCGACTTCTCGCAGCGTATGCCGCCGGTGCAGAACATCGCGATCTTGGTTGGCGGGCCGTCGCCGACCAACTCTTCCCGGTGCTCGCGAAACCACGCCGGGAAGTCCCGGAACGTCCGGGTCTTCGGATCGACCGCGCCGGCGAACGTGCCGACCGCGACCTCGTAATCGTTGCGCGTGTCGATCACGATCGTGCCCGGCTCGGCGATCAGCGCGTTCCAGTCCGCCGGCTCGACATAATGGCCGACACCCTCCAGCGGATCGATCGCCGGCTCGCCCATCGTCACGATCTCGCGCTTGAGCCGCACCTTCATCCGGTGGAACGGCATCGTCGCCGCGCGCGACTCCTTGATGTCGAGGTCGGCACATCCCGGCAGCGCGCGGATGTGCGTGAGCGCAGCGTCGATCCCGGCCTCGGTCCCGGCGATCGTGCCGTTGATCCCCTCCGCGGCAAGCAGCAGCGTGCCCTTCACCCCGTTCGAGCAGCATACGTGCGCGAGCAGCGGCTGAATCGCGGCGATGTCGGGAAACGGCGTGAAGCGGTACAGCGCCACGACGCGGATGGGCAGGATTTCGGTCATCGGTCTATCATGCAGGGGTGAGGCGCCGTCCCTTAGCGCAACGCGGCACCGGCGTCAGCCTGTGGTGACGATCATCCCATCGACCACCGCGACCGGCCACGGCGTCAGATGTGCCCCGCCACAGGGTCCGCCGACGCACGCGCCACTCTCGATCGCGAACAGCGCGGAGTGCCAACTGCACTCGATCAGGTCACCGCGCGGCGTGAGATACTCGTCGAGCACCTGCGCAAGCGGCAGCCCCATATGCGGGCAGCGATCGACATAGCCGAAGACCGCGTCATCCTTACGGACGACGAAGCCATGGAAACGGCCGGCGCGCATCTGAAGGACAAAGTTCCGCGCCTTGCCTTCCGCAACCGCATCGAGCGGCGCGAGTTTGATGCCGCCCGGCGTGGCGGTCAGCCGTTCGCCGTCGCTCATGCTGGGTCGGCGTCGGGTTGCCGGTTCGGATGCGCGGCGGCGAAGGCGGGGAGGGCGCGTGCGGTGTCGGCTGCGGCCTTGAGATACGGGTAGGGCGAGAGATCGACCGCGAACCGCTCGGCCGAGTAAACCTGTGGCACCAGATGACAGTCGGCGATCGTCGGCGTCGCCCCGAACGCGAAGCCGTCGCCATGCTGCGCGATCGACGTCTCCAGCGCGGCAAACCCGTCGCCGATCCAGCGTGCGATCCAGCGGCTCACGGCCGCCTCGTCGGCCCCGAACTCGGCGCGCAGCATGGTCAGAATGCGCAGATTGTTCACCGGGTGAATGTCGCAGGCAATGGTCGCCGCCATCGCACGAACGACAGCCCGGCCGGTTGCATCGGACGGCAACAACGGCGGCTCGGAATAGGTCTCATCGATCCATTCGAGGATCGCCGGGCTCTGCGTCAGTACCGCGCCGTCGGTTTCCAGTGCCGGCACCAAAGCTTGCGGATTGAGCGCGCGATATCCCGCGTCACGCTGCGCGCCTTTGCGGAGGTCGTGCGTCACTTGCGCGTACCCGACCCCCTTCAACGCCAGCGCGATGCGGACGCGGTAGGCGGTGGTCGAGCGCCAATAGCCGTGCAGCATCAGGCTCACTTGGGCAGCACCGCCTTGGGGAAATCTGACCAGACCGCGTCATAATCCAGCTGCGAATGTTCCAGCGCATAGGCGGTCGGCTTGTACGGCCAGCAGCTCTCCAGCATGAACGCCATCGTGCCCTCGATCTTGTGCGGCTTCAGATCCGCGCCGCTCGCGCCCTGCCAGCTCGCGAGATCCGGGCCGTGGCCGGACATGAGATTGTGCAGCGAAATCCCACCCGGCGCGAACCCTTCCGCCTTCGCGTCATACGCGCCGGCGATCAGCCCCATCGCCTCAGACATGACGTTGCGGTGGAACCATGGCGGGCGGAACGTCCCCTCCGCGACCATCCAGCGCGGCGGGAAGATCACGAAGTCGGCGTTGGCACGGCCGGGCACGTCGCTGGGCGAGGTCAGCACCGTGAAGATCGACGGATCGGGATGGTCGAAGCTGACCGTGTTGATCGTGTTGAACCGCGACAGGTCGTAGCGCCACGGCGCGAGGTTGCCGTGCCACGCGACGACATCGAGCGGCGAGTGATCGAGCGTCGTGGTCCATAGCGATCCCATGAACTTCTGGACGACCTCGACCGGTTCGTCGCGATCCTCGAACCACGCGACCGGAGTCTCGAAATCGCGCGGGTTGGCAAGGCCGTTGGCACCGATCGGGCCGAGATCGGGCAGGCGGAACAGCGCGCCGTAATTTTCGGCGACATAGCCGCGTGCTTCGCCATCGGGGAGTTCGGCGCGGAACCGGACGCCGCGGGGGATCAGCGCGATCTGGCCGGGGGCGATATCGATCCGGCCGAGCTCGGTCAGCAATCGCAGCCGTCCGCTCTGCGGCACGAACAGCAATTCGCCGTCCGCATCCATGAACACGCGCTCCGTCATGTCGGCATTGGCGGCGTAGGCGTGGAGCGCGACGCCTTCGAGATCGGCGGGATCGCGGTTGGCGAGCATCGTCGTCATGCCGTCGATCAGGTCGGTGCGGGGGGCGGGGTCGCCGATCGGATCCCAGCGCAGCCGGTTGGGCGCGAGCGGCGCGTCGGTGGTGCCGGGCGCGAACCGCGTGGCGCCGGCATAGTGCTCGAACGGCGGATGCTCGGCGGTCGGGCGCATCCGGTAGAGCCAGCTGCGGCGGTTCTCGTGACGCGGCGCGGTGAACGCGGTGCCGGAGAGCTGCTCGGTGTAGAGCCCGAAGGCGGGACGCTGGGGGGAGTTGCGGCCGACCGGCAGCGCGCCCGTGACGGCCTCGGTCGATACGTGGTTGCCGAAGCCGAGGATGTACTCGCTCTGGCCGGCGGTCTCGCCTGCGGCGTTGGTCGGCTGGTGGATTGTCATGGCTTCCTCTCCGTCACCTGTTCCGATCAACGCCCGGACCGCCGGCCGTTCAAACTCTTGCTTGCCGCAGCCCCGTCGGTCGCGGCGATGCCGCGCCCTGTGGGGCGGCTCCGTCCGCGCCGGCCGGTCGACGGCAGCGCCTGCGCGCCGCATCTCGGCCGAAGCTGCGCTTCGATCCTCGATCAGGCGTCGACCGTGATAACCCCACGGCGGATCTGATCCAGCTCGATGCTCTCGTACAACGCCTGGAAATTGCCGTTGCCGAAGCCCTCATTCCCCTTGCGCTGAATGATCTCGAAAAAAATCGGCCCAAACATATTCTCGGTGAAGATCTGCAGCAACAGCCCTTCCTCGCCGACATTGCCGTCGATCAGGATCCGGTTGCGGCGCAGGCGTTCGAGGTCATGGCCGTGGTTCGGCACGCGCTTGTCGACGAGTTCGTAATAGGTTTCGATCGTGTCCTGCAGCTTGACGCCGCGCGCGCGCAGCTTCTCGACGGTCTCGAAGATATTGTCGGTGGTCAACGCCAGATGCTGGATGCCCTCGCCGTTGTAATCCTTGAGGAACTCCTCGATCTGGCTCTTGTCGTCCTGGCTCTCGTTCAGCGGAATGCGGATCGCGCGGTCGGGGGCGATCATCGCCTGGCTGAACAGGCCGGTCGCCTTGCCCTTGATGTCGAAATATTTCTGCTCTTCGAAGCCGAAGATCTGGCTGTAGAATTCCGCCCAGGTCCGCATCTGGCCGCGCTTCACATTGTGCGTGAGGTGATCGAGCAGGTCGAGGCCGACGTTGTTGGCAGCTTCCGCCTCGGCCGCGCCGGGAACCTGGTTCCAGTCTTCGTACAGGCTGCCCGCCGCACCATGCTTGTCGACCAGATACAGCAGCGAACCGCCGATCCCTTCGAGCACATAGCTGCCCTCGCCGAGCGCACCCGTGCTGGCATCCGCCGCCTTCGCGCCGCGCGACAGGGCCGCGTCGAATGCCTCTTTGGCGTCGTGAACGCGGAATGCCATGCCGCTGGCGGACGGTCCATGATCGGTGCGGAACGCGGCCGCGTGCCCGCCGTCCTCGCGGTTGAGCAGCAGGTTGATCCGGCCCTGCTTGTAGCGGGTCACAGCCTTGGTCGGGTGGGTCGAGGCCGCGACGAAGCCGAACTGTTCGAACTGCGCGGCCATACGGTCGGGATCGGGCGAGGTGAACTCGGCGAACTCGAACCCGTCGAGCCCCATCGGATTGACGTCCATCTGGTCGTTCCCAGTCGTGCCCATGACTCGATCCTCAAAATTGGTATCCGTTGTTACCAATCTGGCCGCTTGAACAACTGGTGTCAATCGTTACGATTTCGGGATGCCCAACTCTGACGCAGCCCGCGCACTCGTTCTGGACGATTTCATTCCGTATCGTCTGTCGATCACGTCGAACCTCGTCAGCGAGGCGGTGGCGGACACGTATGAGGCGCTGTTCGGGCTAACGATTCCGGAGTGGCGGCTGGTGACGGTGGTGGCCGAAGCGGGCGGCATCTCGCAGCAGCAGATCGGCCAGCAGACGCGGATGGACAAGGTGACGGTCAGCCGCGCGGCGATCGCCTTGGTCGAGCGCGGGCTGATGCAGCGGCACGCGAACCCCGAGGATCGGCGGTCGCACCTGCTGAAGCTCACCGACGACGGGCATACGCTGTATGCATCGGTGGCGCCCAAAGCGCTCGATCTCGAACGGCGGATTTTCTCGGGGTTTTCGAAGGGCGAGGTGGAGCAGTTCGTGGCGATGCTGCGGCGGATCGATGCGGTGACGATCGACCTCGTTCAGGACTCCCACGGCGGTATCGGCGACCAGAGCGCGCGCAGGTAATCAAGCAGCGCGGTGGTGCCCGACGACACCGGCCCGCGTGCGTGGACCGCGTAGATTCCGACGTCCGCCGAGCCCGCGAGCTCCGGCAGCACGCGGACGAGTCGGCCGCTCGCGAGATCGGCACTGACGTCCCATAGCGAGCGTAACGCGATGCCGACGCCGGCCAGCGTGAGTTCGCGGACGACCTCGCTGGAATTGGTGGCGACGTAGCTTGCGCGGTCGATCGTCAGGTCGCCGTCCGGCCCGGTCAGCCGCCACGGCATCTGGCCCTTCGCGGCAAGCAGCCGGTGTTGCGTGAGGTCGGCGGGGTCGCGCGGCGGGCTGTAGCTGGGCGCGGCGCACAGGACGCGGCGGCTGTCGGCGAGGCGATATCCCGTCAGGCTTGGCGGGACGGCCGGCGCGATCCGGATCGCCAGGTCGAGCCGGTCGCCGATCACGTCGGCAAAACCGTCGGACAGATCGAGGTCGAGTTCGAGTCCGGGGTACGCGTCGAGAAACGGCTTCAGGTGCGGTGCGATGTGGAGGCGGCCGAACGAGGTGGGCGCGCTGATCCGCAGCGGTCCGGCGGGCGTGTCGGCGCGGTCCGATACGCGCGCCTCGGCGTCGCGGATCGCGGCGAGAATTTCGACCATGTCGCGGTGATACGCTGCGCCGCGTGGCGTCAGGTCGAGGCGGCGTGTGGTGCGGTTGAGCAGGCGGACGCCGAGCCGCGCCTCCAGCCGCGCGATCCGCTTCGACACCATCGCCGGCGATATGCCGAGCGATCGTCCGGCCGCGCTGAGGCTGGCGGTGCGGACGACTTCGGCAAAGAGGACGATGTCGGGGTCCATTCATTCTCCAGGCGATCAACAGCTTTCGGTTTATGGTGTCTAGTGGCGAAGGTGGCGGTCGTCTATTGTCGCGCAAAGAGGATAGGAGAGCAGCATGGCCGAGATGGTTGAAAAGGCAGGCCTGAAGGTCGCCGCGTCGCTGGTGGACTTCATCGAGACGCAGGCGCTGCCGGGCACGGGGCTCGATGCGACGTCGTTCTGGCAGGGTGTGGCGGATATCTATGCGCGGTTCGCACCCGAAAATGCGACGCTGCTCGCCGTCCGCGACGACCTTCAGGCAAAGATCGACGCCTGGCACGACGCGCGCGCCGGCAAGCCGATCGAACAGGCCGAGTATCAGTCTTTCCTGCGCGAGATCGGCTATCTGGTCGACGAACCCGCACCCTTCGCCGTCGCGCCGGCCAACGTCGATGCGGAGGTCGCCGCGCTGGCGGGTGCGCAGCTCGTGGTGCCGATCCTCAATGCGCGCTTCCTGCTCAACGCCGCCAACGCGCGCTGGGGTAGTCTCTACGATGCGCTCTACGGCACGGACGCGATCCCCGGCGCAACGTCGGGCAAGGGCTACGACGCCGAACGCGGTGCGAAGGTGATTGCTTGGGCGAAGGCGTTTCTCGACGATGCGGTGCCGCTGGCGAGCGGATCGTGGAGCGACTCGACTGGTGGCGTGCCGCCGCTCGCCGAGCCGAGCCAGTTGGTCGGCCATGCCGGTAACAATATCCTTTTGCGCCACAATGGGCTGCACATGGAACTTGTCATCAATCCTGATCATCCGATCGGTCGCGACGACCCGGGGAACCTTGCCGACGTAGTGCTCGAATCCGCACTCAGCACGATCGCCGATCTCGAGGATTCGATCGCCGCGGTCGATGCCGAGGACAAGGTCGCCGCCTATGCCAACTGGCTCGGGCTGATGAAGGGTGACCTGACCGCGAGTTTCGAGAAGGGCGGTCGCACCGTTACGCGGTCGCTCGAACAAGACCGGCAGTACACCGCCCCAGACGGCAGCGCCTTCACGCTTCCCGGTCGGAGCCTGATGTTCGTGCGCAATGTCGGCCACCTAATGACGACGCCCGCGATTCTGCTTCCGGACGGGAGGCAGGCGCCGGAGGGCATTCTCGACGGCATCGTCACGTCGCTGATCGGCTTGCACGATCTCAAGAGCGACGGCCCGATACGCAACAGCCGTGCGGGCTCGATCTACATCGTCAAGCCGAAGATGCACGGCCCAGACGAAGCCGCGTTCACCAACCGCCTGTTCGACGCGATCGAGGACCTGCTCGGCCTCGCGCGGCACACGATCAAGGTCGGCGTGATGGACGAGGAGCGGCGCACCTCCGCCAATCTCGCGGCCTGCATCGCCGCGGTGAAGGACCGGGTGGTGTTCATCAACACCGGCTTCCTCGATCGCACCGGCGACGAGATGCACACGTCGATGCGAGCAGGCCCGATGATCCGCAAGGGCGAGATGAAGACGTCGGCTTGGATCAAGGCGTACGAGGACCGCAACGTCCAGATCGGGCTCGCCTGCGGGCTCAGCGGCAAGGCACAGATCGGCAAGGGCATGTGGGCCGCGCCGGACCGGATGGCGGACATGCTCGAGCAGAAGATCGCGCATCCGATGACCGGCGCGAACACCGCCTGGGTGCCGTCGCCGACCGCCGCGACGCTCCACGCGACGCATTACCACCGCGTCGACGTGTTCGCGCGGCAGGCGGAGCGCAAGGCGGAACCGATCGCCTCGCTCGACGCGCTGCTGACGATTCCCGTGGCGACCGGGCATAACTGGCAGCCGGACGAAGTGCGCGAGGAGTTGGAGAACAACGCGCAGGGGATACTCGGCTATGTCGTGCGCTGGGTCGATCAGGGGGTCGGCTGTTCGAAGGTGCCCGATATCCACGATATCGGTCTGATGGAGGACCGCGCGACGCTGCGGATCAGTTCGCAGCACATGGCGAACTGGCTGCTCCACGGTATCGCGACGCCCGCGCAGGCGGACGCGGCGCTGCGGCGGATGGCGGCGAAGGTCGATGCGCAGAATGCGGGCGATCCGCTGTATCGGCCGATGGCGGGCAACGAGGACAACAGCCTCGCCTTTCAGGCAGCCCGAGCGCTCGTGTTCGATGGCCTGACGCAGCCGAGCGGCTATACCGAGCCGTTGCTCCACGCCTATCGGGAGCGCGTGAAGGAAAAGGACGCCGCCTGATGCCGCTCTACGCGATCGAGGGAAAACGCCCGACCTTGGCCGACGACGTCTGGGTCGCGCCGTCCGCCGACGTGATCGGCGACGCGCATCTGGGCGAGAGCGCCAGCGTCTGGTTCGGCGCGGTGATCCGCGCGGACAACACACCGATCCTCGTCGGCGCGCGCACCAATATCCAGGAGGGCGCGATGCTGCATTCCGATCCGGGTGCGCCGCTGACCGTGGGCGAGGGGTGCACGATCGGCCACCACGCGATCCTCCACGGCTGCACGGTCGGCAGCAACGTGCTGGTCGGGATGGGCGCGACTGTCCTCAATAACGCGGTGATCGGCGACGATTGCCTGATCGGTGCGAACGCGCTGGTGACGGAGGGGAAGGTGTTTCCGGCGGGGAGCCTGATCGTCGGGTCGCCGGCGAAAGCGGTACGGGAGTTGTCGCCGGAGGTGATCGCCGGGCTGACCATGTCGGCGGCGGCCTATGCGGCCAAGCAGGGCGTTTACGCGGAGGGGCTGACGCTGGTCGACGAGCAATCCGGGCCCGGAAAATGACATCCACCCCGGCCGAAACCGAGGTGGATGCTGCCCAAAACCGAAGCCTGCGCGCGCCCGTTTAGAACGTCAGGCGACCACCGAGCGATACCTCGATGGCATGCGCGTTCTGGAGCAGGCCTTTGGTCAGGATCGGCGTCTGCACGGCGGTGCCGGCATAGGCAGCAGTGACGCGATCGATCGTCGTGTCGCTGAAGTCGATATAGTTCGCACCCAGGTCGAACGCCATGCGCGGGGTTAGCTGGTAGCTGCCGCCGGCCGCATAGGTCCAGCGGTTGGCATCGGGCACGCGCGCGTCGCGCTGCCCGTCCTGGGTCGGCGTCTTCGCGCGCTGGATGCCCGCACGCAACGTCGCCTTCGGGGTGACGTCATAGTCGATCCCGCCCGCCAGGCTCCAGCTATCGCGATAATTCTCGGGGATCGCCGTGTTTAGCGGCGCGCCGAGATCGATCGTGTCGAACTTGCTCCAGTTATACGCGATGACCTGTGCATTGAGCGTCAGCTTGTCGGTGCCGCGGAAACGGCCGGCGACGATCACCTGACCGGGCGTATTGAAGCTCGCCCTGGCGCCGTCGATCGAAACGTTCGAACTGGCCAGCGGGCCGACCAGCCCGGTGATGTCCAGGTTGCCCTTCAGCTTGTGGCGGATGCTCGACTTGTAGCTGATGCCGACGGTCGCGAAGTCATTGTGCAGCTGGACGCCCGCGGTCCAGCCGAGATCCCAGCCATCGCCCTTCAGCTCCTGGAAGCCGTCCGGCTGCGCGGCCGAAAGATTGGGCAGCGCGTTGTTGAGGATCGCATCGGTATATTCGATGTTGAGCGCGCCGCCGACCCGCAGCCAGTCGGTGACCGCGACACCGATCGAGGGCTGGATGTCGATCGTGCGCAGCCGGGTCTTGTCCGCGGTGTAGCGTGCCCAGCTATTGGCTTCGTAGTTGGTGGTGAAGCTGAACGGCGACGTCACCGCGACGCCGATCGCGATGCGATCGGTCAGCGGATAGGCGATCGCACCCGACGGGACAACGCCGTTGTTGATCGGATCGCTGGAAATCCGGTTGCCGCCGATCGGGCTGAAATTGGTACCGTTCCGCTGTCCCGTGGCCGAGAAGGTCGGGCGGCCGATCACGGTGCCGTTGTCGACCACGTCGCCCTTTGGCCGGATCACGGTCGCGGCGATGGCGGCGCTGCCGTCGCGGATGCCGGCGATCGCGGCGGGGTTCCACCACAAGGACGCGGCACCGGTGTCGGCGGCCTCACCCGAAAACGCCCGGCCGGTGCCGCGCGCGGACTGCGACTGCAGATAGAAGGCGTTGGCGGAGGCGGCGCTCTCGAAGCCAAACGCGGAGACGAGCGCAGTGACGGCCAGCAACGGGGCCTTGGTACGAAACAACATGGGAGAGTCCTAAGCTAAGATACTGGTTTTATGAGTAGGAGGCAGCGCCTCAGCGCACGCGAGTCCAAGTCTGGGTCTTGCAGAGCGGGAAGAAGACGCAGCCGCGCAGCTTGAGCTGGTTCGCGCCGACGGGGGTGATCTTGCCGCTATAGGTCTTGCCGTCCTCGGCATTGTAGACCTGGCCGCTGCTCCATACGCCACCGGAGTCGGGCTTGAACCCGCTGAGCATCTGCATGCCCTGGACCGGACGATTGCGCAGCGCGGTATTGGCGTTGTTCGCGTCCTTCATCGAAGGGTTCGCGCGCAGTGCGTCGGAGGTGAGGATCTTGCCGCAGATGGACGGGCCGCAGCGGCTGATCTCGACGATCGCGTTGTGGGTTTCGGTCTTCCACCGACCGATCACGGTCTCTGCGGTCGCGGGCGCGCCGGCGAGCATGGCGGCGATAAGCATCAGGGACATCGTCTATCCTCTCCTAGATTTGCTGGTACGCCGTATATGTACGGTCGTTAATGTCTCGTAAGGCCAGCGACGTTAGCGCGACCCCGTTGCCGTATACGGCACTCACCGACCGCCCTAGTTTTGTACGAAGACAAGTCAAGTCTTCTTACTGATTCCAGCCGGTGAAAAAGTGTTCACATGATAGTCGTTCCCCCGCGTAGGCGGGGGAACGAAGCTCAGTTCCGCAGTGGCTTACCCGTTTGCAGCATGTGGACGACTCGCGCCTGCGTCCGTGGATCCTTGACGCTCGCCATGAACGCCGCGCGCTCGAGGTCGAGCAACTGGTCCTCGGTCACGGTGTCGACCAGATCGGCCTCGCCACCGGTCAGCACTTCGGCGAGACGATCCGCGACGACCAGGTCGTACTCGGTCGCCATGCCCTTCTTGTGGAAGTCCGCCACCGCCATGTTCAACCCCGTCCGGCCGCTCTCGCCAGCAAGGCGGAAGGTCGGCTTCTCAGGCGCGGCATAACCCTCGACCAGCGACAGCGCCTTGGCCTTGGCATCCGCCAGCAACCGGTCGCGGTTCATCGTGATGCCGTCGTCCTTGCGCAGGATCATCATCTCCTTGGCCTCCGCCGCCGACTTGGCGACGACCGCGGTAGAGATGCTCGTGAACACCGTGGTCAGCACCGGCATCGGGCCCTTGGGCAGCATGCCCGACTTGGTCCAGCGATCGAGCATTTCGCCATTGCCGCCCCAGCCGGGGACGAGACCGACGCCGCATTCGACAAGGCCTGCATAAGTCTCGGCATGCGCCTGTACCGCGTCCGAATGGAGCAGCATCTCGCAGCCGCCACCGAGTGCGAGGCCCGCCGGCGCGCTGATGACGGGGAAGGGGGCGTATTTCAGCGCCTTGTACGCCTGCTGACCCTTTGCGACGCTGCCCTCGACCATGTCCCACAGGCCTGCACCGACTGCGAACATCGCCGCACCAAGGTTCGCACCCGCCGAGAAGTTCGCGGCTTCGTTATAGACCACGAGCGCCTTGAACCGCTCGCGGACGACCGGGATCGCCTCCTCGATCAACGCCACGACCTGATCGTCAAGCGCGTTCATCTTGGTGTGAAACTCGAGCGCCGCGACGCCGTCGCCGACATCCCAGAGCGACGCCGACAGGTTCGTCAGGATCGGCTGCGAGCGGAGCTTGATGTCCTCGAGCAGTTCGACGCCTTCGCCACGCGGGACATCCGCATAGTCGCCGGCGGTGGTGAGATACTGACGCTTGCCGTCCTCGACGCGGTAGAACGGACGGTCGCCCGCAGTCTTCAGGATCGCGGGTACGTCGCGGCCTTCGGCGGCCAGACGCTGCGCGAGCAGGCTCGGCCCCATCCGGTCGATCAGTTCGAACGGCCCGTATTTCCAGTTATAGCCGAGCTTCATCGCGTCATCGATGCCGATGATGTCGTCGGTCGCCTCGCCGACGAGCATCGCGGCGTAGGACAGCACGCTGCCGAGGATCGTCCAGGCATAGGTGCCGATTTTGCCGGGTTCGGCGATCAGCGCGGCGAGGTCCTTGCCGGTCTTGCCGGGCAGCTCCGCGGGCTTCGCCTCGGGCCGGTATTCGCCGGTCGAAAGGTCGAGCGAGAGCTTCGTGCGCGTCGCCTTGTCGAAGCGGTAGAAGCCGCCCTTGCCCTTGCGGCCGGTAAAGCCGTCGGCGATCATCTTGTCGACCAGCGCCATGTCGCGCACCGTGTCGAAATAGGGATCGCCCGCGGGCAGCGTCGACGACAGGCTCTTGGTCAGCAGCGGCATCAGGTCGACGCCGACGAGATCGACGAGCCCGAAGATGCCGGTCTTGGGCACGCCCATCGGCCGGCCGCCAATCTGGTCGGCCTCCTCGACGGTCAGCCCCTGGTCCATCGCCGCGTTGATCGCGATCGCCAGCCAATAGGTGCCGATGCGGTTGGCGATGAAGCCCGGCGTGTCCTTCGCGCGGACGATCCGCTTGCCCATGAAGCGATCGACGAAATCCTCGACCTTCTCGGCAACCGCGACGTCGGTGTGAGCACCGCGCACGATCTCGACCAGCCGCATGTAGCGAGGCGGGTTGAAGAAGTGCGTGATCAGGAAGTCGGCCTTGAACTGGTCAGACCGGCCTTCGACGAGGTGCCCGAGCGGGATCGTCGAGGTGTTCGACGACACCGCGGTGCCGGGACGCTTGAGCGTTTCCAGCTTGGCGTAGAGCGACTGCTTGATGTCGAGCCGCTCGACGATCGCCTCGACGATCCAGTCGCACTCGGCGACGCGGTCGAGGTGATCGTCGATGTTGCCCGTCTCGACCAGCTTGGCCGCACGCTTCGACATGAAGGGCGCGGGGTCGGTCTTGAGCATCTTGGCGACCGCGCCCTTGGCCACCGCATCGCGGTCGCCGCCCTCAGGCAAGTCGCGCGGTACGATGTCGAGTAGCAGCACAGGAATGCCGGCATTGGCGATCTGCGCCGCAATACCCGCGCCCATCACGCCTGCGCCGATGACGCAGACCTTCTTTACAGCATCGACCATCATGCGCGCTCCAGCACCGTAGCGATGCCCTGACCGCCGCCGATGCACTGGGTGGCAAGCGCGTAGCGGCCCCCCTCGCGTGACAGCAGCGAAGCCGCCTTGCCGACGATGCGCGCACCGGTCGCGCCCAGCGGATGACCGATCGCGATCGCGCCGCCGTCGAGGTTGATCGTCTCGTCCTTCAGCCCGAGATCGCGGATGCAGGCGATCGCCTGGCTGGCGAACGCCTCGTTGATCTCGACCACGTCGAGGTCGGCGACGGTGATGCCCGCGCGCTCCAGCGCCTTCTTCGACGCACCGATCGGGCCGAGCCCCATAGTCTCGGGCGCGCAACCCGACACGCCGATCGACTTGATCCGCGCGAGGATCGTCAGGCCGTGCTTCTTGGCGAACTCCTCAGACGTGACCAGCACGGCGGACGCGCCATCGGTCAGCGGCGAGGACGTACCGGCTGTCACCGAACCATCGCTGCTGAACGCAGGCTTCAGGCCCGCAAGCGCTTCGGTCGTCGTACCGGCGCGGATCGTCCCGTCCTGGCTGACTGGGCCTGCCTTGGTCTGGATCGTCACGATCTCGTCCGACAGCCGGCCATCGGCGCGCGCGGCAGCGGCCTTGTCCTGGCTCTTCACCGCGAACGCGTCCTGCTCGGCGCGCG
Organism: Sphingomonas sp.; assembly: GCA_035575755.1. GTDB lineage: Bacteria > Pseudomonadota > Alphaproteobacteria > Sphingomonadales > Sphingomonadaceae > Sphingomonas. The sequence goes on from DATLXI010000014.1 coordinate 133,199, forward strand.
TGATCTGGTATTGGCGCGCGACGTTCTCGGCGGTCTCGCCCATGCCCATGTACGCGCCGGCGCTCTTCTTCGCGAGCGCGGGGTTGGGCAGGGGGTTGTAGCCACCCATCGGCACGCGGCTCATCGATTCGAGCCCGGCGCAGATGAACGCCTCGCCCGCGCCGACCGCGATCTGGCCATACGCGATGTGAATCGCGCTCATCGAGGATCCGCAGAACCGGTTGACCGTCATGCCACCGACCGAGATCGGCAGGTCGGCGATCTGCGCGATCAGCTTGGCGACGTTCAGGCCCTGCTCGCCCTCGGGGAAGGCGCAGCCAAGGATGATGTCCTCGATCTCGGCGGGATCGACGCCGGTCTTGTCGAGCAACCCGCGAATTGTCTGCGCGGCGAGATCGTCCGGACGGACGCGGGCGAGCTCGCCCTTGCCGGCGAGGTGGAACGGCGAACGGGCGTACCCGGCGATGACGACGTTGGTCACGATGATCCTCTCTATAATGCAATCGGTCCGCTTAACGCTTGCGGGTTACCCTTAAGGTGCGATACCTCACCTTTACGTCAAGGTGAAGCGCCCGACAATATGGGTTTACAAGCGCACCGGGTTTTGGAGAGCGAGATGCAGAATACCACCGGAGTCGCAATCGGCATGCCCCTGCTCGGCGAGCCGCGGTTGCTCGGCGACATGCTCGACCGCTCGGTCGAGCGATTCGGCGCGCGGACGGTGCTCGATTTCATGGGCCGTACGATGACCTATGCCGAGCTCGGCGAACAGGTCGCGCGCGCGGCACGGGGGCTCCAGGATCACGGCGTCGTGAAGGGCACGCGCGTCGCGCTCTGCCTGCCTAACACGCCCTATTACCCGGTGCTGTTCTTCGCGATCCTCAAGGCCGGCGGGATCGTCGTCAACGTCAACCCGCTCTATGTCGAGCGCGAGTTGGCGCACCTGCTCGAGGATTCGGGCGCGACCATCATCGCCACCTGCGACATCACCGAGATCCATGCGCGCGTCCTGAAGGTCGCCGGCCAGATGGGCGTGAAGCACGTCATCACCTGCCCGATCGCAGGCGCGCTGCCGACGGTGAAGTCGATCGCCTACCGCCTCTTCAAGCGCGCCGAGATCGCCAACGCCCCCAGCGACGCGCGCCACTGCACATTCGACTCGCTGCTCAAGGCGAAGGGCGCACCGGCCCCGGTCGCGGTATCGCCCGACGAGGTCGCCGTGCTGCAATATACCGGCGGCACGACCGGCGAGCCCAAGGCGGCGATGCTGAGCCATGCCAATCTCGTCTCCAACGCGGATGCGATGGTGGTGTTCGTCGGCGGCGAACGGCCCGAACAGGACCGGGTGATGGGCGCGCTGCCGCTGTTCCACGTCTTCGCGCTGACCACCGTGCTGACCTATTCGATCCGCAGCGGCGCGCAGATGATCCTGCTGCCTCGCTTCGAATTGCAGCAATTGCTCAAAACGATCGCGCGGACCAAACCGAGCTATTTCCCCGCCGTGCCGACCATCTACGCGGCAATCACCACCGCTTCCGCGGCGCAAAAGATCGACCTGTCCTCGATCCACGCGTGCATCTCGGGCGGCGCGCCGCTGCCGGCCGAAGTCCGTGTAGCCTTCGAGACGGCCACCGGCGCAAAGCTGGTCGAGGGATATGGTCTGTCCGAAGCCTCGCCAATCATCACCTGCAACCCGATCGACGGCGTCAACAAGCCAGGATCAGCTGGGTTGCCCTTTCCCGGTACGACGATCGAGATCCGCGACCGCGAGGACCCGACCCGGCTGCTGCCGATCGGCGAGAATGGCGAGATCTGCGCCCGCGGTCCTCAGGTCACGCAAGGCTATTGGCACAAGCCTGCTGCTACCGCCGACCTGTTCGCGGACGGCGCGCTACGGACCGGCGACGTCGGCCATCTCGACGCGGACGGTTATCTCTTCATCGTCGACCGGATCAAGGACCTGATCCTGTGCGGCGGCTACAACGTCTATCCGCGCGTGATCGAGGAGGCGCTGTACGAGCATCCCGCGGTGCTTGAGGCGGTGGTGATCGGCGTTCCCGACCCCTATCGCGGCCAGGCGCCCAAGGCGTTCGTCGTGCTGGCCGAAGGGACGGCGGCTACCCCCCTCGAACTGCGTGATTTTCTGCGCGACAAGATCAGCAAGATCGAGCTTCCCCGCGAGGTCGAAATCCGCGACAGTCTGCCCAAGACGCTGATCGGCAAGCTATCCAAAAAGGAACTTGTCGCAGAGGAAGCCGCCAAGGCTGCAGCGTCTGGGGAGAGGGGCGCAACTACGTGAACGACCGTCAGGACGATCTTACCGGCATACAGGAGGTCTCGCGCATGCTCGGCGTGAGCGCGCGCACGCTGCGGTTCTACGAGGACAAGGGACTGATCGAGCCTTGCCGGATCGGCACGACACGGGTTTACACGCGGCGAGAAGTGGCGCGCATGCAATTGATCTTGCGCGGTAAACGCCTCGGCTTCACGCTGCGCGACATCGAGGAGTTCCTCGATCTGTACGACGCGGATCCGCAGCATGTGGAGCAGATGCGCGCGCTCGCCGAACGCTGCCGCCAGCGCATCGACCTGCTCGATGCGCAACGCGAAGCCATCGTCCAGACCCGCGACGAACTGGAAAAGATCGAGCAGGAGGCCCTAGCGCGGATACCTACGGGCTCGATCTAATAAGCCGCGGGAGCGCCGCTTCAAATAAAAACCGTCGCCATTTTCGGGTCGGTCTGCCGTTGCGGGCACCCTCATTTCCGTCATGCCGGACTTGTTCCGGCATCCACGGTCCCGCAAACCTAGCGATGTTAGGGTATGCGGGACGGTGGCCCCGGAACAAGTCCGGGGTGACGGGAGGGGAGGTGCGAGCGTGAAAGGCTGCCGTTCTCCAGCGAAAGCGGGAGCCCAGGGTCGAGCTGCGCAACGCCCGCGACCCCGGCTCCCGACCCCGCCCCAAAAGCGACCTTAAAGCCCCACGACACCGCCGTCGTTCTTCGTGATCACGATCGTCGCAGACCGTGGCCGCGACGGCGTCGTCACCGTGCCGGCCTGGTTCGCGGGCCAGCTGCTCGTGATGTTGGTCGGCCCGCCATTCTCGCCCGGATGCTGGATGTTCACGAACAGCGACCGCCCGTCCGGCGTGGTGTGGATCCCCGTGATCTCGCACTCTTTCGGCCCCACGAGGAAGCGGCGAAGCGCCGCGCCCGGCGCCTTGCCGATCCGCGTGGTGACACTGCCGGTCGCCGCGCCGATCGTGTTGGTCACGGTCCGCGTCCCGCCATCGTTGACGATCCCCGGCACCGAGGCGAGCAGCATGCAATTGGTGACGTCGGTATAGGCACCGTCGTCGGTCTCGATCCACATCACCGGCGCGATCGTCCCCGACGCGTTGCTCGGCAGGCCGAACCACAGCCCGTCCGGCGAAGAAAAGTCGTTCGTCGCATCAAGCCCCGACAGGTTGATGTTGGTCGCATCCAGGTCGCTGCCTGCCCCGAACGCATAGATATCCCACGCGAACGTCGTCGCTTCCGACGTGTCGCCGACTTCGCGAAGCCGGATGATATGGCCGTTGGCGTTCCCCGTGGTCTGGCCGGTGGGCGTCTTCGGATCGACATAGGCGCGCGGGTTGGACGCATCGGTGGTGGCGACGGTCCGCGACGAGTTGTTGGTGAGCGTGCAGTACATCTCGCCGGTCGCCGGGTTGACCGCGGTCCATTCGGGGCGATCCATCCGCGTGGCGCCCAGCGCATCGGCGGCCAGACGCGTATTGATCAGCACATCGACCTGGCTCGCGAACGAATAGGAGGCATTGGCTGAGGTGAGGGGGCCCTGGCCGAACACCAAAGGCATCCATTGTCCGCTACCATCCGCTGCGAACTTCGCAACGTACAGCGTTCCCGTATCGAGATATTTATCGCCGATCGCCAGCCGGTTCGCCGCCGTGGCATCCGCCGCCGACCACGGCGTGGCGGACACGAACTTGTAGATATATTCGTTCTGCGCATCGTCACCCATGTAGAAGGCAGGCTTCACCCCGGCGATCGTCCGGCCGATCTGGCAGCCCTCGTGGTTCATCCGGCCGAGCGCGGTGCGCTTGCGCGGCGTCGAGGCGGGATCGAACGGGTCGATCTCGACCACCCAGCCATATTGGAAGATCTCGTTGCGGAAATCGCCGGTGCCGTCGGCAGGCGCGCCGGCCTGCGCGGTGATGTTCCAGCGTGCATAGGCGGTGTTCGCCGTGTCAGCGGGCGTGACGGTCGACCAGCCATAGTTGCCACCGGTATTGCTCTCGCCCTTGCCGTAGCGCGTCAACGAGATGTTGGCCTTTACGCCGACCGGACCGCTGGCGGCACGCCGCGTCGCATCGCCGACTTCGCGCTTGAAATACCCGACCCAGTTCTCTTCGTTCGTTAGGTACGTATGCCAAGGCATTGTGCCGTTGGCACAATTGTTGATCGTGCCGCGACCCGCGGTCGCATCCGTCGAGTAGCGCGTCTTCAGGCTGTCGGCGCCGCGTACCGGCCCCGAAAAGCTCATCGGTGTCAGCGGCGTGATGCGGCGGTTGAACGACGAGGTGGTGACATAGCTCCATGCGGATGCCCGGCTGATCTCGATCACCGAAACGCCGTGGCACTCCATCTCCTTCAGCGCTTCGGCCTCGGGACGGACGCCACCCGTCGTGGTCGGCCCGTTCGGATGCAGATACGCCTGCGTGATGTTCTCATGGTTCAGCACGAGCAGACCGCGCGTGTTGCCGTTCGCATCGGGCGTGCCGCTGGCGGACAGCCCGAAATAGCTCATCCCGTCATGATGATCGCCGGCGCGCTTCGAGAATGTCGTGTCGCTCCCGTCATTGGCATAGGCGGCGACGCCGCTGCCGATCGGATCGCCGAGCCGGTACAGCACGGTGACGGCATAACCGGTCGGCACGGCGACGACGTCCGCCAGGCTCTTGGCGACCGCCGTGAAGCCGAGCGACGCGGCGCCGACCGTCACGCTGGTGGTCGCGGTGACCGGTCCGCTTGCGGACACGGCGGTGAACAGGAAGCTCAGCACGGTACCGGCCGCCGCACCCGGCACGACGAACGTGGCGACCGTGGTCGTCGCGCCGGCGAGCGTAATGGCGGGGCCGGCGGTCTGCGTCCAGGTGACGCTATCGACCTGCCCGATCGCGGCACCGGTCAGCGTCGCGACGCGGCCGGCGGACGAACTGCCGCCCGCGGTCGCGGTGACCGTGACGGGGCTCGCGCCGTTGTCCTTGTCGTCGTCGCACCCGGTCAGCAACATGCCGCCGAACACCGCGGCCGCGGTGGCGGACATCCCGCCCATCAACGTCTGGCGTCGCGAATAGCGCACCTCGATCAGGTCGTTGAGATGCGGATTGGCGGTTGGATTGGTGTCGATATCGCCGTCGGTGTAGATGGTTTCGAACGTCATGGATGGTCCCCCCGGAAAGAGTTTGGTGTTCTCGTGGACTGCACGCGGATCAGAATTTGGCGCCCAGCTCGACTCCGTAGAAGCGCGGTTCACCGGCGATGTAGGTCGGGATGCCGAAGCCGCCGCCGGTGTTGCCTGCGTCGATCAGGTAGCGCTTGTTGGTCGCGTTGCGGACGAAGCCGCCGACGCTGTAGCGGCCTTGCGCGAACTCGAGCCCGGCGCGCGCGTTCACGAGCGTGTAGCCCGGCGTGCTGATCGCCGGGTTGTTCGGGAGTTCGAAGAACACCTTCGAGCGGTAGTTGATGCTCGGCGTCGCATAGAGCGTCGCGCCACCGACCGGCAGCCGCAACGTCAGGCCACCCGATGCGGTGGTATCCGGCTGGAGGCGGAAGCGGTTTCCGGCAAACGAGCCGGCGGGCTTGTCGGCAATGCCGCCGTCGATATAGGCGAATGTCGCAAACGCAGTGAGATACGAAGCAATCTTCATATTGCCTTCGAGCTCGACCCCCAGATTCTTCGCGGAACCTGCGCTTTCGGTGCGCGCCGATCCGTCGGCCTGTGTGACGGACACCTGGAACCCATCATAGGTCTGGTAAAATACCGAAGCGGCGCCGCTAAACGGCCCGACGCGCCCCTTGATGCCGCCCTCGTAGTTCCAGACATTCTCCTGCGGCACGACCTGTAGGTTCGGACCGACACCGAACGCGGTACGCTGCGCCGCGAGCTGGACGACCGGCGAGCGGCGGCCCTTGCTGATCGTGGCGTACAGATTGACGTCGGCGTTCAGCTTCAACAGCGCATTGAAGCGCGGGAGGATCGCGGTGAAGCTCTTCTCCGCGACGAACTTGTTGCCGTTCGTATTGACGGTGCCGAGCAGGCTGGATTGGATACCCAGCGATGCAAGGATCACCGAATTGGGCTGGACCGACGAATAGCCCGACTGGCGATCCTCGATCAGGATGCGCGCGCCGGCGGTCAGTTCGAGCGCCGGTACCGGAATATAGGTCGCGTCGGCGAACACCGAATAGGTGTCGTTGTTGCCATAGTTCGTGAACTCGGCTGCGTAAGGTATTGCGGTCGCACGGCCACCGGTCAGAGCGGCGGTGGCCCGTGTCGCCGGGATCGTCCCGTTCGGGGCAACGCAGCTCGTTCCGGTCGGGATGCCGACCGCGTTCAGCGGGGTGCGGATCGGGGCATAGGCCGCCGACACTGAGCAGGCGAGATACGTGCCCTCCTCGGTTGCGAAGGGGACGCGCTGGAAGCCGTTCTCAAAGAACGCGTTCCAACCGACCGAAGCGCGGTATTTCGGCCCTTCGAACGCGAAGCGGCTCTCATGGCTCCACTGGTCGCCCTTCGCGTCCTCGGCGAATTCGAGATAGGCGGCTGGGCCACCATCGGCATCGAACACCTCGAGCGCGTCGAACCGGCGATACCCGTTGACCGTGGTGAAGGTGATCCCCGGCGACAGCTCCGCGGCGATCGTCAGGTTCGCGTCATAGACGTTGCGGTCGAGGCCAAGCTTGCGCGCGCCGAGCACGGCTTGGCTGTACGGCGAGCCCGAGAGTTCGGCGTATCCGTAATCGCCGGTCTGACCGCCGGTCGGGGCATGCGCCCGGCTCTTGAACGCGGTGCCGGGGTTGCGCTGGCCGTCATAGGTCAGGACGAGGTCGGCGGTGATGCTGTCGCTCGGGCGATAGCGCAGCGACCCGCGCAGGCCGCGCTGGTCCTGGCCGTTCAGATCGTCCTGGTCGACGCCGCCCTGGTTCTGGTTCGGCACGTTCGCGTCGCCGGCGATGTTGCGGACATAACCCTTGCGGTATTTATACGCGAAGGCGAGGCGGCCAGACAGGACGTCGTTGCCCGCGTTCAGAAAACCCGCCACCTGGGTGCGATCGAAATTGCCATAGGTGCCGTTGATCCCACCGGAGAAGCCGGGTTCCGGTTTCGCCGACACGAGGCTGATCGCGCCGACTGCGGCGGCGGTGCCGAACAAGGTCGCTTGCGGGCCCTTCACGACTTCGATCCGCTCGAGATCGAACAGGTCCTGATACGCCCCGCGCGACCGGCTGATGTCGATGCCGTTGTAATAGAGCGTGACGCGCGCGCCCTGCTGCGACGAGCCGTTATCGGAGGTGATGCCGCGGATGACGAAGCCAGGGTTGTTCGCGCTCTGCTCCTGGATCTGAAGGCCCGGGATGTACGCGGCGACTTCGCTGAGCGAATTGACGCCGATCGATGCCATCTTCTGGCCGGTGATTGCGGTGACGGTAACGGGGACGTCGGCGATCCGCTGTTCGCGCTTCTGCGCGGTAACGAGGATCTCGTCGTCGGAGGTGTCGGTGGAGGCGGTAGCTGCGCCGGAGGCTTGGAGTTCGGCCTGCGTGCTGGCTTGTGCAAGCGCTGCGGTCGAGCAGGTCGTGGCGAGCGTCGCAAGTGCGAGCCGCGTAAAGATTCGTGTCATTATGTCCCCCGTGTTCGTGGGACGGCACTAGGCGGGGAACATGACGGTTAGACGGCGTCTTCATGAAAGCCAGATGACTGTTTGGTCATGGCATTGTCACATGGTTGCCACCGCCGTGTCGCCGAGCGGGCCTAGCAGGCGGGGGCACTCCGTAACGAAAGCCCCGACCGATGACGATCAACCGCCGCAATGCCCTGAAACTCGTCGGATCGGGTGCCGCCCTGGCCTTGCCTGCCGCCGCCGCACAGGCTGCCGGTGCCGCAAAGAGCCGCTTCGATCACGGCGTCGCGAGCGGCGATCCCTCGGTCGACGGCGCGATCCTTTGGACCCGCGCGACCCCGGTCGAGACGGGTCAGGCGGGCGACATCGCGCTCACATGGCACGTCGCCGAAACCGAGGGCGGCAAGCCGCTCCGGTCGGGTAGCGTCAAGGCACGCGCCGCCCGCGACTTCACCGCCAAGATCGAGGCGACCGGGCTCCTGCCGGGTCGCGAATATCGCTACTGGTTCGATGCGGCGGACGGCACCCGCTCGCCGGTCGGCCGGTTCCACACGCTACCCAAGGGAAAGGTCGCCGACGTCGTCATGGCGGTCGTGTCGTGCCAGCTCTACGCGGGCGGGTTGTTCAATGCCTATGACGCGATCGCCAAGCTCGACCGGGTCGACGCGGTGCTGCATCTCGGCGATTACATCTACGAATACGGCGTCGACGGGTACGGTGCCGACATCGCCAAGAAGATCGGCCGCTTCGTAGAGCCGCGCCACGAGATCGTCAGCCTCGCCGACTACCGCATGCGCCACGCGCAGGTGAAGCGCGATGTCGACATGCAGGCCGCACACGCCCGTGCCGCCTTCATCTGCGTGTGGGACGATCACGAGGTCGCCAATGACGACTGGATGCACGGCGCCGAAAACCACGATCCCAAGACCGAGGGCGACTGGGATGCGCGCAAGGCGGCCGCGATGCAGGCCTATTTCGAATGGATGCCGATCCGCGATCCAAAGCCCGGCCAGCCCTGGGCAGCGATCAACCGCAGCTTCGACTTCGGCGATCTCGCGACTCTGGTGATGGTCGAGACGCGGCTGCTTGCACGCAGCCAACAGGTCGCGTCGAAAGGCGAGGCGATCACGCCGGCCGAATACGCACCGATGCTGGCCGAACGCGCGCGGAATGATCGCGAACTGCTCGGCCCTGCCCAGCTTGCCTGGGTCGAGAAGACGATGGCCACGTCCGTCGCGGCGGGGAAGCCGTGGCAGGTGCTTGGCAACCAGGTGGTGATGGCCAAGGTCGCCGGCCCCGACATGGAACGCCAACTCGGTCCGGTCGCCTATGCCGCGCGGATGGCGAAGCTGCCCGCGATGTGGCGCGAGCGGCTCGCCGCCGGGATCGCCTCGTACCGCGCGGGCCTGCCGTTCGGGCTGGACAGCTGGGACGGCTATCCCGCCGCACGCGAGCGTCTCTACGCCGCGTTCCAGCGGGCCAAGTCGCGGCCGATCGTGCTGTCGGGCGACAGCCACGCGGCATGGGCCAACGACCTGCACGACGCGTCGGGCAAACTGGTCGCCGCCGAGTTCGGCTGCACCGCGATCACCAGTCCTTCCTACGGCTCGCTGCTCCCCGGCATCGGCGCGCTGATCGCCGACGCCAACAAGGGCGAAGTGCGCTTCTGCGACCAGGACGGCAAAGGCTTCACGCTGCTGACGCTGACCCCCGACCATGCCACCGCCGACTCCGTGACGGTGTCGACGGTGTTCTCCAAGCCGTACACGCAAGCGATCGCGGCCCGCTTCCGGTCCTACGCCGATCGCCCGGGCCAGCCGCTCGAAAAGATCGCCTGACACCCGACCGGGGTTCGTTCGGAGGCGTCCCGCGCGCCGCCGAACGAACCCCGATCCGCGTCCTGTCAGGCTGGGGCGTTGGACCGCCGCCGGCGCCAATAGCGGATACCGGTCATCACCAGTGCGACCGCCGCGATGACTCCCACGATGCCGAGAAGCTTGTGCTTCGGCATCACGGAATCGATCGCTTCGATCAGGCTATGGCCGAACAGATAGCCGATGCCGGTGAACAGCACGCCCCAGACCGCCGCCGAGATCACGTTGAGCACCACGAACGTCCGCGCCGGTACATGCGAGGTGCCGACCGCGACCGGACTGATCGTGCGCAGCCCGTACAGGAAGCGGAAGCCGAGGATGAAGACGGTAGGATGCCGGTCCAGCGTCTCCAGCGCCTTGGCGAACGCAGGCTTTGCCGCGATCCTGCGGACGCGCGCAGTATCGCGGTAGCGCCGGCCTGCGAGAAAGAAGAGCTGGTCCGCCACGAACGATCCGGTCACCGCCGCCAGCGCAGCGCCCCATAACGGCACCAGGCCTTCATGCGCGATCAGGCCGCCGGTAACGACGGAGGTTTCGCCCTCCAGTCCCGCGCCAACGAAGATCGCGGCGAGACCATAATGGGCGATGAGCGTTTCGATCGACATGTCCCGCCCTTGCCGCAGCCCCTTGAACTTCGCCAGCTTTCCTTGACGGCGCCGGTGCGGTCGTGGCGCGAGCGCCAAGATCGCGCGAACTTGCGACTATGGTCGCGAAGGATCGGGCAGGAACGTCGCAAGCTGGTCCCATGTCGGTTGCTTGGCTGCGAGGCCGATCGTGTGAAGCGGGCTGCTGGACGGCAGGGCGACGATCGCCGGACCCGACCGGTGCCCGCTAGCGAAGTCTCGACCGAGCAGTTTGAGGCCCTGTTTCAACGCGGTCCCGCCATTGAACGCGATCGCACGAAGCAGGGGGAGCCGTGCGGCCAAGGCGGCAATGTCGTTCCCCTCGATATCGACGATCGCCGCGTCGCTGCTGCCAGCCCGGCTCGCGGATCCGATCACGTCCCACAACGCGATGCTGCGTTTGCGCAACACCGCGAGCCGATCGTCATAGGCGAGCGCGACGAGATCATGGCCGACCACCGGCGACATCAGTCGCCAGAACTGGTTCTGCGGATGCGCGTAATAGCGTTGGGCCGCAAGCGAGCGGTCGCCCGGCAGGCTACCAAGGACCAGCACGCGCGCATTGTCATCGGCGACCGGCGGAAACGAGTGCTTGAGCGTCATGCAGTCCTTTATCGCGATGATGGCGCGCTGTGTCACGGTTCACCGTGCGAGGCGCAAGGCTATGCGATTGGTGGCTTATCCCCTAAGGCCGGGCAAACTGGAGCACATCCTGCGGTGCGCTCGATCGACGGGAAGGACCGCCGCGTTGGCACAGGACGGACAATTGCCGGCGCTCGCCCGGACCGGAATTGCGGGGCTCGACAACATTCTCAACGGCGGGCTGACGCCGGACCGGATGTACCTGATCGAAGGCACGCCGGGTACCGGCAAGACCACGCTCGGGCTCGGCTTCCTCCTGGCCGGCGCGTCGGTGGGCGAGGCCGGTCTCTATATCACGCTTGCCGAGACCGAGGTCGAGCTGCGCGCGGTTGCCACGACGCATGGCTGGTCATTGGATTCACTGGCTCTGTTCGAGATGGTGCCCGCCGATGGCTTGGGCGAGGATCACGAGCAGACATTGCTGCATCCGTCCGAGGTCGAACTCGGCGAGACGATCCGCGACGTGATGGCCAAGGTCGACGAGCTTCGCCCGAAGCGAGTCGTCATCGACAGCCTGTCCGAACTCCGTCTGCTCGCGCAAAGCCCGATCCGCTATCGCCGTCAGATCCTCGCGCTCAAGCATTTCTTCTCGACGCGCGCCTGCACCGTGCTGTTCCTCGACGACAAGAGCGGCTCGGGCAGCGATCTCCAGCTGCACAGCATCGCGCACGGTGTCGTTTCGCTGGAACAGACCCTGTCCGGGTTCGGTGCCCAGCGGCGTCGGATGCACGTCGTCAAGATGCGCGGCGTCCGGTACCGCGGCGGCTACCATGATTTCGAGATCGAGCGCGGTGGTCTGCGGGTCTATCCGCGGTTGGTCGCATCCGAACACGTCACGCATTATTCGGATGAGGCGGTATCGACCGGCTCGGTCGAGCTCGACGCCTGCTGGGCGGTGGCCTCATTCCGGGTACCGCGACCTTGCTGACCGGCCCGGCCGGCGTCGGCAAGACGACCGCCTCGGTGCAGGCGATGGTCGCGGCAATGAAGCGCGGGGATCGGGCGGCCTATTTCCTGTTCGACGAGCGCCTGCCGACCCTCCTGAAGCGCAGTGCGGCGCTCGGCATGGATCTGAAGCCGTTCGTCGAAAGCGGCCAGCTCGAGCTTCGCGCGATCGATCCCGCCGAGATGTCGCCGGGCGAATTTTCCGGGGCCGTACGCGCCGCGGTCGAGGATCACGGTGCCAAGGTCGTCGTGATCGACAGCCTTAACGCCTATCTCCAGGCGATGCCGAACGAGCAGTTCCTGATCCTGCAGATGCACGAGATGCTGACCTATCTCGGCCAGAAGGGGGTCGTCAGCCTGCTGATCCTCGGCCTGCACGGCATTACCGGCGACGTCCGCTCCGACGTCGATCTCAGTTACCTGTCGGATACCATCGTTCAGCTTCGCTACTTCGAGGCGTATGGCGAGGTGCGTCAGGCGATGTCGGTCATCAAAACACGCACGGCACGGCACGAACGGACGATCCGGGAGTTTCAGATTGGTAGCAACGGTTTGCTTGTCGGCGAGCCGTTGCGTGAATTCCAGGGCGTCCTGACCGGCGTCCCGACATTCTCGGGTGAAGGGAAGACGTTGATGGCCAGCCGAATGGGAACGCAGGACCGCCATACCTGACATGGAGGACCGGGTCCTGATCCTCGCGCCGCGTGGGCGCGATGCGGCAATCGCCGCAGACCTGCTGCGCAGGAACGGCATCGAGGCGACGATTTGTCGCGATCATCGCGACCTGCTCACCGAACTCGCCAAGGGTGCCGCGGTCGTTCTGTTGACCGAAGAGGCACTGACGACCGAAGAGCCCAATGCGTTGGCGCAATGGGTCGCCGAGCAGCCGACCTGGGCGGACATTCCGTTCGTGGTGCTGTCGAACGGGACGAAGACGCCGCGCACGATGCGCGCGACCGAACGGTTGGGCGATCTCGGCAGCGTCGTTCTCCTGGAAAGACCATTGCATGCGGAGGCGATGCTCGGTGCCGTACGATCTGCGCTGACCGCACGGCAACGGCAATATGAGTTGCGTGACGTCGCGGTCACGCTCGAACGTACCGTGCTCGACCGGACCAGCGAACTCCGCTCGGCGCGCGAGAGCCTGGAGATCGCGCTCGAAGCAGCGGGCATGGGGAGCTGGGACATCGATCTGTCGACCGGCGAGTCTCGCCGGACACTGCGTCACGATGCGATCTTCGGTTACCCCCAGGGCCGCGCCGACTGGAGCATGGAAACGTTCCTCGGCCATGTCGATGCCAAGCAGCGCACGATAGTGACGCACGCGATGAACCAGGCGACGCTGACCGGCGCGATCGACATCGAATTCCGGATCGACGCTGCCGATGGGCATTCCCGCTGGGTCGTGGCCAAGGGTCGCGTCCGCTATGACGACGCCGGCACACCATTCCGCATGACCGGCGTGATCTCCGACGTCACCGATCGCAAGGAAGCCGACGCGCAACTCGCGCAGGCCCAGAAGATGGATGCGATCGGCCAGCTCACCGGTGGCGTTGCGCATGACTTCAACAATCTGCTGACCCCCATCGTCGGCAGCCTCGATCTGCTGCGACGTCGTCACAAGGACGACGAGCGATCGCAGCGTATGATCAACGGCGCGTTGCAGGCCGCCGAGCGCGCCGCGACGTTGACCCAGCGTCTGCTCGCCTTTGCGCGGCGGCAGGCGTTGCAACCCAAGGCGGTGGACATTGGTGCGTTGATCGATGGGCTCGTCGATCTCATCCGGAGGTCGCTCGGCCCCTCGATCACGGTGGCGCTCGAAGTCCCGCGCCACCTCTCATCGGCGCGGGTCGATCCCAACCAGCTCGAACTCGCGCTGCTCAACCTCGCGATCAATGCGCGCGACGCGATGCCGGGCGGCGGCAAGCTGACGCTGACGGTCAGCGAAGCCGTCGTCGACGAGCGCAACGTCGTGGGGCTCGCGCCCGATCGTTATATCCGGATCGCCGCGATCGACACGGGGGTGGGCATGGACAAGGTGACGCTCGCACGCGCCACCGAGCCGTTCTTCTCGACCAAGGGCATCGGCAAGGGCACCGGGCTTGGCCTATCGATGGTCCACGGCCTTGCGGCGCAGTCGGGCGGTACGCTTCGCCTGACCAGCGAGCCGGGTATGGGCACGTCGGTCGAACTTTGGCTGCCGACGACCGAGGAAACGGCTGTGGATCCGGCGGAGAACGCCGCCGAGCCGGTTACTGCGCGCCGGGCGGCGAAGGTCCTGCTGGTCGACGACGAGGACCTGGTGCGGACCGCGACCGCCGATATGCTGCGCGATATCGGCTATACCGTCGTCGAGGTCGCCTCCGCGAGTCAGGCGCTGTCGGCGATCCGGTCCGGAGTCGATGCGGACGTGCTCGTCACCGACTATCTCATGCCGGGCATGACCGGTGGGCAACTCATCAGCGAGTTGCGCGGGGCGAGCAATCGGATCCCCGCCCTTCTGGTCACGGGCTATGCCGCGGCCGGCGAGGATGTGCCCGGCGACGTCATCCGCCTGTCCAAGCCGTTTCGTCAGACCGATCTCGCCGCACGCGTCGACGAGCTGCTCCGCCAGTCGCCGCCTGGACGCCCCAAGCTCCGCGCGGTCGAATGAGGCTGGACCCGCCGGTCCAGCCTCATTCCCTTGGTCAGAAGCCCTTCTTCAACGAGACGAAGAACTGCCGCGGCGCCCCCGCAAGCAGCGTCTGGTTGTCGCCGCTGGCCGTGAAGCCGTTCGAGCCGATCGTCGCGATGTACTTCTTGTCGGTCAGATTCGTGACGCTTCCCTCGATCGCCACGCCGTGCAGCGCGCCGTCGCCTTCGAACCGGTAGCCGATGCTCGCATCGACAAGCACGCGCGACGGCACCGACTGATCGTTCAGATAAGTGAAGTAGCGCTTGCTCATATAATCCGCGCCGACGCGCCCGGTGAAGCCCGACTGTTCCAGCACGATCTCGCCCTTGATCATGTGCTTGGGCGTGTCGACGACCGTATCGCCCTTGCTGACCTGCAGCTTGCCGGCCGCATCGGTGACCGTGTCCTGGTATTTCGCATTGGTGTATGAATAGCTCGCGAACAGCGAGAGCGGCCGGAACACGCGGTAGTTCGCCGAAACCTCCGCGCCATAGGTCCGCACGCTGCCGGCGTTGTTGAGCGTCGGCGCGTTGCCGAGGATGCCGACGCCGTTCGCAAACGCCAGCAGCCGGTTCGAGAAGTCGACATAATAGCCGACCGCCGACGCCTGGAACGGTCCGCTATGGAGGCGCACGCCGCCCTCGGCAGTCTTTGAGCGCTCGGGTTTCAGGCGTCCCAGCACGGCATTGAAGCCCGCCTGGTTCGCCGCGAACGGACCGGTCGTCGCCGACGACACGAACGCGCGCATGTTCTCGGTATAGTCCGCGAACACTTCGGCCGCCGGCGTCAGCTTGAACAGGATACCGGCCTGGGGCTGGAACCAATCCTTTGCCGAGATCCGACCGGTCGCCAGCGGCGAGGTCGTGTCGGGCAGCATCGTCGCGCGGTTGACGACATAGGTGCCCTTCCACCCGGCATTGAGGACGAGGCGATCGTCGACGAGCTTGAGCGTATCCTCGACATGATACTGGATCGTGTCGGTGCCGTATTTGCCGTCCCACTGCGTCGCATAGGGGTTCTTCTGGAACTCCAGCACGTCGCGATTGGGCGTCGCGCTATCGGTCATCCCGTAGAAGCGCCGCGCCTGCGTGAACGTGTTGGTCTCGAGCCAGCCGCCGACCTCCACTCGGTTCGCACCCGTCTCATACGCCAGGTCGCTGATCGCGCCGCCGCGCTTGATGCTGTACTCGGTCGTGCGGAAGCTGAGCGGGCTGCGCGCGCCGATCGCACTGCCGTCCTGGTTGCGCGCACCCGCCGGGGTCAGCGAATAGGGGGTGATCCACGACCCCTGGCCCTTGTTGTCGTGATAATAGCCGGTCGTGACCATCGTCAGCTCCGGCGTCAGATTCGCGTTCAGCGTGACGCCGCCGAGGTAATCGCGCCGCACGCCGCCGGCATCGAAATACGCATCGTCGACCGTGCCGAAGCCGGCTGGGAACGTCGTCCCGACACCCGCCCATGGCCGCGCAGCGCCGCCGGAAACCGCCGCCTGGTTCTGGTAGGTCTTGGCGATCTGCAACGCGAGCGGGTAATTGTCGGCGATGTTGTCGTTGCCCAGGCCCCGACGGCGGATGATGTCGTAGCTGAGATCCTGATAATCCTGCTCGCGGCGATCGGAAAAGTTCAGGAACGCCGACAGGCTGCCGAGCGCGCCCAGATCCTTGACGATCTTGCCGTTCGCCTGGTGCTGGCGCTGGACGCCGTCGCCCTTCCACTTGTCGGTGGTGAGGTAGCCATAGCTGAGATAGCCCTTCAGCCCGCCGCCGAGGTCGCCGCTGTCGATCCGGGCGAACCCACGATAGGTGTTGTCCGAGCCATAGGTGCCGCCGCCGGTGACGTTCATGACATCGCGCGGCTTGTCGCTGAAGAACTGGATCGTGCCGCCCAAATTGCTGGTCGACGCGGTGCCGAGCGCGCCGGCACCCTGCGCAACTTCGGTGCGCGCGACGTTCTCGGAGATGATCGCGCGGCTGATGTGCAGGCCGTTGACGTTGCCATAGCTCATGTCGCCGAGCGGCACGCCGTCGAGCGTGAAGCCGAGCTGGTTCTGGTTGAACCCGCGCAACGAGATACGCACGGCCCATTCATACGCGCCGAACGGATCGGACGCCTGGAAATTGACGCCGGGCAGCTTCTCGATCGCCTTCAACGGGCTGGAACCGGGGGTGAGCCGCGCGAGATCGACCGCGCTGACGCTCTGCACCTGGCGGCTCTGGCCAAAGCCGAGCACGACGATATCGGCCGACGTTTCGGGCGAGGGATCGGCCTGGACGTCTGCCGGCGCGACGACCGGGGTTTCCGGCGCGGCCTGGGCAAAAGCAGCAGGCGTAACGAGCGCCGCAAGTGCGACACCGGCGAAAAGCGACGATATGGTCTGCATGATGTCCCCTGAAGCGCGACGGCGCTCAGCGGCCCATTGCCGATCGGCGTGACGCGCCGGCGACAGATCGAAGACGATTTCGAGACGAGAACGATATTGTTACGGGAGCGACCCAATCTTCCTCTCCCGCCGGGGAGAGGGAAGGGGCCCGCGGCTACTTAGCTGTGGGAATGGTTAGGGCATGCATCTGAGGCAAGCACACTCAACCCCGCACCATCCGCGCGATCGTCTTGGCGGCGGCCGCGCCGTATGGCGGCTTCAACCCCGCAAGCTTGGCGACGTCGAGCTTCGATTGCTTGAACACCGCGCGCGCGTGGCTGAACGTGCGGAAGCCGTCGATGCCGTGATACGCGCCCATCCCCGACGGCCCGCTGCCACCGAACGGTAGGTCCTCCATCGAGATGTGGAAGATCACGTCGTCGAGCGTCACGCCCCCCGAGATCGTCCGGTCGAGCACGCGGCGGCGTTCGGCGTCGTCGCTGCCGAAATAATAGAGGCCGAGCGGCCGGTCGCGGCGGTTCACCTGCGCGATCGCGTCGTCGATCCCGTCATAGCGGCGGATCGGCAGCACGGGTCCGAAGATCTCCTCCTGCATCACGATCATGTCGTCGGTCGCGTCGCGGACGATGTGCAGCGGCATCTTCCGCGAATGGCGCTGGCGAAATCCTCGTCGGCGGGGTTCACGACCTCGACCGTCGCGCCCTTCGCGCGCGCGTCGGCGATCCAGTCGGTGAGGCGCTGGTGATGGCGATCGTTGATCACCGAAGTGTAGTCGGCGTTGGCGAGCAGCGTCGGGTACATCGCGCTCGCCGCCGCCTTGATGCCCTCGACCACCTTGGCCTCGTCGGCGGACGGCACGAGCATGTAATCGGGCGCGAGGCAGATCTGCCCTGCGTTCATCATCTTGCCCAGCGTCACGCGTTCGGTCGCGCGCGCGATATCCGCCGAGGCGCCGAGGATGACGGGCGACTTGCCGCCGAGTTCGAGCGTGACGGGGGTCAAATTGTCGGCGGCGGCGTGGAGGATGTTGCGGCCGATCGCGGTCGCGCCGGTGAAGATCAGGTGGTCGAACGGCAACGCGGAGAACGCCTTGCCGACCTCCGCATCGCCCGAGACGATCGCGAGCTCGTCCTGCGCGAAATAGCGCGCGGCGAGTTCCTCGACCAGCGCGGCGGTGGCAGGCGTGTATTCGCTCGTCTTCGCCATCGCGCGGTTGCCGGCGGCGAACACGCCCGCGAGCGGCGCGATCAGCAGGTTCACGGGAAAATTCCACGGCGCGATGATGCCGATCACGCCCTTGGGCTGATATTCGACCCAAGCCTTCGCGCCCAGTAGCCCCAGGGGAAACTGGACCGCGCGGCGCTCGCGCCTCATCCAGCGGTCGAGATGCCTGGCGGCATGCGCGATCGGCGCGAGCGACGCACCGATATCGGTCATCATCGTCTGCTCGCGGCTCCGGTGCCCGAAATCCTCCGACACCGCATCGCAGAACCGCGCCGCGTTATCCCGCACCATCGCCGTGGTACGCTTGAGCCGGTCGAGACGGACTGCCTTGGTCACTGGCATCTCCGCCATGAACGCGTCACGCTGGGCGGCGAGGATGGTGTGCATGTCGGTCATCGGGGTGTCCTTAGCGGATCAATATTCGGAGGGCAGGGAACGGAGGAAACTTTTCGACACAACGAGTAGGAGCGAAACGTGAATGGCAATGCCGGGTGGTTAGCGGAAGGTCAGTCAATCTCTTCGAAAGCAGAGAATACAGACGGGAATCGGAGATAACGCCACCAGTGCGAACACGACTGATCCACCGACGTCACCACCGAGTTCAAATCCGAAGAACGCGAATGTAAACCATACGATTACGATGATGACGAGCGTATAGCAGATCGCTACGATCCGAGCTGTGATGTCTGCCTTGCCGGTCATATTCGCGACGATACCGAATGAATGAACGTCCGCAAATGGGCGTTTTGACGAGGGCTGACCGACATTCAATTCGGATCGATGGATGTGACATCTTCTCCGTCATGCCGGACTGGTGCCGGCATCCACTGCGCCGCAAAATCGAGAGAATTTGGTTTGGGGAACCGTGGACCCCGGAACCAGTCCGGGGTGACGAGGCGATTTTGAACACTCATGCTCCCACCGGCAAATCCCGGAACGCCTGATCCTTGTCGACGCGGATCTCACCAGGAAGCCCTAAAACGCGTTCGGCGATGATGTTCTTGAGGATCTCGTCGGTGCCGCCGGCGATGCGCAAGCCCGGCGCCCACATCGTCGCGGCGTGGAAGGCGCCCTTCAGCGGGGTCAGCGCGGGGTCGGCGATGATGCCGTATTGATCGCCCGCCTCGACCGCGGTGTTGCCGATGTCCTGCAACTGGTTGGCGGCGACGATCTTGCCGATCGAGCTTTCTGGGCCGGGCACCTGACCCTTCGACAAGGCCGTGATCGTCCGCATCCGCGTGTTGCGCAGGCCCTCCGCTTGCACCCACCAGTCGGCGAGCCGCTGGCGAAACGCGGTGTCCTTCAGCAGCGGGCCGTCGGCGCCATCGGCTTGCGCGGCAAAGGCGAGGATGTCCTCCGGGCCTACCCCGCCGCTCGTGCCGATCGCGAGGCGTTCGTTCATCAGCGTGAACAGCGCGACCTTCCAGCCGCCGTCGACCGGGCCGAGGCGCTGCGCGTCGGATATGCGGACGTCCTCGAACCAGACTTCGTTGAAGCTCGACCCGCCGGACATCTGGTGGATCGGGCGGATTTCGATCCCCGGCGCCTTCAGGTCGAGCCAGAACATCGTCAAGCCCTGGTGCTTGGGCACGTCGGGATTGGTGCGGACCAGGACGATGCCGTAGTCGCTGTAATGCGCGCCCGAGGTCCAGACCTTCTGGCCGTTGATCACCCAGTCGTCGCCATCCCGCATCGCGCGCGTGCGGATCGCGGCGACGTCGGAGCCGCCGGCGGGTTCGGAAAACAGCTGCGACCAGATCTCGTCGCCGCGCACCGCGGGGCCGACGAAGCGCCGCTTGGTCGCGTCGTCGGCATAGGCCATCACGGTCGGCACGCACATGCCGAGCCCGATCGTGAAATAGCTGCCGTCGACCGCGTGCCGCGCCTCTTCCTGCCCGAAGATCACGCTTTCGATCGGGGTGCCGCCGCCTCCACCCCATTCCTGCGGCCAGGTGATGCACGCATAGCCTCCTGCCGCCTTGCGCGCCTGCCACGCCTTCGCCTTGGCCAAGTCGTTGGTGTAATGGCCGGCGTCATGCTCGGCGATGGTCGCGTCGAGCCACGCGCGCGCGGCGGCGCGATACGTGGCTTCGGCGTCGCTGTCCTTGAAGTCCATGGTCTGCTCCGATCAGGCGGCGTTACGCATTTCGAGTTGGCCGACGAGGCGTTCGCGCCACGCGGCGGGGCTGCCTGCGACGAGCGCGAGCTGGCGCGAGCGGCGGTAATAGAGGTGGCAGTCGGACTCCCAGGTGAAGCCCATCCCGCCATGCGTCTGGATATTCTCCTTCGACGCGAACCAGTATGCGTCGGACGCGGCGACGCGCGCGGTGGCGGCGGCAAGCGGCAGTTCGGCCGCGCCGACGTTCAGCGCCCACGCGCCGTAATAGGCGTTCGAACGCGCGAGTTCGTTCTTCACATACATGTCGGCGAGCTTGTGCTTGATCGCCTGATAGCCGCCGATCTGCCGCCCGAACGCGTAGCGATCGAGCGCATAGCCCTTCGCCATCTCGAGGCACCGATCCGCGCCGCCAAGCTGTTCGAACGCGAGCAGGACGGCCGCGCGGTCGAACACCGCCTGCATCGCGGCGATGCCGTTTTCGGTGCCGAGCTTCTCGCACGGCGCGTCGGTGAAGGTGAGGCGGGCGGCGCTGCGGGTCGGGTCGAGCGTTTCGAGGACTTCGGTCGTGACGCCGACGCCTTTCTCGACGAGGTAGAGGCCGTCGCGGGCGAGGACGACGATCAGGTCGGCGACGTCGCCGTCGGTGACGGGGATCTTCTCGCCGGTCAGCGTGCCGCCGGAAACGGTGGTGCGGACCGAGCGCGCGGTGACGGGGCCAGCGCCTTCGGACGTCGCGAACGCTCCGATGACGTCGCCCGCCGCGATCCGGGGGAGCCACCGGATCTTCTGCGCGTCGCTGCCGTAGAGCATCAAGGCTTCGGCGACGAAATAGACGGTCGAGGCGAACGGGATCGGCGCGCAGGCGCGGCCCAGTTCCTCGGCGATCGCGCAGAGTTCGATGTGGCCGAGAGCTAGCCCGCCAAACGCCTCGGGGATCGCCGCGCCGAGCCAGCCTTGCGCCGCGACCGCTTTCCACAAGCCGGCGTCATATGCGGTGGCGGGATCGTCGAGCACCGCGCGGACCCGGTCGCTGCCGGACTGCGCCGCGAGAAACTTGCGCGCCTCGTCCTTCAGGAATTTCTGCTCGTCGGAATAATCGAAGTTCATGCGGACTCCTTAGGCTGCGCCCAATATTCGTCGCGGAGCAGGCGCTTGTAGAGTTTCCCCGTCTCGTGGCGGGGCAGCGTGTCGCGGAAATCGATCCGGCGCGGCGCTTTTACATGGCTGAGGTTGGCGCGGGCGAACGCGCTGAGTTCGGCGGCGAGTTTCGCGCGGTCCTCGGACGGGTCGGCGGGGCAGACGATCGCGACGACCTGTTCGCCCATCTCGTCGTCGGGCGCGCCGATCACCGCGACGTCGGCGACCTTCGGGTGGGTGACGAGCAGATTCTCGATCTCGGCGGGGTAGATGTTCACGCCGCCCGAGATGATCATGAAGCTCTTGCGGTCGGTGAGGTAGAGATAGCCGTCCTCGTCGAGCCAGCCGACATCGCCGAGCGTCGTCCAGCCGTGCGCGTTGGCGGCCTCCGCGGTCTTGGCGGGATCGTTGTGATATTCGAACGCACCGCCGCCCGCGAAATAGACGTCGCCCTCGGCGCGCGCGGGGAGGACGTTGCCGTCCTCGTCGCAGATCATCGTCTGCGCGGTCAGATTGCGGCCGACTGAGCCCGGATGCGCGAGCCATTCCGCGCTGGAGATCGCGCAGAACCCGTTGCCCTCGGTGCCTGCATAATATTCGCCGATGATCGGGCCCCACCAGTCGATCATCGCCTGCTTCACCGGGATCGGGCAGGGGGCCGCGGCGTGCCACACGGCCTTCAGCGACGACATGTCGTAACGCGCGCGGACCTCGGGCGGGAGTTTCAGCAGGCGGATGAAGTGCGTCGGCACCCATTGCGCGTGCGTGACGTGGAACCGCTCGATCGCGGCGAGCGCGGTTTCGGGGTCGAAATGCTCCATCACGACGACGGTCCCGCCGACCTGCTGCACCGCCATCGACCAGCGCAACGGCGCGGCGTGATAGAGCGGCGCGGGCGACAGATAGACCATGTCGGGCGTGAACCCGTACAGCCCCTTGCCGAGCATCACGAGCGGCGAGACGTTGGTCCCAAACGGCTCGTCCGACAGCGCGTGCTTGACGCCCTTGGGCTTGCCGGTGGTCCCCGAGGAATAGAGCAGGATGCCGCCGGGCGACGGGTCGGCGATCGGCGTTGCCGGCATCGCGTCTCGCGCGGCTTCGTACGCTTCGTACCCGTCGATCGCGCCGTCGACCATGTAGCGGCGCACGGCGTCGAGCATCGGCACCAGCGCGGCGGCAACCTCGCTGCATCCCCTGCTCGCGATCAGCACGCGGCAATCGCCATCGCGGATGATGTAGGCCGCCTCGCCCGCGGTCAGTTTCGACGACAGGCACGTGCAATAGACACCGGTGCGCTCCGCCGCCCACATCACCTCGAGATAGCGCGCGGAATTGTCCATCAGCACCGCGATCCCATCGCCCCGCTTCACCCCCAGCGAGCGGAGCAAATGCGCGCCCTGATTGGCCCGCGCATCGAGATCGCGATACGTCACCGTCTCACCCGTCGCCGCCATGATATAGGCGGGTTTGTCGGGCGTCGTCAGCGCATGCGCGACGGGATGCATCAGACGCGCTCGATGATGATCGCCGGCGCCATCCCGCCGCCCGCGCACATCGTCACGAGCCCGCGCTTCAGGTCGCGGCGTTCGAGTTCGTCCAGGATCGTCCCGATCAGGATCGCGCCGGTCGCGCCGATCGGATGGCCGAGCGCGATCGAGCCGCCATTGACGTTTACCTTGTCGCGATCGAGCTTCAGGTCGCGGATGAACTTCTCGGCGACCACCGCGAACGCCTCGTTGATCTCCCACAGGTCGATGTCGTCGACCGTCAGCCCGGCCTTCGCCAGCACTTTCCGCGCCGCGGGGACGGGGGCGTTGAGCATCAGCGTCGGGTCGTCGCCCATGTTCGCCATCGCGACGATCCGCGCGCGGGGTTTCAGCCCGTGCTTGGCGGCATAGTCCGCGCTGGCGAGCAGCACGGCCGCCGCGCCATCGACTACACCGGAGGAATTGCCGGCGTGATGGACGTGCTTGATATCGACGTGGGGATAACGCCGGTTGATCTGTTTGCGGTACGTCGTGCCCTTCTCGTCGAGCGGTATGTCGGCGATCCCCGCGAACGAGGGGCGCAGCGCGGCGAGGCCCTCGGCGGTCGTGTCGGGGCGGGGATATTCGTCCTTCTCCAGCACCAGCGCGCCGGTGGCGTCGGTGACGGGGACGATGCTGCGATCGAACCGCCCTTCGGCGATGGCCACTGCGGCGCGGCGCTGGCTTTCGAGCCCCAGCGCTTCGAGCGTTTCGCGGTCGATCCCCTCGATGCTGGCGATTGCGTCGGCACAGATGCCCTGGTTCGATTGCGGATGGCGCTCGTCGAGCCGCGCATTGCCCGAGCCGATCCCAAGCGGCCGCTTCCCGGCTGCCATGTCGTCCTGCATCATCGTCGCCGCCAGCGACATCATCTCGGTGCCGCCGGCGATGACGAGGTCTTCCATCCCGCTCATGATCTGCGCCGCGGCGAAGTTCACCGCGGTGATGCCGCCGCCGCAGAACCGATCGAGCGTGATCCCGCTCGCCTTGACGTCATAGCCCGCATCGAGCGCCGCCATCCGGCCGAGATCGCCGCTCTGCTCGCCGCGCTGGGTCGAGGTCGACCAGATGATGTCGTCGACGTCGCCGGTCTCGAGATGATTGCGCTCGGCGATCGCCTTCAGGACGGTGGCGGCGAGGTGCTGTGGGTGCATGTGCGCCAAGGCACCTTTACCCGTCTTGCCGATCCCGCGCGGGGTACGGACGGCATCGATAATCAGTGCCTCGGCCAACATCGCTCTCCCTGTCGCACCCGCCGGTCTGTTCCGGTCGTTATGCCATTGCCTGGACGATGCCGGATTGCGTCCGGTGTCGTTACGACGTAACATTCGTTATGGAGAATGGATTGTCAAGCACGGTATCAGTGGAAAACGAGGCTGCGCCGCGCGCGGATCTCGCGCCGCGCGACTGGCTGGAGATCGGCCAGTCCTTGCTCAAGAGCGGCGGGCTGCGCGCGCTGAAGTTGCGGAGCCTGGCACAGGCGGCAGGCGCGTCGACCGGCAGTTTCTATCACCATTTCAGGGATTTCGACGGCTATCATGCCGCGCTAGCCCATTATTTTGCCGAGGCCCAGATCGACCCGTTGCTGGCGTCGCTGACCGCGTCGGATCTCGCACCGCTCGAGAGGATCCGCGCGTTCGCTGAGTATGTCCGGGAGCACGACATGTCGCAACTGGCGCTTGCGATGCGCGCCTGGGCGAAGAGCGACGCGCGCGCCGCCACCGCGATCCGCGAGCATGACGATAAGGTGATGGCGTTCCTGGTCGCGCAGTTGACGGCGCACGGCTTCGATTCTGTCGAGGCGGGCATCCGGGGCTATGCGCTGCTCGCGGTCGGTTTGAGCGAGGTGCACCCGGTCGAGGGGCTCGACCGCGGCGTCTTGCGTAACGGCTTGCTCACGCTGCTTTGCGAGCGCTAGCCTGTCGACACAATCCGACTCCGTAGAAACGGAGCGGCAAGGGAGGGGCTGGCATGCAAAGCTATGACTATGTGATCATCGGCGCGGGCTCGGCAGGCTGTGTGCTTGCCGCGCGACTGACCGAGGACCCCGCGGTGACGGTGCTCCTCCTCGAGGCCGGCGGCCGCAACGACGGCGTGCTGGTCCGGATGCCGGCAGGGGTCGGCGAACTCATCAAGAGCAAGAACGCGAGCAACTGGGGCTTCTGGACCGAGCCCGAGCCGAACCTCGACAACCGCCGCCTGTGGTGGCCGCGGGGGAAAGGACTCGGCGGCAGTTCGTCGATCAACGGCATGGTCTACACGCGGGGACATCCGCAGGATTATGACGAGTGGCGCCAGATGGGGTTACCCGGCTGGTCGTTCGACGACGTGCTGCCCTATTTCAAGCGGCTTGAAGGCCATCATCGCGGCGAGTGCGACCTTCACGGCGGCGGTGGTCCGTTGACGATCTCGGGCGGCGAGTCCGACAGTCCGTTTTACGACGCGCTGGTCGAGGCGGGGCGGCAGGCGGGTTATCCCGTCACCGACGATTTCAACGGCGCGAGCCAGGAGGGCTTCGGACGCTACGACCTGACGGTTGCCGACGGGAAACGCTGGAGCACGGCGGCGGCGTATCTGCGGCCGATCCTGTCGCGGCGAAATCTGACGTGCGTGACCGGTGCGCGGACGACGCGGATCCGGATCGACCAGCGGCGCGCGACGGGCGTGGACTATGTGCTCGACAAGGGCGCGAAGCCGGAATCGGTGGCTGCTACCCGCGAAGTGCTGCTCTGCGCGGGTGCGGTGCAGTCGCCGCATATCCTCCAGCTGTCGGGGATCGGTGATCCCGATCAACTGACCGCGGCGGGGGTCGGCGTGGTCCATGCGCTGCCTGGCGTGGGCGAGAATCTCCAGGATCATCTCGACGTCGTGATGAACTGGAAATCGCGCGGGCTGCGGACCGGTTACACGATGACCAAGGGCATCGGCATGCTCGGTATCGGGCTCAACTACCTGCTCCGCGGCAAGGGGGCGGGGCGGCAGCAATTCCTCGAAGCGGGTGCGTTCGTGTCGTCGCGCGAAGGTCTGTCGCGGCCCGACGTCCAGATCCACGCCGTACTCGCGCTGATGCAGGACCACGGCAAGGTCAAGGCGGCCGAGGACGGTTTCACGCTGCATCTGTGCCAGTTGCGGCCCGAGAGCCGCGGGCGGATCGGGCTCCGTTCGGCCGATCCGTTTGCCGATCCGACGATCGTCGCGAACTATCTCGCCACCGCGGAGGACCGCCGCGTGATGCGCGCGTGCGTCGGCATCGGCCGCGACGTCGCGCGGCAGGCGGCGCTCGATCCGTATCGCGCGGGCGAGTTGTCGCCGGGCGAGGACGTTCGGACCGACGACGAGATCGACGCCTGGGTCCGGCGGACCGCGGAGACGATCTACCACCCGGTCGGCACGTGCAAGATGGGGACGGCGGACGACACTATGGCGGTGATCGATGCGACGCTTGCGGTTCGCGGCTTGGAGGGGTTGCGGGTGGTGGATGCATCGGTGATGCCGACGCTGATCGGCTCGAACACCAACGCCCCGACGATCATGATCGCGGAGAAGGCGGCGGACATGATCCGCGGGCGGCAGTTGGCGCGGGCGGCTTGAGCGAACCTCCGTCACCTACCTTCCCTCCGTCATCCTGACGAAAGTCAGGACCCAGGATCACAAGCGATGTCGTTCGTGGCTGTGGGTCCTGAATTTCGTAAGGTTGACGGGGGGCGGGTAACCACTTCGGATCAATCTTACCGAGGCGCCATGCGGATCGCGCCGTCAAGCCGCACGTCCTCCCCGTTGAAATACCCGCATTCGATCATCGTCAGCGCCAGCGCCGCAAACTCCTCCGGCCGCCCCAGTCGCTTGGGAAACGGCACCGACGCCGCCAGCGCGTCACGCACCGGCTGCGGCGCCGCCGCCAGCAGCGGCGTGTCGAAGATCCCCGGCAGGATCGTGTTCACGCGGATCCCCTCGCTCATCAGGTCGCGCGCGATCGGCAGGGTCATGCCGACCACGCCGGCCTTCGACGCGGAGTACGCAGCCTGGCCCATCTGGCCGTCCTCCGCCGCCGCGCTCGCGGTATTGACGATCGCGCCGCGCTCGCCGTCGGCGCCGGGCTCCAGCGTCAGCATCCCCGCCGCCGATTTGGCGATGCAGCGGAACGTGCCGACCAGGTTGATCTGGATGATCCGGTCGAACGCATCGAGCGGGAAATGCTTGATCGATCCATCCTGCTTCGATCGCCCCGCGGTCTTGGCGGCGTTCCCGGTACCCGCGCAGTTGACGAGGATGCGCTCCTGCCCATGCGCGGCACGAGCGGCGGTGAACCCCGCATCGACGCTGTCGTCCGACGTCACGTCGACCTTGCAGAACACCCCGCCGATCTCGGCCGCGAGCGCCTCGCCCTTCTCCGCCTGCAGATCGAAGAGCGCGACCTTCACGCCCTTGGCCGCTAACGCCCGTGCGGTCGCCGCTCCGAGGCCCGATGCGCCGCCGGTCACGACGGCGGCGCTGTTCTCGAGGTCCATGCATCTCTCCTGTCAAAGCCCCGAGATCCGCGCCCCGGTTGCAGAACATTAGTTATGCTCGTATTTGAGGTTTGCCAAGCCGGCATGTTGCACGGGGATCCGACGATGACTGAAGCCGTCCTGGACAATGCCAGCCCGCACTGGCTGCCACGTCAGCCCAAGAGCGCGCTCGATCATATCCCCGGCAACGACGGATGGCCGATCGTCGGCAACACGTTCCGCCTGCTCGCCGACCCCACCGGCTTCGCGGAGCGCATGGTCGCGCGGTACGGGCCGGTCTATCGCAACACGGCACTTGGCGGGACCAGCATCATGCTGCTCGGGCCCGATGCGAACGAACTGATCCTGTTCGACCGCGACAAAGTCTTTTCGTCCGAGCAGGGCTGGGGCCCGATCCTCAACCTGCTGTTTCCGCGCGGCCTGATGCTGATGGATTTCGACAAGCACCGCGCCGATCGCAAGGCATTGTCGGTGGCGTTCAAGCCCGAGCCGATGCGGCATTATGCCGCCGAACTCGATACCGGGATCGAGCGCGCGATCGATGGCTGGGCCGGGCGGACGGTGCGCTTCTACGATGTGGTCAAGAAACTCACGCTCGACCTCGCCGCGACCAGCTTCCTCGGCGTCCCGCTCGGCGCGGCGGCAGACCGGATCAACCAGGCGTTCGTCGACGAGGTGCAGGCGAGCGTCGCGCCGATCCGCCGCCCGCTTCCCGGCACGCAGATGCGCAAGGGCGTGAAGGCGCGCGCCTATCTTGTCGATTTCTTCGAGCGCGAGATCCCCGCGCGGCGCACCGGCGACGGCCAGGACTTCTTCTCGCAATTCTGCCGCGCGACCGATGACGACGGCGCGCCGCTGACCGCGCTGGCGATCGCCGATCACATGAACTTCCTGATGATGGCCGCGCACGACACGATCACCTCGTCCGCGACGAGCCTCGTGATGCTGCTCGCGCGCAACCCGGACTGGCAGGAGCGGTTGCGCGAGGAGGTCGCTG
This sequence comes from Sphingomonas sp., assembly GCA_035575755.1. Taxonomy (GTDB): domain Bacteria; phylum Pseudomonadota; class Alphaproteobacteria; order Sphingomonadales; family Sphingomonadaceae; genus Sphingomonas. The sequence continues at coordinate 161,754 of DATLXI010000014.1, forward strand.
CGCTCGACCTCGATATGCCGCTGACCGACCAACTCGATCGTCTCGTCCTCACCGAATATGCCTTCAAGGAATCGCTGCGGATGATGCCGCCGGTCCCGTCGATCCCGCGGCGTGCGCTGAAGCCGTTCAGCTTTGGCGGGTTCGACATTCCGGCAGGGACGAGCGTGGGCGTCGGCATTACCTACACGCACCGGATGGCCGACTATTGGCCCGATCCCGAGCGTTTCGACCCGATGCGCTTCACGCCCGAAGCGTCGAAGGGCCGCCATCGGTTCGCCTGGGTGCCGTTCGGCGGCGGCGCGCATATGTGCATCGGGCTGCACTTCGCGACGATGCAGATGCGGCTGCTGATCGCGCATCTGCTCCAGCGCTACCGGATCGAGGCGGCGGCGGGCAGCGGCGACGCGTGGCAGGTCTTCCCGATCCCGCGCCCGAAGGATGGTTTGCCGGTGACGTTCGTGCCGCTTGCCTCCGCGTAATAATGCGTCATCGTGCCGCGGTTCATTCGAAGGAGCCGTTCGTTGCGCTTGACCTTAGCTCTCCTCCTGCTCGCGGCGACGCCGGCCTATGCCCAGCAACAGCCGGCAGCTCCGGTACCTGACGGTCCGACCCGCAGCTTCACCGGGAGCGACCTGTTCGGCCTGACGATCGCGGCGGACCCGCAGATCAGCCCGGACGGCAAGTCGATCGTCTATGTCCGCCGCACCGGCGACGTGATGACCGACAAGATGCAGTCGTCGCTGTGGCTGATCGACGTCGCGAGCGGCCGGCAGACTCCGTTCGCCGCGCAGGGCAGCAGCCCGCGCTGGTCGCCCGACGGTGCACGGATCGCCTATGTCGCGCCGGACGGCGAAGGCTCGCAGCTGTTCGTCCGTTGGCTGACCGGCGTGTCGAGTGCGCGGATCACCAGCTTCCCCGGTGATCCGCAGGCGCTGGCCTGGTCACCGGATGGCACGAAGCTCGCCTATATCGCGACGGTGGCGGGCGAGGGGACCAAGCTCGGCACCCAGCCGCCCAAGCCCGACGGCGCAAAATGGGCCGAGCCGCTAACGATCATCGACCGGGTCAACTACCGCAACGACGGGCCGGGCTATGTGAAGCCGGGCTATGACCATCTCTTCGTGGTCGGTGCAGACGGGGGCGCTGCGCGGCAACTCACCTACGGCAAGTTCGACGATGGCGGTCCGCTGTCATGGACACCCGATGGCCGCAGCATCGTCTTCGCCGCGATTCGCGGACCCGCCGCCGACCGCCAGGTGATGAACTCCGACGTCATCGCGGTCGATGCGAGCAGCGGCGCGATGCGGACTCTGACGACGCGCGACGGACCCGATGCCCAGCCGCGCGTCTCGCCCGACGGTTCGAAGATCGCGTGGCTCGGCTTCGACGACAAACGCCGTAGCTACGAGAACACGCAGCTCTATGTCGGCGACCGCGACGCCGCCTCGCCGCGCTCGCTGACCGCCACGCTCGACCGCGCGATCGAGGATGCGGTGTGGTCGGCTGACGGCCGCAGCCTTTATGCGAGCTATGACGATCACGGGCAGCGCAAGGTCGCGCGGATCGGCGTCAACGGCCGCCTGACCCCGCTGATCGACAACGTCGCGGGCGGAGGACTCGATCGCCCCTATACCGGCGGTGACTTCTCGGTCTCGAAGGGCGGGGCGATCGCCTATACGGGCGGCGATGCGAGCGCACCCGCGGACGTCTGGGTACTGGCAGGCGGCAAGCCGCGGCGGCTGACGACGCTCAACGCGGTGCTGACCGGATCGAAGGCGCTGGCGGCGGTGCGCAAGATCGCGGTGACCGCGCCCGACGGTCGACCGATCGACGCGTGGCTGGCGACGCCGCCGGGTCGTGTCGCGGGGCAGCGCGTGCCGCTGATTCTCGAGATCCACGGCGGCCCGAACGCCGCTTACGGCCCGAGCTTCGCGACCGACATGCAGCTCTATGCCGCCGCTGGGTACGCCGTGCTCTGGACCAATCCCCGCGGTTCGACCTCCTACGGCGCCGACTTCGCGAACCTGATCGACAAGACCTATCCTGCCGCGGACTATGACGACCTGATCGTCTCTGTCGACGCCGCGATAGCGGACGGCACCGCCGATCCCGACAATCTCTTCGTGACGGGCGGCTCGGGCGGCGGGCTGCTGACCGCGTGGATCATCGGCAAGACCGACCGGTTCAAGGCCGCGGCAACGCAGAAGCCGGTCATCAACTGGATCAGCGAGGCGCTGACGATGGACAACACGCTGTTCACCTCGCGCTACTGGTTCACCAAACTGCCGTGGGAGGATCCGATGAGCTATTGGAACCGCTCACCGCTGAGCCTGGTCGGCAACGTCAAGACCCCGACCCTGGTGGTGGTTGGTGGCGACGATTACCGGACACCGGTGAGCGAATCCGAGCAATATTACGCGGCCTTGCAGATCCGCGGCGTGCCGACCGCGCTCGTGAAGGTGCCGGGCGCGAGCCACGGTGGCCTCGCTGGTCGACCGTCGCAATCAGCGGCCAAGGCCTCTGCGATCATCGCGTGGTTCGATCGCTATCGCAAACCAACCACCGTCGCGGGGGCAGCACAATGACCAAGGGAATGACGATGCGGTATATGATGTTGGCGGGCGTGGTGCTGATCTCCACCGCAGCCGTGGCTCAGGTTCAACCCCCGCGCGTCGCCAAGAAACCGTTCCAGGTGACCTCGCCCAACGGCGCGCGCGAGGACGAGTATTACTGGCTGCGCGACGACGCGCGGAAGAACCCCGAGATGCTCGCCTATCTCGCCGCGGAGAACGCCTATGCCGACGGGCAGCTCGCGTCGCTGAAGCCGCTCGAGGCCAAGCTCTACGAAGAGACTGTCGCGCACATCAAGCAGGACGACAGCTCGGTGCCCTATGCGAAGAACGGCTATTATTACGGGTCGCGGTTCGAGACGGGAGCGAATTATCCGATCCTCGAACGCCGCAAGGGCAGCCCCACCGCGCCTGCCGAGACGCTGTTCGACGAGCCGGCGATGGCGAAGGGCCACAGCTTCTTTTCGCTCAGCGACTGGGCAGTCAGCCCCGACAATCGCCGTGTCGCCTGGGCCGAAGACACGGTGGGCCGCCGTCAATATGTGTTGAAGGTCAAGGACATCGCCACCGGCGCGATGATTGCTGATACGATCGCGAACATCGAACCCAACGTCGTGTGGGCGGACGACAACAAGACGATCCTGTACGTCGAGAAGGACCCAGTGACGTTGCGCGGCTACCGCGTGAAGGCGCACGTCCTCGGCACGCCCGTCGCCGGCGACCGGCTGTTGTACGAGGAGAAGGACGACACCTATTCGATGGGCGTCTCGCGCACCGCCGACGACAAGTTCGTCTGCATCGGCGTCGGCAGCACGGTCAGCGACGAGCAACGCTGCGCGCCCGCCGCCACCCCGACCGCGTTCACCGTGATCGCACCGCGTGCGCGAGAGTTCCGCTACGGTGCGGACCATCTCGGCGATCGCTGGATCATCCGCACCAACAAGGACGCCAAGAACTACAAACTGGTCACCGTCGCCGATGCCGATCTGGCCAAGGGCACGCCCGCATGGCGCGACCTGACGCCGGCTAGCGACGCAGTGTTCATTGAGGGGTTCAAGCCGTTCGAAGGCTTCGTCGCGATCGATCAGCGCGAGGGCGGCAACCGGATGATCCGCGTGCTGAACGACGCCGGCAAGTCGACCGCCGTCACCGCCGACGAACCCGCCTACCGCATGTCGCTCGACGTCAACGAGGAGACGGCGACGCCGTGGGTGCGCTACACCTATGGCTCGCTCGTGACGCCGACGACGACGTACGAGGTCAACGCGAAGACCGGCGAGCGTCGCGTCCTGAAGGTCACGCCGGTGCCGGGGTATGATCCCGCCAAATACGTCACCGAACGCGTCTGGGCGCCGGCGCGCGACGGTACGCGGATCCCGGTCTCGCTGGTCTATGCCAAGGGCGTGAAGCGCGACGGTACGGCGCCGCTGTTCCAATACGCCTATGGCAGCTACGGCATCTCGACCGATCCGGCGGTGGATCCGGGCCGGATCGGGCTGCTCGATCGCGGCGTCGTCTACGCGATCGCACACATCCGTGGCGGGCAGGAGATGGGCCGCGGCTGGTATGACGACGGGCATCTGCTCAACAAGAAGAACAGCTTCACCGACTTCATCGACGTCACCCGCTATGTGGTCGCGCAGAAATACGCCGCAAAAGACCGCGTCGCGGCGATGGGCGGCAGCGCGGGCGGGCTGCTGATGGGCGGCGTCGCGAACATGGCGCCGGCGGACTACAAGCTGATCATCGCGCAGGTGCCGTTCGTCGATGTCGTCACGACGATGCTCGACGCGTCGATCCCGTTGACGACGTTCGAATATGACGAATGGGGCAACCCCGCACAGAAGGCGTCGTACGACTACATGCTGAGCTATTCGCCGTACGACAACGTCACGGCGAAGGCGTATCCCGCGCTCTATGTCGGCACCGGCCTATGGGACAGCCAGGTGCAATATTACGAGCCGACCAAGTGGGTCGCCAAGCTCCGCGAGCTGAAGACCGATACCAACCCGCTGCTGTTCCGGGTGAACATGGAGGCGGGGCACGGCGGCAAGTCGGGCCGCTTCGAACGCTATCGCCAGAACGCCGAGTGGCAGGCGTTCATGCTGCAACAGCTCGGCGTCGCGAAATAGCGCGCCCGTTGGCACGCGGTCGAAAGCCGGGTACCGGTCACGCGGGACGCGGCTTCGAGCCGTGCCCCGTGATCGCGTCGGTGCCCGCAAGGGCTTGAAGGGAATGCGGTGCGGCGGGCTTGCCCGCCTATGCCGCGGCTGTCCCTGCAACTGTAAGCGGTGAGCGAGATGCACACGCCCTTCACACGAAGGGCAGCCACTGGGCCGCAACGCCTGGGAAGGCGTCCATCGAGCGTCGACCCGCGAGCCAGGAGACCTGCCGGCGTCTGGTCGCTCGCGTCCCGGTCCAGGGGGTGGCCGAGGCACGGTGAACGCTCGCTGCGCGACACCGCCTGAGTGACGAAAATGCGGCGGGGGCCGCATCGGAGTCTCGCGTCGGTCGCTCTTGGCGTCCGGTCGTCGCGCGGCCCGGCCGTTCGCGGCAGGCTCCCGTCCTCGTCGGACGCCGGGGGAGTTCTGCATGACGACATTGATATTGGACAGACCGACGCCGGTTTCGACGCGTAAACGCATCGGCTGGATGTTCGCGATGCTGGTCACCGCCAACATCGCCGCCTGGGGCTGGGCGTTCTCGCTGTTCCACGCGCAACCGCTGATGCTCGGCACCGCGCTGCTCGCCTGGGGCCTGGGTCTCCGCCACGCGGTCGATGCCGATCATATTGCCGCGATCGACAATGTGACGCGCAAGCTGATGCAGGACGGCCAGCGCCCGATCGCGGTCGGCTTCTGGTTCGCGATCGGTCATTCGGGGATCGTGCTGATCGCCGCGGTCGCGATTGCCGTCACCGCCAGCGCTCTGTCGCAGTTCGAGGCGTTCAAACAGGTCGGCGGCGTGGTCGCGACGACGATCTCCGCGCTGTTCCTGTTCACGATCGCCGCGATGAACCTGATCATCCTGCGCTCGGTATGGCGCACCTTCGGGCATGTCCGCCGCGGCGGGACCTATGTCGAGGAGGATCTCGACCTGCTGCTCGGCAATCGCGGGCTTCTCGCGCGGCTGTTCCGGCCGATGTTCCGGTTGGTGACGCAAAGCTGGCACATGGCGCCGCTCGGCTTCCTGTTCGGGCTGGGGTTCGACACCGCCACCGAAGTCGCGATCCTCGGCCTGTCCGCCAGCCAGGCTGCCGACGGTCTGTCGGTCGGCGTGGACCTCGTCCTTCCGGTCCTGTTCGCGACCGGCATGGCGCTGGTCGACACGGCGGACGGCGTGGTCATGCTCGGCGCGTATGAATGGGCATTCGTGAAGCCGATCCGCAAACTGTACTACAACATCACGATCACGCTCATCTCGGCGATCGTCGCGATCGCGATCGGCGGGATCGAGACGCTCGCGCTGCTCGGTACCAAGCTCGGGCTGACCGGCGGGATATGGGACATGGCGGCGGCGCTTGGCGAGAATTTCAACGGGCTCGGCTTCGCGATCATCGGCCTGTTCGTGCTCTGCTGGGTCCTGAGCTTCGCCGTCTACCGCTGGAAGCGCGTCGATGAGATCGAGGTCGTCCACGCCTAGCGGTCCCTATGCTCGTCATCCCGACTTTCGTCAGGATGAGGGGAGTGCGGCGCATTGGCAGCCCCCGCAAACTCCTCTAAGCCCCAACCCGAGGGTCGGTTCGACCGAACCTCACAGATCGCGCCGGTGCCCGGAAGGGCTTGAAAGGGAATGCGGTGCGGAAGGGTTCGCCCCTCTTATGCCGCGGCTGTCCCTGCAACTGTAAGCGGTGAGCGACACGCACGCGCCCTTCTCCGCGAAGGGCAGCCACTGGGCCATCGGTCTGGGAAGGTGTGCGAGGAGCTTTGACCCGCGAGCCAGGAGACCTGCCAGCGCAATGGTCGCTCTTGCCTTGATCCAGGGGATGGTCGCGGCACGGTACTCCGTCTGAGCGACGACTGTGCGTGGCCGTGAGGTCGCGTGCGCGTGGTTGCGGGCGTCGAGCGCCTGTCCGTGGCCGTCGTTGCTTGGCGCCGCGGAGAAACGACAATGTCAGACCGTTCGGTCAATTTGGCCCCAAATCTTGCTAAAGTCCCCGTCACGATCGTCACCGGCTTTCTCGGCGCCGGCAAGACCACGCTCATCAGCCACCTGATCCGCAACGCCGGCGGTCGCCGCCTTGCGGTGGTGGTCAACGAATTCGGCACGCTCGGCATCGACGGCGACATCCTCAAGGGCTGCGCGATCCCCGACTGCCCCGCGGAGAACGTGGTGGAGCTGGCCAACGGTTGCATCTGCTGCACCGTTGCGGACGACTTCATCCCGACGGTCGAGACCTTGCTCGCGCTGAACCCGCGCCCCGATCACATCCTGATCGAAACTTCCGGCCTTGCGCTGCCCAAGCCGTTGCTCAAGGCGTTCGACTGGCCCGCGATCCGCTCGCGCATCACCGTCGACGGCGTCATCGCGCTCGCCGATGCCGAAGCGGTCGCCGCCGGTCGCTTCGCCCCCGACGTCGCAGCACTCGACGCACAACGCGCTGCCGACCCAAGCGTCGACCACGAGACGCCGCTGTCGGAAGTGTTCGAGGACCAGCTCGCCTGCGCCGACCTCGTGCTCCTGACGAAGGTCGATCTCGCCGGCCCCGACGGCGTCGCCAAGGCCCGCGCGGTGATCGCTGCCGAATCCGCCCGACCCCTCGCGGTGATCGACCTTACTGACGGCGTGATCGATCCGCGCGTGATCCTGGGCCTTAACGCCGCCGCCGAAGACGACATCGCCGCACGCCCCTCGCATCACGACGGCGAGGACGATCACGAGCATGACGATTTCGACAGCGTCGTCATCGAGCTGGGCGAGATCGCCGACCCCGCTGCCCTGATCGCGCGGATCGAGGCGCTCGCCCGCAGCGCCGATATCCTCCGCGTGAAAGGCTATGCCGCGGTCGCCGGCAAGCCGATGCGCCTCCTCGTACAGGCCGTCGGCGCGCGCGTCCGTACGCAATACGACCGCCCTTGGCGCGCAGGCGAGCCGCGCCGCACGCAGCTGGTCGTGATCGCCGAGCACGACCGCATCGACGAGGCCCGGATCAAGGCGGCGCTGGACGCCTGACCCGCCATGCACGTCGTCTTCCGCGAGACCCACGGACTGGAGGAGAGCGTGGTCCCGCAGGATCTCGCGCAAACCCCCGCCGACCTGGTCGTGCTGTCGTTCTCCGATGGCGATCTCGGCGCGTTCGCAGCAGGCTGGCAGCGGGCGGATGCGGCTGGTGAACGGCTCCCCTCTCTACGCCTCGCGAACCTGGCCGCGCTGACCCATCCGCTATCGGTCGACACCTATCTCGACCAGACGCTGGCGGGCGCGAAAGGTATCCTCATCCGCCTCATCGGCGGACGGTCCTATTGGAGCTACGGTCTGCAACAGGTCGAGCACCTCGCCCGCGCAAACAATATCGCACTCGCCGTCCTCGCCGCCGACGGTCGGATCGACCCGCGCCTCGACGCCGGCTCGACGATCCCGCTGCCGGTCCTCCGCCGCCTCGCGGTTCTCTGTGATACCGGCGGCGCGGTCGCGGCACAGGCGGCCCTGGCGCAGTTCGCGCTCGTGGCGGGGTGCGACGCTGGCCCCGTCGCCGACGTCCGCGCGATCGCCGACGTCGGCGGCTGGCAACCGCAGGACGGCGTGACGTGTCCCGCGGCGTTCGCGTTCGACACCACGCGGCCGCGCATCCTGATCGTCTTCTATCGCTCGTATCTCACCGCTGCCGATCTCGACCCGATCGACGCGCTCCACGCCGACCTGACGGCGCGCGGCTACGCCGTCATCGGCCTGTTCGCGCCGTCGTTGAAGACGCCCGACGCCGCCGGCTGGCTGAAACGCTGGGTCGAGGCATTGGCACCGGCCGCGATCGTCAACGCCACCGCCTTCTCCGCACGCGGCGCCTCCGACGCGACGCCACTCGACGGTGCCGACGTACCCGTTTTCCAGATCGCACTGGCCACCTCGGACCGTGCCGCCTGGACCGGCTCCACGCGCGGCCTTTCGCCTGCAGACCTGGCCATGCACGTCGTCCTGCCCGAGGTCGACGGCCGCATCTTCGCCGGGGTCGCCAGCTTCAAGGAAGCCGCGGCGCGCGACGGCGACCTGCAATATGCCCGCCGCGAACACCGCGCCGACCCCGCGCGCATCGTCGCGATCGGCGCGCGGATCGACGCCTGGGTTGCCCTCGCGCGCAAACCCGTCGCCGACCACCGTATCGCCGTCGTGCTCTCGACCTACCCCGGCAAGGCGTACCAGATGGCGCATGCCGTAGGCCTCGACGCGCTCGCCTCGAAGGACGCAATCCTGTCGGACCTGTCGGAGGCGGGCTACACGATCACAGCCAGCGACCGCGATTTAGCGACCTCGCATATCGACTGGCCGTTCGCAGAGTATCAAGCCGCACTCGCCCAACTCCCCCAAATCCTGCGCGACGATCTTCACCAAAGCTGGAGCGACCCCACCGACGATTTCGCCTTCACAGCGATCGACCAAGGCGGCGTCCTCGTCGCGCTTCAGCCCGAACGCGGCCGTAGCGCCGTTCGCGCGGACGAGTATCACGACCTCTCGCGCTGCCCGAGCCACGGGTATGTCGCCTTCTATCTCTGGCTGCGCGCGCGCGGCACCGATGCGCTGGTCCATGTCGGCGCGCACGGCACGCTCGAATGGCTCCCCGGCAAGTCGGTCGCGCTGTCCGACGGCTGCTGGCCCGAGGCGCTCACGGCTGCGCTGCCCGTCATCTACCCGTTCATCGTCAACGATCCCGGCGAGGCGGCGCAGGCCAAACGCCGGATCGGCGCGGTCACCTTGGGGCACGTCCCGCCACCGCTCGAACGCACCCGTACCGGTGCAGGCCTTGGCCGTCTCGAAGCCCTGCTCGACGAATTCTCGACCGCCGACGGCCTCGACCCCGCGCGCCGCGACCGCCTGCAAGCCGACATCCGCGACGAGGCGACCGCGACCGGGCTCGCCGCCACGCTCGGCCTCGACGACGCGCCGTCGCAGGCGGCGGCGATCACCCGGATCGACACGTTCGTCTGCGACGTGAAGGAAAGCCAGTTCGGCGACGGCCTGCACGTCTACGGCCGTGGCGAGCAAGGCGAAGCCGAACGCGCCGGACTGTTATCGGCACTCCGCGGCAAGCGCGTGGCATCCGGTCCATCGGGCTCCCCGTGGCGCGGCCGCGCCGACGTTCTCCCAACAGGCCGCAACCTCTACACCACCGATCCCCGCGCCATCCCCTCTCGCGCCGCTCACACCCAAGGCGTGAAGCTCGCCGACGAACTGGTCCGCCGACACCTGCAGGATCACGGCGACTATCCGCGCACGCTGGTCGTCGACCTATGGGCGTCCGCGACGATGCGGACCGCGGGCGAAGAGTTCGCGATGGCGCTCCATCTGCTCGGTACCGAGCCGGTCTGGGACCTGCAATCCGACCGTGTGACGGGCGTCGAGATCCTCCCGCTCGCTAATTTCGACCGTCCCCGCATCGACGTCACCTTGCGCGTCTCGGGCCTGTTCCGCGATGCCTTCCCGACGCTGTGCGCGATGTTCGGCCAAGCCGTCCGGGCGCTCGGCACGCGTGACGAACCGGCGGACTGGAACCCGTTCGTCGGCCACGCCCCGACCCCGCGCGTCTACGGTCCCGAGCCCGGCCGCTACGGCCTCAGCATGGGCGACGCCGCCGAGACCTACACGCCCGAAGCGCGGATTACCGCGGGCCAGGCTTGGCTCGCCGCCTCCAGCCACGCGCTCGACGGCGACGATCAGGCCGGCACCAACCGCTTCGATCCGACCGGCATCCGCGACCGAGTCGCCGTCGCCGACGCGTTCGTCCATGTCCAGGACCTGCCCGAAACCGACCTGCTCCTCGCCGCCGACTATGCCGCGCACGAAGCCGGGTTCGCCGCCGCGCAGTCGGTCGCAGGGGGCGACGCCGCGCTCTACCACCTCGACGCGAGAAACCCCGCGCGCATCACCGCCCGTCCGTTGCGCGAGGAAATCGCTCGTGTCGTCCACGCCCGCGCCGCGAACCCGGGCTGGATCGACGGCATGATGCGCCACGGCTTTCGCGGCGGCGCGGAGATCGCCGCCACGCTCGACCATCTCGGCGCCTTCGCGCATCTCGCCGGAGCAGTCCGACCCGAACTGATCGACCTCTATTACGATGCCACGCTCGGCCGCGACGACGTCCACGCGTTCCTGGCCGATGCGAACCCGGCCGCGCTAGCAGCAATGCAGGCTCGGTTCGCGGCACTCCACGCCGCCGATCTATGGCCGACCCGCCGCAACTCGATCCTCGCACAACTGGACCTGCCGTCATGACCGCGCCCCTCGTCAGAGGCTGGTGCCCCGACGCCTGGCGCCCGATGATGGCCGGCGACGGCCTGCTGGTCCGCGTCCGCCCGCCACTCGGCCGCCTGACCCGCGCGGAGGCACTCGGCCTCTGCAAAGCGGCCACCCAATACGGCAACGGCGCGATCGATCTCACCACCCGCGCCAACATCCAGATCCGCGGCGTGCGCGAGGATCGCTGGCGGGCACTGGTGGACGCGTTGCTAGCGTTCGGCCTGATCGATCCCGACCCGGTTTGCGAAGCCCGCGCCAACATCCTGGTCGGCGCCGACTGGCGAGCAGGCGACGATACGCACCGGATCGCCACGGACCTGCGCCGCCGTCTGTCCGAGCTTCCGGACCTGCCGGGCAAAGTCGGGTACGCAATCGACGCTGGCGCCGCGCCAGCGGACTTCCGCATCGAGCGCGCCGTAACCGGCGGACTGATCCTGCGTGCAGACGGTCGCGAACGCGGCATTCCTCTAGCGCATGGGACTGAAGTCGACTGCCTGATCGCGCTCGCGCACTGGTTCATCGACACTGGCGGGATCGCCAGCGGGCGCGTCGCACGGCATCGATCGCCGCTCCCGGACTGGGCGACAGGCACAACGCTCCCCGCAACCTTCGCGGCGCCCATCCGACCCGGCGCGCATCCGATAGGAGTCGCGCTAGGCCTTCCGTTCGGGCGTATTTCGGCGGCCGCGCTGGCATTTCTGCTCGAAGCCGAACCCGCAATCGAGGCGATACGCACGACGCCGTGGCACTGTCTGCTCTGCGAGACCGACGTGCCGCTGGCGAGCATACCCGACCCAGCCGATTTCATCATCGACGCATCCGCGCATCTGCTCCGCATCGACGCCTGTGTCGGCGCGGCGGCCTGTCCCCAGGCCACCGTGGAGACCCGCGATCTAGCCCGCCGGCTCGCCCCGCACGTCACCGGGCGGCTGCACGTCTCGGGATGCGCAAAGGGGTGCGCGCGTGCCGCTTCCGCCGACGTCGTGCTGACCGGCCGCGACGGCCGCTACGACCTCGCCCAAAACGCGCGTGCCGGCGCACCACCATCCCGTGCGAGCCTCGACGCCGCGCAGGTCCTCGCGCACTTCGGAGCCGCCTGAATGCCGTACGCCTATGAAACCGACGGCGCGGCGATCTACCGCCAGTCCTTCGCGATGATCCGCGCCGAAGCCGATCTCGCGCGCTTTTCGCGCGCGGAAGAGCCGGTCGCCGTCCGCATGATCCACGCCGCGGGGTTGGTCGGCCTGGCCGCGCACCTCCGCTTCTCCCCGACCTTCGCCGTCGAGGCCCGCCGCGCACTGCAGGCTGGCGCACCGATTCTGTGCGATGCGCGGATGGTCACCGAGGGGATCACACGCGCACGCCTTCCCGCCGAGAACCGCATCATCTGCACGCTGCACGCGCCCGAAACGCCGGACCTCGCCCGGACGATGGGCAATACGCGATCGGCCGCCGCGCTTGAGTTCTGGCGGCCGCATCTCGCCGGCGCGGTCGTCGCGATTGGCAACGCGCCGACCGCGTTGTTCCATTTGCTCAACATGCTCGAAGACCCCGCTTGCCCGCGGCCGGCGGCGATCATCGGTTGCCCGGTCGGCTTTGTCGGTGCGGTCGAGTCCAAGGCGGCGCTCTGGACCGACCAGCCCGTGCCGTGCGTCGTCGTCGAGGGCCGGATGGGCGGCAGTGCGATAACGGTCGCCGCGGTCAACGCGCTCGCGAGCGGCACAGAATGAGCGTCCTCCCAACCGGCGGAACGATCCACGGCGTCGGTCTCGGCCCCGGCACGCAGGACCTGATGAGCGTCCGCGCGGACCGCCTCGTCCGCGGCGCACGCCACATCGCCTATTTCCGCAAGGCCGGCCGCGCCGGTCACGCGCGCAAGATCGTCGACGGCATGCTGCACGACGAGGTGGTCGAATTCCCGATGGAGTATCCGGTGACGACGGAGATCGCGGTCACCGATCCGCGCTACAACGACTGCCTGTCGGCGTTCTACGCCCGCTGTATCGATCATCTCGCGGCGATCGTCCGCGCCGGCGAAGACGTGGTCGTGCTGTGCGAGGGCGATCCGTTTTTCTACGGCTCGTTCATGCACCTCTATACCCGCTTGCAGGCGGTGGCGTCGGTGCAGGTCGTCCCGGGGATCACGGGCATGTCGGGCGCCTGGACCGCGAGCGGCGCGCCGATCAAGTGGGGCGACGACGTCCTCACGGTCCTGATGGGGACGCTGCCCGAGGAAGACCTGATACGGCGCATCCGCGACACCGACGCGCTGGTGGTGATGAAGATCGGCCGCCACCTCGCCAAGCTCCGCCGCGCGGTCGCCGCCGCCGGGCGCGAGGACGAGGCATGGCTGGTCGAGCATGCCGCGATGGCCGATGAGCGTGTGACGCGGCTCTGCGACGCTGACGCCGTCACGCCGTATTTCTCGATCCTGCTGATCCACGGGCAGGGGCGGCGGCCATGACCGGGTGGCTCGCCATTGCCGGTCTGGGACCCGGCGACGCGTTGCTGGTGACCCCGGAGGTCACCGCCGCGCTTGCCGATGCGACCGACGTCATCGGCTATATCCCCTACGTCGCGCGCGTGACGCCGCGCCTGGGCCTGACGCTCCACCCAACCGACAACCGCGTCGAACTCGACCGTGCGGCCCACGCCCTGACACTCGCGGCACACGGCAAGCGCGTGGTGGTCGTGTCCTCCGGCGACCCCGGCGTGTTCGCCATGGCCGCTGCCGTGTTCGAGGCACTCGAGGCCGGTCCGCCGGAATGGCTGACCCTCGATATCCGCGTCCTTCCCGGGATCACCGCGATGCTCGCCGCGAGCGCGCGCGCCGGGGCCCCGCTCGGCCATGATTTCTGCGCGATCAACCTTTCGGACAATCTGAAGCCCTGGACCACGATCGAGCGTCGCGTGCGTCTGGCCGCCGAAGCCGATTTCGCGATCGCGTTCTACAATCCTCGGTCGAAAGCACGCCCCGACGCTTTGGCGCGGATCTTCCATCTTCTCCGCGAGACCTGCCGCGACGATCGTCCCGTCCTGTTCGCGCGCGCGGTGTCGACAGACGACGAAACGCTCCGGATCGTGCCGCTCACCGACGCCCGGGCGGACATGGCCGACATGCGGACGATGATCATCATCGGTTCCAGCCTCACCCGGATCATCGAACGGCCGGTCGGTCCGATCCTCTATACCCCGAGGTCGGCAGGGTGATCGAGCCAGCCCAACACATCTGCGACCGCATGGACTTCACGCCTGGCGGGCAAAGCCGGTCGATCGATCATGATCACCGGCACCCCGAGCGCGCGCGCCGCGCCCAGCTTTGCCACGGCGCCAATACCGCCGGCGTTCTTGCACACCAGCATCTCGGTCCCGTGCCCCTCCATCACGCGCCGATCCCCCTCGATGTCGAACGGCCCACGATCGACGATCAGGTGATGGCGGGGCAGGGCCGGCGCGCGATCGGGCGGATCGACGAACCGCAACAGATAGTCGTGCTGCGGCTGCACCGCGAACGCATCGACATGCATGCGCCCGAGCGCGAGCATCACCCGCCGCGCATCGCCGCTCAGCGCTGCGACCGCAGCGTCGATATCGGCTACGTGCGTCCACCGATCTCCTGGAACGGGTGCCCAGGCCGGCCGGGTCAATGCGATAGGCGCGACGCCCGCACGCCGAGCAGCAGCGAGCGCGTTGCCGCTCATCCGCGCCGCGAACGGATGCGTCGCGTCGACCAGATGAGTCACGGCGTTATCGCGCAGATACCCGGCCAGCCCCTCCACGCCGCCAAAGCCACCGACCCGCACCGGGATCGGTTGCGCCTTGGGGCTGGCGACGCGCCCTGCATAGCTCAGCACCGCGGTGTCGCCCCGCGCAGCGAGCGCCGCGGCCAGTGCGCTCGCCTCGGTCGTACCGCCCAGGACCAGGATGTTCGACATGGCTGACACTCCCTGGCTGACGATCGTCGGGATCGGCGAAGATGGCGCGGCGGGCCTGTCCGAGCCCGCGAAGTCCGCACTTGGGCAGGCCGAGCTGGTGATGGGCGCACCCCGCCATCTCGCGCTGCTCCCGGACCTTAAGGGCGAGGTCATGCCCTGGCCAGTCCCGTTCGAGGACGGACTATCCCTGCTCCTCGCGCAGCTGGGTCGCAGCGTCGTGATGCTCGTTTCGGGCGACCCGTTCTGGTTCGGCGGCGGCACGTCCGTCACCCGCCATCTCGTCCCCGGAGAATGGGTCGCGCACCCGGTACCGTCGACCTTCGGGCGCGCCGCATCCCGGCTCGGCTGGCCACTCGAGGACACTGCCTGTCTCGGTCTCCACGCGGCCCCGTTTTCGCGCCTTCGCCGACATATCGTGCCGGGTCGTCGTGCGCTGGTACTCGTCCGCGACGGGGCGGCGGTCTCAGGTCTCGCGCGGTATCTCGACATACTGGGGTTCGGCGCTTCGCTGCTGCACATTCTCGAAGCGCTAGGGGGGCCCCGCGACCGCGTCCGGGCAACGCGCGCGGACGAGCTCGCCTTTGACGACATCGCGCACCCCGTGGCAGTCGGTATCGTGTTTGCGGGGGCGGGCGCTGTTCTACCCCGGACGCCGGGCCTGCCCGATGCGTGGTTCGAGCATGACGGCCAGATCACCAAGCGCCCGATCCGCGCGCTGACACTGTCGGCCCTCGGGCCCAAACCGGGCGAGATGCTCTGGGACATCGGTGCGGGCTCGGGCTCGATCGGCATCGAATGGCTGTTGTCGCATCCGTCGATGCAGGCCACCGCGTTCGAATCCGATCCCGTGCGCGCGGACCGTGCCCGGGCCAACGCCGCAGCGCTCGGCGTCGATCGCCTGCACCGTGTCGAAGGACGCGTGCCCGACAGTCTCGATGGTCCCGCCCGACCGGACGCCGTCTTCATCGGCGGTGGACTGTCGGACGCGTTGCTTACACGTCTGTACACCACGCTGCCGGTCGGCGTCAGGCTGGTCGCCAACGCGGTGACGCTCGAGTCCGAGGCGTTGCTCGCGCATTGGCATAGCGTGAAGGGTGGAACGCTCCTGCGTGTCGAACTGGCCGAGGCCATGCCGCTCGGCGCACGGCGGGGGTGGAAGGCGAGCTATCCGGTCGTTCAATGGAGCGTGACGCTATGATCGTCGCCGGCTTCGGATTTCGCGCAGGGGCGGATATCGCCGCGCTTCGCGATGCGCTGACGCAGGCACAATCAGGCTGTCCGCCGATCACGGCAATGGCCACGCCAGCCGACAAGGCTACACTCGCGACAGACCTTGCGGCCCTACTGAACCTGCCGCTGATCGCGGTATCCGCCACCGCGTTGCAAACGATGTCGACGCATACCCGGTCGCGAGCCAGTCTCGACGCACGGGGGACCGGCAGCGTCGCCGAAGCCTGCGCGCTTGCCGCGGCTGGCCTTGGCGCGCGCCTGCTGACGCCCCGTCACATCTCTCGCGACCGCATGGCGACCTGCGCCATCGCCCAAGGATCCCTCGCATGACCGTCCACTTCATCGGCGCCGGGCCCGGCGCGCCCGATCTTCTCACGCTCAGGGGGCGCGACCGGATCGCCGGCTCACCCGTCTGCCTCTATGCCGGTTCGCTGATCCCGGCGGCGATGCTCGATCACTGTCCGCCGGGCGCGCGGATCGTCAACACAGCGCCGCTGTCGCTCGACGATATCATCGCGGAGATCCGCACCGCGCACGACGCGGGGCAGGACGTCGCACGCCTCCATTCGGGCGACCTGTCGATCTGGTCTGCGATGGGCGAACAGCTTCGCCGCCTCCGCGCGCTCGACATCCCGTTCACGATCACGCCGGGCGTCCCCGCCTTCGCCTCCGCCGCCGCCGCACTGGAAGTCGAATTGACGCTGCCCGAGCTCGCCCAGTCCGTGGTGCTGACCCGCACGCCGGGCCGAGCGAGCACGATGCCACCCGCCGAGACGCTGACCGCGTTCGCCGCGACCGGCGCAACGCTTGCCATCCATCTGTCGGTCCACAATCTCGCCCAGGTCGTCGCGGACCTGACGCCGGAGTACGGAACAGGCTGCCCGGTCGCGATCGTCTGGCGCGCAAGCTGGCCCGACCAGCAGATCGTCCGCGCCACGCTCGCGACGATCGAAGACGCGGTCGCCGGAAGGCCCGATCGCACCGCTTTGATCCTGGTCGGTCGGACGCTAGCAGCGGAGTCCTTCGCCGAGAGCAGTCTCTACGCACAAGGCTATGATCGCCGTTTCCGACCGCAATCCGCGGAGTCGAAATTCGCGGGGGCAGGGGAATGACCCCCGGCCTGATGATCGCCGCGCCCGCGTCGGGCACCGGCAAGACCACCGTCATGCTTGGCCTGCTCCGTGCGCTGCGCGACGACGGGCTGGCGGTGCAGCCGTTCAAGAGCGGACCCGACTATATCGACCCCGCCTTCCACCGCGCCGCCAGCGGTCGTGCGTCGTTCAATCTCGACAGCTGGTCGATGCCCGCGGCGATGCTCGATACGCTCGCCGCCAAAGCGGATGAAGCAGATTTCGTGCTGGCGGAAGGGTCGATGGGGCTGTTCGACGGTGTCGCCAAACCCGGCGCGACCGGCAACGGCGCCAGCGCGGATATCGCCCGGCGGATGGGCTGGCCGGTCGTGCTCGTCATCGATGTCTCGGGCCAGGCGCAGTCGGCCGCCGCCACCGCGCTGGGCTTCAACCGCTACGATCCGAGCGTGACGATCGCTGGCGTCATTCTGAACCGCGTCGCCAGCCCCCGCCACGAACGGCTCGCGCGCGCCGGGATGGACGCGGTCGGCATTCGCGTGTTCGGCGCCTTGCCGCGGCGGGGCGACTTGAAGCTGCCGGAGCGCCATCTCGGGCTGGTGCAGGCGGCCGAGCATCCCGACCTCGACAAGCGGATCGACGACTATGCGGGCTTCCTGCGCGCGCATGTTGATATTCCCGCGCTTCGCAATGCCGCAACTGCCAGTGTGCGGCTGGCAAGTGCTGCGGCATGGATCCGCCCGCCTGCGCAACGCATCGCGCTTGCCCAGGACGCTGCGTTCTCGTTCACCTACGCGCATGTGCTGGAGGGGTGGCGACGCGCGGGCGCAGAGATCATTCCGTTTTCGCCGCTCGCCGACGACCCGCCTGCCGCGGATGCCGATCTGGTCTGGCTTCCCGGCGGCTATCCCGAACTGCATGCGGGCAAGCTGGCCGCCGCTCGGACGTTCCAAGCAGCGCTTGCCGAGCACGCGCGCACGCGTCCCGTTCACGGCGAGTGCGGTGGTTATATGGCGCTGGGCGAGGCGCTGATCGATGCCGATGGTACGCGTCACCGGATGGCCGGGCTGCTCGGTCTGGTCACCAGCTATGCGCACCGCAAGATGCACCTCGGCTATCGCAGCGCGACGCTGCTTGCGCCGATGGGTGGGTTTGCCGCAGGGGCCGCGCTCACGGGCCATGAATTCCATTATTCCACGATCGTCGATCAACCCGATCCGCCGCTGGCGTCCGTTGCCGATGCCGAAGGCCATGCGGTGCCCGAAACCGGCTCGTACCGCGGCCATGCAACCGGGAGTTTCTTTCACATGATCGCTTCCAGGGCATGACCGGTTTCGTCTCGTTCGTCGGCTCGGGCCCGGGCGATCCCGAGCTGTTGACGCTGAAGGCCGTCGCGCGATTGCAGGCCGCCGATGCCGTGCTGTTCGACGATCTCTCCTCCGCGGTGCTCGGGCATGCCCGCTCCGATGCCGAACTCGTCGCGGTTGGCAAGCGGGCTGGTCGTCCTTCGCCGACCCAGGCGCACGTCTCTCAACTGCTGGTAGACTATGCGCAGACCGGGGTCCGCGTCGTCCGGCTCAAGTCCGGCGATGCCGGGATGTTCGGGCGGCTGGAAGAAGAGATCGTGGCACTCAGGGCGGCAGGCATCGCGTTCGAGATCGTCCCCGGCATCAGCGCCGCGAGCGCCGCCGCGGCCGCGGCACAGATCCCGCTCACCCGCCGGCTCAGCGCCCGGCGCGTCCAGTTCGTCACCGGGCATGATGTCACCGGTGACCTTCCGGAACAGCGCAACATGGCCGCGCTAGCCGACGCGGAGGCGACGACCGTCGTGTTCATGCCGAAACGCACGTTTCCGGCGCTGGCCGCCTCGCTGATCGCGCACGGCCTGTCACCCGATACGCCCGCGCTGATCGCCGAGAATATCGGCCATCCCGATCAGGTCCTGACTCGCTCGACGGTCGCGGACCTCGCCGCGCAGCTTGAAAAGGGGTTTTCGGGCAAGCCGGCGCTGATCCTCTACGGGCCGCTCCTGGAGGCGCCATGATCGACCTCCATTTGATCGGCATCGGCACCGGCAACCCCGATCACCTGACTCGCGCGGCGATCAAGGCGATGAACGCCGCGGACCTGATCCTTCTACCCCGCAAGAGCGACGCGAAGTCGGACCTGATCGAGCTCCGGCGCATGATCTGCGCCGAGGTGCTGACGGGTTCGACGCGCGTAATCGAATTCGACCTGCCGGAACGCGACGCGCGCCCACCCTATCGTGGGGCGGTCGAGCGATGGCACGACGCCATCGCCGCGGCCTGGACGGCGCAGATCGCTCGCCATCTCCCGGGCGGGGGCAGCCTCGCGCTCCTCGTCTGGGGCGATCCTTCGCTGTATGACAGCACGTTGCGCATCGCCGATCGTCTGCGAGCCGATGGCATGGAGATCGCAGTACACGTCGTTCCCGGCATCACCAGCGTTCACGCGCTGACCGCAGCCCACGCCATCCCGCTGAACACGCTCGCCGCCCCCGTCCTGATCACGACGGGACGGCGATTGCGGGCAGGGGGGTGGCCAATCGGGATGGATACCCTCGCGGTCCTGCTCGACGGTGATTGCGCCTTTGCCACGCTGGACCCGGAGGGCGTGACGATCTGGTGGGGTGTCTATCTCGGCATGCCGCAACAGGCCCTGGTGGCGGGGAAGCTCGGAGAGGTCGGGGCCGAGATCGTTGAAGTCCGTGCCGCGCTACGCGAGCGACATGGATGGATCATGGATGTCTATGTCCTGAGGCGCGATCCATCGCCGGACGATACCGAAGCGCGCTCTCGCGTCGCGGCGGCGGCAGCTGCAGCTGCAGCTTAACGGGAGGTGGCCGACCCGTTCAGGGGGAATGCCGGTTTCGGATCGTAACGGCGTGCCGATCGAAACACCCAAGGAGCCCGACCATGATCAGGATCATCATCATCGCCTTTGCGGCGATATGGGGAGCATCGATGCTCTTCGGACTCTTTCTGCTGGTCGGCAGCCGGTATTCGGCGCGTGTCCGCCGCCTTGTGACCGGCGATTGAAGATCCCGGTCGGTTTGCGATCGGCGGAACGAACCGCCGATCGCACCTAGCGGATCAGCAATTATTCGAGATCGTTCTCGTCGACGACGATCGTCGATGCCGTCGGCTTGCGCTCGATCGCGGCTAGGCACGCGTCGATGATGTCGTCGTTGAAGCGGTTGAACAGTTCCAGCGCGTCGTCCTCGGGCTCGTCGCCGCTGAGTTCCTTCAGCACTGCGTATTTTACCGCGAACTCATATTCGTCGCCGTCGAACTCGCCAAGGAATTCGACCTGCTGCTGAACGTCGTTATCGACGATGCTGGACTGATCGATGTCAAGTAGGGTGGCCATGTCTCTGCTCCTGAAGATTGCACCGCCTCCTGCCCGCGCCCGGGCGACAGCGCAAGCAACTCGCAGGAGGGTTTTTCAGGCAACGTCGAAAAGCGATTTCGCCGCGGGCCTTTAGCGGGCGAAATCCAGCGGCTGAGACGTCCAATCTTCAGACGTAAAACAAAGTTTTCGGCCCGATTGTCACTGCTTGCCGCTCCATGCGAAAGAGCGTCACCCCTTCTGCCATTGTGAGTTACCGATGCGCGCAACCCTGCTCCGATCCGCCGCCCTGCTATGCTGCCTTGCCGGCACGCCCGGCCTTGCCCAAACCGGTCGCGTCAACCCGCTGACCGTCCCCAGCACACTACCGTTCCAGGCGCCGCGCTTCGACCAGATCAAGGACAGCGACTACCAGCCCGCGCTGGAGCAGGGCATGGCCGAGCAGATCGCCGAGATGAAGCGGATCGCCAACGATCCCGCCGCGCCGACGTTCGCCAACACGATCGAGGCGATGGAGCGTTCGGGCCGGACGCTCGACCGCGCGAGCCAGGCGTTCTTCGGTGTGTCGCAGGCGAACACCAACGATGCGCTTGACGCGGTGCGGAGCGCCGAGGCGCCAAAGCTCGCGCAGCACAGCGACGCGATCTATCTCGACCCCAAGCTCTTCGCGCGGGTCCAGGCGCTGTATGCGAAGAAGGACTCGCTAGGTCTCGACGCCGAGCAACGCCAGGTACTGGAGATCTATCACAGTGACTTCCTGCACGCCGGCGCGCAGCTGAACGATGCCGACAAGGCGAAGCTGCGGTTGCTCAACACGCAGATCTCGACCGCGACCACCGACTTCCAGCAGAAGCTGCTTGCCGGCACCAAGGCAGGGGCGCTGGTGGTCGACGACAAGGCCAAGCTCGCCGGGCTCAGCGACGCCGAGATCGCCGCTGCCGCGCAAGGCGCGAAGGAGCGGGCGATGCCCGGCAAATACGTCCTGTCGCTGCAGAACACGACTCAGCAGCCAGCGCTCGCCTCGTTGAGCGATCGTGCGACCCGCGCCGCGCTGTTCGAGAAGAGCTGGAACCGGTCGCAGCGTGGTGATGCCAACGACACGCGTGCGCTGATCCGGACGATCGCCCAGTTGCGCGCGCAGAAGGCGCAGTTGCTCGGCTATCCGAACTACGCCGCCTATTCGCTGTACGACCAGATGGCGAAGACGCCCGCCGCGGCCAAGGGTTTCATGACGCAGCTGGTCCCCGCCACGGCGGCCGAACAGCGTCGCGAGGCGGCCGAATTGCAGAAGACGATCGACGCGACGGGCGCCTCGTTCCCGCTCGCGCCGTCCGACTGGGATTTCTATTCGGACAAGGTGCGCAAGGCCAAGTACGACCTCGATCAGAACGAGCTGAAGCCGTATTTCGAGATCGGTCGCGTGTTGACCGATGGCGTGTTCTTTGCCGCGAACCAGCTTTACGGCGTCACGTTCAAGGAACGCCGCGACATCCCGACCTATCAGCCGGACATCCGCGTGTTCACGGTGTTCGACAAGGACGGCTCCGAACTGGGCCTCATGTATTTCGATTACTGGAAGCGCGACAACAAGTCTGGCGGCGCGTGGATGTCGAACTTCGTCGGCCAGTCGAAGCTGCTCAAGACCAAGCCGGTCGTCTATAACGTCGCCAACTTCACCAAGCCCGCGCCGGGCCAGCCCGCGCTGATCACGCTCGACGACGTGACGACGATGTTCCACGAATTTGGCCATGCGCTGCACGGGTTGTTCGCGAACCAGACCTATCCGCTCGTGTCGGGCACCAACACCGCGCGCGACTGGGTCGAGTTCCCGTCGCAGTTCAACGAGCATTGGGCGCTCGATCCCAAGGTGTTCGCCAACTATGCCAAGGACTACCGCACCGGCGCGGTGATGCCGCAGGCGCTCGTCACGAAGATCAAGAACGCGGCGAAGTTCAACCAAGGGTATGAACTGGGCGAACTGGTGGCTGCAGCGACGCTTGACCAGGATTGGCATTCGCTGCCGGTCTCGGCGGGACCGCAGGATGTCGATGCGTTCGAGACCAAGGCGCTGAACTCGATGGGCCTCGATACGAAGGACGTGCCGCCGCGCTATCGCACCAGCTATTTCGCGCATATCTGGGCGGGCGGCTATGCGGCGGGATATTACGCGTATCTGTGGACGCAGATGCTCGATAACGACGCCTATGCGTGGTTCATGGCGCATGGCGGCCTGACGCGCGCGAACGGCCAGCGCTTCCGCGACATGATCCTGTCGAAGGGTCATACCGAGGACTATGCGCCGATGTTCAAGGCGTTCTACGGCAAGGAGCCGGATATCGGCCCGATGCTCGAGGACCGCGGGATGACGGCAACCGCGAAGTAGCGCGCCGCCGATGATGCGATACGGCGGTCGTTTGGATCGCCGTATCGCACCTTATTAAATCTGTAGCGTAACGGTCATCCGACTGTCTCGTAGCGCCCATAGGCGCAGCCCCGGGAGTGACGATCGAACGATCTCGCTAGGGGTTTTTAAGTATGACGATGTTTTCTCGTACCGCCGCGCGGTTGACGTGCGGCGCAATCGGTGTTGCCGCTTTCGGCTTTGTACCAACCGCCCTGTCCGCGCAGTCGCTGGTGGCCAAGGATGCCGAGCCGGGCTCGCCGGTACTCGCAACGGAACCTGCGGCAGATCCCGCGAGCCCGCCCGCCGGTCAGGACGACGCGATCGTCGTCACCGGCACCGCGACACGCTCGGTCGCGCAGATCAGCGGTGTCGACATGCAGAAGATCCTGCCGGGCGTCAGCCCGCTGAAGGCACTCCAGACGCTGCCCGGCGTCACCTTCCTCACCGCCGATCCGTGGGGCAACAACGAGCAGAACATCTCGCTGTTCGTCCACGGCTTCAACGCGCAACAGCTCGGCTACACGCTCGACGGCCTGCCGCTTGGCGACCAGAATTACGGCAATTACAACGGCCTGTCGCCGCAACGCGCGATCATCTCGGAGAACGTGTCGCGCGTCACGCTGGCGAGCGGCGCGGGCGATCTCGGCACCGCCTCGACGAGCAATCTCGGCGGCACGATCGACACCTTCTCGAGCGATCCGCGCAAGGACGTGGGCGTCCAGGTCGACCAGACGCTTGGCAGCCACTCCACCTCGCGCCTGTTTGCCCGCATCGACAGCGGGACGTTCGGCAACGGCAATGCCTTCTATATCTCGGGCTCGCGCCAGAAGGCGAAGGCGTGGGATTTCAACGGTATTCAGGGCGGCTACCAGGCCAATGCGAAGTTCGTTCACGACGATAGCAACGGCAAGCTGACGCTCTACGGCGCCTATTCGGACAAGACCGAGCCGAACGAGGATTCGACCGTCGTCACCACCGCGACGCAAGGGTCGGCGCCGTATGTGTGCCCGTTCGTCTATCCCGATTTCGCCGCGATGCTCGCTTACCTCAACTCGGGTGCGTACAAGGCGGACGGGTCGAACTACCGCAATTACTACGGCGTGGCTGCGCGCACCGATTATCTCGGCTACGCCAAGTACGACTGGAACGTCAGCGACAAGGTCACCTTCTCGAACCAGGCCTATTACCACCACAATGACGGCGTCGGCGTCATCGGCGGCCCGATCGACGTCGCCGGCCTGCCCAAGCTGTTCTCGTTCTACTATCCCGGCCAGAACCTCACCCGGGTGTTCGGCGGCTCCGGCCTCGCGACGCGCACCACCGAATACCGGATCGATCGCGGCGGCCTCGTCTCCAGCGTCGGCATCGACCTTGGCGCGCATCACATCGAGTTCGGCGCCTGGTACGAGCATCAGAGCTCGTCCGCCTATCGCCGCTGGTATCCGTTCCCGGTCAACGATCCGACGACGCCGTACCAGCGCCCGCATGACAATCTGACTCCGCTGATTACGCAATATCACAGCGAAGTCCGCGTCGACGAATATCAGGCGCATATCCAGGACAGCTGGAAGCCCATCCCGACGCTGACGATCCAGGGCGGCGTCAAGAGCACCTTCCAGAACGCGTCGCAGCGCGTACCCACGCAGCCCATCCCGGGGTCGTTCACCGGCTCGGTCGCGCTGCCGGTCGGCAAGATCGACACGCACAAATACTTCCTGCCTCAGCTTGGCGCGCTCTGGGACGCGACCGACACCGAGCAGGTGTTCGTCAACGTCCAGAAGAACATCCGCCAGTTCCAGACGAGCGCCGCCGCCGGCCTGTCGCCGTTCGCGCTCGGCAGTCAGGCTGCGTTCGACCTGTTCAAGCAGGACGTAGAGCCCGAGACCAGCTGGACCTATGAGGGCGGGGTGCGCTCGCATCACGCGCTGAACCTCGGCCCGATCACGGCCTTCGAGGGACAGGTCAGCGTCTACCATGTCGACTTCAGCAACCGCCTGCTCGGGATCAGCCCGACGCCGGTCGTCACCGCGGTCGTCAGCGGCGCGGCGATCCTGCAGAATGTCGGCGCAGTGAAGACCGACGGGTTCGACATCGCCGGCACGCTCCGCTTCGGCCCGCATTTCTCGTTCTACGATGCGCTGTCGTACAACAACTCGCGCTACGAAGAGGATTATGTCAGCGGCACGAGCACGGTCGCGACGGCGGGCAAGAAGGTTCCCGGCAGCCCGGATTGGCTCAACAAGTTCGTCGCCTCGGCCAATTACGGCATCTTCGACGCGCAACTCGTCGGCGATTACATCGGCAAGCGGTTCGCGACCTACACCAACGACTTGTCGGTGCCGTCCTACTTCACGCTATCGGGTCGCATCGCCGCCCGCGTGCCGCTGTCGGAAGGGGAGATCGTCAAGACCGCCACGGTCAGTCTCAACCTCACCAACATCACCAACAAGCGCGCCGCCTCGACGCTCAGCATCGGCGCGGCAAGTGGTACGTTCAACCAGTTCCCGGTCGCTCCGCGCCAGGTGTTCGGCACGATCAGCGTCGGGTTCTGAACCTCGAGGAGGTTGCGGGTCGACCGCAGCCTCCTCACGCCTCGGGCGGCTGCGCGTCGTCCGTAGGAGGAAATAGGAGCGCGACGTCGCCGGGTTGCCAAGGCGCGGGGCGGATCATGATCCGGGCAAAAAGCGCCGAGCGGATATGGTGTGTCAGCCAGGCCTGCAGCTGGGCGAAGGGGAGGGCGTCGAAATAGCCGCGATCGGTTTGCGCGAACTGGCGGACGAACGGCATGATGGCGAGATCGGTCATCCGTTGCGGACCGGTACCGAGGCTTCCAGTCGCTTGCAGGCGATCGTCCAGGGCCGCGAGCAGGTCTGTCGCAGCGTCGCGGTGCTCGACCGGGTGCACCTCGTAGCGATCGGCATATTTATACCGGTCGAGATGATATTTGAACGCCGCGTCATTGATGGCAATCATCGCCATGTCGGCGTCGTTCGGCCAACCGGCGGGCGCGCTCGCGCTCGCCCCGGCCCAGCGCATGATGTCGAGGCTCTCGTCGATCACCGAAGCGTCCGGGAGAACGAGCACGGGCACCGTTCCCTTGGGCGACGCCTCGATCATCGCCGCCGGTTTGTCCGTCAGCACGATCTCGCGCAGTTCGACGCGCCGGTCGTTCGCGGCGATCGCGAGCCGCGCACGCATCGCATAGGGGCAACGACGGAAACTGTAGAGGATCGGCAACATCGTGTGGCTATAGCGCGGCCCCGAGCCGAGGTCGCGTTTCCGTCGGCCGCCGGTCGCGGCCTATGACTGTGAGGTCGGGACCGATGTCGCTATGGCGATACCGGTCCCGAACGTCTGTGATCCGTCAGAAGCGATAGCCGATCGTCGCCTGGACCGTGCGGCGGTTGCCGTACCAGCACCAGTTATAGTTGGCGAAGCAGGACGTCAGATACTTCTTGTCGAAGATGTTGGCGCCGTTGACCGCCAGGCTCAGACCGCGAAGCGACGGCGCCAGCTTTTCGAGATCGTAGCGGACCAAGGCATCGTACACTGTGTAGGACGGGCTGTTGCGGCCCGCGGTTTCGCCGGGCGTCACGCCTGCATAGACCTGATCGACATGGCGCATCGCCCCGCCGATCGTCAGCCCCGCCAAGCTCCCCTCGGGCGGAGTCCAGTCGAGCGCGAGCGTCGTGCCGCCGCGTCCCACGGTTTCCAGGCCACGGCCGACGCGCGACGGGTCGTTCGCGTCCTGCGTGACCTTCACCCGCTGGCGGCTATAGGCAACGCGCGCGTTGAAACCGTAGGGCAGCGGGGCGGTGCCCTCGACCTCGATACCCTGCGAGCGGACCTTGCCGGTCTGCGTCGACACCGAGAAGGTCGGCGTCGAGGTCAGTACGTTGGTCTGATCGATCCGGAACCATGCGCCCGACAGCAGGATCGGCGTCCCGGGAACGGAGAATTTAGCACCCGCTTCAAGCTGCTTGCCGAGCGAAGGATCGGCGATGCCGAACGTACCATCGAGA
The DNA here is from genome assembly GCA_035575755.1 of Sphingomonas sp. Taxonomy (GTDB): domain Bacteria; phylum Pseudomonadota; class Alphaproteobacteria; order Sphingomonadales; family Sphingomonadaceae; genus Sphingomonas. Next base: position 188,820 of record DATLXI010000014.1, read on the forward strand.
CGCAGCACGGTGCCGGCCTGCTGCTCGAACGACGTCGAATAGCTGACATACGGTGCCAGCCCGAACGGCAGCGTGTACAGCGCGGCGGCACGGTAGGTGAACTTCGAGTCGTGCTTGACGCCCTGGTCGATCTGCTCGGCGCGCGCCCAATCCTGACGCCCGCTGACCACGACGCGGAGATCGCCGATCGCCATCTGGTCCTGGGCATAAAGACCTTGCTGACGCTGGCGCACGTTGATCGGATACTGGCCGCCGATCATTTCGGGCGTGGTCGGCACCACCACCGTGCCGTAAACGGGTGCAAAGCCGTTGAGCGAGGGCGCGGTGCCGAATGCGACGACTTCTGTCGAATGCGCGACCTGGCGATCGACGCCGAACAAGAGCGTGTGCTTGATCGGCCCGGTCTGCACGGTCCCCGTCAGCTGGTTGTCGAACGTCCAGTTGTTAAGCTGTTCGCGCGTCGCATAGGACGCACGCAGATAGGTCTGCTGCGACGGGTCGCTCGGATCGAGACCGCCCGCGGTGTAGATCAGCCCCAGGTTCGCCTTCACATATTGGTAGCGGCCCGACGAACGAAACGCCCAGCCGCCGCCGAAATCATGCCGGAAGATATAGGTCAGCGCGGCCTGTTCGCGGCTGAACCGGTTGCCAGCCTCGCCGCCGTCGAAGCTGGTCGGGAGTTTGCCATTGGGGTTCGTCAGCAGCGTGCCGCTCGCCGGAAACACGCCATAGTCGCCGTTGTACGGATCGTGCGAATACGCGCCGAGCAGCGTGAAGCTGGTCGAGCTACCGGCGCCCGCCGTCACCGCGCCAGAGATCGTCTGACGCTCGCGCTTGCCGAACTTCTGCTGCGTATCGGCACCGTTTGCGCTGCCGTTGATCCGCCACAACACGCCCTCGCTGGCGCGGCCGCCGATATCGGCATCGACGCGGTACAGGTCGTAATTGCCGTAGGTGCCGCTGATCGCGCCGTATAACGGCTGATCGAGCGGGAGCTTGCTCGATTCCGCGACGAGCCCGCCAGGGCTGGACTGGCCGTAAAGCACCGAGGCGGGGCCTTTGATCACTTCGATCCGGTCGAGCCGCGATACGTCGACCTGCGGCACGGCATAGCCGGACGAACTGCCAAACTGTTTGAGGCCGTCGAGATAGACCGGCGCGTCGAACCCGCGCAGCTTGAACTGGTCATACACCTCGGCGCTGGCACCGCGCGTTTCCGGGGTGACGCCAGCGACGAAGCGGAGCGCTTGGTTGAGGTTCTGAAGACTCCGGCCGGCGATATCGTCCGCGGTGATCACGCTGATCGACTGGGGGGTTTCGGCCAGCGGCGTGTCGGTCTTGGTACCCGACGACGCCTGTGTACGCGCATGTTGCCCGGTCACGACGATGATCCCCGCATCAGCCCCGTCTTGCACCGTCTGCGCAAATGCAGGGGTAGCGAAAGCCACTGAGCCAAGGAGGAAGGCGGTGCCGAAGCGGTGCGTCATGAGATACCCTTTACGTGATGACGTCCCGCTAAAGTTTCTGATAACGATTATCAATAGCAATCTGGGGATCGGGTTTGGTTTATTTCGGGTAGAGCGAGTGGCTCACGCGCTAGCCCGTGCTTCTCTCCGGGCGTTCTCCTGCTAGCTTGTAATCAGCGATGCGCGGCGTGATTTGCTGCTGCGTCCTGGATGCCCCACCCGGATACGAGAGTGTCGCACGGACGGGTGGGGCATCCCGTTACGCTAGAGTGGCGCTGATGCTGACGCGCTTGGCACCGCCAGCGCGATCTTCCCCAGAAGTCGGGTGGCCTCGCTCAAACTTCCTGGAACACGAGCTCCTGCGCGAAAACGGGGACCGGCGAAAAACCGCGCGCCGATAGCCGACGTGTTCCAAAGGACGATCGGAATCTACGCAATTGCGGCGCGGGGCAGCGGGGACAATGCGCTCCCCCGAAGTTAGCGACTGACAGATACCCCAAGCCTATGATGCGTCATGGTCAGATTTCATTCGGCCCAAAGCCTAGCGTATCCGTCAACGCGACGCGGGCGCGGAGGCAGCGGTCCCAGAGCCGCGGGTCGCCAAGGTCGTCGGGCGCGATCGCCTCGGGCCATTCGCGGGCGATGACGTCTTCGAGACGATCACAGACCGCATCGTCGATCAGGAAGCGGGGGTCGATCGCGGCGAACGCGTCCGGATCGACCTGGACCCGCAGTCTCAGACAGGCGGGGCCGCCGCCGTTGCGCATCGATTCCCGGACGTCGACGATCTCGAGCCGCTGGATCGGGCCGCCACTCGCGACGAGTTCGGTCAGCCACGTCCAGACATCGTCATTCTCGCGCGCTTCGCCTGGAAGCACCAGGCTCATGCTGCCGTCCGGCATCGTCACCAGCTGCGAGTTGAACAGATAGGTGCGGATCGCGGTATCGAGGCTGACCCGGTCAGCGGGGACTTCGATCACGACTGCGTCCGGCATCAGGGTCCGTATCGATCGGCCAAGCGCTGCCGGGTCGGCAAACGCGTGCTCGTGCGCGAACAGGACGTGACCGTTGGCGACCGCGACGACGTCGTTGTGGAACGCGCCGGCCGCGATCGCCCGGTCGCTCTGTCGGACCATCATCGTTCGCGCGGGATCGAGGCCGTGCCGCCTGGCGACGGCTTGGCTGGCGGCGCTATGCTGCCGGGCGGGAAAGCCGCCTGCCTGGCCTTCGCCGTACACGAACATCTCGATCGCCACACCGCTCGACGGCGAGGTGAGCCGCATGAAGTTCGCCGCGCCCTCGTCGCCGAATACCGCCGGGACGGGCGCATGGACGCGAAAGAAGCGCGGGTCGGCAAAGGCCAGACGGAGTTGCCGCTCGGTCTGTTCGACCTCGCTGGCACGATGCGGCATCGTCGACAGGTTCGCGACCGAGATGTGGCACAGTCCGTCGCGCGTGTCCGCGGCCGGCGAAACCGTACCGGCGTTGGCCGTCCACATCGCCGACGCCGACATCGCGTTGGCGACCAGCGCCCGATCCTCCGCCCACGCCGCGGCGAGAATTTCTGGATCTGAGCCTGAGAAACCCAGCGCGCGCAACGACTCTACGTTGGGCCGGACGTGCGGGAGGAACAGGCCTTGGTGAAGTCCGAGCGCCATCAACCGCCGCATCTTGGCAATGCCCTGCAACGCCGCCATTCGCGGCGCGGCCACAGTGCCTGCATTTGCCGCAGAGGCGCGATTGCCGAGCGAAAGACCGGCGTAATTATGCGTAGGCCCGACGATTCCGTCGAAGTTTATCTCGTTGATGGCCTGCTCTCCCAAATTACTGCCGGTGCGACCGATTCGTGATTGGTCGATGATCGGCTGATGCTCCTGTGCCGTATCACTGACGAGGAACCACCTCGACGATCAGATCGCCCGCTTCCAGCCGCGCCGCTTCCGGTTCCCAGAAACCGAAATCCTGCTGGCCGCGGTAGATGCGGTGGCCGAGCCCCGTCGCGATCCCGGCCAGCGGCTTGCCGATTTCGTCGGCCGTCACCGCGCGTTCGCGTAGCGCGACCCGGCCGCCGGTCGCAGCGAGGTCGGCCATGTAATCTGCAATGTGCGGACCATGCGTAGACCCGGCGAGCAGCAACCCGGCGAAGCTGGCCGGATTAATGACCACGGTCGCCCCCGCCTGGTGCGCGATCGCCTCGTTGTCCTCCGACCGGATGACGACGCTGATCGGCAGCTCGGGGGCGATCCGGCGGGCGGTCAGCACGATCAGGATCGAGGTATCGTCGCGTCCGGCAGAGACGATCAGGGCGCGAGCACTGGCGAGGCGGGCGGCCTCCAGCGCCGCGTTGCGCGTCGCATTGCCCTGCATCACGGTCGTCCCATACCCCTCGGCGGTCTGCAACGCGGCCGGATTTTCGTCGATCACGACGATCATGCCCGGATCCGCACCGCGCCGGACGAGTTCGCTGACCGCCTCGGACCCGCTCGTACCGAAACCCGCGACCACGACATGGCCCTCGAGGCGCCGTTGGATCACCGACATACGCCATTTCTCCCACACGCCCTTGAGCAGAAAGTCATACGCCGTTCCCAAAAAGATGAGCCACACGAACAGCCGAATCGGTGTGACCACGAAGGTATCGAACATCCGGGCCTGCTGAGTCACCGGCCCGATGTCGCCATAGCCGACCGTCGTTACGGTGATCATCGTGAAATACAGGATATCGGCGAAGGTTACCGGGACACCGGAATTTTGTCGCAGCCCGTCGCGGTCGAACCAGTGGACCGCCAGAGCGATCCCGATCAGCCCCAGGGCTACCAGCGCGCGCCACGACAAGGCCAGCCACGCCGGGGTTCGGCTCTGGCGACGCAGGCGGTAGTGCACGGTATCGGCATCATCGGTGTGCATGCGAGGCTTGTGCAACGCCGACGGGCCGCTGTGAAGGCTTTCAAGTGCCTACGCGCCCGGCAAATTTTCCGGGAGGTCGCGGCGATCGCTACCGGTCGGACGTTCCCCGGAGCGACACGCTATGCGGCAGCAGACGCGCCCGCCTTGTCCAGCAGGATATGAAGGACATTGTCGAGCTGCGCCGCGGCGGCATGGTCGTCCATGCCGTCGATTAGGATCAAGGCGCGCTGGAGAAGGTCGATGGCCTGGCGTGTCGCCGCATCGTTGTCGATCCTGCTCATTGCGATACCTCAAACATAGCGTGGCTAGAAGGATGGTGCACCGCAACCTGAGCTATTTTTCTTCGTTTTTCAAATGAACTACGCGTCATCTCTCCGCCTCCGATCGCACCGTCAATGCGCCATGAAGAGGGGGATCGGGCTGCGATCGAGCATCGTCCGGGTCACGCCGCCGAACAGAGCCTCGGTAAAGCGCAGATGTCCGAACCCACCCATGACGAGGTAACCGAACGCGCCGGACTCGGCCAATCCCAGGATCTGCTTGCCGGCACCTTGCGGCCCGACATCGATCCGCTCGATCGTGGACGTGACGCCGTGCCGCGAGAGGTAGGTCGCGGCGTCCTCGGCAGGAGGCGCGATCGAGCCGTCGTCGATTTCCAGAATGACGACCTTCTCCGCCACGCGAAGCAGGGGAACCGCCGCGCGCAGTGCCGCCGCCGCGCACGGCCCACCGTCCCATGCGACGAGCGCCGTTGACAGGTCCAGGCGTTTGCAGTCGGCGGGGACCGCCACCACCGGTTTGCCCGACTTCACGACCAGTTCGCTCACGGTCCGGAGCATGTCGATCGCAGACGGGACAAGCTTGCGGTTGACGACGATGACGTCCGCCAGCGTCGCCGCACGCCGGATGCAGTGCGCGACGTCGCCGGCAGTGTCGATCCAGTCCCACGGCACGTCCTCGGAAGTGAGGCGGTGTTCGATCCTGACCTTGTTCGCCTGTTCGCGACTCTTCTCCTCGGTCACCAAGGCGGCGATCGCATAGGAGTCCTCGTACATCCCGGCACCGATGACCGGTGGCGCATAAATCACGTCGAGGCATGTGATGTGACCGCCAAGCGCGCGGCCAAGATCGAGCGCGACCTGTAGGCGGGACTCTTGGCCATCGTCGTCATGGGCGAGCACGAGGATGTTCATCATCGCAGCACCTTTTCCGGATTCGAAGTGTTCCATGAGGTTAGGGCGCCGCGCGCGGCGGGGGCATCCGTAATGTTACTAGGTCGCGGTCCCCTGACGACCGGACCGATTACACCCCGATCGCATTCAGGACCTGTTGCCGGCGCAGCGGCTTCTCCAGCACCACATGGAAGCCGCCGGCGATGGCGTCGCGGTGGACTGCGGCGGTCGGGAACGTCGTGACCAGCACGGCGCGGCCGCTCCACCCGCGCGCCACGAGTGCGCGCAGGACATCGATGCCGTTACCATCGTGGAGGCGGTAGGCCGCGACCAGGATATCGACGGCATCGACTATCCCGCTTTCCAGCGCGCGCGCGACCGATGCGAACGACGCGACGTCGAACCCCCGCCAATGCAAGGCAAGCTGCAAGGCCCGGCGCGCGCTTTCATCGTCCTCGACGAGCAGGGCACAGCGTCCCTTCGTCATCATAGCATTGGTTCGCACGGCATCCGTCTTTTTCGAAAGGCGACAGATGTGACGGACCGGACGCGTGCCGTCTTTACGTGGAGTTCCTATGCTTACGCCTCGACGTCACGGCCCATTCCGGCAGCAAACGCGATCCTGAGCGCGTCCGAAAGGCTGTGGACGTGTAGCTTGCCCATCAGCTTGGCGCGGTGCACTTCGACGGTGCGGGTCGAGATGCCAAGGCCATAGGCGATCGTCTTGTTCGGCTTGCCGGTGGCCAGCCCGTGCAGCACGTCGCGTTCGCGAGGTGTCAACGCGGCGATTCGCACCGCCGCTTCGCGTGCCGACGCAACATCCTCGTCGCGCCGATCGAGACGGTCAAAGCCCATCGCCAGCGCGCGCATCAGTTGCGCCTTCTCGAACGGCTTTTCGAGGAAATCGACGGCACCGGCGCGCATGGCCTCAACCGCTGTCGCGACGTCGCCGTGGCCGGTCAGCACGATGACCGGCATGTCGATGCCTTGCGACGCGAGTTCCCGCTGAACCGCGAGACCGTCCATGCCCGGCATCCGCACGTCGAGCAGCACGCAGCCGGTTGCTACCGACTTCGCCTTGCGCAGGAACGCCACGCCGCTGTCCCAGGCGGACACCCCGAACCCGGCGGTGCGAAGCGTAAAGCCGACGGCACGGCGGATCGCCTCGTCGTCGTCGACGACATGGACCATGCGCAGGTCAGCCATTCGCGCTGTCCTCAGGCGTCGACGCGGATCGGGGCAGGGTGAAGTCGAACACCGTTCCGCCGCCCATCGCAGGCCCAGCCGAGATACGTCCGCCATGCGCCTCGACGATCGTCCGGCAGATCGACAGCCCCAGGCCCGTGCCGCCCGCCTTGCCGCTCGTGAACGCCTCGAACAGCCGGGACGCGATCGCGGGGTCGAGTCCGATTCCGGTATCGGCGATCGAGATACGGACCATTCCCCCTTCGTCGTGCGTGGAGATCACGATGTCCCGCCGGTTGGTGGTCGCCACCGCGTCCGCGGCGTTGCGCAGGAGGTTGACCACCACCTGTTGGATCTGGACCTTGTCGACCGTCACCGTCACGGCGGCGGGATCAAAGTGGGTGAACAGGCGTATGCCCTGTTCGGTGGCGCCGATCAGGCCCAGCCGGCACGCCTCGTCGATCAGCGCTGGCAGATCGTACGTGCGCTGGTCCGTTTCCCCACGCGCGACGAAATCCCGCAACCGGCGGACGATCTGTCCGGCACGAAGGGTCTCGCGCGCCGCTTCGTCCAGCGCCTCCCGGATATCGGCGATCGGCATCACGCCGCCCGAGTCGATCAGGTCGCGCCCCGCCTCGAGATACAGCGACGCGGCGGCGAGCGGCTGATTGAGCTCGTGCGCCAGTGTCGAGGCCATCGTCCCCATCGCACTGACCCGCGAGACGTGGATCAGCTCGGCCTGCAGCTCGGTCAGGCGTCGCTCGGTGACTTGCTGCGCGGTCAGGTCGCGGATGAACCCGGTGAAGATGCGATGCCCCTCGGTTCGCGCTTCTCCGACGGCCAGTTCCATCGGGAAGACGGACCCGTCCTTGCGCCGCCCGGTGACCACCCGGCCGCTGCCGATGATCCGCGGCTCGCGCGTTGGTTCATAGCGCGCGAGATAACCGTCATGCCGATCGCGGTCGGGGCTCGGCATCAGCATGCTGACGTTACAGCCGGCCACGTCGCGCTCCTTGTAGCCGAACAGATGCTCGGCGGCGGTGCTGAACGAGAGGATGAGCCCGTCCGCGTCGATCACGATCATCGCATCGGGAATGGTCGCGAGGATCGACCGGATGTGCAGATCTCCTTGCTGCCGTGCCTGTTCGATGGCGTGGCGCCGCGTGATGTCGGCGATGGCCTGGCCGAAACCGATCTGGCGGCGGCCGTCCCGCAACGCCACCAGCGTCACCTCGGCGAGGAACTCGGACCCGTTTCGTCGTGACAGCCAGTGTTCGGAGCGCCTTGGCGAGCGGTCGACCGCCGCATCGAGATCGGCCGCGAACTGCGCCGCATCGCGGTCGCACGGGGCATGCAGAACGCTGGCGCTGCGGCCGAGAATCTCGACGCTGGACCAGCCGAACAAGGCCTGCGCGCCGCTGGTCCATGTCATGATCAGCCCGTTCGTGTCGAACAGCATGACGGCGCGGTCTGTCAGCCCGTCGACGAACAGCGCGAGGTCGTCCGATCGCGTCCGCCGGATGATATCGTCCTCGGTCATGATCCCTGTCCGAATTCAAGTTCGACGAAACTGATGCGGCGAACCATGGCGACGAAGAAGGCGGTCGACCAGCCCAGCAGGATGATGCCGTTGACGCCCTCGATCGCGCCGACGATCCGCCAGCCGCTGTTCAGCAGGATGTCGCCATAGCCGATCGTCGCATAGGTCGTGGTCGAGAAGTACAACGCGGTTTCGAAGTCGGCCATCGCCCCCACGGCGATGTAGAGCGCGGCATAGCCCCAGATCTCGATACCGTGGAGCGCGAACAGGCCGAGCGCGGCGCCGACGATGCCGACGAGGTCGTGCCATCGCATGCGCGCACTCGCACCGCTCGATCGCTGGCGGATCAGTATCAGCAGCCCGGCGAGGCCGCCCAAATGGACCAAGGTCGTGAGCAGGACCATACCGGTCGAGATGGCCAGCTGCACGAGGAGGTTCATGGTACGACGATAGGACGGCCGGTCGCGCGGGTCCTATCCGTGTTTCTACTTAGACGCACCGCCGGTTGCCAGCGGAGACTCGCCACGAACCGCGTCCGTCAGGGGGACCGGCGAGGCTGACTGTGCCGATCGCGGGACGACGTGAGGTTCCGGTCGCGGGACGACTGTGGCACAGCCACGGCATGGGTGAAAAAACGAGAGCGACCGCGCGATTGCGCAGCATGTTGACCGGCTTGGCTGTCATAATGGCGGGCTGGAGCCCGGCGGCGGCGCTGCCAGCTGCGGCGCAGGATAGCGTGGCACAGGACACGGGGTTCCAGGCGTATATGGGCGTGCTGCGGCAACAGGCGCTGGCCGAGGGTGTCAGTGTGCGGACCGCGGACGCGGTGTTTCCCGGGCTAACGCTGAACGAGCGGGTCATCGCGCTCGATCGAAAGCAGCCGGGCAGCAGCACATCCGGTCCCAGCGCAGTGCTGGCGTTCGCGCCATATCGGACCCAGCATGTCGACGCGGCGCGGATCGCGCGTGGGCGCCAGACCTATCAGGCACAGCGCGCTCGCTTGCAGCGGATCGAGCAGGAGACCGGCGTCCCCGAATCGATCATGGTCGCGATCTGGGGGCACGAGACGAACTATGGCAGCTATACCGGCGACTTCGACCTGCTGCGCTCGCTTGCCAGCCTCGCCTATGAAGGTCGTCGGCGTTCGCTGTTCGCCGGTGAGTTCATCGCCGGGCTGAAGATGCTCGACCGCGGCGTGACGCGGCAACAGCTCAAGGGAAGCTGGGCCGGCGCGATGGGCAATCCGCAGTTCCTGCCCTCGATCTACTTGCGCGTCGCACGAGACGGCGACGGCGACGGTCGCGCCGACATCTGGAACAGCGCGGCCGACACGCTCGCGTCGATCGGCAATTATTTCGTCGATGCCGGCTGGCGTGCGGGTCAGCCCTGGGGCGTCGCGGTCGGCGTGCCGGCGGGGTTCGACCGGTCTCAGGTCCGCAACCGACTGGTGTCGCCGCGTTGCCCCCGCGTGTTCGAACGGCATAGCGGGTGGCGGACGATCGCCGAATGGCGCGCGTTGGGTATCACGCCGCAGGGTCGGACCTGGCCTGCCGACAGCGTGATGGCGACATTGATCGAGCCCGACGGGCCCGGCGCGACGGCCTATCTGCTGACCGGCAATTACCGGGTCATTCTCGATTACAACTGCTCGAACTTCTACGCGCTGTCGGTCGGCTTGCTCGCCGATGCGGTCGAGCGCTAGGTTGCTAAGGATAGACGGGGCCCTTTGCTAAAGGCCGCGCAACGCGCGCGTGACGGCGTCGCTGCGCGCGGCTATGGCGGGGGTCAGGTCCCGCCCACGGATTGAGTTCCCTTTTTGCTCACGGAATACCCCATGAAGAAGCTGATCGTCGCACCGCTCGTCGCCATCGCGCTGGCTCACCCGTCCATCGCCGCCGCGCCGCAATTCCAGACCGCGGCGCCGATCGCGTATATGGAGGATCTTTCCTCGGGCGCGGTGCTGTTCGCCCGCGACGCGGATCGCCGGATGCCCCCGGCCTCGCTTGCCAAGATGATGACGGTCTATGTCGCGTTCGACATGGTCAAGAAGGGCGAGCTGAAGCTCGACCAGATGATGACAGTGCGGCCCGAGACCTGGGCGAAATGGCATGGTCCGGCAGCGGGTTCGACGATGTTCCTGTCGTCGGGTGAGAATGTCAGCGTCGCCAATCTTCTGTACGGGATCGTCACCCTGTCGGGGAACGACGCTTGCATCGTGCTCGCCGAGGGGATTTCGGGCTCCGAGCAGGCTTTCACCGAGCGGATGAACCGCAAGGCTGCCGAGCTTGGCCTGAAGGACAGCCATTTCGGCACTGCCAATGGCTGGCCCGATAACGGCGTCACCTATGTGACCGCGCATGATCTTGCGCAGCTGGCGGCGGCGACGATCACCAACTACCCCGATCTCTACAAGCAGTTCTATTCGAAGCGCGACTTCACCTGGGGCAAGACGATGGGCGGCAGCGCCATCACCCAGGCGAACCGCGATCCGATCCTCGGTCGCGTCGCTGGCGCCGACGGGCTGAAGACCGGCCATACCGAGGAAGCCGGCTACGGCTTCACCGGGTCGGCGATCCAGAACGGTCGGCGGCTGGTCATGGTCGTCGCCGGCCTTTCGAGCTCGGGTCAGCGGTCCGAGGAATCGGTGCGCTTCATGGAATGGGGCTTCCGCGCCTGGCAATCGAAGCCGATCGTCGCGAAGGGCAAGCAGGTCGAGACCGCCGCGGTCCAGCTCGGCGATGCCTCGTCGGTCGGTCTCGTCGCTCCCAAGGCGCTGACCGTGACGTTGCCGGCCGGTACCTCGCCGAACCTGAGCGCGAAGGTCGTGTATGACGGCCCGATCAAGGCGCCGATCAAGGCCGGCCAGCATATCGCCGACCTCGTCGTGACGACGTCGGACGGGCTTCAGCAGACGATGCCACTCGTCGCCGAGAAGGATGTCGCGGTCGCCGGGTTCTTCGGTCGCGCCTGGGCAGGCCTGACCGGCTTCTTCGGCTGATGCGTCCGGCGCCGATGGTGCCGCAGGCATGACGTCGGTGATCGGCAACACCGCTGCGCAGGCCTCTTTCCTGGCGGCGATGCGCAGCGGGTCGTTGCACCATGCCTGGCTGCTGACCGGACCGCAGGGCGTGGGCAAGGCGACGTTCGCGCGCGCGGCTGCGATGCGGATGCTCGCCGATGGCGCAGACCCTGATGGTGCGTCGGCCGGCTTCGACGTTCCGGAGGGCAATCGGACACGCTCCCTGATCGACGCCGGATCGCACCCGGATTTCCGCGTGTTGGCGCGGTTGCCGAAGGATCCCGAGAAGCCGGACCAGGATCTCGCGCGCAGCATCACGATCGCGCAGGTGCGAACGCTCCAACCGTTGTTCGCGACCACGCCGTCGATGAGCGCGCGCCGGGTCGTGCTGATCGACGCGATCGACGATCTGGAGCGGGGAGGGGCCAACGCCTTGCTCAAAAACCTCGAAGAGCCGCCCGCCGGGACGATCTTCCTCCTTGTCAGCCATGCGCCGGGCCGGTTGCTGCCGACGATCCGGTCGCGGTGTCGGCTGCTGCGGTTCGAGGCGCTCGATGGAAACGAAGCGGCGACCGCGATCCGCACATTGCGACCAGAAGCGGACGAGGCTGAGGTTGCCGCGCTGGTCCGGGCGAGCGATGGCGCGCCGGGACGCGCGTTGCGCTATGCCGGCCTCGACGTGGCGGGGCTCGACGATGCCATCGCTGCCATCGCGCAGGACGGCGACCGCGACAATGGCCGGCGACTGAAGCTCGCCAAGTCTCTGGGGTTGAAGGCCGCGCAACCGCGCTACGAGGCGTTTCTCGACCGGGCGCCCGCGTTCATCGCCGACGCCGCACGGACGCGATCGGGACCGGCACTACGGACGGCGCTCGACGCTCATGCCGCTGCCCGCGATCTGGCGGGAGCCGCGATCGGGCTGTCGCTCGATGCCCAGGCGACAGTGTTCGAAATGGCGGGGATCGTCGCAACGCTGCGCAACTGATCGGGCGGCACGGAACGCGCCTCGCGCGGGCTTCACCTGGTCGGGCCGATGCTCTAGGAGCGCGGCATGGCCGACCCCTTTTATATCACCACCGCGATCCACTATCCTAATGGCCGTCCGCATATCGGCCATGCGTACGAGATGATCGCCGCCGACGCGATCGCGCGCTTCCAGCGCCAGGCGGGCCGCGACGTGCTGTTCCAGACCGGCACCGACGAGCATGGCTTGAAGATGGTCCAGGCCGCGCGCGACCGTGATATGCCGGTGCGCGATCTGGCAAACGAAATGTCGTCGTATTTCCACGAGATGGCCGACCGTCTTGGTATTTCGTATGACCGGTTCATCCGGACTGTCGACGAGGATCATTACGCCGCGAGCGCCGCGATCTGGCAGGCGATGGCGGATGCGGGCGACCTGTATCTCGATCGCTACGAAGGCTGGTATTCGGTCCGCGACGAGGCGTTCTACGACGAATCCGAGCTGACGGGGGAGGGCGATGATCGCCGGTCGCCACAGGGCACGCCGGTCGAATGGACCGCCGAGGAGACATGGTTCTTCCGCCTGTCGAAATATCAGCAGCCGCTGCTCGACCTGTTTGCCGCGAACCCCGATTTCATCCGCCCGGAAAGCCGCCGCAACGAAGTGATGCGCTTCGTCGAGGGCGGGCTGAAGGACCTTTCGGTCTCGCGCACCAGCTTCGACTGGGGCGTGCCGGTGCCGGGCAGCCCCGGGCACGTGATGTATGTCTGGGTCGATGCACTCACCAATTACCTGACGGGTGTCGGCTATCCCGACATGACCGGCGACAAGGCGAAATACTGGCCGGCGGATATCCACATGATCGGCAAGGATATCGTCCGCTTCCATGCAGTGTATTGGCCGGCATTCCTGCTGTCGGCGGGGATCCCGTTGCCCAAGAGCGTGTTCGGCCACGGTTTCCTGCTGACGCGCGGCGAGAAGATGTCGAAGTCGGTCGGCAACGTCGTCGATCCGATGGCGCTGGCGGATGCGTTCGGGGTCGATGCGCTACGCTATTTCTTCCTCCGCGACGTGAGCTTCGGACAGGACGGCAGCTATTCGCCCGAGGCGATCGTCACGCGCGTCAACGCCGAGCTGGCGAACAGCTTCGGCAACCTCGCACAGCGGACTTTGTCGTTTATTGCCAAGAACCTGGAAGGCGTGTTTCCCACGACAGGAACGGTCCAGTATGCTGACGGCATGCTGATCGAAGAGGTCGTCGCGGCATGCGCGGGGTTCAAGTCTGCCTTCACCGATCTCGCGCTGTCGCAGGCCATCGAGGCCTGGATGCGCGGCGTGTTCGCGTGCAACCAATATATCGACGCGCAGGCTCCCTGGGCGTTGCGGAAGACCGATCCCGAGCGGATGAACGCGGTGTTGCGCACGCTGGTCCGCGCAATCCGAATGCTGGCGATTACGATACTGCCGGTGGTGCCGGACTCGGCAGCCAAGGTCCTTGACCAGATCGGCGCCATGGAGCGTGATCACGCCGCGATCGACGACGATGGCTGGTATGACCGCGTCGCCGCGTCGGACTTCCGGATCGCGCCGCCAAGTCCGGTGTTTCCCCGTCTCGAAATCCCTGCGGAGGCCTGATGCTCGCCGACAGCCATTGCCACCTCAACTATGAGGGCCTCGTCGAGAACCAGCAGGCGGTGCTCGAGCGTGCGCGCGCACGCGGCGTGACGGCGATGCTCAACATCTCGACGCGCGAGAGCGAGTGGGACGATATCGTCGCTACTGCGGAGCGGGAGCCCGATGTCTGGGCGACGATTGGCATCCACCCGAACGAGGCTGATACTTATCCAGATGTCGACGCCGCCAAGCTGATCGCGCGCGCGCGCCATCCGAAGGTGGTGGGGCTGGGCGAGAGCGGCCTCGACTATTTCCGAGATACGTCGGACCGCGCCCGGCAGCAGGCGAGTTTCCGCGCGCACATTGCCGCATCGCGCGAGACCGGCTTGCCGATCGTCGTGCACACGCGCGACGCCGAAGACGACACCGCGGCGATCATGGCAGAAGAGATGGGGAAGGGGGCCTATCCCGGTGTCATCCACTGCTTCACGGCGAGCGGAGCTTTTGCCGACAAGGCATTGGATATGGGGCTCTATATCTCGATATCGGGGATTGTCACCTTCAAGAACGCGCGCGACCTCCAGGAAACCGCCGCGCGTCTGCCGATCGAGCGCCTGCTGATCGAGACCGACGCGCCGTTCCTCGCGCCGGTGCCGCATCGGGGCAAGACCGGCGAACCTGGCTTCGTCGCCGATACCGCCAAGTTCCTCGCTGACCTGCGCGGCGAAAGTGTCGAAGAATTGTCGCGGCGTACGGCCGAGAACTTTCACGCGCTATTTGGCAAAACGCGCGCGTGAAGATCACCATTCTCGGCTCGGGCACCTCGTCTGGCGTGCCGCGGATCGGTAACGACTGGGGTGATTGCGATCCCAACGAACCGCGCAACCGCCGGACACGCGCGTCCGCGATCGTCGAACATGACGGCACGCGGATCCTGATCGATACGAGCCCGGACATGCGCGAACAGCTGCTCGCGGCAGACATCGACCGGGTCGATGCGGTTATCTGGACGCACGACCATGCCGATCATTGCCACGGGATCGACGACCTGCGGCAACTCTATCACGCGACCGGCACGCCGGTGCGCGGCTATGCACGGCCGACGACCTTGGCGGCGCTCGATGCGCGGTTCACCTATGCGTTCCATGGTCGGAGCGGCTATCCGCCGACGATCGATGCCGCACCGCTGGCGGACCGGGTGACGATCGGGGGCATCGATGTTCGCGTCACCGATCAACCCCATGGCAACATCCATGCGGCTGGACTGCGGTTCGAGGCGGACGGGCACGCAATCGGATATGCCACGGATTTCCACGTCATGACCGACGATATGGCCGCTCTGTATGAAGGCCTGGACGTGTGGGTGGTCGATGCGCTGCGACGTCGACCGCATCCGACTCATATGGAATTGCCCGCGGTGCTCGACTGGGTCGATCGGCTGCGGCCGACGCGGACCGCGCTGATCCACATGGACCAGAGTATGGACTATGCCGGCCTGTGCCGCGAACTGCCGGCCGGCGTCGAGCCCGGTTATGACGGGCTGGTCCTTTCCGCATGAGCGGAGACCGTGCAGCCCAGTTCGCGCTGTACGCCGTGATGTTGATCTTGCCATTGTCGGCGCTAGCTGCACGGCGCCTGCCAATGAAACCGGTGCTCAAGATGGTGCTCGCGTGGATCGCAATCTTCGCTGTCGGTTTGCTTATCGCCAGTCAGCGGGACCGGTTTTCGGGCCTATGGATGGCACTCGGTGATCAGCAGATCAGCGGTACCGAGACGCGGATCAGGATGGCAGACGACGGCCATTTCTGGGCGGACGTCGATATCGATGGCGTGAAGCGGCGAATGCTGATCGATAGCGGCGCCACCACAACAGCATTGTCATCGGGGACGGCGCGCGCCACGGGGCTGGATAGCGACGAGAGCCCGTTTCCAGTGATCATCTCGACCGCCAATGGCGACGTGACCGCACGCACCGCGACCGCGAAGCGCGTGACGATCGGGAGCGTCACGGCGACCGACTTGGGGATCGTGACGTCGCCGTCGTTCAGCGAGACGGATGTGGTCGGTATGAATTTTCTATCGCGTGTCGGATCGTGGCGCGTGGAGAATTCGGTGCTGATCCTCACGCCGAAACAACGGTATATTTAACATAATGTATATTATCGATCTTATAGATGGTACGATCCCAGGTTTGAGAGGTCGCCGTGATTGAACGTCTGGTAGCGATCATGGCGCGGCTGCGTGACCCAGTCGATGGTTGCGAATGGGATCGCGTACAGACATGGTCGACGATCGCGCCCTACACGATCGAAGAAGCGTATGAGGTTGCCGACGCGATCGCCCGCAACGATCCTGCCGACCTCAAGGACGAGCTCGGCGATCTGCTGCTCCAGGTCGTTTTTCACAGTCGCATTGCCGAGGAAGACGGAGCGTTCGCGCTTGCCGACGTGGTTTCGGCGATCAGCGACAAGATGGAGCGCCGTCACCCGCACATCTTTGGCGATGCCGAGGCCTCGCCGGGTTGGGAAACGCTAAAGGCCACCGAACGGGCGGAGAAGTCGGACCCAAGTGCGCTGGCGGGTGTCGCGATCGGCCTACCCGCTCTGGCACGGGCCGAAAAATTGCAGAAGCGCGCAGCAAGAATCGGCTTCGACTGGCCCGACGCGGCGGGCCCGCTTGCGAAAGTCTTCGAGGAAATCGAAGAGGTTCGCGAGGCTGGCTCAGACACGGTAGCAGAAGAGATCGGTGACCTGCTATTCGCGGTTACCAATTGGGCACGGCATCTCGGGGTTGATCCTGAGACGGCGTTGCGTGCCGGCAACGCGAAGTTCGAAAGTCGTTTCCGGGCGATCGAACATCAAGGCGGCGATGCGTTTGCCGCCTTGACGCTCGATCAAAAGGAAGCCCTGTGGCAGGCGGTCAAACTTCGCGACGGATGAACCGGTCGTAATCGGTTTCGGACAACCGAACCTCATATGTCGTCGCGAGTTCGTCATCGCTGCTGCTCAGGACTTCGCCATGTGCATGCAGCCACGCGGCCCCGGCCCCGTCGGTCGCGTCGAGCGTGATTCGGTAGCGACGATGCGTATCGGTGAGCTTGGCCGCGACCTGGGCGATCAGGGTATCCACCCCTTCCCCACTCAACGCCGAGATAGCAACAACGTCGTCACGGCGCGCCGCTTCACCGACAATCTCTTCATGCGTATCTGCATCGAGCAGATCGAGCTTGTTCCAGATCTCGAACCGCGGCGTGTTCTCGTCGACACCGATCTCCGCAAGCACGGTCTCGACATCGGCGCGCTGCGCTTCGGTATCGGGATGCGCAATGTCGCGGACATGGACGAGCAGATCGGCGGACACCACTTCCTCGAGCGTGGCCTTGAACGCCGCGACCAACTGCGTGGGCAAATCCGAGACGAAGCCCACCGTATCGGACAGGATCGCCTTGTCGATCCCAGGCAACTGAATCTGCCGCAGCGTCGGATCGAGCGTAGCGAACAACATATCCTCCGCTGTAACGTCCGCGCCCGTTAAGCGGTTGAAAAGCGTCGACTTTCCAGCGTTGGTATAGCCAACTAGCGCAACCACCGGCCACGGCGCGCGCTGGCGGCGCTCGCGGTGGAGACCGCGCGTACGGCTGACCTGCTCCAGTTCGCGCTTCAACCGCGCCATGCGGTCGCGAATCAAGCGGCGATCCGCCTCGATCTGGGTCTCACCCGGACCACCGAGGAAGCCGAAGCCGCCCCGCTGACGTTCGAGATGGGTCCAGCTCCGCACAAGCCGCCCCGCCTGATAATCGAGATGCGCGAGTTCGACCTGAAGGCGTCCTTCGGCGGTCGCAGCGCGCTCGCCGAAGATCTCGAGGATCAAACCAGTGCGATCGATGACCTTGGTTTCGAGCGCCTTTTCAAGATTTCGCTGCTGGATCGGGCTGAGACTCGCATCGAATACGACGAGGCTAGCCTCCTCCATCCGGACTTGGGTCGCGAGCAGCTCGACTTGCCCGCTGCCGATCAGCGTCGCCGGCTTGGGCTGGCGAACGCGATAGGCTATCCGCTCGACCACCTCGACGCCGATCGCAGCCGCTAGCCCCGCCGTCTCGGCTAGGCGCGCATCGACATCGCGCGACGCATCGCCTTGGTCGGGGAGCACGACGATCGCGCGGGCGCCCCGCGCGAATTCGTCACGATCGCGTTCGAAGCCGTTACTCAATCGTCATCGTCCGTGTCATCCGCATCATCCGTATCGGTGGGTTCTTCGGCGAGGTTCAACGGCCGTGCCGGTTGGATCGTCGAGACCGCGTGTTTGTAGACGAGCTGCGCCATGCCTTCGCGCTGGAGCAGCATGCAGAACAGATCGAAACCGGCGATCTGACCTTGCAGCATCACGCCATTGATCAGGAACATTGTCACGCTGTCTTCGGACTTGCGCACCGCGTTGAGGAAAATGTCCTGCAGCAACGGGTGCTTCTTCTGCGTTTCGCCGACCGCGTCGACGATCCCGGAAATATCCATCGGACCTGCGGGCATGATCGTCGAGATCGCATGCTTATAGATCAGCTGCGACTGGCCATCGCGGCGGAGCAGCACGGAGAAATTATCGAACCAGGTAACAATACCCTGGAGCTTGACGCCCTTGACCAAGAACATCGTGACCGGAGTCTTGGAGCGACGGAGTGCGTTCAGGAATACGTCCTGAAGCGAGCCTGGTTTTTCGGCCAATGGGGTAACCCTTTGTTTTTGGCGAGACTTTGCTCGCAAGGCGCCGTTTCCCGGCGTCGGAGATGCGCCCGGTTACCGGGCACGGGTACTGATCTATGATCGCTAATGCCGTAATTCCAGAGGGCGGCAAAAATGCGGCGTGTTATTCGTCGCGCGTTTCGGTGATGCCGAGCAGTTTCAGTTTCCGGTGCAGAGCCGAGCGTTCCATGCCGATGAAACTCGCGGTGCGCGAGATGTTGCCGGAAAAGCGCCTGATCTGGACGCGCAGATATTCGCGCTCGAACGTCTCGCGCGCTTCGCGGAGCGGCGAGCCCATGATCGCGGTACCGCCCGCCGCGCCCATGTCGCCCTGATCGCCAAGCACTTCGGCTGGGAGCAGATCGAGATCGATGCGGCCAATCCGGTCGCCGGGCGCCAGGATGATCGTGCGCTCGACGACGTTGCGAAGCTGGCGGACATTGCCGGGCCAGTCGTAGGATTGGAGCGCAACCATCGCGTCCGGCGCGATTTCCGGTGTCGGCACGCGGCGCTCGGACGCGTAGTGCGCGATGAAATGCTGGACGAGCGCCGGAATGTCCTCGCGTCGATCGGACAGCGGCGGGATCGTCACGGGCACGACGTTCAGCCGATAATAGAGATCCTCGCGGAACCGCCCCTCGGCGATCTCATGGACGAGATCGCGCGCCGTGGCCGACACGACACGGACATCGACCTTGACGACGCGCGTGCCGCCAACCCGCGTGAAGCTCTGGTCGGTGAGCGCGCGGAGAATTCGTGCCTGCGTCGTGATCGGCATGTCTGCGATCTCGTCGAGGAACAGCGTACCGCCATGCGCCTGTTCGAACAGCCCAGGCCGAACAAGATCGCCGGCTTCCTCGACGCCGAACAATTCCTCGTCGACGCGTTCGGGCGTCATCCGCGCGGCGCTGACGACGATGAACGGAGCGTCGGTGCGCTGGCTCCAGCCGTGTAGCAGGCGCGCGGCAACTTCCTTGCCGACGCCGGCGCTGCCCATGACCAAGACGCGACTGCCCGTCGCCGCGACCCGCTTCAAGGTCGCGCGGACGCCGTTGATCGACCCAGAGCTGCCGGTCAGATCGGTTTCGCGGCCGACTGTCGCGCGGAGAGTCGCGACTTCACGCCGCAGCCGCTCGGTCTCGGTGGCGCGCGCGACCATCAACAGCAGCCGTTCGGCCTCGAACGGTTTTTCGATGAAGTCAGAAGCACCACGCCGGATCGCCGCGACCGCGGTATCCAGATTGCCGTGCCCCGAGATGACCAGCACCGGGATTGAGGGGTCGCGGCGCTTGATCTCGTCGAGCAATTCCAGCCCGTCGAGCCGCGAGCCCTGCAACCAGACGTCGAGCAGCACCAGCGACGGACGCCGCGCGGCGATCGCCTCGAGCGCGGTATCGCTGTCGCCAGCGTCGCGCGTCGCATAGCCTTCGTCCTCCAGGACGCCGGCTACGAGTTCGCGAATGTCACGTTCGTCGTCTACGACGAGGATATCGAGCGCCATCAAATCATGTCCGGTTACGAGTCATCGTGGCAAGCTGGCTCTCCCCAGCCACCTCGTGAGCGGAAGCCCCCTGGTCGAGCTCGGCAAGCGCCCTGGTATCGAAGATCATGGTGACGATGGTGCCGCCACCCGGTCGATCGGAGAAGCCGATCGACCCACAATGTTCCTCAATGATCTTCTTGACGATGGCAAGCCCGAGACCCGTGCCGCGAGCCCGCGTCGTAACATAGGGTTCCATGATCCGATCGCGGTCCACGGGCAGCCCTATACCGGTGTCCGCAAGGGTCATCGTCACCGCCCGCCCCGGTACCTGGCTCATGGCCATCGTCACCGATCCGCCAGGTTCGCCCTTCGACTCAATGGCTTCCACCGCGTTCTTGACTAGGTTCGTCAGCGCCTGGCCGATTTGACGGCGGTCGCATACCAACGCCAGCGCGGGGTCGTCGTTGACTAGGTTGAAGCCGATCGCGGGATGCGCCACTTCGTGCAGGAAAAGCGCCTGACGGGCCGCATCGACTAGCGATTCCTCGCGGAAGACTGGCTTGGGCATCCGCGCGAACGACGAGAATTCGTCGACCATGCGCCTCAGGTCGCCGACCTGGCGGATGATCGTGTCGGTCAACCGCGAGAACGTGCCGTCCTGCATCTCAGTCTTGGCGCCATAGCGTCGCTGAAGACGCTCAGCGGCGAGCTGGATCGGGGTCAGCGGGTTCTTGATCTCGTGCGCGATCCGGCGTGCGACGTCGGACCAGGCCGCGCGGCGCTGATCGAGCAACTGTTGGGTAATGTCGTCGAAGGTGAGGATGGGCCCGGTCGCCGGCCGTGCAACGCGTACCGCGAGCGTCCGGACGTCCCCGCCCTGCCCGACTTCGACGATCGCCTCGCGGTCGCCGCTGTCGAGCATCGTATCGAGTTCGGGCGCGACCGTGATCAGGCGACGCCCGACCAGACTGCCCGCATCCGAACCGAGCAAGGCCGTCGCGGATTCATTGGCGATCGTGATCGTCCGGTCGCGGGCGATCGCGACGACGCCCGCCGACACGCCCGCCATCACCGCCTCGATCAACGCACGACGGCTTTCGAGCTGGCCATTGGCGGTGACGAGCTCGGTGTTCTGTTCCTCGAGCCGCCCGGTCATCTGGTTGAAAGCGTTGGCGAGCGTGCCAACCTCGTCGCGGCTGCGGGGATCGGGCACGCGCGCTGTGAGGTCGCCGCCGGCGACGCGGCGCGCCGCATCGACGAGTTCGCCAACCGGCCGAACGAGGCGATCGGCGACCGCCAGCGCGATCCAGACCGCGATGCCGACGATCAGCAGCGAGATCACGAGCAGGGCCGCGTTGAACCGCAATTGCAGACTGCGCGAGCGGGCGAGCAGCGAGCGGTAGCTGGTCAGCACCTCCTTCGCGCGAATCGTCTGCCCGGTCAGGAGCTTGGTATCCTCGACCCGGCCCGCATAGAGAAACAGCTCGTCCGACCCCGGCAGCATCGTGATCGTCTGGATTCGATCGCCGGTGACGGTCACGACGGCAGGCTGGCCTGCGCGGAGCTGGGCGATCGTCTGCGGCGTGACCTGCCGCGCGAAGTCAATCTTATAGGGGTCGACGACCGCGAATGTCTGGATCTCGTTCTGCGGCGTGACCTTGAACAGCGCCGCCTCGGACAGACTGCGATAATAAACCTGCTGAAGAAAATAGCTTGAGAAGTCCGGGCTTTGCAGTGACTTTTCGCGCAGATAGCCGGACATGTCGGCGGCCATCGTCACGGTCGCTATTTCCCAGCGGCTGAGCTGACGCGCGTAGGATGATTGCGCGAGCGTGGTCGCGTTCTCGAGCATCCCGCGCGCCTGATCGGAATACCAGAACTGGACGCCGTACTGGAACAACAGTGACGCGAAGATCGTCACCAGCAGCATCGGCACCGCGGCAACGATCGAAAACAGCCCGACCAAGCGGACATGAAGCCGCCCGCCCCCACCGACTGGCGAGCGCGCCGCCCGACGCATCGCGACGCGCCGCCCGAGCAGCATCAGCAACGCGATCCCTGGCACGAGGTTCGCGACCAGCAAAAGCGCAACGAGGGGCGGAGGGAGCAGCCGTTGCGGCGCGTCCGCCCCGGTGATGACGAAATAACTCGCGATAGCGATCGCGACGGCGACCGAGAGGACGATCCCCTCGACGGCAGGCGTCACCGCGAACCGGTGTGGCGGCTCGTCATCGTCCATTGGTAGCGTCGCGGAAGCGATCATCGTTGCCCCGATACAACGTCAACCGTTGCCGCGAAACCACATAATGACAGAATTAGCGTCGTTCCGGATCGTTTGCGGGCGTGGTGTCGCTCCCGCTGCCGATATCGATGCCGAGCGTGTCGAGCCGTTTGCGCAACGTGTTGCGGTTAATTCCCATCGCGCGCGCGGCGCGAAGCTGGTTCTGACCGTGACGCGCGAGCATCGCCTCGATGAGCGGGCGTTCGACCTCGCCGATAACCCGGTCGTACAAACTGCCGTCGTCGAGCGCGGCCGGGTTCTCGCGCGCGATCCGGTCGATCATCGCGCGGACTGCCTGGCCGATCTCCACCTCGACCGCGATGCCGATCGTCGCCTGCGTGCCGATCATCGCCTGGATCGCATCGGCGCCGATCACCTCGTCGCGTGCGAGCACTGCGAGACGCCGTATCAGGTTTTCAAGTTCGCGAACGTTGCCCGGCCAGTCGTGCGCGCCGAGCGCGGTCAGTGCGTCGCTGCCGAGCTGACGTCGCGGCAGGCCCTGAATCGCCGCATGATCGAGGAAATGCCGCGCCAGCAAAGCGATGTCCTGGCGGCGCTCGCGCAGTGGCGGCAGCGTGATCGGCACGACGTTGAGGCGGTAGAACAAGTCCTCGCGAAACTGTCCGCTGGCAACCTGCGCGGTGAGATCGCGGTTGGTGGCGGCGACGATGCGGACGTCGACGCGGATCGTGCGGGCGCCGCCGACGCTGGTGAACTCACCCGACTGAAGCACGCGGAGCAGTCGGGTCTGCGCTTCCATCGGCATGTCGCCGATCTCGTCGAGGAACAGCGTCCCACCCGCGGCCTGTTCGAACCGGCCGGCGTTGCGCGTCGCCGCACCGGTGAACGCGCCGCGCTCATGCCCGAACAGTTCGGCCTCGATCAGTTCGCGGGGGATCGCCGCCATGTTGATCGCGACGAACGGCGCGGCGCCGCGCGGCCCGAGATCGTGGATCGCGCGCGCGACGAGCTCCTTGCCCGTTCCCGATTCGCCTGAGATCAGCACGGTCAGGTCGTTCGAGAGCACGCGCGCAATGACTCGGTACACGTCCTGCATCGCCGCCGAACGTCCGATCAACGGCAGCGCGCGATCCTCGTCGTGGAGCGCATCCTCACTGACGACGCCGCCCCGCGCCAAGGCCCCGGCAACCGCACGTGTCAGGACGTCGAGGTCGAACGGCTTGGGGAGATATTCATAGGCCCCGACCTCGGCTGCCCGGACCGCGGTGGTGAGCGTGTTCTGCGCGGACAGGACGATGATCGGTAGCAAGGGAAACCGCGCCGCAATGCTGCGGATATGATCGATCCCATCCCCATCGGGCAGGATGACGTCTGTCACGATCACATCGGGAAGCGAAGCGCCGAGCGCGCGTTCCAGCTGCCTGAGACTATCTACCGCGGTGACTTCATGGCCGGCACGGCGCAGCGCCTGCGCGACGACGGTGCGGATCGCGGCATCGTCGTCGACGACGAGGACCGTGCTCATGAGGCGGCGCTCACGAGGCGGCGCGGGGGAGGAGCAGACGCAGGACGGTCATTTCTGGCGTACCTTCTCGGGCATATTGAACGATCCCGCCCATGTCGCGGGTCAGTTTGTCGACCAGCGCTAGGCCAAGCCCCTGCCCTTCATGACGGCCGGAAACGAACGGGTCGAACAGATGGTCGGCGATGTCGGCGGGCGCGCCGGGGCCGTTGTCATGGATGCAGATCTCGATCGGCAGCGCCACGCGCGGCTTGCCCGGGGCGGCGCTGACGGTGATGCCGTGGCGATAGGCGGTGGTAAGCACGATCCGCGGTTCGCGTTCGTTTCGAACGGCTTCGCGTGCGTTCTTCAGCAGGTTGATGATGATCTGCAGCAGGGCATCGCGATTGATGTGTGCCGGGGGCAGCGACGGATCGAACCGTTCCTCGATCGCGATGCCGCGCGCGAACCCGGCCAGCGCAAGGCGGCGTGCATGGCCGAGCAGCGGGTAGATGTTCTCGCTGGCCAGCGGCAGCGGCCGGGTGTCGCTGAAATCCTGCATGCGATCGATCAGTGTGGCAATCCGGTCGACTTCGGTGACGATCAGCGTCGTCAACTCGCCCGCGCCGAGCAATTGCGCGGCACCACGGATGCCCGACAGCGGGTTCTTGATCTCGTGCGCCAGCATCGCCGCAGCGCCGACCGCCGCACGCGCGCCAGCCGCGCGATCCGCCGAATGACCGAGCCGCCGCGACGTCGCAGCCGCATGCAGCGTAATCGCACGCCAGCCGGGATAGTCGGCGATCTGCGTCTCGGCGAAATCGACGCGGATCTTGCCGCCCCGCGCGGTCGACATCTCCGTGTCATAGACGGCCAGCCCGTGTCCGTCGCGGTTGCGCGGATCGTCGGGCGGCGGGATGATCGCGTCGAGCGGTTGGCCGATCATCAGCCGCTCGGAAAGGTTCAGCAGCTGCTCGGCGAGAGCATTGGCGTGGGCGACGCGGTGGTTCGGGTCGACGACGACGACCGCGACCGGCAGCGCGGCGAACAGTTCCGCAAAGCCCGGCCGCGCGCGAGAATGCGTGTCACGCCGCTGCAAGGTCGAGCCAGGGAGCGTAGAACTCGGCGAGCATCGCCTTGACCTGCTTTGGATCGGGAACCTGGTTCACCTTGTTCCGGAACTCAGCCGATCCGGGCAGCCCCTTGGTATACCAGCCGATATGCTTGCGCGCCATGTTGACGCCAGTCTCGATCCCGTAATGTTCGAGCATCGCCTCGTAATGCCCGGCGATCGCATCATATTGTTCGGGGATCGAGGGATCCTCGATGCGGCGACCGGTGGCGAACCACTCCATCACCTGCCCGAGCACCCAGGGCTTGCCGTACGCGCCGCGGCCGATCATCAGCCCGTCTGCGCCCGACTGGTCCATCGCCGCCTCCGCGTCCTCGATCGTGCAGATATCGCCGTTGACGATGACCGGCACCGACACTGCATCCTTGACCGAGCGGACGAAGCCCCAGTCGGCACTGCCCTTATACATCTGGTTGCGCGTGCGGCCGTGGACGGTGATGAGCTTCACGCCGAGGTCTTCGGCGATCCGCGCGAGTTCGGGTGCATTGAGGCTGTCATGGCACCAGCCCATCCGCATCTTGAGCGTCACGGGTACGTCCACCGCCTTGACGGTCGCGTCGACGATTGCGCTGGCGAGCTTCAGGTCGCGCATGAGCGCCGAGCCGGCATCGCCGTTGACGACCTTGCGCACCGGACAGCCCATGTTGATGTCGATGATCGCCGCGCCGCGATCCTGGCTGAGCTTGGCCGCCTCGCCCATCTCGTACGGGGTGCAGCCGATGAGCTGCATCGATACCGGCTCCTCGAGGCGATCCCACGCCGCCTTCTGCAACGACTGCCGCGTCTCGCGGATCGCGGCTTGGCTCGCGACCATCTCGGTGACGTTGAGCCCCGAGCCATAACGTCGCACGAGCGTGCGGAACGGCATGTCGGTGACGCCCGTCATCGGCGCGAGCACCACGGGACTTTCGATCCGGACGGGACCGATCTGGATAGGGGATAAACTGCGCATGGATGTGCCTGAAAAAGAGGCATTCCCCTACCCGACCCCGCCTCTACAGGCAAGGCTGGCGAGCGCGTGGGGGACGCGCTAGGTGGCGAGCATGGCATCAGCACAGCGTATCGTCGCGATCATCGTCGCCGCCGGAACCGGCTTGCGAGCGGGCGGATCGGTTCCCAAGCAGTTCGCGCGCATCGCAGGACGACCGATGATCGGCTATTCCCATGATGCATTCGCGGCGCATCCCGCGATCGCTGAAACCATTGTCGTCGTGGCCGAAGGACAGCAGCCGCTTGCGATCGGCGCGCTGGGTAAAGGCGCGCGGGTCGTCGTCGGTGGCGCGACGCGCCGCGAGTCGGTCGCGAACGGGCTCGCGGCGATTGGTGATGCGACGCACGTGTTGATCCACGACGCCGCCCGCCCCTTCCTATCCGCAGCCGTCATCGATTCGCTCGTCGACGCGCTCAAGACGAGGGATGCCGCCGTTCCGGTGCTCCCGGTGATCGATACGCTCGTCCACGGCAGCGTTTTGCTCGGGGATGTCGTGCCCCGTGCGGACCTCAACCGGGTGCAGACCCCCCAGGCATTTTCCATCGAGGCGTTACGCGCCGCGCACGCCGTGTGGCCCGCTGACGAAGAAGCCACCGATGACGCGCAGATGGTGCGGCGACTTGGCGTCGGCGTCGCGTTGGTGCAGGGCTCGGCGATGCTCGAGAAAGTCACCCATCCCGAAGATTTCGCGGCCGCCGAAGCGCGTGTCGCGTATGAAACCCGCACTGCAATGGGTTTCGACGTGCACCGGCTCGAAGTCGGCGAAGAACTGTGGCTGGGTGGCGTGCTGATCCCGCACGACAAGGGGCTGTCGGGCCATAGCGACGCGGACGTCGCGCTCCACGCGCTCACCGACGCACTGCTCGGCACGATCGCGGCGGGCGATATCGGCACGCATTTCCCGCCGAGCGACCCGCAGTGGAAGGGTGCCGACTCCGCGCAGTTCCTCCAGCACGCCGCAAAGCTGATCGCCGACAAGCGCGGCCGAATCGATTTTGTCGACCTGACGATCATGTGCGAGGCCCCCAAGATCGGTCCCCACCGCACGGCGATGACCGCGCGGATCGCCGACCTCCTCGGCCTCTCGCTCGACCGGGTCAGCGTCAAGGCGACCACCACCGAACGGCTCGGCTTCACCGGTCGTGGTGAGGGTATCGCGGCGCAGGCGGTGGCGACGGTCCGGGTTCCCGGAGCATCGGCATGAAGATCGTCGCCGCACTTGCCGCCGCCGCCTTGCTCGCCAGCCCGGCGGTGGCACAACCCCGTTGCATCACCGGCCCCGAAGCCGAATCGCTGACATTGGTGGCGATGCCCGACATCATTCGAGAGACGGGCCGGGTTTGCGCGGCGCAGTTGCCCGCGGCCAGTCTCATCCGGCGACAGTCGAGCGCGTTTCTCGGGCGCTACGAGACGGAGGCTGAGCGAGCCTGGCCGGCGGCCCGCGCGGCGATCGTCAAGCTCAGCGACCCAGCCGTCGACGCGCTGCTCGATTCGGATTTCGCCCGGCCGCTGCTGACGACGTTGCTGGTGCCTCAGATCGTCGGGCGGATCGCGCTGCGCGATTGCGCGACGATCGACCGCCTCGTCACGTTGCTCGAACCGTTGCCGGTGCGCAATACGGCCGGGATCGTCGTCGAGACGCTGCGCTACCTCAAATCGCAAAAGGCGCGCGGTGGTGCTATCTCGGTCGCGTCCTTGCCCCTGTGCTCGGTGGAGACTCGCTGATGGATACGATCCTTCCCACCGAACTCGTCGACGCCGCGCGAAAAGTCGTCGAGCAGAACCGCGCGATCGGGCGCCGCGTCGCAGTGGCCGAGAGTTGCACCGGTGGGCTCGTCGCCGCAGCGCTGACCGAGATCCCCGGTTCTTCGGACGTTTTCGAAGTGGGCTTCGTGACCTATTCGAACGCGGCGAAGCTCGGCGTTCTTAAGATCAGCTCGGACGTGCTCGAAACGTTCGGTGCGGTGTCGATCGCGGTGGCGTGGAGCATGGCTCAGGCGGCGTTGAAGCAGTCGGGCGCCGATATCGCGGTGGCGATCACGGGCGTTGCGGGGCCGGCCGGCGGGTCGCTCAAGAAACCGGTCG
This sequence comes from Sphingomonas sp., assembly GCA_035575755.1. GTDB lineage: Bacteria > Pseudomonadota > Alphaproteobacteria > Sphingomonadales > Sphingomonadaceae > Sphingomonas. The sequence goes on from DATLXI010000014.1 coordinate 216,860, forward strand.
GGACTGTCGTGTTCGGTCGCGCCGAAAAGGGTCGCGATCCTTCCGACGTTCACGCCGACCGCAAGGATTTCGGCGATCTGGGCCGTGGCGGCATCCGCCTTCAGGCTGCGTTGTGCGCGCTCGACTTGCTGCTGCCCGAGGCGTCGGCACCATAGAGCTCTGCCGCCCGAGTCTCGAACGCGCCAATCATCTTTCGGAGCGCGGCGCCGAACACCTGGCCCGCGATCATTTCGAACATACGATTCTTGAACGCGAAGTCGACGGTGAAATCGACCGCACAGCCTTGAGGCTCGGGGCGGAAATGCCACTCGTTGCGCAGGTATTTTAGCGGACCGTCGACATAGTCTACGGTGAGTTCGCTCGGACGCACCTTCGAGACCCGCGAGGTGAACGTCTCGCGCAGGCCCTTGAATCCGACGATCATGTCCGCCAGCGTTTCCGTTTCGCTGTTCGAGCGCACCCGCATGGCGCTGACCCAGGGAAGGAACTCCGCATAGCGGCCTACATCGGCCACTAGGTCGAACATCTGCTCAGGCGTATATGGCAGGTGACGCGTTTCGGAATGCTTCGGCATCAGCCGCGCGTCACGCCCAGCTTGGCATCGCGGTTCGCGCGAAGCTGCGCAAAGTCGTCGCCGGCATGATAGCTGGAGCGGGTTAGCGGTGACGACGCGACGAGCATGAAGCCCTTGGCACGCGCGATCGAAGCATAGGCGTCGAATGCCTTGGGGGGCACGAACTCGGCGACCTTCGCGTGACGCGGCGTTGGCTGGAGATATTGGCCCATCGTCAGGAAATCGATGTCGGCGCAACGCATGTCGTCCATCACCTGATGGATTTCGAGCCGCTCCTCGCCAAGGCCGAGCATCACGCCCGATTTGGTGAAGATCGACGGATCGTGCCGCTTCACGCTCTCCAGCAGCCGCAGCGACGCGTAGTAGCGCGCACCCGGACGGATCGTCGGATAGAGCCGCGGGACGGTTTCGAGATTGTGGTTGTAGACGTCGGGACGCGCCTCGACGATCGACTCGATCGCGGCCTGCGCCTTGTTACGGAAATCGGGTGTGAGGATCTCGATCGTCGTGGTCGGGTTCGAGCGGCGGATCGCCTGGATCACCTTCACGAACTGCGACGCGCCGCCATCAGGCAGGTCGTCGCGATCGACCGAGGTGATCACAATGTGATTGAGCCCCATCTGCGCTGCCGCATCGGCGACGTTCTCCGGCTCCATCGCGTCGACCGCGCGCGGCATGCCCGTCTTTACGTTGCAAAACGCGCAGGCGCGCGTGCAGGTGTCGCCGAGGATCATGACGGTCGCATGTTTCTTCGACCAGCACTCGCCAATGTTCGGGCAAGCGGCCTCTTCGCAGACCGTGGTCAGGCTCTTCGAGCGCATGAGTTCGCGAGTCTTGGCAAAACCGGCCGACGTAGGCGCCTTGACGCGGATCCAGTCGGGCTTGCGCGCACGCACCGGTGCAACCATCGGGGTCATCTCGTTCATGGGTGCCAGATAGCGTCGCCCCGTTCGCGAGACAATGGCGGGGTCGCGAGACAGATGGCGGTACGGTATATCGGCGGGTTGGAAGAACTCGGGGAACGTCGTAAATCCGGGAACCTGTTCGAACATGACAAGTTTGTCATGTTGCATCCAAAACCGGATTGAAAGGCGATTGCATGACCGACTTCCCTGACCTGATCGACGGGTACCAGCGCTTCAAGACCGCCGATTGGCGGCGCCAGCGCGAGCGGTGGGCCGAGTTGAAGGACGGCCAGAGCCCCAAGGTTATGATCATCGCGTGCTCGGACAGCCGGGTGGATCCCGCGCAGATCTTCGACACGCTGCCCGGCGAGATTTTCGTCGTTCGCAACGTCGCCAATCTTGTCCCGCCGTTCGAGACCGGGGGGGGCCACCACGGCGTGTCCGCCGCGCTCGAGTTTGCGGTGACGCAGCTCGAGGTCGAGGAAGTCGTCATCCTCGGCCATGAGAAATGCGGTGGCTGCAAGGCGGCCCTGTCGCGCGGGTTTGCCGACGCTGAACATGGCAGCGGTGGCTTCATCGCCGACTGGGTGAGCCTGCTCGACGGCGCACGCGAGAAGGTGATCGCCAAGTTCGGCGAAGGCGCCGACGCGGGTCGCGAGATGGAACTGGAGGCAGTGCGCACCTCGATCGCCAACTTGCGTACCTTCCCGTTCGTGACCGAACGGGAGTCCGCCGGGACTCTGAAGCTGCGCGGCGCCTATTTCGGCATCGACAACGGTCAGCTCCTGCTGCTCGACGAGGACGACGCCTTCGTCCCGGCGTTACCGGAGGCCTAACGCCTTTTTCGCCACGTGTTTGACCTTCGGGTCGAGCGGTGGCGGCACCATCGAGACTGCAGCTTCGAGGCGGTCCGCGATCAGCGTCAGCGCCGCGATCCGGGCCGCCTTCTTGTCGTTGCCGTCGATGATCGCCCACGGTGCCGTTGCGGTGTCCGTGCGCGCGAACATCTCGGCCATCGCTTCCAGATAATCCTTCCGCCGCGACCGGTTGTGATAATCGTCGAGGCCGGTCTTCCAATGCTTCCACGGATCATCGAGCCGCGCCTTCAGGCGGCGGTCCTGCTCCTTTTGCGTGGTGTGGACGAAAAGCTTGACCAGCGTCGTGCCGCTCTCGACCTGCTGCGCCTCGAACGCGTTGATCTCGTCATAGCCGTGGCGCCACTCGCTCTCGCTCGCAAAGCCCTCGACCCGCTCGACAAGGACACGGCCGTACCAGCTGCGATCGAACACCGCGATGTTGCCGCACGCGGGCAGACGGTTCCAGAACCGCCAGAGGAAATGATGGGCCTTTTCGTCCGCGGTCGGCGCCGATATCGGCCAGACCTTGTAGTTGCGCGGATCCCATTCGGCGGACAAGCGCTGGATGATGCCGCCCTTGCCAGCCGCATCCCAGCCCTCGAACATCACGATCGCGCGCGTCCCGCCGACGATATGCGCGACCTGAATCCGCTCAAGGCGCTTCTGCAGCTCCTTCAGGTCGTGCTTGTACTTGCCGTCATACGCATCGCCGTCTTCGTAGTCGGCCAGATGTATCGTCATGCAGTGCGCTCCGTCGCCCGTGTCGGGACATCAACGCCCGACACGGGACATAGGCGCAAGAGCTATTCGCGGTTGGGCATCAGCCGGCGGCGGGAGCGACCGCCTTCGATGCGTCCTTCGGGCCATCGACGGTCAAGCGGATGTTGAGTTCCTTCAGCTGCTTGGCGCTGACCGGGCTCGGCGCGCCCATCATCAGGTCCTCGGCCTTCTGGTTCATCGGGAACAGCACGACCTCGCGGATGTTCGGTTCGCCGGCGAGCAGCATCACCATCCGGTCGATCCCAGGTGCCGAGCCGCCATGCGGAGGTGCGCCGACCTTGAACGCGTTGATCATGCCGGCGAAGTTCGTGTCGACATCGGCCTGCGTGTAGCCCGCGATCTCGAACGCCTTGTACATGATCTCGGGACGGTGGTTCCGGATCGCGCCCGACGACAGTTCGACGCCGTTGCAGACGATATCGTACTGATACGCGAGAATATCGAGCGGGTCCTTGTTTTCCAGCGCGTCCATCTCGCCCTGCGGCATCGAGAAGGGGTTGTGGCTGAAGTCGACCTTCTTGGCGTCCTCGTCATATTCGAACATCGGGAAGTCGACGATCCAGCAGAATTCGAACCGGTTCTCGTCGATCAGGCCGAGGTCGGCGCCGATCCGCGCGCGTGCCGCACCGGCGAGCTTGGCGGCGGCGAGTTCCTTGCCGGCGGCGAAGAAGATACCGTCGTTCGGTCCGAGGCCCATCTCTGCGATGAGCTTCCGCGTCGCTTCCTCGCCGTGGTTCTTGGCGATCGGGCCGCCGAGCTCGCCATTCTTCTGCGTGATGTAACCGAGCCCGGCATGGCCCTCGGCGCGCGCCCAGTCGTTCATGTCGGTGAAGAATTTGCGGCTCTTCTCCGCGGTGTTCGGCGCGGGGATCGCGCGGACGACGTCACCGCCAGCGACGATGCCCGCGAACAGCCCGAAACCCGAATCGACGAAGTGAGGACCGACGTCGTGGATCAGGATCGGGTTGCGCAGGTCGGGCTTGTCGCTGCCGTATTTCAGCATCGATTCGCGGTAGGGGATACGCTTGAACGGGAGGGCCGAGACCTGACGGCCTTTTCCTTGCCAGTCGGCGAACTCTTCGAACACGCCGTGCAGGACGGGCTCGATCGCCGCGAAGACATCGTCCTGCGTGACGAAGCTCATTTCGAAGTCGAGCTGGTAGAATTCGCCTGGGCTGCGGTCGGCGCGCGCGTCTTCGTCGCGGAAGCAGGGCGCGATCTGGAAATAGCGGTCGAAGCCGGCGACCATGAGCAGCTGCTTGAACATCTGCGGCGCCTGCGGCAGCGCGTAGAACTTGCCCGGATGGACGCGGCTCGGCACCAGATAATCGCGCGCACCCTCGGGGCTCGACGCGGTCAGGATCGGCGTCTGGAATTCGGTGAACCCCTGCCCGTTCATGCGGTTGCGCAGCGAGGTGATGACCTGGCTGCGGAGCATGATGTTGGCGTGGAGCCGCTCGCGACGCAGATCGAGATAGCGATAGCGCAGGCGGATATCCTCGGGATATTCGGCCTCGCCCGCGACCGGCATCGGCAGCTCGCCCGCCATCGACTGAACGGTTGCCGCGGTCGCGCGGATCTCGATCCCGCCGGTCGGCAGGTTCGGGTTGACCGCTTCGGGCGCCCTTGCGGTGACCTTGCCGGTAATCGTGACGACGCTCTCGCTCTTCAGGCCCTCGATGACCTTGAAGACCGGGCCCGACACGTCGGTAACGATCTGCGTGATGCCGTAATGATCGCGCAGATCGATGAAGACGAGGTCGCCGTGATCGCGCTTCTTGTGGACCCAGCCCGAGACGCGGACCTCCTCGCCGACCTGTTCGGGACGGAGGGCGGCGCAGTTATGGGTGCGATAGGCGTGCATGTTGGGTCTTCTCGGGTCTACGTCATCCCAGCGAAAGCTGGGATCTCGTGCGGCAAGGGCGCGCCCTGCGACGGGAGATCCCAGCTTTCGCTGGGATGACGGCTGATTGGATGTCGCGCGCTTCCCTTTACTGCACACCTTTGTCAACCCGCCGCACCCTCGCTATGGCGTTCAAATGCATATCCACCCGCTTATCTCCGACAGTGCCACGCTCGCCAATTTGTGTGCGCGCATGGCCGACGCCGACTATGTGTGCGTCGACACCGAATTCATGCGCGAAAGCACCTATTACCCGGAGCTCTGCCTGATCCAGATCGCCGACGACAAGGAAGCCGCGGCGATCGACCCGATGGCGCCGAGCATCGACCTGAAGCCGCTGCTCGACCTGCTCGTCGAGAATCACGACGTGCTGAAGGTCGTCCATGCCGGCGGGCAGGATATCGAGATCGTCTACAACCTCACCGGCAAGACCCCATTCCCGCTGTTCGACACGCAGGTCGCGGCGATGGCGCTCGGCCAGGGAGAACAGATCGGCTATTCGAACCTGGTCGACAGCTGGCTCGGCATCGCGGTCGACAAGGGCGCGCGCTTCACCGACTGGGCACGCCGCCCGCTCGACGAGCGGCAGATCGAATATGCGATCGGCGACGTCACGCATCTGTCGAAGATCTTCCCCAAGATGCTGGAGCGGTTGCGCAAGACCGGGCGCGGGGTATGGCTCGACCAAGAGATGGAGCGGCTCGGCGATATCGCAAATTATGCGAACGATCCCGATCTCGCGTGGAAGCGCGTGCGGATCTCGGGACGCAAGCCCGAGGTGCTCGGCCGATTGAAGGCGCTGGCACGGTGGCGCGAACTGGAGGCGCAAGCCAAGGATCTGCCGCGCGGTCGGATCGTCAAGGACGAGACGCTCGGCGACATGGCGGGGCATCCGCCGCGGAAGCAGGCGGATCTCGCGCGCGTGCGCGGCTTGTCGGCGACTTGGGCGGGCAATGATATCGGTGGCCGACTGATGGCTGCGATCGAGGGCGCGCAATCGCTGAGCGACGACGAGATGCCACCGCGCGATGACCGGAAGCCGGGGCTCGGCAAGGAAGGCTCGTTGGTTGCTGACCTGCTCAAGTTACTTCTGAAGATCCGCTCGCGAGACATTGATGTCGCGTCGAAATTGCTGGCGCGCACAGACGAGCTGGAGGCGCTGGCCGCGGGCGTGCGGACGGGGTTGCCGATGCTGGAGGGCTGGCGGTTCGACCAGTTCGGCCGCGATGCGCTCGATCTGGTCGAAGGGCGTCTCGCGTTCGCAGTAATCGGCGGGAAGCTCAAGATGACACGTACGGAGGATGCCGCATGAGGATCGTTCTGGTTGCCGGTTTGCTCATGGCAGCGGCGTGTACGCCGGTCGAGTTTCGCGGCGATACGCCTGCCGCTGCGCCGGTCGTAGCAACCTGCAAGGCGGAATCACTTGCCGATCTGGTCGGCAAGCGCGCGAGCGATGCGCGGGCGGATGTGATGCAGACGCGGTCGGGGTCACGCACGCTTCGCTGGATCGCACCGAACACCGCAACGACGAAGGATTTCCGCGACGATCGGCTGAACGTTTATGTCGATTCGAAGGGGCGTATCGAGCGCCTTGCCTGCGGCTGATGCCCTCCCCCCCCGCCAAGGTGAGGTTAGAACGTCAGACCAAGGCGAGTTGTGCCTTGCGGCCAAGTGCGGTCGCTAGCGCAGCATGACGGCGTTCGACGGCCTCGCCGTACAAACCGCGATCGTCGGCCTGTAGGGTCAGTGTCAGCGCAACTCCGTCGTCTGCAAGGCTTGATCGCTTGAGTGGGCCTGCGAGGCCGCCGCTCATCCGCTGGCCTAGGCGCATCGCGAGACCCCAGGCAGTCGCGCTTTTCACGGCTGCTGGGGATGCCAGCCGCTCGACGGGGTCTGCCGCCGAGAGGTCGCCGCCGAGGCTGGTGTAGAGCGCCTGCGCCAGCATCCCGCGACCGGGCGCGTCGATCGCTACCCAGTTGCCGTGTAGCGCGATCTCGACGCCGCGTTCGGCGCGGAACTCCGGGTTCGCGCGCCAACCTACGTCGGCAAGGAGACACGCGGTGTGGCGGATGCGGGCCAGCGCCGGCGGCTCCGTCACGAACAGCGGGGCGATCCAGCGGTCAAGGAGGTCGCCGTGTTCGGGGAAGCGGCCGAGCAGGCGCCCCTCTTCACGCGCGGCGACGATCAACGGATCGAGCGCGCGGGTCTTGGGCTCCAGGTCGCCGTAGAGCAGGCCTTCGCGCAGGCCATAGGCGGACACGACGGTCGTCTTGCTGCCGAGCTGGCGCATCAGCACGCCGAGCAACGCTGCGGCATCGGCTAGGGTCGACGTGCGGCCCGACGAAAGACCGGGGATCGCCTTCAGGCGCGGCTTCGAGAGCTGCGGGATCGTGCGGCTGAGACGCGTGATCGTCGCGGCGGTCATTGGATATTGATGGATGATCGGCAGCGGATAGTCCGACAGCTCCATGTCGAGACGGGCGAGCGCGCGCCACGACCCGCCGACGAGATACAGCGGAAGTCCCTGCCCCTTGGCGGTCCAGCCGGCCTCGCGGACTAGCCGCGCGACATAGCGTTCGAGCACTTTGCCACGCTTCGCCCGGATCGGGCCGATCCGCAGCACGCCGAGTGGGAACGAGACGCGGTCCTCGATCCGGCCACGGCGGACCCGGACGAGTTCGAGACTGCCGCCGCCGAGATCGCCGACGATGCCGTCCGCGTCGGGTATCGCAGACAGGACGCCGTAGCCGGCGGCGCTGGCTTCCTGTTCGCCCGACAGCGTTTCGACCGTCAGGCCGAGATTCTCAGCGGTGGCAATGAGTTCGCCGCCGTTCTTCGCATCGCGTACCGCCGCCGTAGCGACGGTGCGCAAGGTCGAGCATTCCATCTCGCGCGCAACGGCCGCGAAACGCGCCAGCGCGACCCGCGCTGTCTTCAGCGCAGACTTCTCGATCGCGCCGGTCGCGGCCAGACCGCGGCCAAGCCCGGCCAGCACCTTCTCGTTGAACCGGATCGCGGGCAACCGCGGCGGTCCCTGATACACGACCAGGCGGATCGAGTTCGAACCGATGTCGATGATCCCCGTCCGTGGGTGATCGTCGGTTTCGACCTTGGGTGTCGAGGTGCCGAACAGGATGTTGGTCACGCTCAACGTTTGCGGCGCAGCGACAGGGTCGGCACGGCATTGCTGGTCGCGAGCGAGGCGCCACGGCCGGAGAGCGACGGGTTGGTCATGAAATACCGATGCAGGTTGAACGGACGATCGCCGGGATCGACGCGGGAGTATTCGCCATCGGGGCCTAGCTCCCAACTCTGCTCATTGTCGATCAGGTTCGCGACCATGACCTGGTCGAGGATCTGGTCGTGGACGGTCGGATTGAGGATCGGCAGCATGTACTCAACGCGTCGGTCGAAGTTGCGCGGCATCCAGTCGGCAGACGAGATGAACAGCTTGGCGCCGTCGTTCGGCAGCGCCTTGCCGTTGCCGAACGCCCAGATCCGACTGTGCTCCAGGAAGCGCCCGATTACCGATTTGACGCGGATCGTTTCGGACAGGCCCGGCACGCCGGGGCGCAGGCAGCAGATGCCACGGATGATGAGGTCGATCTCGACGCCTGCCCCGCTCGCCTCGTACAGCTTCTCGATCACTGCGGGGTCGACCAGCGAGTTCATCTTCGCCCAGACGCCGGCGGGCTTGCCTGCGCGCGCGTTGGCGATCTCGACGTCGATCAGGTTCATCAGATTCTGGCGGAGATCGCGCGGGGACAGGCTGACGCGCGCCATGTCGGTGGGTTCGACATAGCCAGTGATGTAGTTGAACATCTGCGCCGCATCGCGCCCGACCGCGGCGTCGGCGGTGAAGAAGCTGATGTCGGTGTAGATCTTGGCGGTGACCGGGTGATAATTGCCCGTGCCGAAATGACAGTAGGTCCGGAACGCGGGCCCCTCGCGACGGACGACGAGCGAGACCTTCGCGTGCGTCTTCCAGTCGATGAAGCCGTAGACGACCTGCACGCCCGCGCGCTCCAGTGCGGAGGCCCAGACCATGTTCTGCTCTTCGTCGAACCGCGCCTTCAGTTCAACGACGGCCGTCACGGACTTGCCCGCCTCGGCTGCGGCGATCAGCGCGTTGATAACTGCGGGCTGCTTGCCGGCGCGGTAGAGCGTCTGCTTGATCGCGACGACATCGGGGTCGTTCGCCGCCTGTTTCAGGAAGGCGAGCACCACCTCGAACGTCTCGTAGGGGTGGTGGACGACAATGTCCTTCGCCTTGATCGCCGCAAAACAGTCGCCGCCGAATTCGCGGATGCGCTCAGGGAAGCGCGGCGTGAAGGGCGGGAACTTCAGGTCGGGGCGATCCTCGTCGACCAGCCCGTCGAGATCGACGATGCCGAGCAGATTGCCGCTCTCGGTGATGATCGCGTCGGCGCCGCCGAGCTCGTCCTTGAGGACGCCGGCGAGCACGTCGGGGATACCGGTTTCGAGTTCGAGCCGGATCACGCGGCCGCGGCGGCGGCGCTTGATCGCGTTGGCGAAGTAGCGGACGAGATCCTCGGCCTCCTCCTCGATCTCCATGTCGCTGTCGCGCAGCACGCGGAAGCTAGCTGCGGCGAGGACCTCGTAGCCGGGGAACAACACGGGTGCGAACCGCTTGAGCAACGTTTCGATTGCGATGTAGCGCGCAGGCTCCCCGGGCAGGCGAACGAAGCGCGCCATGGTGTGCGGAAGCATGACGAGTTCGCGCACCGGCTCGTTGTCCGAACGGCGGACCAGGTCGAAGATCACCGACAGACCGCGGTTCGGGATGAACGGGAACGGGTGCGCGGGGTCGAGCGCCTGCGGGGTCAGGATCGGGAAAATCTGGTCGCGGAAATGCGTTTCGAGCCACTCGTCGGCCTCGCCGTCGATCGCTTCACGACGCAGCGCGAACAGTCCGGCTTCGTCGAGCAAAATGCGAAGATCGCCCCATACGGCCTGCTGGCTAGCCATCAACGCGTCGGCTTCGCGGACGATCGCGGTCAACTGCTGCCCTGCGGTAAGGCCGTCCGCCGAGCGCCGGTCGACGTCCTGCGTTTGCTGGCCCTTCAGGCCGGCGACGCGGACCATGAAGAACTCGTCGAGGTTCGAGCCCGAGATCGACAGGAAGCGCAGCCGTTCGAGCAGCGGGTGCGCGGGATTGCACGCCTCCTCCAGCACCCGGCGGTTGAACGCCAGCCAGGAGAGTTCGCGGTTGAAGAACCGGTCGTTAGGCTCTGCGCCAATCGGATCGTCGTCGTCTTCCGATTGGCGGACGATATGCGCTGGACGGTTCATCGGTCCTCATGGGGTCTTATGGTGGCGTCAGGAGCGGCAGGTCGAGAGCGAATTGCGGACGGAAGATCAGCCCGGCCTCGGTCAGTGTGGTTCGTGCGAGAGGAATGGACAAGCGCTTGCGCCGTTCCATTGCCTCCTGATCGAGCGCATCGACCGTTCGCGTTACGGTAATATGACTACGCTCAATTCGGGTGGCGAGCCAGTCGACCAGATCGGGCCGCGCATCGAGACTGCGGCGCTCGAAAAGATGCGCGAGGAGCAGACGCATGAGTTCGTCGTCAGGCGCGCCGATCGCCGCGATCGGGCTGGCGGCAAGGCGCGAGCGCAGGTCGGGGAGCTTCACCTTCCACTCGGGCGGTGCCGCATCGGCGACGATCAGGAGGGGCTTGTGCTCCTCCTGCGCGCGATTCCAGGCGTGGAAGAGCTGCGCCTCCGGCACGCGCTCGGCATCGTCGATGATCGTCCCGCCTGTTTTTGCTGCGAAGATGCGCGACAGCAGGCTGCGGCCCGATTTGCGCGGGCCGGTGAGGATGGCGGTCATGACGGGCCAGGTCGCGGTATGCTCGAGCGTGTGCACCGCACGGGCGTTCGAAGGGGTAACCAGGAAGGCGTCGTCGCGAGGGGCCGCCGGCCAACCCAGTGGCAGCGCGATTTGAGTCATCTTGGTCGCGCTCACCCTGTCGTCACGGTATCCGCGGGAAGGTCCGGCGGAAGAAGTTGGGAAACCCGGCGGATGCGGATCGTCTGGCCGGAGCCGAAGACTTGGTACTCGCGCGCTTCGAGTGCAGTCTTGAGCGTCGCAGGATCGCCGTCATAGGCGACCCGCATCAGCGAGACACCGCCTAGCGCGAGGCTGGTCGTCGCTGCCGAGCGGACGCCAGGGATCGCGCGCAACGCAGCTTCGGTCGACGATACCGCAGTGGCGGCGGGCGTGTCGAACTGGACGGTGATGGAGACCCCCTCGCCCCCCGTCAGTACCGCGGTGTTGGCGTCGGCGGTCTCGTCGGTCGGCAGGTCGTCGATCACCGTGGGTTCGGGTGCCGGTGGTGGCGAAAGGCTGTAATCGACGCGGAGCGATCCGTTGCGACGCGCCTGCTGATACAGGTCGTCGATCCGCTTCACACCGGCATCGAGCAGTTGCGCGATGCCGTCGGGGGTCCCGACGCGCAGCGTGAAGCTGCCGATCAGCTCGTTGTCGGGGCCGTGGCCCGCTTCGAACACGCCGATCACCGGTCCGCCGGGCCATTGGCGATAGAGCTTCACGACCGGCATGAGCAGGTCGCTTGCGCCATATTGGTCGAGCACCGTTCGCCACCAGCCGCGACCGGGCCGCTGAGTCTGGCCGACGTTGAGCAGCAGCGCGTCGGGACCGGAGCCGGACGGGCGGACGTAATCGATGCTGCTGTTGCCGGTGCGATAGCGCGCCCAAGCCCGCTGCCATTGCGTGCTCTGCTCGAAGGTCTGGCCGACGCCACCCGAATACTGGATCGGGATGGTCAGCATCGGCTGCGACCGATCGGCGTAGGTCGAGATGCCGAGGATCGAACCCGCACGGCCGCGGTCGAACAGCACGCCGAGTTTGGCGATGTAGCGTTGCGGGCCGATCTGTTCGTTATCTACGACGATCCCGGAGACGAGCGAATCGAGTGTGCCATCGGAAACCAGGGCACCGCCGCCGCCCAGTCGGTTGGACAATTGCACCCACGCCTTGCGCTGTGCGAGGCGCCAGCCGCTGTACCGCGCGGCGTCGGCGGTCTTGCCGGCCACGTCGACGGTGACGCCGCTGACCTCGTACGCGCTGCCGCTGTCGATAGGCGCCGCGCCTCGGCTGCCGCCCTCGATCTGCGCGAGCACGGCTCCCCCGCTCAGTAGAAGAGCAGCGCTGGCAAGCGCGGTGGGAAGGGTACGGATACGCATCACGCGGGCCTTTTGGCGAAGCAGACGTGGAAATCCAAGCGCGATGTGGCTAGCAGCACCGATCATGACCGATACGCCAGACTCCGCCGCCCCCGCTTCGGGCTCCTACACCTACGCTCAGGCGGGCGTTTCGATCGCCGCGGGCAACGCGCTGGTGCGCGCGATCGCACCGCTTGCACGGTCGACGCGGCGGCCGGGCGCAGACGCGGATCTGGGTGGGTTCGGCGGCATGTTCGACCTGAAGGCGGCGGGCTTCGTTGATCCGCTGCTCGTAGCGGCGAACGACGGCGTCGGCACCAAGCTGAAGCTCGCGATCGAATGGGATCGGCATGAAGGCGTCGGCGTCGACCTGGTCGCGATGTGCGTCAACGACCTTATCGTGCAGGGTGCCGAGCCACTGTTCTTCCTTGATTATTATGCGAGCGGGAAGCTCGATGCCGCGGTCGCCGAGCGCGTCGTCGCCTCGATCGCGGAAGGCTGCAAGACCGCCGGCTGCGCACTGATCGGTGGCGAGACCGCCGAGATGCCGGGCATGTATGCGGACGGCGACTACGACCTCGCGGGCTTCTGCGTCGGTGCGGTCGAGCGGACCAACGTGCTGACCGGGCGCGAGATCGCCGCCGGCGACGTGATGCTCGGGCTCGCGTCGTCGGGGGTGCATTCGAACGGGTTCTCGCTGGTTCGCCGGCTGGCAACCGACCGGAAATGGAAGCTCGATCGCCCCGCGCTGTTCGATCAGGACCGATTGCTGATCGATCATCTGATGGCGCCGACTCGGATCTACGTCGCGAGTTTGCTGCCGTTGCTGCGCGAGCGGCGGATCAAGGGGCTGGCGCATATCACCGGCGGCGGATTGCTAGAGAACATCCCGCGCGTGCTGCCCGAGGGCGTGCATGCGGTGGTCGATGCCGATGCGTGGGAGCAGTCGCGGTTGATGGCGTTCCTGCAGGCGCAGGGCGCGATCGAGCCGGAGGAGATGGCGCGGACGTTCAATTGCGGGATCGGCATGGTCGTGATCGTCTCCGCCGACGAGGCCGAGGCGGTGACCGCGGCGCTGGAAGCGGCGAACGAGACGGTATTCGCGATCGGCACGGTCGAGGCCGGCGCGCATGGCTGCACCGTCCGCGGTTCTGCGGGCACGTGGAGCGCGCGCGAAGACTGGACCGCGACGCATGGCTGAGAAGACGCGCGTCGGCGTGCTGATCTCGGGGCGCGGATCGAACATGATGGCGCTGGTCGGCGCGTCGCGCTCGGCTGAGTGTCCGTACGAGATCGCGTTGGTCGCCTCGGACAAACCGAATGCGGCGGGACTCGACTGGGCCCGGTCGCAGGGGCTGGCGACGTTTGCGCTGTCGCCGAAGGGGCTCGGCAAGCCGACCTATGAAGCGGCGATCGATGCGGCGTTGCGCGAGGCTGGCGTCGAGGTCGTCGCGCTGGCGGGCTATATGCGGTTGCTGTCGGACGAGTTCGTCGCCGCTTGGCGCGGTCGGATCGTGAATATCCATCCGTCGCTGCTGCCCAAGTACAAGGGGCTCGATACGCATGGTCGGGCGATCGCGGCGGGCGATGCGGTCGGCGGGTGTTCGGTGCATGTCGTGACCGAGGAACTCGATGGCGGCGCTGTGCTGGGGCAGGCGGAAGTGCCAATCCTTGCCGATGATGATGCGGACGCGCTTGCGGAGCGCGTGCTGGCCGCCGAACATGCGTTGTACCCGAAGATGCTGGCGGAGTTTGTAACGCGATGACCGATCTGTCCCCCCTCGACCGCGTCCGCGCGGCGGCGTTGGCATTGCCCGAAACTGAGGAGACGGTGTCGCATGGCCAGCCGACCTTCTTCGTCGCGGGCAAGCAGTTCGTGCAGTTTCGCGACGATCATCACGGCGGTGGGATGACCATGGTGTGCGTGAAGACGGGCGGGAGCGACGAGCAGGCGATGCTGATCGAGACGAACCCCGAGGTGTATTCGAACCCTGCGTATCTCAGCGCGAGCGGCTGGGTCGGGATGAGCGTCGGCGGCGATCCTGACTGGGCGCTGGTCGAGGACCGGATCGCGCGGAGTTGGGAATTGGCGGCGCCGGACCGTCTGCTGGAGGCTGGCGGACGATGAGCGAAACACCTACCGAACGTCGCGAGGCCGCTGCGACGCGTCGCCGCTGGGTGACGCTGGCCGAGGTCGTGGCTGTCGCGGGCGTGTTGATCGCTGCGCTGACGCTCTGGACGAACTGGTCGGAGCATCGCGAGAACGAGGCCGACAAGGTCGCCGCGCAGTCCAGCGCGGCGCGCGAACGGTCGCGGATCGACTTGTCGGCGATCGTGCGGGATGACGGCGCGACCTTGTTGTTGAAGGATGCGCGGCACGATCTTCAGGACGTGACGATCACCTTCCCCCGTGCGCTGGGGGTGTCGCCGCAGCGGCCGCCGGCCGAGCCGGTGATAGAGGCTTCCTGGGTCGACGCGCCGATGCTGAAGCTGACGGATGGCGGCGCGGACGATCGTGCTGGGAGGCTACCGGTGCTGGTTAGCGTGAAGTATTTCGATGGGGATACGACGCGGTCGGCCAGCGGGATGTATGACGTGATCTGGAAGACGCATGGACGTCGGATATTTGGCCGGGCGTTCAAGCTCGAGGGCCTTCGCGTGCGCCAGCGTGGTGGGGATCAGGCGATGCTCGATGCGATCTGGGCGCGGGAGAAGCCCGCGGCTTGAGCATTGCTTCACGGCCAACACCCCGGCCTTCACCGGCCTGATTTAGATCGACCGTGCGTAGACGGGGTCTTCGTAGAGGGTAGTGCCGACGGTAAACTCGCGGGTGCCGATGACCTCGAAGCCGTGGCGTTCGTAGAAGGCGTGAGCGCGGGTGTTCTGGTCCCATACGCCTAGCAGGATGCGTTGGTGGCCTTGAGCTCCTGCATCGTCCAACACGCGAGTCATGAGCGCGGCGCCGAGGCCTGAGCCTTGCGCTTGTTTCATCAGGTAGATGCGGCGGAGTTCGGTGTCCGTCTCGGACGTGTCGATGGGGAAGTCCGGTGCGGTGAGCACGGAGTAGCCGATCGGCGCGTGGCCGGGCTCGTATTCCGCGAGGGTGACGATCGTTCGAGGATCGGCCAGCCAGGTCTCGAAGACGGCGATGCTGTTCTTGGTCGTGCAGTGCGCGATGATGTCGGCACCAGCGAGCACGCTCGCATAGGTATCGAGAAACGTGGCGGATGCGACGAGCGACAGTGCGGGCGCATCGCCCGGCCCTGCCCGTCGCAACCGCCAGGTCATCAGCCGACGATTTCTTCGGGCTTGAAGAAATAGGCGATCTCGATCTCGGCGTTCTCGTCCGAATCCGACCCGTGCACGGTGTTGGCTTCGATCGACTCGGCGAGTTCCTTGCGGATCGTGCCGGCGTCCGCATTGGCGGGGTTGGTAGCGCCCATGATGTCGCGGTTGCGCTGCATCGCGTTCTCGCCCTCGAGAACCTGGACGACGACCGGGCCCGAGATCATGAACGTGACGAGCTCACCGAAGAACGGACGCTCCTTGTGGACCGCGTAGAAGCCTTCGGCCTGCTCGCGGGTCATCTGAATGCGCTTCGAAGCGACGACGCGCAGGCCGGCTTCCTCAAGCATCTTGGTGACGGCACCGGTGATGTTGCGACGCGTGGCGTCCGGCTTGATGATCGAAAAGGTACGGTTCGCGGCCATGATGGTCACGGGCTCCTGTAATTAAGCTTGGGAAATGTGGCGCTGCCCTAGAGCCGGGACGGACCGATTGCAACTAGGCCGCCTGTTCCCCCCTACGCTGCCTGCTCCCAACGGCCGGAGTCGTTCTGCTTCCAGTAGCGGCGCTCGACGCCCTCGCGGTCGGCCAATGCCTTCCAGGCCAGGCGCGCTTCCTGGATGGCTTCGTCGTCGAAGAGGTGGAAGCCGCGGTCAAAGGTTAGGATAAAGTCACGCCAACGTCCGTCTACCACGGCGACGTTGCGGGCCGCGTTTGGGGCTTCCGTTTCGGTAATTTCTGATGTGATTAGAATGGGTTGGTTCGCGTCATCGCCGCCGCCGAGCTGCGCGTGCGGGAGAAAGCTCTCCGGGGCGTAGGACCAGAGGAGGCGGTCTAGCGCGACGCGTTGTTCTTGGGGTTCGGCGACGATCAGGAGGCGGCCGCCGGTCTGGACGACGCGCTCGACGATGCGCGGGAGGACGCGGTCGAGCAGGGTGGTTAGGTGGTAGAAATCGACCTGCATTGCTTATCGTTCCCCTGCCCAACCTTTCCCGTCATCCTGACGAACGTCAGGATGCAGAGCCACGGAGCGCATCGTTTTGTATCCTGGGTCCTGACTTTCGTCAGGATGACGAGAGGGGGTTGGAGTTCCCCCCTCCTCGCAGCTCAGCCCTCGAAATTGTCGGCGATGAACTTGTCGAGCAGGCGGACGCCGTAGCCTGTCGCGCCCTTGTCGTAGTTGGTGCCGGCCTTGTCCGACCAGACCATGCCGGCGATGTCGAGATGCGCCCATTTCACGCCCTCGTCGACGAAGCGCTTGATGAACTGCGCGGCGGTGATCGAGCCGGCGCCGCGGGGGCCGACGTTCTTCATGTCGGCGATCGGCGAATCGATCAGCTTGTCGTAGGCGGGCGACAGCGGGAAGCGCCACAGCGTGTCGCCGGTGGCGGTGCCGGCCGCGATCAGCTGGTCGGCGAGCGCGTCATCATTGGCGAAGATGCCGCCATTCTCGGTGCCCAGCGCGACGATCATCGCGCCGGTCAGCGTGGCGAGATCGACGATCGTGGTCGGCTTGTGCGCCTGCTGGACCCAGGTGACGCAATCGCAGAGCACCAGGCGGCCCTCGGCGTCGGTGTTGAGCACTTCGATCGTCTGGCCGGACATCGAGGTGACGACATCGCTCGGGCGCAGCGCGGCGCCGTCGGGCATGTTCTCGACCAGGCCCATCACGCCGACCACGTTCGCCTTTGCCTTGCGCCCGGCGATAGCCTTCATCGCGCCGGCAACGGCCCCTGCCCCGCCCATGTCCCACTTCATGTCTTCCATGCCCGCGCCGGGCTTGATCGAGATGCCGCCCGAGTCGAACGTCACGCCCTTGCCGACCAACGCGACGGTCGGCGCATCGGCACCAGCACCGTTCCACTTGAGCGCCAAGACGCGAGCTTCGCGCCGCGAACCCTGGCTGACGCTCAGCAGCGAGCCCATGCCGAGGTCCGTCATCTGCGCTTCGTCCAGCACGGTGATCTCGAGGCCGAGGCCCTCGACCTCCTTGGTTACCTTCTCGACGAAGCTCTCGGGGTAGACGACGTTGGGCGGCGAGGTGACCAGCCAGCGGGTCAGGTCCATGCCCTTGGTCAGCGCATCCTGCTTCGCCCATGCGGCATCCGTGCCATCGGGTGCGCCGGCAATCGTGATCTCGGTCAGCGTCGGCTTCGACGTCTCGGCGAGCTTCGTGCGGTAGGTATCGTAGCGCCACGCGCGCTGCGCGGCGGCGGCGGCGAAGCGGGCGGTTGCCGCCGGCGTGGGCTTGGCCGCGGCCGACAGGTCGACCGTGACGGCGGTCGCACCCGAGGTCAGCAGGCGTGCGGTGATGGCACCGCCCGCCTTCTCCCAGTCGGCCTCATCGCCCGCGCCGACACCGACCAGGAGGACCTGGCGGACCGCGCCGTCGACCGGCACGAACAGTTCGATCACCGATCCTGCATCGCCCTTGAAGCGCGCCGCGGTTGCCGCGCTCGTCGCCATCAGTTCGCTGTCGCCACCGACCGCGCCCCATCCGACCTGCGACACGCCGTCCTTCGCGACCGGAATGGCGAGGATGGGCGCGTTAGCGGGAACGGTGGGAGCGAAGACGATCTGCATGGAGAAACCTCGGAAGACTTTTGAGTAGCGGCGACCCGGGGACGGCCGGACGGCTGCGTAGAGCCCATAAGTTGATGCCGCGAGCCCGGCAAAGCAAGGCCGGGCGCCGTAACCGGTTCATAGCAGCGCGATTGCAGCAACGCCCTGGTGGTGCGATAGGCGGGCGATAGGGCGGCATACGGCTGTCGAGTGCCAAAGGGGTTGGTTCGGATCGTGTTGCGTATCGACCTTTTGACGGGTTGTGCCGTTTCGCTCGCGCTGGCGTGCGGGCTGGCCTCCTCCCCCGTGCACGCCCAGGACTTCCAGAATCGTGCCGTCGCGCCACCGGTGCAGGATGCGCCGGTCGCCAATGCGCCCGCGGCGACGCCCGCCGAGGATCAGGTGCAATTCAGCTCCACGGCACTCGAATACGACACCAACACCGATATCGTCACCGCGACCGGCGAAGTCCGGATGTTTCGCCAGGGCGACAAGCTGCGCGCCGACAAGGTCGTGTGGAACCGCAAGACCGGCAAGGTCGTCGCGACCGGCAACATCGCGGTCACCAATCCCGAAGGCGACATCGCATACGGCGACGAGATCAACCTGACCGATTCGCTGAAGGACGGCGTGGTCGACAACATGCTGGTCGTTCTGGAACAGGGAGGACGACTGGCGGCGAAACAGGGTACGCGCGACGCCGATGGCACGGTGAACCTGCGCACTGCCGCCTATACCCCCTGTAGCGTCACGAACACGGCGGGCTGTCCGAAGGAGCCGACTTGGAAGATCACCGCGGTTCGCGTCACCTATCGCCCCGAGCGCAAGCGCATCTATTATTCGGGGGCACGACTGCACCTGTTCGGCCTGCCGAGCCTGCCGCTGCCTAAATTCTCCAACCCGGTCGGCGGAGGCAGCGACAGCGGGCTGTTGTCGCCCAATGGCGGGTATAGCCGGGTCAACGGCCTGGAAGTCAGCGTTCCCTATTACTGGAAACTCGCGCCCAACCAGGGCCTGGTCATCACGCCGCACATCTACAGCAGCGTGTTGCCGATGGCGCAGGTCGATTATTCCGCGCTGAGCACCAAGGGCGCGTTCAGCGTGCGCGCCTATGCGACCGAAAGCCGTCGCAGCGACGACCTGACGACCGCGGATCCGACCGACACCAGCATGGCGTTCCGCGGCTATCTCGACGGGATGGCGCGGTACCAGTTGTCGCCGAACTGGACCGCGAGCGGATCGCTTCGGTTGACCACCGACCGGACGTTCCTGCGCCGCTACGACATCTCGCGCGACGACCGGTTGCGCACCACCGCCAGCCTCGAGCGGATCGACGACAGCAGCTATTTCGCGCTCAGCGGCTGGTACGCGCAGACGTTGCGGGTGAACGATTCCCAGGGCCAGCAGCCGATCGCGCTGCCCGAGGTCGATTATCGCAAGCGGTTCGCCGACGGCCTGGTCGGCGGTCGGTTCCAGCTGCAGCTCAACACGCTCGCGCTGACCCGCACCGATGGGCAGGACACGCAGCGCGCGTTCGCCAGCCTGCAATGGGATTTGCGCCGGCTGACCAACTGGGGCCAGGAGGTAACGTTCACCGCGTTCGCGCGCGGCGACCTGTACAACACCAACGATACGCTGGAGACGACCAACCTCAGCTATCGCGGGCTCGAAGGCTTTCACCAGCGCGCGATCGGCGCGGTCGCGGTCGACGTGAAATGGCCGTTCATCGGATCGTTCCTGGGCGGCACGCAGCGCTTCACCCCGCGCGTGCAGTTCGTCGCGGCGCCCAAGGTGGCCAACATCACGTTGCCGAACGAGGATTCGCGTGCGGTCGATCTCGACGATACCAACCTGTTCACGCTGAACCGGTTCGCCGGGTATGACCGGTTCGAGGATTCTTCGCGCGTCACCTATGGTGGCGAATGGGCGCTCGACCTGCTTGGCATCAGTTTCACGACGAATGTCGGCCAGAGCTATCGCCTCGACCAGCGGCCGACGATCCTGCCTGACGGCACCGGGCTGAGCGACCGGTTCTCCGATATCGTCGGACGCAGCGAATTGCGGTTCCGCGACTTCGTGTCAATCGTCCACCGCTACCGGCTCGACAAGGATGGCTTTGCGATCCGCCGCAACGAGCTGGACGCGACGATCGGCTCGCGCGCGACCTATGTCCTGCTCGGCTATCTGAAGCTCAACCGCAACATCGACGCGTCGATCGAGGATCTGCGCGATCGCGAGGAGATCCGCGCCGCCGGCCGCGTGCAGTTCGCGCGGTTCTGGTCGGCGTTCGGGTCGGCGGTGGTCGACCTGACCAACAAGGCGGAGGATCCGCTGTCGGTGAGCGATGGCTTCACGCCGATCCGCCACCGTATCGGCGTTCAGTATGAAGACGACTGCCTGCGGCTCGGCGGGACGTGGCGGCGGACGTATAACGACACGGGCGACGCGCGGAAGGGCAACAGCTTCCTGTTGACGCTGGCCTTCACCAACCTCGGCCGCTAAGCCCGCGTTCAGCTACTGTGAGGCAAGCCGCGCTGGATACGCGCCGTCATGAAAATGCCGGCTTTTACCACCAGTGGTGTGCGGGGCGCGATGATGGGATACCGACACTTGAAGCATGATGTTCGACTGGCCGCGCTTGGTGGCCGTGTGATCGGGGCTGTTGTCCTGGCCGCGCTGACGGCAACCGCGATCGCGCAGACTGCGCCGCCGACGGCCGCGCCTGCTGGTGCCGGCTCCGGTCAGACGGTCCAGGACCAGAGCGTGCCCGACAATACCGGGCTCGATATCCCGACCAACCTCCAGATCTTCGGCAAGCTGGACCCCAATGTCCGCAAGCCGACTGCGATCGTCAACGACACGGTGATCACCGGGACCGACGTCGATCAGCGCGTGGCGCTGGTGGCGATGGCCAACGAAGCCAAGCTGTCGCCCGAGGATCGCGAGCGGTTGAAGCTGCAGGTGTTGCGCCAGCTGATTGACGAGACGTTGCAGATCCAGGAGGCGAAGACCGCCGACATCACGATCACGCCCGCCGAGCTGACGCAGAGCTATGACGGCGTGTCGAAGCGGTTCAACCGGACGCCGGTGGCGATGCGCGCGTTCCTGCGCGAATCCGGGTCGTCGGAGCGGTCGCTGAAGCGCCAGATCGAGGGCGAGCTGGCGTGGCAGCGCTATCTGCGACGCCGGGTCGAGCCGTTCGTCAACGTCGGCGACGAAGAGGTGAAGTCGATCATCGACCGCCTCCAGGCAGCCAAGGGCACCGACGAGTTCAACCTGAAGGAAATCTATCTCGCGGCGACGCCGGCCAACGGCCAGCAGGTCTATGCGAACGCCAAGCAGATTTTGGCGGAGATCCAGAAGGGTGCGCAGCCGTTTGAATATTATGCGCGGCAGTTCTCCGAAGCGTCGACTCGTGCCGTCGGCGGCGATCTCGGCTGGATCCGGGCGGCGACGCTGCCAGGCCCGCTCGCCGAGGCCGCGACGACGATGCAGGTCGGCCAGGTCGCCGGGCCGATCGAGGTCGAGGGTGGCTATTCGATCCTGTACCTGACCGACAAGCGCCAGGTGCTGACCGCCGATCCGCGCGACGCCAAGCTCAGCCTCAAGCAGCTGACGTTGCGCTTCCCGCCCAACACCAACCAGGCGCAGGCGTCGGCGCGTGCGCAGGCGTTCGCCAAGGCGACGCAGGACCTGCGCGGCTGCGGTACAGTCGAGAAGGTCGCGGCCGGGATCGGTGCGGACGTGGTCGACAACGACACGGTCCGCATTCGCGACCTGCCGCCGCAGCTGCAAGAGATCATGCTGAAGCTTCAGGTGGGCCAGTCGAGCCCGCCGTTCGGCTCGGCGGAACAGGGCGTGCGCGCGCTCGTGCTGTGTGGCCGCGACGACGCGCAGGCCGGGTCGCTGCCGAATTCGGAGCAGATCCAGGGTCAGCTCGAGCAGCAGCGGGTCAACCTGCGCGCGCAGCAGAAGCTGCGCGATCTGCGGCGCGATGCCGTGGTCGAATATCGGTGATCGTGGCTTGACGCGCGTTCAGCCCCTGGCGGTGTCGATGGGCGATCCCGCCGGGATCGGGCCCGAGATCATCGCCAAGGCGTGGGGCGCGCGGGTGGCGCGAGGCTTGCCGCCGTTCGTGGCGGTCGGCGATGCGCGCGCGGTCGAGCGGGTCTGGACCGGGCCGATTGCGGGGATTACCGATCTGGCCGAAGCCGGGGCGGCGTTCGGCGAGGCGTTGCCCGTGCTGACGGTGGGTGACGCCGGCGTGATCGTGCCGGGCGAGCCGGACTCGGATGGTGCGCGCTGTGCGCTGGATGCGCTCGAGCTGGCGGTCGGATTGGTGCGGAACGGGGCTGCGCGGGCACTGGTGACGGGACCGGTGTCGAAGGCGCAGCTGTACGCGATCGGCTTTACACATCCGGGGCAGACCGAGTTCGTCGCCGAGCGCTACGGCGTGGCGGGCGACAATGCGGTGATGATGCTGGCGGGGCCTTCGTTGAAGGTCGTGCCGATGACGACGCATATCGCGCTGAACGCGGTGTCGGGTGCGCTTTCGATCGAGCTGATCGTGGCCAAGGCGCGCGCCACCGCGCGGGGATTGTTGCGGAACTTCGGGATCGAGAACCCCCGGCTCGCCTTTGCCGGGCTCAATCCGCATGCAGGGGAACAGGGTGCGCTCGGGCGCGAGGAGATCGATATCCTCGAACCCGCAATCGCGATCCTGCGCGCGGAGGGCATCGACGCGACCGGGCCGTTCGCGGCGGACACGATGTTTCATGCGCGCGCGCGCGCTACGTACGATGTGGCGATGTGCTGCTATCATGACCAGGCTTTGGTGCCGATCAAGACGCTCCATTTCGACGACGGCGTGAATATGACGCTGGGGCTGCCGATCGTGCGGACCTCGCCCGATCACGGCACCGCGTTTTCGATCGCGGGGAAGAACCTGGCCGAGCCCGGCGCGATGATCGCGGCGATCGCGATGGCGGGCGAAGCGGCCGACCGACGCGCGCAGACCGCTGCCTGTAAATCGTGACGACGCCAGTTACGGAATTGCCGCCGCTGCGCGAGGTGATCGCGCGGTACGGGTTGAACGCAAGCAAGGCGCTTGGGCAGAATTTCCTGTTCGACATGCAGTTGCTCAAGCGGATCGCGGCGGTGCCGGGCGATCTGCGCGATGCCGAAGTGCTCGAGGTTGGGCCTGGGCCTGGTGGTCTGACGCGTGCGCTGCTCGCAGCCGGTGCTCGGGTGACGGCGATCGAGCGCGACCGGCGCTGTATCCCCGCGCTGGCCGAACTCGGTGAGGCGTATCCAGGCATGCTGCGCGTGATCGAGGGCGACGCGATGGAGATCGATGCGCCCGCGCTGTTCGAGGGCAAGCCGCATATCGTGTCGAACCTGCCCTATAACATTGGTACCGCGCTGCTGGTCGGCTGGCTGTCGGCGTCGTGGTTGCCGTGGTGGCAGTCGTGCACGCTGATGTTCCAGAAGGAGGTCGCCGAGCGGATCGTCGCCAAGACCAACGACGATCATTATGGGCGCCTCGCGGTGCTGGCGCAGTGGCGCTCGACCGCGCGGATCGCGATGCCGGTGCATCGGTCGGCCTTCACCCCGCCGCCGAAGGTGATGTCCGCGGTGGTGCATCTGACGCCGGTCGAGGCGCCAGAGGGGGTGAAGTTCGCGGTGCTGGAGCGACTGACGGGGGCTGCGTTCGGGCAGCGGCGCAAGATGTTGCGGCAGAGTTTGAAGGGCGTGCCGGGGGCCTTGGATGCGCTGGAGCGGATCGGGGTGGAGGCTACGCGGCGAGCGGAGACGTTGTCGGTGGCGGATTTTACGGCGTTGGCGAAGGCTGTCGGCGAACAACGTTAGCCCAAGGCATTTCGTCATCCTGACGAAAGTCAGGATCCAGAGTACTAACGTACGACGCTGGTTGCTCTGGATCCTGGATCGAGTCCAGGATGACGGAGAACGGGTCAGTCCTTGGCGGCGACCGGCGTTTTATCGACCTGTGCGGTCGTGATCGGAGGCCCCTTGGCGATCACCGCCGAGAGCTGGGTCGCCTCGGGGCACGCGCCCTTGCAGAGCGTGCGGATCTTGACGAGATTATCCTTCGCGCGGACGACGGCGCCCTTGGCGACGAGCGCCTCGCCCTGCCCCTTGAGCGCCGCGACGTCGTTCGGCTCGAGCAGCAGCGCCTCGCGGTAGAGGCGGATCGCCTTGCCGGGCAGGTCGCGGGTTTCGGCGACCTTGGCGAGTAGCAGGAACGACGCCCGGTTGCGCGGGTCGACCGCGACCGACGTCTCCAGGACGTCCGTCGCGCCATCGAGATTGCCCGCGGTCATCAGCGTGCGCCCCTGTGCGAGCAACTGCATCGAGCGCGCGTCGATCTGCGCGTCGGGGCGCTGGCCGCTGAGCGATGTCGACACGCACACGACCGTCAGCGCGGCGGCAAGGGCAACGGACGAAAAACGCATGATCGTCTCCAGGCGGGTCACAGGTTGGGCCCCAAATCGAACTGTTGGGCGGTTGGCTAGCACGCGGCCCGGAGGCGCGCGACAAAAAAGCCGTCGGTGCCGTCGCGGCCGGGTTCGAGGCGGACGCCGTGGCCGTGCTTCGCGCCGGCCGGGAGCGATACGGCGTCGGTGGTCCAGCCGGGATGCGCGTTCAGGAACCACGTAACCTGGTCGGTACCCTCGGCGTCGAGCAGCGAGCAGACGATGTAGACGAGCGCACCGCCCGGCTTGACGAGCGTGGCGGCGACCGAGAGCACTTGCTGTTGCGTCGATTGCAGTCGCGAGACGCGGTCGGGGGTGAGCCGCCAGCGCGCCTCGGGATTGCGGCGCCATGTGCCGGTGCCCGAGCAGGGGGCGTCGACCAGCACGCCGTCGGCGCGACCGGCCCATTCGCTGAGCGCTTCGATCTCGCGCGTCGGGTTGAGGAGGCGGCTTTCGACGATCGTAACGCCGGCGCGGGTTGCCCGCGGGGCGAGGCGCGACAGGCGGTTGCGATCGGTGTCGCAGGCCAGGATCACGCCCTGGTTCGCCATCGTCGCGGCGAGCGCGAGCGTCTTGCCGCCGGCGCCGGCGCAGAGATCGACGATCCGCTGGCCCGGCTTGGCCTGCATCGCCAGACCGACGATCTGGCTGCCCTCGTCCTGCACCTCGAGCGCGCCTTCGTTGAAGAGCGGGAGCGCCTCGACGTTGGTGCCGGTCGGAAGGCGGATGCCGTCGGGCGCGTGCGGGGTGGCTTCGGCGTCGGGGAGCGCGGCGAGGACGGTCGCGCGGTCCGAGATCAGCGTGTTGACGCGGAGATCGAGCGTCGCGCGGCCGGCGAGGTCTGTGAGTGCGGCGCCGTCGAGGCCGGATGCGCGGAGGGCTTTGGTCAGCCACTGCGGGGCGACACCGGCGCGAGCGCGCGGTTCGTCCTTCTCGATCGGGGCTGGCGCGTGGGTGGAGCCGTCGAAGGTCGCGGCGAGGTCCGGATCGGCGTCGGCGACGAGGAGCATGGCGGTGCGGCCGTTCTCCGGGCGGTCGCCGGCCTTGCGGATCGCGGCGTAGACGAGTTCGCGGACGGCGCGGCGGTCCTTGGAGCCGGCGTAGCGGCGGGTGGCGAAGTAGCGCGCGATCAGCGTGTCGGCAGCGGCGCCGGACTCGCGCGCGGCGGCGATGATCTGGTCGAGGAGCTCGATCGCGGCTTGGGTGCGGGCTGGGGGAGTCACTTTGCAGCTCCCGATTTGGGGAAGGTGTTGGGCACGGCTTGGTACTGAAGGTTCGTCATCATCCCCTCCCCTAGCCCCTCCCGCCGGCGGGAGGGGAATAATTTCGGGCGACCTGCCTTCCGCGCTCCCGCCCCGCCCCTTCCGTCATCCCGGCGAACGCCGGGACCCATGGTTGCGGTTTGGCTGGTGATCGTACGCTATCGCCGGGTCCGCTGTGTCCATGGGTCCCGGCGTTCGCCGGGATGACGGAAAGGGGGCGCGAGGATCGGGGGGGGTTCTGGCCTTCGCCCTCCACGCCGTCGTCATCCCCGCGCAGGCGGGGATCCATATCCTCGAAGGTTTGCGATCTTGCCGTGGGGTTTGCCGGTATGGGTTACCGCCTTCGCGGGAATGACGGATGGTAGGTGGCGCGAAGGGCATCTTTCCAGCCCGTGACGGGCGAGCTTGCGGAAGCCGACCCACCCCCTGCCCCTCCCTTCCAGGGAAAGGTGAAGTGCACTTACCGCGTCGGGTAGTTCGGGGCTTCGCGGGTGATTGTCACGTCGTGGACATGGCTCTCCATGAGGCCGGCCCCAGTGATCTGGACGAACTCAGCGCGCGCCTGGAGGTCGGGGATCGTCGCCGAGCCGGTGTACCCCATCGCCGCCTTAATGCCGCCGACGAGCTGGTGGACGACGTCGCGTGCCGGGCCCTTGTAGGCGACCTGGCCCTCGATGCCTTCGGGGACGAGCTTGAGCTGGTCCTTGATATCGCCCTGGAAATAGCGATCCGCCGAGCCGCGGCCCATTGCGCCGACCGAGCCCATGCCGCGGTACGACTTGTACGCACGACCCTGGTACAGGAACGTCTCGCCGGGCGCCTCGTCGGTGCCCGCGAGCAGCGATCCGATCATCACGGTCGATGCACCGGCGGCGAGCGCCTTGGCCATGTCGCCCGAGGTGCGGATACCGCCGTCGGCGATGACGGGAACGCCCGCCTTGTGGCCAGCCTCGGCGCAATCCATCACCGCGGTGAGCTGTGGCACGCCGACACCGGCGACGACGCGGGTAGTGCAGATCGAGCCAGGGCCGATGCCGACCTTGATGCCGTCCGCGCCCGCGCCGATCAGCGCACGCGTGGCTTCCGCGGTGGCGACGTTGCCGGCGACGACCTGGACAGAGTTGGAGAGCTTCTTAACGCGCTCGACCGCGCGGCCGACGTCGCGGTTGTGGCCGTGCGCGGTGTCGATCACGATCAGGTCGCAGCCAGCGTCCACGAGTGCTTCGGTGCGATCGAAACCCTTGTCGCCGACCGTGGTCGCCGCCGCGACGCGCAGACGGCCTGCCTCGTCTTTGGTCGCGTCGGGGAACATGACGGCCTTTTCGATGTCCTTTACGGTGATCAGGCCGACGCAGCGATAGTCCTTGTCGACCACCAGCAGCTTCTCGATACGACGGGCGTGGAGCAGGCGGCGTGCCTCTTCCTTGCCGACTTCGGTCGAGACGGTGGCGAGATTCTCGTGCGTCATCAGCTCGCTGACGGGCTGTTGCGGGTTGCCGGCGAACCGCACGTCGCGGTTGGTGAGGATGCCGACGAGCTTGCCGTCCGCCTCCACCACCGGGATGCCGCTGATCCGGTGGCCCGACATCAGCGCCTGCGCCTCACCGAGCGTGGCGGTCGGCTTGATCGTGATCGGGTTGACCACCATGCCCGATTCGAAGCGCTTCACCTGCCGGACCGCGACGACCTGTTCCTCGACGGTGAGGTTGCGGTGGAGAACGCCGATCCCGCCGAGCTGCGCCATTACAATGGCCATGTCGGCTTCGGTGACGGTGTCCATCGCCGACGACAGGATCGGGATGTTGAGCGCGATGCCGCGTGTCAGCTGCGTGCGGGTATCGGCCTGGCTGGGCAGCACGTCCGATTCCCCCGGATACAGGAGGACGTCGTCGAAAGTGAGGCCGAGGCGGATATCCATGAAAGCTGCCGATCCTGGGGTTGGGGTGGCGCGCCATGTAACCAAAGCGGGCGCATCCGGCTAGGCCCTCTAGCTCACGGCGTGCTATAGCGAGGCGATACACGAATGGGGGATTCTCGATGGGCCTGATCATTGCCGCGCTGCTGCTGGCGCTGGTGTTGTTCTACCTGATGTCCAGCATCAAGGTCGTCCACCAAGGCTATCAATACACGATCGAACATTTCGGCCGTTTCACCACGGTCGCGCGGCCCGGCTTCAATTTCTACCCCGCGTTTTTCTACAGCGTCGGGCGGAAGATGAACATGATGGAGCAGGTGATCGATATTCCCGGCCAGGAGATCATCACCAAGGACAATGCGATGATCTCGACCGACGGGGTCGTGTTCTTCCAGGTGCTCGACTCGGCCAAGGCGGCATACGAGGTGTCGGACCTGTACCAGGCGCTGTTGCAGCTCACGACGACCAACCTGCGCACGGTGATGGGGTCGATGGATCTCGACGAGACGCTGTCGAAACGCGACGAGATCAATGCGCGGCTGCTGAACGTGGTCGATCACGCGACGACGCCGTGGGGCGTGAAGATCACCCGCGTCGAGATCAAGGACATCCGGCCGCCCGCCGACATCGTCAACGCGATGGGACGGCAGATGAAGGCGGAGCGCGAGAAGCGCGCGAACATTCTCGACGCCGAGGGGTCGCGCGCGTCGGAGATCCTGCGCGCCGAGGGCCAGAAGCAGGCGCGGATCCTCGAGTCCGAGGGACGCAAGGAATCGGCCTTCCGCGATGCCGAGGCACGCGAGCGGGCAGCGGTGGCGGAGGCGTCGGCGACGCGCGCCGTGTCTCAGGCGATCCAAGAGGGCGGCGCGCAGGCGATCAACTACTTCATCGCACAGAAATATGTCGAGGCGATCGGGAAGTTCGCGACTTCTCCTAACGCGAAGACCATCCTGTTCCCGGTTGAGGCTACGCAGTTGATGGGGACGCTGGGCGGGATTGGCGAGCTGGCGAAGGATGCGTTGCGCGATGCGGTCGCGTCGCCGCCGGCCAAACCTGCGCCGCGCGGGCCGTTCGAGTTGTCGAAGTCGACCGAGGTGCCGAAGGGGTGATGGACGCGATTGGCCCGGCTGGCGCGTGGCTGATCGCGGCGCTGATACTCGGGATCGCCGAACTGGCGGTGCCGGGGGTGTTCCTGGTGTTCCTGGCGATCGCCGCGGCGGTGACAGGGGTGGCGGTGTTCGCACTGCCGGACTTGACGGTGGCGGCGCAACTCGGCGCGTTTGCGGTGTGGAGCGCGGTTACGGTGCTGATCGGGAAGCGCTGGTACCGGGATTATCCGGTCGAGGGAGGCGATCCGATGTTGAACGATCGCTCGGCGCGGTTGGTGGGACAGGTCGTGGTCGTGGAAACCGAAATTGCCGGCGGGCATGGCCGGGTGCTGGTCGGCGACGGGAGCTGGCCGGCGCGCGGGGAAGATGCGGCGGTAGGTGCGCGGGTCCGGGTTGCGGCGGTTGTGGATGGCGAAGTCGTGGTGGAAGCGCTTTGATGCCGGCGCCCGTCCTTACCCTCCGTCACCCCGGACTTGTTCCGGGGTCCACCGTTCCGCGACCAAGCTCTCTCGATGATGCGGAACCGTGGATGCCGGAACAGGTCCGGCATGACGGACAGTGATTGCACAGATTACGCCGTCTCCCCGACCTTCGGCGCCGCCTGCCTCACGCCTTCGTCGACGTGGTCGGCGAACTGCGCGAAGTTTTCCACGAACAGATCGACGAGCTTGGTGGCGGTCTGGTCGTAGGCGCCCTTGTCCGCCCAGGTCGTGCGTGGGTCGAGGATGGCGCTGTCGACGCCGGGGACGCTGACCGGTACCTGGAACCCGAAGTTCGGATCCGTCCGGAACTCGGCATCGTTGAGGCTCCCGTCGAGCGCGGCGTTCAGCAACGCGCGCGTTGCCTTGATCGGCATGCGGTTGCCGACGCCGTATTTGCCGCCGGTCCAGCCGGTGTTGACCAGCCAGCAATCGACCCCGCGCTTGGCGATCCGCTCCTTCAAGAGGTTGCCGTACACCGACGGATGCCGCGGCATGAACGGCGCGCCGAAGCAGGTCGAGAAGGTCGCGTCGGGCTCGGTGACGCCGATCTCGGTGCCGGCAACGCGCGCGGTATAGCCCGACAGGAAATGGTACATCGCTTGGTCAGGCGTGAGCTTGGCGATCGGCGGAAGAACGCCATACGCGTCCGCGGTCAGCATCACGATGTTGCGCGGCACCGGCCCCATGTTGTCGGCCGACGCATTGGGGATGAAGTCGATCGGGTACGCGCCGCGACTGTTCTCGGCGAGCGTGTGATCGTCCAGGTCGAGCAACCGCGTCGCCGGGTCCATCACGACGTTCTCCAGCACCGTGCCGAACCGCTTGGTGGTCGCGAAAATCTCGGGCTCGGCATCGGCGGACAGCCGGATCATCTTGGCGTAGCAGCCGCCTTCGAAATTGAAGACCGCGGTGTCGGACCAGCCATGCTCGTCGTCGCCGATCAGCGTGCGGCTGGCGTCGGCGCTCAGCGTCGTCTTGCCGGTGCCGGACAGGCCGAAGAACACCGCGGTATCGCCGTTTGCGCCCATGTTCGCGGAGCAATGCATCGGCATCACGCCGGTCGGGGGCAGGAGATAGTTGAGCAGGCCGAACACCGACTTCTTCATCTCGCCGGCATATTTGGTGCCGCCGATCAGGATCAGCTTGTCGGTGAAGTTGACCGCGATCACCGTCTCGCTGCGGCAGCCGTGGCGTGCCGGGTCGGCGCGGAAGCTCGGCAGGTCGATAATCGTGTAGTCGGCGACGAAGTCCTTCAGCGCGGCCTGTTCGGGACGCACCAGCATCGTCCGGATGAAGAGGTTATGCCACGCCAGTTCGGTGACGACGCGGACGGTGACTCGGTGATCGGGCTGCGAACCGCCGTACAGGTCCTGCACGAACAGATCGTCCTTCTGCGCGAGCGCGGCGAAGAAATCCTCCTTCAGCGCGGCGAAGTGCGCAGGCTCCATCGCCTTGTTGCTCTTGCCCCACCAAACGGTCGATTCGGTCTCGGCATCGCGGACGATGAACTTATCCTGCGCAGAGCGGCCGGTATGCGGCGCGGTCTCGACGACCAATGGACCGTCGGCGGACAACGTCCCCTCGCCGCGAGCCAGTGCGGTCTCGACCAGCTGGGCGGTGACCAGGTTCCAGTGAAGTCTCGCGCGGGTTTCGATTCCCTGCGCGGATAGGCCGACGGCCGGAATACGCTCGTTCGACACGGCATCTCTCCTAAGTTTTTGCGCATACGTATGTATGTCGTTGCCCCGGATGTACGGGGCGCCCCTGCACCGGTCAAATGAAGGAAACGGCACGCTCGTCCCGAAACGGCCCGGTTGAGTGATGACGCGGTTTGGCCTATTCGCCGAGGCCAACGACCGAGGCAGAGCGACCCCAATGACGGCAACGATCGCGCTGGTCGACGACGACCGCAACATCCTGACCTCCGTGTCGATCGCGCTCCAGACTGAGGGGTTCGTCACGCGCGTCTATTCGGACGGCGAGACGGCTTTAAAGGCGCTGACCGACAATCCACCCGATCTCGCGATCTTCGATATCAAGATGCCGCGGATGGACGGTCTCGAGCTGCTGCGACGGTTGCGCGAGAAGAGTCAGATCCCGGTGATCTTCCTCACCAGCAAAGACGACGAGCTCGACGAGGCGCTGGGTCTGGCGATGGGTGCGGACGACTATATCGCCAAGCCGTTCTCGCAGCGGCTGCTGATCGCCCGTATCCGCGCGATCCTGCGCCGTACCGAGTTGACCCAATCGCCGGGGCTCGCAACCGAGGCGGAAGCCGCCGGGCCGCTCGATCGCGGGCGATTGAGCATGGACCCGGCGCGGCACCGGACTCATTGGGGCGGCGAGCTGGTGACGCTGACGGTGACCGAGTTCATGATCCTCGAGACGCTCGCGCAACGCCCCGGCATCGTCAAGACGCGCAACCAGCTGATGGATGCGGCGTATCAGGACGACATCTACGTCGACGATCGCACGATCGACAGCCACATCAAGCGACTGCGCCGCAAATTCCGGCAGGTCGACCCTGCGTTCGATGCTATCGAGACTTTATATGGCGCCGGGTATCGATTTTCTGAGGAATGAGCTCGGCATCGACGGGCGCGATCTTACATTGCGCTGGTCGGGGCAGATCTCGCTCACGCGGCGCATCCTCGCGGTCAACATCTTCGCGCTGTTGCTGCTGGCGGGGGGGTTTTTCTATCTCGATTCGTATCGCAGCCGGGTGGTGGACAACCGCGTTGCGCAGACCGCGCGCGAGGCCCGGCTGATCGGCGAAGCGGTCGCCGCGGTCGATCCGGCATCGCGCGATCCGCTGGTCGTGAGGCTGGCGCGCGATACGGGCTCGCGGATCCGCATTTTCGACGCGAGGGGGAACGGGGTGGTCGACAGCCGCGCGCTCGGCCTGCGAAATTTCGTGTTGATGGATCCAGACAAGGAAGACTGGGACCAGACCGCCGCGCGGTTCCTGGATGCAGGCATCGACGTCGTCGTGATGGCCCCTCGTCCGCCGCTGTACCGCGAGCGGACCGGGCGGCAGCAATGGCCCGACGTGACGGTCGCGCGGACGCGTCGCACCGTGGCGACGACGGTCTGGCGCGCGCCCGATCGGACGCCGGTCATCACCGCTGCCGCGCCGTTGCCGGCAGGGGGCGTGGTGATGACGACGGTCAACGCGCGCGACATCACGCGGACGGTGCGGATCGAGCGGTTCCGGTTGAGCATGGTGCTGCTGGTCGTGGCGATCGTCTCGATCCTGTTGTCGCTGTTCCTCGCGCGGACGATCGTGCGCCCCCTCCGCCGGCTGGCACGGGCGGCGGTTCGGGTCCGGCTGGGTCGGGCGCGCGAAGTGGTGGTGCCCCGCCTCCCCTCGCGCCGCGATGAACTCGGCATGCTCGCGCGCGCGCTGTCGGACATGAGCCTCGCGCTCAGGGCACGGATCGACGCGACCGAGGCGTTCGCCGCGGACGTCACGCACGAGATGAAGAATCCGCTCGCCTCGCTCCGCTCCGCGGTCGAGGGACTGTCGCGGGTGAAGGACCCGGCGCTCCAGGCGCAGTTGCTGGCGATCGTCCGCGACGACGTCCAGCGGCTCGACCGGTTGCTGTCCGATATTTCCGAAGCCTCGCGCCTCGACGCGCAGCTCAGCCGCGCCAAGTTCGAGCCGGTCGACGTGGCAGCGATGATCGACGGGCTGGTCGCACAACGCGATGCGCGCGGTGTCGAGCGCGGCATCCGCCTGGTGTTCGATCGCACTGCGGACGATCGGACGACCGTGCTGGGCGAAGGTGCCCGGCTGGAACGCGTGTTCGAAAACCTGATCGACAACGCGCTCTCCTTCTCGCCCGACGCCGGGCTGATCGCGATCTCCGCCATCCGCGAACAGGATGACCTGGTGATCCGGGTCGAGGACGAAGGCCCGGGCGTTCCCGAAGATGCGCGCGAGGACGTGTTCAAGCGGTTCCACTCGGTGCGCCCCGACAGCGAGACGTTCGGCCAACATTCCGGGCTCGGTCTCGCGATCGCTCGAACCATCGTCGATGGACACCAGGGAACGATCATCGTTGAATCGCGCGAGGACCGGTTGGGCGGCGCCCGGTTCGTCGTGCGGCTTCCGCTCGCCGAGATGCCGGAGTAAGAGACGCTTGTGGTCGAGCTATCCTCCGATCGGCTTCACGCCACGACCGTCGCGATCGACGGTCTGGCGGTGATGATCGAAGGCGCATCCGGATCGGGCAAGTCCGACCTGGCATTGCGCCTGATCGATCGCGGCGCGGTGCTGGTCAGCGACGATCAGACGCTGGTGGTGCGCGCGGGCACGATCTTGCGCGCGCGCGCGCCTGCCACGATCGCCGGCCGGATCGAGGTGCGCGGGATCGGGATCCTGGCGATGCCGCATGTCGAGGATGTTCCGGTGGGTATGCTGGTCCGGGTCGATGGCATGATCGAACGGATGCCCGAGCGGCGCGTGCGGCGGATCGCCGGGATCGAAGTCCGCCAGTTCGCGGTCGATCCGTTCCACGCCTCCGCGCCGATCAAGGTCGAACTCGCATTGCGCAATCCGGAGCTGCCAGAATGAGGCGTCGATCATGACCCGTCCGAAGGATATCCTGCTGGTCACCGGCATGTCGGGAGCGGGCAAGTCGACCGTGCTCAAGACGCTGGAGGATCTCGGCTGGGAGGTGGTCGATAATCTGCCTCTGCTTCTGCTCGACCGACTGCTCGACGCGCCGCTTCCCGAAGGGTCGCCCGACGATTCGCAGCCGCTCGCGATCGGCATCGGCGCGCGAACCCGGGATTTCGATCCGGAGCGGATCGTCCGCCGCATCCGCGACCTGCGCGATCGCCACGGTCTGGAAATCGGAATGCTGTTCCTCGATTGTTCGGGCGC
This sequence comes from Sphingomonas sp., assembly GCA_035575755.1. Classification (GTDB taxonomy): domain Bacteria; phylum Pseudomonadota; class Alphaproteobacteria; order Sphingomonadales; family Sphingomonadaceae; genus Sphingomonas. The sequence goes on from DATLXI010000014.1 coordinate 251,085, forward strand.
CGAACTCGAGCGACGCTATTCCGAAACGCGGCGGCGGCATCCGCTCGCACTCGATCGACCGGCACACGACGGTATCGGCCGCGAGCGCGACCTTCTGGCACCGCTGCGGGAGTGGGCGAATCGGCTGATCGACACCACCGACATGGCCGCGAACGAACTCGCGCAGCAGATCCGCGCGAACTTCGCAGGCGAGGATCTCGGCGAGCCGACCTTGTCGATCCGGTCGTTCGGGTTCGCGCGCGGGCTGCCGCGCAACGCCGATCTGGTGTTCGACATGCGGTTCCTGCGCAATCCGCACTGGGATGCGGGCTTGCGCCCCGGTACCGGGCTCGATGCCGATGTCTCCGCCTATATCGTCGCCGATCCCGCCTATGAAGCGGCGGTGAGTCGGATCGAGGACCTGCTGATCCTGTTGCTCCCGCGCTACAGGGCGGAGGGGAAGTCGTATGTCACGGTCGCGATCGGGTGTACCGGCGGGAGACACCGGTCGGTCCACGTCGCCGAACGGATCGGCCGACGGTTGCGCGAGGCGGGATTTTCGCCCAGTGTCGGTCACCGCGACCTGGGGGCCGCACCGCAAGATGCGCTCGAAGGGTCACCGGCACTATTATGAACATGATCGTCCTATGAGTATGAAACGCTGACATGATCGGCCTCGTTCTGGTAACGCACGGTCGCCTGGCGGAGGAATTCGTTCGCGCGATGATCCACGTCGTCGGCCCGCAGGAGCGCGTCGCGACGATCTCGATCGGTCCCGACGACGACATGGAGGGGCGCCGCGCCGACATTGCGGCCGCGATCCACGCGGTCGATGCGGGGCGCGGCGTGATCGTGCTGACCGACCTGTTTGGCGGCACCCCGTCCAATCTTGCCATTTCACTGATGGAACGCGGGCGGATTGAGGTGATTGCGGGGATGAACCTGCCGATGCTGATCCGGCTCGGGTCGGCGCGCAAGTCGATGACCGTCGTCGCGGCCGTCGCGGCGGCGCGCGAAGCGGGGCGCAAATATATCTCGGTGGCATCCGAAGTCCTTGGCGAGGCGGCTGCGTGAGCGACGTCTCGCGCACCGTCCAGATCACCAATCGGCGCGGCCTCCATGCGCGCGCGAGTGCCAAGTTCGTCACGCTCGCGTCCACGCACGCCGTCGAAGTGCGCGTCACCAAGGACGGGTCGGACCATGTTACCGGCACGTCGATCATGGGCCTGATGATGCTCGGCGCGGCAATGGGCGACACCATCACGATCAGCGCGAGCGGCGATGGCGCCGAGCAGACCGTGGCGGCACTGGCCCAACTGGTCGAGGCGAAGTTCGGCGAGGATTGACGTGACTGCTCCCCTCCCGCAGGCGGGAGGGGTTGGGGGTGGGCTCGCGCTCACCATGATCGAAACACATGCTGAGGCCGGGAGCCCACCCCCCGGCCCCTCCCGCATACGGAAGGGGAGCTAGATGCCCCGCGAGATAACCGCCTTTTCCAACCCGCTGATCAAGTACGTCCGCGACCTGCGCGACAAGCGGCATCGGCGTGCGGCCAAGCAGTTCCTTGCCGAGGGCTTGCGCATCCTGACCGAAGCGCGCGAGACCGGCCGCCTGCCCCGGACCTTGTTCTACGCCGCGGCCAGCGCGAACCATCCTCTGGTCCATGCGCTGTCGATGGATGTCGAGGAATCGGGCGGCGAGTCGATTCAGACGACGCCCGACATCCTCTCGAAGCTGTCGGGCAAGGACAACCCGCAAGCCGTGGTCGGGGTGTTCGACGAATTCGACGCGACGCTGGAAGACCTGGACCGCAACACCTCCGGCATCTGGCTGGTCGCCGAACGGCTGCGCGATCCGGGCAATCTGGGCACGATCCTGCGGACCGGCGATGCGGTCGGTGCAGGCGGACTGATCCTGATCGGCGAGTCGGTCGATCCGTTTTCGGTCGAAGCGGTGCGCGCGAGCATGGGCGCGCTGTTCACGATCCCGGTCGTTAAGACGGAATGGGAGCCGTTCCGTGACTGGCTGCGTACGGGCCCTGGACAGTTGGTCGGGCTGAGCCTCGACACCGACATCGATTACCGCGCGGCGCAGTATGCCGGTCCCACCTTCCTGCTCACCGGCAACGAGGCGCAGGGGATGCCGCCCGAGATGGCCGAGGCGTGTGACGTGCTCGTCAAGATCCCGATGCTCGGCAAGGCGGACAGCCTCAACGCGGCCGTCGCGACCGCGGTGATGGCGTATGAAGTCCTCGCCCAGCAGGAAAAATCCGCTTCCGCTGCGTGAACCCGCGAATTGATCCCGATTGCCGATGCTTCGCGACTCCGGTTCAGCTAAGAGAGAGCTACGGCGTGCGAAAGCATCGACCAGCTACGGTAAGACAGGATGAGTATGGCGCGCGTATTTGACGATGGACGGGTGAAGACCGGGACGCTCCGGTCGGCGTTGGCGATCGCCGCGACGCCGCTGCTGATGGCAAGTCCGGTGTTCGCACAACAGGTTACGCCGCCCCCGGTCATGCCGACCGCGCCCTCCCCCGCCGTGCCGACGCTCGCGCCGCCGGTCATCACCGTGCCGCCACTCAACGACGCGCAGGCGGCCCTGCTCGACAAGCTGCTCAACGGCGACATCGTCGCGCAGGGGCTGAAGTCCGCCGCGACCGCGACGACGAGCGCGCCGAGCAAGGAGGAACTGGTACGGGCGGCACTGGACCATGCGCGTGCGGTCCATGCCGGTCGCCTCAGCGAAGCCGATTTCCAGCGGGACTGGGGCCTGCGTCCCCCCGCGTACGATCCCACGCCGGCGTTTGCCGATGCGGTGCGGCTCGACCGGATCGCCGCCTGGTTCGCGTCGCTGCCGCCACCCTATGCCGGCTATGACGGTTTGCGGAAGGGGCTGCAGAATTACCGTTCGATCGCTGCCGCTGGTGGCTGGTCGTCGCTTGCCTCCGGTCCCGACTTCACGCTCGGGGCGACCGGTCCGCGCGTGGTTGCGCTGCGCAAGCGGCTCGCCGTGGAAGACAAGGACGTCGATACCAGCGGCGACAAGTTCGACGCATCGCTGCTCGAGGCCGTGCGTCGCGCGCAGCGTCGCTATGGCCTGAACCCGACCGGGATCGTCTCGACGCAGACGCTCGCCGCGCTCAACGTCTCGGCCGGCGACCGCGTCCGTCAGATCATGGCAAACATGGAGCGCTGGCGCTGGCTGCCGCAGGACCTGCCGCGTGATCGGATCCAGGTGAACATCGCTGCAGCCGTCCTGACGGTGTTCGACGGCGATACGCCGGTGCAGTCGATGCGTGCGGTCACCGGGCGGCCGGGCGACGAGACGCCGATGCTCTCGTCGACCATCCACAGCATCGTCATCAACCCGCCGTGGAACGTGCCGACCTCGATCGCGACCAAGGAATTGTTTCCGAAGGAGCGCGCGAACCCCGGCTATTTCAAGCGCAACGGGTTCAAGGTGATTGGCGGCACGCGGCTGCAGCAACAGGCGGGCGACCAGAGCGCGCTCGGCCGGTTCAAGTTCGACTTCCCGAACGACTATTCGGTGTATCTGCACGATACGCCTAGTCGTGCCAAGTTCGCCAGCTTCAGTCGGCTTTCGAGCCACGGCTGCGTACGCCTTGAAAAGCCTGCCGAATTGGCCGACCTGCTGCTGAAGGGCGATCCGTCATGGACGCCCGAGAAGGTCGATGCCGCGGTCGCCAAGGGCGACACGGTCCGGGCACAGCTGGTCAAGCCGGTATCGGTCTATCTGCTCTACTGGACCGCGTTTGCCAGCGGCAATGGCCAGATGAACTTCCGCGCCGATCCCTATGACTGGGACGGCATCCTCGCCTCCAAGATCGAGGCGCGCACTGCACGCCAGACGATCGCCGCTCGCTGAGAGGATCAGATATGATGAATTCCACCCGCACCCGTCCCCGTTTCCGTGCTGCCATTGCCGGCGGCCTGCTCGCCGCGATGGCGCTGGCTGGCTGTTCGCGGTCCGAGCCCGAGCAGCCGCCGACGGATACCAACATGGTCGAAGATACCGGCGTGACCGAGACCGAAGCGGCGCCTGCTCCGGTCGAAACGGCGCCGGTCGAGGCTCCTCCGCCCGCCCCTGCGGTCGTCGAACCGCCGCGCGAGGCGCCGGTTGCTCCGGACGCGCAGATGCAGGACGATGCGGACGCAACCGGCATGACGTCACGCGTCACGCGCGACGAGGCTCCCGCGGAGAACGAAGCCGACCCGCAGCCGTAAGTCGTTCTCCTGCGCATGCAGGAGTCCAGGGTAACGGACGCTGACGTTTGTGACCCTGAGCTCCTGCGTGCGCAGGAGAACCTACGCCTTCATCGCCGCCATCACCTGATCGCGCAGAGCGACGGGGCAGATCAGCAAATCGGGCATGTAGACATCCCGACAATTATACACGAGCGGCGACCCGTCAATCCGGCTGCAATGCAGACCGAACGCTGTTGCAACGGCGACCGGTGCGGCAGAGTCCCATTCATATTGGCCGCCCGAGTGCAGGTAGATGTCAGCCTCGCCGCGGACTACCGCCATCGCCTTCGCGCCCGCCGAGCCCATCGGGATCAGCGTTGCACCCAGAGCTCCGGCCACCTTCACCGCCTCGGGCGCTGGACGGGTCCGGCTGACGACCATCCGCAAGGGGTTGCCCGGTGGCGGCACCGGCGCGGGCTGGTCCGAGCGCAGGACCAGGCCGAGCCCTGGCAAAGCGACCGCGCCGATCGTCGCGACGCCGTCGATCGCAAGCGCGACGTGGACCGCCCAGTCGTCGCGCGCCTCGCCATATTCGCGCGTGCCGTCGACCGGATCGACGATCCACACGCGCGACATAGACGTACGCGTACCGTCGCATTTGCGCTCCTCGGACAGCAGGCCGTCGTCGGGCCGCGCATCGCGGAGCGCGTGGACGAGGAACGCGTTGGCCGTCTCGTCGCCCGCCTTGCCAAGCGCGCCGGGCGAGAACACGCCCGACCGCCGCACTTCGAGGAGCAACCGCCCCGCCGTCTCGGCCAGATGCGCAGCGAGTTCGCCGTCCGTCATCGCGCTCATGGGATCAGCATCGCAACGATCGCGTCAGCCGCCTCATTGGGAGTCATGCCCGTCGTATCGATCCGGATCTCCGGGTTCGCCGGCGCCTCATAGGGCGAGTCGATTCCGGTGAAGTTGGCAAGCTTGCCCGCGCGCGCTTTGGCATACAGCCCCTTCACATCGCGCCGCTCGGCCTCCGCCAGCGGCGTGTCGATATGCACCTCGATGAACTCGCCGGGTGCCATCATCTGCCGGACCATCTCGCGTTCGGCGCGGAACGGCGAGATGAACGCAGTGATCACGATCAGCCCCGCATCGGTCATCAGCTTGGCGACCTCGCCGACACGCCGGATATTTTCGACCCGGTCGGCATCGGTAAAGCCGAGATCGCGGTTCAGCCCGTGGCGGACGTTATCGCCGTCGAGCAGGAAGGTGTGCCGGTTCATCCTGGCAAGCTTCATCTCGACCAGATTGGCGATCGTCGACTTGCCCGCGCCCGACAGCCCGGTGAACCACAGCACCGCTGCCTTCTGGTTCTTCAGCGCGGCGTGCGCCTCGCGCCCGATATCGGTCGCCTGCCAATGCACGTTCTGCGCGCGTCGGAGTGAGAAATGCAGCATCCCCGCCGCGACCGTGGCATTGGTGATCTTGTCGACCAGAATGAACCCGCCGAGCTGCCGATTGTCCGCATAGGATTCGAATACCAGCGGCCGGTCGGTCGAAAGATTGGCGACACCGATCGCGTTCAGTTCGAGCGTCTTGGCAGCAAGTCGCTCCATCGTATTGACATTGATCTGGTATTTCGGCTGCTGGATCGTCGCCGTCACGGTCTGCGTCGCGAGCTTCAACCAATACGGCCGCCCAGGCAGCATCTCCTCGTCGGCCATCCACACCACGGTCGCTTCGAACTGATCGGCGGCCTCGGGGGGCGACTCCGCGGCGACGATCACGTCGCCGCGCGAGCAATCGATCTCGTCCGCGAGCGTCAGCGTGACGGACTGGCCGGCGACGGCCTTCTCCAGATCACCGCGGAACGCGACCACGCGAGCGATCGTCGAGGTCCGTCCGCCCGGCAGGATCCGCACCGCATCGCCCGGCGCGATGGAGCCGCTGGCGACCAGCCCCGAGAATCCGCGGAAATCGAGGTTCGGGCGGTTGACCCATTGCACCGGCATGCGGAACGCGCCCGCCTGATCCTCGCTGACGTCGAGCGTCACCGTGTCGAGATGGTCGATCAGCGTCGGCCCGTCATACCAGGGCGTATTCGCGCTCGCGGTGGTGATGTTGTCGCCCTTGAACCCCGAGATCGGCATCGGCGTGAAGCCGGCGATCCCGATCGACTCCGCGAACGTCGTATAGTCCGCCACGATCCGGTCGTAGACCGCCTGATCATAGCCGACCAGGTCCATCTTGTTGACCGCGAGCACGAGGTGGCGGATGCCGATCAGGTGCGCGAGATAGCTGTGCCGCTTGGTCTGCGTCAGGATGCCCTTGCGCGCATCGACCAGGATCACCGCGAGATCGGCGGTCGACGCGCCGGTGATCATGTTGCGCGTATATTGCTCGTGTCCCGGCGTATCGGCGACGATGAACTTGCGCTTCTCGGTCGAGAAATAGCGATAGGCGACGTCGATCGTGATCCCCTGCTCGCGCTCGGCGGCAAGCCCGTCGACCAGCAGCGCGAAGTCGATCTCGCCGCCTTGCGTCCCGACCTTCTTCGAATCGCTCTCCAGTGCGGCGAGCTGATCCTCGAAGATCATCTTGGAATCGTACAGCAACCGTCCGATAAGCGTGGACTTTCCGTCGTCGACCGACCCGCAGGTGATGAAGCGGAGCAGGCTCTTGTGCTGATGCTGGAGCAGATAGGCATCGATGTCCTCGGCGATGATATCCTGCACCTGATAGGCAGAGTCTTGCACGCGCGTTGCCATCAGAAATAGCCCTCCTGCTTCTTCTTCTCCATGCTCGCCGAGCCCGCGTCGCGATCGATCGCGCGGCCCTGGCGTTCGCTGGTGGTGGTCAGCAGCATCTCCTGGATCACCGCGGACAGGCTCGCCGCTTCGCTCTCGACCGCGCCCGTCAGCGGGTAGCAGCCCAGCGTGCGGAAGCGGATCGAGCGTTCGACCGGCACCTCGCCCGGCTCAAGGCGAAAGCGATCGTCGTCGACCATCAGCAGCATGCCGTCGCGCTCGACGGTCGGGCGCGGCGCGGCGAAATAGAGCGGAACAATCGGAATGTCCTCGAGCTGGATATATTGCCAGACGTCGAGCTCGGTCCAGTTCGAGATCGGGAACACGCGGATGCTCTCACCCTTGGCCTTGCGCGCATTGTAGAGGTTCCAGAGCTCGGGGCGCTGCTTCTTGGGATCCCAACGGTGATGCGCCGCGCGGAACGAGAAGACGCGCTCCTTCGCGCGGCTCTTCTCCTCGTCGCGCCGCGCGCCGCCGAACGCCGCATCGAAGCCGTGCAGGTCGAGCGCCTGTTTCAGTCCCTCGGTCTTCCACATATCGGTATGGAGCGCGCCGTGATCGAACGGATTGATCCCGCGCGCCTCGGCCTCGGGGTTCTTGTACACGAGCAGCTCCATGCCGCTCTCCGCGGCCATCCGGTCGCGCAGATCGTACATCGCCTTGAACTTCCACGTCGTATCGACGTGCAGCAGCGGGAATGGCGGCGGCGACGGGTAGAACGCCTTGCGTGCGAGATGGAGCATCACCGCGGAATCCTTGCCGACGCTGTACAGCATCACCGGGCGCTCGCACTCGGCGACCACCTCGCGCAGGATATGGATGCTCTCGGCCTCGAGCCGCTGGAGGTGCGTGAGCGACACGGGCGGGGTCTGGGAAGTGTTCGTCATCCCCCCGAAGGTAGGCGGTCGGGGCGAGGCATACAGCATCGTATTTCTCGCCCCCCGACAAGATGCGGCATCACCCTATCTCGCGATCCAGCATCAGCGGCGCGTGCCGATCGACCAGCGTGGCGCTTGCCGTATTGAGGCCGATCACCTCGACCTCGCGGCCGTGACGACGGAGTTTACCGACCACATCCTCCAGCGCGCCGACTGCGGTCACGTCCCAGAGATGCGCCGCGGTCAGGTCGATGCGGACCGCGCGCGCAGTTTCGCGAAGGTCGAAGCGGTCGGCGAAGATATCGGCGCTGGCGAAGAAGATCTGCCCGCTTACCCGGTAGATACGCGTATCGCTTGCCACGTCATGGTCGATCGCGACGTCCATCATCCGAGTGACTTTCCACGCGAAGAACACGCCACTGAGCAGCACGCCGACGCCGACGCCGAGCGACAGGTCGTGCGTCGCGACGGTGACGACGACGGTCGCGACCATCACCACGCTCGAAACCTTGGGATGGCGCGCGAGATCGCGGAGCGACCCCCAGGAGAAGGTGCTGATCGACACCATGATCATGATCGCGACCAGCGCCGCCACCGGCACCTGCGCGACCCAAGGCCTGAGTGGGACCATCACGACGAGCAGGAACACGCCTGCGACCATCGTCGACAGCCGGCCGGTGCCACCATAGCGGACGTTGCCGACGGTCTGGCCGATCATGCCGCAGCCAGCGATACCGCCGAACGCGCCCGCGGCGATGTTGGCCAGGCCGAGCCCGGTGCATTCGCGCGCCTTCGAACTGGTCGTCTCGGTGAGTTCGTCGACGACGTTGACGGTCATCATCGATTCGAGCAGGCCGACCGCGGCCATCGCCAGCGCATAGGGTGCGACGATCCGCAGCGTATCCCAGGTAAACGGCACGTCGGGCAGACCGAGCGACGGCAGCGAATCGGGCAAGCGGCCGAGATCGCCAACCGTCTTCAGCGGCATCGGAAACCAGATCGCGATCGCGGTCAGCACGACGATGCAGATCAGCGGCGACGGGATCGCGCTGGAGATCCGCGGGACGAGGTAGATGATCGCTAGACCGCCGGCGATCATCGCATAGGCCTGCCAGCTGACGCCGACCATCTGCGGCACCTGCGCCGAGAAGATCAGGATCGCGAGCGCGTTGACGAACCCGGCATGGACCGACCTCGAGACGAAGCGCATCAGCACGTCTAGCTTGGCGAGGCCGAAAGCAATCTGGAGCAGCCCCGCCAACATCGTCGCGACGAGCAGATATTGCAGGCCGTATGCGTGGACGAGGGCGGCGGCGACGAGCGCGACGGAGCCAGCAGCGCCTGAGATCATGGCGGGACGTCCGCCGGCAAAGGCGATGACGATGCCGATCACGAAGGACGCGAACAGGCCGACTTCGGGGTCGATCCCGGCGACGAAGGAGAAGGCGATGACCTCTGGGATCAGCGCGAAGGTGCCGACCATGCCGGCGAGCACGTCGCGGCGCGCGGCGGTGGGGCCGCTGAACCATTCGGCCCGGTAACGAGAAAGTGATGTCATGTGTGTATCCGCATAGGACGCGAGAACCGCGGCGGTTGCGCGGGCGGTTCATTTCGTAAGGCGTCGGTGCGTTGTCCGGCGGATCGGCGGCCGGAATAGCCACCCGGAATTGCACCGGGTCCAGGGCGAATGCGCGGGGTCTTAACGGAGCGGGTGCTGCATTGCAACAATCGGGGCATCGGCCGCCATCCCTTGCCCTACCGTCATCCTGACCAAAGTCAGGATCCAGAGCCAAGGGCCGCGCCCTCCGTCATCCTGGATCCTGACTTTCGTCAGGATGACGGAGGCGGGGAGACGCGCTTTACGTATAGAGATCCATCACCTCGGCGCTCTCACCCATCGCCTGCAACAGCAACGTCCGGTGGCAATGGCACGGATCGCGTTCGTAACAGAGCAAGGCGCTCGGCTTCTCCGCCGCCAACCCCAGCATGATCACGGCTTGCGCCTGCGCCTCGGGGAGTTCGAGATGCTCGTCATACACCGCGGTCAAGGTCGCGACGTCGCCCTTCTTCGCCGCATCGCGCCCGCGCTTGGGTGTGCCGAGCGCCTTCAGATGCGCATAGTCTATCCCCGCCTCGCGCAACGACGCGGCGAGCGACGTCTTCGAGAAGCCCGGCCGGCGCGACAAGGGCAGCGCGCGGACGTCGATTACGCGCTCCACCCCCGCGCTCGTCAACGCGGCAAGAAAGTCGGTCATCGTGGTGGCTTCGTAGCCGATCGTGAAGATCTTCATGGGGAACGAAGTGGGATTGCGGACCTGACACGACAACAGTCCCGCGCTATCTGACGGGAATGACCCACGATATCCATGTTATCGGCGGCGGCCTCGCCGGTTCCGAAGCCGCCTGGCAACTCGCCGAAGCCGGCCTGAAAGTCCGCCTCTCCGAAATGCGCGGCAGCGGCGAAGGCACGCCCGCGCACCAGACCGACGGCCTCGCCGAGCTCGTCTGCTCGAACAGCTTCCGATCGGACGATGCCGAGAGCAACGCGGTCGGGCTCCTCCACCAGGAACTGCGGACGCTCGGCTCGCTGATCATGCGGCAGGCGGATATCCATCGCGTCCCCGCGGGCTCGGCGCTCGCGGTCGATCGCGACAATTTCTCGAACAGTGTGACGGAGGCGATCGACCAGCATCCGAACATCACGCTGGTGCGCGAACGCGTCGATGCGCTGCCCGAGGGCCCTACGATCATCGCCACCGGGCCGCTGACCGCCGCCTCGCTCGCCGCGGGGATCGGCGCCGAGACCGGCCGCGAGGCGCTCGCGTTTTTCGATGCGCTCGCGCCGATCGTCCATCGCGACTCGATCGACATGGAGACGGCCTGGTTCGCGTCGCGCTGGGACAAGGGTGAGGGCAAGGATTACATCAACTGCCCGATGGACAAGGACCAGTATCTCGCCTTCCACCAGGGCCTGGTCGATGGCGAGAAGACGCCGTTCAAGGACTGGGAGAAGGACACGCCCTATTTCGACGGCTGCATGCCGATCGAGGTGATGGCGGAGCGCGGCGTCGATACGCTGCGCTATGGCCCGATGAAGCCGGTGGGCCTCGACAATCCGAAGACCGGGCGCTGGCCGCACGCGGTCGTCCAGCTCCGGCAGGACAATGCGCAGGGCACGCTGTGGAACATCGTCGGCTTCCAGACCAAGCTGAAGCATGCGGATCAGGTGCGGCTGTTCCGGACGATCCCGGGCCTTGAGAATGCCGAGTTCGCGCGGCTGGGCGGGCTGCACCGCAACACGTTCATCCGCTCGCCCGAGCTGCTCGACGAGACGCTGCGGCTGAAGTCGCGGCCGAACATCCGCTTCGCCGGGCAGATCACCGGCTGCGAAGGCTATATCGAGAGCTGCGGGATCGGCATGCTCGCGGGGCTGTTCGCCGCGGCCGAGCTGACGGGCAAGACGCTGACGCCGCCGCCCTATGCGACCGCTCTCGGCGCGTTGCTAGGCCACATCACCGGCGGTGCGGAGGCCGAGACGTATCAGCCGATGAACGTCAATTTCGGGCTGTTCCCGCCGATCCCCGGCCGGACCAAAAAGACCGATCGCAAGCGGATGTACACCGATCGCGGTCGCGCGGCGCTCGCACAATGGCTCAACTCTCCTCGGCAGGCGCCTGAACCGGTGGACAATTCGCCCGAGCTGGCCCCTTCCGCTTGACCGCGGTCGTGGCGAATTCGGGGGCGGTCATCGCCCCGGATTTGTCACGGTCCGCATCGGCGAACTTGGTCGTCGCCTTCACCGCCCATTCATCGAACGACAGCGTACCGTTGCCGTCGACGTCGAGCCGCGCATAGGCCTTGCGCCGCTGGACGAGATATTCCTCGCGCGTGATCTTGGCATCGCGGTCCTTGTCGTAGCGGTCGAACCTTTTCTGCTCGCGCGTGCGCTCGGTCGCTTCGGGCGCCGCGGCGGGTAGCGGATCGGCGGCGACCGCACCGCTTTGCTGCTGGACCGTGGGTTGCGCGGCCAGCAACGGTCGCGGCCGCGCGTCTCCGTTGAAGACCATGAACCCTGCGACGATCAACGCGATCACCGCCGTGCCGCCCGCCAGATATCGCCACATCGCCGCCGCCCCCACATGCTGAGCCGGTATGCTACGCCTAGGGGAGGACGATCCCCATGCGATTGGTCAGTATCCGGTCAGTCTGTGCCACGCCAACCGCCCGACGCGCTTCGGGCCGCCAGGCGGCGGTGGAGGTGTGGAAACGTCGAACCGCGCCGTCAGGGCCATCGCGCCTAACACCCGGGCACGTCCCGGCCAGCGCCCGCGCATGGCCTCGTCGAGCACCATGATCGCCCGTGATCGCGGGGCCTCCCGGTCGGGCGCATCGCTCAGCCCGCGCGTCAGGTCCGCGAGCGCCCACCCCTCGCCTGCCGCGCCGATCCTGTCATCGGTCACCGCCAGCAGCACACCCGCCAACTCGAACAGCCGCCGCCCGCGATCGCGCGCGAAGCGGGCTAGCGCGGGCGCGTCGAGTACGGGTTCGAGCAACACGTCCCACCCGTCGGTCAGAGTCGCCAGCATCGCCCCCGAAACGCCGCCGGGCAGGACCGAGCGCTGCAGGGCGGCCAGCACGGGCTCGGCCGGCGCCGGCGTCGTATCGAGCCGGCCGAGCGCCTCGTACCACCAGGTCAGCCGCATCTGTCCGACGAGCGGCTCGCGCGTGGACCGCAGAATCTGCGCGAGCGTGTCGTCCAAGGCGAACAGCGCCTCGAGCGCCGGACGTACCGCGGCGTCCGCATAGCTCAGCGCCAATTGGCGATCGGGATCTGGTCGGGTCATGCCGTGCTCGATAGCGTGATGACGCACGATCCGCATCCCCCGTCGAGTCGCCCTCCCAGCGGTTAATGACGCGATAACCACGTTCCTTGAGCAGCGCTTACCGGGTCGGGGAGCAGGGACGGATGATAGTATCGCCTTGAGACTGGACAATAATGAGCGCCAAGCACGGCCAGACACGACGCCGGCCGACGACCTTCCTGGGGCGGCTGCGCACCGATGTTCGCGGCAATACGCTGATGATCGTCGCGTTCGCCATGATGCCGCTGATCGCGATGGTCGGGTCGGGGCTGGACATGGCGCGGGCTTACGTGGCGCGCGACCGGTTGCAGCAGGCGTGCGATGCGGGATCGCTTGCCGCCCGGCGGCTGCTTTCGGGGCCGACACTGACCACGGCGGTTGAGACTGAGGCGAAAAGCTACTTCAATTTCAACTTTCCGCAGGCGTCCTTCGGAACGGCCGCGTTCACGCCGGTCGTGACCGTTCCCTCAATCGGTACGGTCAGGATCACCGCGGCAACGACAATCCCGACGACGATCATGAAGCTGTTCGGTTTCAACACGATGAACCTGTCGACGAGCTGCTCGGCGACGCAGGATTTCGTCGGTACCGACATCATGTTAGTGCTCGACATGTCGGGATCGATGAACTGTCCGACGAGCCGGCCGAACGACGCCTGCAACGAGATCGAACAGTCCGGATCGAAGATGCAGGCGCTGCGCGATGCGTCGGAATCACTCTACGACACGCTGAAATCGGCGCAGGATCAGCTGCACACCAACAATCTGCGGCTGCGGTACGGGTTCGTGCCGTACAACGCGACGGTGAACGTGGGTAAGCAGGTCTACGCCGAAAACCCGAACTACATCCGCAACAGCGCGCCGTATCAAAGTCGGACGCGGACCGCGGGACCGGCGACGAGTTCGCAAGGCACGTGCAACGCGTATGAAGGGAACTGGTCATCCAACGGGTACTGGACCTCGGATGGCACCTGCACCAACTATTGGACGTACCGGCAGGTCACGCTGGACACGTCCGCGTTCAAGACCGGCGCTTCAGTCCTGACGCCCGGCGGCTCGCCGAGTTCGAGCCGGTCGCAATGGGCGGGATGCATCGAGGAGCGCCAGACCGACAATGTCGCGATCGACGGTGGGTCGGCGACGACCGCGCCCGCGAGCGCCTGGGACCTCGACGTCAACATGCTGCCCAGTTCGGATCCCAGCCGCTGGATACCCTGGTGGCCAAACGTCGAGTTCGATCCAGACACGCGGGACGAATATACCGACCCCAAATATTGCGCGAGCGCGGCAAGTCGGCTGAAGGAATATTATAACGACAAGACGTCCTTCATGACCTATATAAACAACCTGAAGCCGTTGGGCGGGACGTATCACGATATCGGCGTGATGTGGGGTGCGCGCTTTATTTCGCCGGACGGGATCTTTGCTTCGGCAACCCCCGAAACGAACGATCCGAACGATCCCGACAACCCCAAGAAGCTGCGCGGGTTCAGCATTCGCAAATACATGATCTTCATGACCGATGGCGATCTGTCGCCCTATCTCGGCGTGTATACGACCTATGGCGCTGAGGAACGCGACAAGCGCGTGTTGGGAACGTCGACCGGTACGACGACGCAGCTTGCGGCCGAGCAGTTGCAACGGCACCTTCAGCGCTTCCGGATGGCGTGCAATGCCGCCAAGAGCCAGGGCATCCAGCTCTATGTCATCGCGTTCTCGACCACGCTGACCGCCGACATGGAGAATTGTGCCACGACCAAGGCGATGGCTTCCGGCATCACGACCGCGCCGGCGCTGATCGCCAAGTTCCAGGAGATCGGCAGCAAGATCGGGTCTCTGAGGATCAGCCATTGACCGCGACCCGGTTCCTTGCGCGCGACAGCCGCGGCGCGACGATCGTCGAGTTCGCGATGATCATTCCGGTGCTCGTCGGACTGCTGCTGTCGATCCTCGAAATCGGATATCAGGGCTATGTCACCGCGGTCGTCCAGGGGGCGCTGTCGAAGGCGTCGCGGCAGGTGACGGTCGGCAACAGAACCGCCGCAGACGTCGTGACCACGATCAAGTCCGAAGTGCAGGGGGTCGTTCCCGCGCAATATGTGACGGTATCGACCCGGCGCTATTACAATTTCTCGAACGTCGGCAAGCCCGAGAAGATCACGTCGGACACCGACCCCAAGGGGGTGTTCAATCTTGGTGACTGTTACGAGGATGCGAACAACAACGGCGCCTATGACGCGACGCCCGGCGATACCGGCGTCGGCAGCGCGGACGACATCGTCTATTACACGGTCAACGTCGTCTATCCGAACCTGACCCCGGTCGGCGCACTCCTGTCCTGGGGTCCGAACCGCAGAGTCGCCGCGACCACGGTGATCCGCAACCAGCCCTTCACCTCGCGGGCGGAGCCGACGACGATATGCACGAAGGCATGACCCAGCTCCACGCCATTGCGCGCCGATTTCGGGACGACGTCCGCGGCCTTGCGATGATCGAGTTCGCGATCTCGGCACCGGTCCTGATCACGCTCGGGCTCGCCGGCGCCGAGGTCACGAACATGGCGGTCGCGGTGATGCGGGTGAACCAGATCTCGACCGCAATCTCCGACAACGTCGCGCGGGTCCGCGACTCGATCGACGAGTCCGACGTCAACGAGGCTTTGCTGAGCGCCAAATTCATCGGCACGGGGATCGGCTTCGGCGCCAACGGGCGCGTGGTCGTCTCCAGCGTCGAGCCGAACGGCAAGGATGCGCCCAATAACGGCCAGTATATTCGCTGGCAGCGTTGTACGGGTGCGCTGAACATCCCTGACTCGCAGCCGAAATACGGTACGCAAGGCAAGGGTCAGAACGACAACACGCTTCCCTATATGGGTAGCAGCACGCGCAGGATCTTTGCCGGCCCGGGCTCCGCCTTGATCTTCGTCGAGGTGACCTACCGGTATCAGCCGCTGGTCTCGTCGCGGTTTTTCGGGACGCCGACGCTGCGCTCCGAATCCGTCTACAACGTACGCGAGCGCAATACGCAGGTTCTGGCGACCGTGCCGGGCACCACCGCGAGCGTCTGCACGACCTACGCGGCGTGAGCGCACCGGCCGGGATCACCCGGCCGGTGCGTCCCGTTACTTGTAGGTAACCTTCTTCGCCGCCGCGACGACCTTGTCGACGTTGACGAGCATCAGCTTTTCCAGGTTGGCCGCGTAGGGCATCGGCACGTCCTCGTTGGCGACGCGCAGCACGGGTGCGTCGAGATCGTCGAAGCCGTGCTCCATGACCACCGACACGATCTCCGACGCGATCGAGCAGGTCGCCCAATTCTCTTCGACGATGATCATGCGGTTGGTCTTGGCGAGGCTCTTGAGGACCGTCTCGGTGTCGAGAGGGCGCAGCGTGCGGAGATCGATGACCTCCGCGTCGATGCCCTCGCCTGCCAGCTTCTCGGCAGCTTCCAAGGAAATGCCGACGCCGATCGAGTAGCTGACGATCGTCAGGTCCTTGCCCTCGCGGACGATCCGCGCCTTGCCGATCGGCAGGACGTGGTTGTCGAGCTTGGGGACGTCGAAGCTGCGACCGTACATCAGCTCGTTCTCGAGGAACACGACCGGATCCTCGGTGCGGATCGCGGCCTTGAGCAGGCCCTTCGCATCGGCCGCGTCGTACGGCGCGATCACGATCAGGCCGGGGACGCTCGCATACCATGCCGCGAAGTTGTGCGAATGCTGCGCACCGACCCGCGACGCGGCGCCGTTGGGACCGCGGAACACGATCGGGCAGCGCATCTGGCCACCCGACATGTAGTTGGTCTTGGCCGCCGAGTTGATGATGTGGTCGATCGCCTGCAACGCGAAGTTGAAGGTCATGAACTCAACGATCGGGCGGAGGCCGCCCATCGCCGCGCCCGCACCGATGCCGGCAAAGCCGTATTCGGTGATCGGCGTGTCGATCACGCGACGCTCGCCGAACTCGTCGAGCAGCCCCTGCGTCACCTTGTAGGCGCCCTGATACTGCGCGACTTCCTCGCCCATCACGAAGACGCGGTCGTCCTCGCGCATTTCCTCGGCCATCGCATCACGCAGAGCCTCGCGGACGGTCGTCTTGACCATCTCGGTGCCCTCGGGGATCGCGGGGTCGGAAATGCCGACCTTTTCGGCCGACGCGACCAGCGCCTGCGTGCCGCTCTCGGCCTTGGCAGGCGACGCGCCCTCGGGGACCGGTGGTGCCTTGTCGTCCGACGGCGTCTCCTTCGGCGCAGCGTTGGCTGCGTCGCCCGAGCGTGCTTCGGCCGGCTTCGCAGCCTTGGCGTCGCTGGCGCTCTCGCCCTCTTCGAGGATCGTCGCGATGACGGTGCCGACCTTCACGTTGTCGGTGCCCTCGGCGACGGCGATCGAACCGATCGTGCCTTCGTCGATCGCTTCGAATTCCATCGTCGCCTTGTCGGTCTCGATCTCGGCGAGAATGTCGCCGGACTTGACGCTATCGCCTTCCTTGACGAGCCACTTGGCCAGCGTGCCCTCTTCCATCGTCGGGGAGAGAGCGGGCATCTTGATCTCGATCGCCATCAGTACTTCTCCACCAGAACGTCGGTGTAGAGCTCGGCAGCGTCCGGCTCTGGGGTCTGCTCGGCGAAATCGGCGGCTTCGTTCACGATTTTCCTGATTTCCTGTTCAAGGGACTTGAGGTCCGCCTCGGTTACGCCCTGCGCGTCGAGCAGCTTCTTCATGTGATCGATCGGATCCGACTTGTCGCGCACCGCCTGGACCTCGTCACGCGTGCGGTACTTGGCCGGATCGGACATCGAGTGGCCGCGGTAGCGATAGGTCTTCATCTCGAGGATGACCGGACCCTTGCCGGCGCGGACCCAGGCCAGCGCTTCCTCGGCAGCCCCGCGGCAGGCGAGCACGTCCATGCCGTCGACCTGGATACCGGGAATGCGGAAGCTTTCGCCGCGGCGGTACAGCTGGTCCTCGGCCGACGCGCGATTGACGCTGGTGCCCATCGCGTACTGGTTGTTCTCGATCACGAAGATGATCGGGAGCTTCCACAGCTCGGCCATGTTGAAGCTCTCGTACACCTGGCCCTGGTTTGCGGCGCCGTCGCCGAAATAGGCCATGCAGATGCCGCCGTCGTTCGAGTATTTGTGCTTGAACGCGAGGCCGGTGCCGAGCGACACCTGCGCACCGACGATGCCGTGCCCGCCGTAGAATTTATGCTCGGTCGAGAACATGTGCATCGACCCGCCCTTGCCCTTCGAGATGCCCGAATTGCGTCCGGTCAGCTCGGCCATGATCACCTTCGGGTCGATCCCGTAGGCGAGCATGTGGCCGTGATCGCGGTAGCCGGTGATCACCGAATCGGTCTCGCCGTTGAGCGCGGACTGAAGCCCGACCGCGACGGCTTCCTGGCCGATATACAGATGGCAGAAGCCACCGATCAGACCCAAGCCATAGAGCTGGCCGGCTTTTTCCTCGAAACGGCGGATCAGCAGCATCTGCCGATACATTTCGAGCAGTTCGTCCTTCGACGCCTCGTACGGCTTTGGTTCGGCCGGTCGTTCGCGGTTCGTAATCGGCGGTTCGACGATTGCGCGTGCTGGTGGGGGGGTCTTGGCCACGATGTGGGAAACCTCGTTTTCCGTAGGGGAGTTGAGGGAGCCTATAGGCGCGGACGGGGCGGAACATCAATTCCCGTCTGGGGTATGGCCGATCTCCACGTCGTCATCCTGACGAAAGTCAGGATGACGACGTGGAGGGGGCAGCCGTTTCATTGCTATCCCCACACCAAGCAAAGCTCCGGTTGCCCTGTCCTCTCGCTGCGGCCTAAAGCCGCGCGCAATGGCTTCCTCGATCGCTCCGCAACCGCATCCTCTTCGGATCGCCAATTTCCGCGCCTACTGGCTGTCGCGCTTCACCGGCACGATCGCGGTCAGTGCGATGTCGATCGTGATCGGGTGGCAGGTCTACAACCTGGCGCGCGAGACGATGGACATCCGCGAGGCGGCGTTCATGCTCGGCATGATCGGGTTCGCCCAGTTCGTGCCGCTGTTCCTGCTGACCCCGATCACCGGCCTCGTCGCGGACAGCTTCGATCGCCGCTGGATCGTTCGCGGCACGACGACGCTGCTTGTGCTTACGGCCGCCACGCTCTGGTTGCTGACATGGTCGGGCCACCTCACGCTCGGGGTGCTGTTCGTCGCAGCAGTCGCGTTCGGCATCGCGCGTGCGTTCTCGGGGCCGGCCTATTCGGCGCTGGCCCCCAATCTGGTCCCCCGCGCGGTCCTGCCGACGGCGATCGCGGTGAGTTCGATCGCGTGGCAGGTCGGCACGATCGCCGGCCCCAGCGTCGGTGGGCTGCTCTACGCGATCCACCCGGAGGTCGCGTACGGCGTTGCAACGGTGCTGTTCGTCGTCGCGCTGTTCTTCATGTTTCTGATCGGCCCGGTGGCGCAGCCTGCGACGCAGACCGATCACCGCCCGCTCGCGCGGATCATCGAGGGCTTCACCTATGTCCGGCGCAACCGGCTGGTGCTGGCGACGATCACGCTCGACCTGTTCGCGGTGTTGCTGGCGGGCGCGACCTCACTGCTGCCGGTGTATTCGCGCGACATCCTGCATGTCGGATCGCAGGGGCTCGGCATTCTCGCGGCGGGCATGGGGATCGGTGCGGCGGTGACTGCGATCTGGTTCTCGGTCCGGCCGATGAGCACCAATGTCGGGATCAAGATGCTGATCGCGGTTGTCGTGTTCGGCCTTGCGATCCTTACCTTTGGCGTTGCCACCCCGATCGTCGATCTGCTTGGGCTGAAGCCCGGCAGCATCGCCGGTTTTCCGGTCCAGCCTGCCTTCATCCTCAGCCTTATCGCGCTGATCGTCGCGGGGGGCGCGGACATGATCTCGGTCTATGTGCGCCAGTCGCTGATCCAGCTGCACACCCCAGACGCGATGCGCGGCCGGGTGAGCGCAGTGTCGCAGCTTACCATTTCGGCCTCCAACGAGCTGGGCGAATTCGAGAGCGGCGTGATGGCGTCGGTCCTCGGCCCGGTCGGCGCTGTGGTGTTCGGCGGCGTCGGTGCTATCGTCGTCACGATCGGCTGGGCGCAACTGTTTCCGGAACTTGGGCGCGCCAAGACCTTTGATCCCCCCGAGATACTTGAGACCGAACCTCAGCACGGAGAAGCCAAGCCATGAAGGCCAACTCGATCCTCGACACGATCGGCAACACGCCGCACGTCCGCCTGTCGAAGCTGTTCCCCGAATCCGAGGTCTGGGTGAAGTCCGAGCGGTCGAACCCGGGCGGGTCGATCAAGGACCGCATCGCGCTGGCCATGGTCGAGGCGGCGGAGAAGGACGGTCACCTCCAGCCCGGTGGCACGATCATCGAGCCGACCAGCGGCAACACAGGCATCGGGCTTGCGCTCGTCGCCGCGGTAAAGGGCTACAAGATCGTCCTCGTCATGCCCGAGAGCATGTCGATCGAGCGCCGGCGGCTGATGCTCGCTTATGGCGCGACGTTCGACCTGACCCCGCGTGAGAAGGGCATGAAGGGCGCGATCGAGCGCGCGAAGGAACTGGTCGAACAGACGCCCGGATCGTGGATGCCGCAGCAGTTCGAGAACCCAGCGAACATCGCCGTGCATGTCACGACGACGGCGCAGGAAATCCTCGCCGACTTCCGTGACACCCCGATCGACGTGATCATCACGGGCGTCGGCACGGGTGGTCATATCACCGGCGTTGCCGAGGCGCTGAAGCAGGTCTGGCCGTCGCTCAAGGTGTATGCGGTCGAGCCGGCGGCCTCGCCGGTGATCGCGGGTGGCCAGCCTGGGCCTCACCCGATCCAGGGCATCGGCGCGGGGTTCATTCCGGTCAACCTTCACACCCAGGCGCTCGACGGCGTGATCGAGGTCGACGCCGCGGTGGCCAAGGACATGGCGCGTCGCTCGGCGACCGAAGAGGGTATGCTGGTCGGCATCAGCTCGGGCGCGACGCTCGCAGCGATCCTCCAGAAGCTGCCCGATCTGCCTGATAACGTTCGCGTTCTCGGGTTCAACTACGATACCGGCGAGCGCTATCTGTCGGTCCCGGACTTCCTCCCCGAACAGTGACGAGCGATCTTTCCGCGCGCGGCACCAGCGTGCTGCGCGCCGTCCTCGTCGGTGTCTCCGCGCTGGCGATCGTCGGGCCTGCACTCGTCGTTGCCAACGCGCCGGTGATCGTCCCGCGGGCCAAGCAGGTAAAGCTGCCGGCGGGGCGTGTCGTGCCGCAAGCCGAGGTGCCCGAGGTCGAACCGATGAAGTTCGTCGACCTCAGCCCCGAGGATGCGCGCGCGTTCAACGCGACCGTCCCGTTCTCGACCGATCCCAACCCCGCCGCGCGGCCGTTCCGCTTCGCTGGTGGTGCCGAGGATCTGGCGCGCGCCACCGACTGCCTTGCGGCGGGCGTGCTGTACGAGGCAGGCGACGATACGTTGGGCGAACGCGCGGTCGCGCAGGTCGTGCTCAACCGGTTGCGGCATCCGGCGTTCCCCAAGACCGTCTGCGGTGTCGTGTTCGAGGGGCAGGATCGCGCGACCGGGTGCCAGTTCAGCTTTAGTTGCGACGGCGCGATCGCGCGCTGGCATCCGACCGACGATGCGTGGCGGCGGGCGCGCGAGGTCGCGGCGGCGTCGCTTGGCGGTGCGGTGTTCGGACAGGTCGGCTATGCCACCCACTATCACACCGACTGGGTCGTGCCGTATTGGCAGTCGAGCCTCGACAAGATCACCGCGGTGCATACGCACCTATTCTTCCGCTGGTCCGGCTGGTGGGGCACGCCACGCGCTTTCGGTCGCCACCCCGAGACGGTCGAGCCGGTCATCGCGCAACTCGCCGACATCTCGGACGCGCACAAGACCGGCGCCGCGCTGGCCGAGGCGAACGCAGCGCTGGCCGAGGCGTCGATCGCGATGGGGTTCGCGCAAGACGTCGCGGGCGGCGCTGCCGAGGACGGCGCCCTGGCCCCACAGGCGTTGCCGACCGATCCCAACACCGTGTTCGTCACGCTCGTCCGCGGGCAGGTGGCGGATACGCTCCCGACGCTGGCGGCGCAGGCGTGTGGCGATCGTCCGTTCTGCCGCTACATGGCGTGGAGCGATCGGGCAAAGACCGCGACCGCGGTGCCGTTGACGGGGGAGCAGACTGCGGCGCTGAGCTTCAGCTATCTGCGCGACCGGGCCAGCGGGTATGAGAAGGCGCTGTGGAATTGCCGCCAGTTCAAGCGTGCCGATCCAGCGCAGTGCATGCGGGTGCAGGCGACGCTGACTGCGGTGCCGGTTGGGGCTGGCGGGGTGCCGGGTGCTCCGGGTGCGGCGGAGTTGGACGGGGTCAGGCGGAAGGGGACTGCGCCGACTGGGGCCGCGGCGGTCACGCCGGCGGCGGCAGTGCCTAAGGCTAAGCCGGCAGCGACGGTAGTTAAGTCTACAGCGGCGGCGGACAAGAAGTAGGTCTGGAGAGGAAGATCACGACCTTCGCCCCTCCCTGGAAGGGAGGGGTTGGGGGTGGGTTGGCCTGCTTGAGCCACGCCCGTTCGGACTTGCGGAAACCGACCCACCCCCTGCCCCTCTCTTTCAGGGAGGGGTGAAGGATCGCTAAGCTATTCGTTCAGGCTCAGGCGGCCATGAACATTTCGGGCGGGAGCGCCATCAGCGACTCCGCGCCACCCTCGATCTTGCGACGCAGCGCGCCTGCGTCTGGCAGGATACGCTCGGCGTAGAAGCGCGCGGTGACCAGCTTGGCGTCAAGGAACGCAGCCTCGCCCTCGCCGGCCGCCTTCAGCTTTGCCGCAGCTACCGCCATCCGCAGCCACATCGTGCCGACCGCGACGATGCCCATCAGGTGCATGTAGCTGACCGCACCAGCGCCGACATTCTCGGGGTTCTTCATGCCATTGGCCATGAACCACATCGTCGCCGCCTGAAGCTGGCCATTGGCCTTCTCTAGCGCTTCGGCGAACGATGCCGTCGCGGGATCGCCCTTCGCCGCCGCGACATCGTCCGCGACCAGCTTGAAGAACGCCTGGATCCCGCGTCCGCCGTTCTGCGCGAGCTTGCGACCGACCAGGTCCATCGCCTGCACGCCGTTGGTGCCCTCGTAGATCATCGCGATTCGGGCATCGCGGACGTACTGCTCCATGCCCCATTCGGCGATGTAGCCGTGGCCGCCGTAAACCTGCTGCGCGTTGGTCGCGATCGCATAGCCCATGTCGGTACCATAGCCCTTGATGACCGGGGTCAGCAGGCTGATCAGGTCGCCGGAGAGCTGGCGCTCTTCCTCGGTCGCGGCGTTATGCTCGAGATCGGCCTGGAGCGCAGTCCACAGGATCAGCGCGCGCAGGCCCTCGGTCAGCGACTTGCCCTCCATGAGCATGCGGCGAATGTCGGGATGAACGAACAGCGTGTCGGCCTTCTCCTGCGGCTCCTTCGGACCTGTCAGCGCGCGACCCTGGCGACGATCATGCGCGTACTGGACCGCGTTCTGGTAGGCGACCTCGGCCACGCCCAGACCCTGCAAGCCGACGCCGAGACGTGCAGCGTTCATCATGATGAACATCGCGGCGAGGCCCTTCATCTCCTCGCCGACCAGCCAGCCGGTCGCCGAATCATAGTTCATCACGCAGGTCGAGTTCGCGTGGATGCCCATCTTGTGCTCGATCGAGCCGCAGGTGACGCCGTTGCGCGCGCCGAGCGAGCCGTCTGCGTTGACCATCATCTTCGGCACGACGAACAGCGAGATGCCCTTCGAACTGTCGGGCGCGCCGGGCGTCTTGGCCAGCACGAGATGGATGATGTTGTCGGTCAGGTCATGCTCGCCGCTCGAGATGAAGATCTTCGTGCCGGTGATCGCGTAGGAGCCGTCCGCCTGCGGCTCGGCCTTAGTGCGGATGAGGCCGAGATCGGTGCCGCACTGCGGCTCGGTCAGGTTCATCGTGCCGCCCCACTCGCCCGACACCATCTTGGGCACGTACATCGCCTTCTGCGCGTCCGAGCCCTTTGCGATCAGCGCGGCGATCGCGCCGTGCGTCAGGCCGGGGTACATCGCGAACGCCATGTTCGACGAAATCATGTATTCCTGGAACGCGGTCGACACGACGTGCGGCATGCCCTGCCCCCCATATTCAGGCTGGTTGCCAAGCGTCGCCCAGCCGCTCTCGACATACTGCTTATACGCTTCCTTGAAGCCGTCCGGCGTCGTCACCGAGCCGTCGGCGTGGCGCGTGCACCCCTGCTGGTCGCCCGACAGGTTGAGCGGGAACAGCACTTCCGCGACGAACTTGCCGCCCTCCTCGAGGACAGCCTCGACCACGTCGGGCGAAGCGGCATCGAAGCCGGGGAGGTTGGAATAGCGATCGAGGCCGACGACATGGTCGAGGACGAAGCGCGTGTCGCGAACGGGGGGCGTGTACTGGGGCATGGTTTATCCTTTGTCCTGGGCGCGACTGGCCTCGAGGATGGTCAAGAAATTGGTGAGTTCGTCGATCGCGGCGTCGATGTCGCGCTTCTGCTCCAGCAGCAGCGCGATCCGTGCCTCGCTGCGTTCGATGACGACCTGGCGTTGGACGCGGCGACCATCGCCGACGTCGTACAGGTCGATCATCTCGCGGATCTCGCCGAGGCTGAACCCGACGCGCTTGCCGCGCAGGATCCAGGCGAGCCGCGCGCGGTCACGGTGCGAATAGATGCGCTGCGTCCCGCGACGCGCGGGGGCGATCAGCCCCTCGTCCTCGTAGAAGCGGAGCGCGCGCGCGGTAACGTCGAACTCGGCCGACAGATCGGAGATCGTGAAGCTCTCGCGATCATGCCGTGGCTCGATCACCGCGTAGGATTCAGGGGATGCTAGGGTCGCCATGAGTGACGACGTAGCTCTCGTTTACGTCAACGTCAATTGCCGCAAAGTAACTTCCCGGTCGATGATCGCAACGTCGCGGCTTCCGATCGTGATTCGCTCAGCCGGTAGACGGTCAGCGCCGCGAGCGAGGCGCGGCCGGTGCAGAGCGATTCGCACGGCGCCGGGAGGTCGACGGGAAACACGATCCGGTCGCCCTCGAACCGGGCCTCGAACTTGCAGGCGCCGAATGCGAGCTTCAGCGCGTTGCCGGATCGCTCGGCCGTGCCGGAGGCGGCGCATCCCTGGTCCTCGCCATAGTCGAGGCTGACGCCGATCCGGCTGATTCGGTCGGTGCCGACGACGCACACGCGGTCGGTGTCGCGCGCCCAGGAGCCTTGTAGCGGCGCGTCTGGATGAGCGATGATGCCGGCAGTCGCGGCTGCCGCTTCGAGCCGGGCACCCGGGCTGTCGGCAACCACGGTCGATGACCCCTGCCCGCACCCACCCAGCACCAGCGCGAGCAGCAGCATGCGCTTCATTCGGCGGTCACCAGCCCGTCGCCTTCAATCCGCCGGAAGAAACAGGTGCGTTCCCCGGTATGGCAGGCCGGGCCAGCCGCATCGGCAATTACCCACACTGCGTCCTGGTCGCAGTCGATACGGAGTTCGGCCACCCGGAGCACGTTCCCCGAGGTCTCGCCCTTCTTCCAGAGCTTTGCGCGGCTTCGCGACCAGAAATGCGCCTCGCCGCTCGTCTTTGTCAGCTCCAGCGCCTCGGCATTCATGTGCGCGACCATCAGCACGTCGCCCGACACACGGTCGGTGACGACCGCGGTCAGGAGCCCGGCGGAATCGAATTTCGGATCGAGCGTCAGGCCCGTGTCGCGGCTGTGTGTCATGCTCCGGTTATACCCGAAACCTGCCCTGATGCGACCAGCAGCACGCAATGTTATTACAAACAGGCGACAACGCCGCCAAGCGCTCGTATAGGGCAGCTTCCGCACGACGTGAGATCCGGCATGCTGACGACAAACCCCTATGACGACGACAAACTTCGCGAAGAGTGCGGGGTGTTTGGCGTCTCGGCCACCGATGGCGCGGCCGCGCTCGTGGCCCTGGGCCTCCACGCATTGCAGCATCGCGGGCAGGAAGCTGCCGGCATAACGACCTTCGACGGGGCCAATTTCCACACGCATCGCGCGATGGGGCATGTCGCCGGGAATTTTGACCGCGATGACGTGATCCGCGCGCTGCCCGGCACCGTCGCCTGCGGCCATGTCCGCTATTCGACGACCGGCGAGACCGCGCTGCGCAACGTCCAGCCACTGTACGCCGAACTGTCGACCGGTGGCTTCGCGATCGCGCATAACGGCAATATTTCCAACGCGATGCGGCTGCGGCGCGAGCTCGTCCGCCGCGGTTCGATCTTCCAGTCGACCAGCGATACCGAGACGATCATCCATCTCGTCGCGACCTCCAACTATCGCACGCTGCTCGACCGGTTCATCGATGCGCTGAAGCAGATCGAGGGTGCCTATTCGCTGATCGTGATGACGCCCGAGGGCATGATCGCGTGTCGTGATCCCTTGGGCATCCGCCCGCTGGTGATGGGCAAGCTCGGCGACGCGGTGATCTTCGCGTCGGAGACGGTCGCGCTCGACGTGGTCGGCGCTACCTTTGTCCGCGCGATCGAGCCGGGTGAGCTGGTCATCGTGCAAGGGTCCGAGATCCGGTCGATCCGGCCGTTCGCGCCGATGGCAGCGCGGCCGTGCATCTTCGAATGGGTGTATTTCTCGCGTCCCGATTCGATCGTCGACGATCACTCGATCTATTCGGTGCGCAAGGCGATCGGCGCGCAGCTCGCGATCGAATCGCCGGTCGATGCCGATCTGGTCATCCCGGTCCCCGATTCGGGGACGCCTGCCGCGATCGGCTACGCGCAGCAGTCGGGCATTCCGTTCGAACTCGGCATCATCCGCTCGCATTATGTCGGCCGCACGTTCATCTCGCCGGGCGACAAGGTCCGCCATCTCGGCGTCAAGCTGAAGCACAACGCCAACCGCGCGCTGATCAAGGGCAAGCGGGTCATCCTCGTCGACGATTCGATCGTCCGCGGCACCACCTCGCTCAAGATCGTCCAGATGATGCGCGAGGCAGGCGCCGCCGAGGTGCATATGCGGATCGCCAGCCCGCCGACGCGGCATTCGTGCTTCTACGGCGTCGACACCCCCGAGCGCACCAAGCTGCTCGCGGCCAAGCTCGATCTGGGCGGAATGACCGGCTTCATCCATGCCGACAGCCTCAACTTCATCTCGATCGACGGCCTCTACAAGGCGCTCGGCGAGGCGAAGCGCGCGGACGTGCGCCCGAAATATTGCGACGCGTGCTTCACCGGCGACTACCCGACCACGCTGACCGACCATGACGAAGGCTCGGAGGTCGACCAGTTCGCGATGCTCGCCGAGCGCGTCATCTGATCATCCCGGAGCTGACATGACCGACAAGCCTCTCGACGGCCGGCTCGCGCTGGTCACCGGTGCCAGCCGTGGCATCGGCGCCGCGACCGCAATCGCGCTGGCGGCAAACGGCGCGCATGTCGTGCTGACCGCGCGCACCGCCGGCGGCCTCGAGGAGGTCGAAGCAGCGATCCATGCCGGAGGGGGGTCGGCGACGATCGCGCCGCTCGATCTGGCCGAGAGCGAAGCGATCGCACGGCTGGCGACGGCGATCGGCGACCGCTGGGATGCGCTCGATATCCTGGTGCTGAATGCCGGCATGCTCGGGGCGCTGTCATCGGTGCCGGCGATCGATCCGAAGGAAATGGCGCAGGTGCTGACGCTCAATGTCAGCGCGCAGGCGGCGCTGATCGCGGCGTTCGATCCGATGCTGAAGAAGGCGAAGTCGGCGCGGGTGATCGGCGTGACCTCAAGCGTCGGGCGCAAGCCGCGTGCGTATTGGGGGCTCTATGGCGCGTCGAAGGCGGCATTCGAGACGCTGATCGGTGCTTATGGCGACGAGATGGCCGAGATCAGCGCGATCCGGACGGCGATCGTTGATCCGGGGGCGACCCGGACCAAGATGCGCGCGCGGGCCTATCCGGGTGAGGATCCGAACTCGGTGAAGGCGCCGGAGGTCGTAGCGGACCGCATCGTCGCGCTGGCGATCGACGGTTTCGAGGCCGACCATTTCGAGCGGGTGAACTAATCACTCCCGTCATGCCGGACTCGTTCCGGCATCCACCGTTCCGCGCATTCGACGGCGTATAATTTGCGGGACCGTGGACCCCGGAACAAGTCCCGGGTGACGAATCGTAGGGTGTTACGCCTTCACCAGCGTGACCTGCGCGACGTCGATCCCGCCGCCGCGGAAGCCGCCTTCGCAATACATCAGGTAATAGCGCCACAACGCCACGAATCGCGCATCGAACCGTGCCGGCAGGCGTCCCTCCGCCACCGCCGCATCGAACGCGATCCGCCAGAGCCGCAGCGTCTCGGCATAATGCAGCCCGAACCCGCGCCGGTCTTCCCACGCCAGGCCACGCGCCTCCGCCAGCGCCCGAAACCGCGGCTCCGACAGCAGCATTCCGCCCGGAAACACGTAACGCTGGATGAAGTCCACACTGCGCGAATAGGCATCGAAGATCGCATCGTCGATCGAGATATACTGGAGCGCCGCCCGCCCACCGGGCTTCAGTGCGCGCGCGACGGCGTCCAGATAGGCCGGCCAATATTCCTCGCCGACCGCCTCGACCATCTCGATGCTAGCGACCGCGTCATACACGCCGGTCACCTCGCGGTAATCGGTCAGCGCAACCTGCACGCCGTCGAGCCCCGCCGCTGCGATCCGGTCGTCGACCTGACGCTTCTGCTCGACCGACAAGGTCAGCGCGTGCACGCCGATCCCCGCCCGCGCGGCCATCTCCGCGAACGATCCCCAGCCGCAGCCGATCTCGAGAATCGTATCGCCCGCTCGGGCGCCGGTCCGGTCGAGGATCGCCCGCAGCTTGGTCGCCTGCGCCGTTTCGTGCGGTTCGGCGTCGTCGATCGGCTCGGCGAAGATCGCGCTCGAATAGGTCAGGCTCGGATCGAGCCACGTCTCATAGAAATCATTGCCGAGGTCGTAATGCGCCGCGATGTTCTTCCGCGAGCCGGTCGGATCGTTGCGCCGCATCCGGTGCCACGCGCGCGCCGCCAGCCGCGCGACGCCGCCCGACCGGGCCGAACTCCCGAGCGACACGCGGTTGCGCATGAACAGGTCGAACAGCGGGACCGGATCGGGGCTCGACCAGTCGCCCGCCGCCCAGGCCTCATACCAGCCGACCGATCCCGCCATCGCGAGCCGCACCAGCGCGCGCCAGCGGTGGACAGTGACGATAGGCAAGGGTCCGGGCGTGCGTCCGCCGATCATGCGGTGCGTCCCGTCGGGCAGGCGCGCATCAATGCCACCGCTCTCCAGCCCGGCGTCGATCCGATCGAGCAACCGGTGAAAGATCGGCGCAACGATGCGTGCGACCAAGGAGACCTGCGCGGCAGGAAGATCGTTGAAAGCGGGAACGGCAGTCATCGCGGCGCTCCTTGCAACAGGGGGGCGAGCGAGGGAAGAGGCTGGCTTCAAACGCCCGACTGTCGGACCACCACCCGCTAGCCCCGGGCGCAACCGTCATCCTGACGATAGTCAGGACCCAGGGTAACAGGCGTCGAGATTTACGGCTCTGGGTCCTGACTTTCGTCAGGATGACGGAGTGCGGAGGTAACCACGGCTCAGCGCGCCTGACGTCCCGCTTCGAGCGCGCGTTCCCTGCCTTCGCGGTGGCCGACGATCTTGGCGGGATAAGTCTTGGGCCGGCAGCCGGACTCGTCGGGGTCGTGGATCGCGTCGCCCTTGACGCCGGCGAGTTCTGGTACCCACTCGCGGATATAATCGCCTGCATCGAACTTTTCCGACTGCGATAGCGGTGCCATGATACGCCCGAACATCTTCGAATCGACGCCGGTGCCGGCGACCCACTGCCAGTTGACCGAATTGTTGCCGTAGTCCGCGTCGACCAGGCAGTCCCAGAACCAGCGCTCGCCCTCGCGCCAGTCGATCAGCAGGTGTTTCACAAGGAAGCTCGCGGTGATCATCCGTACGCGGTTGTGCATCCAGCCGGTCGCCCAGAGCTCGCGCATCCCTGCATCGACGATCGGATAGCCGGTCTTGCCGGCCTGCCACGCGTTCAGATCGGCATCGGCCGTCTTTCCGGTTCGCCACGGTAACGCATCGAACTTCGGGCGACCGTTGGCGTCGGCATAGTCGGGCATCGCCAGTACGACGCCATCGGTGAAATCACGCCACGCGACTTCCTTGCGAAACGTCGTCGCGTCGCCGTGGCCGTCGACCGCGTGCCACACCGCGCGCGGTGAGATCTCGCCGAAATGAAGATGCGGCGACAGGCGCGAGGTGCCCTCGATCGACGGCATGTTGCGATCGATGTCATAGGCCTCGACGATCGGCGCCATCGCCTTCGCGTTCTTCAGCGCCTGCGCTTCGCCCGGCGTCCAGTCGGCGAACCCCTTCGACCAGTCGGGCTTGGTCGGGAGCAGGTCCCAATTGGCGAGCGTGTCAGTCTTCGGCCAGGATTTCGGCTTGGGGATGGTCCGCGGGGCGGGCTCGGGTTCCGGCGGGGGCATCATCTGGTTGAGCGCCTTCCAGAACGACGAATACATCCTGAACTGCCCGCCCGAGCCGGTCTTCACGTCCTCGATGCGGGCCAGATGGTTGCCTTCGTGCAGGCATAGCCGATCGCCGAGCGCTGCCTCGGCCTTGCGCCACCAGGGCTCGTAGTGGCGGATCGCGTGGATTCGTTCGGCGCCGGTCTCGTTCATCAGCGCGGTCAGCACCGCGACCGCGTCGCCGCGCCGAAGGATCAGCTGTGAGTCCTTGGCCTTCAGCGATGCGCCGTACGATTCCAGCGTATGATGCAGCCACCAGCGTTGCGCGCCGCCCATCTTCCAAGCCCCCGGCGCGTCGTCGTCCAGGACGTAGATTGGGATCACCGGCCCTTCGTGCGCGGCGGCAATCAGCGCGGGGTGGTCGTGGAGGCGGAGGTCCTGGCGGAGCCAGAGCAAGGTCGGTGTCGTCATCGCCCACCCAACGCAGCAACCCACGACCCGGCGTCACCGGCGCGCGCGAAAGTTTCGCCGAGCGTCGCGATCGCGGCGACGTGGCGTTCGGCGATCGCCAGCGCGTCGTCGCCATAGCCGCCGCCGACCGTGCTCGCGAGTGAAACGCCGCGGGCGATCGCCAGCCCCGCCACCAGCCGCTCGCGCCGCGCCAACCCGTCCAGCGTCAGCGACAACCGGCCGAGCCGATCGCCATCGAACGGGTCGACCCCCGCCTGATACAGGATCAGGTCGGGCCGCATCTCGTCGAGCAACGGCACCAGCGTCTGCTCCAGCGTCGCGAGATACGCCGCGTCGCCCACCCGGTCGGGCAGTGGCACGTCGAGCGTCGACCGGGCTTTGCGGACCGGAAAATTCTTCTCCGCATGGATCGAATAGGTTGCGATCTCCGGTCGGCCAGCGAGCAACGCCGCGGTCCCATCGCCCTGGTGCACGTCGCAATCGACGATCAGCACGCGCGCGACGCGGCCCTCGTCGATCAACCGCGCCGCGGCGACCGCGAGATCGTTGAACACGCAAAACCCCGCCCCCGTGTTCGCCAGCGCATGATGGCTTCCGCCCGCCGTATTCGCCGCAAAGCCGTGCTCCAGCGCCAAACATGCCGCGAGCCAGGTCCCGTGCGGCACGATCGCGGCGCGAGACGCGACCGACTGGGTCACCGGGAAGCCGATTCGTCGCTCCTTCTCCTTCGGCACGCGCGCCTCCAGCACCTCGGCGACGTAGTCCTCGTCGTGAACCGCCTGCAGCCAGTCGGTTGGGGTCGCCTCGGGCACATGCCACGCGACGGCATCGCCCTTCGCCAGCAGCAGGTCGCGGATGAGCCCGTTCTTGTTCCAGCGATAGGTCGAGCGCGCCGGCGCCGGCGTGACATAGTCGGGGTGGTGGACGACGTGGATCATGCTCCGTAGGTAGGGGCGTGCCGTCCGAGCCCCAAGCGGACCCGCCTGTAAAAGCCTGCATTCCGGAGACTTTAGTTGATCGACGTTTCGACCCTGCCCTACCGGCCGTGCGCCGGGATCATGCTGATGAACGCGGACGGCCAGATCTTCGTCGGCCAGCGCAGCGATTCGCCGATCGAAGCGTGGCAAATGCCGCAAGGCGGGATCGATCCCGGCGAGAATGCCGAAGCCGCTGCGTTGCGTGAACTCGGCGAGGAAACCGGCGTGATGCCCGAGCATGTCGAGCTGATCGCGCAGGCTCCCGGCGAATTCGTCTACGACCTCCCACCCGAGCTGCTAGGCAAGGTGTGGAAGGGCAAATGGCGCGGCCAGACGCAGCGCTGGTTCCTGTACCGCTTCCTCGGCAGCGACGCGGATATCGACATCGCGACCGAGCACCAGGAATTCCGTGCATGGCGGTGGAGCGACCCTGCCGACCTGCCGCGACTGATCGTGCCGTTCAAGAAGGCGCTCTACGAACAGGTACTCGCCGCCTTCGCGCCACATCTCGGCGCATAACCAGTTCGATCGGCAGTTCCCATTGCGTTGCGCTGCCGTTACGGAATCCAGCGTGCGCCGCTTAACCTACCTTATCCTCGCCCCGCTGTTGCTCGCCAACGCGCCCGATCCCACCTCGGTGATGATTCCGGAGACGATCCGCGCGATGCTCGACGCCGCGCTGGAGTCCGGGAACGAGGCGGACGTCAACACGGTCGCTAAATACGCACGCGCGGCCGACCCGCTGAGCGGCGACGCGGTGTTGGCGATCGCCGAAAAGTGGAAAGCCGACCGTGCGGCGCAACGCACGCAGGTCATTCGCCAAGCGAGTTTCCTTGACCTGTGGAGCGGCAAGGCGGAGGTCGGCGGTTACTTGACGACCGGCAATTCCGACACGGCCGGCGGCACCGCGGTGCTCGATCTCAGCCGCGAAGGCCTGCGTTGGCGCCAGAAGCTCCATGCCCAGGCCGACTATCAGTCGAACCTCAACATCACCACGCGCGAGCATTACCTTGCTTCGTACGAGCCGAACTACAAGATTGACGACCGCGCCTATATCTACGGTGTCGCGCAGTATGAGGGCGACCGGTTCCTGGGTTACTATAATCGCTATTCGACGTCGGTCGGCGCGGGGTACAGCGTCATCAAGACGGCCGGGACCAAGCTCGATCTCGAACTCGGGCCGGCCTATCGGTACACCGAGTTCACCGACAGCACCGAGCAGAGCAGCATCGCGGCTCGTGGCACCGCGAATTTCAGCGTCCGGATCCTCAGCGGGCTATCGGTCAGCCAGGTCGCGTCCGCCTATGTCCAGCGCTACAACAGCACGTTGAGCGGCACGACCGCAGTCACCGCCAAGCTGATCGGACCGCTGTCCGCCGCGCTGTCGTATAGCGTGCAATATGAAAGCGAACCCCCGCTTGGATCGGTGTCGACCGACACCACCAGCCGCGCGTCGCTGGTCTACAGCTTCTGACGCTGTTCCCTAGCGCGCCCGGCCTCGCTAGGGTTGCGCGATGAGAGGACTTTCAACGATCGAGCGCGATGCCGTCGAAACGGCGGGCGCGATACCGATGCTGGCACAGGTCGAGACCTGGGCGGCGGTGAACAGCGGGACGCGCAACCTGGCCGGCTTGGCCACGATGGCGGGGCTGTTGGGCGACGCGTTCGCGCATTTGCCGGGCGCAATCACGCTGGTCGACCCGACACCGGTCGACAGCGTCGCGTCCGATGGCGTCGTATCGTCGATCGAGCATGGCAAGCATCTCCATCTCGTCGTGCGGCCGGACGCGCCGGTGCGGATGCTGTTCACCGGGCACATGGACACGGTGTATCCGGTCGATCACGCGTTCCAGTCGCTGCGCTGGCAGGACGATGGCAGCCTCAATGGCCCCGGCGTGGCCGACATGAAGGGCGGGCTTGCCGTGATGCTCGCCGCACTCACCGCCGTCGAGGCGACGCCGCTCGCTGCGCAGATTGGCTATGACGTCGTGATCAACTCGGACGAGGAGACCGGCTCCTTCTCTTCCGCCGCGCTGTTGGCGAAGGCCGCGCAGGGCAAGGTGGCAGCACTGACCTACGAACCCGCGCTTGCCGATGGCACGCTGGCGGGCGCGCGCGGCGGCACGGGCAATTTCTCGATCATCGTCCGCGGGCGTAGCGCGCATGCCGGTCGTAACCCGGAGGATGGCCGCAACGCGGTCGTCGCCGCCGCTGATATCGCGGTCCGGCTGTCGAAGGTCCGTGGGCCGCGTCTGGCGGTGAATCCGGCGCGGATCGAGGGCGGCGGGCCGAACAATGTCGTCCCCGACCTCGCCATCCTCCGCGTCAATTTCCGCCCCGCGACGCTCGACGAGATCGTTCGCGCGCAATCGCATATCGACTCCGCGGTCGCGATGGTCGCGGCCGAGCATGACGTGCGGATCGAGGTGCACGGCGGCTTTAATCGCCCGCCAAAGCCGATCGACGCGGGGGCCGCCCGGCTGTTCGACCTGGTCAAGGCATCCGGCTGCGATCTCGGTCTCGATATCGCCTGGAAGTCGACCGGTGGGGTGTGCGACGGCAACAACATCGCCGCAGCCGGCGTACCCGTGGTCGACACGATGGGGGTTCGCGGCGGCGCGATCCATTCGGTGGACGAATTCATGATTCCCGAGAGTCTGACCGAGCGTGCGGCGCTGTCGGCCGTCACCATATTGCGTATCGCGGAGGGCCGTTTGTGAGCTTCAGGATCCGGGCAGCGGTCGACGACGATCTCCAGCACCTCTACGAAATGGCCAAGCTGACGGGGGGTGGTTTCACCAATTTGCCGCCCGATCGTCGCGCGCTGACCGCCAAGCTGGAGCGCAGCCACGCGGCGTTCGCGCGCAGCGACGGCCCGGTTCAGGACGAGCTGTTCGTGCTGGTGCTGGAGAATGTCGAGACCAAGGAAGTCCGCGGGACGTGCCAGATCTTCACGCAGGTCGGCCAAAGCTACCCATTCTACAGCTACCGTATCGGCCAGCTGACGCAGCACAGCCGCGAGCTCAACCGGACGTTTCGCGCCGACATGCTGACTCTCGCTACCGATCTTGAAGGCGCGAGCGAGGTTGGCGGGCTGTTTTTGCATCCCGGCGAACGCGCGGGCGGGCTTGGGCTGTTGCTGGCACGCAGCCGCTACCTCTTCATCAAGATGCACCGCGCGCGCTTCGCCGACCGGATCCTCGCCGAACTGCGCGGCGTGATCGACGAGGCTGGTGGCTCGCCGTTCTGGGACGGCCTGGCTGGCCGCTTCTTCGGGATGAATTTCCAGGATGCGGATCAGTTCAATGCGATCAACGGCCACCAGTTCATTGCCGACCTGATGCCCAAGCATCCGATCTATACCGCGATGCTGACCGAAACCGCGCGCGCGGCGATCGGCCTGCCCCATCCTTCAGGGCGCGCCGCGATGCGGATGCTCGAAAACGAAGGCTTCGCGTTCGAGAATTACGTCGACATCTTCGATGGCGGCCCGACGATGACCGCGCGCACCGATCGCGTCCGTACGATCGCCGACGCGCGTGAGGCCTCCATCGTATCGATCGATGACGATGGAGGCACGGAATCGCTCGTCGCGACAGGGCATCTCGCGGCGTTTCGTGCGGCCTTCGGCTCGGTGCGCGATACTGGCGATGGCCTAGCCCTGGGAAGCGTTTGCGCGCGAACGCTGGGGATCGGCACGGACGACACCGTTACGCATGTCGCGCGGCTTTGAGGCTAAAACCGTTCGGTAATCGACGGTTACCTACGCCATCCTAAGCTGAAGTGCGGATTTGCGGCGGTGGTATGGATCGTGCATTGGCCCTACCATGTGGACACGATTTACCCGCCTCTTCGTGATCAAGACCAAGTTCGAGGCGTTTCTCGTCATCTATGGCCTCGGGTTAGGCGCCGTGGAACGGGGCATGCACTATCTGCAGCAATATCCCGGCTATGGCGGCTGGATGCTGTTCGCGGCCTGCGCGACTGCCGTCTTCATGGCGGGCGGGCGGCTGATCGATTCCGTCGACCGCACGCATGACGGTTAGCGCGTCAGGTCTTCTGCTGAGCGAGATGGAGATAGCGGGTCGAAAAGTCCGCTAGCTCGCGAAGCGCATTCCACTGCGGAAAGCTGATCCGGCGACGGTTGCGGCTGATCAGTCCGTCGGCTTCGAGCGACTTGATCGTCCGGTTCACATGCACCGCGGTCAGGCCCAGCGCATCGCCAAGCTGTTCCTGGCTCATGGGCAGTTCGTATCCGTCGGCGCCGGTCAGCCCCTGCATGTCGAGCCGGATGGCGAATTCGCACAGGAAATGCGCCAGCCGCGATCGCGCATCCCGGCGACCGATGTTCAGGATCCACTCGCGGAAGATCGACCCTTCGACGAGCGTGTTGACGAAGATCGCATTGCCGATCGCCGCCCGGCTGCGCACGAGTTCGCGCAATGCCGTCCGGGGGATCGTGGCGACGTCCGCACGGGTCAGTGTCTGGACGTTATGATCTGCCACGTCGAGGAAGAGGTGTTGAAAATCAAGCGCTTCGCCAGGGATGTGCAGCGACACGATCTGCCGCATGCCGGTGCCCGTCAGCTTTTGGCGATAGGCGAAC
The DNA here is from genome assembly GCA_035575755.1 of Sphingomonas sp. Taxonomy (GTDB): domain Bacteria; phylum Pseudomonadota; class Alphaproteobacteria; order Sphingomonadales; family Sphingomonadaceae; genus Sphingomonas. The sequence continues at coordinate 287,375 of DATLXI010000014.1, forward strand.
CCGGACACCAATACGGCACAATGTTCCGGCGCGTCGCCCTCGCGCACGAGATAGGACGACGGATCATACGTTCTCAGCGTGTAGGGAAGCGCCAGCAATGCGTCGCGATCGCCGGCACCGAGCACGGCGTGCGTTTCCAGCTTTCGCACCATCAGGGCCAGGGGCCCGGGCGTTGAGTTCATCGTGTATTTCTCGCAATATCGGGGCGGGAGCACATGCATCTCTCGGTCGTCAGTGCCCATAAATCGGCTGGCGATTTGAACTTTATAACATACGCCGGCCGGCCGCGTTAATCCTTATGTTGTGAAAGACATTTAAACATATGTCAGGATCGCAGATCCAAATCTTGGTAGCGTCGTCGCAAATCTTTGCCACCTGATTGCGGATCTTCAGATCGCGGATGCGTCATCCATGCGGTGGGGCGCCTTCCAGCGTTGCGCGAGCCCCGCCATGACCATATCCACCGCGTCCACCTGCGCGGCGATCCGTTGGTGGAGAAACCCGGCGGCATCGCGAAACCGGCGGGCGAGTGCGTTGTCGGGCACGATTCCCTGCCCTACCTCGTTGGACACCAGGATTATCCGTCCCTGCAGCCGTCCGATCGTCTCGACCAGCGCATCGGTCCGCGCGGCGATGGTCTCTTCGGCGAGCAGCAGGTTGGAGAGCCACAGCGTCAAGCAGTCGACGAGCATGACCGTCTCAGCGCCGTCGGTGTCCGTCAGCGCCTCGGCGAGCAACAGCGGCGCCTCGATGGTTTGCCAGCGGGCGTCGCGGTCGGCGCGGTGCGTGGCGATGCGGTGTTCCATCTCGCTGTCGAACGCCTGCGCCGTCGCGACGTAGACCAATCGTGCCTCTCCGGTCGCGGCTCCGCCTGCAGCGACCGCCTCGGCCAAAGCCTGCGCATGGCGGCTCTTGCCGGACCGCGCGCCGCCCAGCACGAACAGGCTCCTGCCAAAACTCGATCCAGCCGATTCCATCCCGTCGCTTCCTTCCCGCTTGCAGCGTGCGCCCGGAATGACGATGACGCCGCGAAGATCAAGCGAAAGCCCGCGGGATCGCGACGAAGGACAGTATGAACGCGTTGCGCATCCATGGCGGACGGATCGATCTTGCCGCCGCCCGTTACCCTGATGCGCCCCGCCCCTGGCTCGATCTTTCGACCGGGATCAACCCCCGCGCGTGGAGGCCCGCCATGCCGCTCGCTATCGACATGCACGCGCTTCCCTCGCCGACTGCGATCCAGGAGCTGGAGGCCGTAGCGGCGGCGATGTTCGGGACGAGCCCGGACCGCGTCGTCGCCGTGCCTGGTAGCGAGCTGGGGCTACGGATGCTCGATACGCTCCAGCTGCCCGGTCCGGTGCGGTTCGCCGTGCCGAGCTACGCCACGCATGGCGACGCGATCGCCGGCGCAACCCCGATCGACCGGGATGCGATCGACACGATCGGAGGCGGCACGGTGATCCTGGCGAACCCGAACAATCCCGACGGCCGGTGCGACACGCCGGAGCGCCTGCTGGCGATCGCCAGGCGCGGCGCGTGGCTGGTCGTCGACGAAGCCTTTGCCGACGCCGTTCCGGGCACCAGCATTATACCATCTTTGTTACCCGACGACCGGGTGATCGTGTTGCGCTCGTTCGGCAAATTCTTCGGCCTTGCAGGGCTGCGCCTCGGTTTCATGATTGCGCCAGCGGCGCAGGCAGGCGCGATACGGCAGAGGCTGGGGAGTTGGCCGATCTCGGCGCACGCGCTTGCGTTCGGTGTCGCAGCCTACCGCGATACCGCGTGGATCGCCGCGGCGCGCGTCGGGATCGCAGATCGGGCGAGCCGGCTCGATGCACTGCTACGCCGCCACGGCCTGCATGGGCTGGGCGCGTGCCCGCTGTTCCGGCTGATCGAGAGCGACGATGGGCCAGGCGTGTTCGAGCGGCTCGCCGGTGCGGGCATCCTGACCCGGCCGTTCGACTATGCGCCGCGCTGGCTGCGGATCGGCGTTCCCGCGGACGATGCAGCGTTCGACCGGCTCGACCGGGCTCTTTCGGATGGTTGAGCCGGTCGCGGTCGTCGCGCTGGTCGTCGACAGCGTGATCGGCTGGCCGGCGTGGCTCTATGCGCGGATCGGTCATCCGGTCGGCGGGTTCGCGCAGTGGATCGGCTGGGCCGACACGCGCTGGAACGGCCCTGCCGGCTCGGCAGCGAGGCGCCGCGCTGCGGGGGTGCTTGTCGTGGTGCTCATGGTTGCCGTCACGATCGGGCTCTGTATGGCCGCAACGGCGCTGGCGCGTGCAGCGTTCGGGGACGCAGCGTGGATTGCGATCGGCGTGATGGCCGCGCCGGGCCTCGCGCTGCGCAGTCTGTACGATCATGTCGTCCCGGTCGCCCGTGCGCTGGAGATTGGCGACCTTGGAGCGGCACGCGCGGCGGTCGGCAGGATCGTCGGGCGCGACGTTGCGGCGCTGGACGAAGCCGGCGTGGCGCGGGCGGCGGTCGAGAGCCTGGCGGAAAGCCTGTGCGACGGCGTCGTCGCACCGCTGTTCTGGTTGCTCGTGGCGGGCCTTCCCGGCCTCTGGGCGTACAAGGCGGTCAACACGGCTGACAGCCTGATCGGGCACCGCGAAGAGCGGTGGCGCGCGTTCGGCTGGGCGGCGGCGCGCACCGACGATGTCGCCAACCTGGTCCCCGCACGGATCAGCGGCGTGCTGCTGTGCCTTGTAGGCGCCGGCGCCGGCGGATGGCGGACGATGTGGCGCGACGCAGGCAACCACGCCTCGCCCAACGCCGGCTGGCCCGAGGCGGCGATGGCCGGTGCGCTCAACCTGAAGCTGGCGGGGCCGATCGCCTATGACGGCGTGACCGTCGCCAAACCGTATATCGGCGATGGTCGCGCGGATGTCACCGCGACCGACCTTCGCGCTGCGCTCGGACTTTATCGGCGGGCGTGCGTATGTCTTCTCATCATCGCGGGAGGAGTCGCATGGGTGCTCTGATGATCCAGGGTACCGGCTCCGATGTCGGCAAGTCGATGCTGGTTGCGGGGCTATGCCGCGCGTTCGCCAATCGTGGGCTCTCGGTCCGGCCGTTCAAGCCGCAGAACATGTCGAACAACGCCGCCGTCACCGCCGACGGTGGCGAGATAGGCCGCGCGCAGGCGACGCAGGCGATCGCGTGCAGGATCGCGCCGAGCGTCGACATGAACCCGGTGCTGCTCAAGCCGCAGGGCGACCGCACCTCGCAGCTGATCGTCCGCGGGCAGGTGCGCGGGACGCTCGCGGCGGCGCGCTGGCGTGAGGGCCGCGAGGGATTGCTGGTCGACGTGCTCGACAGCTTCGCGCGGCTGTCCGCGGGTTGCGATCTAGTCATCGTCGAAGGCGCGGGCAGCCCGGCGGAGATCAACCTGCGCGCCGGCGACATCGCCAATATGGGATTCGCGCGCGCTGCCGACGTGCCGGTGATCCTGGCCGGCGATATCGACGGCGGCGGGGTGATCGCGGCGGTCGTCGGCACGCGTGCGGTGATCGAGCCGGAGGATGCGGGGATGATCCACGGCTTCCTGATCAATAAGTTTCGCGGCGATCCCGCATTGTTCGACGACGGCTATCGCGCGATCGAGGCGCGTAGCGGGTGGCGGGGATATGGCGTCGTGCCGTGGCTGGCCGACGCGGTCCGCCTGCCGAGCGAGGACGCGGTGATCCTCGAACGTCCGACCGCCGGTCAAAGCCGGCGCGTGACGATCGCCTGCCCGATCACCCCGCGGATCGCCAATTTCGACGACCTCGATCCGTTGCGGTTGGAGCCCGGCGTTGCCCTGGTGATGGTACCGCCGGGGACGCCGATCCCGGACGCAGACATGATCATCCTAGCGGGATCGAAAGCGACGATTCCCGATCTCGCCTTCGTCCGCGCACAAGGCTGGGACATCGATATTCGCGCGCATCATCGGCGGGGCAAGCCGGTGCTCGGACTGTGCGGCGGGTACCAGATGCTCGGTCGCAGCATTGCGGATCCGGACGGGATAGAGGGTCCGGCGGGGTGCGTCGAAGGTCTCGGGCTGCTTGAGGTCGACACCGTTCTGACCGGGCGGAAAACGCTGGAGCGTGTTCACGGGCGTGCGCGCGATGCTGCGTTCGAGGGCTATGAGATGCACATGGGGGTTACCACTGGCGCGGGAGTCGAACGTCCCGTCGGGCACCGCGCCGATGGGAGTCCCGAGGGCGCGACCAGCGCGGACGGGCTGGTCTCGGGCAGCTATGTCCACGGCCTGCTCGCGCTTGCCGAGCAGCGCGCGGCGTGGCTCGCCCGGCTCGGCGTCGATGCGGTCGGTCCCGATCATGCGGCGTCGATCGATGCTGCGCTCGACGCGATCGCCGCGACGCTTGAACGGCATCTGGATCTCGACGCGATGCTTGCCTTAGCGCAGCAAAGCGGCTCCCGCGCAGACCGCGAGTAACAGCCCGGTCTCGACAAGTTCGATCCCCGCCCCGTGCGCGTCGCCGGTGATGCCGCCGATCTTTCGCTTCAGCCAAGCGGCATATCCGAGGATCAGGATCGGCGCGACGCTCAGCGTGGGCACGGCGATGCTCGCAACGATCAACAGCAATCCCCAGCCGACCAGATCGCGCACCCGCACAGCCTGCGAGACCGCCGCGCCTAGGCCCCCCGGCCGTAGCGGTGGCAGCAGCCGCGCCCACACGAGCGGCCCTGCCCGCGCGACGCCGGCAACAAGGATCAGCGGCCACCACGCGACGTCGCCGATCGCGTGGAGGGCGACGAGCTTCGCCAGCATCTGCCCGACGATCGCGACGACGCCGAAGCTGCCGATATGCGGGTCGGCCATGACTGCGAGGAGCCGGGTCCGATCGCCATGCGCCGCCCCGAGTCCGTCGGCGAGATCGGCGAGCCCGTCGAGGTGCAGCGCGCCCGTTACTGCGACCCACACCAGCAGCGCGGCGCACGCCCCGACCCAAGGATCGATCAGCGACCCGGTCCAGCCTGCGCCCGCGATCAGCGCGCCGATCGCCATCCCGACCAGTGGGTAGAGCCGGATCGCTGCGGCGAAATCGTCGGATCGGCTCGCGACGTGGGGCATCGGCAGCCGGGTCAGGAACCCGAATGCGACGATCAGCCGCCTCATGTCGCAAGCCCGACGATCTGGACGATGGGCGGCGTGGCCGGCTCGTCGCTTCGCCACACCCGCAACGACAGCAGCGCCGCATAGGGCAGGTCGAACGCCCATATCTGGCGCCGGTCGAAGCCGCATAGCGTCGCGAGCGCTGCCCGCATCGCGCCGCCGTGCGTCACGACCAATGATGGTTCGTCCGGGAGGTCGTGCAACGCGGCGGCGACGCGCGCCTGCAACGCGGACCAGCGTTCGCCGCCTGGCGGTGGCGCCTCGTCAGGGTCTTCGTAGAACCGCGCCAACGCGACCGGATCGACCGACGATGGCGCGTGGCCGTCCCAATCGCCGAAATCCAGCTCGCGCCACCGCGGGTCCTGTGTGACCGAGCGGCCTAGCGGAGCGGCGATCGCGCTCGCACAATCCCCAGCGCGGGCGAGATCGGACGAAACGATCTGGTCGACCGCCAGTCCCGCTGCGCGCGCGGTGCATGCGAAAATTCCGGCTTGCGTGACGGGATCATCGGTCCGCCCGAGCAACCGCCCTTCCCGCTCGGGCGCGCCATGCCGCATCAGGTACAGCATGTGCGGCGTCATCATGCCTCCGAAACGCCCGCTTCCGCGAAGGTGGCCATGCCGTCATGGACCGCCAGCGCGGAACGGACCAGCATCGTCGCGACCGCCGCGCCGCTGCCCTCACCCAATCGCATACCGAGCGACAGCAAGGGATCGAGCCCTAGTGCATCGAGCAACCGACCATGGCCGGGCTCGGTCGAGCGATGGCCTGCCAGGCAATGCGCCACGATGTCGGGGTAGGTCGCGGCCAACGGCGCGATCGCCGAGCTGCAGATGAAGCCATCGAGCATGACAGGGACGCCCCTCATCCGCGCCGCGACCACTGCGCCCGCGATTGCCGCCAGTTCGCGCCCGCCAAGATGTCGCAGGATTTCGAACGGCGTCGTCAATGATTCCCGATGAAACGTGAGCCCCGAGTCGATCGCCGCGATCTTCCGCGCGATCCCGCTCGCGTCGACGCCCGTGCCGGGTCCGACCCAGTCCTCTGCCGTCCCGTCGAAACTGGCAGCGGATAGCGCGGCGGCGACGGTCGAATTGCCGATCCCCATCTCGCCGAGGATGAGCAGGTCTATGCCGTCGGGGACGGCCGCGGCGCCGATATTGATCGCTGAGAGACACTCCTCTTCGGACATGGCGGCGGCGGTCGTGAAGTCGGCGGTCGGCCGGTCGAGGTCGATCGCGACGACCGCGAGGTCGATCCCGGCCGCGACGCAGAGCGCGTTGACCGCACCGCCACCCTGCTCGAAATTGCCGACCATCTGCGCGGTGACCGCCGCCGGGAAGGCGCTGACGCCGCGCGCGACAACGCCGTGGTTTCCCGCGAAGATGATGCCCGAAACGCGGTCGAGCCGTGGCCGCGCATGGCCCTTCCACCCGGCCATGAAGATCGCGATATCCTCCAGCCGCCCGAGCGACCCGCGCGGCTTGGTCAGGCTGTCCTGACGCGCGGTTGCGGCAGTGCGGGCCGCCTCGTCGGGCTGGGGCAACGTGGCAAGCGCCGCCAGGAATGCCGCGGGGGATGCGAACGCGGTCATTCGACGACGAACCCGGCGGGCGGCGTGCGGGTGATGAAATGCCCCTTTACGCCCTGCGGCCACTGCTTGAACGGCACCTGGCCGAACGCACTTTCGCCGTAGAGCCGCGCGTAATCGAGGATCGCGCGTGCGGCGTCCTCGCTGGGCTCGAACCGACCCAGCACGTAGCCGACCTTCGCCGGTGCGCGCAGGTGGATCGTGCAGAAATCCTGGCATGCGAACAGGCACGGCATCTCCTGCACCGCGACATCGGCATAGGCCGGGTCGCTCGCTTGGACGGTCTTCAGCGCCTGGACGAGACGCGCGCCGCCGCGCTGGCCGTCGTCATCGTCACGCGCGTCGGTGGAATGGCGGCAGGTGTTGCAGGCGACCACCGCGACGCCGTCGGCAACGGGGGTCAGCATGGCAATGCTCGGGCAGGAACGAGCGGCGAACGAAACGCAATCGGCATGAAAAACCCCTTCGGACAGTCGATCCCGCACCGCGCGAGGGGCGAAAGGCGCACGCCTCCAGCCTCCGCGCGATGCGAAGCGATGTCGTCGCTCGGGGTGTTACCCGTCCGTTCGGCGCACCCTGGCCGGACGAAAGACGACCGCGACGGGCAGGTCTCCTGGCTCGCGGGTCAATGCCGGTCCGCGCCGCCTTCTCGGGAGTATCCCAATGGCATGAGGCGCAGTGGCTCGCCGCGTACAGTTGCAGGGGCAGCCGGGTTTTTCCCGTTCCCATTTTCATCCCCCTTCCCCGTTGCCGCTTCGGGGGAACCTGTCGCGGGTTGCGGGATACGCGCGCGGTAGCGGACGTGCAAGATATGGCTTTGCACCGTCATCCTGACGAAAGTCAGGATCCACTTTTAACGGGCGGCCGCCTTGTTGGCTCTGGGTCCTGACTTTCGTCAGGATGACGGGGCGTTGGTGGCGCCTGTTGAGACTAGGTGAGGGGCTCGCCTAGAACTCCACGCCCGCCTGCGCCTTCACACCCGCGCGGAACGGATGCTTCACCTGTGTCATCTCGGTCACCAGATCGGCCACCGCGATCAGCGCGTCGGGCGCGTTGCGTCCGGTGATCACCACGTGGGTCATCTCGGGCTTGGCTGCCAGCGCCGCCAGCACCTCGTCGACCGGCAGATAGTCGTAGCGCAGCACGATGTTCAGTTCGTCGGCCACCACCATCGCATAGGCCGGGTCCGCGATCATCCGCTTGACCTCGTCCCACGCCTCGCGCGCCACCGCGATGTCGCGCGCGCGGTCCTGCGTGTCCCAGGTAAAGCCCTCCCCCATCGGCTTGAATTCGCACAGCGCCGGAAATGCGTCGAAGATCGCCTTCTCGCCCGTCGCCATCGCGCCCTTGACGAACTGGACCACGCCGACCTTGCGCCCATGCCCGATCATCCGCACCGCCATGCCGAACGCGGCGGTCGACTTGCCCTTGCCCGCGCCGGTGTGGACGATGATCAGCCCCTTCTCGATCGTCTTGCTCGCGACGATCCGGTCGTTGACCTCCTTCCGCTTGGCGCTCTTGGCATTCTGCTCTTCGTCGGTCCGCATGATCATGTCCTCTCGCGCTCCCGATGGCGGATCGCGCCGCGCGGCGCTAGAGCGTGCGGCATGCTCCGCATCACCGACCTCAAGCTCCCGCTGAACCACGCCGACGAAGCGCTTCCCGCCGCGATCCGCGACCGGCTGCGCGTCACCCCGCGCGACCTGGTCCGCTACACCATCGCTCGCCGCGCACATGACGCACGCGACAAGATGGACATCCACCTCGTCTATTCGGTCGACGTCACGCTGAAGAACGAGGACACCGTCCTCACGCGCTTCCGCAAGGATCGCCACGTCCAGCGCACGCCCGACACCGGCTACCGCTTCGTCACGAAAGCCGGCCCAAGCTACAAGGGCCTGCGCCCGGTCGTCGTCGGTGCAGGCCCGTGCGGACTGTTCGCCGGCCTGATCCTCGCGCAGATGGGGCTGCGGCCGATCATCCTCGATCGCGGCAAGGTCGTGCGCGAACGCACCAAGGATACCTGGGGCCTCTGGCGCAAAAGCGTCCTCAACCCCGAATCCAACGTCCAGTTCGGCGAGGGCGGCGCCGGCACCTTCTCCGACGGCAAGCTCTGGAGCCAGATCAAGGACCCGCGCCATCTCGGCCGCAAAGTCCTGCTCGAATTCGTCAAGGCCGGCGCGCCGCCCGAAATCCTCACCGAAGCGCATCCGCATATCGGCACGTTCCGCCTCGTCACGATGGTCGAGAGCATGCGCGCGACGATCGAGGCGCTGGGCGGCGAATACCGCTTCTCGACGCGCGTCGACGGGCTCGACATCGCCGAGGAGTCAGGCGCGCGGCGGGTGCGCGGGCTGCACTTGAGCAACGGCGACTATCTGGAGGCGAACCACGTCGTCCTCGCGGTCGGCCACAGCGCGCGCGACACGTTCGAGATGCTGCATGCCAAGGGTGTGCATGTCGAGGCCAAGCCCTTCTCGATCGGCGTCCGTATCGAACACCCGCAGTCGTGGATCGACGAGGCGCGGTTCGGGCCGTGCGCGGGCCACCCGGATCTCGGCGCGGCGGCGTACAGCCTGTCGCACCACTGCAAGAACGGGCGGACCGTCTACAGCTTCTGCATGTGCCCGGGCGGCACGGTCGTCGCCGCGACCTCGGAAGAGGGCCGCGTCGCGACCAACGGCATGAGCCAATATTCGCGCAACGAACGCAACGCGAACTCAGGGATCGTCATCGGCATTGACCCCGAGCGCGACTATCCCGGTCACCCGCTCGCCGGGATCGAGCTGCAGCGCCATTGGGAGTCACGCGCCTATGTCGCTGGCGGATCGAACTACAAGGCACCCGCGCAACGGATCGGCGACCTGCTCGCCGGGAAGCCCTCGACCGCGCTTGGATCGGTGATCCCGTCGTACAAGCCGGGCGTGCATATGACCGATCTCTCGGAGTGCCTGCCCGACTTCGCGATCACTGCGTTGCGCGAGGCGCTGCCGGCGTTCGGTCGCGAGATTCCGGGGTACGACCATCCCGACGCGGTGCTGACCGGGGTCGAGACGCGCACGTCCTCGCCGGTGCGGATCACGCGGGGCGACGATTTCGTGAGCCTCAACACCGCTGGGCTGTTCCCGGCTGGCGAAGGTGCGGGGTATGCGGGGGGTATTCTTTCCGCGGCGGTGGACGGGATCAAGGTGGCGGAAGCGGTGGCGCTGAGCATGGTCGCCTGACACTTCGTTCGTTCCCCCGCGGAAGCGGGGGCCCAGGAACCACAAGCGCAGCCTGTGTTACCCTGGGCTCCCGCCTTCGCGGGAGAACAGCTAATCCTACGTCTGCGCCGCCCTCTTGAGTACGGCCGCTACTTTACCCGGTCGGGCCGCACCTTGATCAGCCACGCGCGCGGCAACCCGGTCGGCTTCTTCACCCCGTCGAGCCGCCGTGCGCTCACCAGCGCGACGCGTTTCAGGATCATCTGGTCCTTGAACGCGTCCATGCCGCCGCCGGTCGGCTTGGCGAGGATGCGCTTCACCACGTCCATCCCGGCGATGACATGGCCGAACGCCGCATAGCCAGGATAGCCCGCGCGCGCGTCCATCACCGGGGCGGGACCGACGGTGATGAAGAAATTACCGCCCGCGGAGGCCGGGTTCATGCCCCTCGCCATCGAGATCGTCGCGTCGCCGTGCTTGATCCCGGTCTTCGCGGTCGTCTCGAGCGGGAACGGCGGCAGGATGCGCCGCGCATCGGTGCGAATCCCGGCCTGGATGAACCCTGTCTTCGGCGAAGATTTCTGCCGGCTGGCACGGTAGAAATCGGTGCCGTCGAACCGCCCGTCATCGACATAAGCGAGGAAGTTCTCGGTCGTCTTGGGCGCGTGACGCGCGTCGAGCGCCAACAGGATCGGCCCCTCGGACGTGACGATCCGCACCCGGACGAGACCCGGCTTGGGCCCGGTCCCCGGACGACGCGCCTGCTGCGCCGACCCTGACGAGGCAAGGCTAGCAACCGCCAACAGCCCGATAATCAAACGCCGCATCTCGATTACTCACGCCTTTACCAATAGCGTGTCGGCTACCCGCGCACCGGCGCGGACGCAAGCGCAGCAGAGAGGCCGGGCCTTGGGTCTACATACCGCGATCGAGCCTGCCCCGGTCGCGCATCGGCCGCTTCGAGATGCTCGACTGGACGAAGCTGGCAACGCGCCCCGTCAGTCTCGATCTGCACCGACCGTGGGGCGCCCAGTGGCTACAGGCTTGCCCTTTGGTACTGCGATCCGCCCGATCATCTTCTCGCCGCGCTCGTCGCGCTGCAGTTCGATGTCGACCGCCTCGACCCGCTGAGTCGGCCGACCGAAATTGCGAAACAGGTGCGCGGTGAGGAGCGACAGGCCGTTGGGATCGAGGCGATCGGCTGCGTAGACATTGGCCTGGACGACATAGGTGCCGCCCGGTGCGCGGCGCAGGAAATACGCCTCGGGGCCGTAGCCGGCGGTCATGTCGTTCGACAGATTGCCCCCGGTCGCCGTGCGCGGATGGTTGTAGATGGCGCGCTCGCCGCTCGGCTCGTCGATCCACAGATCGAGGTCGGTGGCGTCCGTCGTCCAGTCGACGACGACGCGTATGTCGGTGTCGAGCAACGCGGTCAGCACCGGTTCGAGCGGATTTCGTCCGCCCAGCTGCTTCAACCGCGGCACCAGAGCATTGGCTTCCATCAACGCGATCAGACCGATCCCTTCCCAGCGCTCGTCCCACGGCGTCACCGCGACCTCGCGCAACAGCGCGATCGCGCGCGCCAGGTCTACTGCCGCCGTCTCGGGCCGGGCCGCGGCGCGCGCGGCGATGGCCAGCGCGAGCAGTCGCTTGGGTTGGGGGCGATCGGGCTCCAACGCGGCCTGTCGTTCGCGCAACTCGATCGCCCGGTCGAGCGCGCCATAGCGTTCGAGCCGGTCGGCGACGATGCCGAGCGTGGTCGCATTCGCCGCGGGCAGGCCGAGCGCCGACAAGGCCGTCTGCACCGCGTCGGCGATCCGCCCGTGCCGGCGCAACCATTCGGCGGAATCGAGATAGAAGGCCGGGACGCCCCCCGCCTGCCGCTCGGCCTCGCCGAACCGCTCGTCGAAGCGCCCCGGGGCGGCATCGAACACGCGCAGATACTCGCGGTCCGGTTGCCAGCTGTCGATCGAGACCGCTGGCGTCGATGGCTTCACGATGCTGCCCGTGACCACGACATCAGCGGCCTCCGACGACCCCGTCTGACGAGGTGCCGGCGGTGCTTGCGGCGCCGACGGTGCTTGCGGTGCGTACACTACGGGCGGCGCCGACGGTTCGGGAGCGGGCGCTGGCGGCGGTGGGGGTGGGGGTGGCAGTGCCATGGCCTCCGCGGACCGGCTATCGGTGGCATTCCCCCGCTTCTTCACGCTGCCTCGCGCCACCGGGTCGAAGCGTTGTTTCCACCACGCGACCTGCGCCGCCCAATCTTGCGTTATCTTGGACAGGGCCTCCTGCTTCTCGTCGGCACGCGCGCCATCGATCCGTTTGCGACGTTCCAGGTACAGCGACAGCGCGTCCGACGGATAGCTCGCCGGCGGCGCGACATCGGCGGCGATATAGTCCTCGGGCCGTTCAAGAACGAGGAAGGACAGGCTCGGGCTCGCAATCTCGTACCGGCGACTGGTCGCGACATAGTCGGCGCGCTGCTCGGTCCCGCCGAGCGTTGCCACCATGTCGAAGCCGACCAGCGCACCGTCGCCGTCAAAAGCCACCGCCTCGCCGAGCGACCGCACGATTTCCTGCCCCGCGACGCGGACCCGGATACCGCCGACCGCGGGCGCGCGCGCGACGACCCGCCAGCGTCCGGCGGCCGTCTCCAGCGCCGCGAACGGAAGCGCGTTGCCATCCTCGTCGACAATAGCGGTCACTCCGGTGGTTCCGGCCGACAACGCCGCGGCAACGGCCGATCCGTCCTCGCCAAGCGCAAAGGCCTGGCCACCCAAACGGGTCGCAAGGTGACGCAGCCAGCCCATGTCGGCGACCGCGGACGTCGTCACGGCATCGACCCGGCAGCTAGGCGAGAAGGCGCTCGCACGATCGATCGTCGGGCGGCCATCGGAGAACAGCAGGCAATGATCGGCCGAGCCGTCGCCGGCCGCCCCGGCAAAACTGGTGGCGCCGCGGTAGCGGACCCCGCGCAACGTCTCGATCGCGGCATCGGGCGTGTCGGCGACGCTCCGCATCACGCCATCGCTCGCGAAAGTCACGATCTCGATCCGGCGTGGCCGTTCGGCGGCGATCGTCCGGCGCACCAGCGCATATTCGGCGTCATGCCGGTCGCCGAGCCGCGAGCGCGACCGGTCCCAATAGATTCGCAGTGTCCCCCCGCTCGGTGCGGGACCGATTGGCGGCAAGACGCCCTCGATCTGTACGAACCGCTCTCCGCTCCGGTGCCGGCTTACGATCGTGTCGGTGGTCGCAACCGGCCCGATGACGATTGCGCCGTTCAGCGCGTTCTTGCCAGCTGCGTCCGCCGCCTGGCCATCGCCGCGCCAGCGACCGACGCTGCCGTCGGGCATCAACAGCGTCGGCGTCGACGAAAGGCCAGTCGCGGCGATCTTGACCGTCCAGCCCTCGCTCGGCGCTGCGAACCGGAGCGGCAGGCGATAGCCCTCGACACCCAGCGGCGCGACGAAGCGGACACGGATCGTCCGGCCTCCGCCCGCGGGGATCGGAAAGACGCGCGTGCGGAATCCGCCATCCGCGGCGACTTCGGCGAGCCCGGGATCGACACGTCGGCGGACCTGCGCCTCGTAGACCGCCTTGGCCTTTGGCTGATCCACCAGAACGCCGTCCACCAGGCTGCCGCCGATATCGAGCGCATAGCCGGTCACAACCGCGTTCCTCGGCAAGGCGAGGCGAAAGTCCCCTTCGAGGACGTCGCGCCCGGCATTTGCAAAACTGGCGGTGATCGTCGTTTCCGATACCGACCCGTTCAAGCGGACGGCGACGTCGAACCGGCGCAGCGCGATATCGCGAGCATGGGCCGCATCGCGGACGCCACCGGCCGATGTCGCAAGACTGGGGTTCGCAACCGGGTCCTGCGACAGCGCAGGGCTTACCCCACAGGCGAGCGCGACCACTGCATTTCCGTACTTCATGCGCAGGCCCCGCCCCGATGTTTCGCAGATGTAGGCCGCTTGACGGTGTCCCGGCAAGTCTTCGCCGCGAGGGTTAGGGCCGTTTCGTAAAGGCGCGATACATGCTCACTGGCCGTCTTCGTACGGTAGGCGCGGAAGATCCGGATCGGACTTCCCTAGAAAGGTCGAAATCGGCGCAAGTCTTGTTGAGCCAGCGACCACTTAGCGTCACTCCGCCCCCGGGTCAGTCCCCGACGCGTGCAGCGCGCTGGTTGAGCACCATCGTCATGGCACCCTTTGGCGCGGTGCCGGAAATCGTCGCTCGCCCGACAAAACCGGTCGCGTCATAGGTACCGGAGCGGACGACACGCAGCGGTTCGCCGCTCTTTTGCGGACAGGACAGAGACTGGGCATAGCGCCCGTCGGCGACGCGTTGGCTATCAACGCGACACTTGGCCTTGGGATCGGGCGCGATCAACGCCTCGAGCCCCTGCCCGGCCGAGAGTCGCTTGTGCTCCGCCTTCGACTTGCCTTTCATCATCCCGACCAGGAAGCGGGGAACGCCTGGCAAGGTCGCTTCGACGACCGTCGACGTGACGTCCCAGCGTCCGCTGCGCAGGGGTACGCCCTCGGCGGTGGCGGCTGCAGGAACCAGAACGAGCATTGGGACGAGATATTTGAGCATGGACCGCGGTCTACCGCCTGCGTACCGACGCTACCAGCCTGTTATGCCCGCGTAATTTCCAATCCGTCCCATCCCATGCGACCGGCCGCTCGTCGTGTCCCGTTGCTGAGCACGACGGCCTAGCCCCTGCTGGACATTCCATATTTGTCGTATAATTGTAGCCCAGGGGCTGGCGAAGCGCGCTGGCGTGAGAAGAGCATGCGCCTGACTGGGATCGATCTGCGCATCGCCGTTTACGCAAACGGCATGATATCGCAGCGGTCGTCATAGTGATGGTTGTCGTCGCGCTGTATGCGACGTCGTGGGGAAGTCTGGGTGGTGAGCATGAATGCCTTTATCGCGGTCGACTGGGGCACGAGTAACCGCCGCGCCTTCCGGATCGAGGACGGCCAGGTCGTTGCCACCGAGCGCGACGATCGCGGCGCGGCCAATGTCGCTTCGGGCGCGTATGAGGCAGAGGTCGCCGGTATCCGCGGCCGGCTCGGCGACCTGCCGATGCTGCTCGCCGGGATGGTCGGATCGAACATCGGCTGGCGCAGCGTGCCCTATGTCGCCGCCCCCGCGGGGTTGCCCGATGTCGCCGCCGCGCTCGACTGGATCGATGCGCGCACCGCGATCGTGCCGGGCCTGTCGTATCGCGACGGGCTCCACGCGGACGTGATGCGCGGCGAGGAGGTCCAGCTGCTCGGCGCCGTTGCTGCCGATCTCGTGCCTGCCGATGCGCTGCTTTGCCAGCCGGGCACGCACTGCAAATGGGCGACCGTCGAGGCTGGGGCGATCACCCGCTTCACCACGGCGATGACCGGCGAGCTGTTTGCCCTTCTCCGCGCACACGGCGTTCTCTCGCGCCAGCTTGGCCATGCGGTCGAGCCGGGCGACGCATTCCGCGAAGGCGTCGCTGAGGGCGCCAACCGCGATCTCGCCGCCAGCCTGTTCGCGATCCGCGCGCGCGGCGTGCTCGGCCTCGCCGACGACGCCCACGCCGCTTCGTTCGCCAGCGGGTTGCTGATTGGGGCCGATACCGCCGCGCGGATCGAACCCGGCGCCACTGTCCACATCCTCGCCGACGCCATTTTGGGCGCGCTCTATGCCGAGGCGATCGTCGCGCTCGGCGGTACCGCGCACATCATCGACAGCCAGACCGCCTTCGTGGCCGGCATCACCCGTATCCAGGATCTCGCAGCATGACGCCCCCCCTCACCCAGACCCACCGCCGAGCCTTCGACGCGGCCTTCACGATATGCCCGCTGATCGCCATCCTGCGCGGCGTGAAGCCCGACGAGGTCGAGGCGATCGGCGAGGCGCTGGTCGCGGCCGGGTTCACGACCCTCGAAGTGCCGATGAACTCGCCCGATCCGCTCGACAGCATCGCGCGCCTCGCCCGCACGCTGAAGGGCCGCGCGGTGGTCGGTGCGGGCACCGTGCTGCGCGTCGAGGATGTCGACGCGGTCGGCGCGGCCGGCGGCACGCTGATCATCGCGCCCAACACCAATGTCCGCGTGATCGCCGCAGCGGCCGAGCGCGGCTATGTCGCGCTGCCCGGCATCGCCACCCCGACCGAGGCATTCGCTGCGCTCGAGGCGGGGGCCGCTGCGCTGAAGCTGTTCCCTGCCGAGGCCGCCAGCCCGGCCGTGTTGAAGGCAATGCGCGCGGTCCTGCCAAAGGACACGCGCGTGCTGCCGGTCGGCGGGATCGTCCCCGGCATCATGGCGGAGTGGCGCCAGGCGGGTGCAGCCGGGTTCGGGCTCGGCTCCGCGCTCTACGCGCCGGGGATGACCGCGGCGGACGTGGGCGCGCGGGCGGCGGGGTTTATTGCGGCGTTGAACGCGGGGTAACGGGGTCCCAGTCCGTCTCATTCATTGCCTCGATATTTGCAGACAATGTCTCGATACCGTGCAGACCGGCGTTTTGCTTTGACCGCTCCGATATCGTGTGATCAACACTTGGCATCTACAGTAACGCGCCCGCTTGGCGGATGTGCGGTCGGTTGGCGGATAGCGCTAGTATATGGGATTGGCTGGGGGGCTGAATGGTACGGATCGGTGTGCGCGTCGCGGTGGCGACGTTGAGTTGTGTGGCGAGCGCGCCGCTCTATGCGAGCGATGTTCCCCTGTATCAGGCGGCGCCGGCTTGGATCGTCCCCGCCGCCGCGCCGACCACTGCGACGACCGGTGTCGATAGTCCTGCGATACTGATCTACGACACGCAGCAACGGATCGAGAACGGGCGCCTCTGGGCGTATATGGACGTCGCGTCACGCATCGCGTCGCCCGAGATGTTGGCGCAGGCGACGTCGCTCACCTTGCCCTGGGCGCCCGACAAGGGCGATCTGATCATTCACGAACTGTCGATCCTGCGCGCGGGCCAGCGGATCGATGTGTTGGCGAAAGGGCAGAAGTTCACCGTCTTGCGCCGCGAACAGGCGCTCGAACAACGCGAACTCACGGGAATTCTTACGGCCACCCTGGCCGTCGAAGGTCTGCAGGTCGGCGACATCCTGCGTCTGCGCGCGTCCACCACCGCGAAGGACGATGCGCTGGGTGGCCGCGTTCAGAACATCGTGCCCGTGCTCGCCTTACCCGTCCGTGTCGGGTTTGCCCGGGCACGCATATCGTGGCCGACCGGGACGCCGCCGCGCTGGAAGATGCAGGCGAGCGGCATGACCGTGTCGCCAGTGCGGGACAGCGACTACACGTCGCTCGATCTGACGCTGCCCGCGCCGAAACAGGTCGAGATGCCGGCGGACGCGCCCAGTCGCTTTCTGCATGCGCCGATGCTCGAATTCGCGACGTTCGTCGATTGGGCCGACGTCTCCAAGACGTTTGCGCCGCTGTATGGTCCTGACGCCAACGGCATCGCGCTCGGATCGCCGCTCGCCGGCGAAGTGGCTGCGATCATGAAGGCCGAGCCGTCCAAGATCGGCAGGGCGCAGCGCGCGTTGGAACTCGTGCAGGAGAAGATCCGCTACCTCGCGGTCGGCATGGACGGTGGCAACTATGTCCCGCAAAAGCCGGCGCGGACCTGGGAGGTCCGCTATGGCGACTGCAAGGCGAAGACCGTGCTGTTGCTATCTTTGCTCCGGGCGATGGGAATCGACGCCGAGCCGGTGCTGGCCGCGGTCGGTTCGGGCGATTTCGTGCCCGAACGGCTGCCGAGCGCGGCGGCGTTCAATCACGTCTTCGTCAAGGCGGTGATCGATACCGAGACGCTGTGGCTTGACGGGACGGGATCGGGTTCCAGGCTCGCGGACATCCACGATACGCCGGCGGCGGGGTATGTGCTGCCGGTCCGGCCGGAGGGGGCGGCGCTCGTCAGAATTGCGACACACGCCAATGCGCGACCGGTCATCGATCTGAGCGTCGACGCGGACGAAAGCGCGAGCGTCGATATCCCGAGCAGTTTCGAGGCGACCGCGATCGTCCAGGGGCAACCTGCCGCGATGCTCGCGATGGCCAAGACTCAGTTGGCTGAAAAGGAACAGCGCGACGCCGTCGGCGCATTCTTGCAGACCTTCATGGGCGAGAGCCAATTCTCCGACACCTCGATCACGTCCGATCCGGTGACCGGTACGGTGACGCTCAAGGCCCACGGCGTCACCAGCACGACGTGGACGACCGACGATCGGCGGCGCAAGCGGTCCGTCGATCGGTTGCTCGACCAGTTGAGCTTCGATCCCGATCGCAGCAAGGCAAGCTGGGCGTCCATCCCGGTCGCGGTCAACGCGCCGGCCGGCATCCGCTATCGCCTGCGGTTGCGGCTGCCCGACGGCGGACGTGGCTTCAGCCTGGAGGGAGGGCCCAATCTGAAAGCGCATATCGCGGGCTATGACGTCGTCCGCGATGCGCGACGGCCGGGGGGAATGTTCACGCTCGACGAACGGATCGATACGGTCGGCGGGGAAATCGCCAACGCGCGCATTCCCACCGAGCGCGATGCGATCACGACCGCGAAGGCGCGCGCGCCGCGCATCGTCGCGCCGGTCGATACGCGGCGTCGTTGGGACCTCACGGCCGGGGATCCGCCAGGCGCGACGCAGATCAAGGCGGTCGAGGCGGTCTTTGCAAAAGCGATCGCAAACGATCTCGAAGAGGCCAGCGGCTATACCAGTCGCGCGTCGCTTCGTAGCGGCATCGGCGATCGCCGAGGCGCGGTGGCCGATCTGACGCAGGCCATCGCGATCGCGCCCACCGTCGCCTTGTATCTCCAGCGTTCGGCGATCTCGTACGAACTCGCCGACATGACGGGTGCGCTCGCCGACGCGGAAGCTGCGCGGGCGCTCGACCCGTCATCGGGCGATGCGATCGGCCGGGTCAGTTCGATCAAGGCCGAACGCGGCGATCTGGCGGGTGCGATCGCGCTCCTCGACGAGCGAATCGCGCTCGGTGGCAATTTGCGCAATACCTACCGCGAAACCAAGGCGAGCGTGCTGGGTGAATATGGCGACCCGGCGGCATCGCTCGCGCTGTTCGACAGTCTGATCGACGACAAGCCGGGGTCGCCGTCGTTGATGAACGAGCGGTGTTGGGTCAAGGGTACGCGCCAGCTGATGCTGGAAAGCGCCTTGAAGGATTGCACGTCGGCGATCGAACTCAGCAGCGACACGAGCAGCGCGCTCGATAGCCGGGCCCTGGTCTGGTATCGGCTTGGGAAATATGAGGAGGCGCTGGCCGACCTTGATGCGGTGCTGGCCGCGGCGCCGGGTCAGGCGGAAAGCCATTTCATGCGCGCAATCGTCCTGGCCAGCCTCCAACGCAATGCCGAGTCCGTCAAGGAACTGGCCATCGCGCGGCGCCTCAAGCCGAGCGTCGACAAGCAATATGCGCGCTACAAGATCACGTCTTCATAACCCCGGCGGCGGCTCACGGTTTGAGGATCAAACCGTGAGCCGCCGCCGCCCGTTCTGCTGACTTGGCAGGGCGGCGACCCGCGTCGTTGCCCCGCCCCTGTCAATCGCGCCGGTGGCAGCGGCGACGCGGCACGGGCCGGCATGGCGGCCGGCCCCGCTTCCCTTATTGCGGTGCCGCTGCCTGGATCGCATCAAGGCGCGGCTTAAGCGGATCGACGACGGTCTCCGCGGTTCCCTTCGCATCGAGGATCTGGACGTTCCCCCTGGCGGTATCGAACCGGGACCAGGTCGGCAGGCCGGCGCCGTTCGGATCGCCCTTGCGCACGAAGTTCACGACATAGGCGTTGGCCAGCTGCGAAGCCTTGGCGTCCTCGGCGGTCAGGGCCGCGCCGTATTTCGCGGCGACCGTGTCGAAGAAATACGGGATGTCGGTCGCATGCGGCGCGCCCGGCCAGTCCTTGCGCATCGATGCCGCGACATAGCCGAACCGGTACAGGAACGCGGGCTGTCCGGCGCGCTGGGTTTCCTGCGCGACGAGCCGCGCTGGCTCGATCATCAGACGATCGCGCGAAACCTCGGGGCCGACCGCCGACAGGTCGGCCGTCCCCGCCGGATCATAGGCAGCGCGGACGGAGGCGGCGTGCGCGCCGAACGTGGCGAACAGCGCATCCTTCGACCTCTCGGCGAAGAACCCGATATCCGCGCTCGTCGCGCCGACCATCATCGGGATCTTCATCGCCGTGCCCGCCCGCATCGCGCCATCGGTGGTGCCGACGACGATCCGGCCATCGACAATCGGCCCGCCGACATAGGTCGGCTTGTCGACCGGGCCGCGATTGGCGAGGTTGATGTCGCCGCGCACCTGCTCCGCCGGCAACGCGCGCAAGGCCGCCAACGCCTTCGCATCGTTCCCCGCGATGCCGACGCTCTGCGCAAAATTCACGCCCATGTTCTCCGCCGACGCTTCGCCTGGTCTGGTGGTCCGCAGCGCGACGCCGCCGACCAGCTTTCGGCCACCGCCGGACATCGAGATCGCCTGCTGGAACAGCCCCTTGGCCATCGGCGACGCCATCAGGTTCAGCACGGACGACCCGCCCGCCGATTCTCCCATCAGCGTGACCCTCGCCGGATCGCCGCCGAATTGCGCGATGTTGGCGCGGACCCATTTCAGCGCGGCGATCTGATCGAGCAGCCCGTAATTACCGAGCGGACCTTCGTTCGCGGCGCTCAGGGCGGGATGCGCGAAGAAACCGAACCGACCGAGCCGGTAGTTGAAGCTGACGAACACGACGTCCTGTCGCGCGAACGCTGCGCCGTCATAGACCGCCGGCGACGAGCCGCCGTTGACGAACCCGCCGCCATAAATCCAGACCACGACCGGCCTCGCCTTGGCAGCCGAAACCGGACGCCAGACATTGACCACCAGACAGTCCTCGGCTGGCGTCGTGCCGAGCGGCGCCGCGTCGCTGGGGAAAGGCAGCTGCATGCAGTCATGGCCGAACGCGTTGGCGGCACGAACCCCGGACCATGGCTTGACCGGTTCCGGAGCCCGCCAGCGCAGCGGCCCGACCGGCGGTGCGGCGAAGGGAATACCCTTGAACGCCACGACCGTCTTGTCGACAACGCCCGTCACCGTTCCGCCATCCACCTTGGCCACGGGGATCGCGGTCTGTGCGGACGTGGCGACAGCGATGGTCGCCGCGATCAGTGACGTCGTGATGGATAGGATCGAGGCCGTGCGCACCATTGTCTCTCCCGGAAATCTTGTCCGTCAGGGAATGGCGCGTCCTCTCAACCGCGGCAACGCGATAATGCGAACCGCTTCATGCCGAACCTCGCGTGACCGTTCCGCGACTAGTCTCGCTGAGCGTTGGGTCAGACCGTGATCTCGCCCTCGTCCGATCCATCCCAGTAGCGGATGCTGGCGGCATGGACGCGGATCATGACGACCCCCGGCGTATCGATACCTTCGGGGAAATAGCGGTCGAGGTCCTTGGTCCAGTGATCGGCAAAGGCTTGCTCGTCCTCGATGAGGACCGCTGCCCCCTCGACGGTCACGAACAGCGGCGGACCGCCCAGCATGCCGGCCGCGCCCGTATAGGTCAGCGACACATGCGGATCTGCCTGCAATTCGGTGATCTTGCGCGATGCCTTATAGGCGAAGAAATAGCTGTCTCCCGCATATTCTACGTCGCCGTTGTTGCTCATCGGGCGCGACGTGAGGACGCCATTGGAAGACCGGGTCGTCATCATCGCGAAGTCGAGCTTCGCCATCTTTTTCGACAGGTCTTGCAGGCTCAGGTTCGACATCAGCTGTTTTCCTTTCGAACGCGGGACGATCGGGCGGTCTCGCGGACGTCTAACGAACGTGAAACCGCATCGGCCGCGCACTTTTTCTGCGGCTGAACGGCACAAAGAGAATGTTTGTTTATCCGGTGGTTGCATCACGGTATCAGTAGAAGATCAGGCTGTGCTCCCGGGCATGTAGGAGGGGGCGCACCATGAACGAGTTACAGGCGATCGATCGCTATGCGGTGCTGGACACGGCACCCGAAATCAATTTCGACGACATCGTCGCGCTGGCCGCGCAGATCTGCGACACGCCGACGGCCCTGATCTCGCTGCTCGACAAGGATCGCCAGTGGTTCAAGGCGCGTACCGGATTCGCGCCCTGCGAAACCGATCTCGACCGCTCCGTGTGTCGGCACGTCGTCGCGGCAGAAAACATGATCGTCATCGGCGACCTGGCTGCCGACGATCGCACCACCGACAACCCGCTCGTCGTCGCGCAAGACGGTATCCGCTTCTATGCCGGCGTCCCGCTGAACACGCGTTTCGGCGTCGTCGGCGCGCTGTGCGTGATCGATACCGTGCCGCGTCCCGATGGGCTGACCGATACGCAGGCGGACGCGCTGGAACGCCTGGCGCGACAGGTCGTGGCGTTGCTGGAGATGCGCCGCGACGCGATCGACCTGTCGGAGGCTGCCGCGGCCCGCGACGCATCCAAAGCCGCGCAACAGATCAGCGACCAGCGCTGGCGCGATCTGTACCGCAAGATGGACAAGGGCTTCATATACGCGCGCGTGCTGCGCGGCGAGGACTCCAGCATCCACGATTGGCGCTATGAGGAGGTCAACGATGCGTGGGGAACGCTGGTCGGCATCGCGCCGGAGGCCGCGAGCGGGAGGACGATCCGCGACCTGATCCCCGGCATCGAGGACGAGTGGGTCCTGGAGCTCGCGCAGGTCGTCGACACGCGGGCGCCGATCCACTTCACGCGCCAGGTCGGCGTGTTCGGCCGCTGGTACGACGGCACTGCGCAATGGGTCGGGGACGACGATTTCGCCGTGATCTTCCACGAGGTGACGACCCGGATCGAAGACATCAAGCGCCGCGATGCGCTGCTCTTGCTCGGCGACGCGTTGCGCGAACACATCAGCGCCGAGGAGATGATCACGGCCGCATCGCAGATCATCGGCGACGCGATCGGCGCGGCGCGGGTCACGTTCGGCGAGATGGATCACACGCGTGAGATCATCCGGGTGTCGCCCGGCTGGTCGCTGGAAGGCATGCCGCCGATCGCCGGCGATTACCGGTTCGACGATTACGGCAACCTGCGCCAGGCGTTGCTCGATGGCCAGATCCTCGTCGTGAACGATACGTGGATAGACGCCCGGACCGCTGCGGAGACGCCGGCGTGGCAGGCGGTCATGGCCCGCGCCGTCGTCCTGGTGCCGGTTCGCGAGCGAGACCGCGCGGTCGCGGTCCTGCTGATCCACAAGGCCAGTCCGCATGCGTGGACCAGCGACGAGGTCGCTTTCCTGCGGAGTGCCGCCGACCGGCTGGAAACCGCGAACGCTAGGCGCCGCGAGCAGGAGCAGCAGGATGTCGTCAACGGCGAGATCGCGCACCGACTGAAGAATGCGCTGTCGATGGTGCAGGCGGTCGCGACACAGACGCTGCGCGGCGACGCCTCACCCGAGGGTCTCGAGGCGTTTACGCACCGACTTCAGGCGCTCGGGCGCGGCCATGAAGCGCTCACCGCGGGCCGGTGGAAGGCGGCGACGCTCGGCGACATCCTTGGCGGGGTGCTCGACGGGGCCGGCGTCCGCGATCGTTGCACGCTGTCGGGCGCGGCGGTCGAGATGGGCGCGCGCGCCGCACTGTCGACGTCGTTGCTGACGCATGAGCTTGCCACCAACGCGATCAAATACGGTGCGCTTTCGGTCGACGGCGGGACGGTAGCGATCGACTGGCAGCTGACCGGGACGGGCGACGATTGCCGGCTGGTGCTCGACTGGCGCGAGCGCAATGGCCCCGCGGCGACCGCGCCGACTCTTAAAGGGTTCGGATCGCGGCTAATTCGTCTTGGATTGGTCGGAACCGGCGGCTCCGAGGTTCGCTATGAACAGGCGGGTCTGGAAGCGACGTTTCAAGCCTTGCTCGCGGAAGTGGAACAAGCGTGACTGGCACTGCACCTGACCCCCAGCCTGACGCACGATGCGCGATCATCCTCGTCGTCGAGGACGAACCGTTGCAGCGGATGGACATGATCGACATGGCCGAACGTGCAGGGTTCGAGGTTTTGGAGGCGCAGGACGCGGCGCACGCCGTCGCGCTTCTGGAGACGCGGACCGACGTTCGGCTCGTCTTGACCGACATCGACATGCCGAGGGCGATGGACGGGATGTCGCTGGCCGCCGCAGTTCGCAAGCGTTGGCCGCCGATCGAGATCATCATCATCACCGCGGGTGCGGCACCGGCGCAGGAAGACATGCCGGAGCGCGCCGTGTTCCTGCCCAAGCCGCTCAACTACGAACGCGTGCTGGATGCCATGCGCCGCATGACTCAAGCGATGAAGGCGTGTCCGCCGCCGGTCTGAGCTACCCTCAGACCGCGCCAAACCGCGGTGCGGGTGCCGGGAAGCCGTCAACGAACGTCCCGCGCGCGACGTTATGCGGGTGATTCGGGGCTTCGGCGAAATCGAGCACTGGCGTCACGCAGGCATCGGTGCCGGCAAAATGGTCTGCCCATGCGTTGCGCGGGCGCTTTGCAAACTCCGCTTCGAACGCCGCCGCCATCTCGGTCCAGCGGGTCCGATCGTGCTGCACCGCGCGCCAGTCGTCGGCTAGGCCGAGACCGGCGAGCAGCTTGGCGAAGAACTGCGGTTCGATCGCGCCGACCGCGACATGCTTGCCATCCGCGCACGCATAGCAGCGGTAGAACGGCGCGGCACCGTCAAGCATGTTCGCCTCGCGCCGGTCGGTCCACTGGCCTGCCGCGTGCAGCGTGTAGAACAGGCTGCACAGCAAAGCGGCCCCGTCGGTCATAGCCGCGTCGACCACCCTGCCCTGCCCATTGCCGCGCGCGGCCAGCACGCCCGCGACGACGCCGAGTGCGAGCATCATCGCGCCGCCCCCATAATCGCCGACCAGATTGAGCGGCGGGACAGGTCGATCCGCCGGGCCGATCGCGTGGAGTGCACCGGTCAACGCGAGATAGTTGATGTCGTGCCCGGCCTCCTGCGCCAGCGGCCCGGTCTGGCCCCAACCCGTCATTCGGCCGTAGACGAGCGCGGGATTGGCGGCATGGCAGTCCGCCGGACCGAGCCCGAGCCGCTCCATGACGCCGGGCCGCGCACCCTCCAGCAGCGCGTCGGCCTTCGCGACGAGAGACAATGCGTCGTCGCGCCCCGCCTGGGTCTTCAGGTCGAGTTCGACGCTGCGTCGCCCACGGCCGAGGGCCGGCCCGTCTGCACTGGCGCTCGTTCCGCGGCCCGGCCGGACGATCCGGACGATCTCCGCGCCCATGTCGCCAAGCATCATCGCGGCGAACGGCACGGGTCCGATCGCGTCGAATTCGACGATCGTCACGCCTGCTAGCGGCCCCGTCATGCGACACCCTTCGACATAAGGCTCTCCCGGTTTACCATCCAACGGGTGATGCGTATCGGGGCCAGTCAGGAAGCTCCATCCTTCATTTCGGAAACGCGCAGCATTGCCAATGCCGCAAGGACCATGACGACCGCGGCGAAGGCCATCGTCCAGATCGGTTCGGTCGGGAAGAACGCCTTCAGCACCGACCCCATCAGCGTGGCGACGAGAAGCTGTGGAAGCACGATGAAGATGTTGAACAGCCCCATGTAGATGCCGAGCTTGGCTTGCGGCAGGCTGGAAGCAAGGATCGCGTAGGGCATGGCGAGGATCGACGCCCAGGCGATGCCTATGCCTACTTCGCTGACGATCAGCAGCGTCGGATCGCGAACGACCAGGAAACTGGCGAACCCCGCCGCGCCACACAGCAGGCACGCGATGTGCGTCCTTACGCGGCCGATCCGCTTGGCGAGTCGGGGCAGGATCAGCAGCGCGACCAACGCCGCCACCGCGTTGTAGACCGCGAACAGCACGCCGACCCAATCGCTGCCGGCGTTGTAGGCGGCACTCGTCGCATCGCTCGATCCGAACATATATTGCGCGACGACCGGCGTGCTGAAGATCCACATGATGAACAGCGCGGACCAGCTGAAGAACTGGGCGAGTGCGAGGCGTTTCATGACGTCGGGCATGGCCGCGAAGTCGCCGACGATGTGGACGAGGGCATTGTCCGTATCGCCGCGGCGCGCGAGAACGGTTGCGGCGAGATTGGCGATCCCGAATGCGATCAACAATCCGCCGAGCAGGTACACTTCCTTCTGCAACGCCAGTTCGGGCACCGCGACGATCACTGCGATGCCGGCAGCGATCCACGCGAGCCCGCCAGCCAAGCCACGGCCGGCGAGTGCGTTGCCGGGCATCGCGGGTCGCTCGTCCGCGTTGCGTCCGGCGAACGATGCCATCTGGTCGGGGCTGTATTCACGCGTGCTGCCGACCGTCCAGAGCACGGCGAGCAACAGCGCCGCACCCCCGAACCAGAAGCTGTAGCGCACCGTATCGGGGACTCCCGACAGCGCATCGCCCGAGACGCCGAGATGCGCGAGCACGAAGGGAAAGATCGATCCGACGACCGCCCCCGTGCCGATGAAGACGGTCTGGATCGCATAGCCGGCGGTGTGCTGATCCTTGCGCAACATGTCGCCAACGAACGCGCGGAACGGCTCCATCGACACGTTTACCGAGGCGTCGAGCACCCATAGCGTCAGCGCGGCAAGCCAGAGCATTTTCGCTTCGGGCATCACGAACAGCGCAAGCGCGGCGAACACCGCGCCGGCGAAGAAATACGGCCGGCGACGCCCGAAGCGGGTCCAGGTGCGATCGCTGTAATGGCCGATGATCGGCTGGACGAGTAGTCCGGTCAGCGGTGCTGCCACCCAGAGATAGGACAGATCGTCGAGCGATCCGCCGAGCGTTTGGAAGATCCGGCTCATATTGGCGTTCTGCAGCGCGAAGCCGATCTGGATCCCGAAAAAGCCGAAGCTGATGTTCCATAGACCGGCAAAGCCCTGGACTGGTTTCTCGGTCAAACGCAGCTCTCCTGGTCGGCCGTCGCTTGTTCGCATGACGGTCCTGCTGGCCCGGCTTGACGCCAAGCAGGCGGCAAAACAACCATGCATACGAATACCTTCGCGCCGCGCGCAGGTTAGCGGCATGAGGGACGAAAGGATCGTCATGCCCGAAATCGCCGTTCATCACCTAGGCCACGAGCAGCGCCCGTTGATCGCGATCGACGCGTTCTGGCCCGATCCGGAGGCGCTGCGCGAGGATGCGGCGAGTCTGCGCATGACCGCGATAGGCCCGCATTATCCCGGCATTCGCGCGGCCGTCCCGCCGCGCCTCGCGGACACGATGCGGCGCCGGATCGCACCGTTGCTCTCCGAGCATTTCGCGCTCGATCCCGCCCCGGCGGTGTCCGAAGCCTATTATTCGCTGGTGACCACCGCGCCCGGCGACCTCGCCCCGATCCAGCGCCTGCCGCATTTCGACGGCGTGGAATCGCGGCGGATCGCGGTCCTGTTGTTCCTGGGCCAGGGCGAGCAGGGTGGCACCGCATTCTATCGGCAGCGATCGACGGGGTTCGAAAGCGTCGATGCGTCGCGGCTCGACCGGTTCCGCGCGGAGCTGGAGGCGGGCGTCCGCTCGCACGGGATGCCCGATGCGTCGTATATCGCCGGTGACACCGCCTTGTATGAGAGCATTGCGGTCCAGCCGGCCGTGTTCAACCGCGCGCTAATCTATGCGGGCAACACGCTGCATTGCGCGTACCTGCCGCCGGAGGTGACACTGACAACCGATCCGCTGGCAGGGCGACTAACGCTTAATCTGTTCCTGTACGACGACTGATCGCGCTGGCGCTCACGCGGAAGCGCCGCTGCTCGCCCGGATGACCAATTGGGTCGGCAACGGCGCGCCGTCGACCGCTTCGTCGTGGAGACTGGCCAGCAACGTGCGCACCAGCGCCTCCCCCGCCCGCCGCGCGTCCTGCGTGACAGTGGTGAGCGGCGGGTTTGTCAGTTGCGCCGAGGCGATGTCGTCGAACCCGACGATCGCCACGTCGTCCGGCACCGACCGCCCCGCCGCCGCCAGCGCGCGCATCGCGCCGATCGCGATGCTGTCGCTCGCCGCAAAGATCGCGTCGTACTGCGCGCCACGCCGGGCAAGTTCGGCGACGGCGTCCTGGCCGGCGTCTTCGGTGGTGATCGCGTCGACCTGCAACAGGTCGTCCGCCGCCAGCCCTGCCGCCTCCAGCGCGTCACGGTATCCACGGTAGCGATCCTCAAGCTCGGGGTAGCGTCCGTCTGCCGTGCCGAGAAACGCGATCCGGTGACGTCCGCGTTCGATCAGGTGCGCGGTCGCCGCCGCGCCACCGCCGCGGTTGTCCGAGCCGACCGTGATTCCGGCCGGTCCGGTGCCGACAGCGCCCCAGCGCACGACCTTGGTCCCCTGTTCGGTCAGGTGATCGAGCCGGGCGCGATACGCTTCATAATCGCCATAGCCGAGCAGGATGATGCCATCGGCCTTGCGGCTGTCCTGGTAATCGACGTGCCAGTCGCCCGACCATTGCTGGAACGAGATCAGCAGGTCGTAGCCGGCGCGCGCGCAGGCGTGCGTGATCGAGCCGAGCATCGACAGGAAGAACGGATTGATCGTCGAATCGTCTTCGGCCGGTTCCTCGAAGAACAGCAACGCCAGCGTGTTCGCGGACTGGCTGCGCAGCGAGGACGCGTGCTTGTCGACGGCGTAATGCAGGCTCCGCGCGATCGCCTCGATCCGCTGGCGGGTCTGCGGGTTCACCGACTTGGCGCCGCGCAACGCCCGCGACACCGTGGGCTGCGACACGCCCGCCAGTTGCGCGATGTCGAACGATGTCGGGCGTCGGCTCATCGTCAACGCCTTAGCGCATGACAAGCGGCCAGGTTGGACGCGTTCTGCATGAAACAGTGAATACGTATGCTCGTCTCTTTTGCAACGACCTCACCCGAAATATAGCGATGCAACGACAATCGACGCTTACGCACGACGTCGAAGATACCGACAGAAGCAGTTGAGGATGCGCGGGAAACATTCCCGCCCGAAGGGGATTTCATGAGCCATTTTGAACCGTGCCGCGTGGGCGCCACGTCACGCGTATCCGCGTCTGCCCGCCTCGCACTGCGCGTCAGCGCGACCGCGCTCGCCGCCGCCTTGATCCTGCCGGCGCAGGCCGCGTTCGCGCAGGTGGCGCCCGGTACGGCGAACGCCAACCCGACCGCGCCCGTGCAGGCCGACGCCGTTGCAACCGTCGCGGAGCCGACGCCGCAGCCGACCGATGCCGCACCGGCTGCGGCGCAGGACGTCGCCTCCGGCGGGGACGATATCGTCGTCACCGGTATCCGCGCAGGTCTCGAATCCTCCGCGAAGATCAAGCGCCAGTCGGTCCTGATCGTCGATTCGATCTCCGCGGAAGACGTCGGCAAGCTGCCCGACGTGTCGATCGCGGATTCGCTCGCCCGCCTGCCCGGCGTGACGGCGCAGCGGCTCGAAGGGCGCGACCAGCGTCTGTCGATCCGCGGCCTCGGCCCCGATTTCTCGACCACGCTGCTCAACGGCCGCGAACAGGTCACGACCGGCGACAATCGCGGCGTCGAGTTCGACCAGTATCCGTCGGAATTCTTCAAGACCGTCAACGTCTACAAATCGGCCGACGCATCGCTGATCGCCGCGGGCATCGCCGGCACGGTCGACCTGCGCATGCTGCGTCCGCTCGACCAGCCCAACCGGATCGTCGCGATCAGCGCGCGCGGCCAGATGAACGGCATCGACAAGCTCAATCCCGACGGCACGCGCTACGGCTATCGCGCGTCGGCGACCTATGTCGACAAGTTCGCCGACAACACGCTGGGCATCGCGATCGGCGTGTCCGCGACGCAGACGCCGTCGCAGAACGAGCGCTACAATGCCTGGGGCTATAGCGGCACCGGCACCACGGCCGATCCGTTCCTCGTCAACGGCGCCAAGCCCTATGTCCAGTCGAACGAACTGAAGCGCTACGGCGGCGTCGCGACGATCGAGTGGCAGCCGTCCGACACTTTCCATTCGACCTTCGACGCGCTGTATTCGCATTTCGAGGAAACGCAGATCCTGCGCGGCATCGAATTCCCGCTCGCAGGGCAGCTGGCCAGCGCCGGCACGGTCGGCGGCACGACAGTTTCGGGCGTGACGAGCAGCGACGGTTTCGTCACCGACGCGACGTTCGGCAACGTCTTCGGCGTTCAGCGCAACGACTATAACCAGCGCAAGGCGGACAATTACTCGTTCGGCTGGAACAACGACCTGAAGCTGACCGACACGATCCACCTGAACGTCGACGCCAGCTGGAGCCATGCCGATCGCACCGACTTCCTGCTGGAAACCAACACCGGCACCGGGTTCGCCAAGAGCGGCGCGGCCGATACCGTCACGGTCAAGCAGAACGGCAACGGCACCTACACCTTCTCGCCGACGCTGGATTACACCGACACCAACGTTTTCAAGCTGACCGATCCGCAAGGGTGGGGCAACAACGGCAACCAGCAGGTCGTGCAGACCGGCTTCCTCAACCGGCCGAGCTTCAAGGATGACCTGAAGTCGCTCCGCGCGAGCCTGAACGGTGAGTTCTCGAACAGCGTCGTCAAGGGCTGGGAAGCCGGCGGCAACTACAGCCAGCGCAAGAAGACCAGCGCCTACACGTCCTACTTCCTGTGCCCGCCGGGCGGCGGCGTGAACTGCACCGTGGCGAGCAATTCGCCGCTCAGCAGCACCGTGCCGAGCGAAGCGCTGCTCGGCTCCAACGTGGCACTCGATTATCTCGGCATCCCGCAGATGCTGACGCTCGACCCGCTGTATCTCTACAACAACACGCTGCAGTCCGCGTTCGACGGCCGGCCATCCGCGCTGGTGCGCGACAATGTCGTGCTTGAGAAGGTGTGGACCGGTTACGCCAAGGTCACGATCGACGGGCTGGTCGGGGACAAGCCGCTCAAGGGCTCGATCGGTGCGCAGGTCGTGCATTCGGACCAGAGCTCGACCGGGCAGATCGCCAGCGTCGTCGGCGGCGCGGTGACGATCGCACCGGTGACGGAATCGGTGAAATACACCAACTTCCTGCCGTCGGCGACGATGTCGGTCGAGCTGATCCCGCTGGGCTTCGTCAAGGTCGGCGCTTCGCAGACGATGGTCCGTCCGCGCCTCGACCAGGAGCGCGTGACGCAGGACGTGGCGATCAACCTGACCAACATCGGCCAGACGCCCGCCGGCCTGTTCCCGGTGTTCACCTCGACCGGCGGCAACGTCAATCTGAAGCCGTACCAGTCGACCAACATCGACCTGTCGTTCGAGAAGTATTTCAGCGGTGGCGGCTATGTCGCGCTGTCGAGCTACTTCAAGCACCTGACCGACTTCGTCGATCCGAACAACTCGCTGCCCTATGACTTCTCGGCGCTGTTGCCGGCGCTGACCGCGGCGCAGCAGGCGCAGGTGATCGCGGCAGGCCAGACGATCGGCAATATCTCGACGCCCGACAATACCGGTCGCGGCGAAGTGCTGGGCGTCGAGGCAACCCTGTCGCTGCCGTTCAAGGCGATCACGTCGGCGCTCGACGGGTTCGGCATGTTCGCCAGCGGCAACTACACGCAGTCGACGATCAAGTATGGCAGCAACCCGACCGAGGCGATCACGCTGCCCGGCCTGTCCAAATGGACCGGCAGCGGCACGATCTACTTCGAGAAATGGGGTTTCCAGGCGCGCGCGAACTATCGCTATCGTTCGAGCTTCTTGGCCGAAGTCGCCGGCCTGTCGGCCAACCCGACCTATCGCACCGCCCGGGCGGAAGCGATCCTGGATGCGCAGATCGGCTATGAGTTCCAGTCCGGCCCGCTCGCGAACTTCGCGATCCTCGCGCAGGCGAAGAACCTGACCGACCGGCCGTTCGTGACGTACCAGAACGACGATCCGCGCCAGGTGATCGATTACCAGCGCTATGGCCGTGATTACTATGTGGGCATCACGTACAAGTTCTGACCGGGGTGCGGGGCGGTGGATGCCGCCCCGCGAGGCCCTGCCGACGGGCACCTGACGGTTTGAAAACGGGACGCAGACTATGGCCGACCGCCCCTTGCGCATCGTCATTGCCGGTGGCGGTACCGCCGGCTGGATGGCCGCCGCAACCTTCGCGCGGTTCCTGGAGACGGGGTACGAGATCGACCTGATCGAGTCCGACGCGATCGGCACGGTCGGGGTCGGCGAGGCGACGATCCCGCAGATCCATCTGTTCAACGACGCGCTCGGGCTCGACGAGGACGCGTTCCTGCGGGCGACCGGCGGTACGTTCAAGCTGGGGATCGAGTTCGTCGACTGGTTCAAGCCGGGCCATCGCTACA
Source organism: Sphingomonas sp. (assembly GCA_035575755.1). Classification (GTDB taxonomy): domain Bacteria; phylum Pseudomonadota; class Alphaproteobacteria; order Sphingomonadales; family Sphingomonadaceae; genus Sphingomonas. The sequence continues at coordinate 319,574 of DATLXI010000014.1, forward strand.
TGCACGCGTTCGGCGATGTCGGGCGCGATGTCGGATTGCTGCCGTTCCATCAATATTGGCTTCGTGCACGGTCGCTCGGGCTGGCCGGCGATCTCGGCGCCTATTCGCTCAACACACACGCGGCGCTTGCCGAGCGGATGCAGCGTGGTCCTGCCCGTACCGCCCGCACGCTACCGTCGATGCCCTACGCGTATCATTTCGATGCCGGGCTCTATGCGCGCTACCTGCGACGCTATTCGGAGACACGCGGCGTCAACCGGATCGAGGGCGAGATCGTCCGTGTGACGCGCGACGGCGATACCGGTGACGTTTCCGGACTGGTGTTGGAGGACGGAACGACCGTCGCCGCCGACCTGTATATCGATTGCACCGGCTTTCGCGGGCTGCTGATCGAGGAGGCGCTCGGCACCGGCTACGAGGACTGGACGCACTGGCTGCCGTGCGACCGGGCGATCGCGGTACCGTCGGCGCGCAGCGAGGCCTTCACGCCGTACACGCGCTCGACCGCACATAGCGCTGGCTGGCAGTGGCGAATCCCGTTGCAGCATCGCACCGGCAATGGCGTCGTCTTCTCCAGCGCGCATATGAGTGAGGACGAAGCGACCGCGACGTTGCTCGCCGCGCTCGACAGGCCCGCGATGGCGGACCCGCGGACGATCGCGTTCCGTACCGGCAAGCGCAACCGGATGTGGAACCGCAACGTCGTCGCGCTTGGGCTGGCGGCAGGGTTCATGGAGCCACTGGAATCGACCAGCATCCACCTGATCCAGTCGGCTATCGCACGGTTGCTGAAGCTGTTGCCGGGCCGCGTCATCGCCGACGCCGATCGCACCGAGTTCAACCGCCAGAGCGACTTCGAATACGAGCGCATCCGCGACTTCATCATCCTGCACTACAAGGCGACCGCGCGCGACGACACACCGTTCTGGCGCGAGTGCCGCGACATGGAGGTCCCCGACACGCTCGCCGCGAAGATCGAATTGTGGCGCGGCAACGGACACATCGTCCGCGAGCATGAGGAGCTGTTCACCGAAGTGGGCTGGCTTCAGGTGCTGGCAGGGCAAGGCATCGTGCCGGGTGGGCATCACCCGCTGGCCGACGCGATTTCCACGAACGATCTGGGTGAATTCATGGACACGATCGACAAGTTGAACGCGCGCGAAGTGGTGCAGATGCAGGACCATGCCGCGTTCGTCGCGCAGCATTGCGCGGCATCCGCAGGGCTCGGCGCATGAGCATCGCCGCCGCCATCCTGCTTGCGCTGTCCGGCGCGGCAACCGTACCGCCCGCCGACTACCGCGCGCGTGCGCCCCAGGACGAGGTGATCTATTTCGTCCTGCCCGACCGGTTCGAGAATGCCGACCCGACCAACGATCGCGGCGGGATCGCCGGCGATCGGCTGAAGACGGGCTATGATCCGACCGCCAAGGGCTTCTATCACGGTGGCGATCTGAAGGGCCTGACCAAGCGGCTCGACTATATCCAGCATCTCGGCGCGACCGCGATCTGGCTCGGGCCGATCTTCATGAACAAGGCGGTGCAGGGTTCGCCGGGCCGCGAATCCGCTGGCTATCACGGCTATTGGATCACCGACTTCGCGCAGGTCGACCCGCATCTCGGCACCAATGCCGACATGACCGCCTTCGTCGACGCGGCGCACGCGCGCGGAATGAAGGTGTATATGGACATCATCATCAACCACACGGCGGACGTGATCCAGTACCGCGAATGCTCGGTCGGCATGCCGTGCCCGTATCGCGACCGTGCGGCGTATCCGTACCAGCGCAAGGGCGGGTTCGGCGGGAAGGCGATCAATGGCGGGTTCGTAGGGGACGACGTTCGGACCGCGGCGAACTTCGCCAAGCTGACCGACACGACCTATGCCTACACGCCCTACGTGCCCGCCGCCGAGCGTAACGTGAAGGTGCCGGCGTGGCTCAACGACCCGATCTATTACCATAACCGCGGCGACACCACGTTCATGAACGAGAGCTCGACGATGGGCGATTTCTCGGGGCTCGACGATGTGATGACGGAGAACCCGCGCGTCGTCAGCGGGATGATCGACATCTTCGGATCGTGGATCGACCGGTTCAAGGTCGACGGCTTCCGCATCGATACCGCCCGGCACGTGAACCCCGAATTCTGGACGCAGTTCGTGCCGGCGATGCTGACGCGCGCGCAGGCCAACGGGATCCCGAACTTCCACATCTTCGGCGAAGTCGCGGATCACGAGCTTCGCCCCGCCGTGCTCGCGCAGCACACGATCGTCGACAAGCTGCCCGCGGTGCTCGACTTCGCGTTCCGCCAGGCGGTGGTCGAGACGGTCGCCGGCACGCGCGGCACCGATGCGTTCGAGGCGCTGTTCGACGGCGACGTGCTGTATGCGAAGGGCGTCGACACCGCGGCGATCCTGCCGACCTTCACCGGCAACCACGACGATGGCCGCTTCGCCACCTACGTGCGAAAGGCGTTCCCGCAGGCGTCTGACGAGGAGGTGCTGAAGCGCGTCCTGCTGTCGAACGCGATGCTGCTGACCTTGCGCGGCGTGCCGACGATCTACTCGGGCGACGAGCAGGGCTTTGTCGGCGACGGTAACGACCAGGACGCGCGCGAGGACATGTTCGCGTCGAAGGTCGCGATCTACAACGACAACCGGCTGCTCGGCACGACCAAGACGACCGCGACCGAGAGCTTCGGCGAGACCAATCCGCTGTTCCGCCAGATCGCCGACCTCGCGAAGCTCCGCGTTGCGCATCCGGCGCTGACGCGGGGCCGTACGTTCCTCCGCAACCGCAGCGAGACGCCGGGTCTGCTTGCCGTGTCACGGTTCGATCCGACGACGGGAGCGGAAATCCTGATGGCGTTCAACACCTCGGCCAAGCCGCTCACGCAGGCGGTGCAGATCGACATCGGCTCCACGCACTTCGCCACGCTCGCCGGTAAATGTGTGCCCCGCGCTGCCGCCCCCGGCAGTGTCACCCTAACCCTGCCCGCGTTCGGCTATGCCGTCTGCGCCGCGGAGACCCGTTGATGCCTGCACGATTGCCTGATGGCGCCGCGGACCGCCCTTGGTGGAAGGGCGCCACGATCTACCAGATCTATCCCCGCAGTTTCAGCGATGCGAACGGCGACGGCATCGGCGACCTGAACGGCATCACCGCGCACCTCGACTATGTCGCGTCGCTCGGCGTCGATGCGGTGTGGCTATCGCCGTTCTTCACCTCGCCGATGAAGGATTTCGGCTATGACGTGTCGGATTACCGGGACGTCGATCCGATCTTCGGCACGCTCGCGGATTTCGACGCGCTGATCGCGCGCGCGGATGCGCTGGGGCTCAAGATCATCATCGACCAGGTCTATTCGCACACGTCGGAGGAGCATGACTGGTTCCGCCAGAGCCGCGCGTCGCGCAACGGCGACAAGGCGGACTGGTACGTCTGGGCGGATGCCAAGCCTGACGGCACGCCGCCGTCGAACTGGCAATCGGTGTTCGGCGGCCCGGCCTGGACCTGGGACGCGCGACGCGGCCAATATTACATGCACAATTTCCTGAGGGAGCAGCCACAGCTCAACGGGCATAACCCCGCGGTGCAGGATGCGCTGATCGCGACCGCGAAATTCTGGCTCGATCGCGGCGTCGACGGCTTCCGGCTCGATGCGATCAACTTCGCGATGCACGACCCCGCGCTGACCGACAATCCGCCCGCCCCCGCGACCAACCGCGCTCGCACCCGCTCGTTCGATTTCCAGCAGAAGCTCTACAACCAGAGCCATCCGGACATCGTCGGGTTCATCGAGCGGATCCGCGCGTTGCTCGACCAATATGGCGCGTGCTTTACAGTGGCCGAAGTCGGAGGCGACGACAGCGACCGCGAGATGAAGCTGTTCACGGGGGGCAACGGCCGGCTCAACAGCGCGTACGGCTTCAACTTCCTGTACGCGGACCGGCTGACGCCCGAATTGATCGTCGATGCGGTCGGCAACTGGCCCGACACGCCCGGGCTCGGCTGGCCGAGCTGGGCGTTCGAGAACCACGACGCACCGCGCGCGGTGTCGCGCTGGTCCACCCCCGAGCAGCGCGACGCGTTCGCGCGGATGAAGATGCTGCTGCTCGTCGCGCTGCGCGGCAACATCTTCCTGTATCAGGGCGAGGAGCTGGGGCTGACCCAGGTCGACATCGCGTATGACGACCTGCTCGATCCCGAGGCGATCGCGAACTGGCCGCTGACGCTTTCGAGGGACGGCGCGCGTACACCCATGCCATGGGTCGGGCTGGCGCCCGATCTGGGATTTGGCAGCCTGACGCCGTGGCTGCCGTTCGGCGAGGATCACCGCGCGATCGCGGTCGACGCGCAGGAGGCGGACGGGGAGTCGCTGCTGCACTGGACGCGGACGCTGATCGCGGCGCGGAAGGACCATCCGGCGTTGCGGCGCGGCAGCATTCGGATCGTTCATAGCGACGATGCGCTGATCGCGTTCGAGCGGTCGTCCGATGACGAGACGCTGCTGTGCGTGTTCAACTTGAGCGACGAGGCCCGCGACTGGCCGACGGCCATCGCGACCGACGGCGCGGTGCTGTTCGCGACCAGCGATGCCGGCACGAGCGCGCTGCCGCCCGTGACCGGGCTGGTGCTGCGCCGGTGACAGAGCCGCGCGACCAGCATGTCGTCATCCTCGGCGGCGGGACCGCCGGGTGGCTGGCGGCATGCCTGATCGCGCATCGCTGGGCCGCACGCGGCGCGCGCGTGACGCTGGTCGAAAGTCCGGAGATCGGGATCGTCGGCGTCGGCGAGGGATCGACGCCGCAGCTGAAGCACGTGTTCGACACACTGGGGATCGCCGAGGAAGACTGGATGCCGGCGTGCGATGCGACCTACAAGCTCGGCATCGGTTTCGAGGGCTGGTCCGACCGCGCGGGGTATGAGGGTTATTTCCACCCCTTCCCCACCGCGCTCGACAGCCACAGCGCGCCGCAATTCTTCTACAACACGCGTGCCCGCCGGACCGGTCGCGACGTCGAGGCGCATCCCGACCGGTTCCTGTTGCCCGCGCGCCTCGCCGCCACGCACTGCGCGCCACAGCCGGCTGCGAACTTTCCGTTCGAGGTCAGCTACGGTTATCATTTCGATGCGCACAAGGTCGGCGCGTTCCTGGCCGGCCATGCGATTGGGTCGCTCGGCGTGTTCCATCTGCAACGCCGGATCGCCACCGTCGAGCGCGCGCCCGACGGCGCCGTCGCCGCACTGGTTGACACCGATGGCCAGCGCATCGGCGGCGATATCTTTGTCGACGCAAGCGGGTTTCGCAGCACGATCTTCGGCGCGCTCGAAATGCCGTTCGTCAGCTATGCCGACACGCTGTTCAACGACCGCGCGGTGGTGATGCCTACCGCGCACGCGCCCGGCGCGCCGATCCCCAGCCAGACCCGCGCGACCGCGCTGTCGGCGGGCTGGGCGTGGTACATTCCGCTGACTGCCCGCATCGGCAACGGCTACGTCTATTCCAGCCGCCATTTGAGCCAAGCGCAGGCCGAAGCCGAGTTGCGTGCGCATATCGGCGGCGAGGCTGGGGACGTCCGTCACCTCAAGATGCGCGTCGGCCGGATGCGCGACAGCTGGTCGCACAACGCGCTCGCTGTAGGGCTGGCGCAGGGGTTTCTCGAACCGCTCGAGGCGACCGCGCTGCACCTCGTGATTGCCACCGTCGAAGCGTTTCTGGACATGGTCGACGCGGCCGGGACTACAGACGCGACCCGCACCGCGTTCAACGCGAGGATCGCGGCGCGCTATGATGGGGTGCGCGATTACATCGTCGCACATTATCGGCTGAACCAGCGCCATGAAGACCCGACCGGCTATTGGGCCGAAGCCCGTGCAGTCGAGCCGTTGTCCGACGATCTGAAGATGTTGATGTCGACCTGGTTCACCGGCGGCGACCTGATCGCGGCGATCGATCGCCGCGATCTCGCGCGCTATTATTCGGCGATCAGCTGGCATTGCCTGTTCGCCGGATACGGAACCTTCCCCGATCTCGCGCGGCTCGGCCCGCCCGGTGCCGATATCGATCCGGTCGACATGATTCGGATCGACGATTTCCTCACCCGGTGCGCCACGAACTTCGCGCCGCACGCCTCTCGCCTCCGCCCCTGCTTCCGACACGCGGACCACAAGGATATTGTATGAAACGCTTCGCCCTCCTGCTCGCCGCCACCGCCGGCGTTTGCAGCATGCCTGTCCACGCCCAGACGACCGCGCTTGCAGCGCCCACGCTCACCCCTAGCCGCAGCGGCGTCGAGGTCCGCGCCGGCGCCATGACGACGCGCATCACCGCGATGACCGACGGCATGATCCGCGTCCGCGTCGCCAAGGACGGAGCCTTCCCCGAGGACGCCAGCTGGGCGGTGCCCGCGTCGGTGCGGCGCCAGACGATCGCCGTCACCGCGGCGCCCGACGGCTTTACCACCGCCAGCGTCCGCGTGCGCGTCGGCGCGGGCGGCGCCATCACCTTCGAGACGCTCGACGGCAAGATCCTGTCTGCCGACGCGGCGCCGGTGACCACCGATGGCAAGACCTTCACGATCGCCAAGACGCTGCCGATTTCGGAGCATTTTTATGGCATGGGCGACAAGACGCAGGGGCTCGACCGGCGCGGCCACGGCTTCGTCGACTGGAACACCGACGCGTTCGGGTTCAGCAGCGCGGACGATCCGATCTACAAGTCGATCCCGTTCTTCATCGGTAACGGAGGCGCGGGCGGCAGCTACGGCATCCTGCTCGACAACACCTATCGCACCTGGTTCGACTTCGGCCACCGCGATGCCGAGACGCTGTCGTTCGGCGGCCCCGACGGCCCGATCGACTATTATTTCCTCGCGGGACCTTCGGTGGCGGAGGTCACGCGACGCTACGCCGACCTGACCGGTCACGCGCCGCTCGCGCCGAAATGGGCGCTCGGCTATCAGCAGTCGCGCTACAGCTATGGCAGCGCCGACGAGGTCCGCCAGATCGCCGCGCGGCTGCGCAGCGACCGCGTGCCGACCGACGTGATCTGGCTCGACATCGGCTATCAGGATCGCAACCGCCCGTTCACGACCGACGCCAAGACCTTCCCCGATCTGCCCAAGCTGGCGACCGAGATGAAGGCCGACGGCATCAAGCTGGTCGCGATCACCGATCTCCACATCGCCGCGGTCGAGCAGTCCTATGCGCCGTATCAGAGCGGGATGAAGGCCGACGCGTTCATCAAGAACGCCGATGGCAGCCCGTATGTCGCGCCGGTCTGGCCCGGCCCGTCGGTGTTCCCCGACTTCACCAAGACCGCCGCACGGACCTGGTGGGGCGAGCAATATAAGGGCTTTCTGGACGCCGGGATTGCAGGGTTCTGGAACGACATGAACGAGCCGGCGATCTTCGAGACGCCGACCAAGACGATGCCGCTCGACACCCGCCACCGCATCGACAGCGACGATTTCGCTGCCCGCGTGACGGATCACCGCGAGGCGCACAATGTCTACGGCATGCTCAACACGCGCGCGACGTTCGACGGCCTGCTTAAACTGCGCCCCGACGAGCGGCCGTTCGTGATGACGCGAGCGAGCTATGCCGGCGGGCAGCGCTATGCGGTCACCTGGACCGGCGACAACAGCGCGACGTGGGACCATCTGAAGCTGTCGGTCCAGCAGATCATCAACCTCGGCCTGTCGGGCTTCGGCTACAGTGCCGCCGACGTCAGCGGCTTTGCCGGCGGCCCGAGCCCGGACCTGCTGACCCGCTGGACCGAGATCGGCGCGTTCACGCCGGTGTTCCGCAACCACTCGGCGACCGGCACGCCGCGCGTCGAACCCTGGGTCGACGGGCCCGATCATCTCGCGATCCGCCGCCGGTTCATCGAGGAGCGCTATCGGCTGATGCCGTATTTCTACGCGCTGGCGGACCAGAACAGCCGGCTGGGCGACCCGATCATGCGCCCGGTATTCTACGATTACCCGTCCGCGGCGACCGCGTCGTGCGACCAGTCGATGGCTTTCACGCTCGGCAAGTCGCTGCTGATCGCGCCGCCGCCCAAGCCTGAATCGCCGCAGACCTATGACGTCTGCCTGCCCGCGGGTGGCTGGTATGACTATTGGACCGGCCAGCGCGTCGGCACGCCCGAACCGACCACCGCCGGCCCGATCCAGTCGGCGACGCAGGCCGTGCCGACCGCTCGCTCGCTCGGCGACCGCGTGACCGAAACGCCGCGGCTCGATTACCTGCCGGTGTTCGTCCGCGCCGGCACCATCCTGCCGCGCCAACCTCTGGTCCAGAGCCCCGGCGAAACCCCGAACGGTCCGCTGCGGCTCGACATCTACCCCGGCGCCGACTGCATGGGGACGCTGTACGAAGACGACGGCAGGAGCCTGGCGTACACGCGTCGCGGGTATTTCCGGCAGACCGTGCGCTGCACGATCACGGCGACCGGCCTGTCGATCGACTTCGCCAAGCCCGAGGGCGTGTTCAAGCCCTGGTGGAAGACCATGGCCGTCACGGTCCACGCATGGTCCGGTACCGGTGATGCCCAGTCGAAGCGCAGGCCGGTCACTGTCACCAACGATACCGCAGCGAGAACGGCAGCGTTCACGATCCCGGTCCAGACGGTCGCAAACACCTTCATCGTGCCTGGTCGTCAGGTGGCCATCGAGCACGTGCAGAAACCTTGAGGTGGGGTACGGTTTCCAGTAGCGTTGGTGAGAAGCTCTCGGTCACCCAACGCGGTGAAATCCAACTGGAAGACGCAAGCGGCTAGGCTTGCGATCTTCGACCGAGGGCATGGAGGGAGAGACGGGATGAGCATCACGCACGACAAGCAGAAACGTTTGCATCACGACGTCACGAACGTCGGGTTGCGGGCGCAGGTGACCGCGGTCGGCCTGATCCAGCTGTGCCTCGAACTTCGCAGCGCGAACGTGCTGTCCGAACCGGCGCTGACGCGGATCAAGACGGCGATAGCGGACGAGCTCAAGGTCGGCCCCTACCGACGCACCGCCTCGCGAGAAGAGCGGGACGAGATCGACGTCAGGCTGGACCGGCTATTCGCCGGCGAACAGAAGCTTGGCCCGGCCGAGGACTTGTCGTTCGCAACCGATCCGGCATGACCGGCTGAAGGCGGCGGGTTAAGCGACCCGTCGTCGGCGACTTGGCGTACGCAGGCCGTGCATCACGCGCGCAAACGGTCGCGGAACTCCTCCAGGCGCGCGCGATAGCCGTCGGCGTCGCCATATTCGAGGAACTCGTAATAGCGGTGCAGCGGGTCGTGCACGTGCAGTGCGTGCTTGATCGGGCACCAATATTGCTCGGTCCGGCTGCTGACTTCGCGCACGAACCCGATCAGTCCGTTCCCATACGCGCAGAACATGCAGTTGAGCGCCTCTACCTTGTTCAAATAGGCGAGGTGGTTGCGATCGAAGAGGATGTATTCGGACCGCCGGACACGTTCGATGCGGTAGACGCGGAAGCAGATCGCCTGGTACAGGCTGACCCAGACGTCGACGATCAGCAACGGCACGATCAGCGAATAAATCACCGGTGCGGTGAGCCAGGACCCAAGCTCCGACTGCGCCACGAAACGTCCGATCGACACGCGCAATCGGCGCTGGGCGTGGAGCACGCCGTGTTCGAAACCGACGATCCGCCCGGTGATCTCGACCCCAACGGCGCGACGCCGCGCTTCGATCTCGCGGTCCAGCTCCGCCTGAAGTCGAACGATCTCGGTCGCCAGCTCCTGCATCCGCGCGCTCATGCACGAGCCGATCTGAGGTCGGTGGCGGATCCCTGCCTAGCGCGCGCGTACGTCATGGCGACTCCTGACCGTCTCATGGGCAAATCTTGCATACGTCCCCGACCGTAGCGCGCCTCCGAGACGCGACTAGGATCGGAAACTACGGTGTCCGGCCTCCGGATCGGCGTTCGGCTACGTGTTTTCCGACGCTGCAGGTGGACGGGCCAAGCCGCTATTCGAGAGCGATGCCGTCCGACCGGAGCGGCCACAGCCGAAGGAACCGAGATGGCCGATCGCCAAAGCGCGCCTGCGCTAGCCGCCGAGCATGCGCAGTTGCCCGTCGAGAGCTGGAGCGGAGACCTGACGACCAAAAGCGGATATGTCTTCCATGTTCGCCCTGCCGAGCCCTCGGACGAAGCCGCGCTTGCCGAGTTCTTCACCCATGTCGCCAAGGAGGATCTGCGATTCCGGTTCCTCAGCGCGATCCAGCAGGTCGGCCACGACCAGCTAGAAGCGCTGGTGACGGTCGATCATCGCCAGACCGAAAACTTCCTCGCGATCGAACCCGGCACCAACCTCATCCTCGCGACGGCGATGCTGGCGGCCGACGCGGCGCTGATCAAGGCCGAGGTCGCGATCGCCATTCGCGCCGACTTCAAGCGTCGGGGCATCAGTTGGACGCTGCTCGATCATGTCGCGCGGTTCGCCGTCGCCAAGGGTATCAAGACCCTGGAATCGATCGAAAGCCGCGACAATCACCAGGCGATCGAACTCGAACGCGAGCGCGGCTGGACGGCATCGGCCTGCCCCGGCGATCCCAGCGCGATGATCCTGCGCATGGCGCTCGACGCATCGCACGCCTGATCCGACGGCAGCGCGCGCCGCAACGGCGACGCGCGCTGCACGGTCACGGCTAGGGCGCTTTGGTCGCTTGACCCTGACCATCGTCCGTCTCGATGATGGTCACCGGCGCGCCGGTCCCCGCACTCGCCAGCGTCTCGCGCGTCACCAGCAACGTCACCCCCGGCGTCAGGACCGTGGCCAGCTGGGCGCGGAAAGCGGGCGGCAGATGGCCCTTCTCGCGGTCTTCAGCGCTCAGTTCACCGGTACGCGTATCGCCGGGGAGCGGCAGCCGCAGCCAATGCTCGCCGGCTGCGTCGATCGACTGCAGCGTGAAGGCGGTGGTCCGTTCGACCGGCGTGTCGAGCACCACCGGACTTGACCCGATCTCGATGCCGTTGCGCAGCACGACCAGCCGTTTGTCGCGACCGCTGACGACGATCGATACCGGTCCGCTTGGCGAGAGGGCCGGGTTCCACACCGTAGCACCTTGCACGCCCGCAGCCGACCTGGCGCCCGGCGTGTCGAGAACAGCCGGGCTCGTGACGACGACCGGCACCAGCGCATCCTGCGTGATGACGACGGTGATGCCCATCCGCGTGATCCCGAACAGCAGCTTGGCGAACGCGAGCGGCAGGCGGATGCAGCCATGCGATGCGGGATAGCCTGGCAGGTTGCCGGCGTGCATCGCGATCCCGCCCCAGGTCAGCCGCTGCATGAACGGCATCGCCGCGTCCTTGTAGACGTTGGACACGTGATCAGCGTCCTTCTGCAGCACGGTGAACACGCCGGTCGGCGTCGCGTGGCCGGGGGTTCCGGTCGACACGGTCGAGACACCGATCGCCACGCCGTTGCGATAGGCATAGGCCTTTTGCGTCCTGAGGCCGACGATGATCGTGACCGGTCCCGCCGGCGCGATCTCGGGCGCCCAGAGATAATCGCCCGGCTTGAGTTGCTCGATCCGGCCATCGGTCGCTGCAACGGGGCTTTGCGCTAGGGCGGCCCCTGGCAGCACCGATGAGACCAGTAGCGCGAGCGCCAACCGGGTCTTCACGCTGGACCTGTCGCACGGCCGATCGGCGACATTGTTGCGGTCTATCGTCATGACTTGGGGTGTTCCGATCCTGCGAGTCCGATCGCTTCAAACAGCGATCTGGACCAGCTGGAGCCTAGTGACCAGCGCAGCGCGGGATCACCGTCGGGAACTACGCAGGCCGAGGAGGTGGTCGATCCGGCGCTCGCCTCAGACCGCCGTGCCGATCACGCGGCCGATCAACGCGGTGGCCGCCATCGCAAACGCCCCCCAGAACGTCACCCGGACCGTTCCGCGCCAGACGACCGCGTTGCCGGTTCGCGCGCCGAGCGCACCGAGTATCGCGAGGAACACCAGCGACGATCCGGCGACGATCGGAATGAGCAGCCCGACGGGTGCCACGAAGACGGCCATGAGCGGCATGACGGCGCCCACGGTAAAGCTCGCCGCGGAGGCGACGGCCGCCTGGATCGGTCGCGCACGCATGCCGACGGTCAAATCGAGCTCGTCTCGAGCATGCGCGCCGGGCGCGTCGCGTGCCATCAGCTGCGTCGCCACCGCCAACGCAGTCGCGTCATCGACGCCGCGCGCCGCGTAGATGGCGGCGAGTTCGGACAGTTCGCCTGCCGGATCGTCGACGAGCTCCTGGCGCTCGCGGGCGATTTCCGCAGTCTCGGTATCGGCCTGCGCGCTGACCGAGACATATTCGCCCGCCGCCATCGACAGCGCGCCCGCCACCAGCCCGGCCGTCCCGGCGATGACGATATTCGACGTCTGCGCGTTCGCCGCCGCGACGCCGATGATCAGGCTCGCGGTCGATACGATCCCGTCATTGGCGCCGAGCACCGCCGCGCGCAGCCAGCCGATCCGGTCGCCGACGTGCCGCTCGCGGTGGCGCCCCTGACGTTTGGGTTGCGAAACGGCCGTGACGACCGGCGCCAGTGCGGTCTTCATACGACTTCGAGCAGGTTCTCGACCTTCACCGCGCCCGGCGCGGCCCACGCGGTCTTCTCGGCGACCTTGCGATCGTGCAGCGAGTCCACCGAACCGATCAGCCGGACGACGCCGCCATCGACCGAGACCTTGATCGTGTCGCCGTCGAAGAACCACGACCGGTGCCATGCGGTGCGAATGTCGTTGGCGAGATCGACGACATCGACACGCGGTTTCAGCGTCACGTGATTGATCACGCCGACCACCCCGGCAAGCGTGCGGACCGCGGTCTCGGCGGCTTCCCGCTCGAACTGCCAGTGGACCTCGCCGCGCAGGCTGACCCAGCCCTCCTCGACCTGCGCCCTGACCGAGTCCCGCGGGATCGTCGTGTCCCACGAGAGCCGCTCGACGATCGCGGCGGCAATCGCCTCGTCGCCGCGCTTGAACCCGTCGTCGAGCTGGACCGCGAGCTTTTCGACGATCGCCTTGACGCCCTGGACGCGCGCCGCGGCGCGTTCGGCGGCATATTTGGCCGCATAACTGCCGGTATGCCCGGTCAGCGTGACGACCCCGCCGCTCGCCGTGACGCCGATGTGCCCGGCGGGCACGCTCGGGTCCCAGTTCAATTCGGCAAGCACCGCCTTTTGCAGTCTGACGTCTTCAACCATGACAATCTCCGGTTCGGATCGGTATGACACCGGAATACCGCGCGCTGGCGTTCCCGACAGGATCGGGAACTACGTGGGCCGTCGCCGCAGAAGGTGCGGCCGCCCGGCGCCCCACGTAGTTTCCGATACTGCCCTCCCCCAATGAATTGCCGCAGGATCAGCACGAACACGCTCGCGCACCTGCGCAGCCGGAGATCGGCCATGACCTATTCCACGCTGTTGGTGCACCTCGACGGCGCGCGACCGAACACCACGTTGCTCGACGTGACGGCAACGCTCGCCGCGCGGTTCGACGCGAAGGTCATCGGGGTCGCCGCCTGTCAGCCGGTACAGATCGGCAGCTGCGACGGCTATATGGACGGCGCGCTGGCCGTCGCCGTCCGCGACATCGTCACCGAAGAACTCGCGCACGCGAAGACCGAATTCCACGCGCACCCGGGCCTGCAGCCGCATATCCTCGACTGGCGATCGATTCCGACGCTGGACACGGTCGCGCATGCCGTCGCCATGCTCGCGCGTTGCGTCGACCTCCTCGTCACGAGCGTCGGGCCGACGCCTGGCGATCCGACGACGCATGCCGATACCGGCGACCTTGTCCTCAATGCCGGTCGTCCCGTGCTCGTCGTGCCCGAGACCCGGGCAACGGCCGACTTCCGCAATGTCGTAGTGGGCTGGACCGATACGCGCGAATGCCGACGGGCGATCGTGGATGCGCTGCCGTTCCTCCACCACGCCGAACGCGTGACGCTCGTCGAAGCCAGCTACGACCCTGTTGAGGCTCGCCGCGGTATCGACGACATCACCGCCTGGCTCGACCGCCACGGGATCGGCGCGGACCGGATCAATACCCGCGTGAAGGGATCGCCGACATCGACGTTGCAGGCGATCGCCGACGACGTCGAAGCCGACCTGATCGTTGCCGGCGCTTATGGCCATAGCCGCATCCGCGAATGGGCGTTCGGCGGCGTGACCCGCGATCTCCTGCTGCACGACCACCGCTGCACGTTGTTGTCCCATTGAGCAGGGCTGTCGCATTGAGCGGCGCTATCCCATTGCGCAATCTTCTCGATCAAGCGCGGCGAGAGCGCATTCGCCTTTACCGGGGTATTGGCCTAACATGGGTCAACTACCTCCGTTGACGGATGGCCCGATCGAGGCCTCCGCTGCTTCGGGGTGCGCCCGAAGAGGCAGTCGCTATGAGCCGCGTCCGGAGATCCCGACCCACCGCACCGCCGGCATGAGCAGCCTGGCGCTTCCCGACGACGTCTTGCGCGCCGATGCTTTGGCGCGCCGCAACGCGGTGCTGGCCGAAGAACTCGGCCTGTTGATCGACGGCGCGACGAGCTACGCGATCTACATGCTAGACCCGGAGGGCCGCGTGACGATCTGGAACCTGGGCGCCGAGCGTATCAAAGGCTGGACCGAGGCGGAGATCATCGGCGCCAACTTCGCCAAATTCTACACGCCGGAGGACGTCGCGGCTGGCAAGCCTTGTGACGACCTCGCTCGGGCGGCAGCGTGCGGGCGGATCGAGGAGGAAAGCTGGCGACTGCGCAAGGACGGCTCCGAATTTCTCGCCAGCGTGACGATGACCGCGCTGCACGACGAAGCAGGAAAGCTGCGCGGCTTCGGCAAGGTGATCCGCGACATCACCGACCAGAAGGCGGCCGAGGCGGCGCTCGTCCGTCGCGAGCATCACCTCCGCTCGATCCTCGCGACCGTCCCCGATGCGATGATCGTGATGAACGAGCGCGGGATCGTGTCCTCGTTCAGTACCGCGGCGGAACAGGTGTTCGGCTATGCCAAGGCCGAAGTGATCGGGCGGAACGTCGGCATGCTGATGCCGCCCGTCGAGCGGCGCGATCATGACGATCACCTGCTGACCTACCTGCGGACCGGCGTGCAGCACGTCATCGGCGATGTCCGGACCGCGACCGCGCAGCGCGCGAACGGCGAGATCTTCCCGATCGAACTTGCGGTGGGCGAAGCGTCGATCGCCGGCGAACGCATCTTCACCGGCTTTGTCCGCGACCTGACCAACCGGCACCAGACCGAACGTCGCGTGAAGGAACTCCAGTCCGAACTGATCCATATTTCGCGAGTAAGCGCCATGGGAACGATGGCGTCGACGCTGGCGCACGAGATCAACCAGCCGCTGACTGCGATCGCCAATTATCTCGAGACGATGCGCGCGATGATCGGTGTCAGCGATGACGCGATACTAACCGAGATGGCCGAGGCGCTCGATCTGGCAGCGGGGCAATCGCTGCGCGCGGGGACGATCGTCCGGCGACTGCGCGCGTTCGTCGACGGCGGCGATACGGGGTTTCGGGTCGAACGGCTCGACCTGCTCGTCGAGGAGGCGACGAGCCTCGGCCTGCTTGGCGCACACGAGGCGGGGATCACGGTGACTATGGTCATTGCGGCGGGCCTCGACCGGGTGATGGTCGACCGGGTCCAGATCCAGCAGGTGCTGGTCAACCTAATTCGCAACGCGATCCAGTCGATGGCGACCGTCACGTGCCGGGAATTGACGATCGCGACCGCCCCCGATCGAGCAGGCTGGGTGCGCGTCACCGTCGCCGATACCGGCATCGGGCTAAGCCCCGACATCCGCGACCGGCTGTTCGAGGCGTTCGCGACCACCAAGGAGGACGGCATGGGGCTCGGGCTGTCGATCTGCCGGACGATCGTCGAGGCGCATGGGGGGCGGATCTGGGCGGACGCGAGCGCTGGTGGCGGGACGGCGTTCCATTTCTGCGTCCCGCTCGCCGATGATGATTTGGGAGAAGACGATGTCTGAGTCCGCCCGCACGGTCCATGTCGTCGACGACGACGCGGCGATCCGGCAATCAGTGGCCTTCATGCTGCGCAAGGCGGGGCATGTCGTCGAGACCTATACGTCGGGCGTCGCGTTCCTGAAGACCGCCACGCGTGAGACGCGCGGGTGCGTATTGCTCGACGTCCGCATGCCTGAGATCGACGGACTCGAGGTCCAGAGCCGGCTCGCGCAACAGGGCATCACTTTGCCCGTCATCATGCTCACCGGCCACGGCGACGTGACGCTCGCGGTGCGCGCGGTGAAGGCGGGAGCGATCGAGTTCCTCGAGAAACCGTTCGAGCGATCGGCGCTGCTGCACGCGATCGACGAAGCGCTCGACCAGGCCGGGCGGAACGATCGCCACCACCTGCTCGCAGCCGACGCGGTGGTCCGCCTCGCCGCGCTGACCGCGCGCGAACGCGATGTCCTCGACGGGATGGTGCTCGGGCGGCCCAACAAGCTGATCGCCTTCGACCTCGGCATCGCGACGCGCACCGTCGAGGTTCACCGCGCCAATCTGATGGAGAAACTGTCGGCACGCAGCCTGTCCGATGTCCTGCGGATCGCGTTCACCGCTGGTCTGGGCGCGCCCGAAGCCGCGTAGCTCTACAACGACGACCGCCCTCGCCTTCTACGTACAGACGGCCGCTGGCCCGGCGTGCGATCCTTTGACAAATTCGAGGATACAGCATGCCGGACGACACCAACAATTCATCGCCGGAGGGCATCGGCGTTTCGCTGGTCGATGGCGATCCGGGCGTGCGCCATGCCCGCCAGCTGATGCTGCGGGCGGAACGCTACGATGTCCGGTCCTATGCGACGTGCGCCGGGTTGCTGGCCGACCCGCGGTCGCGCGACTATCCCTGCATCATTCTCGACCTGGACATGAACGGGGGGGACGGTGTCGATCTCTTGCGGAAGATGCGCGCGAGCGGCTGGCGCGGGAGGGCATTGCTGCTCGACGGCGCCGATGCGGGCGACGCCATCGTGCGCGACGTCGGGCTACATGGCGACACCGTCCTGCGCCGCGATGTCGGCGCTCAGACGCTACTGACGGCACTGGCGGCCTCGGTCGACCGCAGCTGGGCCGGCTGGAACGCGATCGGCTGAGCCACGGCGACGCGTCGATCCGTGATCGCGGGGACGCGCGCCGTGCGACCCAAAAGGACTACAATTGCGACGCCACGCTTTGTCGCGAATGAAGCGGCGCGTTGCGGGGGCGCGTAACCAGTGCGTCGATCGCTTCGCCATAGAGACGCGCGAGGGTCAGGTGAGCGATCTGCGCGCACGGGCTGGCTGCGGCGGCAGCCCTCGCCAGCGAGTCCGCGGCCCGTCCCGATAGGTACAGCGTTTCAGCCTTGCGTCCGTCCATGACCGTGTCCTTGGCGCGCGCTCCTTCTGGGGTCCTGCATTGTGCAGCGACCTACCGATGGGGTCCCGTCGCGCCGATGCTAAGCGCGATAAAAGACGAAGTCGGGAGTCGGAAACCACGTATCACGGCCGGGGATTACCCGTCGCTTCGATAGAGACTCGCGGCGTGCAACGCGATCTGCGCGTCCTCCTGCGACGGCAGCGTCACGATCTTTAGCATCGGCAGCCAGGCCAAGCCTTCGCGGATCGCCCGGCCCGTTGCGGCGTCGTTCTCGCCGATCCCGCCGGTCAGGACGAGCAGGTCGGCGCCACCCAACGCAGTCGCCATCGCCGCGACCTCCTTGCAGACCGAGCGCTCGAACATGCGGATCGCGAGGTCGGCATTTGCGTCAGTCGCCGCCGCCTCGCGCAGCTGTCGCATGTCCCCAGACACGCCCGACACGCCGGTCATGCCCGACGCGTGATCGGTCATCGTGGCGAGTGCCTCCACCGTCATCCGCTTCTCGCGCAGCAGGTAGAGCAGCACGCCAGGGTCGAGATCGCCGGTCCGCGTCGCCATGACCACGCCGCCCGACGGGGTGAGGCCCATGCTGGTATCGACCGAGCGGCCGTCGCGTACCGCTGTAATGCTGGCGCCATTGCCGAGATGCGCGATCACCAGCCGGACAGGCATAGCGCTCCCCAAGTGACGCAAGATGGATTCGCACGACAGACCGTGAAACCCGTACCGCCGGACCCCTTCGGCGCGGTACTGGCGCGGGATCGGCAGTTCTTTGGCGACATCGGGCATGCCGGCATGGAACGCGGTGTCGAAGCACGCGACCTGCGGAAGCCCCGGAAAGCGGCCCCGTGCCGCTTCGATCAGCGCCAGCGCCGCCGCGCCGTGCAGTGGCGCAAACGCGCAGGCGGACGCCAGATCGGCCATCACCGCCTCGTCGATCAGGCAGTGCGCGGCGCGATGCGGTCCGCCATGGACGATACGGTGACCGATCGCCGTCGGCGCCGGAAACGATGCCAGCGCCCGCGCGATCGCGTCGAAATACGCGCCGTGATCGTCGGTCGTCTCGATCTTGCCCCCCACCAGAAGCACGGGAGTAGCGCCGTCGACCGCATAGAGCCCGTATTTCAGTGTCGACGATCCGCTGTTGAGCGCGAGGACGACCGTGTCGGACGTCACCGCTGCCACTGCCAGTCGCGCACCTCCGCCATGTCGTCGCCCTGTTCGGCGATGTAGAGCTTGTGGCGCTCCATCGTCGTCCAGTAGCGCGCGGTTTCTGTCGGCACGCGGTCGCGCAGCCGCGGGATCCGCTCGATCGCGTCGAGCGCGAGGCGGTAGCGATCGAGGTCATTGAGCACGACCATGTCGAACGGCGTCGTCGTCGTGCCCATTTCCTTGTAGCCGCGGACATGGATGTTCGCATGATTGGCGCGCGCATAGGTCAGTTTGTGGATCAGCGCGGGATAGCCGTGAAACGCGAAGATCACCGGCGTATCGGGGGTGAAGAGCGCGTCGAACTCGCGCCCGTCGAGCCCGTGCGGGTGCTCGGATCGCGGTTGCAGCACCATCAGGTCGACGACGTTGACTACGCGGATGCGGATATCGGGCACATAGGCGCGGAGCAGCATGACCGCCGCCAGCGTCTCCAGCGTCGGTACGTCGCCCGCGCAAGCCATGACCACGTCGGGCTCTGCGTCGTCCCCCGCCCAGCTCCAGACCCCTGCGCCGACCGTGCAGTGCCGGACCGCGGCATCCATGTCGAGCCACTGCCATTCCGGCTGCTTGCCAGCGACGATCACGTTCACATAGCCGCGGCTGCGCAGGCAGTGATCGGCGACCGACACCAGGCAATTGGCATCGGGCGGCAGGTAGATCCGCACGACGTCGGCGGTCTTGTTCGCGACGTGATCGAGGAAGCCCGGGTCCTGGTGCGACAGGCCGTTATGGTCCTGCCGCCAGACATGCGACGTCAGCAAATAGTTGAGCGACGCGATCGGCCGCCGCCACGGGATGCCGCGCGTCACCTTCAGCCATTTGGCGTGCTGGTTGACCATCGAGTCGACGATGTGGACGAACGCCTCGTAACACGAGAAGAAGCCATGCCGGCCGGTCAGCAGATAGCCTTCGAGCCACCCCTGGCACAGATGCTCGCTCAGCACCTCCATCACGCGGCCGTCGGGCGAGAGATGCTCGTCGATCGCCTCGATCGCGGCCATCCACACCTTGCCGCTGACGTCGTAGACATCGGCGAGGCGGTTGGAAGCGGTCTCGTCGGGGCCGAACAGGCGGAAATTCTCCGTCGCCAGGTTGAGCTTCATCACGTCGCGCAGATACGTTCCGAGGACTCGGGTCGCCTCGGCCTTGATCTGGCCGGCGTCGCGAACCGGCACGGCATAGGCACGGAAATCCGGCAGCGACAACGGCACCATGACCTCGCCGCCATTGGCATGCGGGTTCGATCCCATCCGCCGATGCCCGGTCGGCGCAAGCGACGCATACTCCTCAAGAAACTTGCCGTCGGCGTCGAACAACTCTTCGGGACGATAGCTGCGCATCCAGTCCTCGAGCTGGCGCAGATGCTCGGGATCCTTGAAGTCCGCGATCGGGACCTGATGCGCGCGCCACGTCCCCTCGACCGGCTTGCCGTCGACGACCTTCGGCCCGGTCCAGCCCTTGGGGGTGCGGAACACGATCATCGGCCAGCGCGGCCGCTCCGGCGTCGCGCCCTCGACCCGCGCCGCCGCCTGGATCGCCTTGATCCGCGCCAGCGCGCGATCGAGCGCAACCGCGAGGTGCTGGTGGACCGTGTCGGGATCGCTGCCCTCGACGAAATACGGCTCATGGCCATAGCCCCGCAGCAGCGCATCGAGTTCGTGGCCGTCGATCCGTGCGAGGATCGTCGGGTTGGCAATCTTGAAGCCGTTGAGATGCAGAATCGGCAGCACCGCGCCGTCGCGAGCGGGGTTAAGGAACTTGTTCGAATGCCAGCTCGCGGCGAGCGCGCCGGTCTCCGCCTCGCCGTCGCCGACCACGCAGGCGACGATCAGGTCGGGATTGTCGAACGCCGCGCCATACGCATGCGCCAGCGAATAGCCAAGCTCGCCGCCTTCATGGATCGACCCCGGCGTCTCGGGCGCGACATGGCTCGGGATCCCGCCCGGCCAGGAGAATTGCCGGAACAACCGGTGCATGCCTGACCGGCTGCGCTCGATCGCCGGATAGCGTTCGGTGTACGAGCCCTCGAGATAGGTGTTCGCGACCAGACCCGGCCCGCCGTGCCCCGGCCCGATCACGTTGATCATGTCGAGGTCATGCTCGACGATCAGCCGGTTGAGATGGACGTAGAGGAAGTTCAGCCCGGGCGTCGTACCCCAATGGCCGAGCAGCCGCGGCTTGACGTCCGCCAGCGTCAGCGGCCGGTCGAGCAAGGCGTTGTCGCGTAGGTAGATCTGTCCGACCGACAGGTAATTGGCCGCGCGCCAATAGGCGTTCATTCGCCGCAGCATCTCGCGCGTCAGCGTATGGCGCGGCGTCGCCGTGCCAGGTTGCGTCGAGCCGGATCGGTGCAGCGTGTCGGTCGCGGTCATGACGCCGCACCGAAATCAAGCACGACGCGCGACGCGACCTTGCCGTGTTCGAGCCGGTCGAACACGTCGTTAATCGCCGACAGCGGCTGCAGCTCGATATCCGCCTTCACCTTGCCGTCGGCGGCGAACGCGAGCGCCTCTGCCATGTCCTTGCGCGTGCCGACGAACGATCCGCGCACGGTGATGCAGTTCGCCACCACGTCGAACAGCGGCAGCGGGAAGTCGCCGGGGGGCAGGCCGACGAGGACGCACGTCCCGTGGCGACGGGTCATCGCGACGCCCTGGTTGAACGCGGTCAGTGACGGCGCGGTGATCAGCACGCCGTGCGCGCCGCCGCCGGTACCGTCCTTGATCGCCTCGATCGCGTTGCCTTCGCGCGCGTTGATCACCAATTCTGCCCCAAGCGCCTTGGCATGCGCGAGCTTGCCGTCGTCGACATCGACCGCACAAACCCGAAGCCCCATCGCGAGGGCATATTGCACCGCGAGATGGCCCAGACCGCCGACGCCGGAGATGGCGACCCACTCGCCGGGACGCGCGCCGGTTTCCTTGATGCCCTTGTAGGTCGTGATGCCCGCGCAGATGATCGGCGCCGCCTGGACCGCGGAGAGGCCTGCCGGGATATGCGCGACATAGTTCGGGTCGGCGAGGATGTATTCGGCGAACCCGCCGTTGCGCGTGTAGCCGCTGAACTCGATCTCCGGGCAGACCGTCTCCCACGCGGAAAGGCAATATTCGCAGTGCCCGCACGCCGAGTACATCCACGGAACGCCGACGCGGTCGCCTTGCTTGACGATCGTCACGCCGGCCCCGACCTCGACGACGATGCCGATCCCCTCATGCCCCGGGATGAACGGCGCCGTCGGCTTGACCGGCCAGTCCCCGCGCGCCGCGTGCAGGTCGGTATGGCACACCCCGCACGCCTCGGTTTTGACCAGGATCTGGCCCGGACCTGCGGTCGGTATCGCCCACTCGCGTAAGCTCAGGGGCTTGCCGAACGCTTCGACGACGGCTGCCTGCATCATGCCGGGCATAGAGAATTCCTTTGGTAAGCGCGAAGATCTGCGAGCCGGAGACGAAAGCCGTTAGCGGGCGAATTGGCGCGCCAGCTCGGGGTCGTGGAGCAGTGCCTCGTCGCCGAACGCGATCTGCGCGCAGGTGCGGTGCGCTTGCGTAACGACCTCGCGGAAATACTGCGCGGCAAACTGCTGGCTGAGGTCGGCGGTGATGTGATCGAAGCGTTTGTGGTCCTGCGAATGCATCCCGAAGGCGTGCACCAAATAGGTATCGAGGACGCTGCGCAGGCCCTGTTCCTGCCCCTGCTCGTTCAACCAGACATTGCTAGCCGCGGACGTCGTGAAGCTGAGCAGCCGCTTGTTGCCGAGCAGGTCGGTGCGCGCCCGCTTGTGGACCGCCTCGGGTCGGACGCCGGTGCCGAGCACGCGTTCGATATATCCCTTCATCATCGCCGGCGGCGAGCCGAACCAGATCGGATAGATCAGCACGAACACGTCGCTCCCCGCGAGCATCTCGAGTTCGGCGGCGACATCCGGGGAGCGAACCGGCGAGGCCAGCGTCGGCCGTTCGTCCGCTTTGAGGACGGGATCGAACCCGAGCGCATACAGATCCCGCACCACGACCTCCTGGCCGGCATTACGGACGGCGTCGCAATAGGCGTTCGCGATGCCGTGATTGAAGCTGTCGGGATCGGGATGGCACAGGATCACTGCATGGCGACCACCCTTTTCAACGACTTTCGCCTGAACACCCATCGCGAAGCTCCGATCTCATTATACGACGCCGGGGATCCGCGGTCGTGAAGCCGCTTCGGATCCCATCAAGCGCAACCCGAAAGATGCGATGGGTTTAAGTGTTGGACCGCCTTTCGTTGACCCTCGGGAACTACGCAGTTCGCGCCAGGCTATGAGCGCCTATCGAGCTATCGCCGTCGGCGCTGCAAACAGCAGCTTCAACGGGATCGACGCATCTTCCAGACCGACGACACCATCGATTGTGGCGCCGATGATCGCGCGGCCTTGCGCATAGTCCTTGACCGCGTTGACGCAGTCCAGGGCGATGATTTTGCCGTCTTTCAGGTAGATGACGGTGAACGACCGGTTGGCGGGATCGCCGCGAACGATGGTGCGGTCGTGATGGGCGGAGATGCCGACGGTCTGCAGCTTGATGTCGTACTGGTTCGACCAAAACCAGGGCAGCGCGTCATAGTCGTCCGCGCCGCCCGTCAAGGTCTTCGCCACCACCGTCGCCTGATCATTGGCGTTCTGGACCGACTCGAGCCGGATCATGGCGCCGTCCGCATAGCGATTGGCGTGCGCGGCGCAGTCGCCGATCGCGTAGATATCGGGCAGGCTGGTACGGCATCGCGCATCGATCGCGACGCCATTGCCGCCCACCGCGCCCGCAGCCAGCAGCGGTTCGACCGCAGGCACGATGCCGATGCCGACGATCGCCATCTCGCAGGGCAGAACCTCCCCGCCTGCGACCCGGACGCCCGACACGGCCCCATCGCGCGCCTCGAGCCCGTCGACGACGACGCCCAGCCGAATGACCACGCCGCGCGATCTATGCTCGTTCTCGATGAAGCGGGACAAGGGCTCGCCCGCGACCCGTGCCAGCACGCGATCCTGCGCCTCCAGCACGGTCACCGCCTTGCTCAGCTTCGTCAGCACGGCGGCCGCTTCGAGACCGATGTACCCACCGCCGACGACGACCACGCGAGTCACCTGATCGAGTTCGGTCATCATCCGGTCGACATCGGCCCGCGTGCGCACGCTGTGTACGCCTCTCAGATCGTGCCCGGCGCAGCTCAACCGGCGCGGCGCGCCGCCGGCTGCCCATACCAACGTGCCGTAGCCGAGCGTCGCGCCGTCCTGCAGCGTCACGCTATGGCCCGCTGGATCGACCGCAACGACCCGCCTTCCGAGCAGGAGATCGACCTGACGCTCGTCCCAGAACGCGCGCGGGCGGATGAGCAGGCGCTCGAACGGCTTGTCGCGCGCGAGATACTCCTTGCTCAGCGGCGGGCGTTCGTAAGGAGGATCGGGTTCATCGCCGACGATCGCGATCGAGCCCTCGAACTTGCGCTGGCGCAGCGCGATCGCGGCCTGCGCGCCGGCATGACCACCGCCGACGATCATCACGTCATACTGTCGCGTCATTGCGCCTCGTCCTTCAACGCGGGGTCGTCACCCGACAACGGGGCGCCGTGCCCGCTCCCGTTGAAACACGCTATCCCTGCTCACAACCGAAATCATTGCGGCGGCCTAGAAAGTTCGCGCCGCTAAGGCGCTCAACTGGCAGAACAATACCGGTTCAGAAACTCCTGATGCACCGGCAGTTTGGCAACGCGGTCGGCGACGTCGGTGCGGATCTCGCCAAGCGCGCGGGAAAGGTCCGCGTCGGGCATCATCCGCCCCATGCGGTGGAATGCGCGCGGTTCAAGATTCTGCCCGAGCATCACCTGCACCCAGCTGTCGATCCGAAACAGGTCTTCCGACGCCTGATAGGCCTGTGCGTCCCCGCGAAAGAGCGCGATCCGCTCGGCCAGCGTATCCGGGATACGCATT
Organism: Sphingomonas sp.; assembly: GCA_035575755.1. GTDB lineage: Bacteria > Pseudomonadota > Alphaproteobacteria > Sphingomonadales > Sphingomonadaceae > Sphingomonas. The sequence goes on from DATLXI010000014.1 coordinate 344,168, forward strand.
TCGCGGCATTGGCGCCACATCGGTTCGTCGCGCTGGTTCAGATGATAATGGAGGATGATGAAGTCGCGCACCCCTTCGGACTCGCGGCGGGACATCGCGTTGAAGCGCGCGACCAGTGCGTCGTCTATGCCGTCGAACGGGAAAAGCTGGATCAACCGCGTGATCGCGATCTTCATCAGATGAATGCTGGTCGACTCCAAAGGCTCGACGAAGCCGCTGGATAGGCCCAGCGCGATGACGTTCTTGTTCCAGACCTTGCGCCGCGCGCCGGTCGTGTAGCGGATCACGCGCGGTTCGGTCAGGACCTCCCCCTCGACGTCGGCAAGCAGCTTCGCCCGGGCCTCGTCGTCGGACAGCTGATCGCAGGCATAGACGATGCCGTTGCCGACTCGGTGCTGGAGCGGGATGCGCCAGCGCCATCCCGCCTCGTGCGCGATCGCGCGGGTGTAGGGCACGGCGGGCCCGACCGACGCCGTCTGCACCGCGATCGCGCTGTCCGTCGGCAGCCACTGGGTCCAGTCGTCATAGCCGGTCTGCAAGGTCTTCTCGATGAGCAAGCCCAGGAAGCCGGTGCAGTCGAGGAACAGGTCGCCCTCGATCCGAGCGCCCGATTCCAGGACCAGGGCCTCGACGAAGCCGGTCTCGCTATTTTGTTCGACGCGGACGATCTTGCCCTCGACGCGGCGGACGCCCGCGGGTTCGGATAACGCGCGGAGGAAGCGCGCATAGCGCCCCGCATCGAGGTGGTAGGCATAGTTGATGCGGGCATCGCGGCCCGTCGCAAAGCGCTCGGCGTCCGCGGCCTTCAGTTCGAAGCAATAATCCGCGAGCGGGCCGGTCAGCCCCCGCTCGCGCGCGTGCAGCCAGAGATGGTGGAAATCCCCCATCCATGTCGACGCCCGGCCGATGGTGCCGAAGGAATGGATGTAGCGTTCGCCCTCGCGTCCCCAATTCTCGAACGAAATCCCCAGTTTGAAGCTCGCCTGGGTGGCGCGCATGAACGCCTGCTCGTCGATGCCGAGAAAATTGTGGAAGGTGCGCGACGTCGGGATCGTCGACTCTCCAACGCCTACGGTGCCGATGTCGTCCGACTCGACGAGCGTGATATCCAGGAGCGGTCCGAGTTGCTTGACCAACGCCGCCGCCGCGATCCAGCCCGCCGTGCCGCCGCCGGCGATCACCACGCGCTGTACGTTCCGCTTGTCCATGCGCATCGTCTCCATCAGCGGTTGAGTCGCGAAAGCAGCATCGCCCGAAGCCGCCGGGCGCCGGTCTCGTCCAGGGGAGCGAGCGGCCCCCGCGCAGCGTCCGGCAGGTGCGCGGCGGGGCGATCCGCGGGTCCGAACAGATAATAGTCGAACAGCGCCGACCATGCCTTCTTCTCCGCCGTCGGCCGGTCGCGCAGGCTGAGCATCCCGTGGAGTATCGTGTTCATCGGCGAATCAAGGTGTGCTGGCGCATCGTTCCACCAGAAATTGACCATCATGTTGAAGTCGGCCAGCGCCTCGACATGGTGCCACCAGAGCGCTGGATAGACGACCGCATCGCCCGGACCGAGTTCCGCAACCTGGGCAGCCTCGATCGCCTGCGTGAAATTCGGGAAGCGCGAGAGGTCGGGATCGCGGAAATCTACTAGCGAGACGACCTGCCCCCCCGGCGTCGGTTCGAGGGGCCCGGGATAGAGGTTGGCCACCTGCTCCGGCGGGAACAGCGTGAAGCGCCGCGCGCCGACCGCGACGCAGGCGATGTTGTTCGACATGTCGTAATGCGCGGACGCCGTCGTGCGGTTGCCGATCCAGATGCTCTTCAGCACGCGAGCGAAAGCTGGGTCCTCAAGGCCGAGGTCGTTACCCGCGTCCGTGAAGCCTGGAAAATATCCGTCCAGATCCGTCGAGCCGACATAGTAAGAGGACCCGCCCGACTGGCCGAGTTTGGAAAGAATGCGGCCTAGATACTCGTCGAGTTGAACGCGTTCGCGATCGAAGGCGAGCAGGGTCAGCGTGTCGTCATAGAAATAGCGCCCACCTGCCTCGGGCGGCGCGGTGTAGCCCGCGGCGGGCTTGCCGTTGTAGAACGACAGCAGATAGTCGGCGGAGGCTTGCGGCGAACGCCGCCCCGCCGCGACCAACGGCCAATCCTGTACAAGCCCGCGCACCACCACCGGCTCGCCTGCGGCCACCAACGCCGCAAAATCGATCGTCCCGGCAGCCTGCGCGTCGATCTCACGCACAGTGCGGTCGGTGATCGGTCGGTTGGCACCGAGCACTGTCACGCCGGCGACTGCTTGCGGTTCTTCAGGTCGATCAGGCGCTGGATATTGCCCAGCGAGGACGCCGCCATGGTCGCCGCCCGTAGCAGACCGCTACGGTACAGACGCTCCAGCGGTTCCCCGGAAAGCTCCGCCAGCGCGGCCTGATCGATCGTGAAGAGATCGGGCAGTTCATAGCCCTCCTCGTCGCTCAAGTTGATCTGCATGCTGACCGGCTGGAGCAGTCCCGCACCCTCCAGTTCCGCGTAGACCGCCGGCGCGTTCATCACGCCTTCGTGCAGGACGCGCAGCACGCTGGCGATATGATCCAGCAGAGGCGCGTTGCCACCGTGTTCTAGAAACACGGGCAGGCCGTCCTCCGCCCCAACGCGTGCGTCCCCACAGTCGATATAGATGAGGGGATCGCCGGCGTTCGTGTCACCCGCCCTGCTACGGTCGATGCCGATCGAAAACGGACCCCGCCGCTGCACGGCCGGCACATAGGCGCTAGTCCAGCGATCATCGTCCAGGAACAGGTTCTCGTCACGGTCGAGACCGAGCAGGACATAGGCCTGCAGGCCCCCTTCCTCTCGCCGGAACACGATCGGAAACGCCCGCTGGGCCTCCTCGAATTCGGATGGGTAGATGGGAAGCTGATTTACATTGTCGCCGAATGCCGCGCCGGGGCGGATCGCGACCCGCAGGTCGGCATGCTCGACGTTATTCAACAAGACGGGCTACATCAATCCTGCGGTCATTTTGTCGGTATCGCTTGCTGGAGTAACGGCGCGATTACAGACGCCTGCCACGGTATTACAGCATCGGCATCAGGGGCGCTTCAAAAGAAAAGGGGTCGCTGCGGGCAGCGACCCCTTTTCCGTTTCATCCGTCGACGATCAGAAGCGGTACCGTGCTCCCACCAGGTAGCGCGGCTTCAGCTCCTGCGCGAAGACCAGGTTTTCCTTCGATCGCGCGTACTGCCGAACGCTCTCGCTGGTCAGGTTGATGGCCTCCAGCGACAACGCGATATGGTCGTTAATGTCGTAGCTGATGTTCGCATCGAGCGTCCCGAATGCCGCGGTGAACAGCGGATTGCGGCCATCGCCCTGGTTGGTCGCCTGCAGGTACTTCGCACGCCAGTTGTACGCGACGCGCGCGGACAACCCGCCCTTGTCGTAGATCAGCGTACCGTTCGCACTGTCGCCCAGCCCGGTCAGCGCGAAGATGTTCACGCTTGGATCCGCATAGGGATCCACGTTCACGTTGCCGCTTACCTTGGTGAACGACGCTGCGAAGCCGAAGCCCGAATTGCCGAAGAAGTTCGTCCATGCCACTTCGAAGCCATGGATCTTGCCTTCGCGGTTGTTCAGCGGCTGCGACACCGCAAGCACGAACAACGGATCGGTCGGGCGGGCCGTGATGTCCACCGCGCTCGAGATCGCATCGGCGAACTGCTGGTTGACCGCCGTACCGGTGGCGTTCGCCCGGAAGGTTGCGTCCGCCGCTGCCACATTGCCGCCGTTCTGGACGAGCAGCGCGGTGTAGGTGAACAGGTTCACGTCCGACTGGTCGAAGTTCCCGTTCTTGAGCTGCGCCAGAGCCGTTCCCGACAAGGTGCCGGCAGCGCCCGACGAGGGATCACGCAACCCGAACAGGTTCTGGTTGGTGACGCCCGTACCGATGAAGTTGCGGACCCGTTTGTCGAAGAAGCCGACCGAGAAGAAGCTCGAAGGCTTGTAATACCACTCTACGGACACATCGAAATTGTCCGACACCAGCGGAAGCAGCGCCGGATTCTGCGCAGTACCACTACCGGCGGCGCCCAGGGCTACCGGACGCGGTGGTTGCCCGACGGTCGCCGTCGCGAACAGGTTCCCGTAAGGCGCACGCGCAAGCGTCCGACCGAAGGAAGCACGGGCCTTCACGTTTTCAACGACTTCGATGTTGAAATCCATCGATGGCAGCAGATTGCTGTATCCACCGCGACCCGAAACAAGATTGGTCTCCGTCGGGACCTGCACGAAGAAGTCGTTGTCGGCTGTCCAGACCACGGCGGTAGGCACGGCCTGAAGCGCGATCGACCGCGACCGCGTCTTTTCATAGCGCGCCCCGATCAGCAGATTGGCGCGGTGACCGGCGATCTCGCCTGCCCAGGTCAACTGACCGAACACCGCCCACGTCTTTTCGCTGACCGTGTCGTTCACGTTGCCGCTGTTGCTGACCTGATGCGTCTTGGCGACGCCGGCGGGAAGCTTCGAGTCGATGTCAAGATAATAGGGCTGGAAGATGTTCAGCAGATCGACGGCATTGCCACGGAACGCGATAAGCGAGGCCCCCGAAGCGTTGGGGTTATACTTGTCGAATTTGCAGGTCAGGCAATAGGTCGAGAGCAGGTTTCCGGCGATCCGTTCGGGAACACCCGTGTCGGTGATACCCCAGTCGCCCAACGTCTGCTGAGTCTGCTGGCTGGTCGATTGCATCTTCGTATCGATATAGTTGCCGCCGAAGTCGAAGCGGCTGCCCTCACCGAGGTCCCAACCGATCTGCGCGCGCCCTTCGTTGATGCGCTGGCTCTGACGCGACGTGACCGTGCGCGCGACCTGGGTGCCCGTATCGCCGATGTCGAGGACACCGTTGCCGTTGCCCTTTACCCGGTCATTGATGGTCTGCGCCTGCTGCGGGAATCCGGTCGAGAAATCGAGCGAATGCGACGCGATGACCGGCGCACCGAGCGAGAACAAAGTCGCCGACGTACCGTTGGTATTGTCGGGAGTCGACTTTGAGGTCGAGTGATGACCATCGAGGGTCAGCGTGAGGTTGTCGGTAAACTCCCATTTCGCGTTGGCACCGAACGACTTCAACTCGGTCTGAGTCGCATATTGCTGCTGCTCGAAACCCTCGTCCTTAACCGGGTTCTCGTTCTCCTGCAGGAAGATCGCGCTGGCCATCTGCGTGTTGTTGTCGAACGTGACCTGGTTGAACGGACGGTTGAACCAGTTGGTCTGCTCGCTGCGCTGCTCGCGCAGCTTGTTGCGGGCGTAGAGTCCGTCGAGCGTGAACTCGAGCGTGTCGGTCGGCTTGAACTGCAACACGGCCTGGCCGTTAATGCGCTCGCGACGGTTCTCCGACAGGGCATAGCGGCTGTCGTTGGGGATCAGCACATACGGCGTCGTCGGCCGGTTGGTGATCGTGGTCGTCGGCGTGACGTAGGTCGTGCTGCCGAAGAACGTCGCGGTCGGAACGACGTTCCAATAGTTCGGGTTCGAGCTCACCGATGCGGATTCACGGAGCTGATAGCTGCCGAATACCGATGCACCGAACGTACGGTCCTCGTTGCTCCAGTTGAGAATGCCCGACGCTTCCGGCGTGATGCGGTGCTTCTTGGCTTCTGCGTCTTCGACCGAGCTGTCATACAGCGCCTTGCCGCCGATCGAACCGCTGAAGCCGGCCTCGCGCGAATCGAGCGGCTTGCGCGTGACAATGTTGATCGTCGCGCCGATGCCACCCGACGGTACCGTAGCGCGGCCAGTCTTGTAGACCTCGAGCGTGCTCACGCCTTCGGACGCAAGGTTCTGGAAATCGAACGAACGACCGGTGCCCCGCGCGAACGCGTTGGCGCCGCTGGTGTCGACGTTGGAGGCGGGAAGCTGGCGCCCGTTGACGGTGACGAGGTTGAAGTCACCCGAGAAGCCGCGCACGGAAACCTGCGAGCCTTCGCCGTTCACGCGGTTGATCGAAACGCCGGTGATGCGCTGCAACGACTCGGCGAGGTTCGTGTCGGGGAACTTGCCGATGTCTTCTGCCGAAATCGCGTCGACGACACCCGCCGAGTTGCGCTTGATGTCGATCGCGCGGTTCAGCGAGGCGCGAACGCCCGTAACGATGATGTCGTTGGATGTGTCGGCTGTCGTACCCGCGTCGTTCGGCGCGTTGACCTGCGCCGTGGCTGGTGAATTTTCGCTGCCCGGCTGAGCGTTGGTTGCCGGTGCGTTGGCATCGATACCGGCGCCAGATTGCGCCATCGCAGGTACCACCATGCACAGCGTCAGCGCACCGACCGAAGTCGTGCGACCGAGCGTGGCCAAGAACGTACGTCCCCTCATAATCCCTCTCCCTTTAGCGGCGGCCCTGGTCGCCATTTACGCATCCGGTGTTTTCCCGGCTGGTGTTACCGCTACCGCATTGGCGTAAGTTGTCAATCGACTTTCCGGCATCCATTAACCGAAGTTGTGCGATCAGTAAGATTATACGATTTAAGGAAGGAGGCAGTTGTTGGTTTTATCTTACCACGGCTGGAGCCGATGCTTGCCAATGCAAGACAAGCCGGAATTTGGCGGGTCCCGTGATGATTTTACTCTTCGCGGACAGTCTCGTCGGTTCAACAGGGGATCATTAAGTATGATTTAACCATCACACCACCCGAGTGTCGGTCATACTGGGCGTTTGGCCGCGTGGTGCTATTCTGAAAGTGAACGTTACCGTCAGGCAGGATCTCGCACGAACGTGACGAAAACGTTCGCCGTCAACCGCCCCAGACGGGGATCTGGGCTGAGTAGCGCAGGATCAGGCACATAGCCCGAGTGAAGCAGGCAGCTTCGATAGGCGACGAGTTTGTTGAACCCCGCCGCGACGCGCGCGGTCTGCTCGAACCACGGCGCACCGTCGTCGACATATCCCGGCGCCGTACCCTCGATGTCCCGTTTGGCCTTGTACGCCGGAAGACGCTGCTCGCTCAGCGTTTCGAACGCCGTGGCACGATGTTGGAAGAACGTCGTGCCACCAAACGTCGCGTCGCACGGATAATGCAGGATCGCGAACTGTAACGGGTTCGTCGAGTCTGCGTGCGGCGCGCGCTGTGATGCCGACAGCGAACCGGTGGGCAAGGTTACGAGGGAAAACGCGCCCTCCGCCTTGATCGGGCGAATCCTGCCAAGCGAGAACGCGTCGGAAAGCGGACCGGAAAGCGCCTCCACGATCGCCCGGATATAGGCGCCCGGAAGGCTGGCCCTCAATCCCGGATAGCCGCCTGCCGCGCTGTAGGCCGGAGCGAAACCGCTCGATGCCGCAAGGTCGACCAACTGCTCCGGATGCTGAAGGGCCGCGGCGGTTTGGAGGACAGCCTCTCCCTCCGATCCTACGGACGTCGCCGTCAGTCTCGATCGCTGGGCCAGTGCGAAGGACGTCATGCCGAATACCTTGGAGGGGGACTCTCGCCGCCGTCACCGACGGGTTTGCGGTTCCTCCGTACGCGAGGACAGCCGCGGAGGCGATGCCCGACGACTGCATTTAACGTACCGATCGTTGGTTCAGCTTGAGTGCGCCCCGGTCGGCGGTCGCGGCGGCCAGTTCGGCGCGCGCAGCGGCAATCCGGGCCTGTGCATCGATCAGGCGGACGCGCGCGTCGGTGGCGGTTTCCTCGCGCTGGTTGACGAGGAAGAAATCGGCCGATCCCAGCTCGAACTTACGGCGTTCGGCGGCCGCCAGCCGATCGGCGAGCGACCGTTCCTGATCGGCGATCACCGCCAGCCGCTCGGCACCGCCGACCGCGATGACGATGCCCTCGACCTCGACCGCGATCTGGTCACGCAGGAAACGGCTGCGCTGACCGAGCGCGTCGATCTCGGCGCGCGCTTCGGCGACGCGGCCCTTGGCGGCGCGGTTCTGCAACGGCACGCTGAATTTGAACCCGACCGCAGCCTCCAGCGGCGTGCGATTGGGACCGCCCAGCCCTACCGGGCCGACATCCTTACCGACCTCGCCACGCAGGTCGAGTCGCGGCGACAGATCGTTCTCTGCCAGGATCAGCCGCGACGTCGCCTGATCGATCCGCGCGAGCACCGCGCGGTAATCGGGGCGCTCGACCGGCCCTGCTCTGGTCGCCGCGACGGATAGCGCCGCCAGCGCCCCGGCATCGGCTGGCATGCGATCGTCGGACACCGTCACGGGCGCGCCCGACTCGTCGCGCAGATACAGCGACAGCGCATTGGCGGCGCCCGCGACATCCTGCTCGGCGCGCACCGTAAGCGCGCGACGCCGTACGAGGTTCTGGTCGTTCTCGACGAGAAGGATCTCGGGCCGGGCGCCGAGCGTCACCAGCCGGCCGATCGCGCTGCGCCGCCGCTCCGCTAGCTGCAACAGGTCGCGATAGGCGCGCAGCCGGAGACCCGCCGCGACCCAGGCCTGATAGGCGTCGACCGCGCGCCGCTGCACGCCGATCGCGACCATGTCCGCCTCGAACCGTGCGACGTCGATCTCGGTGCCGGCGATGGTGCGCCGAGTGCGGCGTTCGTCGACTACCCGGTCGCGCAGCAGCGCGAACAGCGCGCCGACCTTCGCCTCGCCCAGCCGGTTGGTATAGGCCTGGTCCTCATAGACCGGGAACGTCCCGCGCGAGGCCCGGTAGTTGCCGTAGACATAGCCGCCATTGCCGGTCAGCGGCCGCGTCGCGCGACCCTCGATGACGGTGCCATCGTAATAGCCCGCAACGCGCGACCTGGAATCGACGTCGAACACCGTGTCGAACGCTCCCTCGGCGGACAGCCCGCGGCCGTCCGCCTGGCGCACCCTAGCGAGCGCCTCGACAATCTGCGGGGCAGAGCGCGCGGACGATTGCAGCACCTCGTCGAGCGTCAGCGGCGAGTTTTGCGCGGACGCGACGCCGGCGCACAGCATGACCAGGACTATGGCGATGACCCGCTTCACTTCTTGCCCTCGTCCTTGGCCGCATCGTCGCCACTGGCCTTTGCGGGCGCCCTGGGCTGCGCCTTGAGCGCTGCCGCCCCGCGCTGGCCGAATTCCAGCGGAAAGTCGTTGAGCTGGCGCCACACTTCATAGCCGACAAGGACCGTCTCGCCCTGCACCCAGCCGCGGACCTTGCCGTCCGGGCGGACGAAGGCGTCGGTCGGCCAGCCGGGCTTGCCAGGTCGCGGTTCGACCAGGATGCGGAACGCGCCATCGGGTGCGGCATTGGGATCGACCAACCGCACGCGTCCGTCGAACATGCCCTGCGCGACCGACGGCCAGCCGCTGAACTGGATCGCGGGCCAGCCTTCGAACTCCAGCCGCACCGGCCGACCCGGCCGGATCAGCGGCATGTCGCGGCCATCAACATAGAGTTCGACCGCGCGCGCGACGCGTTCGGGGGCGATCACCGCCAGCACCGTGCCCGGCGACACCAAGGCGCTGCCGCTTGCCGCGTTCAACTGCTGGACGCGGCCGTCGCGCGGCGCGCGCACGAGCTGCGCCGACTGGCAGTTGAGCTGGATGTCGATCCGGTTGAGCTTCGCGCGCGCCTCGGCGAGCTTGGCACCGGCATCGGCAACCTTGATCTGAGTCTGCTCGTAATCGCGCCGCGCGGCGAGGCCTTCGGCGAGCAACTGCCCGGTGCGCGCGACGTCGATGCCTGCGACCGCGCGGCTCTGCTGGACCGCGGCGATCTCGGCCAGGACCTGCGCGCGCTCGGCGGCGAGCCGCGAGAGCAGGTCGGGATCGAGATCGACGACGCGCGCGATCGGATCGCCGCGCTCGACATGCTGGCCGTCCTGCACGTACCAGCGATCAACCTTGCCCGGCACGAGCGCCGTCACCTGTTGCTGGCGGTCGCCGGGATCGAGCGCGACGACCTGCCCCGTGCCGTTCGCGGTCTGCACCCAAGGAACGAGCAGCATGATCGCCACCGCGATCGCGATGCCGAGCACCAACATCCAGGCGAGCGCGGTCGCGACCCGCGGCGCGCGCATGCCGGCGAGCGTCGGAAAATGCGCGATGCGATCGGGCTTATACGGCATCGCCGGCCTCCGGCTGAGTAGCCGCGATCAGCGCCGCGCAACTGGGGAAGCGGCGCTGCCGGTCGGGTTCGAGATGGAACCAGCCGTCGAGCGCGATGTCCTCGGGCCGGCCCGTGCTGAGCAATACCGTCGTCCCGCTGGTCTTGAGCCGGCGCAGCACCTCCGCCAGCCGGTCTGTCGGGATCAAATCGTAGAGCTGCGACAACATCAGCACGTGCGGGCGGACCAGCAGCGCGTTGGCGAGCTTCAGCGCCATGACCTCGCCGATCGACAGCGGATAGCCCGACGCCGCCAGCGGCGTGTCGAGCCCGTGCGGCAGCGCTGCGACGCGCTGTCGCAGTCCGACGGTTTCCAGCACCTCGAGCATCGCCGCCGCATCCGCGTCCGCGGCGGCGAGCGTCAGATAGTCGCGAATCGTCACCTCGACGATCGTCGGCCGGTCGAGCACCATCACCTCGGACCGCAGCAGATACATGTCGAACGTCGCCATGTCGGCGCCACCCACCGTCACCAGCCCGCGCTCGGGAACGACATGGCGTTTGAGCACCATCGCCAGCTGGCGCTCGGCATCGCCTTCGGCCAGCGTGACGAGCTGTTCACCAGCCGCCAGCGCGAAATCGAACCGCGCGCCTTCGGTCACCACGCCGTCGAGACGCACCGCGCCATCGCCGGGCGCCTTGCCGGTCGTCCGCACCGCGGCCTCCTGCGGGATCGAATAGAGCAGCGACAATTCTTCCGCGCTCGCGACCAGATCGTAGAAGGAATCGAGATACCAGCCGAGCTGCGACACGCCGTAGAACACGCCGCTGAGGATCAGCTCGGCGGCGACCAGCTGCCCGATCGACAGCTCGCCGCGCAGGATCAGGTTACCGCCAAGCGCCAGCAGCGCTGCACTGGCAAAGGCATAGAGCAGGAGGAACGCGACCGTCTGCGTGAAGCTGTAGCGAAAATAGCGGCGATGGCGGTCGACATAGGTCGCGGTCGCCGCCTCCGATCGGTCCATCGCGAAATCGAAATGGCGGCTGGATTTATAAAAGCCGTTCGATCCGCCGACGCTTTCGAGCCAGCGCGCGGTGTCGTGCTTGGCATGGCTCAGCGCGACCGCGGAGCGGATCGAGCCGCGCGACCAGATCATCCAGATCGCGAGCACGACGAGCAGCAGCAGCGCGTTGAAGCCAAGGAAGAAAGGGTGGTAGAAACTGGTGACGATCAGCCCGACCGCGGATTGCAGGATGATCGTGAACCCGCCGATGACCAGGCTCGGCACCGCCTTCTGCACCACGACGAGATCGAAATAGCGGTTGAACAGGTCGCCGCGATTCTGGTCGGCGAAAAACGGGTTCTGCGCATGGACGGCGCGCACAGTGATCTCCGCGACGACGCGCGCGAACAGCCGCCGCTCGAACAGCGCCATCATCCAGAACCGCATCGCGCTGAGCCCCGCGACCAGCAGCAACAGCCCCAGCAACAGCCCCGCCAGCGTCCACAGCGGCGCCGGCATCGCGGTGTTGGCGACGCTGTTGATCAGCAGCTGGACCGAGATCGGCGTCGCGAGCGACAACAGGCTGATCGCCACGCCGTATACCATCGCGAGGCGGACATAGGCCATGTCCGGCCCGACGATCTCCGCGAGCCAGCCCGCCGCTGCCCGCCATCCGATATGCTCGCTCGCCATCCGACTCCCGCCTCTGATCCGATCCGAAGATCGCCTATCCGGCGCATTGGAACAAGACAGTGGTACCTATCCTTTCGAGAGGATTTACCTATGGGCCGACCGCGCGCAACAGGTCGGCGATCACGCCATAGGCAGAGGCGCGGCCCGCGCCCTGGCGCCACAACAGGCCGATGTCGCGGTAATAGCGGCCATTCTTGATGGGTCGGACGACGACGTCGTCGCCCTCGCGGATTTCCTGCCGGACATAGAGTTCGGGCAGCAGCGCGAGCCCCATGCCCATCCCCGCCATCTGCCGGATCGCGTCGAGGCTGGTGCCTTCGTAATCGCGCAGGACGTTCGCCTGGACATCGACCGCGATCGCCGCGATCTGTTCGGCGAGCCGGTACTCCGGGAGCAGCGTTAACAGGTTGGCGCCGCGCAGGTCGGCAGGCGCGAGGATCGCCTTGGCGCCCAGCGGATGGTCGGACGCCATAGCGACGTGCAGCGGTTCGCGAAACAACCGCTCGCGGTGGAACGCACCGCCCGCCACCGGCAACTGCGCAAGGATCAGATCATGCACCCCGGTCGCCAGCCCTGCCGCGAGCGCGGTCGGCAGGCCTTCGCGGACGTGAACCCGCAGCGCGGGATGCTCGCGATGGAGCCGCCCGACCAGCGCGGGCAGCAGATAGGCCCCGAGCGTCGGCGACACGCCGAGCCGGATCGTGCCGACCAGCGGATCGGTCGATGTGGCCCGGAAATCCTCGAGATCGGCGACGTCGAGCAGGATGCGCCGCGCCTTGTCGAGCAGTTCGCGTCCCAGCGGGGTGAGGATGGCGGGGCCGCCGCGTTCGAACAATGCCGCACCGACGATCGCCTCCAGCGCGCGAATCTGCTGCGAGAGCGACGGCTGAGAGATACCCATCCGCTCCGCCGCCCGCGTGAAACTGCCTTCCTCGGCGAGCGCGACGAAATAGCTGAGCTGGCGGATCGTGGTTTTCAGGCGAGGCATGACCCAAACTGTCCTTCAGTCCGGTTGAGCGCGTCCCCGATGATGCGCTGTCATTGACCAGGTACACATCTTGCCGCGCTCGCTTGGCATGCGTCGCGGGCAATGCCATCAACCGCAACTACTCGATGACTAGGATCCGAGGCCGCGACGCTTCATCTCGCCGAGTAGTGCCTCGGCAACTGGGTGCCCGATCTCGCCACCGGACTGCTGATACGCGTTCGTCAGGTCCGTATCCGTCGCGCCGTTCAACAAGTCGCGGACTTGTGCGCTAAACGTATCGACTTCGCCGGCTGCCGCGTCGGCTGCATCGTCGCTCGTCACGGCTGGCTCATCACCGGGCGCTGGCGCATGGGCCATGACGGCGTCTTGCTTGAACATGTCGAAGGCGTCGGCGGCTTCGTTCCGTTCTTCCAGAGCGATTTCGATGAGGGTGTAAAGGTCGAGTTGCGAGGCGGTGTTTTCCATCCCGGCAACCTAAGCGCAGTTGCTTGGTCGGTGCAACACGGCTTCGTGGCGTACCGGCCAGGCCCTGACGCGATGCGAGCGCCGCTCCGTCCAGTCGAAGATTCACAGGGAACCAATAGGCTCGGTGGTGATTGAGTACCTTCGACGTACGACAGATCCACAGGGGATTACTATGAAGAAGACTTTCGTTATCGCGATGGCCGCCGGCCTGGTTTCGCTCTCGGCTTGCAACACCAGCCCGCGTGAGAACGCCGCTGACACCATCGAGTCCAACACCGAAGCCGTCGCCGACAACCTCGAAGATGCTGCCGACACCGTCGACAACTCGGCTGCCGAAGCCAGCCTCGAGAACAAGGCCGACGCAGTTCGCGCGACCGGCCAGAACCAGGCCGACGACATGCGCACGAACGATCCCGACACGAACCTGTCGAACGGCATCTGATTTAAGCAGACAGAACGAGCCGCTCCCAAGCACAGCTCGAGCTGGAAGGGCACCCAAGGCAACTTGGGTGCCCTTTTCGTTGCTCGCGTTGAGTAGTGAACGCGCGAACGATCAGGGCGCCCACACTTGCTTACAGAGTCGGCCCCCTATCGCGTCCAGCGCGGCAAGCGCTGCGTCGGATAGTGTCAGAGTAGCGGCAGCGAAATTTTCTCCCAGATGCGCCACCGCGGACGGTCCGGGTATCAGCAGAAATTGGCGGACCGGTTTAACAGCCAGGCTAGCGCGACCTGCATCGTCGTGGCCCCGATGTCGAATGCACGTCGGACAGCGCGGACGCCTGTAGCGGGCTGAACCCGCCTAGCGGGAAGAACGGGACGTAGGTGATCCCTGCTTCCGCGAGCGTGTCGATCAGCGCGTCGTCGTCGCGGTGGGCGAGAGTATTCTGGTTCTGCACGCAAATGATCTCGGCGATCCCCCCGCCCTCCTCGACCTGCCGCGGCGTCACGTTGCTCAGCCCGATGTGGCGTACAAGCCCCTGCCGTTGCAGGTCGACGAGCGTTCGGAGCTGCCCGGCGATCGACCCTTCGACTGGCCACGTGTCCAGCGTATCGCGACCGCCGCCGCGCCGGCATACCTGAACCAGCACGGACGGCCTGAGCATCCGCGCGATTCGCTCGAACACGCTTGGCAGCCATTCTCCGCCCATTCGTCTATTATTCGGACCGTCGTCTCGTACCGTCGCCCTTGCAGGCGTTCATCGATTTCACACGGTAATGGGATGTAAGCGCGCCCGTTCGATCGATTCACCGACGCCTCAGACGCTGTTCGCGCTATCCGGCCCAGCTCCGGCTGGCGCGGCATCACCGGGTATGCGCGAAAAGCCAAGCGGCGCGGCCCCGATCCCAGGCGAAGATTTGACAGGGCAGAGTTGCGATGACGAAAACATTGGAAATCTTCGGCCGAGATGTCCGTGATATCCCAACCTTCTACGCCGAAATTAACCGGGTCTTCATGGCGGGAGAGGATTGGCTTCTCGCCAACAGCCTCGATGCGTTGAACGATCTGCTCTATGGCGGCTATGGCGCGATCAGGGGACGGGAACCCGCCGTCATCATCTGGCACGATATGGCGGAAAGCCGGTCAACGCTTGGCGTCGAGGCGACGCGTGCATTCTTGACCGAAAAGTTGCAGCGACGCGGTGTCTTCAACGCGGACCTAATTGCTCGACAACTCGAGGCTCTCGAAAGCGGCACGGGACAAACCTTTTTCGAGATCGTAATCGAGATCATCGGCGAGCATAAAAACATCACGCTCGTGGCAGCATGATCACTCGCGGATCGAGGTCGGGTTGCGATCCAGACAAAAGGACAATGATGATGAAGCGTTCGATCGGATGGATAGCGGGGGCACTGGTGCTGGGCGGTTGCACGACCGCCGGGCAGCAGGCCGGCCAGCCGACTTCTTCAACCGCGCCGCCGGAGATCCAGACCGTCACCTATGCGACGACGCCCTGCCACGGGTTTTGCCCGGTCTATACCGTGACCGTCGCTGCAGATGGTACCGGCATGTTCACTGGCACGAGCAACACCGCCGTGGTCGGCGAGCGCGCGTTCAAGGCGACGCCGGCGCAGGTGGCTGGCTTCTTCGACCAGCTGCGACCCTATCTACCTGTAGGGGAATTGCTGCTGTCTGGTCCGAATGAATGCAAGACGTATGCGAGCGACTTGCCTTCGGCCGACGTGCGATGGACCGGCGGCACAGGCTCGGGTCACCTGCTGTTCGATTTTGGCTGCGCCCGCGACCAACACGTCGCTTTGGCCGACGCGCTGCGTGCCGCACCCCAAGCGCTGCCGATCACCGACCTGATTGGTAAGCGTTGACGCTGCCCGGCGTCGGCCGGCCTTACCGGGCCGCGATACCGCTGGGCGACTACCGCACGGCCCCGCCGCAAGCTTGACCGGCTAATTGTCTTATAAAAGTTGCTTTCACGGATGAAGTATTGCTAACCGTTCCGTGAGGTGGCCGGCCGGTAGAGTCCGACGCAACCGCATGGGGAGAGCAATGGACGCGATATTGCACGACCGGCGCATGATCTTGCCGGGATCCCGGTCGGCGGGGCCATGTCGATGACGCGTCGCGGAAATCTGAGCTCGATACGATACGAAAGCATGAAGGCGATGGTCTGCGCGGGGTTGCTGCTGGCGACACCGGCGGCCTTGGCAGGCCCGTATCAAAGCGCACCCGAGCGGCGGATCGTCGCCGACAAGGATTGGGGACCGTGGCTCGGACCGTTCCGCGCGAGGCTGGTGCCCAGCTTGATGCAGGATTTCGGCGAGCGCTACATCTACCAGCCCGCCAATGCCGCACTCCCAACGCCACGCCGCGGCGAACGCCGGGTCGTCTTCCTGGGCGACTCGATCACCGACCGCTGGAACCTCGCGACCAGCTTTCCGGGGCGCCCCTACGTCAACCGAGGCATTGGCAGCCAGGTGACCGCGCAGATGCTGTTGCGGTTCCACCAGGACGTGATCGCGTTGCGACCGTCCGCGGTGGTGATCCTGGCGGGCGTGAACGACGTCCAGGGGTTCCTGCAGCAGGAGACTGCGGAACAAATCGAAGCGAACTGGGAGGCGATGGCCGACCTGGCCGACGCGCACGGCATCGCCGTGGTGTTCGGGTCGCTGCTGCCGGTGAACGATTATACCGACGCGGCGCGCGACGTCGTCAAGGAACGCAATCCCGTCGAACTGCGTGCGCTGAACGCGTGGCTGCGTGCGTTCTGCGACCGGCGCGGCCATGGCTATGCCGACTATCATGCCGCGCTGGTCGACGATCATGGCCTGCTCGGTCGCAGCTTTACGGTCGACGGCATTCACCCGCTCGACACCGCCTATGCACGCATGGCGCCGATCGCCGCCCGCGCGATCGCCGCGGCCCTAGACCGCGCCCCTATTAGGAGAAACTAGAATGCGTCAGTGGATCATCGCGAGCCTGCTGCTGTCGGCGGCGACGGCGACATCGGCACAGACCAACGTGCCCGGCGATCCCTATGCGGGCGACCCGGTCGGCATCGTCGCGGCCCCCTGCCCCCCGCATCCCAAACCGGCCGACGGCGAGGGCTGGCAGATGTGGAACCTGCACATGCTGACTCGCGACCATGGCCAGTTGTGCCGTTACGCCGCGCAGAATGCCGCGCTCACCGAGCCCGCCCGCGTCGTCTTCATGGGCGATTCGATTACCGACAACTGGATCGGCGCCGACCCGTCGCTGTTCACCAACGGACTGGTCGACCGCGGCATCGGCGGCCAGACCACGCCGCAGATGCTGATCCGGTTCCGCAACGACGTGATCGCGCTGCACCCCAAGGCGGTCCACATCATGGCCGGGACCAACGACATCGCCGGCAATACCGGTGCGGCGACGATGGCGACCGTGCAGGGCAACATCGAGAGCATGGCCGAAATCGCCCGGGCGCACGGGATCAAGGTGATCCTGGGATCGATCCCACCCGCCGCCGCCTTTCCGTGGAGCCCGTCCAAGCGCCCCGCGCCGCAGATCGCCGCGTTGAACCGCTGGCTGCGCGGCTATGCCAAGGCCAACGGCTATATCTATGTCGACTATCACGCGGCGATGGCCACGGCAGAGGGCGGCATGAAACCCGGTCTGTCGAGCGACGGCGTGCATCCGACGCCTGCGGGCTATGCGATCATGAAACCGCTCGCGCTCGCCGCGATCGCCAAGACGCTGGGCGGTCGCTGATGCCGCTCGATCGCCGCGGCTTCCTTGCAGGTACTGCCGCGCTCGGCCTCGCCACCGCCGCGCGTGCGGCGAGCCCGATGGGTCAGATGCGCGGGCCGGTGCAGGCGAGTTGGCCGTCGCTCGTCGACAATTACCGCTATCCCGACTGGTTCCGCGACGCGAAGCTGGGACTGTGGTCGCATTGGGGGCCGCAGTCGGTCCCCGAGCAAGGCGACTGGTATGGCCGCTTCATGTATATGCAGGGCCACCCGGCGTACGAGCACCACCTGAAGACTTACGGCCATCCATCCGTGGCAGGGATGAAGGACATCCAGCATGCCTGGACTGCGGAGCGCTGGGATCCGCAAGCGCTGATGGCGCGCTATGTGAAGGCGGGCGCCAAGTATTTCGTCGCGCTGGCGTGTCATCACGACAATCTCGATTGCTACGACAGCCGCTATCACGCGTGGAATTCGCTTCGTGTCGGCCCCAAGCGCGACGTCGTCGGGGAATGGGAGAAGATCGCGCGCGCGGCCGGCCTGAAGTTCGGAGTCTCGAACCATGCCGCGCACGCCTGGCACTGGTACCAGCCGGCCTATGGCTATGATCCGATCGGTGCCAGGAAGGGCGTGCGGTACGACGCCTATACGCTGCGGAAAGATGCGGGGCGCGGCCAGTGGTGGGACGGGCTTGATCCGCGCGAACTCTATACCGGCGGTCATGCCGTGCTGCCCGACGGGATCGACACGATCGCGGCGATGAACGCCTGGCATGACGCCAATAACGGCCAGTGGGTCGAGAGCGGGCCGAAGGACGATCCCGCCTATGTCACGCGCTGGCTACTGCGGCAGACCGACCTGATCGAGAAGTACAAACCCGATCTGTGCTATTTCGACGATTACGAACTACCGTTCGGTCCGGTCGGGCTGGAAGCGGCGGCCGATTACTACAACCGTTCGATCGAATGGCACGGCAAGATCGACGTCGTGCTGACGGGCAAGCAGTTGAAGCCGCATCAACGGTTCGGGATGGTGCAGGACGTCGAGCGCGGGTTCAGCGACCATCTGTGGGACGAGCCGTGGCAGACCGACACGTGCCTGGGCGACTGGTTCTACAACGTCGCCCGGCTCAACGACCGCAACTACAAAACCGCCGAGGAAGTGATGCAGCGGCTGGCCGACGTGGTGTCGAAGAACGGCAACCTGCTGCTGTCGGTGCCGCAGCCGGGCGACGGATCGATCGATTCCGAGGAAGAGAAGATCCTGGACGGCATGGCCGGCTGGGTCGCGATCAATGGCGAGGCGATCTTCGGGTCGCGGCCGTGGCGGGCGTACGGCGAGGGGCCGACGAAGCTGGCGGTCGGCATGCAGAACGAGGGGAGTGCCAAGCCCTTCACCGCGCAGGACATCCGCTTCACTACCAACAAGGGCGCGCTCTATGCGCTGTTCCTGGCACCGCCGCGCGGGCCCGCGACGATCGCGTCGCTCGCCACCGGTCGCACCCCCGGTGAGATCGAGCGGGTTACGCTGCTGGGCGGCGGCACCGTCCGGCATAAGCGCGACGCCGCCGGCCTTCACCTCGATTTGCCACGCGAGACGGGGTTCGTGCCCGCGGTGCGTATCGAAGGCCGCGGGCTGGTCTGACGCGGACCTTCATGAGCTAAGGGGCGCCGGAAAGCCGGTGCGGTCACAGCCTTATCGACGAACGTCTGCGGGCGCCCCTGTGAAGGCAAGCAACTCGGAGATCGTCGTCCGGCTGTGATCGCCTGCGGTTGCATGTTTGAGCGCAGCCAATGCGAGCCCCCGGCGTGCAGCGGTCTCGCATCCCTTGTCCAGACTTGCCAGTACACCCGCGGCGAACGCGTCGCCGGTGCCGATGCGGTCGACGATCTGGGTGACTGCGATCGTCTCGGTCTCGAAGGCATCTTCGCGACGATCGACCCGGGCGGACAGTTCGTGCGTGTCGGCGTCGAGCACGCGGCGCGCGGTCGAGGCGATGCAGGTCAGATCCGGAAACCGCGCGAACGCGGCCTCGCAGGCGCGCCGGCGGGCATCCGGCGTGTCGCCTGCAAGGTCTTCGCCGAGCAGCAGCGAGATATCGCGGTGGCTGCCGAACAACAGGTCCGCGCCGGCGACGTGGTCGAGCAGGATCTGCTGCGGATCGGCGCACCAACGTGCCCACATGCTCGCGCGGAAATTGCCATCGAACGAAACCTTGACGCCCGCCGTCCGCGCCGCAGCGATCGCGTCGAGCGACAGCCGCGCGGCGTCGGGGCCGATCGCCGGGATGATCCCCGACAGATGCAGCCATTCAACGCCGCCCAGCGCCGCGGGCCAGTCATAAGCGCTCGACGGCGTGACGGCGAAGCTGCTGTCGAGCCTGTCGTAGACGATATGCGCGCCACGCGGGCCACTCGGCGGCGACAGGAAATACAGGCCAAGCCGCCCGTCCGCGCGCAGCACGCGCGAGACGTTGACGCCGGCGGCACGCACCGACTCCAGCGCGGCATCGCCGATCGCCCCGTGCGGCAGCATCGTGATCACCGCGGCGGGTTCACCGATCCGCGCGAGCGCAACAGCGACGTTCGCCTCCGCGCCGCCGAAATGCGCGTCAAGCCGGGACTCCTGGAACAGGTGCCCGCGGTCGGGCGCAGCGAGGCGCAACAGCATCTCACCGAAGCAGAGCATTGGGCCGGTCATGCTGCACACTCCCCGGTCGCGGCCCGCAAAGCAACCTGCGGACCCTCCGCCCGCCAAGAGACTATGGTGTCGGCAAGCGCAGCGATGATCGCCGCGTCGTCGAAGATCGCGGGGAATATGCCGAGTTCGGTCACGAACTGCGCGACGACCTGCCGCACGTCACCGGCGGACTCCGTCCAGATCGCCGCGTAGCGGTTCCGTAACGGATCGTCGGAGATACGCGGGGAGGCTGCGGTGTAGGCGATCCACGCGGCGATGCTAAGGCTGTGCCGCGGGCTGTCGAGCCCTTGCTCCAGACGCTCGGCCACGGTTGCGATCCAGCGTTGCGGCAGCTTCTGCGAGCCATCCATCGCGATCTGATCGAGCCGGTGATGCAGATCGGCGTTGGCGAAGCGATCGAGGATCGCGTCGATATACGCCGCCGGATCAAGCCCGACCGCTGCGGTCAGGCTCGGCACCGCTTCCTCCTGCATCTGCGCCACGACGAACGCGCGGAGCACCGGGTCGGCGATCGCCTCGTGGACAAACGCATGGCCGCATTGCAGCCCGACATAGGCGAGCGTCGAATGGCTCGCGTTCAAGATCCGCAGCTTGGCGAGTTCGAACGGCGCGACGTCGTCGACGATCTGCGCACCGGCCATCTCCCAGGCCGGGCGCGGGCCGGCGAAGCGATCCTCGATCACCCATTGCCGGAACGGTTCGGTGACCAGGGCGGCGGCATCCTCGACGCCGATCGACGCCGCCACGCTCGCCCGCTCAGCTTGCGTCGAGGCGGGCACGATCCGGTCGATCATCGTATCGGGCGCCGCGACATGCGCGCGCACCCACGCGCCGAGCTCGGCGTCGCGGTGGTCGATGAACGCGGTCAGCAGGCTCATCAGAAGCGCGCCGTTACCCGACAGATTGTCGCACGAGACGAGCGTCAGCCCCCCTGCCCCGCTACTGCGCCGCCGATCGAGCGCCGCCGCCAGAAAGCCGAAGATCGTCCGCGGTACGTCGCCGCGCAAATCGCCCGCGACCGCCGGATCGTCGGTCAGCAGCGCGCCGCTTGCCGGGTGCCGGTAATAGCCCTTCTCGGTGACCGTCATCGTCACGACATGCGTGTCGGGGTCGGCGAGCGCAGCCATCACTGCGTCGGGGTCTTCGGCAGCCACCAGCAGCGTGTCGATCACGTCGATCAGCCGGGTGGCGGTCACGCCGTTCGATCGTTCGGTCACGGTGTAGAGGCCGTCCTGCGGTGCCAGCGTATCGCGCACCTGCGGCGACCGCAGCGACACGCCGGTGATCCGCCAGCCATCGTCCGGCGCGATCGCGTCCTGCGTATAGACCGCCTGGTGTGCGCGGTGGAACGCGCCTATCCCAAGATGCACGATCCGCCGTACGGGCGCATCCGACGATTCCGGCTGCGCTACGGTCTTGGCAAGTGCCGACAGGGTGGCGCGGCACAGCCTCACAGCCGGTACGCCTTGCGCACGAGATCGCTCGTCAACTGATGTGCGAGCTCGGCCGCTTCCCAATCCTCCAGCCGGTGCTCGGCGACCAGCCGCGCGAGGAAGCCGCAATCGACCCGCCGCGCGACATCGTGCCGCGCCGGGATCGACAGGAACGCGCGCGTATCGTCGTTGAAACCGACGGTATTGTAGAAGCCCGCGGTCTCGGTGGTCATCTCGCGGAACCGCCGCATGCCCTCCGGACTGTCGTGGAACCACCAGCTCGGCCCCAGCTTCAGGCACGGATAATGGCCGGCGAGCGGCGCCAGCTCGCGCGCGTAGACGCTCTCGTCGAGCGTGAAGAGGATGATCGACAGCTCGGTCGAGGTGCCGAACCGGTCGAGCAGCGGCTTAAGCGCATGGACATACTCGGTGCGCCCGGGAATATCGGCGCCCTTGTCGCGGCCGTGGCTGGCGAACAGCCCGGCATTGTGGTTGCGGACCGAGCCCGGATGGATCTGCATCACCATGCCGTCCTCGACACTCATGCCGGCCATCTCGGTCAGCATCTGCGCGCGGAAGAGTTCGGCGTCGGCGGCGGTCCAGTCGGCGCCGATGATGCGCGCGAACAACGTCTCGCACTCGGGCGTCGACAGGTTTGCGGTCGCGGCGGTCGGGTGGCCGTGATCGGTCGCGGTGGCGCCGGCCGCGCGGAAATCGGCGCGGCGTTTGCGGTGCGCGGCGAGATAGCCCTGCCAGCCATACACGTCCTCGCCGGTCAGTTCGCCGAATCGCCGCAGCGCGCCCTCGAACTGTTCGTGCTCGACGTCGATGACGCCGTCGGGCCGATAGGTGGTGACGACTCGGCCGTTCCAGCCGCTCGCCCGGATGCGGTGATGCGCGTCGAGGCTGTCGTGCGCGCCCTCGGTAGTGGCGAGGAAATCGATCCGGAACCGGTCGAACAGCGCGCGCGGCCGGAATGCCTCGGTCGATAGCTTCTCGCCGATCGTGTCGAAATAGAAATCCGCGGTGGCGGGCTCGAACGCGACGTCGAATCCGAACACTTCGGCGAACACGTGATCGAGCCACATCCGCGACGGCGTACCGCGGAACAGCGGGTAATGCTCGGCGAGCAACCGCCACGCCGCGCGCGGATCGGCGGTCGGCTTGCTGCCATCATGGCGCGGGATCGTCAGTGCATCGAGATCGACGCCCTGGCTGTAGAGCATCCGGAACAGGTAATGATCGGGCGCGAGCAGCAGCGAGGTCGCGTCGGTCCAGTTGCGGTTGTCCGCGAACCAGGTCGGATCGGTATGCCCGTGCGGGCTGACGATCGGCAGGTCGGCAATCTCCGCATACAGCGTGCGGGCGATGTCGCGGGTGGTGGGATCGGCGGGGAACAGCCGGTCGGGATGAAGTTCGAGAGGCCGGGTCATGCCGACACCCCTGCCGCATGCGCTATACCGCGTTCAAGCCCGCGCAGTTCGGCGAGCCCGCGCATTCGGCCGAGCAGCGAATAGCCCGGATTAGTCGTGCGGGTCAGGTCGTCGAGCATCTGGTGGCCGTGATCGGGCCGCATCGGGATGCTTCGCCTCTCGCGCACCGACAGCCGGTGCACCGCCGCCATCACCGCTGCCATGTCGGCATTGCCTTCGAGATGATCGGCCTCGTGGAACGCGCCATCGGCCTCGCGCTGGACCGAGCGCAGATGCAGGAACCCGATCCGCGAACCGAGCCGGTCGACCATGCCGGGCAGGTCGTTGTCGGCGCGCACTCCGAATGATCCGGTGCACAGGCACAGGCCGTTCGATACGTTGGGCACGCGCGCGAACAGATCGGTGACGTCGGCCTCGGTGCTGACAACTCGCGGCAGGCCGAAGATCGGAAACGGCGGATCGTCGGGATGGACGACCAGCGCGATACCGAGCTCGTCCGCCAGCGGGCACACCGCCTCTAGGAACGCGACGTGGTTGTCGCGCAACCGGACGGCGTCGATGCCGGCATAGCTGCCGATCGCCTCGAGGAACGCAGCCGACGTGAAGCCCTCCTCGCTGCCCGGCAGGCCTGCGATGATCGTCCGTTCGAGATTGGCGCGCGCCGCCGCATCCATGCCCGCGAAGCGCGCCGCCGCCGCCGCGCGTGTAGCCTCGTCATAGCTGTCCTCGGCACCCGGCCGCTTCAGGATGAACACGTCGTACGCCGCCACCGCGATCGCCTCGAAGCGGAGCGCACGCGAACCGTCGGGCAGTTCCCAGGCGAGATCGGTCCGCGTCCAGTCGAGCAACGGCATGAAATTATAGGTGACGACGCGGATGCCGCACGCCGCCAGATTGCGCAGGCTTTCACGATACGCCTCGATCAGCCGGTCCCAGCCGCCCGAGCGGGTCTTGATGCCCTCGTCGACCGGGAGGCTCTCGACCACCGTCCAGTCGAGCCCCGCCGCCTGCACCAGTTGCTTGCGCGCGGCGATCGCCTCGCGCGTCCAGACCTCGCCGTTCGGCACCTCGTGCAGCGCGCTCACGACCTCGGTCGCGCCGGCCTGCCGGATACCCTGCAGGGACACCGGATCGTTCGGCCCGAACCACCGCATCATCTGGGTCATCAACACGCTATTCATCTCTCTCAAACCCTCGAAACCGTTCGCGGCGTACCGCGCAGCAAACTCCACAAAACCACCGCCGCGACCAGATCGAGCGCCGCCAACGCCGCGAACAGCGGGTCGTATCCCCAGGCGTCGGCGCTCTGCCCGATCAGCAGCGTGAACAGCATGCCCCCGACCCAGGCCGACGTCCCCGCCATCCCGGTCGCGGTGCCGACCGTCCGGCTGTCGAACATGTCGGAGCACAGTGTGACGAGCGCCCCGCTCAGCATCTGGTGCGCGAAGCCGCCGATGCAGAACAGGATGATCGCGACGCCCGGCGATCCGGCGACCCCGATGCACGCCGGCCCGATCATGCACGCCGCGCCGATCGTCATCGTGATCTTCCGCGACGCGACCAGCGGCACGCCGCGCTTCATCAGCCAGGTCGGCAGCACACCGGCGGCGAGACTGCCGAAATCGGCGGCGAGGAACGGCATCCACGCCCAGAGCGCGATGCTCTTCAGGTCGAGCTTCCACACCGAGACGAGGTACAGCGGAATGAAGAAGTTGAATGTCTGCCACGCCGGTTCGGCAAGGAACTTCGGGACCGCGATCCCCCAGAAGCTACGGCTGCGCAACAGGTCGCCGCGCGTCGCCGGTTTTGCGGTGACGTCCTCGCCGCGTGCCTCGATCATCGCGCTGCGCTCGGCCTCGCTCAGCGCGGGGTGATCGGCGGGGCTGCGATAGCTCCAGTACCAGAGGAACGCCCAGACGAGGCTGAGCCCGCCGGTCACCAGGAACGCCGCCTGCCAGTTCCAGGCGAGGATGCAGAACGCGACGAGCGGCGGCGCGATCATGTTGCCGACGCTGGTGCCCATCTGGAACACGCTGGTCGCCAGCGACCGCTCGCGCGGGGGGAACCATTCGGAAACCGTCTTGGCACCCGCCGGGATCGCCGCCGCCTCGCTTGCGCCGAGCAGTGCCCGGAACAGCGCGAGGCTCGGCCAGCCGGTCGCCAGCGCGTGCGCCATGTTGGCGAGCGCCCAGCCGACCGCGAACAGGAAGAAGCCGAGCCGCGTCCCCAGCACGTCGAGCACGCTGCCGGCGACGGTCTGCATCACGGTGTAGCTCGCCTGGAACGCCAGCACGACCCAGCTGTAATCCTCGGTCGACATGCCGAACTCGGTTTTGAGCTGCGGCGCGGCGACCGACAGCGTAGAGCGCGCGAGATAGTTGAGGATCGTCCCCAGCGTCACCAGCCCGATCAACCGCCAGCGCAACGGCACGTCGCGCCAGCCGCGACGGGGTTTGCCCGCCGCCAGGGTCATCGCGTGATCTCGATACCCGACACGATCGCCTCGCCGCGGATCGGCACGAACTGCAGGTCGAGCATGCCGCCGGTCACCTGCACGACGATCCGCCGCGTGACGCTCTTGAGCGGACCGCCCGCCACCGCGGCGATGTCGAGAGCGGCGATCGCGCGCTTGCCGTTGGCGGTCACGTCGAACTGCCGCGCGCCCGCCGCCAGCGACGGTTCGACGAAGCTCAGGTCGACGGTATAGCGGCCGTTGGCGAGCGGCACGCGGTAGCCGAACCGGCCTTCGCGATAGGTTTCGGCGACCGCCCCCTCAGTGGTGCCCGCGACGACTGTCTTCTCGGGCCGGGGACCATAGCCCGACCACGCGTTGATCTCGCGGAACGTGCCGCCGTCGAAGAACGCGTCGGAGCCATAATGCTTGCCGGCGATCTCGGGCGCGACCAGCGCACCGCTGTCGATCCGGATCGCACGGGCCGCATCGGCCGCGGTCCGCCATTCGATCGCGTCCTCGACCGCGCCGGTCGGAAATACGCCGCGCGCGACGACGCGGTTGGCGCCCGCCGACAGCGCGACGTTCGACCATGCACAGATCTTCTCGGGACACTCCGCCAGCGTACCGACGACGCGACCATTGACGAGCAGGTCGGTGCGCGGCGCGTTGCTGTACACGCGGACGTCGGCAGCTGGATAGGCGCGGTCGGCATAGCGGCGGCCATTGACGTGTACGGTCGGCGTCGCGGTCCAGTTCGCCTTGTAGAAATAATAGGCGTCCTTGCGGATCGCGCGATCGTACGTCACCAGACCCTTGGTGTTGACATCGATCCCATCGCCTTCACGCCGCACCGTGGTCGCGAAGTCGAACGAGTTCCAAAGCCACGTTCCCCAGAGATACGGCTTGGACGACAGCGTCGCCCACGCCGTTTCGTGGATATAGCTCTCATACTCCTCGGGCTGGTTGCGACCACGCTGGTCGACCTTGCCGCCGAGTGGGTTGTCGGTGTGGATCGTGGTCGCGCCACCCGCGCCATATTCGGTCACCGAGAGCGGCTGGTTCGGTCGCTTGGCACGTAATTCGTCCAGATGCGGACCGAGATCGCCCGGGTTCCCGTAATACCAGCCATAGTACCGGTTCGCGCCACCGAGGTCGGCCGCCGTCGCGGTGATCGGCACGTCGGATTTCGGCCCGAGTTCCCGCTCGCAACACGTGGCGAGCGCGGTAGCGCGCGAAGGATCCTCCGCCTTGGCGAGCGCATCCAGCTCGTGCAGCAGCGGCATCGGATCGGGAGCGATGCCGCTCTTGGCGGTGATGAACGCAGGAATCGATGTGCCGAAATCGACTTCGTTGGCGATACCCCAACTGAAGACGGACGCGTGATTGCCATTCTGCCGGATCAGTTCGCGCAACTGCTGGCGCGCATCGTCGCGCAGCGCGGGCGCGGCGGACATCGCGTCGCCCTGCGTCCATTTCGACACCAGCGGGATCTCGTCCCACAGCACCATGCCGTAGCGATCGGCGAGATCATGGATCACCTGGCCATGCTGATAATGGGTGAGCCGGATCGTGTTCACGCCCATCTCGCGCATGATCGCGAAATCCTGCTCGATATCGGCGGGCGAAACCGCCCAGCCCTTGCCTTCCCGGTCCTGGTGATAGCCGACGCCGTGCAGCCGCAGCGGCTTGCCGTTGAGCAGGAAGCCGCGGGCCGGATCGGCACGCATCTCGCGGATGCCGAACGCTTGGTCGACCCGGTCGAGCACCGCACCCGACGGCGATGCGATCTCGACCACCAGCCGGTGCAGATATGGATCGGCGACGCCGTTCCACAGATGCGGGGCGTCGACCGACAGCGTCTGCACGGTCTCGGATGCGCCATTCGCGCGCAGGCTGATGCGGCGCGTCTCGCGCGCCACCGTCTTGCCGGCCGCATCGAACAGGCTGACGACCGCGTTCACTGCCTGAGTCCTGGTGCCGTCGTTCGCGATCCGCACGCGGACGTCGATCTTGGCGCCGGTCGCGTCGATCGACTTGGTCGTCGCGAAAATGCCGCTGCCGCCCGAATCGAGCATATCGACATGCACGGCGTTCGTGGCGATCATGCTGACCGGACGATACAGCCCGCCATGCACGAAGAAATCGCCCGCGAGCGGCAGGATGTCGGCCGTCGACGAGCCCTCCGCAGGCTGCGTGTTATCCACTTTCACCAGCAGCGTGTTCGCCTGTCCGGGCCGCATCGCCTTGGTGGCATCGAGCCGGAACCGCGAGAAGCCGCCCTTGTGCTCGCCGATCTTCTGTCCGTTCAACCAGACTTCGGCGGTGCGGCTGGCGGCATCGAACTGGAGCCACGCGCGCTTGCCGGTGAAGGCGGCGTCCGGCGTAAAGGTCATGCGGTACCAGCCGACGCCCTGATATTTGTCGACCGTCTCGGCGCGGTTCAGATGCGTCTGGGGGTTGGGCATATAATAGCCGACCCGGTTCCAGGTGTGCGGCACGCTGACCGCCTCCCAGGAGCCGGCCGCCTGCGCGGCCTGTGCGGGATCGACCTCGCCGCCGCGCATGAATTCCCACCCTTGCGCAAGCGGGACGACCGATCGTTCGGTCTGTGCCATCGCGGGCGCGGCGATTACCGCAACCAGCGCAACGGCGACGTATCCGGTCTGCATAACCCTCTCCTTATTTTTTTCCAGCTTAGTCGTGCAAAATCGGCCTTACCAGTCATTTCTTTCTAGTGTGCTTGCATTTGTCGGACCATCGCGACTAGGCTTCTTCCGACAACAACTGAGAGCGGTTCGTCCTTCCCAGTTAGACCAACTCCAGCAGAATTTGCGGACTCGGCTTGACAGGTTTCGCAGTTTCGGCGATTTTGGTCAGGCAGATCGCTCGACAAGGGCGACGTTCAGGAGAGTGATCATATCGTTCCGTTTCGCCTTGCTTGCGTCCGTCGCCATCGGACTGTCGCCTCCCGTGATGGCGCAGACCGGATCGCTCTCGCCTGCGCCCCCCTCCCCCAACAGCACGACGGCCACGCCGCTCGCGCCTGCCGGCCAGCAACAGGGGTCCGCCACCTCGGAGCCGGCTGGCGAGCCCGACTCCGCCGCGCTCGGCGATATCGTCGTCACCGCGCAGCGCCGCGAACAGAATCTGCAGGACGTGCCGGTCGCGGTCACCGCGATCACCGCCGACCAGCTCGAGGCCCGCGGCGTCGCCAACGTCACCGACGTGGTCCGCGTATCGCCCAGCCTCACCATCACGGAGAACACCAACGCGACCGGCAGCAGCATCAACCTGCGCGGCATCGGCACCTTCTCGTTCAGCATCGGGATCGAGCCCAGCGTCGCGATCGTCGTCGACGACGTCGCGCTACTCCAGCAGGCGCAGGCTTTTTCGGGGCTGACCGACATCGCGCGCCTCGAAGTGCTGCGCGGTCCGCAAGGGACCCTGTTCGGCAAGAACGCCGCCGCCGGGGTCATCAACATCGTAACGCAAGGGCCGACCTCGACGCTGACCGGCTCGGTCGACGCAGTGGCGACTACCGACGATCAATACCGCGTCGAAGGTATGATCTCGGGCCCGCTCGCCAAGGACGTCGGCTTCCGGCTGAACGCGTTCTACGATGACCGCGAAGGCTATGTGCGCAATCTCAACACCGGCAACAAGCTGAACGGCGAACGCAGCTATGGTGCGCGCGGACGTCTCGATCTCGATCCGCTGAGCACGCTCAACGTCGCGCTGACCGCAAACTATTCCAACACCAAGTCGGACGGGTTGGTCCGGACGTTCCAGTCGTTCAACCCGGGTGCGAACATCTTTGGTGCAACCGTTGCCGCGTCGGCGCAGGGTACCGATCTCGGCGACAGCAATTACCGGATCCGCCTCGATACCGAGCCGCTGAACATCAGCAAACAGGCGATGTTCACCGGGCGCGCGACGCTCGACCTCGGCAGCGCGAACCTGATCTCGATCACCGCCTATCAGGACTGGCGCTTCAAGTTCATCGAGGATTTCGACCAGCTTGGCACGCCAACGCTCAGCAATCCCGCGGTACCGACCAGCGCGCGCCTGCCGAACGGCTCGGTCGCGGACGCCAGCTTCCACGCCCGCAACTTCACGCAGGAACTCCGCCTCGTCTCGAGCGGCAGCCGTCGCCTCGATTACCTGTTCGCGTTGTTCTACGCCAACGGCAACACGGACCGCGATTATGCGCGCGGACCCAACGCCGCGACCACCTGGGTCGCGGACGCCACCACCGAGACGTTCGCCGCCTTCACCCAACTGACGTACGACATCACCGACACCACGCACGTCGATGCGGGACTTCGCTTCAATCACGAAAGGATCAGCGCCGGGTTCCAGAACACGACGGTCGGTGCGGCAGTGCCTGCCAACAATGCGACCTGCCTGATCCAGTGCACCGGCAAGGCGTCGGACGATCAGATCACGTACAAGGTCGCGCTGCGCCAGGACCTGACCGACGCGGTCATGCTGTATGGCTCCTACGCGACCGGCTATAAGGGTCAGGGCTATGATATCAGCACCGGCTTCAACCCGGCACGCGCCGCGAACCCGGTCCGCCCGGAAACGAGCAAGGCCTATGAGATCGGGGTCAAGAGCCGCTTCCTCGACAATCGCGTACAGCTGAACGTCACCGGCTTCTGGACCGACTTCAAGGACTTCCAGGCGCAGGCACAGGTCACGCTCGCCGATGGCACGATCATCCCGCAGCTCAGCAACGTCGGCGCGCTGCGAAGCCGCGGCATCGAGGCCGAACTGTCCGCCAAGCCGACCCGCCTGCTGCGGTTCGATGCCTCGGCCGCCTATACCGATGCCAAGATCCGTGATTTCGCGAACGCACCTTGCTACACCGGTCAGACGGTCGCGCAGGGGTGCAACAGGGTCGGTACCGCCAGCCTTCAGGACCTGTCCGGCGATCGGCTCGCGAACGCGCCGAAGTTCAAATACAACATCGCTGCGACGCAGGACGTCGAGCTGCCGTCGCTTCCGTTCGACGGCTTCATCACTGCGGAGTTCGCGCATCAGAGCCGGGTGAGCTTCGACCTGCTCGGCAGCCCCGTCTCGACGCAGCGCGCCTATGGCGTCGTGAACGGCAGCATCGGCATCAAGGGGCGCGATGATGAAGACTTCCGGGTTGCGCTGTTCGTGAACAATCTGTTCGACGAAAATTACGCGACGTCGGTCCAATATGCCGGCAACTCGAACGCGCAGTCGGTCGCCCAGCTGCTTCCCCGCAATTCGCGTCGGTATGCCGGGATCCGGATGCGTACGGGGTTCTGATGAGGAATGGACTCGGGATCGGCCCAGACAAAACTCCATCGTGTCTGGGTCGGTCCGCGAGACCATTGGGGGCGTTCGTCGTTATCGCTACCACCGCCCCCTTGACTTGGGGGGGTGTCTTACTCTGGTGAGAATGCGCGAAGGTAGCCCACGACACCTGCGACGACGCGTATGGTCGCGCTACCGGCGTCTGCTTTTAATTTAGCCCCGCCACCTTCATTCAGACCGTGACACATAGTAGGACGTTGTTACCTCAATGAATTGGTAAGTCCGATGCCTACGCCAAAGCCTCACGGGTCCCCGCTTGTTGATCCCAGTCGTGACGGGGTGCCGAACGATCGCCTGTATCAGCGGATCGCTCGCAAGATATTCGATCAGTTGGCGTCCGGCAAATTCGCGATCGGCGACAGGCTTCCCGCCGAGCGCGAGCTGACCGTGGAGTATGGCGCCAGCCGTCCGGCGATCCGCGAGGCGCTGATCGCGCTCGAGGTACAGGGGTTCATCGAAGTGCGGGTCGGCTCCGGGGCATATGTCTGCCGCTTGCCGGGACAAGGCGAGCAGCCGGGCTTTGCGATAACCGCGTTCGAACTGACCGAGGCCCGGTTGATGTTCGAAGGCGAGGCCGCCGCCCTGGCTGCGCTCCACATCACCGAAACGCAGTTGGACCGGTTGGACTCGTTGGTGACGGCGATGGCAGCCGAGAACCTGCGCGCCGAAGTCACCGAGGAAGCCGATCGCGATTTTCACCTGACGATCGCCGCGGCCACGCGCAACGCCGGCGTCCTGCGAACGATCGAGGACTTGTGGCACCTACGCTCGACCTCTCCCGAATGCGCCCTGCTCCACTCGAAAGCGCGAGACGCCAAGGTTCGTCCGGTCGTGAACGAACATGCGAAAATCGTCGAAGCGCTCCGGGCGGGCGATGCCGATGCCGCTCGCCTCGCCATGCGCGCGCATCTGTCGGCCGTGATGGACCATCTCTTGTTTACGACCGAGGAGTTGGCGGTGGAGGAGATCCGCCGTTCGCTCGCGAGCAATCGTCGAAGGTTCAGCGCGAGTTCCGCGGCCAGCGGCTGAGGATCGAGCGGAGGATCGTCTCACGGAGCACCCGCCGGGCGGGGCCGGAGAGAACTCGTCCGCTTCCACCCGGGAGCTGCGTCCTTGTCCGCAACCCGCGCGACGAGCGTAACAAAGAACCGGTTGAAGTCCGTCGCCGCTTGCCAGTCGATCGGTTGATCGAGATCGTCCGCGGGCTTGTGATAGCCCGTGCGGTACCATTGCCGGTAGATCCGCTCGCTTTCGCTGCCCGTGCGATAGCCGAAGACGAACGCGGTCGCCGGTATCCCGGCCTGCAGGAACGGCCATTGGTCGGCACGGCGCAGCAGGTTGCGCTTGGGTTCGGGATCGCGCTGGACCTCGACCCCCATCTCGGCAGCGACCGCTCGAGCGTCGTCACCGAGCGTGGTGTCGTCGAGCGCGTGAACCGTCAGGAGCTTGAGCGGAAAGATCGGCCGGAGTTGGTCGAGGTTGATGTCGGCGGCAATGCGCGCCTTGGGCACCGTAGGATGATCGACGAACCACCGCGCGCCGAGCAGTCCCTTTTCCTCGCCGGTGAAGGCCGCGAACAACAGCGGCCGGCGGAAGCCCTTGCCAGCGCGCCGTTCGGCTAGCCGGATCAGCAACGCGACATAGGCGGCATCGTCGAGTGTGCCGTTGTAGAGGCGGTCGCCCGCAACCGGTTCGCCGGGCCCGTAGCCGTCCAGATGCGCCGACAGCACGATCGTCTGCGCCGCGAGAGAGGCGTCCGTTCCGGGAAGAACTGCAAGCACGTTCGGGCTGCTGATCGGCCGCTGCGCCAGGCGGATCACTGCGCGGAACGGCTTGGGTGGATCGAACGCTGGCAGCGGTGCGCCTGCGGCCCCGGCGGCAATCAGTCGTGCGGCATCGCGCCCGCTACCGGCGATGACCGCGGCGAGTGCATCGGCGTTGAGCGTGAAGCGGACCGGGCCGCGAGCCTCGGGCGGCTTGCCGGTCGCCCAGACCGTACGGGCATAGGCGAAGGGCCAGCGTGGCGGCTCGACCGTGAAACCGGGGTCGGCAATCGTGATGAGACCGGCAGCGCCCGCAGTTTGTACAGCGGCGGCCCGGTCGGCATCACTCGGCCGACCATCACGGTGCGTGCCGTGGCAGATTACGATCTTGCCGCGGACCGCGCCCAGCGTCTCCGCTGCGCAATAGCCGCGATAAGCGAGCGCGGCGTCCAGCGTGGTCGGCATGCCCGGCGCCGGGTTCATCATGATATCATGAAGGAAGCGCAGCGGCCGCCCGCCAACGCTCAGCAAAATCCGTTCGACGCGTAGTTCCTGCATCGGCACGCGCTGGAAATAGTCGCCGCCCTTCCCCGCCGGCTTCAGCCCGGCTTTGGCAAAGCGCTCCGCAACCAGCTTGGCCGCACGCTCATACCCAGTCGACCCGGTGTCGCGCCCGTCCATCGAATCGTTCGACAGCTCGGCGGTGGTCGCCCACCACGCCCGCGTGTCGGCATCCGAAGGCAGCGACCGCTGACCCGAAAGTGCGAGGAGGCAGAGCGGCGCGACACAGCGGACGATGTGGTTCATGCGCCGATGCTGCCCAAAGCCGCTCTGCCGGGCAAGTGCTTCTCTGTCCGGCGTTACCGGTGGGGTTTTCGCGGAAACCCGCGCCGGCTCGACTGACCCGGCTAACAGACCGATACTGACGCGGAGCGGTGAGACGAGGATGATCTAGGATATCGGCTCCTGGTCACAGTGTCAGATCGTTGGCGCGAGGACCGCTTCGGCGCTGGTCCAGTCCGTCTTGCCGTATCGCGCCATGTCGAGCGGCGAGAGCTTGCCCCGACCGCTCGCCATGTCGCGCAGATATTGCATGCCCTGCCACGCCGGGAACGGCGCGTCGGTCTTGGGCGACAAGGCCCGCGCCACCGCGATCACCGTGTCGAGCCGTCCGATACCACCCGCGCGCAGCAATTTGTAGCGCTGCCCGCTCAACCGGCTCATGATCTCAGCTAGATCGCGCGCGCTGACCACGTCGCCGGCGATGCGAGAGAAGCGCGGTGCGTCCGCGTCGAGCGCGACAGCGGCCGCATAGTCGGCGACGTCGTCCTTGGTGGTGAAGTCGAGCGGCTGGTCGGCGTCCCCCCAATAGAGGATGCGGCGGAATTTGTGCAGGACGATCGGCGCTTCCCCGGTCAGCAGGTCGGCGAACGCGCCGTTGAGCACCGAGGTGGCGCGGATCGCCGTGGCGTCGATCCGCGCCTGGAATGCGCGTCGCAAATCCATGTTGCGATTGTCACCCGGTCGCGTCTTCGTGAAATCGAGCGAGAAATCGGATGGCATGAACCGTGGCACGCCAGCCGCCACCGCTGCATCGAGCAACCGACCCTGCACGCCTAGGATGATCGGCTCGAGGCCGTTGAGCGCGGACACAACACAGGCGGCACCAGCACAGGCCTGCGTCAGCGCCGCCGGGTCGTCAAAGTCCACCTCGACAATCGTCGCGCCGAGCGCACGCAATGCGGAGCGCTTCGCCTCGGCAACCTCGACCCGGACCAGCGCCCGCACATCCGCGCCGCGGCAGCTCAGCGCCGATGCAATGCGTTTGCCCAGATCCCCCGTTCCACCGGCCAAAACCACGGTTGTGCCCGCTGTGTCCGCCGTTCGATCGGTCATTGTCCCGCCCTTCGATAATTGAACGGTGTCGTTCAGATTGAATGAACGGGTCGCTGGCCTCTGCGCTCAACCGATGCAAGCAGAAGCGATCAAGGCGGGGGCCGCGACCTTGTTTTTGCGACTGTGTTTCGATGCGACGGGCTGCGACCCGGTCGTTGCACAGGCAGCCGCTGGCAAAGCTCGACGACGATCAGGGCAGTTTAGCGCAGGACGCAGGTCGTCGGATAGACGGTGCGATTGCGCTACTGGGCGGTGGCAGATGGCTGATCGGATGGGACTGAGCTGCTGATCCGACGAAGCTCGGCGCGCAACGCTGGCCCGACATGGACGTCAGCTGGCGGGATGGCTGACGTGTAGATGCGAGCCATCCGGGAAGGAAGCTTCAGCGTTCGCCCGCGCGTGTTGATCCGTATCTTGGCAGGGGGGCTGGTGGGGCCGGTGATGCTGAAACCGCTCCCTGCCGCAGAACAGCCATGATGTCCTCCGCAAGCGTTACTCCCGCCCGGTGTTCGTCTTGCAACTGTCGACGATGCATCAGCATCACGCGCCGCTTGATCGCGAGGTCAATCAGTGAGATCAACTCGATCTCGCTGCTGCGGTTGCCTCTTGCGGTCGCGGTCGCGGTCGCCTTGCAGGCCCGCCGCGTACCGGGTGCGATCCTGGCCGGCATCGCCGCCGCGACGATCGCGGGGATCCCGATGGGACTGACGACGCTGGCCGGGGCAGTATCCTTGCCTCACGCGCTGACCCCGGTTGCGTTCAAGCTCAACCTGCTCGATGCACTGACGGTTGCCGCCCTCCCCTATATGTTCGCGTTCTTCGCGGCCGAGTTCTTCTCGACGCTCGGTACGACGCTGGCGATCGGCGCAAAGGCAGGGCTGACCGATGCGCAGGGTAATCTGCCCGGTATCGAGCGGCCGTTCCTGGTCGACTCGCTGGCGGCGTCACTGGGGCCGCTGATCGGTATTCCGGCGGGCACCGCGTTGATCGAATCCGCGGCGGGCGTGGAGGCGGGCGGACGGACCGGGCTGACCCCGATCTTCGCGGCGATGCTGTTCCTGTGCACATTGGCGATCCTGCCGCTGGCGATGGCGATCCCGCGCCAAGCGACCGCGCCTGCGCTGATCCTGATCGGCATTTCGATGCTGGCGACGATCCGCAGTGCGCCGAGGCAGGTCGAATTGGGCACGGGCACGGGCACGGGCGCGGGCGATGGCACAACCCCGGGCGACGGCACCGAGACGGACAGCGACCCGCTGGACATGCTGCCGGCGATGACGATGGTCATCCTGACGCTGATCTCGAACAGTTTCGGCACCGGGATCGCGGGCGGACTGCTGACTCACGTCATCGTCCAGTTGCTCGCGGGACGCATCCGCCAGGTGCCCATCGGCCTGCTGATCCTCGCGCTGCCGCTCGGCTATTATTTCTACACCGCCGCCACGGGACACTGATTTCCATGCCTCTACCCAAACTCGGCAACGTCCCCGCGTCGCCGATCGGCCGTCCTGTCAGCCACGCGGAGCGCGCATTCTTCCGCGCGATGCCGAAGGTCGAACTCCATTGCCACCTGCTCGGCGCAGTACGCCACGCGACCTTTGCCGCACTGGCCGAGAAACACGAGGCACCAGTCACGCGCGACGAGATTGACAGTTTCTACCAGCGCGAGGGCCGGCCCGTCGGCGTGCTGCACATCCTGCGCACGCTCGAGCGGCATGTCCTGTTGGACGCGTCCGATTTTACCGGATCACGTATGAATATCTGGAGGATGCCACCGCCGAGGGCGTCCGCCATGCCGAATTCTTCTGGAACCCGACGGCGACGATCCGCGACACCCCTCTCGCCTATCCCGATCTCCAGGATGCGATCGTCGCGGGCATGGCGGATGCAAAGCGGGACCTAGGCATCACCGCGCTGCTGATCCCCAGCATCGACCGCGAGGCCGATCCCGCCGATGCGCTGACGATGGTCCGCGAGATGATCGCGCATCGTCATCCCGCTGTCGCTGGGATCGGGATCGATTATCGCGAGACCGATCGCCCGCCCGAATTGTTCGTTGAGGCCTATGCGCTCGCCCGCCGGCATGGCCTGCGCACGACCGCGCATGCCGGCGAATTCGGGATGCCGTGGGCCAACGTCCAGACGGCCGTCGAACGACTCCACGTCGACCGGGTCGACCATGGCTACACCATCATCGACAATCCCGATCTCGCGGCGGACTATACGGCGCGCGGGCTGATCTTCACGGTGGTGCCGACCAATTCCTACTATCTGCGCACGCTCGATCATGATCGCTGGGCGCTCGACCACCCGATCCGCCGGATGGCCGAGCTGGGCATCCGACTACATCCGAACAGCGACGATCCGACGCTCCACAACGTCACGCCAGGCGGCGCGTGGGAGCTGATGTATTCGCATCTCGGCTTCACCATCGCCGACCTCCGCGCGATGATGCTGAACGGCATCGATGGATCCTGGGCCGCCCCCGAAACCCGAGCCGGCTGGTCCGATACTTGGCCCGCCGAGTTCGACACGCTCGCGAGAGAAGCGGGCTGGGTATGATCTAGGACGCGCCAACGCGCCGGCAGGGTCGATATTCGGTATGACGCGTCGGCTGAGCGCCAGGAGAGCCGCACGGGTTGGTCGACTGACCACCCGCGAGCAGCTCGTTGCATACGCGGTGCTGCAATGCGTTTTCTAGTCGGGTGGGCAATGGCAGGAATTTCGACGCTTACCTTTAAGGGTATGAGGACTCCTCCCAGTCATGGAGCGAATATCCGCTCTCTGATTTCAGAGCCTCGCGCTTCTTATCTGTCCGCACATTTTTACAAAAGACATCATCGATTCCCTGCATCAGGAACTCACGGTTTGACGAATAGGGATACTGGCCAACCCTAGCTTGCGAGCAGCGTACATTATCCGAACCGGAGCAAATTCAACTATCGACCGATCGTTATTTTAGCGTAATAATCATCGGCCATGCTCAGTAGATAAAGATCGGCGGTTCGGGGAATGTCGGTACGCTGTTGCAGTCGGTTGGAATGACCCTCTCGGTGAGCCTAGGATCGGACCGCCCTGCGCTGAATACGTGGCGCGTCCTGATCGGACGGTTGGTCTGCGGACTGCTATGGGTCCTGGCTAGCATTCCTGCCCATGCAGCGGACCGTTGGACCGGTCTCGCCTCTACCGTGTTCCGCAATTACGGTCATGACCAAGGCATGCCGCATCCCGTCGCGACCGCTTTGGTGCAAGGGCATGACGGCTTCATCTGGATCGCTACGCAAGGTGGCCTCGCGCGGTGGGACGGCTATCGGTTCAAGGGATACAAGGCGGATCCTTCCATGCCGGGCAGCTTGCCCGACACCTGGATCCAGACGCTCCACGTCGATCCCGCCGGCCGACTCTGGGTCGGCACCACGTCTGGGCGCCTGGCGCGGTATGACTCCGCGCGCGATCGGTTCGATCCGGTGTCGCTGGGGTTGAAGGCGGGCGAAATCCATGTCTCGGCGATCGTCGACGATGGCCGTGGAGGCCTTTGGATCGGCACCGACGACGGACTTCGCCACCTCAACGCCAGCGCCAGGTTGACCGGCATCGTGCACAGTGGCGCGCAAGGACTTCCCGACGGCCGCACCCAAGCGGTATTGCGCGACCGATCGGGAACGCTCTGGGTCGGGACGGCCACAGGCTTGGCCCGGCGTGCACCAGGGCCATCCGGGTTCGTCCCAATCACGCTGGGGGGCAGTATGCGGGGCGTTTCCGCGCTGTTCGAGGGCGAAGACGGGCGCCTCTGGGTCGGCACGGTCCGACATGGTCTGTTCGTGATCGACCGACCGAATGCCGCGCCCAGACCGATCGGCGAGGACGCGCATTTGCCGCCAAGCGCGGTCTCCGCAATTCGCGCGGCCGGGCCGCATGAAATCTGGGCCGCGCTACGCAGTTCCGGCGTCGTGTCCATCGATACGACGACGGGCTCGGCGACGCTCATCCAGCATGATCGAACCGTGCCGACCAGCCTTGCGCATAACGACGTCTGGGCATTGTTGCGCGACGACGCTGGCTCCATGTGGGTCGGGGGGACCGGCGGGCTCAGCTATCACGCGAGGAACTCCGGTCTGATCACCACCGTCTTCGGCGCGCAACAGCGGCCGGGGGCGTTGAGCGCCAGCGACGTGGTGTCGATCCTCGCGACGCGCGACGGTCATGTCTGGGTCGGGTATATCGATGGCGGCGTCGATGTGATCGATCCCTTGCGCGGCAGGATCGCGGCGCTACGGCCCAGCCGGGCGTCGCCCGACCAGTATCTTCCCCGGGAAACCGTGTTCTCCATGGTCGAAGGGCGCGGCGGCAAAGTCTATATCGGCACGCGCCGTGGCCTTTATGTCTCGGATCGGTCGGCGCGTGCTGTCCGTTTGCTCACGGTAAAGGGCCGCGATCCGCACAACCCGATCAATGCCTTGCTCTACGATGCCGGTGTCCTGTGGCTCGGCGGCGAATATGACGGGGTTTGGGGGATCGTACCCGCCGAGACGGAGCAGGCCGCGAGCAGGATCGTCTTCGCACCCGCGGATACGGCGAAGCTGACCAATCCCAACGTCAATATCCTGTTGCGCGGTGTCGGCCGCGCGCTGTGGATCGGCACCCGTGACGGGCTCAACCGGATCGACCTGGACACGCATAGGATCGAGACGATCGCGGCCGATCAAGCCGATCCGTCCGCGTTACCGGCTGGCTTCGTAGCGGCCTTGCAGCTCGATCGTGCAGGACGGCTATGGGTCGGCACGTTTGGCGGCGGGCTCGCTGTGGTCACGGGTCGCGATGCCCGCGGGCGATTGCGATTCCGCCGCTTCGGCGTGTCCAACGGCCTGCCGCATTTCAACGTCGACAGCCTGTCACTCGACGGCATGGGCACGCTCTGGGCCGGCACCGACGACGGGCTCGCGCGGATCGATCCGACCATGTTGAAGATCCGCGCCGTCAGGCCAGCCGATGGCGGCGTATTGAGGGACTATTTCGTCGGCGCACGCGGTTCCACCGCGGCCGGGGAAGCCTTGTTCGGTGCCAAGGACGGATTCACCATAGTTAGGCCCGGAACGCCGCCAACTTGGCGGTTCCGACCCAGGATCGTCGTCACCGATCTGCGCGTCGGCGGGGAGCCTGTCCCGGTCGGGCCCTATAATGACGCGCGCGCACTCGCACAGCTTGTGATCACGCCCGAGACGAACACGCTCGCCGTCGAGTTCTCCGCGCTCGA
The DNA here is from genome assembly GCA_035575755.1 of Sphingomonas sp. Classification (GTDB taxonomy): domain Bacteria; phylum Pseudomonadota; class Alphaproteobacteria; order Sphingomonadales; family Sphingomonadaceae; genus Sphingomonas. The sequence continues at coordinate 383,790 of DATLXI010000014.1, forward strand.
CTTCTCCGCGCCCGACCATAACCGCTTCGCCTATCGACTAGATGGGTTCGATGAGAACTGGACGGAAACGGATCCTAGCCGGCGGTTGGCGGCGTACACGAACCTACCCACGGGCGATTACACGCTGCGGCTGCGCGGCTCCAATCGCGAGGGCGTCTGGACCGAGCGGACGCTGGCGTTGCGGATCCATGTGCTGCCCAGTTGGTACCAGCATCTCTGGGTCCGGCTGGCGATGGTGGCGCTGCTGGCGCTTGCGATCCTGATGCTTGTCCGTTGGTGGACTGCGCATCTTCGCCGGAGACAGCGGGAACTCGAACGCCAGATCGGGGAAAGAACCAGCGATCTCAGCGCGGCCAACAAGCGGCTGACCCGGCAGGCGCAGATCGACGTGCTGACGGGCTGTGCCAATCGCCGCCATCTTCTCGAGCGCGCGGAGGAGATGATCCTGCTCGCGACCCGCCACGATATGTCGCTCAGCCTGGCGCTGCTCGACCTGGACAATTTCAAGAGTATCAATGACATTTGGGGGCACCCGGGCGGTGACGCCGTGCTCGCTGCTGCCGGACGCCTGCTCCGGCAACAGGTGCGTTCGACGGATTTCCTCGGGCGGATCGGCGGCGAGGAGTTTGCGCTGGTGATGCAGCACACGACGGCGCAGGGCGCGCGCCAGTTTGCCGATCGGGTACGACAGGCGCTCAGCGAGACCGCAATCGCCGTCGATGCCGGCGAGATACGCGTCACCGCCAGTTTCGGCATAGCCGAATTGCGCCCCGGCGAGGACTATGACGGTCTCTACGCACGCGCCGACGCAGCGCTCTATGCCGCCAAGCATCTCGGCCGTAACCGCGTGGAGATCTCCGGTGAGGCAGACTGCGCTTGGACATCCGAAAGCGCGAACGACGATGGCATCGCGAATTGCGACGGTGTCGAGTTGGGCGGGGCTTAACGGGTAATCTAAGAGTGCCGAGACAGGACCCTAGGGTTCGATCGGTAGCGTTCTAAACGCGCGCGACCCGGGCGCGGCCATGCGAAACTAGCGATCCGCCACAGCGATTCCGGCTCGGCATCAATGGCGACCACTGCATCGCTATCGCGTCAGGACGAACAGCGCATTGGCCGAACAATGCGCGCAGTCGGCGTCGACCAGGATAATCGGATGATCAGCGATACTCTCGCTCCATCCGCTCCGGCTGAAAGGCCGGGTAGGTTCGTTGATCATCGTTCGTTAACGGGCCCGTCGACACCGATGGGCCCGTTAGTTCGATGAGCCCGATCAGAACCGGACGGTAGCGCCGATCGCGAGGTTGCGGCCGAGCGAGTCGTAGCGCGCGGGGATCGTGTTGCTCCTCGCGAGGCTGATGTCGTACGAGTTGGCAAGGATCGGCGGGGTCTTGTCGAGCAGGTTGTTCGCGATGAACCGCAACGAGAAGTCCTTGGCGATCGCGAAGGTCAGCGCGAGATCGAAATAATTGGCCGGTGCGATGTGATAGAACGTCGTCCGTGCCCGATCCGGCGTGCCACCGATCGCCTCGTCACCCGAATTGTCCGCGCTGGTGAGCGACCCGACATAGCGCCAGTTGAACGACGTGCTGAAGACGCCGTCCCCCGTGGTGTAGGTCGTGCGCAGCCCGTGCGACCATTTCGGCAGCAACTGGCTGCAACCATTACCGTAATAGCCGACGCAGTTGCGCTTGGGCTGGAGCGGCGAATCCTGGCTGCCCGCGAACGTGGTCAGCGACCCGTTGAAGTTCCAGTCGACCTTGCCCGCGCCGGCGAGGCCAAGCGTGTACTGCGCCTGGAAATCGATGCCGCGTGAGATCGACTTGTAATAGTTGGTCGTGCCCTGGCGGATGAAGCCGCTCGTCGGGTTGCTGCTGGCGGGGGCGTAAAGGATGCCCGTCCCCGGCTGGCGGACGATGCCCGAGCAGAAGAACGGATCGCCGTTCGAACGCTGGCAGCCATCGGTGTAATAGGTATAATCGTTATATCCCAGCGAGTTGTCGATCTTGATCTGGTAGCGATCGACCGAGAAGACCAGCCCGCGGATGAAGCTGGGCTTCACCACCAAACCGTAGGTCAGCGTGTAGGCCGTCTCCGGGTCTGCGGTGTATCCACCCGATTGGACGGTGCACTGGTTGCCGTCGCCCTGCGCGCACAGCAGAGTCGGGCTGCCATACAGCGCGTCGGACAGTCCGGTCGCGCGGCAGACGTCGCGCGATGCGACTGGCGTGCCGTAGGTAATGGCGCCGGTCGCCGGGTTGGTCGTGACGGTCGGTGCGCAGAAGTCGTTCTGCGAGCCGCCCTGCAGGCCGTAGCTGATGTTCCTCGCCTGGCCGATCTCGATCACCGTCGGCGCACGCTGCGCCTTGTTGTACGAGCCCCGGAAGGTCAGGTCGCTGACCGGTGCGTAGATACCCTCGATCTTCCACGTGTTGAAGGTCTTCGGATTGCTGATGTATTTTGACACGCGGTAGCCGCCATTGGCCTGCAACAGGTGGGCAAAGGGACGGTCTTCGATCAGCGGTGCCTGCACCTCGATGTTCGATTCCCATACGTTCTGCGAGATGTCGAGATCGGCGCCGCCGTTCAGATCACGGTAGAACGAGTCGGCAGTCGAGGTGTAGTTGTCGTTGCGATATTCGGCGCCGAGCGCGATCGCGACACCCTGGGTGGCGAGCGGCGAGGTGATGCCGTATTTACCGAGGTCGCCGGTGACCGAGATCAGCCCGTCCCAGAGCGTGCCGACACCCTTGGTGCGGCCACCCGGCGCGGTGAACAGCCAGTCTGCCACCGGCTGGCCAGGCGTGTTGGCCGTGAACGCGTTGAACGGCACGCAGCCCGCTACACCGCTGGCGCAGGTCGCCACGCCGTTGACGTTGACGACATTCAGCGACTGGTTGACGCGGTCATAGTCGGGCAAATTGCCGTAGTTCACCACCTGCTGGTTGCGCGCATAGACACCGCCGACGTCCCAGGTCCACGCATCGCCGACCTTGCCGCGGAAGCCACCGGTCGCGCGGATGCCGCTGTTGATATAGGTATCGGGAATGTCGGCGAGATCGTTGAAGCGGTAGCGAAGTTCGATCGGTGCCTTCGTGTTCGTACCCGCCGCCGCGCCACAGATCGCGGTCGCCTGAGAGCCCGACAGATACGGGTTGTTGCAGTTCACCTGGTACGGCTGATCGCCGTACACGGTGTAGCTGTAGATCCGCGCCGGATAGACGTTCTCGGACTTGTCGCGAAACCAGATGGCCGATCCATACGCCTCGATGTCCGAGGTGAGGTCGGCGCTGACGAAGCCGCCGGCGTTCCACCGCTCGGACGCGCGCTGATAGGAATAGCCGTCATACGGGTTGGCCGCGTTGCCCGCGCCGACGCCGTAGGGGACGAAGTTGCGCGAGCCGTCCGGATTGTTGACATAGGCCGCACCGCTGTTCGCGCCCGCGCGCGGCGAAACATAGCCGCTGCGCGAATAGGTCGAGAGCGAGCACGACAGCGGGCCATCCTTGCCGGTCTGTACCAGCTGGCAGGCCGAGCTGGACCGCGCGTCATATTCGACGATGTCGGTGTGACGATAATTGACGAAGCCAGAGACGCGCAATTTGTCGTCGAACAGCTTCTTGCCGGCGGTCACGGTGATGTTGGCACGACCGCCGTCGTTGGTCATGCCGCGCGGGCTGCCGAAACTGTTCGCGCGTGCCAACGACGACACGATCGTGTCCTTGTTGTCGTGGTTGTAGAAATTATAGTTGCCGTCGATCTGCAGTCCTTCGAAATCCTTTTTCAGGATGAAGTTGACCACGCCCGCGACCGCATCCGAGCCATAGACCGACGACGCGCCGCCGGTCAGCACGTCGACCCGCTCGAGCAGCGACGGCGGGATGATACCGACGTCACCGCCATTCTGCGTACCGATGCGCTTGCCGTCGATCAGCGTCAGCGTGCGCTCGAAACCAAGGCTGCGCAGCTTGATGCGCTGGCGACCGTCCGAATCCTGATAGGTCTGCTGCGCGTCCGGCGCGATCTGCGGCAGGCGGTTCAGCACGTCCTCGATATTGGTCGGCGCCTGCGCACGAATGTCCTGCGCGGTGATCGAGGTGATCGGCGCGGCCGACGTCATGTTGGGACGCTGGATGCGCGATCCCGTGACGACGATCATGTCGTTCGTGGCAGGTGCGGCGTCCGGCGTGGCGAGAGCCGTCTGCGCATCCGCCGCGACCTTTGCCTGCGCCGGTGTTTGCGGAGACGCGGTAGCAAGATCCTGGGCCATCGCGGGCGTGGCGCAAAACAGCAACGCCCCCGAAAGAGCAATGCGAGACACGGTCTGGTCGAAGATCATTTAACACCCCTTTATCACCGACCGCGCTTGGACGCGTTAATCGGCTCGACCGACAGATTTGGTCAAAATTCTGGATCGGTCAATACCTGAACCATACCTATCCAATACATTTTAACTTAAAGTTCCAGGAAACATGCTTCTAGGTTCCATACTACGTACGAACCAAAGACGTGATTGAAATGGCAAAATCCCGTCTGAGAATGGCAGGTCACAGCAACGTCGCATCCAGCAAACTTGCTGAAAACGCAGGCAAAAGAATGGGATGGCTTACTGACTCACGACGGCGGTCCGACCCATGACGTGACAGCCGTCATGGGTATGCCGCTGCCTGGCGCACGCCATGCTTTCGCCTTTCCAACCGGTAAACAACAGGCGCCAACTGCCCACTTGTCGACTGCAACGCAGTGTGCTGTACTGGTAATACAGCAGCGGGGAGACGGTGATGCGCAGGGCAATCTGGGTGGCGATCGCAACGGGAGCGGCAGTGATGACGGTGAGTGCTTCGGCTCAGATGGCGGGCGTCCCCCTCATCGAACGTACCAAGCTGTTCGGCAATCCGACGAAAACCGGTGGGCAGCTGTCTCCTGACGGCAAATGGCTCGCCTTCATCGCCCCGCGCGATGGCGTGCTCAACGTCTGGGTAGCACCCGTCGATCGCCCGGCAGAGGCACGGGCGCTGACCGCTGAGAAGATGCGTCCGATCCGCTCCTATTTCTGGTCCCCCGATTCGAAGCAGGTGCTGTTCGTCAATGACAAGGGCGGGGACGAGAATTTCCTGCTCTACGGCGTCGACCTCGGGACGGGTACGCAGAAGGCGCTGACTCCGTTCGAGAAGACGCGCGTGCAGATCGTCGGCATGTCCGACACGATCAAGGACCGCATCCTGGTCGGCGTGAACAACCGCGATCCGCGCTGGCACGACGTGCAGGAACTGAACCTAGCAACCGGTAAGCTTACCCCGTTTTTCCAGAACGACGGCTATGCCGGCTTCGTCACCGACGACCAGCTCCGCCTGCGCATCGCGGTGAAGACGCGTCCGGACAGCGGCGTCGACTATTACCGGGTCGTCGACAATAAGGTCGAAACCAAGCCCTTCACCTCGGTCGATTACGAGGACGCGTCGTCCACCGCGCCGCTCGGCTTCACCACCGACGGCAAGACGCTCTACTGGACCGACGCGCGCGGCCGCGACACGGCGGCGCTGCTTGCCCAGGACATGGCGACGGGGGCATTCACGACGGTCGGGACAAGCGACCGGGCCGACGTGGGCGGCGGGTTGACCAACCCCAAGACCGGTCAGGTCGAGGCCTATTCGGTCTATTTCCACCAGAACGACTATATCCCGGTCGGCAACGCGGTGAAGGCCGACCTCGCCTTCCTCAAGGCCCAGAACAAGGGCCAGTTCACCATCGGCACGCGGACCGATGCCGACGACAAGTGGCTGGTCACCTTCGACCCGGTCACCGCCCCCTCCTCGACCTGGCTCTACGATCGCCGGGCAAAGACGCTGACGACGCTGTATACACCGCGGCCCGAGCTGGTCGGTGCGCCGCTCATCGCGATGGAATCGATCGACATCCCGACCCGCGACGGACTGTCCATGGTCAGCTACCTGACCAAGCCGAAGACTGCGACCGGCCCGGTGCCGATGGTGCTCCTCGTCCATGGCGGTCCCTGGGCACGCGACGGTTACGGCTTCAACGGGACGCATCAGTGGCTCGCCAATCGCGGCTACGCGGTGCTGTCGGTCAATTATCGCAGCTCGACCGGCTTCGGGAAGAAGTTCGTCCAGGCGGGCGACCGGCAATGGGGCCGGGCGATGCACGACGATCTGCTCGACGCGGTCGACTGGGCAGTGAAGCGCGGCGTGACGACGAAGGACAAGGTCGCGATCATGGGCGGCAGCTATGGCGGCTACGCGACGCTCGCCGGCGTGACCATGACGCCCGACGCCTTCGCCTGCGGCGTCGACATCGTCGGCCCGTCCAACCTGTTCACGCTGCTGAAGACGATCCCGCCCTATTGGGAAGCGGGCAAGCAGCAGATGTACCGCCGCATGGGCGATCCGACGACGCCGGAAGGGCAAGCGCTGTTGAAGGAGCGCAGCCCCCTCACCTATGCCGACAAGATCACCAAGCCGTTGCTGATCGGTCAGGGCGCGAACGACCCGCGCGTCAACGTGGCGGAGAGCGACCAGATCGTGGCCGCGATGAAGGCCAAGAACATCCCCGTTACCTATGTCGTCTTTCCGGACGAGGGCCACGGTTTCGCCCGACCGGTCAACAACATCGCGTTCAACGCGGTTGCGGAGAACTTCCTCGCCAAATGCCTCGGCGGCCGGGCCGAGCCGATTGGCGGCTCTCTCGCAGCTTCCACGGCGCAAGTCAGGGCGGGGGATGCAGGATTAACACCCGAGACGACGACCGGAACGCCATCAGGTAGTTGAAAGGCATTGGAAAGGGCTCCCGCGCGCGACGTCGCAAAACCTAGTCTGCGGCGGCGCATAGGAAACCAAGGCGCGGTACCCCGGCGGCACTACCGGTTTATCGCGCTCATTGGTGATAGTCGGCGTTAAGGCGACAACGAACCTTCGATTTCCGGAATGGTCCGGCCGATCGCCACCGACGACCGCCACCCGATGCCGGAGCGACGCAACCGGACCTACTCGGTGAGCAACCGGTATCCGACGCCCAATTCGTTGACGATCACGGTGGTGCCCGACGCCCCTTCGAGCTTCAGTCGAAGATTGCGGATGACGATACGGAGATACTCCACCCGTCGGTCATGATCGTTCGGCCACGCCGCGGCTAGGATGCGCTGATGGGTTATCACGCGTCCGGGTGCGGTCGCCAAGGCGCCGAGGACGTCGAACTCCTTGCGGGTCAGATGCTGCTCCTCGCCGCCGCGGCGTACGACGCGGTTTTCGAAATCGATCTCCAACCCGCGCAACTGGAGAATATTCGGCGGTTTCGTTCCCGCATTTCGCCCGCGTAAGGCGACCCTCAGGCGAGCGAGAAGCTCCTCGCCGTCGAACGGCTTGGTGACGTAATCGTCCGCACCGAGATTCAGCGCCGCGACCTTCTGGTCGGTCGCATCGCGCGCGGACACGACCAGGATCACCGGATCCCCCAACGCCTTCAGCAGCGGAACCAGTTCGAGTCCGTCGCGGTCCGGCAGCCCCAGATCGAGCAGGATCGCGGTCGGGCGCTTGGCCGCGGCGACACGTAACGCATCGGCGCCGTCGACCGCATCGATGACGACATGCCCAGCCCGCTCCAGCGTGTTGCGCAGCAGCCGCCGGATCGAGGCTTCGTCATCAACGACCAGTACCGAAATACCGTTCACAGTATCAATTCCCCCGCATTGTCCCGCACCAGCAGCGCACGCGGGAATACCAGGCTGAACCGCGCGCCGCGCTTCCCTGCATCCCCGTCTCGATTGGCAGCCTCGACGGTCATGCCCATTGCCTCGGCGAACGCCTTGACGATCGCAAGCCCCAGCCCGGTGCCGCCGATCGCGCGGTCGGACCCTTCGAGACGGCGGAACGTCTCGAACACTTCCGTTTCGCGTCCGACCGGAAGCCCCGCGCCCTCGTCGATGACCGACAGCGTCAGCACGCCGTACCGGTGGTCGGCGCACACGATCACGGGCGTACCGGGATCGGCATAGCGGCCTGCGTTGTCCAGAAGGTTGAGCAAACAATGGTGGAGCAATTGCGGGTCGACATTGACCAGCGGCAGGTTGGGCGGAACATCCAGCGCGATCGCATGCCCCGCCAGCGCCCGCTTGGCATCGTGCACCGCGCCGGCGACCGCGTCGGTAAGGTCGGTGGGTTCGGGCCGGAGGTTGAGCGCGCCCGCCTCGACCCGCGCCATGTCGAGCAGATTGCCGACGAACCGGTTGAGCCGCGCCGCCTCGGTCTCGATCGTGTCGATCAGCTCCGGCGTGACGCCGCGGTGCAGCTCCGCCGCTGCCGCCATCACCGACGTCAACGGCGTGCGCAAATCGTGGCTGACCGACGACAGCAACGCCTGCCGCAACCGATCGCGCTCGTGCACCGCATCGACATCGCGCATCTCGACCTCCAGCCGCGCGCGTTCGAGCACCAGCGACGCCTGATCGACCAGGCTCATCAGCAACGGCAACTGGTCCGACCGCACCGGATCGCCCCCCGCCTCGCGCGCCAGTCCGAGCACCGCCAGCGTCCGCTCGCCGGAACGCAGCGGCTGGAAGAACCACTCCGATGCCGCCAACGTGCTCGATCCACGACCCGCCGGCGCGCCGGTGTCGTACGCCCATTGCGCGGCGGCCATCTCCATCGTCTCGAGCCGGTAATCCGCGCCGTTCGCGGCCTGCACCGCGAGCCCCGGATCCTCCGCGACGAGGATCACCGCGCGCACGCCGAACAGCCGGCCAATTTCCTCGCAGATCGCGCGGGCCAGCGCGACCGGCTCGTTGAGCGACGTCAGTTGGCGCAGGAAGCCCGCGAGCGCGGCATTGGTGCGCGCGCTCGCGGCGGCGATATCCGCCTGCGCGCGAACCCGCGACGTGAGCTGGCTGGTGACGAAGGCGATCCCGAGCAGGACGAGGATCGAGATCACGTTCTCGGGATTGTTGATCGTCAGCGTGCCGGTCGGCGGCAGGAAGAAGAAGTTGTAGGCGACCGACGAGGCGATCCCCGCGAACAGCCCGGTGCGCAGGCCGAACAGGCTCGCCGCCGCCATCACCGGCAGCAGGTACAGCAGCGCGACGTTACCGAGGTTGAGAATGTGGAACAGCGTGCTGGCGATCCCGGTGACGCCCGCCACCATCGCCGTCGTCCAGGCGTAGCCGGCCTTGCTGCCCCAGCTGCCGACGCGTTTGCCGCTGCCGGGGGTGGCCGTGCCCGTCCCCATCGGCAGGACGTGGACCGCGATGCCCGGCGTCTCGCGGACGATGCGGTCGACGACCGAGTCGTGGCGCAGTTCGAACCAGCGCGAGCGGGTCGACTTGCCGACCACGAGCTGCGTCGCGCGCGCCTCGGTCGTGAAGGTCTTCAATCCGTCCACCACCGATGTCGCGGGAACCGTCGCGACATCGCCGCCGAGCTGCGTCGCAAGGTTGAAGACCGCGGCGAGCTGGCGGTGCTCGGCCTCGCCGAAACTCTGTGCGCGCGGCGTCTCGATATACACCGCGGTCCACGGCGCGTGCATCGCGTCGGCGACCCGCTTGGTCGCGCGGACGAGGCCGAGCGCGGCCGGCAGTTCGCTGATCGCGACGACGATCCGCTCGCCGCCCGCCCAGGTGCCGCCGACGCCGAGCGCGCGGACGTGTTCGAGCATCTGTGCGTCGACGGCTTGCGCCGCACGCCGCAACGCGAGTTCGCGCAGGGCCGAGAGGTTCGACTTGGAGAAGAAGTGCGACAGCGCCCGCGTCGCTTCGTGCGGCAGATAGACCTTGCCCGCCTTCAGGCGCTCGATGAGTTCGTCGGGCGGGATGTCGACGACTTCGATCTCGGCCATCTCGACGATGCTGTCGGGCACCGTTTCACGCACGCGGACGCGGGTGAACGAGGCGACGACGTCGTTGAGGCTCTCGATGTGCTGGATGTTGATCGTCGAATAGACGTCGATCCCGGCGACGAGCAGTTCCTCGACGTCCTGGTAGCGTTTCGGATGGCGACTGCCCGGCGCGTTGGTGTGCGCGAGTTCGTCGACCAGCACGAGCGTCGGCGCGCGCGCGAGGATCGCGTCGAGGTCCATCTCGTCGAGCGTGCGACCTTCGTAGGGGATCGCCTTGCGCGGGACGATCTCATGGCCTCGGGTGAGCGCTTCGGTTTCGACGCGACCATGCGTCTCGACGACGCCGATCACTACGTCGACACCGGCCCGACGGCGTTCCGCGCCTTCGGAGAGCATCTCGTAGGTCTTGCCGACACCGGGTGCGGCGCCGAGGAAGACCTTCAGACGGCCACGACCCTCCTGCGACGCCTGTCGCAGAAGGGCCTCGGGCGATGGACGGGGGTCGTCGTTCAATGTGCGGCGTCAAGAGCGCGGTTGAGCGCGAGCACGTTGACGCGCGGCTCGCCCAGAATGCCGAGCAGCGGACCGGAGACGTTCGCGGCGACCAATGCGCGGACCCGGTCGGTCGGCAGGTTGCGGATGCGGGCGACGCGGGCGACCTGCGCATAGGCCGAGGCAGGCGACAGATCGGGGTCGAGACCCGAACCCGAGGCGGTGGCGAGATCGGCGGGCAGCGGCCCGGTCACGCCTTCGGCGCGACGTTTGGCGACGTCTGCCTTGGTCCGGTCGACGAGCGCCTGACTGGTCGGCCCGAGGTTCGAACCCGACGAGGCCAGCCCATCATAGCCCTTGCCCGCCGCGGAGGGTCGCGTCTGGAAATAGCGATCGGTGGTGAACGCCTGTCCGACCACGGTCGAGCCGATGGCTTTGCCGTTCTGGACGACGAGGCTGCCGTTCGCCTGGGCGGGGAAGAGGGTCTGTCCGATCCCGGTCATCGCGAGGGGATAGACGATCCCGAGCAGCAGCGCGAACAGGATCGTCATGACGAACGCAGGGCGAAGGGCGGAGGTTATGTCGTTGGTCATTCTGTCGTCTCCATGTGTCCCTGCGAAGGCGGGGACCCAGTCTGGGCTCCCGCCGTCGCAGGAGAACATTTCTTTGGGGTAAGGTTGGCGTCTCGCGTCACCTGCCCATTCCCGTCACCCCAGCGAAAGCTGGGGTATCGTGCCGCGAACCGCGCACTTCGGGGAGGGAGACCCCAGCTTTCGCTGGGGTGACGGCGTTGGGATGGGTGACGGGTTTAGGTTGGGTGACAGCGTTGGTTGGGCAGGCCATCACGCCAGCCCCAGCGCGCCGACCAGAAGGTCGATAAGCTTGATCCCCACGAACGGTGCGATCAGCCCCCCCAGCCCGTACACGGCTAGGTTTCGCGCGAGCAGCGGGCCTGCGGCCATCGGCTTGTACGCCACGCCCTTCAGCGCAAGCGGCACCAGCATCGGGATGATGATCGCGTTGAAGATGATCGCCGACAGGATCGCGCTTTCGGGCGATCCCAGCCGCATCACGTTGAGCACGCCGAGCCCCGGATAAAGCGCGACGAACATCGCCGGGATGATCGCGAAATACTTCGCCACGTCGTTCGCCACCGAGAAGGTCGTCAGCGCACCACGCGTCATCAGCAACTGCTTCCCGAGCCCCACGATCTCGATCAGCTTGGTCGGATCGCTGTCGAGGTCGACCATGTTGCCCGCCTCGCGCGCCGCCTGCGTGCCGGTGTTCATCGCCACGCCGACGTCGGCCTGCGCGAGTGCCGGCGCGTCGTTGGTGCCGTCGCCGCACATCGCGACCAGCCGCCCGCCCTGCTGTTCCTTGCGGATCAGGTCGAGCTTGTCCTCCGGCGTCGCCTGCGCGAGGAAATCGTCGACGCCGGCCTCGGCCGCGATCGCCGCGGCGGTCAGCGGGTTGTCGCCGGTGATCATCACCGTGCGGATGCCCATCGCGCGCAGTTCGCCGAACCGCTCGCGGATGCCCGCCTTGACGACGTCCTTGAGGAAGATCACGCCGAGCAGCCGCCCGTCCATCGCCACCGCCAGCGGCGTGCCGCCAGCGCGTGCGATCTCGTCGGTAATGCGGCGCAGTTCGGTCGCGGCGGCGGTCGTCCCTGCCCCCGGATTGGCCTTCAGGATCGAGTCGACCGCGCCCTTCTGGATCAGCGATCCCCCGACGATCACGCCAGAGATGCGCGTCTGCGCGGTGAACGGGATGACCTCCGCATCGCTCGGCAGGACGTTCGTCGTCACGCCGAACTTTTCGCGCGCCAGCACGACGATCGATCGGCCTTCGGGCGTTTCGTCGGCAAGGCTGGCGAGCAACGCCGCCTCGGCCAGTTCCTCGTCACGCGTGCCGACGCTGCGAAACTCGCTCGCCTGGCGGTCGCCGATCGTGATCGTACCCGTCTTGTCGAGCAACAGCACGTCGATATCGCCCGCCGCCTCGACTGCGCGGCCGGACTTCGCCAGCACGTTGAAGCGCACCAGACGGTCCATCCCTGCGATGCCAATCGCCGACAGCAGCGCCGCGATCGTCGTCGGGATCAGCGTGATCAGCAGCGCCGCCAGGATCGCAACCGGCACGCGGCCGCCCGCATAGCTTGCGAACCCGGGGATCGTGCCGACTGCGATCAGGAAGATGATCGTCAGCCCGACGAGCAGCAATGTCAGCGCGATCTCGTTCGGCGTCTTCTGTCGCTCGGCGCCCTCGACCAGCGCGATCATGCGGTCGAGAAAGCCTTCGCCGGGGTTGGCGGTGACCTTCACGCGGATCTCGTCGGAGATGACGCGCGTGCCCGCGGTGACGGCGGACCGATCGCCGCCTGCCTCGCGGATCACCGGCGCACTCTCGCCGGTGATCGCGGCTTCGTTGACCGAGGCGACGCCCCAGACGACTTCGCCATCGGCGGGGATCAGGTCGCCCCCCCCGCTTCCACCAGCCGTGACGAGGACTATGTCGCCCGAGCGGAGCGCACTGGCGGGGACCGACTCGACCTGGTCGCCCTTCATGCGGCGGGCGGTGAGTTCGGCCTTGGTCGCGCGCAACGACGCGGCCTGCGCCTTGCCGCGGCCTTCGGCGAGCGCTTCGGCGAAGGTGCCGAACAGCACCGTTAGCCACAGCCAGATGACCAGCTGTATCTTGAAGCCGACCGACAGCCCGTCGCCGCCGACATTGACGAGGATCGTCAACAGCGTGGCGACGACGGCGGTGACGAACATAACCGGGTTGCGGATCAACTGCCTCGGGTCGAGTTTCCGGAAAGCGTCGCCGATCGCCGGGATGATCAAGTCGGCCGTGAACAGCGACTTGGTAGGGGTGCGTGCCATTTTGGCTTGTCCCGTCAGAAGGTTTTGCCGCTGATCATCGCGAGATGATCGGCGATGGGACCGAGCGCGAGGCTCGGCAGGAAGGTCAGGCCGCCGACGATCAGGATGATCCCGACCAGCAGGCCGACCCACAGCGCGCCCGTCGTCGGGAACGAGCCCGTGCTTTCCGGCGTGTGCTTCTTGGCGGCGAGCGACCCGGCGATGGCGAGCATCGGCACGATGATGAAGAAGCGCCCGAGCCACATTGCGACCCCCAGCAACCCGTCATAATAGGGTGTCGCCGCAGTCAGGCCGGCGAACGCCGAGCCGTTGTTCCCGACACCGCTGGTGAAGGCGTAGAGGATCTCGGTGAACCCGTGCGGCCCCTTGTTGAGCGGCCCCGCGAGCCCGGCCGGCAGCACGGCGCTGAGCGCGGTGAAGCCGAGGATGACGAGCGGCAGGATCGCGATCGCCAGCACCGCCAGCTTCACTTCTCGGGCTTCGATCTTCTTGCCGACATATTCGGGCGTGCGGCCGACCATGAGGCCTGCGACGAACACCGCGAGGATGGCGAACAGCAGGAAGCCGTAGATGCCGGCGCCGACGCCGCCGATGACGACCTCGCCGAGCTGGATGTTGAGCAGCGGGATCATGCCGCCGAGCGCGGTGAAGCTGTCGTGCATCGCGTTGACCGCACCGCACGATGCCGCCGTCGTAACGACCGAGAACAGCGCAGACGCGGCGATCCCGAAGCGGACCTCCTTGCCTTCCATGTTCCCGCCCGCGACGCCGATATGGTGGAGAATCGGGTTGCCAGCGGCTTCCTGCCAATAGGTGATCGTGACGCCGGCGAGAAACAGCACGAGCATCGCCGGGAGGATCGCCCAGCCCTGGCGCGTGTTGCCGACGGCCTTGCCGAACGTCCAGGTCAGGCCGAAACCGATGACGAAGATCGACAGCATCTGGACCAGGTTGGTGAGCGCGGTCGGGTTCTCGAACGGATGCGCCGAGTTCGCGTTGAAGAAGCCACCACCATTGGTGCCGAGCATCTTGATCGCTTCCTGGCTGGCGACCGGCCCAAGCGCGAGTGTCTGCTTGAGCCCTTCGAGCGTGGTCACGTCGACGGTCGCGGCGAGCGTCTGTGGCACGCCGCTGGCGATGTAGACGAGCGTGAGCACGATGCAGAGCGGCAGCAGCAGGTACAGCGCGACGCGCGTCACGTCGGCCCAGAAATTGCCGATCGTCGTGACGGACCGCCGCGCAAAGCCGCGGAACAGCGCGAACGCCAGCGCGATGCCGGTCGCCGCCGACAGGAAGTTGTGAATCGTCAGGCCGAACATCTGGCTGAAGTTCGACATGGTGGATTCGCCACCATAGCTCTGCCAGTTGGTGTTCGTCGTGAAGCTGATCGCGGTGTTGAACGCGAGGTGCGGCGCCAGCCCTGCCAGCCCCTGCGGGTTACCCGGCAACACGCCCTGAAGACGCAGCACCGCATAGGTCAGCGCCATCAACGTCGCGTTGAAGAGCAGCATGTGCAGCGCATAGCGACGCCAGCCCTGCTCGACCTTCGGATCGATGCCGGCAAGCTTGTAGAAGCCGCTCTCGACCGGGCCGAGGACGGCGTGGATCGGCGTGCGGCGGCCTTCATAGAGCGCGAAAAGCCACAGGCCGACGGGTTTGGTCAACGCCAGCAATATGCCGACGAAGCCGAGGATCAGAATCCATCCTTCGAGTGTCATGGACGTGCGCTCCTAAAAGCGTTCGGGACGGATCAGCACCGCCACGAGATAGAAAAGCAGCCCGAGCGCGACGATCGCGGCGAGCCAGAGGTCGAGGGTCATGATGTTTTCCTCACGGGCTCAGGCGTTGTCGCACAGGCGGACATAGGCGAGCGTCGCCGCCACCAGCCCGATCATGATCGCGATCCAGAGTAGGTCCTGCATGGCTCGGGTCCTTTCAGAACGCGGCGGTAAGGGAGGCGACGATCGTGCCGTCGGCGATCGATCCGGTTCCGTCCTGGCCGCGCGAGAAGCTCGGCTGGAGATAGGCGGCGCTGCGGCGGGTGATGTCGGTGTCGACATAGCTGACGTTGAGCGTCAGGGTCTTGTAGGTGGCGTCCGCGCCGAGCGACCAGTCCCAGTAACCGCCGGTCGGTGCCGCGCTGGTTGCGTTCGGGCCAAGGCCGTCATTGCCCCAGCTATGCCCGATATGCGCCTTGGCGGTCAGCGGCGTGCCCGCGATCGCGAACGCGCCGTCACCGATGAGGTACAGGTTGTCGGCCTTGGCGCCGGGGTTCGTATAGATTCCCGCGGCGGCATCGGCGCCGGTGCGATACCATTTGCCGAGCGCCTGCTGCTTCGGCGCATAGAACGCGCTCGCGGTCAGCGTCGCCGGGCCGGTCGTGCCGCTCAGCTTCACATAGGGTTCGGCATAATCGGTCTTCGACGCGCCGCCCGGATACATGTACCAGGTCAGCCCGACGTCGAGCGTCGCGTTGGGGCTCAGCGTGTGCTTGTACCCGCCGATCAGATCAAGCTCCATGTTCGAGCCGCCGAACGTGCCCCAGCCCGACAGGTTCGAGCCCCAGACGCCGACATACACGCCGCTCTGGTGCGCGATCGTCAGTCCACCCTGGATCGCGCCGTCCTTGTCCGACTGCGACACACCGCGCAGCCGGTAGTCGGTCGCAAGCGTCACCGAACCGGAGACGGTTACGGGTGAGGTTGAAACGGTCTCTTGCGCCAACGCCGGTGTGGCTATCGCCGCGCTGGCGGCCAGCATCGCGGCAAGTCGGAATATGTCCATGAGTGTCCCTATCGACACGCAATCCCTGTTAGCCGGTGTTGGCCGCCAGATTGCGAGGACACCCAATTAGACATTGGTCGCATAGCAATTCGAGATCGATTTCACCGAAACGCATATGTTTCGCATAGTATTTTGCGCGAATGCTTTATCGTGCGAAAATTCTCCGAAGCATCGCCCGCAATACCGTCTTCGCTGTCAAAACAGCTTGCGAAGCGAGAGCACGACGCTGCGGCCGACCCCGTCGAGCAGATCCGGTTGATAGCGGTAGGGAACGACACCGGTGGCGTCGCGCACGCGTTGACGTGCGTCGGTGATGTTGGCGATTTCGAGCTTGAAGCCCATATGCTGGGTCCAGTCCTGTCGTGGCAGGAAATGGTGGATGCTCAGCGAGCCGCTGACGTTGATCTTGCACACGGGCGCGAACGCGAGGGTCGACGCGGCGACTGACCCGCGAACAGTAGCCCCTCCGGTACAGTAGAAGTCGAACGTGCCGCCATTGCCGAGGTAGTTCAATCCTCCATAGCCATAGCCGGCAAGTCGCTGCGTGGTTCCGCCAGACAGCGTATCCCCGCCCAGCAGGTCGAGCGTCGGCATACCGGGCCTGAGCTGGATCCGGTCGGAAAAGCGGAGCGTCGGACCGATGCCCCCATAGAAGGTCGGGCGATCGGGCGGCCGACCGCCGGGTGTGGTCGGCGGCTTGGCGCGACCGAGCTGGCCACTGGCGGCAAGCGTGACGTTCAGCGTCCGCTGCCGCTCGCGAAAGACGTTGATCGGACGGAATGCCACCGAAACCAGCGCGCCGGTGTCGTTGCGCACGAAATACTCAGGGAGCGCCGTCTGGATGGCGGGGGTCAGCGCAAAGATCGTCTGAATGCCGTCGCGGATATCGGTAGCGTCGTACGTGGCGCCGATCCGAAGCTCGCTCTTGGCGAAGGGCTTTACGGTCGCGCCGATCGATCGCGTCCGGCGCCGTTCGCCGGCCAGCGCCGGGTTACCGCCCAGAAACAGCGTGACCAGCGTCGACCGGCCGGTCGCGAAATCGAACAACGGCACTTGGGGCGCCGAGATCTGCGGTGCCGCGAGCTGGTCCAGCGTCGGCGCCGCGGCTGACCGCTTATACTGCGCGAACAGCTGGAGACCCGTGAACGGAGCCCAGTTCACGCCCATCGTCGAGTCCGACAGATCGCCGAAACCGCCGACGTGGCGCAACGTGGCGGATGCATTCGCCGACAGTTCGCCGACCCAGGGCAGGACATCCTCGCGCCGCGACGCGATCGGCAGGTCGAGCGCGACCGCCCCCTCGACCCGGCTGCGATCGAAGGCGACCGCGGAACGGGTTGCACCGCGTGTCCTGCTGTCCGTGCCGATCTGCTCGCCTTCGAGCGTAGCGGTCAGCGTGGCGCGACCGGCTGGCAGGCGCAACGGGCGGTTGGTCGCGACGAACTTGGTGCCGGCGCCATAGGTGGATTGTACGGTGTGATCGATCAGCCGATTGGCAATGAGTGCGGGGCCGAGCGGCAGGAACGGATCGGCGCCCGCCGCGATCGCCGCATTGGCGGCCGTGATGTCGATCGCCTTGGCGACGAAGCCGTTCCGGTGCTGCGTATCGAGCGTGCCGGTCCAGTCCCATTGCCACCCGCGCCATGCACCGCGCACGACGCCGCCGGCATGCAACGTGGTGACATCGGTGCGCTGGCGCAGGGGCGGCGCTTCGACGAGATAGCGTTGGAGCAGCACATCCTCGCCGAACGGCGAATACGGGTTGTCACCGGGAACGACGAACGTCGCGCTGGCGGGACCGAACACGGTACGCTCGCGGCTATGGTCCGCGGTCACCGTCAAAGACCCCGACAGCTTGCGCCCGATCCGGTTGGCGATCACCGCCTCGCCGTGGAATGTATCGTTCGACGGCGCGAGCGTATGCAGCGGCGACAGGTCGAACAGCCGCGGCTGATTTGCCCCCGCCAGGAAATTGCCCAACCCCACATTGCCGACCGGCAGAGACCCCTCCGGAACCGGGACGATCGTCACGAATTGTCCGGTCAGGGCGGATAAAGTGGGGTCGATCTCGCCGCCTGCCAGCGTACCCGTGATGTTGCCCGTTGCGTCGAACGGCACGTCCGGATCGGGCAGGACGCGACGCCGCGTTTGCAGCAGGGCATCGGTATGCCGCGCGTCCAGTGAAACCGTCAGGCGACCGTCGCCTTGCAGACGCGTGAAATCGATATGCGCATTGGCGTTGTCGGCACCGCCGCGCGTCGAGGTGCCGACCGCCTGCTTCACCGCCAACTGGCGAAACCGGCGCTTCGTGATGAAGTTCACGATCCGGCGCGTCGGTGGATACCCGTATTGAAGCGCCACCGGCTCCGGAAACACTTCGACCTTCTCGAGCGCTTCGGGCGGCAGGTTGCCGATCTCCTGGTATCCCGACACGCGCTGTGCGTTGAGTAGAAAGATCGGCTCCTGCCCGTCGCCCGATTGAGTCACGCCGCGGATGGTCCGCAGCAACTCGCCGATCGAGGTCGCCCCGGTGGCGGTTATCGTTCCCGCATCCAGCGTCGCCAGCGGCGCGATCGCAGTATCCACCTGCCCTCGTCGGCCGAGAATGACGATGTCGGGGCTGGCGTTGGCCGCTTCGTCCTGTCGGGACGATGGCGCGGCATCGGCCGTTACCGGCGCATCCGAAGACGCCCCGAACTGGCAGATTCCCGTTGCCGACCAGGTCGACAGGGTCGCCACCAAGGCAATCCGACCGATCCACAAAGTATGATGGCACATACGCTGAGGCGACTGCATCGATCTGCTACCTAGCGCGGATGAGCGGGAAGAACGGTGGCGAACGATGAGTCTATCCCCAGTCTCGAACGTCTGATGCGACGGTATACCAGTCCAGGCGCCAATGCTACTGCGCCGACAAATAGATCACAATATAGCTTGTCGAGAAGATCAGTATCCGTAACGTGATATATGACGGCTATTCTAGATGATAGGCTTATGTCGGTCGTTCTTTTCACAACTTGGTCCGCAGCGGTCTGCAAAGCGAATGACGGCTACTTCTCCTGCCGACGTCCATTCGCAAGGCGTCACCGTGCCAGTATCGACACGCGGGACGCCAGTGCCTGCAGTGAACGGCGCGTGACTCTTTAACGGCACGGACCTGCCCGAACAGGAATCGAGAAAATCGCAGCATTTCGTAACATTACCTCGCAAATCAGCAAATGATTTGCCCAATGCTGCCGGCAGCCGTTAGCACGCGTTTAAGGTGCGGATTGCGGTCGCGTGCCGGCAGGGAGAGTATGATGGCGTCAGGGTTCTTCACGATCGCACGGCACGATCGGCAACGCTGTCACGATGGCTCGAGGGCACGGCGCGCCGACCCAGTGCGGCAATCGACGCGCCTCCTGATGGCCGCGGCGGCAGTCTTGCTCACGACCGCCGCATCGCAACCCCCACCCGCACCGATCCACATCGACCAGGTCGGCTTCGAGACAAGCGGGCCCAAGACGGCGATCCTCGCGTCTCCGCAAACGAGCCCGCTCGCGTGGACGCTGGCCGACGCGCGCGGCAAGGTGGTCGCATCGGGACAGACGGCGCCCCTCGGGCCGGATGAAGCCTCGGGCGGGCGCGTACACCGCATCGATTTCGGCAGCGTCCGCGCCCCCGGCGCCGGCTATCGGTTGCACGTCGGGCCGTCCGCGAGCCAGCCGTTCGCGATCGCAAACCGCCCCTTCGCGCCGCTTGCCACGGCAGCGATGGCGTTCTTCTACCAACAGCGCAGCGGCGTCCCTATCCTGCTGGCATTCGTAGAGCGCAAGGATCTCGCGCGTGCCGCAGGCCACGCGCCCGACATCGCCACCTGTTTTGCCGGCCGCGACCTTAAGGGCGTTCAATGGCCCGGTTGCAGCTACAGGCTCGATGCGACCGGCGGCTGGTACGATGCCGGCGACCACGGAAAATACGTCGTCAATGGCGGCGTCTCGACCTGGACCCTGCTCGACCTGCACGAACGCCTGGCGGCATTCGGCGACGCTGGCGCGTTCGCCGACGGACGGCTCGCGCTGCCCGAACGCAGCAATGGCACCGACGATCTGCTCGACGAGGCCCGCGTCGAGGTGGCCTTCCTGCTCGCGATGCAGATCCCGGATGGGACCAAGCTCGCCGTCGCCCCCGACGCCGGCGTCGCGGGCAAGTCGATCACGCGGTTCGAGACGATCGACGCGGGCGGTCTCGTGCATACCAAGATCGCCGACGAGAACTGGACCGCGCTGCCGACCGCGCCCGCCGACGATCGTCAGCGCCGTTTCCTTTACCCCCCCTCGACCGCGGCGACGCTCAACATGGTCGGCGTTGCCGCGCAATGCGCGCGGATCTGGCGGACGATCGATTCCGCCTTCGCCGCTCGGTGCCTAAGCGCGGCGAAGCGCGGCTGGGCGGCAGCGCTGCGCCACCCAGCGTTGCTCACCAATTCCGATTTCACCGGGAGTGGCGGCTACGGCGACGCCGACGTTGGCGACGAGTTCACCTTCGCCGCGGCGCAGCTCTATGCCACGACCGGGGACACCGCGTTCCTCGACCAGGTCCGCCGTGACGGTCTGTTCACCGACCCCGGCGCCAGCATCGACTGGGGCTCGCTCAGATTGCCCGCCGCGCTCACCCTGGCGACGGTGCCCGGCAATCTCCCGGCAACGGACCGCGCCAAGCTGCGGACGCTCGTAACGACCCTGGCGGATCGCTTCGTCGAGGAGGGCAAGCGCGGCTATGGCATCCCGTTCGCCGGTACCAAATACCCCTGGGGCTCGAACAGCGCGATCCTGAACCGCGCGGTGGTGCTGGGCGTCGCGTGGCAGATCGACCGCAAGCCCGCCTACCGCGACGCCGTGACCGCCAGCGTCGACTATGTCCTGGGCCGCAATCCCCTCGACCGGTCCTATGTCACCGGCTTCGGCGCGCGTCCGATGCAGCATCCTCATCATCGCTTCTGGGTTGCCGCGGCCGATCCGCGCTATCCGGCGCCACCTTCCGGCGTCCTGTCGGGCGGCCCCAATTCGGCCGAGGCGCAAAAGTCCGGCCCGATGAAGGGGTGCGCGCCGCAGACCTGCTGGATCGACGACTATCGCGCCTTTACCGTCAACGAAGTCGCGATCAACTGGAACGCCCCGCTGGTCTGGACCGCCGCGTTCCTGGACGCGACGCGGACGCGTTAAAGCCGTTCCAGCGTCCGCGCGAGGTAGCCGCGGATCACCTCGGTCCGCTCCGGCGAAGGCGCGCCGAGCACGCCGCGGACCGCCTCGGGCAGGTGTGCGGCGGCCTGGCGCGCCTCGTCGCCGAACACATATTGATCAAACCAGCCGCGCACCGCCTCGCGCTCGGCGGCCGGCAGGTCGCGAATGGCGAGGATCGCGTGGATCAGCGCGGGGAATGGCGATGCACCCGGTTGCCCCCACCAGTAATTCACCAGCACGTTGAACGCGCCCAGCGCCTTCACGTCATGCCACCACATCGACGGAACGAAGATCGCGTCGCCCGGCTCGAGCACCGCGACCTGCATCTGCGCACGCGCCTGCGCAAACCGCGGGAACCGGTCGAGATCGGGCGCTTCCAGATCGACCAGGCTGACCGGCTGGCCGGCGATCGTGACGTCTAGCGGGCCGACATATAAATTGGGTCCCTGCTCCGGCGGGAACAGGCAAAATCGCCGCGTGCCAGCGACCACGACCGCGACGTTGCTCGAAACGTCATAATGTGTCGATACGCGGCTCTGGTTGCCGATCCAGACGCGCGGGACAGCGTCTGGGGTCGGCAGCGGCAGGACGTTCGCGTCCGCCCAGCCCGGCAGATAGTCGCCCGCCGCCGCGGCCCCCGCATAGATCGCTGGCGCGCCAGGCGCCGACTGCAAGGTTAGCAGCTGTTCGACCAGAGTCGGTATCGGCGCCTTGGCGCGCGTGAAGTTGAAGCCGGTCAGAGCGTCATCGTAGAAGAACCGCCCGCCGACGTCGCTTTGCGTGACCATGACGTCGACCGATCGCCCCCCGTCGAAGCGAACGATATGCTCGCCGATCGCACGATCGGATTGGCGCGCGGCATGGACCGCCGGCCAGTCCGCCGCCAGTCCGCGCAACACCACCGGGCGGTAGCCATGCGCGATCTCCGCTTCGAACCGCGCCGCGTCGATCGGCCCGGTTTCGGCGATCGGGATGCCAGGGATCTCACTCATCGCGTGTGTGTAGTCCCCGGCATCCTGGCTCGCCAGACCTTAGAAGGTCAGGCGCGCCGACAACGTGTACGACCGGTCGTTCTTGAAGAAGCTACGCGGCGCTTCGAGGCCGGCACCGTTCAACAGGAAGTTGGTCTTGGTCGTCTCGTCGAGCAGGTTCGACGCGGTCACGCCGAGCTTGAAATGCTCGTTCACGGTTACGAAGGCCGAGGCATCGAGCTGTCCGGTCGGCAGTGAGTAGACCGGCAGGAACGGGAAGCAGCAGTCGCGGTTGGTCAGCAGGAACTTCGACCGCCAGCTATACGCGACACGGGCATAGAACGGCCCCTTGTCGTAGAAGCCCGCGACATTGACCGTGTGCTTTGACAGGCCCTGCAACGGCAGATTGTCGTAGAGACCAGCGACGTCCTGCGGCGGACGGTTGCCATCTGCGGCGCCGTTGGCGGGCACCGGGTTGGGAATCTTGCCCGCCTTCACGAAGGTGTAGTTCGCCTGCAAGCCGAGGCCGCCCAGCGCACCGGGCAGGAAGTCGAACGTCTGCTGGTACGCGACTTCCGCACCCTTGATCCGCGACTTGCCCTTCACGTTGGCCGGGCCGCTGACCTGCACGTCGAACGTCTGACCGTTGTTGGTCAGCGTGCGCGTGTAGCCGAAGTTGTCGACGATGATGTTGGACAAGGTCTTCTG
Source organism: Sphingomonas sp. (assembly GCA_035575755.1). Lineage (GTDB taxonomy): Bacteria > Pseudomonadota > Alphaproteobacteria > Sphingomonadales > Sphingomonadaceae > Sphingomonas. The sequence goes on from DATLXI010000014.1 coordinate 406,692, forward strand.
GAACAGCGTCGCGGTGAGCGAGCCTACCTTCGAGAAATACCACTCGCTGGTCAGATCGAACTGCAAGGCTTCGACCGGGCGCAGATACGGATTGCGCGACTGCGCGGCGAACTGGAAGTTGCCAGCGGTGTTGCCACCCGACGTGCCGACACCGACATAGTTGCGCAGGTCGCCGAAGTTCGGGCGCGAGATCGCCTTCGATCCTGCCGCACGGAACAGCAAGGTCGGGGTGACCTGAAGCTTGACGTTCGCGCTCGGCAGCCAGAAGTTGAACTTCTGCTTGGCGATATCGGGCGTCGACGATCCATTCGCATAGGCCACGATCGCCGCCTGCTGCGCGGCCGGGACCGTGCAGATCGCGTTGATCGATCCCGACGTTGGCGGCACGTCACGCTGCGACTGGCAGAACCCGGCCAAAGTCGCCGGATAGGTGCCACCAGCGGGATTGGCTGGCAGGTTGGTAGGATCGAAGATCGTATTCTGCTGGGGGAAGGTGATCGCCCCGTTCGAATCGTCCTTGGTCCGTACGTAGCGCACACCGACGTTGCCCATCAGGCTCATGCCGTTGCCGAAATCCTCGACGCCGAAATCGGCGCGGGCATAGGCGGCAAACGTCCGCTCGCGATTGCGGTACACTTCGCTCGGCAGGTATGCGCCATCAACCGTTACGCCCGCCCGATCCTCGGCCGGCCGATAACTGCCGCCGCCCAGCGCGGTGACCTTACGCAGCAGATCGGTGAAGGCGTCATGATCGCGCAGGATGTCGTCGGACACGAACGTCGTGCTCGGTGGCGTGTTCGTACCGCCGCGGAAGAAATTCGTGAAGCTGTGAAGGCTCTGCTCGTTCTGGTTGAGCGCGGTGTAGCTGACCGGGCCGGCAGCGGCCCAGGTCTCCGACACGTTGCCCCAGTTGTTATAGTCGACGGCCTTCACGGTCTGCTTGCGATCGCTGTAGCGACCGCCGACCCGGACGTTGCGCAGGAACGCGTCGTCGCTGACGTCGAACTGTGCGTCGCCGCGGAACGCCCATTCATGGCCCTTGTTATCCTGGCGCCCGTTGAAGGCGTCGCGGAAATAGACCGAGTTCGGGTTGGCGAAATAGCTGGTGGTATCGAAGCCCGGCGTGAGCGAGGTGATCTGCGGAATCTTGCCGCGCAGGTCAATCGAGGTCTGGCTGAAGGTCGCGGTGTCGAGAATGTCGTCGCGCACCTTCACCTTCGACGTGGCATATTGCCCGTCAAAATTCAGGTGCAGGCGATCGATCGGCTCGAACTTGATGTTGAGCGACTGATCCTGCGAGATCGACTTCGAATAGAAGTGACGGTTCGACTGGGTCGTGAAGATGCCGTCGGGCGAGAACTGCGTCAACGGGCAATAGGTCACCAGCGAACCATCGGCGTTCGTGCCGCAGCCGGTGGGCTTGTTGCCGAATACCTGCCCGGTGCGCTTGCTAAGCGTACCGCTCGTGAAGACGCCATCGTCGTCATAGGTGAAGTCCGACCCGCCGACCGGGAAGACCGTGTTGGCGTCGGCATAATACACGTTGGGTTCGACCGTGTGCTCGAGCCAGTCGTCGGTCGACTCGGCGCGGACGAACTGCCCGGTGATCAGCAGGTTGCCCGACGCGTTCTCATATTGCGCAGCGCCAGAATAGCCGATGCGCGTGCGGTCGAAATCCTGCGAACGCGAGCCTGCGCCAAGCGGCGCATAGACCACGTTGCGGCCTGCGGGCAGCGGGAAGGTGTCGAACAGCGTCGACTGGAACGGTGTTCCCGCATTCAGCACGCGACCTTCGCCGGCGTCCTGGACGCCGTTGCCGTTCTTGTCGTCGTTGTAGCGCGGCAGCATCGACGAGACGAACACCGAGTCCGAACGGCTGTAGAGCTTCTGATAGGTACCGCTGGCGAGGATGCCGAAGCGGCCCGCGCTGCCCAGGTCGAACTGCTTCGAGACCAGGCCGACGAACTGCGGCGCGCCGCGCTTTTCGAGATCGCCGAGGTTCATGCCGGCCGAAAGGAACAACAGGTCCTTCTTAGAATCGAACGGCTTGCGCGTGTTGATGTTGACGGTGCCGGCGATGCCGCCCTCGACCAGGTCGGCGGTCAGGTTCTTGAACACCTCGACCGAGCCGACGATTTCCGCCGGAATGTCGTTGAAGCCGATCTCGCGACCGCCGCCCGCTGCAAACGCGTCACGACCGTTGAACTCGCCGCGAACATAGCTGAGGCCGCGGATGACGACGCCCGAACCCTGTGCGGAATAATGCGCGGAATCGTTGGGAGCGGCGAAGCGGCTGATCGACACGCCGGGAACGCGCTGCAGCGCTTCGTTGACCGAACGATCGGGGAGCGCGCCGATGTCTTCCGCGGTGATCGCGTCGACCACGGTGTCGGAGTTGCGCTTGATGTTCTGCGCGTTGGCCAAGCTCTGGCGGATGCCGGTGACGACGATCTCTTCGCGCTCGGGGTCGGGCGTGGGGTTGCCGGCGTCCTGCGAAGCACCCGACGTGCCCGTCGTGTTGCTGGCCGAACCGGGCGCGGTGCCGGCGGTCGCCGAGTCGAGGCTGGTGGCACCCGACGTCGTACTCCCCACGTCCGAACCAGCGGGCGCGGGAACCGATTGCGGGTCAGCGGTCTGCGCATAGGCAGCCGGCGCCAGGCAAGCGATGGCGATCACCGAAGCGCTCGCCCCGAATAGACGATATGCGAGACCAGTCGTCCGCGACGACGCAACAGCAGCCATAATTGAACCCCTTCGACATCCACGAGTCCGTTCGTCGCCGCTTATCCAGCAGGCGTTCGAATCGGGCTTCCCCATCGGCACGAACGGCAATCCGTTCGACCGAGTTCTCTAGTAAGACGCTATTTTTCCAGTCACAAGTCGAATAAGACAATTTGATAGACAGATGTGTCGGACGTTGCTGAAGTGTTGCCAAAGTGTAACAGCGCGGACCGGCCTCAAGAGGGTGGCGAGAGGATGATGAACGCAAACCAACCGACGCGCGTGGTCGTCGTCGGCGGCGGTACTGCAGGCTGGATGACCGCGGCGGCGCTGGTCCGCCTGCTGCCGGCTGCCTGCACAGTGCACCTGATCGAGTCTGCGGAGATCGGCATCGTCGGAGTCGGCGAGGCCACGCTGCCGCATATCCGCGCGTTCGTCGAACGGCTCGGCCTCGACGAGGCTGAGTTCATGCGCGCCACGCATGCTACCTTCAAGCTGGGGATCGATTTCCGGGATTTCGGTGCGATCGGCGACAGCTATATCCACCCGTTCGGCACCTTCGGGCGGCCGCTCGACGATGTCGGCTTCCACCATTACTGGCTACGATTAGCGGCAGAAGGCCGGGTTGGTCCGATCGGCGACTATTCGGTCGCGGTCGCTGCCGCCCAGCGGCATCGGTTCGCGGTTCCCGAAGGTCCCGCCGACGATCTCGCGGCGAGCTTCGGCTATGCCTACCAATTCGACGCGACGTTGTTCGGCCCCTATCTCCGCCGCTTCGCGGAGGCGCTCGGCGCACGGCGGACCGAGGCGCGCATCGTTTCGGTCGATCGGGATCCTGAATCCGGCGATGTCCGTGCCGTCCGCCTCGAAACCGGCGAAACGATCGAGGGCGACCTGTTCGTCGACTGTTCCGGCTTCCGCAGCCTCTTGCTCGGCGACACGATGGCCGAACCGTGGGAGGACTGGTCGCACTGGCTGCCGTGCGACCGCGCCGTGGCGATGCCCTGCAGCTCACCCGCGGGGCCGATCGAACCCTATACGCGCGCCACGGCGAAGCCCGCCGGGTGGCAATGGCGGATCCCGCTCCAGCACCGGGTCGGCAACGGCTATGTCTATTCCAGCGCGCACATCTCGGACCAGGCCGCCGCCGATGCGCTGGTCAGCTCGGTCGAGGGCACGCCGCTCGCCGACCCGCGCTTCCTGAAATTCCGCGCTGGGCGCCGCCGCAACAGCTGGGTCGGCAACGTCGTCGCGATCGGCCTCGCCTCGGGATTCCTCGAGCCGCTCGAGTCGACCAGCATCTACCTCGCGCAGATGGCGATCACGCAGCTGATCGAGCTCTTCCCGCAACAGGCGGGATCGGCGGGGATCGCGGCGACCGACCGGACCGAGTTCAACCGGATGGTCGATATGGAATATGACCGCATCCGCGACTTTCTGATCCTCCATTACCACGCCACAACGCGCGACGATTCGGACTTCTGGAACCACGTCCGGACGATGGACGTCCCCGATACGCTCGCCTATAAGATCGACCTGTTCCGCCGTGCCGGCCGGGTGACCCAGTATAGCGAAGGGCTATTCCTCGAGCCGAGCTGGGTCGCGGTCTATCTCGGTCAAGGGATCATCCCCGAGGCATGGGACCAACGCGCGGACCGCCCTGCCCTCGACGGGCTCGACCGCGCGATCGCCAGCCTCCGCGATCACGTCGCGGCAACCGCGACCGCGATGCCCGACCATGCTGCGTTCCTCGCCCGCCGCAACGCGACGATCGCCGCGTGACGACCCGCAATCCCATTGCCAGCATCGCCGTACTTGGCGGCGGGATCATCGGTCTGTCCGCGGCGATCGCGTTCGCGCGTGCGCTACCCGGACTGGCGGTGACGCTGATCGAGACGCCGGACGATCCCGCTGCGCTTGCCGATCGCCTGCCCGGCACACTCTCGTCGATCGCAGAATTTCACGACCGGATCGGTCTCGGCGAACGTGATCTATTGGCGGCGGGGGCGACGCACCACCTCGGTACGCGGCTGTCGGACTGGAGCGCGGATGGCACGCCGTTCGTGTTGGCGCATGGTGAGCGAGGCGGAACGGTCGCGCCCGGTGCGTTTCACCAGCATTGGCTGAACGCGCGGCGCACCGGCAAGGTCGGCGCGTTCGAAGCGTTCTCGGTTGCCACCGTCCTCGCGGCCGCAGACCGGTTCGTGCATCCATCGGACGATCCGACATCCCCCGTGTCGGGATTCGGCTATTCTTTACGTCTCGATCCGCCCCGCTACCGCGACCTGTTGCGTGCGCTCGCCCGGCATATAGGCATCGTCCCCTCTTCCGGTACCTTTGCCGGCATCGAACGCGGCACCGACGGCAGCGTCGCGGCGCTCGTGCTCGCCGATGGCCGGCGCGTCGTCGCCGATCTGTATCTCGACTGTTCGGGTCCCACGGCCGCGTTGCGGTCGGCCCTGGATACGCAGTCGGAGGATAAGCGGTGGGAGGATTGGCGGCCCTGGCTTCCGGTCGATCGACTGCTGCTCGGCACGGCGTCCGTCCGCATGCCGACGCCGACCGACGACCTGGTCGGTGTACCGGCAGGCTGGCGGTTCGAACATCCGTTGCGGGACCGGACATTGGTCGGACTTGCGTACACTTCGCAGCAAACCCCGGACTCGAGCGCGCGGCGGATCCTGCCCGCCGGCGACACCGTCGTCGCGCTCGCGCCTGGCGTCCGCCCCGCCCCCTGGCGGCACAACGTCCTTGCGCTGGGCGACGCAGCGGTCGTCCTCGATCCGCTGGCAGGCGCCAATCTGCACCTCGCGCATGCCGCGATCCTGCGTGCGATCGACCTGTTGCCGGGCCGCGACTGCGCGCCCACCGAACTCGCCGAATATAACCAGCGCAGCTACCGGCAGGCGGCCCGCGTTCGCGATTATCAGGCGGCGCATTACCTGCCGACCGGACGCACGCGCGGGCCGTTCTGGAAGGTGGCGGCCCGCTTGCCGCGCCCGGATAGTCTTGCGCAAACGCTCGAACAGTTCGCGCACCGCGGACGCCTGCCGTTCTACGAGGACGAGAGCTTCGACAAGGATGATTGGCATGGGCTTTTGCTTGGGCTCGGCGTGATCCCGCGCGTGCCCGATCCGATCGCGTCCGCGGCGGACCCCGTGGCGGTCGCCGACGCGCTGAAGCGGCTCGCGGCCTCGACCGCGGCATTGCCGCCGCGCCTGCCTGCGTATCCCGCCTATCTCGCGCAAATGGAGCGTAGCCGATGAACGCACCAATTCGCAAAGTGGTGATCGTCGGTGGCGGGACCGCGGGCTGGATGGCCGCCGCCGCTGCCGCGCGCTATCTCGACGACGGCCAGCGCAAGATCGTCCTGGTCGAGTCCGACGCGATCGGCACGGTCGGCGTCGGCGAGGCGACGATCCCGCCGATCCTGGGCTTCAACGCGCTGCTCGGCATCGACGAATGCGACTTCATGCGCGCCACCGGCGCCACTTTCAAACTCGGCATCGAGTTCGTTGGGTGGGACACACGCGGCGATCGCTACCTGCACGCATTCGGCGACCACGGTCGCGATATCCAGGGGCTCGCCTTCCATCAGCTTTGGCTGAAGCTGCGGAACCGTCCCGGGATTGGCGGGCTCGACGCCTATGCGCCCTCCGCCGTCGCCGCCTATCTGAACCGCTTCGGCAAGCCCGACGCGTCATCGGCACCGCCGCTAGCCTACGCCTATCATTTCGACGCCAGCCTATACGCGGCGTTCCTCCGCCGCCGCGCAGAGGCCGGTGGCGTCACGCGTATCGAGGGGCGCATCACGCATGCGGACCGCGATCCGCTCAGCGGGCATGTCCGCGCGGTTGTCCTCGACGACGGCCGATCGATCGACGGGGACCTGTTCATCGACTGCTCCGGCTTTCGCAGCATGCTGCTGGGCGAGACGATGGGCGTAGCATTCGAGGATTGGTCTCACTGGCTGCCGTGCGACCGCGCCATCGCGGTGCCGACCGAGCCGGGCGCGCCCTTGCTTCCCTACACACGCGCCACAGCGCGTACGGCAGGCTGGCAGTGGCGGATCCCGCTCCAGCATCGCACCGGCAACGGGCATGTGTATTCCAGCGATCACATGTCCGACGACGAGGCGACTGCGATGCTGCTCGCGAACCTGGATACCAGGCCGACGGCTGCGCCGCGCCAGCTTCGCTTCAAGGCCGGGCGCCGGGACAGGATGTGGGACGGCAACGTGGTCGCGCTCGGTCTCGCTGGCGGGTTTCTCGAGCCACTGGAATCGACCAGCATCCATCTGATCCAAACGGGCATCTCCAAATTGTTCGCGCTGTTTCCCGATCGCGGTATCTCGGATGTGGAGCGCGACGAGTATAACCGGCTGATGGGCGATGCGTACACGTCCGTCCGCGATTTCATCATCCTGCATTACCACGCGACCCGCCGCGACGATTCCGCGTTCTGGCGCCACGTCCGGACGATGCCGGTCCCTGACAGCCTGAGCCGCAAGCTTGCGCTGTTTCGCGAGAAGGGACGCATTTTCCGCTACGAGGACGAGTTGTTCGGCATATCGAGTTGGGTCCAGGTACTGCTCGGCCAAAACATCATTCCGGTCGGCTATGATCCGATCGTCGACGCACTCGACGCGGACCGCGTTGCCGATGCCGTGCGCCACATACGCGAGACGATCTTGCGCAACGCGCAGGCATTGCCGGGCCATGCGGAATTCATCGGTCGATACGCTCCGTTCGACAACCGAAAGGAATTTGCCAAATAATTTGGCTTTTTCGGCGGGACATGCTTTTTGAGCGGCAGAGCGAGCAGCCCGACCCAAGATTCGGCTGCCGACTTGGGGGATGACTGATGACCGACCGTTCAATCCGTATCTTTGGTGCCGCAGCGTTCGCATCGCTGCTCGCGTCTACGGCGATTGCGCAGTCGGATCATCCCAAGCCCGTCGCACCGCTGCCTTCGGGCTATGCCGATCGCCTGCCGGCACGGTCGGACTGGCCCGTACAGGTCCGCCAGTCGCTCGGTCAGGTGGCGCCGCAGGACGCGGCCACCCTGCCCCGCAGCCGCGCACCGTTGTCGCGGCCGGTCGCCAAGCCGGTCCCGCACGGTCCCGCACTCGCCAAGCGCGCGCCCGGCCTGTGGACCGTCGCCGGATGGCGGCTGGCCGAGGCGCCCAAGGTGCAGGCCGACGGGGCTGCGGTGTCTCGCGCCGGGTATGACGCAAAATCCTGGTATGTCGCGACCGTCCCCGGCACCGTGTTGACGACGCTGGTCGATCGTGGCGTTTATGCCGATCCCGCGTTCGGGCTAAACAACATGGCGATCCCCGAAAGCCTCGCGCGGCAGGACTATTGGTATCGGACTGAGATCGACGTCCCAGCCGAAACGACCAACAAGCATCTCGAACTGAACTTCAAGGGCGTGAATTATGCCGCCGAGATCTGGCTGAACGGCGCGCGCATCGGCACGATGAAGGGCGCCTTCATCCGCGGCCGGTTCGACGTCACCGGTAAGCTCGCCGCGGGTCGCAACGTCATCGCGGTCAAGGTCTCGCCGCCACCACATCCAGGCATCGCGCACGAAGAGTCGATGACTGCCGGCGTCGGCGAGAATGGCGGCATGCAGATGCTCGACGGTCCGACCTTCGTCGCGACCGAGGGCTGGGACTGGATCCCGTCGATCCGCGACCGCAACACCGGGCTGTGGCAGGGCGTCGACCTGATCGCGACCGGCGATGCCGCGCTCGGCGATGCGCAGGTCGTGACGACCTTGCCCAACCCCGACAACAGCGTCGCCAACGTCGAGATCACCGTCCCGGTCCGCAACCTGACCGACCAGCCGACCACCGCCACAGTGACCGCGAAATTCGACGACGTCACGGTCAGCAAGTCGGTACCGCTCGCGCCCCGCGCCAGCGTCGACGTCAAGATGACCCCCGCCGAGTTCCCGGCGCTGGCGGTGCGTAATCCGAAGCTCTGGTGGCCGAACGGCTACGGCACCCCAGCGCTGCACGACCTGACTCTGACGACGACCGCCGCCAACACCACGGTGTCCGACACCAGGACGCTGCGCTTCGGCATGCGTCAGGTGACGTACGAGATCTCGTTGATGGACAAGACCGATACGCTGCGCCGCGTCGGCATCGATCTGTCCAAGGCGCGCGCGCTCGGTACGCAGATCGTCGACGGCACGCACCAGGGTATCCGCCAGACCGACAATGGCTGGGCCGCGTCGCTCGTCCCCGGCGCCGAGAGCTCGCCCGCGGTCACGCCGATCGCGGGCGACGCCGGCCTCGCGCCGTATCTGCTGATCAAGGTCAACGGCGTGCGGATCGCGGCGCGCGGCGGCAATATCGGCATGGACGACTTCATGAAGCGGACCGAGCGCGAGCGGCTGCTGCCGTTCTTCCGCCTACATCAGGACGCCAACCTCAACATCATCCGCAACTGGGTCGGCCAGAATACCGAGGAGACCTTCTACGATCTCGCGGACGAACACGGGCTGATGATCCTCAACGATTTCTGGGAATCGACGCAGGACTACAACATCGAGGCGCAGGACGTGCCGCTGTTCACCGCCAACGCCGAGGACGTGGTGAAGCGGTTCCGCAACCATCCCTCGATCGTTGTCTGGTTCGGCCGCAACGAGGGCGTACCGCAGCCGATCCTCAACGAAGCGCTGCAGGGGATCATCAACCGTGACGACGGCACGCGGCTGTACATGGGCTCGTCGAACCGCGTGAACCTGCAGAACAGCGGGCCGTACAACTGGCGGCCGGAGTCGACCTATTTCACCGAGCACGCCAAGGGCTTCTCGGTCGAGCTCGGCACGCCCAGCTTCCCGACGCTGGAAGCGTGGACGCGCGCGCTGCCCAAGGCTGATCTGTGGCCGATCGGCGATGCCTGGGCCTATCACGACTGGCACCAGACCGGGAACGGCGCGGTCAAGACGTACATGGACGCGCTCGCGACGCGCTATGGCGCGGGCACCAGCCTGCCCGATTTCGAACGCAAGGCGCAGATGATGGAGTACGACTCCTATCGTGCGATCTTCGAGGGGTTCAACGCCGGGCTCTGGACGACGAACAGCGCACGGATGCTCTGGATGACGCAGCCCGCCTGGCCGTCCTCGGCGTGGCAAATCTTCTCGTCCGACTATGACACGCACGCCGCGTTCTACGGGACGAAGAAGGCATCGGAGCCGGTCCATGTCCAGATGAACCTGCCCGATCACAAGGTGGTACTAGTCAACAACGGCCCGGCGCTCGCGGGCGCGGTCGCGCATGCCAAGGTGACCTCGCTCGACAACCGCGTGCTCGCCGAGCAGCGCGCGACGGTCAACGCCGGCGCCGGACTGGTCGCGGACGCCTTCACGCTCGATCTCGCACCATTGCTGGCGCAGGGCATGGTGCTGGTCTCGCTCGACGTGACCAACGCCGCGGGGAAAATCGTGTCGCAGAATGTCTATTGGCAGGGCACGGACGACGCCGCCTATCGCAGCATGACGCAGATGGCGAAGGTCCGGCTGACCTCGACCGCGACCAGCCGCCGCGATGGCGACGAGATCGTGACGACGCTCGACCTGGCCAATCCGGCCAGCGTCGCCGCGCTGGCGACCAAGCTGACGGTGATGAACGCCGACGGGACGCAGGTGCTGCCGGCGTATTTCACCGACAATTACGTCTCGCTGCTGCCGGGCGCCAAGCGCCGGATCGAGATCCGCTACCCCGCCTCCGCGATCAAGGGCAGGACCACGGTCGCGCTCCGCGGTTGGAACGTGACGCCGACCACCGCGAAAGTCCGCTGAACCGATGAAGATCCTCGCCGCCCTCGCCCTGCTTGCTGCACCCGCGGTGGCGGCGGCGCAGGAACGTCATCTCCAGTCCCCCGACGGCGCGATCGACGTCACGATCGGCCAGGATCCGACGACCAGGGGGCCGACTTACGCGATCGCGTTCCACGGCCGCCCGGTCATCGACGCCTCCCCGCTCGGGCTCGCGTTCGAGGGCTATAAGAAGCTCGGGCCCGATACCGCGGTCACCAGCGCGACGCAGGCCAGCATCGACACCCGCTATCGCCTGATCGCGGGCAAGACCTCTACCGCGCGCGATCATTACAACGAACTCACGCTCGGGCTGACCGAGACCGGCGGTGCACGGCGACGGCTCGAGATCATCTTTCGCGCCTATGACGACGGCGTCGCCTTCCGCTACCGCCTGCCGGTCCAGCCCGCCTTCACCGACCTCCGACTTGCGGGTGAACTGACCGAATTCGCCTTCCCCGCGGACTATCAATGCTTGGGCCTCAATCTCGGGCGCTTCGATACTAGCCACGAGGGCGAATACGATCCCGTACAGGCGTCGCAGGTCCGCCCGCACAATTTGTTCGAGATGCCGGTCACCTGCCGCACCGGCACGGGCGATACGAGCTTCGCGATCACCGACGCCGATCTGCACGACTATTCGGGCGCTTATTTGACCGGGCGCGAGACAGGCGCGCTCGGCTTCGCGACGCGCCTGACGCCGCGGCTCGACGATCCTGGGATCGCGGTGAAGGCGGATGTCCGCACCACCGGCCTCACCACGCCGTGGCGCGTCGTGATGCTCGGGGACGCCCCCGGAAAGCTGATCGAATCGACGATCCTGACCAGCCTCAACCCCGCCCCCAAGCGCGACTTCTCCTGGGTGAAGCCGGGCAAGACCGCGTGGGACTGGTGGAACGGCCCGACGCTGAAGGCGATGCCCGGCGGCGCTGGGATGAACGACGCGACGATCAGAGCCTATATCGATTTCGCCGCCGCCAACCGCCTGCCCTACATGCTCATCGACGAAGGCTGGTACATCCACAGCGGCGGCGGGCCGGTGGTCTATCCGGGCGCCGATATCCTGTCCGTCGTCCCGACGATCGATCTCCCCGGGTTGGTTCGCTACGCGGCCGATCGCAAAGTCGGGCTGTGGCTCTGGGCCAATTGGCGCGTGCTTGATGCGAAGATGGACGCGGCGTTCGAACGCTACGCGGCGATGGGGATCAAGGGCTTTAAGGTCGACTTCATGGATCGCAGCGATCAGCAGATCGTCGATTTCTATCAGCACATCTTCAAGGCCAGTGCCGACCATCGCCTGATGCTCGACCTGCACGGCGCGTATCACCCGACCGGCGCGACGCGGACCTGGCCGCAATTCCTGACGCAGGAGGGCGTGCTCGGCGCCGAGTATAATAAATGGACGCGGCGGATCACCGCGCGGCACAACGTCACGCTGCCGTTCACGCGCGGCCTCGCCGGGCCGTATGATTACACCCCCGGCGGCTTTCGCAACGCGACGCCGGCGACGTTCCGGATCGAACCGCAGACGCCGATGGTGCAGACCACGCGGGGCCAGGCGCTGGCGATGTACGTCGTGTTCGACAGCCCGTTCATGGGGGTATCCGACAGCCCGGACAATTACGCGAGCGCAGCCGGTTTCGACTTCCTGCGCGCGGTCCCGGCCAGCTGGGACGAGACCCATGTCGTGTCGGGCGCGATCGGCGAACGGATCGTCACCGCACGGCGATCGGGCAAAGACTGGTTCGTCGGCGCGATGACCGACGCCGCCCCGCGCACGCTCGACGTACCGCTCGATTTCCTCGGCGGCGGCCGCTTCGCCGCGACCATCTGGCAGGACGGCGCTACGCCGACCGAGGTCGTCACCTCGACCCGCACCGTCACCGCGCACGACACGATTTCCCTGACCCTCGCAGGATCGGGCGGCGGCGCGATCCGTCTCGTTCCGATCCGATAAGGAAACCGATGAAACCGACCCATCTGTTGCTCGCCGCGTTCGCAGTCTCCGTCGCGGTCCCAGCCCTCGCCCAAGATCCGACGCCCGCGCAACAGGCGCAATGGGCCAAGGAAGCCGAGGAGCGGTTGCACACCGACTGGGCGTATCTCAACCGCTACCGCGACGCGAACGCCGCGCTTCCGGCGCCGGTCGCCGGGCAGCCGCGGATCGTCCTGATCGGCGATTCGATCACGCAGGGCTGGTACGACAAGGTGCCGGCGTTCTTCTCCGCAGGCCGGATCGGTCGCGGGATCGGCGGCCAGACCACGCCGCAGATGCTGGTGCGCTTTCCCGCCGACGTGATCGCGCTCAAGCCCGCCGTCGTGCAGATCATGGCCGGTACCAACGATATCGCCTTCAACACCGGGCCGATGACCCCCGACCAAAGCAAGGCCAATATCCGCGCGATGACCGAACTGGCGCAGGCCAACGGCATCCGCGTGATCCTCGCCTCGATCCCGCCCGCGGATCGCTATCCGTGGCGGCCGGGCCTCGACACCGGCAGCAAGATTGCCGCGATGAACGCGTGGCTCAAATCCTACGCGACGGCGACGGGCTCGACCTATGCCGATTACTGGTCCGCACTGGTCGCCCCCGGCACGCTGGGGATGCGCGAAGGTCTCTCGTCGGATCACGTCCATCCGACCGTGGCCGGGTATGCGGTGATGACGCCGGTCGCCGAGCGTGCGTTCAAGGCTGCGCTGGCGCGCCCCGCCCCGAAGCGCGCAATCATCGCCCGCTGATGCTTCTCGCCGCGATAGCCCTCTCGACCGCCCTGTCTTCGGCAATCGTCGCCACCGACCACGGCGCCGTACGCGGCGAAGTCACCGCGGATGGTCGCCAGCTCTATCGCGGCATCCCCTACGCCGCCCCGCCGACCGGTCCGCTCCGCTGGAGGCCACCACAGCCGGTCCATGCCTGGCGATCGCCCCGCGACGCCACCGTGTCGGCACCGTCCTGCCCGCAGGTCGATCGCGGCTGGAACACCAAGGCGGCGACGGTTGCGAGCGAGGACTGCCTCTATCTCGAGGTCGGCACCCCCGATCCCAAACCCGTCAGGCCCATGCCGGTAATGGTCTGGATCCACGGCGGCTCCAACTATGCGGGCGGCGGCGCGGGCACGATCCAGTCGGGCATGGTCCGCAAGGGCGTCGTGCTCGTCAGCATCCAGTACCGGCTCGGCGCGCTCGGCTTCCTGTCGCATCCCGCGCTCACCCGCGAGGCGGGCGGCGCATCCGGCAATTACGGGCTGATGGACCAGCAGGCGGCGCTGCGCTGGGTCCGCGCCAACATCGCGGCGTTCGGCGGCGATCCCGCCAACGTGACACTGTTCGGCGAGAGCGCGGGTGCGATGGACGTCGGCCTTCACCTGCTCAGCCCCGGCTCGCGCGGCCTGTTCGCCAAGGCGATCGAGGAAAGCGGCACGCCCGGCTTCGGCACGCCGCCGCGCAGTCTCGCCGCAAACGAAAGCCTCGGCACGATGATCGCGGCCAAGGCCGGCATCGCGCAGACCGCCGCCGCCCTCCGCGCGCTGCCCGTCGCCGATCTGATCGCCGCGACCGAGGCGATCGACGTCCCGGGCCTCGCCGACAAGAGCTTCATCTGGCTCCAGGCGATCGTCGACGGCCGGGTCCTCACCGAAACCCCCGCCGAAACCTTGGCGAAAGGCGGCAACCCCGCTCCGCTCATCATCGGCAACAACGCACGCGAACTCACGCTCCACGGCGGCGTGCCCCGCGCTGGCGAGGCGATCGCCGACGCGTTCGGGCGCAATGCAGCCGCGGCGCGCAAGGCATACGGCCTCGACGCGATCCCGGTTGCCGATCCGCGGATGGGCGATCTCGACCTGATCCTGTCGAACGACATCAATTTCCGCTGCCCTACGACGACGGTCGCCGGGGCGCGCGCCCGCGCGGACCAGCCGGTCTGGCAATACCAGTTCGACTACAGCGCGCCCGACGCCAAACCAGTGACGCATGGCAGCGAGATCCGCTACGTGATGGCGGGCAGCGACGACCTCGAACCGGGCGCACCGCCGATGCAGGCCTATTGGCTCGCCTTCGCCCGCACCGGCACTCCGAACGCGCCCGGACTGCCGACGTGGAAACGCTACGATCTGGCGAGCAAGACCTATCTCGGTTTCGTCAACGGCGGCCCGCAGCCCGGCACCAACCTGCGCGCCACCGTCTGCGAACTTCGCGCCGCGCCCTGACAGGGTAGGCTCGTCAGGCTGGCGCTTCGGCAGGCCAGAGCCGCGCAGCACCGCGTACGCCGCTACTGTCGCCCCACACCGCCTGAACGATCTTCGCGTCCCAGCCGTCCGAGAAGGTGTAGCGCCGCACCACATCGGGAAGCCGGTCGTAGATTTCCGCGACATTGGACATGCCGCCCCCCAGCACGAAGCAATCCGGATCGACCAGGTTGGCGATCAGCGCCAGCGCACGACCCAACCGGTCGATGTAGCGATCAAGCGTTGCGGTCGCCTCCGCGTCGCCCGAGCGCGCCGCGGCGATGATCGCGGCGCCGTCCAGCTTCTGCCCCGTGACGCTATCGTGATCGCGACGGAAGCCGGTGCCCGACACCCAGCTTTCCAGGCAGCCATGCTGGCCGCACCAACATGCCGGCGCAGGCACCTCGACGCCAGTCGGCCACGGCAGAGGGACATGCCCCCACTCGCCGGCAATGCCGTTCGCGCCTTCGACGATCCGCCCGTCGATCACCAGCCCGCCGCCGCAGCCGGTGCCGACGATGATCGCGAACGCCGCTGTTGCACCCGCCGCAGCGCCGTCGACCGCTTCGGACAGCGCGAGGCAATTGGCGTCGTTCGCCATCCGCACCGGCCGTCCCATCGCGGTTTCCAGGTCTTCGCGGAACCTCCGACCGTTGAGATAAAGCGAGTTGGCGTTGCGCATCAGGCCGGTCCACGGTGAAATCGAGCCCGGCGTGCCGATCCCGATCGTTCCTTGCTCGCCTGCCTCGGCTTCGACGGCTCGCACCAACGCGCAGACATCGCGGACGGCGGCATCGTAATCGCCAGGGTTGGGTACCCGCAGCCGGCTGAGAAATTGGCCCGTGTTATCGAGTGCCGCCGCCTCGATCTTCGTGCCGCCGAAATCAATACCAATCTGGACCATCGCCCAAGTCTCCCCGTTCGCCGCGCAAGACCGAGATTGGGGTGGGAACTATGCGCGTGGCGCTCGGCGCGGCGACCGACATCGCCGGACACCTTTCTCTCCCACCGTTGCTCGACCACAGCGGCTGTTATCGGTTCGACCTAACTAACTCGCCCGGAATTAAAAAGATAAATTGCATTAATCGATCAGTCGGTACGACCGACCTGCATCAAGATCGCGTCGCATGGCAGTATCTGATCGAGGAACGGGAATATCGCCGCGCCAATCGCGGGCGCGTCGTTAGACATGGCTGCACGCATGACGCGCGCGGCGGACGGCAGAGCAGCAGCAGCCAGCATCGCATTCAACCGATCCACCAGTGCATCGACCAGTTCCCCCGGCAAGCGCCCACCGATCAGCACCGCACCCGGATCCACCAGGCAGCTGACCGCAATCAACGGCTCGATCAACGATTGCGCAGCGTCCTCTGTCCAGCGTTCGACGATGGCCACCACGGCGGGATCGTCGCGGGTCAGCGCTTCGACGCCATCGACGTCACAGCCGCCGGTGTCCAGCCGAGCGAAGAGAGCGGACAGCGACGCGGTGTCCTGAACCGTATCGCCCGTCCCACGCCGCGACGCGTCGGGCAAGAAGCCGATCTCCCCGCTTCGTGCCCCGGCACCGCGGAAGTAATTCCCGTCGATCACGAGCCCGCCACCAAGCCCGGCGCTGATCAAAACATAGAAGAAGCTGGTGAGCGCCATGCCCAACCCGAACTGGGCTTCGCCGATCGCCGCCGCCGCCGCATCGTTGTCGACGTGCACGGGCCATGGCACGATGCTCTCGACCATTGCCCGGACGTCTACGTCGTTCCAGCTTTCATAGGCGGACGGGCGGTGCGGCAATGTCACCCGACCGAGATCGTCGGGTATCGCGACCCCGACGCCGAGCATGCGCTGTTCGTCGATCAGCGCCGACGCGCGGATGCTGGCCACCTCATCGCGCAGCCAGGATGCGACCGCGTCAGGCATCGCGAACGCCACCTCGCGCGTCGCCCGCGTGAGAACATTGCCGCCCAGGTCCAGCGAAACGATGGTGATATGATCGCGGTCGATGTTGATCCCGATCGAGAACCCACCCGACGGATTGATCACGAGTTGTGCCGCCGGCTGGCCCCGCGCGCCCTGTCGCCGCCCGGACTCGCTGATCAGTCCAGCATCGAGCAGGCGCCGTGTGATGTTGGCGATGGTCGGCGCGGTCAGTCCGGTGATCGTCGCCAGGTTGGTTCGGCTGGCTTCGCCGCTCACGCGAATCGCCTGGAGTACGATGCGCTGATTGTAATCGCCCGCGCGCTCCAGATTGGTGCCGGACAGGCTGATCCCCAGTCGCGCGCTGCGATCGAACGAGGCAGGTTTGGCGGTCGCCAAGCTTGAAATAGGTGCGCCGTCTCGTATCGCCATGCCGGCCCGACCCCCGTCGTTACTCTTCGGTATCATACTGGTTTGGACTTGTGTCAGTCCCGCCCCCCCTTGGCAACGACGCGACGACGACATTTGGCAGGACGCACGCCCGACCCGGCTCTCCCGCGATGCTAATACCGCCTGAACCGTCCGGACACGTACAGGACCGCCATGAATTGCAACAGTCCGTCATAATAGCGCCACTGCCCGCGGGGCGGATCGAGCGCCCAGAGCGCGACGACGAACTCCCCGCGGAAGGGGCGGCCCCCGGCCAGCGAGGCCACCGCGTTGCTGGCGACCAGCGCGCCTGAGGGTGCCGTATCGAGAACGGTACCATCGACCCGGTACAGCGATGGATAGGGACTGCGCTGACGCGCGAAGAAGCTCTGGATACGCTCGCTCAAGGTGACGGCGGCGGGGTTGCGGCCCCACCAAGCCTGGTCGACCGACCAGTTTGCCGCGGTGCGGAAGGCGTCGAACCGGAAATCGCCATGATCGCCGATCGACATCGGCCGCGCATCGAACGTCGCATAATCGGGGGCGAGCCCGGTCCGTGCGTTCGCGACGCGCGCAAGATAACGCCGGCTCGCCCGCGCAATCTGTCGCCAGCGTCGGCGATCCTGCGCCCGCCGCCCTTCCCAGCCGGTCGCGCGCTCCGCCCAATAGTCATAGAACGCCGGAAGGTGGTAGGACGGGTCAGTGAAGGTCGCGCTCTCGCCGATCGGCACGAAGACCACCAGGTCCGTGCGTGGATCGAACATGTCGGTGACGCCCCCTACGTCTGCGATGCCGTCACGCCTGTTCATGTCCTGCTTGTGCAGCATGACGTCCAGGATGTTGTTCGCCTGTGCCGCATAATCGTAGAGGCCGGCGCCGTTGCCCCAGCGCCCTGCGGCCATCAGCAGGGCCGTCGCGATATAGGCCTCGCCATCGGAGGCCGGCACGGTATCGCTGTCGCATCCGCTCGGCTTGCACTGCCAACGAAAATAGCCAGCGCGCGGCCCGTTGCGGTACCGCATATGCGTCGCTGCCCAGTTCCACAACGCGTCGAACGCCGCCTTGTGATCCGTCTGGACCGCGATCATCATCCCATACGACATGCCTTCGCTGCGCACGTCGGCATTGCCGACATCCAGGATGTACGCCGACGGGCCATCCGCAGTCGGGGCAGCGGCGTGAAACACGCGACTGTCGCCATCCCCCTCGAACAGACTGTGCCAATACGCGTCGATCTTCGCATCGACGGCAGATCGTTGCACGGGTGGGTTCAGCTTCGCCGCCAGGTTTGGATAGCGCCCGATTTCTGCGGCAGTAGGCGACGCGGTCGGCAACACAAGGAGTAGCCCGCATGCGACCCGAAGCTTCATCGACGTCATGATCATCATCCTGCCGATACGACAAACACCGACGAACTTCAGGTAGCCATGCTGTCGGGAAATCACAATCTGAGCTGCTTGCCGATCAAAATGGTAATGCTGCGATGTTCTTATGCCGTGCTTACCGCTGAAAATGGGCGGCGTTCGACGTGCGTACGGGCGGCGCACCCGGAGCCGTACGTAGTTTAGACCGACATCTTGCGGGCGGAGGACGGTTGCGGCGGCGTTAACGCCTTAGCGCTCCGCCACGATCGTCCCCCCTTTCATGACGAGGCGAATGCGGCGGACGGCGGTGATGTCGACCGTCGGATCGCCTGCCACGGCAACCAGATCGGCCAGCAGCCCGGGCTTCACCGCGCCAACCCCGTCCGACATCCGCATCCAGTGCGCGTTGCCCGAAGTCGCCGCGATCAACACTTGCGCTGGGCTCAGCCCCGCAGCCGCCAGTAATTCCATTTCACGAGAGTTGCTGCCGTGCGCGAACACCCCGACATCGCCGCCCATGCAGATCGGCACGCCCGCCTTGATTGCCAGCCGGACGCTCTTGCGGCCCAGTTCCACCGCGGGCGGCGCAGGCTCGCTGCCGTTCCATCCGCGAT
Source organism: Sphingomonas sp. (assembly GCA_035575755.1). Classification (GTDB taxonomy): domain Bacteria; phylum Pseudomonadota; class Alphaproteobacteria; order Sphingomonadales; family Sphingomonadaceae; genus Sphingomonas. Next base: position 425,790 of record DATLXI010000014.1, read on the forward strand.
ACCGCGCCGACGCGTCCGACGCCGCGAGCGTCGGGCAGAGCGCGATGCCTGCCCTGGCCATGCTCGCGAAGATGTCCGCGGTGCCGCCATAGCCATGCTCGATCGTATCGACTCCCGCCGCGATCGCCCGCCGCATGCCCTCGGGTGTCGCGGCGTGGACGGCGACCGGCCGACCCGCATCATGGGCTGCCGAAACCGCCGCCTTCATCTCGTCGAGGCTCAGCGTCGCCCGGCTGTCCTCGCCCGCCCGCCAGCGATAATCCGCATAGAGCTTGATCCAGTCGGCGCCCGCCGCGATCTGGCGGCGCACCGCCGCGATGATCTGATCGACGCCGGAAACCTCCTCGGCGCCCTGCGGGATCACGACGCCGGGTTCGAACCCCTTCGGGCCGTACGCACCAAGCGCGACGATCGCACGGGTCGCCACCGACAGGCGCGGCCCCGGGACGATATTCTGGTCGATCGCCGCCTTCAGCCCGACATCGGCATAGCCCGCGCCCTCGGTACCGAGGTCGCGCTCGCTGGTGAAGCCTGCGAGCAACGTCGCCTTGGCGTTCGCCACCGCGCGCGCGGTGCGCAAGGCCAGCGGCTCGTGCAGCACCTGATCGTCCCAACTCGTCTCGTTGTACGGATGCAGGAACAGGTGGCCGTGCCCCTCGATCATGCCGGGCATCAGCGTATCGCCGGCGAGTTCGATCACGCGCGTACCGGCGGGAACCGGTAAATCGGGGCCGACCGCGACGATCCTGTCGCCGGTGACCAGCACCTGCCAGCCAGCGTGGACCGCCGCATCGATGCCGTCGAACACGCCCACAGGCTTCAGCAGGAACGAGCCGGGTTCCGACGCCGGCGCAGGCGCTGGCGTAGCCCCTGTCGTCCCCATCATTACCATCGCCGCCACGATTGCCAGCCAACGCATGGTCTTTCCCCTTTTGTCGCCTTACGCTGCGCTCATGAATACGGTCCTTCGGCGCGCGCGCAATCCGGTGATCCTGTTGGCCTTGCTGTCGACGCCGCTCGGCGCCGCACCGCGTGGCGGCCCGACCGATCTCGCGCGGTGGCAGGCGCAGGCGGCGCGGGTCACGATCACGCGCGACGATTGGGGCATTCCGCATATCCACGGGCGATCCGACGCCGACGCGGTGTTCGGACTGATCTACGCAGAGGCCGAGGACGATTTTCCGCGTATCGAGGCCAATTACCTGACTGCGCTCGGTCGCACCGCGGAGGCGGACGGCGAAGATGCGCTATGGGCGGACTTGCGTCAGCGCCTGTTCGTCGATCCCGCAGCGTTGAAAACGCAATATGCCGCCAGCCCGACCTGGTTGCGGACGCTGATGCAGGCCTGGGCGGACGGGCTGAACTATTATCTTGCGACGCACCCGCAGACCAAGGCCAAGGTGCTGACCCGTTTCGAGCCCTGGATGGCGCTGAGCTTCACCGAGGGCAGCATCGGCGGCGATATCGAACGGATCTCGCTCAGCGACCTCAAGACCTTCTACGGCCAGCCGACACCGCCGACGCCCGAGGAACTCGGCATGATCCCGCGCGAGCCGTCGGGTTCGAACGGCATCGCGATCGCACCGCGGCTGACCGCGAACGGCCATGCGCTGCTGCTGATCAATCCGCACACCAGCTTCTATTTCCGGTCCGAGGCGCAGATGACCAGCGACGATGGGCTGAACGCCTATGGCGCGAGCACCTGGGGGCAGTTCTTCATCTACCAGGGCTTCAACGCGAAGGCCGGGTGGATGCACACCTCCGCGACGGTCGACAATGTCGATGAGTTCGCCGAGCGGATCGTGCGACGTGCGGGCGGCTACGCCTATCGCTACGGCACTGCGAGCAGACCGGTTGCGGCGCGCACGGTAACGATCCGCTTCCGCAAGGCCGACGGCACGATGGAGGAGCGTCGCTTCACCACCTATCGCACGCATCATGGCCCGGTCGTCGCCGCCAAGGGTGGCAAGTGGATCGCCACCGCGCTGATGTGGAAGCCGGTGCCCGCGCTCGAGCAAAGCTATCTGCGCACCAAGGCCACCGACCTCGCCAGCTATATGAAGGTCGCGGCGCTTAAGGCGAATTCGTCGAACGACACGCTGTTCGCCGACAGCAAGGGCGCGATCGCGTTCCTGATGCCGCAGTTCATGCCGGTCCGGAACGACCGGTTCGACTACACCCGCCCCGTCGATGGCAGCGATCCCGCGACCGACTGGCACGGCCTCCACACGCTGCCGAGCTTGCCGAGCGTGCTCAACCCGCGGGTCGGATGGGCGCACAACACCAATGACTGGCCGTGGAGCGCGGCGGGCCCCGATAGCCCCAAGGCGGCCGACTATCCGCGCTACATGGACCAGGTCGGCGGCAACGCGCGCGGCGTGCATGCCGACCTGTTGCTGACGGGCAAGATCGGCTGGACGCCCGATACGCTCCGCGCCGCCGCCTTCGATCCCTACCTGCCCGCCTTTGCACGGCTGCTGCCCGGACTGGTCGACGCCTGGAAGGCGCTTCCCGTCGGCGATCCGCGGCGGCGCTCGCTCGCCGCACCGATCGCGCTGCTCGAACACTGGGACTATCGCTGGGCTGACGAGTCCGCCGCGACCAGCCTCGCGGTATTCTGGGGCGACCACCTGTGGCGCGAAGTTGGCAGCTTCGCTCAGGCCGAGAGGCTGAACGTGCCCGACTATATCGCCAAGCGCGTCGGCCCGGACGCAAAGCTCAACGCGCTGGCGGCTGCCGTCGAGCGACTCACGCACGACTTTGGAAACTGGCGGACGCCGTGGAAGGATATCAACCGCTTCCAGCGACTGGACGATTCGATCGCCCCGCATTTCGATGATGCCCGCGCGTCGATCCCGGTGCCGTTCACGTCGGCGCAATGGGGCAGCCTGGCGTCGTTCGGCGCCAAGCGCTGGCCGGGGACGAAGCGCTATTACGGCACGAGCGGCAACAGCTTCGTCGCGGTGGTCGAATTTGGTCCGCAGGTAAAGGCGATGGCGATCATGGCCGGCGGCCAGAGCGGCGACGTCCGATCGCGGCATTTCGCCGACCAGATGTCCCGCTACGCGCAAGGCCAGCTACGCCCGGTCTATTTCTACCCCGACGAGTTGAAGGCGCATTCGCAACGGCGTTACACGCCCGGGATGTAACGCCCGCTGGCCTGAAAAAGGGGAGCCGCGGTTGGCCAGTGCTGGCATGCCACGGATCTCCGGAAAGCGGCGAGCGACAGCAGCGTCTCGTTGAAATAATCGCGCATGCGACCGTGGAAGCGCTCGACGCACCCATTCTGCGTCGACTTACCCAGCGCGATATCGTGCCACTGGACACCGGCGTTGCCCGCCCACGCCAGCTCCACGTTCGACGTGTCGAGCAGCGCCCGTAAACGCCCGCGGGTCACGTCGTCGACGATGTCGAGAATATGGAACCGCCGCCCCGCTGCGCGCTGGTCGAGGATGAAATCCGGGCACCCGCACTGGTTCGGCTTCCTTTTCGATGCCGATGATCTGCGCTTCCGCAAACTGCTTCCGCTTCATCCGCCCGTCCCTTCTTGGGATGGGACTCGGGCTCCAACTGGACAAAAAAACGGGGGTCACGTCACACGGTGTCGCTGGCCGATCCTACCACGCGGTCGCCGAGCAGGGCGTGCCTGTACGGGCAATTGCCGAAGCGGTCGGCGACAGACTGAAAATGCCCGTCACCGCTTTGTCCGAAACCGATTCTGCCGGTCATTTCGGGTGGCTCGACCGGATCGCCCGAATGGACGTGCCGGCATCGAGTTTCTCTACGCAGGAGGCGCTGAGGTAGCAGTCGGCACAACCCGACAGCATGCTGGACGATATCAGGAATAGTGCATGATCGGGAATGTGTGGGATGCCCGTACTGCGGTTCAGGCTATCGCGTGATCCGCTGCGCTCTTTTTCCGAAATCGCATCCTTTGAAGAAGGTCCATTGCCAGCACCTGCCTATGGCTCGTTACCGGCAGTCGCCCTAGATGGATGACATCCTGCGGCAGGGTCGCATGGGTGACGGCGTAAACGCGGAGATGACGATGCTGAGTATCATCAAGTGTATTTCACCCTTGGCGCTGGTCGCGACCGTCGCGATGACGGGCGCCGTGTCTGCCAGTGATGTTCCGCAGCTCGTTGAGAAGGACGGCCGGCACGCGCTGATGGTGGATGGGGCGCCGTTCCTCATGCTTGGCGTTCAAGCAAACAATTCGGCAAATTACCCGTCTCACCTCCCGACGGTGTGGCCCGCCATAAAGGCAGCGCACGCCAACACATTGGAAATGCCGGTCGCCTGGGAGCAGATCTAGCCGAGCGAGGGGAAATTCGATTTCTCCTTCGTCGACGAGTTGCTGCAGCAGGCGCGGACGAACGACGTCAGGCTGGTCCTCCTGTGGTTTGGTACGTGGAAGAACAATAACCCGGACTACGCCCCGGAATGGGTGAAGCTCAACACCGCACGCTTTCCGCGTGTCATCAATGCGAAAGGCGAGGTGAAGAACTCGCTCTCGCCGCATTTCCGGGCGACGCTGGAAGCGGGCAAGCGCGCCTTCGTTGCCCTGATGCGGCACCTGAAGGCTGTCGATCAGGACCATAATGTCATCATGGTCCAGGTCGAGAATGAGACTGGCACCTACAGCGCTGTACGGGATTTCTCGCCCACGGCGCAGCGGCTGTTCGACCAGCCCGCGCCGGCCGAATTGGTCAAGGCGATGCGCGCCAAGCCCGGCACCTGGCGCGAAGCATTCGGCAAGGACGCCGACGAGTACTTCCACGCCTGGCACATCGCGCGGTACGTCGACGAAATCGCGGCGGCGGGGAAGCGTGCGCTGCCGCTGCCGATGTACGTCAATGCTGCGTTGCGCGATCCGTTCAAATACCAGGATCCGTTCACCTATTCCTCGGGCGGCCCAACATGGAACGTTCTGGACGTCTGGAAGACGGCGGCGCCCGCTATCGATGCGGTCGCGCCGGACATCTATGACCGCGATAGTGCGAGGGTTCGCAAGACGCTGGACCAGTACGGACGTGCGGACAATGCTTGTTCGTTCCCGAAATCGGCAGCGACAAAGGCTATGCACGGCATTTCTACGACGTCCTTGGCCGGCAGGGCATCGGCTTTGCCCCATTTGGCTTGGATTATTCTGGGTTCTCGAACTACCCGCTAGGGGCAAGGGTCGTGAACGCGCAAACCGTCGACAACTTTGCGGTCCATTACCGTCAATTTGGCCCGATGGCGCGAGAATGGGCGAAGATCTCGTTTGAGAACAAGGTCTGGGGGGCGGGCGAGGCCGATGATCGCAAACCCGAGACCTTGCAGCTGGGCGGTCGCTGGACCGCGACGCTTACCTATGGCGAGTGGCAGATGGGAACGGTCGGTGACAGCTGGCTCGGGAAGGCCGACCCGGTACCCGATCGCGCAGTCCCGGATGGCGGCGCGGTGATCGCGCAATTGTCGGCGAACGAGTTCCTCCTCGTCGGGCATCGCGTGCGCGTCCGGTTCGGCTCGGCAAAGGACGAACGGTTCATGCTCGCCAGGGTTGAGGAAGGGCATTTCCAAGACGGTCGATGGATCTTCGACCGCGTATGGAACGGCGACGAGACCGGTAGCGGCCTCAACCTCACGACATTGCCGCAGGTGTTGAAGATCAAGCTGGCAAGCTATTAGCCTCCATTGGCGGCCAAATTGACAAGCTAGCATACGATACATATACGATTCGTATGGTTGCGAAGGCGAATGGGCGGTTATGGGCATTGTGAAGATTGACGACGCGCTGCACGAAGAGGCTCGCAAGGCCAGCGCCGTGATGTGCCGTTCCATCAATGCGCAGGCTGAGTTCTGGATGAAGATCGGTATGCTTGCCGAAACGAACCCGACCTTGTCGTTTAACGAAATCGTCAAGGTACAATTGGCCATCGTTCATGTTCACCTGATCGAAGCCGAAGCGGCCTGACATGGTGAAGACCTCTGACGAACTTGCGCTCATGCGCGTCTCCGGCAAACTGCTTGCCTCGGTCTTCGAGATGCTCGACGGGCAGGACTTGGACGGAATGTCGACGCTGCAGATCAACGATCTGGTCGAGCACTACATCACCGTTGACCTGGCGGCACGCCCGGCGAGCAAAGGTCAGTACGGCTTCAAGTTCGTCCTGAACTGTTCGATCAATCACGTCGTTTGCCACGGCGTGCCGAACGACGACGAGATCGTTCGCGCCGGCGACATCATCAATCTCGACATCACGCTCGAGAAGAACGGCTTCATCGCGGATTCAAGCAAGACATATCTGGTTGGCGACGTGCCGCCCGCTGCGAAGCGGCTTGTCCGTGTTGCACAGGAGGCAATGTGGAAAGGCATTGGCCAGGTTCGACCCGGCGCCCATATTGGCGACATCGGCTTTGTCATCGAGCGTCATGCGGAACAGCATGGCTACTCGGTCGTGCGCGAATTTTGCGGGCATGGCATCGGACGCGAGATGCATGAAGAGCCGCAAGTCTTGAACTTCGGGCGTCCGGGAACGGGCGTGCGGCTGCGCGAAGGCATGGTGTTCACGATTGAACCTATGGTCAACCAAGGAACCCGGAAGGTCTCTACTCGCGAAGACGGGTGGACGGTCGTGACCAACGATCGAAAGCTGTCCGCCCAATTCGAGCATACGGTTGCGGTTACCAGCGATGGGGTGGAGGTTCTGACGCTTCGACACGACGAGAAGCCGATGTCGGCACGCGCTGTCTAACACCGGAACGTAGGCGTTTGCGGCTTGCCTTCCCGAAAGCAGCCGGACCGCTTTTCCCTCCATTATCGTCGTTCCGCCATCGGCTGTGCGCAATCCCAGTTCCAATCACCAGTGTGCGCCAAATAGGTGTTTCCGCCACGACAAGTCACGCGCCCTTTCACTAAGCAGGGGGTGGCCCGGATGGGTCGCAACCCCGCGGATTGGTTTCGCGCAGCGTGAGTAGCAGATTTCGCGAAAAGCCACCGCTCACGCCTTTGCTGATGTACGGCATGAGTCGGTCGATACCTGCCGCATCGACCACCACCGAATGCAGACGCTTAGCGTCGCTTCGCCAGTCCCCTAAACTCGACGTTCGTTCCGGCAGAACCGTTGGCTGGAAATGGTCCCCCGCAGCGGCTGCGATGCCGAAGGTCAGTACTCGGTCAAGTGTCACAACCGGTCGGTTATGACGCTAGCTGGCCACCCCGGCCTCTCCCGCGGGGTGCGGAGTGTCAGAACCCCGCATCGAAACGTCGGACTTGACGTGCACACCAATCGACAGCGTTCTGGCTGCAAGGAGCCAAAAAACGACATTCAGCGTCCTCGCCGCGCTGCCCGACTTCGGACGTTCGTTAATCGAGGCCGCCAGTACCCACCAAGCGACCAGTTCGAGGCGCCGATGGTCGCCAAATGGGACTTTCCGGTCTTTCGAGCCAGCCGCCTTGGACGGCGGCTTGGGCCAGGAGCGATCATCCCGGACGACGCCATTTTTAACCCGTGTGTGCTAAGAATTGGTGGACTGAGCCCGGGCAATTCTTTGGCAACCGCATAGTCGAGATCGCCCCTTCGCTGGCGTTACTACCGTTCGGTCTTAACCCTCTGGTCGGTCCAGTAAATCTTAGCTGTAGACGCTATTCGGCCAGGCGTTCGATGATAGGGCAATCGGGGCGATCATCCCCGTGACAGGATTGAGCAAGTTCAGTGAGTGATCGGCGCATGGCTTCCAAGGCGCGGACCTTGCGGCCCAGTTCGGCGGCGCGCGATAGCGCCAAAGCCTTGACTTCGGCACTCGACCGCGCGCGATCTGACCAGAGTCCCAGCAGCGTGCGGATTTCCTCGATCGGGAACCCTAGGTCGCGCGCGTTGGCGATAAAGCGCAGCCGATGAACGTCGGCGTCCGAATAGTCCCGGTAGCTCCCGCGCCTGGGCGGCGCCGGCACCAAACCGATTTTCTCATAATGGCGGATCATGCGTTGCGAGACGCTGCTGGCGTCGGACGCCGCGCCGATGTTCATAGCTTCACCGCGTTAAGCCGCAACGCGTTCAACACCACCGTAAACGATGAGAGCGCCATCGCTGCACCGGCTAACATCGGCGATAGAAGAATGCCCGTCACGGGGTAAAGCACACCGGCCGCCACCGGAACGCCAATCCCGTTGAACAGGAACGAAAAGAAAAGATTCTGGCGAATATTGCGCATGGTTGCGTGCGCGAGCTTGCGCGCCCGCACGATTGCCGAGAGATCGCCGCGCGTGAGCGTCATGCCGGCGCTTTCGATCGCGACATCCGTCCCCGTGCCCATCGCTAGACCGACATCGGCTGCAGCGATAGCGGGAGCATCGTTAATCCCATCACCCGCCATCGCTACTTTTGCACCGCCCGCTTTCAGCTCGCCGATGATACGCGCCTTGTCTTCCGGGAGCAGGCCGGCGCGAACGTCGTCGAGCCCGCCGACGGCGCGCGCGACAGCATCGGCGGTCGTTTGATTGTCGCCAGTCAGCATGATGACGCGGAGCCCCTGTTGGCGAAGCGCGGCGATTGCCTCCCCGGCATTGGCGCGAACCGGATCAGCGACTGCAAGCAGGCCGGCAAGAACGCCGTCGATCGCCACCAGGATGACGCCTGCACCGTCGCCGCGATGACGATCGGCGGCGTCATCGAGCGGCTTGGGATCTGCGCCAACCCGGCGCATTTGCGCGGCATTCCCGATCACGACCGAGCGGCCGCCCACCACGGCGCTGACACCTAGGCCGGTTTGCGACGCGAAATCCGCGACCGTGCCGAGCTGCAATTCGCGCTCCTTGGCGGCGACGACGATCGCGTGGGCAAGCGGGTGTTCGGATTGCCCTTCAACTGCGGCAGCGAGAGCGAGCATGTCCTTCTCCGCGACCTCTCCGACGGTCTCCACCGCGATCAGCGACGGCTTGCCTTCCGTGAGCGTGCCCGTCTTGTCGATGACTAGCGTATCGACCTTTTCCAGCCCCTGTAGGGCTTCGGCATTCTTGACCAGCACGCCAGCTTGCGCGCCACGGCCCGTCCCAACCATGATCGACATGGGGGTCGCTAGACCTAGCGCGCAGGGGCAGGCGATGACGAGGACGGCAATGGCATTGAGCAGGGCATGGCCCAGGCGTGGTTCCGGGCCGACCAGCGACCACACCACGAAGGTTGCGATCGAAATCAGCACGACCAGCGGTACGAACCAGCCCGAGACGCGATCGGCGACCGCCTGGATTGGAGCACGGCTGCGCTGTGCATCCGCGACCATGCGGACGATGCGGGCGAGCATCGTATCCGAGCCGACCGCGCGGGCTTCCACGACCAGACTTCCCGTGCCGTTGACCGTCCCCCCGGTGACGGTCGCCTCGACTTGCTTGAGCACGGGCGCGGGCTCGCCGGTGAGCATGGATTCATCGACCGAGGAGCGGCCCTCGACCACAACGCCGTCAACCGGGATCGCATCGCCGGGGCGAACGCGCAGCCGATCGCCGGTTGCCACGTCAGCAAGGCGGACGTCCTCCTCCGAGCCGTCCGATCGCACCCGATGCGCCGTCTTGGGGGCAAGATCCATAAGCGCACGTATCGCGCGACCCGTCGCCGCCCTTGCACGCAGTTCGAGAACCTGTCCGAGCAGCACCAGCGCCACCACGACGCCAGAGGCTTCGTAGTAAACCGGGACCACCCCCCCGTGCATTCGGAAGGTCGGGGGGAAGATGCCCGGCGCAACCGTCGCGACCAGGCTGTAGAGGAAGGCTGCACCGACCCCGATCGAGATCAGCGTGAACATATTGAGATGGCGGGTACGAAGCGAGGTCCATCCACGCTGGAAGAACGGCAAGCCCGCCCACAGTACGATGGGCGCGGTCAGCGCGAGCTGGACCCAAGGCGACGCGGCAGGACTGACGACATGGACACCAAGCATTTCGGCAACCATCGATATCGCCAGCAGCGGTACGGCGAGCACGCCCGCCACCCAAAGGCGGCGCGTAAAATCGACCAGCTCAGGGTTTGGCCCGTCGTCGAGCGACGGTTCTTCCGGCTCGAACGCCATGCCGCAGATTGGGCACGTTCCCGGCCCTTCCTGACGGATTTCCGGGTGCATCGGGCATGTCCAGATCGCCCCCGGTGTCGCCATCGGCGAAGGCTTTGGCGTGCCGCCGAGATAGCTGTCAGGGTTGCCGACGAACTTGGTCCGGCACCCGGCGCTGCAAAAATGATAGATGTGTCCCGCGTGCTCAGCACGGTGCGTCGTCATCGCCGGATCCACTGTCATCCCGCAAACCGGGTCGACGACCGTTGCCGTGCCTTCGTCGACATTGCCGCCAGGGCAGCAGCCCCCAGCCGTGGCGTTCCTCGGCGCTTGTTCGACGGTTGCAGGAGCCTCGCCCGCCGCCTTTCCCAAGCAGCAGGACGCATGCGTGACGACGGGCTCTACCGCGGCAGGCTCAGCTTCACTCTGTCCCGAGCAGTCGCAACGCTTGGATTGAGGATCATGGGAATGAGGGGCGTTCATGGCGTGAAACTCCTTCGTCCCGTAAGCATGTAGGGTCTGACATCATGTCAGGGTCAAGACCCGATCGGCAAAAAGCGTCAATCATCGGAATCTACGCGCCGTGGACGGATTACCCTCAAATCGCCGAGGCGGGGAGCGAGCGTGCCCAGCGAGGCGACCAACGCAAGAATGAACACGATGCAAGCGGTTTCCCCGCCGAAGCGTCGTCGAAGCGCGCCGAGTGCGCCCGCATGATAGCCGTCGGCAATCGACCGCTTAAATGCCAACGTGAGCCGGAAGCGGTTACGGTATCGGAAACCAGAGGTGCCAATGATCGCCATCGGCCCAGAACCGACAGGCGATCCGCCCCTCTAGCAATGGCTGGTCTTGGAAAACTTGGTTGTTCACTCGTCAGCTGCGGAATGACTTGAGCTGATCAACTCCTGCCGTAGCCGTGGCGGCCGCAGCGACCCGCGACCCGACATTCAGCGCCTAGTCTCGTTTTCCCGCTCCGGGCGCTAGTTCACCTAAACCTTATCAGCGAACCCATCACTCAGGGCGAAACATGAGCGGACGCGTCATGGTCGACCGACTATCTTGACGAGCCCGGCCACCGCCTGCCCGGTCGGCAGCGGACCCGAGGCGGTCAGGCGACCCGCGCGGTCGTCCCAGTGTAGCGCGGATTTCGTCCCGCCATTCTTCGACGTTCCGTCGCGATAGGCATTGGTCACGCCGTCGTCGTCGTACAGCGTGAAATTGCCATCCGCGCCCGGATAGACGCGGATTTCCGACAGTTTCTGCGCGGTCGCGGTGCTCGGTACCTGGACGCCCATCGGGATGATCGAGCCGGCCCGCACGAACAGGGGAATACGGGAGATCGGCGCCTCGGCGTCGATCGTCTGCCCGCCGGCATTACGTTCGTTCGTCCAATAGTCGTACCAGTCCGCGCCGGCTGGCAAATACACCGAGCGGTGCGTCACGCCCTGGTCGGTGACCGGCGCCACCAGGAACGCCGACCCGAACATATATTCGTCGCCCATGTTGGCGACCTTGGGATCGTTCGGGAAATCCATGAACAGCGCGCGCATCATCGGCGCGTTGGTCTCGTAGGTCTTGCGGCCGAGCGCGTAGATATACGGCATCAGCGTGTAGCGCAGCCGCAGGAAGTCGGCGAGCAGCGGCTCGGCCGCCGTGCCATATTCCCACAGCGCGGTGCCGGGCCGCTGGCCGTGGATGCGCAGAGTCGGGGTGAACACGCTGTACCCGAACCAGCGCACGAACAGCTCGGGATAGTCGGTGTAGCCCGGCGCCATCGCGGTCGCACCGGCGGGATCGACCAGCACGGGGCGCTCGGCCTTGGGTCCGTTCGGCCACTGCCAGCCACCGATATCGCTACCCCAATAGGGCAGCCCGGTGGCGGTGAAACCGAGCCCGGTCGGCACCTGTCGCTTGAGCGCCTCCCAGGTCGACTGGATATCCGACGACCAGAACAGCGCGCCGTTGCGCTGCGCCCCCAGATACGCGGCGCGTGCGAGGATCAGGTTGCGCATCGTCGGGCGATCGCGCGCCGACCCTTCGGCGACGCTGGTCGTGTGGAGCAGCGGGAAGACGTTGTGATAGCGATCGCCCGACCCGACAGAGAAATAATGGCCGTCGGGCACCAGATCGGGCTCGGTCTCGTCGAGCCAGATCCAGTCGAACCCCTGCGAGACGATGTTGTCGCGGATCCGGTCCCAATACCAGGCGCGCGCGTCGGGGTTGGTCGTGTCGATCAGCCCGCCGGTCCGGTCCGATCGGATCGGCAGCCCGTTGACGACGCTGCCGTCCTTCTCGTGGAGCAGCCAACCCTTTTTGGACAGCATGTCGAAATAGCGCGATTCGGGCTCGTAGCGCGGCCACACGCTGATGATCGAGTGCACCCCCATCGCCTTCAGCTTGGCGTTCATGCCCTTGGGATCGGGGAAATAGGTGGGATCGATGTCCATCTGGCCCATCCGGGTCCAGTGGAACCAGTCGAGCACCATCGCATCGAGCGGCAGCCCGCGGCGGCGATAGCCCTCGGCCACACCGAGCAGCTCGGCCTGCGTCTCGTAGCGCGCCTTGCTCTGCAACAGCCCGAACGCGGCCTTGGGCGGCAGCGGCGTCGCCCCGGTCAGCCGCGCATACCCGGCATACAGCTCGTCGGTGGTCTTGCCCGAGATCACGAAGAACGAGACGCGCTCGCCGACGTTCGACTGCCAGTGCGTGCTCCCGTTGAGGCCCGGCGACACGGTGGTCTGCGACGGATTGTCCCAGACGATCCCATATCCCTTGTTGGTGACCATGAAGGGGACGCAGACCGTCTCGCCGGCGGGCGCGTCGTAATTGTGGCGACAATCGATCGTCCGGCCGCGCAGATCGAGCACGCCCTCCTGGTTCTGGCCGAGACCGTAATAATGCTCGTCGGTCGGTGCGGCGAACTGCGCGCCGACGCGGAACGTCTTCTCGTCGTTGACCGTGTGCGGCGCCATCTCCCAGCCGGTCATGCGCGTCAGCACGGTGCCGTCGGCACTGCGGACCGTCACTGCGACGGGTGGCAAGGACGGCGCGAAATAGCGCTCCATCTGGCTCGGTGCCTTGGGCCAGGGCTGCGCATCGACGGTCAGCGCGAGCGCCGACGAGGTGAAGACGTCGGCGCCGGTATCGCTACGCTGCGCCCAGCCGGCCGCGTCGGGCTTGGCGTTCGGCCCCGGCCCGGGTGCGGCGGTCGCCTCGGCGCGGTCGGTCGAGATGGTGACGCGGACAATGTTGGGCGCATAGGCCTCGACCGAGACGAAGCTGCCGTTGCGCTCGACGGTCGCCAGCGGATCCGCCCAGGCTGCGGTCGAAACCAACAGCCCCGCGAGCGAAAGCAGGCTGCCAACGCGCCGTGAAGGAAACGTGCCCATCCGGCCGGTAGAGTCGAGTCGCATGCGCTTCATCCTGATTTTAGACGGTCAATTGGCGATCGTGATCGAAAATTCTGCACTGGCCCTACGCAAGTGACCAAAGTGCGCCAGACGGCGGAAGTCACCGAACCACCGTCGGGTCGCCGTAGAACAGACCGCGACCGTCGGTGCCGAGATAGACGCGGCCTTCGCGCCTAGGATCGCCCGAGACGACGCGGTAGCGGCCGCCCCAGCGATGATCGTCATCGTCGATCCGCGACCAGTTCCGGCCGTTATCGACCGAACGCCAGATGCCGCGCACATCGTCCCGCGTGCCGACTGCAAAGACGCCGCTCTTGCCGAGGCCGTAGAGTTCGACGCGCAACGTGCCGCTCGCGGGGACGAAGCTGTTCGCACCGTCCGTGCTGCGGAACAGGCGATCGCCGGCCTGGAGCCACACTGTGCCCGCGGTGTCCGGCGCGGCGACGAGTGCGCTCTGCGCTTCGCGGCCCTGTCGGCCAGCCCGCTGCAGATCGGTCGGCAACCCCTGTCCGGCGACCGGTGCGAAACTGGCGGCTGCATCGCGCGACGCCAAGATCCGGCCGCGCGCGACGTCCACCGCGTAGAACATCCGTGGATCACGCTTGTCGGCGACGGCGCGGATCTTGCCCGGCAGTCCGCGCACCGGCGTCCAACTGCGGCCACCGTCGCGCGTCACCTGCGGAACGGGTGTCGCGACGACCATCGTCGCGCCGTCCGCCGAGACCGTGATCGGCCACTCGCCATTCAGATCCTCGCGCTTGGACGGGTTCCCCATCGGCGGCACCGTCACCATGCGCCACGTCCGCCCGCCATCCTCTGAGCGCCCCAGCGAACCATCGCGCGGCCGGTCGAGATACAGGCTGCCACTGCGCACGATCACGTTGGGCGCCAAACCGGCATAGTCGAGTGCGTTCGTGTTCGACAGGTAGGGATTGACGAAGCTCGGCTGCGGCGACCGGTCGAGGTCGTCGTGGACGAAGCCGGCAAGGTCGCCGAAGCCCGAAATCAGGGGTGCGCCGCCGGTCGGCGAGACGAGCGTGATGATCGCCGTCTGCTCGATCCCATCGGTCCAGGGCGACCAGTCGATCCTGCCGGTCCGCGCGGCGTTGCGGGTCGCATAAAGCGTCGCCCCCGTCGTATAGGCGATGCGCGCCGGATCGAACGGGTCGATCGCGAGGCCCGAAATCCAGTGCCCGAAGTCCGCCCCCTTGCCCTCGTGCAACAGGAACGGCGTCGCCGACACGTCACGCCGGCTGCGCGCACCGAGATCGTCCCAGCGGCGGCCGTCGTCGCGGCTGACCCATAACGAGTCGCCATGCCGATAGCGGTCGACCGTGCTGACCGCGACGGTGCCGGGATTGCTGCGCGACACCGCGACACCCAGAAACGCGCCCTCCGCGCCGGTCGCGCGCCACGCGACCGGGGTCACGTCGCGACCGCGCCCGTCGGGATCGTAGCGCCACACCGCCCCCGTCTTGATACCGCTCGGCCCGAGACCGCTCGCATAGCCGACCCACAGCACGCCACGGCGATCGATGACACCCTTGCCCGCGAACAGCCGCGGCCCCTCGGCTGCCGCCCATGTCTGTCCGCCATCGTCCGAGCGATACAGATTGACCGCACCGGGATCGGCCATCCCCGCCCATATCCTGCGCGACCCCGTGCCGGGACGGCCACTCGCCGCATCGATCGCCACGAACGACACGCCGCCATGCGTCTTCCGCGGCGCAGGCTGCCCCAGCCCCGCGACCGGAAAGCTGGCAACCTTCGCCCAGGTCGCGCCCGCGTCACGACTGCGCCACAGGCCATCGTGTCGCGATCCGAAGAACAGCGTCCGCGTGTCGTTGGGATCGACCGCGAGCCGTTCGCCCATGCCGCGGCCATCCTCGTTGCCGCCCATCGCGAACGGAACCAGCGTCGTCCGCCACGTGCGTCCGCGGTCGGCCGAGCGCAGGATCGCGGCCGGCTGGCTCGCCCCCATCCCCGCCGCCATATAGACGATATCGGCATTGCGCGGGTCGGGCGCGATGCTTTCGATGCCCATATAGCTCGGTGTCGCGCTGCCGTCCTGCAACGCCAGCCACCGCCGGGCCGCGGCATCCCAGCGATACGCGCCGCCCATATCGGTGCGCAGATAGGCCAATCCGCGCTCGACCTCGCTGAACACGATATTCGGCGCATAGCCGCCCGCCCCGACCCTCACATTGGTCCAGCGATACGGACCGGCATCCGGCACGCGGCTCAACCCCGGCGCCGACAGCAGAACCAGCAGCATCGCCAAAAGCCCGCGACGTCGTGCGCCTACCCGGATCATGCCGCCATCTCCGCCGCACAATGCTGTGCGATGAACTGCGCGTGCGTCGGCATCGCGTCGGCGGTCTTGCCGATCACCGCGCGGACGTGATCCATGAACCGCGCGGTTTCCTCGGGCGGCAACCCCGCGACCAGCGGGTCCGTCGAGACCGGGCGAACCCCCTGCCCCAGCAACACCGCGATCCAGTCATCGGGCGTGAACAACTCCCCCTGCTCCCGGAAAATCCGCGCCTTGCCCGCCCAGAGATCGAGCTTGGCCTGCGCCGAGTCCGGGACCGTCATCGTCCGGCAATGCGTCCAGAAGGCCGAGTCCGCCCGCGCAGTCGCGTGATAATGCAGGATGAGAAAATCGCGGACCTGCGCATAGTCGCGCAGCATCACGCGGTTATATTCGTCGATCTCGACCTGCCCGAACCCGGTGTCCGGGAACAGCGTCATCAGCCGCGTGATCCCCGCCTGGATCAGGTGGATACTCGTCGATTCGAGCGGTTCGAGAAAGCCGCCCGACAGCCCGATCGCGACGCAGTTCTTTTCCCACAACCGCTCCCGCCGCCCGGCGACGAACCGCAACTGGCGCGGTTCGGCCAGCGGCGCGCCGTCCAGCCCGGCGAGCAGCGCGCGCATCGCGGCGTCATCGTCGACATGATCGCTCGCATAGACATGACCGTTGCCGACCCGGTGCTGGAGCGGGATCCGCCACCGCCACCCGGCCGTCTCGGCGGTCGCGCGCGTATACGGCGTCAGCGTCCCCTGCCGCGCACTCGGCACCGCCCAGGCCCGGTCGCAGGGCAGCCAATGCTGCCAGCTCGTGAACGGCACCCCCAGCTCATCGCCCAGCAGCAGCGACCGGAACCCGCTACAATCGATGAACAATTCGCCATCGATGCGGCGGTCGCCGTCGAGCTGCAAGCCGGTGATGAACCCGGTCTCGCCGTCCCGATCGACCGACGCCACCCGCCCCTCGACGCGCATGACGCCCGCCGCTTCGGCCATGCCGCGCAGGAACTTGGCATACAGCGCGGCATCGAAATGAAACGCATAGGACAAGGTCGACAGCACCGATTGCGGATTGCTCGACGGTCGCGTGAACCGGCCCTTGCGCGCCGCGACCTCGGACAGGCAATAGTCGCCGATCGGACCCGGGTCGGCGGCACCGCCGAGCCTCGCCTGTCGCAACCAGAGCTGGTGGAACGAGACGCCCTCGGTATCGCGGCCATGCGTGCCGAACGGATGGTGATAGGCATCGCCCACCCGCCCCCAGTCGCAGAACTCGATCCCCAGCTTGAACGTCGCGCCGGTCGCGCGGACGAACGCATCCTCGTCGATCCCCAGCATCCGGTTGAAATCGAGCAGCGAGGGGATCGTCGCCTCGCCGACGCCGACCGTGCCGATATCCTCGGATTCGACCAACGTCACCGACACGCCGCTCGCCACCATCCGCGACAAGGCGGCTGCGGTCATCCAGCCGGCGGTGCCACCGCCGACGATGACGATTTTGGTGATGCGCGCATCCGGCATCCCGGTCATGCGGCGGCCCGCGCCCCGAAGCGATGCGTCTGCGCATAATCGACCAGCGCGCGGTTCGACGGCAGGTTGGCGATCGCATATTGCGCCTGCCGCTCCACCTCGGCGAACGCCCGCTTCGCATCCTCGGCGTAACGAAGGGCCCCGGCCTTCGCGCTCAGGTCGGTCTTCCAGCCCATGCCGTACAGGACATATTGCCAACTCGCGTCGGTGAAGATGTCGACCTGCCCGTCGATATCCAGTTCGTTGGGCGGCCGAAACCGCCACCGGTCGAGCAGTTCGAGCAGGCTGTCCGGCACCGACGCGTCCGCCACATTGTCGCGCCAGAACGCCGTGTCGCGGCGTTCCGAGATGCAATAATGCAGCTTGATGAAATCGAGCGCACGTTCGTACCGGCGCAGCATGTTCGCGTTGAACTGACGCGCCGACGTCTCGTAATCGCCACCCCAGGGGAAAAGATTGGCGATCATCCCCGCCGACACCTCGGCAAAGGCGATCCCCGTCGCCTCCAGCGGCTCGAAGAACCCGCTCGACAACCCGACCGCGACGCAGTTCTTGTACCAGTTGACCTCGCGATAGCCGGCATCGAACTTGAAATGGCGCACCTCGGCCTGGTCACCCCCGGCGCCCAGATAGCCGCGCAACACGCGCTCGGCGGTCTCGTCGTCGCTATGGTCCGACGAATAGACATGACCGATACCGCGCCGCCGATCGAGCCCGATGTCCCAGATCCAGCCCGAATCCTGCGCGGTCGAGATCGTGTAGGAGGCGATCGGCTCGTCCGGCCGCGTATAGGGCCGTTGCGCCGTCACCGCGCGGTTGCAGAACAGCACGTCGCGGCACGATCGGAACGGCTGCTTCAGCGTCTTTCCGATCAGTTCGGCGCGGAAGCCCGTGCAATCGATGTAGAGATCGGCATCGAGCATCCCGTTTTGCTCGGTCCGCACAGCCCCGATGGCGCCGTCCGCATCGAGCAGCACCTCTGACACGGTATCGATCAGGTGGCGGACACCGTTCGCCACCGCCTGCTCGCGCAACAACCCGGCCAGCGCCACAGCGTCGAAATGGAACGCGTAATTGAGCGGCCCGACATAATCCGGATTGCTCGCCAATTTGGGCGCCCGCATCTGGTCCGCGGCCTTCTTCTGCGGATTGGAAACCTCATCCCAATTGTCCGGACCGCCATAGCCCAGCAACCAATAGGGCAGCAGATCCAGGCCATCGCTCGAATCCGCGACCTGAAACGGGTGCAGATAATGATCGGTACGCCCTTGGCCAGGTGTGCGGCGCCAGTGGACGAATTTCGCCCCCTGCTTGAACGTCGCGCCGCACCGCCGGACCAACTCGGCCTCGTCGATGCCGATCGTCGCCAAAGTCCGCCGGATGGTCGGGAACGTTCCCTCGCCCACCCCGAGAATACCGATATCCCGCGATTCGACGAGCGTGATCGATACGCCGCCGGCAAGATCGGCGCCGAGCCGCTTCGCCAGATAGCCGGCCGTCAGCCACCCGGCGGTACCGCCGCCGACGATCAGGATTCGCTTACGCATCACGCCCTCCGCTTCATCGCCGGCCGACACAGGGTCGACCGGCGATGCATCCCGACCATCTCTTATCGTCAGAAGGCCAGGTTGATGCCAGTGCTGATCCGGCGATCAGCCTGGAACCAGCTTCGGCCGACCAGCTTGCCGCCCGGATAGCCGCCCATCAGCGTCCGCTGTGTCGCGGCCGTCAGGTTGGTCCCCTGCACACCGAACGAGAACTGGTCGTTCACCTTGAAGCGAACGCCGGCGTCGATCGAGCCATAGTTCCCACCATAGATCGGCAAGGCGATCTGTGTGGAAGCATCCGGGCCGCCATCCTGATTGTTCACGACGCCGGGCGCGCTGTAGTATGTGTACGTGCCGTTCGTGCCATTGCTGTTCGTCGACAGCAGGTACTTCGAGCGCCACGAGTAGGCGAGACGGAACGAGATCGGGTTACGCTCGTACAACAGCGTCGCGTTGAGGTTGTGTCTCGACAGCCCCACCAGCGGCGCATCGTTCCTGGCAGCACCGGTAATATCGCGATAGATGTCGCCCGGATTGCTGCTCTTGATGAACGTGTAGTTGCCCTCGAACCCGATCCCTGCAAGTACACCCGGCAACATGTCGAAGAAGAATCGACCGCCGACCTCTACACCCTTGACGGTCGCCGCCTTCGTAGAATTGCTGTAGTCAGTCGCGGACGCAGAAACAGTCTCGGTGGCCCCGTCCGTAAACAGGACCGTCACCTGTCGCGACGTGATCGAGTAGATCGGCAGGTTGGTCAGTCTCTTGTAGAATGGCGCGACATGGAATGACGTGCCCGCCCGCCCATAATATTCGAGCGAAAGATCGACATTGTTCGACAGCGTCGGCTTGAGCAACGGATTGCCGGTGTCCGCGGTAAAGTTGTTGAACGTGCCGGGCTGGCCTGCGACCGGGTTGCTGGTCGTGGCGACACCGATCGAACCCGATGCCCGCAGCGCGTTGAACGTCGGCAGGTCCATCGTGATGTTGTACCCACCGCGAACCTTGATCCTGTCCGTGGGCGAATACTCCAGGTTGACCGACGGCAGGACGCGGGTGAACTCCGCCTTCCCACCACGCGCAAGGAACGTGTTGGCGAGGGTCTGCTCGACGCCATTGCGGATGAAGATGGTTCCGCCATTCTGCTGAATAAAGCCGCTGCCCTCGTTTTCGACGTGCACAACGCGGACGCCGATGTTGCCCGCAATGCCCGACGCGCCATCCTGCGGGCCGAACCGCAACAGTGCGTATCCCGCGATGTTCTCAGTGCGATTATCGACCTGATCCCCAGGCAGGACAAATCCAGGAGCCCGGATCCCGGAAAGGCCACCATAACCGGTGGCCGGCAGAGGCCCGGCGGCCGAGCAATTGGACTCGATGCCCGTGCAGAAACCGGCAGGCGGCGGTGTCACCAACCCGGTGCGGTTGACGTTGAACCGCGATGCAAGATTTTCCGACGCAAACATGAGATTGCCCGGCAGCGTCGTGGTGCCGCGGAAGAAATCCTTGAACGCGTGCAACTCGGTGTCGCCCGGTGCTGCGTTGGCATACGTCAGCTGCGGATCGCCGTTCCAGCCGCGGCCCAGCGCCGTCCAGTTATAGCCGTTGGACAGATCGCGCTCGGTACGCTTGGCGTAGCGGCCGCCGACCTTGACCGACCGGAAAAAGCTGTTGTCGAATTTGTACTCGGCGTCGAGCTGTCCAGAGTCGAGGCGACCCTTGTTCCGTTCGTTGTGCGGCATCGACGCCGACCAGAAATAGTTCGCCGGATCGGCGAACGACGCCTGCGTCGCAGGGCTGACGGTGATCTGCGGCAGGTCACCGGTCAGGTCCATGCCAAAGCTCTGTCCGAATCCGAGATCGCGGAAGATGTCGATGCGATCGTAAATCTGACGTGAATCGACGCGTTGCAGCGAGCCCTTGAGCGACAGGTGGCTGTCGACCGGTGCCCATACGAACGACAACGAATAATCGCGCGTTCTCGTATTACTCTGGACGAAACCCTTGTTGCCGCTGCTGGTGATCGCTCCACCCGTCGGCGCGAAGCTCCCCGTGTCGCGATTGAAAAGTGAGGTCGCCTTCGTCAGCAGGCCGTTGCTGTCGAAACTGCTGCTCGCCGGGTCGACTGCCAGCGTCTGCGAATCGAGCTGCGTACCATAGTCGCTGGACTGGCTCTTGTAGCGCGATTGGAAGAAGCTGCCGGTGAAGGTCAGCGAGTCGGCGGGCTGCCACTGCGCCGCGCCGTAGATGCCGTAGCGCTTGTACTGGAACGCTTCGTCGCCATACGCAAAGCCGCTGGGGACGTACCGCTCGTTGCCGTCGCTGAGCTTGGTCTTGAAATACGGGCTGACGCGGATGAACTGCGATAGCGAGCTGAACTGGCTGAACGCGACGTCGCCAAGCAGACCGATCCGGCCGATCGGCGTTTCGAACGAGTCGGTGACCAGCACCGAGCCCATCGGATCGCCCTTGTTCGCCATGTCGCCCATGCTCAGCTCGCCGGTCGCAGCCACATGGAACTTGCCATTGAAGTCGAACGGCATCTTGGTGCGCAGATCGATCTGGCCGCCGGTGCCCCCTTCAATCAGGTCCGCCGTCGACGCCTTGTAGACGTCGACCGCCGCCATCAGTTCGGGCGTGACGTCGCTCCACAGGATCGCGCGACCGTTGTTAGCGCTAAAGATCTCGCGACCGTTCAGCCGCGATGCGACGCCGGTCAGGCCGCTTTTCTTTACGACCAGGTGGGACCGGAATTCGGCGGCCCGCGATGGATGAGATAGTCCATCGCCCAACATGCCTTGGCCTACCCCCCCATCGTCATCTTCGGCCGGCACTAAACGGACGTCAAAGCGAATTGGCGGGCTCGAGATCACGGTCGACTGGGTGACACGACTATCACCGTGAACGCGCTGGCCGGACGGCGGATCGACGGAAGGCCCCGGTGCCATGAGCGCCCCGTGGACTCCGACGACGAAGACGGTTCTAGCCGACGCCAAACCCCGCCCTGTTGCTCTCCCCGTCATCACTTGGCTCGCGCCCAGCCAAGACGTTCTCGAGCGCGCTCAGCGAATACGGCACGTCGATGTATTGCGCGCCAAGAAACAGGCGCGATCCTTCTCCCTCGGGCACCGCGTGGGTCAGCTTGTCGATGTCCACCAACGCCTTGCCCGTGGGTAGCATCTCTATCTGAACGAAGCGCATGGCCGTCTCCCGTTTTGCGCCCGGCATCATGGACGCAAGGGTGGTAACGAACGGTTGCGCCCGAAAGCTGCGCCGCGCGTTAAAGCCAGCAAGGAGATGATCATGATCGACGATCCCAAAACCGACGACGCCACCCAAACCGAAGAGGCGGAGGAGATGGAAAAGGTACAGGAAGACGCCGCAAAGGAACGCGAGGAGAATGGCGGCTACCAGTAACTCACTCAGCAGAAGCCTCAGACACCCAACCGGGTCAGCCGGGCGTCGGCCAGGTCGAGTTCGCGCCCAAGCTGCTCGGCCAGGCTAACGCTGATCTCGCGTTGTCGAGCAAGTTCGAAGAGGGTTTGACGCTCCGCGCGAACCCCTGCCAGTCGTAGCTGACGCTCAAGCCGACTGTCCTGTTCCTGCTGCCAACGGTGCTCGTCGTCGCCTGCGAGGCTATCGATGCGTTCGCGGTATTGGTCCATGATCCGCGCAGCGACATCCGTGGACCGGTCCGCCTCCCCCTTCTCCTCCGCGATCTCATGCTGAACGCGGTCGATCTCGGCGATAGCGGCCTTAGCTGCCGCTATGCGTGCGCGATCACGTTCCCCGGCCGCACCGTCGTCAGTGGGAAGCTGAAGGCCCCGAAGGAGTAGAGGTAGCCCGATAGCCGCAATCACGAGCGACGCCAGGATCACACCCGACGCGAGCAGGATCGCGAGATCGCGTGCCGGAAACGGCGATCCATCCGGCATCACCAATGGCAGCGTCAGCGCACCTGCGAGCGTGATACCGCCACGGGCACCGGCCACAGACATGGCGCCGATGATCCGGCGTGGCGGGCTTCCCCCGCTTGCTGCACCGCTGCGCTTGGCCCGCAACAGTGTCAGTCGCAGCGCCACCCATACCCACGCGAACCGCAGCGCGGCGAGAGCGGCGACAATCGCGGAAACATAGAGTGGCAACCACCAGGCACTGGTATGCCCAGTGGCTGCCACCGTGGCGCGGGCACGGCTGAAGAACCCCGGCAGTTGCTCGCCGAGCAGCACGAAGATCACGCCGTTGAGGGCGAACTGGAGCATGTCCCACACTGCCCGGCGCCGTATCCGGGTCGCTGCGCCGAGTGCGACACCGCCGCTTGCGAAGGTCATGGCTATGCCTGATGCCGCCGCCGCAAGGACGCCGGAGGCGTGCACGTGCTCGGCTGCGAGGTAGGCGCCGAACGGGATCAGCAGACTGACAAGGATGTTCGAGCCGCTGTCGTCGCCGAAGCGCTGGGCGAACAGCGACTTGCCCCTGATGACCATCCACGTCACCGCCATGCCGATCGCGACGCCGGCGAGCGCCATCCAGGCGAAGGTCGACACAGCTGTTCCCAGTGAGAACGTGCCGCTCAAAGCGGCCGCGATGGCGAACCGAAGACAGACCAGCCCCGACGCGTCGTTGAGAAGCGACTCCCCCTCCAATATGTGCATCATGCGCTTTGGGATCGGCACATTCTGCGCCACGGCGCCGACGGCGATCGGGTCGGTCGGCGATACGACGGCGGCAAGAGCGAACGCGACTGGCATAGGCATTGCCGGGATCAACCAGTGGATGAAGAGTCCCACGCCAATCACGGTCAGGAAGACGAGCCCAAGCGCCAATCCGAGGATGGCGCCGCTGTCGCGGAACAGCTCGTCCTTCGGAATGCGCCAGCCGTCGAGGAATAGCAGCGGCGGCACCAGCAGCAGGAAAAACAGCTCAGGGTCGAGCTCGACGCGAACGCCCGCGAAGATCCCGATCAGCGCGCCCAGGCCAATCTGCACCAAGGGGCGCGGTAGGGCCGAGGGCAGCATCCTCGACAGGACACCGCTGACGACAACCGCCAGCAGCAGAAATAGACACAAGCTAACGATTTCCAAACCATATTCCCGACTGCTGATGCCAGGCTTGTACCAACATCGGCGCGCGGGTCACCCCTCGCGCCGTCACGGCACACTGACCGACGTGTACCCTTGGGCGGCCGTGCTGCTGCATACCGCCCGCGGGGGCGACGCCGCCATCGCCCTCTCTACCACGGTTATCGTCTGGCCAAGACCAATGAGTCCTGACCCTAAATCGATGACGAAATGATGCAGTATACCAACACGGGAACGCCGATTAATAAGATCATCAGGATTAGTGTCAGATCGACTAGTCGTTCAGAACCAGCTTGCCTGGGTTTTTCCACTTCCTCCTGTTCGACGTAAATTTCGAATTTATTCGAGAAGAAGCTTTTTGGCCTCATGACCAGCATGCGTTTTGATGGCTCGCTGGGTTCACGCGAATCAATAGGTTCAGATCGACGCTCCTGCGCCGAGAAATCAATATCAGACATTGTGTGATACCCGCTTACTCGAGAGTTCAGCCGTGCACGCAGCACGACCGAAAGATCAGATCGAATAACGCCCGAGCTCTGTCAGTAACCCGACGAGCTCGGGCTACAGGCGTGCGGCGAGTTGGCCGGCGTGATTGCAAAACCGCGGGTATGGCGCAAAAGCGAACATCAATTGCTAGATGACAATTATGTCATCTAACGTCAAGTCTCCTGGTTACACCTACTCCACGCCGAAACGGATGCGCCCGGGAGATCGGTCGGGACAATATGGTGCGTAAGCAAAGGGACTTCAGGACGAATGGCTTCGGCGGTCACATTTTCGTTTTACGTGCCGTAAGGCGTTCATGACGGGACGACACCGCGTGTCCGGGTAGGGGGAATTTGCGCGACATGGTTTATCTGGCACCCGACACGGTCCTGCGATCACCGGCGCAGGGCAACGCTTTTTTCCGTCCCGTGACCTCGTCCACATTCGCCGACCCTATTTCCCTCTGAACAGGTGACCTCGATGCCTATCTTCACGCGATCGTGCCTCATGGGTGCAGTGGCCACCACGATCCTTGCCGGACCTGTCTCCGCGCAGGACCAGGCGAAACCGAGCGAGGCGGTCGACCCGTTCATCGGCACTGGCGGCGAGGGGCATACGTTCCCCGGAGCAGTCGCGCCGTTCGGGATGGTCCAGTTGTCGCCAGACACCGACACTTCATGCGTGATCCGCACCTGCTACGGGCACGCCTCCGGATATCGATACGACGATCCGACGATCGAGGGGTTCAGCCACACGCATTTCTCAGGCGCAGGCCATTCCGATCTTGGCGACATCCTCGTGATGCCGGTATCGGGCGATACGGTGCGGATGGACCCCGGCACCCCCGCCGCACCCGGCTATCGCTCGCGCTTTTCACATGCCACCGAAATCGCCACGCCCGGCTATTATGCGGTAACGCTCGAGGGGCCCGGCGTTCGCGCGGAAATGACAGCGGGCACGCGGACCGGCGTGCATCGCTACACCTTTCCTAAGGGCAAGGCCGCGCATCTCGTGGTCGATCTGCGGTCGTCGCTCTACAATTACCCGGGCAAGATCCTGTGGTCCGGCCTGCACCTGCGCGACGACGGCGTGCTTACCGGCTTTCGCGAGACGCGCGGCTGGGCGCCCGGCCGAAAACTCTACTTCGCGATGCGGTTCTCCGCGCCGCTCGTCGGCCGCGCGCTGGTCAATCGCGAGAAGGACATCGCGTACAAGGGGTTCCAGGGTCCGGGTCGCGGCAGCGACGCGCTGGCGGAGAAGCTCGGCCAGGCGCTGGAGGCGCGGCTCGATTTCGGCCTGCTCGAAGCCCCGCTGGAAGTGAAGGTCGCGATCTCCGGCGTCGACGAAGCCGGCGCGCTCGCCAATCTAGAGAGCGAACCCGGTGGCTTCGATGTCGTCCGGACCAGGACGCAGGCCGATTGGGATACCGCATTGGGAGCGGTGCAGTTCGAGGCGGCGCCACCGATGCGCCGCATCTTCGCGACCGCCCTGTACCACAGCCTGCTCGCCCCCAGCGTCTGGAGCGATAGCGACGGGCGATATCGCGGACCAGACGATCAGGTGCACCAAGCGAGCGGGTTCACGGTCCGCTCGACCTTCTCGCTATGGGATACGTTCCGCGCCGAACACCCGCTGCTGACGCTGATCCAGCCGGAGAAGACCAACACCGATATCGTTCGTTCGCTGATCGCCAGCCAGCACTACAGCCCGGACGGCATCCTGCCGGTCTGGCAGTTCGCCGGGCGAGAGACGTGGACGATGATCGGCTACCACGCGGTGCCGGTCATCGCCGATGCGTATATGAAAGGCATTGGCGGCTTCGATGCGGATGCCGCATTGCAGGCGATGGTCGCGAGCGCGGATCATGCGTCCTACGGCGGGCTCGGCGAGTATATCGAGCGCGGCTACGTGCCGATCGACAAGGAGCCGGAGGCGGCATCGAAGACCGTCGAATACGCCTATGACGACTGGACGATCGCGCGGATGGCGCGCCGCATGGGCCAGGTCGCCATCGCCGAACGGTTCGAAAAGCGCGCGGGGAACTGGCGTAACAGCTTCGACGCGAAATCCGGTTGGTTACGCGCAAGGCTGGCGAACGGAACGTTTCGCACGCCCTTCGATCCGACTGCGATCAACTACGGCTCCGATTACACCGAGGGCAATGCGTGGCAGTATAGCTGGTTCGTGCCGCAGGATCAGGCGGGCCTCTTCCGACTGCTGGGCGGCGACGCGAAGACCGTGAAAAAGCTCGATGCGATGTTCGACTTCGACAATTCGAAGGTCGATTACAGCCACGCGGAAGATATCGCCGGGCTGATCGGCCAGTATATCCACGGCAACGAACCGAGCCATCACGTCGCCTATCTCTACAATTATGCCGGCGCACCGTGGCGGACGCAGGAGCGGCTCGGTCAGATCGTTCGGAGCCAATACGGCGTCAAGCCGGCAGGGCTGAGCGGCAACGACGATCTCGGCCAGATGTCCGCGTGGCTGGTGTTCACCGCGCTCGGTTTCTACCCGGTCGCGCCGGGATCGAACGAATATGTGATCGGCCGTCCGTTCCTGTCGCAGGCGACGCTCGCGCTACCCGGCGGCAAGCAGTTCGCGATCCGGACGGAGGATCTGTCGGATGCGAACCCCTATATCCGGTCGGTCACGCTGAACGGCAGGCCCCTCACCCGCAGCTACCTGCGCGATGACGAGATCCGCGGCGGCGGCGAACTCCGCTTCGTAATGGCCGCGAAACCGAACAAGCTTTGGGGCAAGGGTGCGAAGGCCCGGCCGTTCTCGTCCTCGACCACTGCCGCGATCCCGACGCGCAATTGAACCGCAGGACTGAAGGCCGATACTGAAAACGTCGCAAGGGCAATTGCCCCAGCCCCCCGGTTGCGCCTAGCTTCGCGGCAACGCCTCCGGAGCACTCCCCTATGACCGTCAAACTCGTCCTTCTCGCCTCGATCGCACTCGCCACCGTTGCAACCGCGCAGGACAAGACCGCGCCGGTCGGTGGCGACATTCCCGCCAAGTTCGTGCCACCGACGACCACGCGCGATTATGTGAAGCGCGAAGTGATGATCCCGATGCGCGACGGGACCAAGCTGTACACCGTCATCGTCTATCCCAAGGGCATTACCGCCGCACCGATCGTCCTGACCCGCACGCCCTATGATGCGAAGAGCCGCGCGAACCGCTCCGACAGTTCGAGCATCCTCGCCACGCTGCCGCTCGCCGACGAGATGTTCGTGAAGGCGGGCTATATCCGCGTCTATCAGGACATTCGCGGCAAATATGGCTCCGAGGGCGACTACGTCGTGACGCGGCCGGTGATCGGCCCGCTTAATCCGACCAAGGTCGATCACGTCACCGACGCCTACGACACGATCGACTGGCTGGTGAACAAGGCCAACCTGCCGGAGTCGAACGGCCGTGTCGGGATGATCGGCTCGTCGTACGAGGGCTTCACGGTCGCTATGGCGCTGCTGAACCCGCATCCCGCGCTGAAGGTCGCCGCACCCGAGAGCCCGATGATCGACGGCTGGATGGGCGACGACTGGTTCCATTACGGCGCCTTCCGCCTCGCCAACATCGCGTGGCTCGGCAGCCAGACCGGTTACAAGGGCGCGGGCAAGGCCCCACCCACCGGCGGCTATGACGATTACGAGAATTTCCGCGACGTCGGTTCGGCCGGTGATTGGGCGAAAAAATCCGGTTACGATCAACTGCCCTATTGGCAGCGGATGGTGTCGCATCCGGCGTACGACGGGTTCTGGCAGGGCCAGGCGCTCGACACGCTGCTCGCCGCCAATCCGTCGAACGTGCCGACCATCTGGGAACAGGGGCTGTGGGACCAGGAGGACATGTACGGCGCGATCACCGCGTGGGAAACGCTGAAGGCCAAAGGCAAGCTCGGCAACAACCACCTCGTGATGGGGCCGTGGCGGCATAGCCAAATCAACCGCGACGGCCGCAGTCTCGGGCCGTTCCAGTGGAACGGCGACACCGCGCAGCAATTCCGCGAGGACATGCTGCTCCCGTATTTCAACCAGTATCTGAAGGACGGCCCGCCCGCCGCGCTGCCCGCCGCGGCGATCTACAACACCGGTGAAAACCATTGGGACAAGTTCGCGACCTGGCCGCTCGCGTGCGAGACAGGATGCGCATCGCCGCTGAAGCCGATCTACCTGCAAGCCGGCGGCGCGCTCGGCTTCGACAAGGCGGCGGCCGGCGGTGACAGCTATGTCTCCGATCCTGCGAAACCCGTGCCACATCTGCCCCGTCCGGTGAACTTCGGCGACGGCCGCTGGGGCGACTGGCTCGTCAGCGACCAGCGCGGCGTCGATGGCCGACCCGACGTGATGACCTACACCACCGACGCGCTGACCACGCCGGTGCGCGTATCGGGCGCGCCGATCGCCGACATCTTTGCCAAGACCACCGGCAGCGACGGGGATTTCGTCGTCAAGGTGATCGACGTGTACCCTGCCGAGAACGCGACCGATCCGAAGATGGGTGGCTATGAACTGCCGATCAGCCTCGACATCTTCCGCGGTCGCTATCGCCAAAACTTCGCCAAGCCGACCGCGATCCCGGCGGGCAAGGTGCAGGAATACAAGTTCCGCCTGCCGACCGTGAACCACGTCTTCCAGCCGGGGCACAAGATCATGATCCAGATCCAGTCGAGCCTCTTCCCGCTCTACGATCGCAACCCGCAGACGTTCGTGCCGAACATCTTCCTCGCCAAGAAGGCGGACTATAAGGCGGCGACGGTCACGATCGTTCGCGGCGGACCGTCGGCGAGCGCGGTCTGGCTACCCGTGGTACCGCTGGATCAATCCGCGGCGCTGGCGAAATAATCGCGGCGCCCGAATCTTCGACACAATAGCGCCGTCGCCCGATCCCCTAGGCCGCGACGGCGCCGCTCGACTCTCGACTTGCCGCTCGACCGGCTAACGCTCATCGAGGCGGTGGTGCTGACGCCGGAAGACGGCGATCTCACGATCGATCCGCGCGGTGAACTCGCTGCGCTGCTGCTGCTATGTGCCTGAGCTAAAAAGCAAAAAGCCCCCGCGGGGTTTCCCTCGGGGGCGTTGCAAATCAAGAGGGTTGCGGGGACAGGATTTGGCCGCTGTAGAACTCGGTTCCGACTAATCGGCGGCACCATAGCGCGGCTGTGAGAGTGCCGTCCTTTGAGCGCAGGGACCCGGATTCGTCCGTTCAACGGCCATCAGCGGCTCCGCATGACTAGACGTTCGTTCATA
Organism: Sphingomonas sp.; assembly: GCA_035575755.1. Taxonomy (GTDB): domain Bacteria; phylum Pseudomonadota; class Alphaproteobacteria; order Sphingomonadales; family Sphingomonadaceae; genus Sphingomonas. The sequence goes on from DATLXI010000014.1 coordinate 455,441, forward strand.
TTGGGGCTGAAGGGATCCCGAGGCTGGGTCCCAACAACTTGCGCCACGACTAAACTCACGTAAGCTCGGACGTCTCGCGGTGTTGTTACCGCCTACCAAACCCTGGCGCTAAACGGCTTGGCGATAGAGACAAAGGAATTCGAATGCGCGTCGGTGGCTGTCTGATTGCTCTGTTTCTCACCACCACCGCCTACGCGCAGACGCCCGGCGGGAGCGCCTATCATCGCGCGCCCGACGCTATCGCCAAAGCGCTGGAGACGCCGCCCACCCCCGGCGTCGCCGTCAGCCCCGATCACCGCACGCTCGCCATTCTGGGGCGCGAGAATTTGCCGGCGATCGCCAATCTGTCGAAACCGATCCTTCGGCTGGGCGGCTATCGCATCGATCCCGCCACCAATGGCCAGGCCGAGGTGCGCGTGCAATGGCTGAACGCGCTCAGTTTCAAGGACGTGGAGTCCGGGCGGACCGTGGCGGTCACGCTGCCCGCCGGCCTGCGCTTCGCCGCGCCCGATTGGTCACCCGACGGCACCCGCCTCGCCTTCTACGCGCAAGAGACCGACGGCCTGTCGCTATGGATCGCCGAGCGCGACGGCAGCGCCCGCGCGGTCGCCCGCGGGCTGAACGGCACGTTCGGCTCGCCCTTTGCCTGGATGCCGGATGGCAAGTCGCTGGTCGCCTATACCGTGCCCGCCGGTCGCGGCGCGGCGCCCGTCGCGAGCAGCACCCCGACCGGCCCCGTCGTACAGGAAAGCACCGCGCGCACATCGGCGGCGCGGACCTATGAGGATCTCCTCGGCGATGCGCATGACGAGGCGCTGTTCGACCATTATTTCGCCGGCCAGCTGGTCCGGGTCGATCTTTCCGGCGCTACGGCGCCGATCGGAACGCCGGGGCTGGTCACCGATTTCAGCGTTTCCCCGGACGGTCGCTATCTGCTGACCGAGCGGCTCAAGCGGCCTTATTCCTATCTGCTGCCCGCCCGCTTCTTTCCGACCGAGATCGCCGTATCGACGATCGACGGCCAACCGGTGAAGACCCTGGTCGATCGCCCGCTCGCCGACGATTTGCCGGTCGATTTCGATGCCACCGTCAAGGGGCCGCGCGAGGCGGTTTGGCGGTCGGATGCGCCGGCGACGCTGGTCTGGGCAGAAGCGCTGGACGGCGGCAATCCGCGCGCCAAGATCGCGTTCCACGACAAGGTGATGATGCAGGCGGCGCCGTTCGCTGCGGCACCGGTGGAACTGGCGCAGACCCCGGCCCGCTATGCAGAGACCCTGTGGGGAGATGATGGCTTCGCGATGGTCATCGACCGCGAATGGCGCACGCGCACCGAGCATCGCCTGGCCGTTGCGCCATCGCGACCGGGCCAGACGCGGACGGTATCGACGCTCAACTATCAGGATCAATATGGCGATCCCGGTGAACCGATCGTCGAAGAGAATGCCGCCGGCAAGCCGGTGATGCGCTTCACGCCCGCGCATGACGGCGTGTACGTCACCGGCGACGGCGCGACCAAGGCGGGGGCGTTCCCCTTCCTGGCGACGATGCCGCTCGCCGGGGGCGAACAGACGCGGCTCTGGACCGCCAAGGCGCCCTATTACGAAACGGTCGTCGCCTTGCTCGACGAGCGCGGGCAGCGCATCCTGACGCGGCGCGAGAGCGCGAAGCTTGCGCCCAATTACATGATCCGCGGCGTGAAGGGCGGCAGCGCCAAGGCGGTGACCGCCTTCGCCGATCCCGCCCCGGTCTTCGCCGGCGTCACGCAGCGCACCATCACCTATCCCCGCGCCGACGGACTGCAGCTGTCGGGCTCGCTGTATCTGCCCGCCGGCTACGACGCGAAACGCGACGGGCCGTTGCCGACGCTGCTTTGGGCATATCCGGCGGAGTTCACCGATGCGAAGGTCGCCGGCCAGACGGTCGATCAGGGCAACCGGTTCGTTCGCCCGCGCGGCATCAGCCACCTGTTCCTGCTGACGCAGGGCTATGCGGTCCTCGACAACCCGTCGATGCCGATCATCGGCGAGGGCGGCGCGGAGGCCAACGACACCTACGTCAAGCAGTTGCAGCAGGATGCGCAGGCCGCGGTCGATGCGGTGGTCAAACTGGGCGTCGGCGACCGCGCCCGCATGGCGGTCGGCGGGCACAGCTACGGCGCGTTCATGACCGCCAATCTACTCGCGCACACCGACCTGTTCCGCGCCGGCATCGCGCGGTCGGGCGCGTACAACCGCACGCTGACGCCGTTCGGCTTCCAGGCCGAGCAGCGCACCTATTGGCAGGCGACGCCCACCTACACCGAGATGAGCCCGTTCACCTATGCCGACCGGATAAAAGCACCGATCCTGCTGATCCATGGCGGCGCGGACGACAATAGCGGCACCTTCCCGATCCAGTCCGAGCGCATGTACGCGGCACTGAAGGGTAACGGTGCGACGGTCCGCTACGTCGTGCTGCCCAACGAGCCGCACGGCTATCGCGCGCTGGAATCGACCGAGGAGACGTTGTGGCAGATGACCGACTGGCTGGACCGCTACGTCAAGCCGAAACAGACCGGATCGACGGTGGCGGCGATGCCAGCGAAGAAGTGATCTAGGTGCCGGTTGCGGTCCGGAAGGAGGGTGAACGTTAAGATCAGCAAAGGCCGTTGGCGATCGCCGGAAGCGAACGGTCACTCACGTGGACTCTCGCACCTGCAAATCCATGTGGCAAATCGCGGCGCTCGACCTGCCGGAGTAAGGCAGCGAGTCACAATCACCGCTTGACCGATTGGCACGCGCGACCGACGCAGTCTGAATGACCGATCCGAAGGCGGCAACACTCTCCCTGCTCGAGCAGCGCGCACCGGGTGCGACGATATGCCCGAGCGAAGTGGCCCGCTCGATTGCAGAGGACTGGCGCAGCGCGATGCCTGCGGTCCGCGAAGCGATCGACGAGCTCGTTAGCGACGGGCTAATTCGGTTGAGCTGGAAGGGACAGCTGCTTGGAACGCGATCAGGACCGTACAGAATCCGCCGTCCTGGCGACGATTGAAACTAGGGCTGACCCTGCGTGCTTCGCTCATTCCAGTATGAGACCAATCCGGCGGATTTGCGCAAAAGCGTGATAGTCAGCAGCTGCGGCTAGGGTGACCGAATTGTAGACGTTGACGCGCCCATTCCTACTCACCCGCGTCGGCCTTTCGTTCACGTCGAGGTGGGGCTCATTCCGCACCTATTCCTTCCTGCCCGACCGCACGCCAACGTTCTCGAAAAGATGGTTGGCGGGAAATGCGACTATGCAAGGAACCGGACAGGTGACCTATCCAGGGAATAAATTTGAATAGGTCTGCCTCGCCTCGGCCGCGCTGATGGGGTGAGCTTCCCGCTCGTTCTCCTCCCACCAAGCGCTGCATATTTGGCAGCGGCGTAAGTGGGCGCGCGCTTTGATGTTTGTCCCCACCAGTGCGGGGAGGTTACCTCGTCCGGTAAGAACGTCCCGGCGGCATGCGTCTCAGCGTTCGTTTGCCCAAGTGCTCATAGTCGGACGGTAGCTAAAATCAGCCCCGCATACATCTTGCGCCAGGCGTAGAATGTCGCGTCGCTGATCCGCGCCTTCCGACAGACCTCATCGATCGTCATGCCAGCCTCGGCTTCTTTCGACACGAACGCGATCTGCGCCTCGCTGAACTTCGATCTCTTCATCGTTCACACCAACACCTGCCCCGCAATCCCAAACTGAAATTTCCTGTTCAAAGCGGTCCAGGAAACCGGCAGCAGGTTACGACTTGGACCGCTCGTTACGGTGAGCAATTCGTCGCGGAGCATCTCGCTGCGGCGCGTGTTTTCCCATCAAGACCCATGAACGGTCCGGCACATTTCCGCTGCCCCGACCCGCAAATCCGCCAATGCCATCAAACAAAATATTGGACGGTCGCCGATGTCGGGAATATTAGACATTCGAGGGCCCGCAGTAGCGGACCCTGCGGTTGGTCGAGAGGAGCAGGATTATGAAATCAGCATCCACGATTCGGTTTGGACATGTCGCCCTTTGCGTCGCGCTCTCGGCAACGGCGCTCACAGCCTGCTCGAAAAAGGCGCCCGAAGAGCCGGCCGCGGGCGAAACCGCTGCCGCCACGCCGGAGGCCGCTACCGCGAACGCCGCGGCTCCGGCTGCGGCGCCGACGGCAACCGCGTCCGCCGCCGCTCCGGCAGCCGACAATGTCGACACGCTCAGCGGTGTCAAATTTGCCGGCTACACGGGCGATGCCGCCAAGGGGAAGACCGCGTTCATCACGTGCAAGACGTGTCACGCGGTCGAGGCTGGCGTGAACAAGATCGGCCCCTCTCTGCATGAAGTGGTCGGCCGGGCCGCGGGCACGGTGGCCGGCTACACCTATTCCGCCGCCAACAAAAATAGCGGGATCACCTGGACCTCCGAAAAGCTGTTCCAGTATCTCGAAAAGCCGCAACGCGTCGTCCCGGGTACCAAGATGGCGTTCCCGGGCATTCCTGATCCGCAGAAGCGCGCCGACGTAATCGCCTACCTGCAAGCTGGCGGCTGAGCAAAACCTCCGCTCCTGCCCCACCGGTCCCGCTCGCGCCGATCGCAGCACCGGTGGGGCCGGGGAAAGGTCCGCGACCGTAACGCCAGGCCGGGTCCCGCGCGCCGAAATAGCCGACATCTACCCCCGCGACGTCCGCGCGAGATCGAGGAGATGGACCGGTAGCGACGCAATGAGCGGCACCGCGATCCAGCGCCAGTCGAGCCCGGTCAGCGCGGCGCGCAGCGCGAACAGCATCAGCATGCCCGGCGCCAGCCGGAGCCCCGCGCTCGCCATGCTCCACCCCTGACGCCGCAACCAGAGAAGTTCGAGGCCGATCACCCCCAGCACGATATCGACCGCGTGCCCGCTGGCGAACAACCAGGTCAGGGAAAGGGCCCGTTGAGCTGAACGATCGCCAGATTGAGGTAGCCCGCGAACCCCACCCACAGCAGATAGGGTAGCAACAGCGCTGCCGCAGACCGCGAATGCCGGGCCAGAACGACGATCAGCAACAGGATCGACAGGCAGAGCACGACTATTTCCGCGACCGCCCAGTCGGGCCGCCGCAGGCGGAAGAAGACGAGGCTCCACAAGATGTTGAGAAAGCCGATGCCCGCAAACAGGCCGAGCAGCCATTCACGCTCGCGCCACCCCGCAATCGCCCGCCACCCCGTCACGCCCGCCAAAGCCGTGCAACTGTAGATCGCGGTCCAGGCCAGCCCATAAGCGGCGTCGGGCGGCGCCCAGTGCGGCTTGAGCAAACCGCCATACCAGGATCCGGTGTCGATGATCGTCGCGCCCACCAGCGCCACCAGCGTAGCGAGCAATGCTGCGATGCACACCGGGAAGATCCAGACCCTATCCATCGCGCATCAACTCGCCGTCTGCAGAAGATGCCGCATGTCCATGACGAAGATCCGCACATAGGCGAGCGGCCGCGCATAGATCAGCCGCTTGTTCATATAGGCGTGCCAGGTCAAATGCTGGACGTCGGCATCGGCGCACATCGCCACGAACCGCTCGCGGCGGCGATCGTCGCGGTACCAGAAATGCTGCATGATCGCGAGGATCCGGAACACCAGCCCGTGCGCGCGCATGAACCGCCGCCGCGCCGCGCCGAGCGCCCTGGGGTCGCCGCTGGCGAGGAAGACGTCGACCGCCTCGGCGGCGAACCGCGCGGACAGCATCGCGTAATAGAGTCCCTCGCCCGACGCCGGCGCGACCGCCCCCGCGGCATCGCCGACCACCAGCACGTCGCGGCCATTGTCCCATCGCCGTAACGGGCGCAGCGGGATCGGCGCGCCCTCGCGACGCAGCGTCACGCACGACTCGAGTCCGAGCCGCACACGTAACCGGCTGGTCGCGTCGCGCAGACCATGCCCCTTGTGCGCGCTGCCAACGCCGATGCTCGCAGTGTCGCCGTGCGGGAACAGCCAGGCGTAGAAATCGGGCGAGAACTCGGCTTGATAGAAGACGTCGCACCGTGCGCGGTCGAACGTCGCGGTGCCGGGCGGCGGCATGCGGATCACCTCGTGGTAGGCGAAGACGCACGGGTTGCGCACCGCATCGGCGAACAGCGCCTGGGCGACGCGCGACCGGGCGCCATCCGCGCCGATTACGCAGCGCGCGCGGACGCGATGATCGCCCTCGTCATCAGTATAGCAGACCTGCGCGCCGCCATCGCGGTCGCGGACGATCGCGTCGAATCGCCCGGTGCGCCGTTCCGCGCCCTGTCCGGCGGCACGGTTACGCAACCACTCGTCGAACGTGGCGCGGTCGACCATACCGACATAGCCGCCCGCGCCGCTCGGATCGACCGGCATGTCGACCGTACGCCGCGACGGCGCGATCATCCGCGCGGTTCGTGCACGCCCGACGATCAGATGGTCGGGGATCGCGAAATCTTGGATCAGCCGCGGCGGGATGGCGCCGCCGCACGGCTTGATTCGACCCGCGCGGTCGAGCAGCAGCACCGATCGCCCGGCCCGCGCGAGTTCGGTCGCGGCGGTGGCGCCTGCCGGGCCGCCGCCGACGACGACGCAGTCATAGGTCGTCATGCCGCCGCCTCCCGCGCGCGCGCGCGTCGCGTCGGCCGCTGCTGGCGACCGGGCCTGCGCATCGCCAGCCCTGCGGCGACGACGAAGACCAGCGCCTCGACCAGGAAGACCAAAGTGAAGACGGTGGCGGCTGACCCGATCCGGCTCCGCCCGAGATCGACGCCCACTGCGCCAAGCAGCCCGCCAAGACCGAAGGCGATCGCCTGCGCCGCGCCCCACACGCCCATCTGGAGCCCCGCCTGCCTCCGCCCGTCTGCCTGCCCGCTTCCTGCCAGCGTCATCATCGCGCCGATCGCCGCGACCGCGAAAACGCCATTGGCCACGCCGAGCAGCGCGACATTGGCGGTCAGCGGCCAGCCCGGTCCGATCCGCGCCGCCAGCGCGAGCCCCGCCAACGCCGCCGCCGACCCGAGGCACCCGCCACCGATCCACCAGCGCAGCCCGCGCGCCTCCCCGCCGTTAATCCCGCCGGCAATCCCGCCGCCGCCAAACGCCCCGCCGCCGACCCCCGCGACGATCATCCCGACAAGCACACCCCCATGCTGCACCCCGGACAGCTGTGTCGAGGCACCCGGCGCAAGCCCGAAGACCAGCCCGGCGAACGGCTCGAGGATCAGGTCCTGCATCGCGTAGGCCAGCATCGAGACGAAGACGAAGAGCGTGAAACGGCGCGCCTCGCCATCGTCCCAGATCGTCTGCAACGCCGTCATCAGCGCAGCCGAACGCTCCCCCGGCCGAGACGCATCGATCGGCGTGGCAAGCCCCGTGGATGGCGCAGCCTCCTCGACTCCGAGGAGCGCCACCACCGCCAGCGCGAACGCGCACCCCGCAACGCCGGCCGCAACCCGGGCCAGCCGCGCTGCGGAAAAGGGGTCGAGCAACGCACCGGCTATCCCAGCCGTCACCGCGATTCCCGCGACCATCATGATCCAGGTGATCGCCGCTGCCGCCGCGCGCCGCTCGGGCGCGACGTGGGTCGCGAGCAACGCAAGCAGCGACGTCCCCGCCGCGCCGACGCCCATGCCGATCATCGCAAACGCAGCAATCGCCAGCGCCAGCCCGCCGGGCGCACGTGCGGCGAGCAGCGGCAGTGCACCGACCGCGAGCAAGGCGCCGAGCGCAAGCACCGCCATGCCCGCGACGATCCACGGGGTCCGCCGCGCGCCGCGATCCGAACCATGCCCCCAGACCGGTCGCGACAATTGGGCCGCATAATGCCAGGCGACCAGACCGGCGGGGAGCGCGGCGGGGAGCGCATATTCCACCACCATCACACGGTTCAGCAGCGAGGTCGCCAGCATCACGATCGCGCCGATCGCGCTCTGCACCAGCCCCAGCCGCACGATACCAAGCCAGCCGAGCGGGACCGCGCTCACAACCCGGCCACCCCGCCGAGCCCGAACGCCGACGCCAGCATACCGAGCACATAGAGCGTCGTACCGGTCGCATTATACCATGGGGTATTTCTTAGCGGATCGCGCAGCAGCCGCACCATCAGCGCCAATTGCCCCGCCAGCAACGCCGCGACCATCACCGCGACAAGTCCGTGCCCCCATAGCGCCAGCAGGCCGATCACCACGACCTGCGGGACCGCCATTACGATACAGGCCAGCCGGGCGGCGCGATCGACGCCCAGCACGACCGGGAGCGAGCGCAACCCCATCATCCGATCCCCCTCGACCGCCTTGAAGTCGTTGAGCGTCATGATGCCGTGTGCGCCGGCGGTGTAGAGGCCGAGAATGACCAGCACCGCAGCGTCGGGCCAGCCGCCCGTCATCGCCGCCGCACCGGTAAACCAGGTCAGCCCCTCATAGGTCAGCGCGACCACCGCGGGCCCCCAGATCCCGCTCGCCTTGAACCGGAATGGCGGCGCGCTATACGCCCAGGCGCAGACCAGCGCGACGCCGGTCGCCGCGAACACCAGCGGCCCCATCGCCGCCCCTACCCCGGCCGATATCAGGCTGCCCGCGATCGCGATCCACAAGCCCCAGGTCCCGGCGATCCGCCCCGACGGGATCGGGCGCAGCGGCTCGTTGATCGCATCGACATGGCGGTCGAACCAGTCATTGGCCGCCTGGCTCGTTCCGCAAACCAGCGGCCCCGTCAGCAGCGCACCTCCGAGAATAAACGGCCAGCGATCGCCCAGCGGAACGCCCGACGACACGACCCCGCACAGGAACGCCCAGATCGGTGGAAACCAGGTGACCGGCTTAAGCAGTTCCAGCACGTCGCGCGCCGCAGGCGGCGGCATCGCGACACGGGAAGCGGACAGGCGATCCATGCCGCAAAACTAGGATCAGACACCCTTATGTGTCAACATGTGTTGACACCAATGTCGATGACGTTCGGTCGCTCAGCCGTCACCCGACACGAGATTGCCAAGCCCGTGGCGGTGCAGCTTCGAATAGAGGCTCTGGCGACTCACGCCGAGCACCTCCGCCGCGGACGCGCGATTGTCCGACGTATAGGCCAGCGCCGCCTCGATACAGAGTCGCTCGATCAGATCGGTACTCTCCCGCACGATTTCCTTCAGCGACATGCGGCCGACCAGCTCGGTCAGCTGCTCGACAGATCGCGGCGTATCGTGCGCGACCAGCGGCACCTGGCGCAGGCGGCGCCCGACATGGCGGATCGTGAAGCCGAAACACTCGCTGCCGCCCATCGGCGCGACCACGCCGGACACCTCGATCTCGGCTTGCGCACCCGCTGCGCCGCGCAGGATCGTCGCGACGTTGCGGACCGAGCCATGTTCGCGAAGCTGCGCGACGATAAGCTCGAGATCGATGCCCGGGCGGCCCAGCCACGCGCCCAGCCGGGCGCCGATCAGCCGCTCGATCGACGGCATTTCGGTCAGCTCGACAAAGGCGGCGTTCGCGGTGAGCACCGTCAGGTCGCGATCGACCAGCACGAACGAATCGGGCATGCGCTCGACCACGTCGCCGAGCGTCGCTTCGTGCCGCCGCGGACCGACGACCGGCTCGACCGCTTCGATCCGGACGATCAGCGACGGGCTGCGCGCCTGACGGAACAGCTTTGCATCGATCCGCACGTCGATCGCGCGATCGAGCAATCGCAGCGCAACCGGTGCGACATCGTCCGCCGCCTCCGCCGCACCGAGATGCGCGACCAGATCGTCGCGATCATTCGGGTCGACGATCGTGCTGACCGGTGCGCCGACCAGCGTATCGGCGACGGCATCGAGCATGCGCAGCGCCGCCGGGTTCGCTTCGCGGATGCGGCGCGAGCCGGCGTCGACGATCAGGATCGCATCGGACGCCATGTCGAACAGCATCCGGTACCGCGTCTCGGCCTGACGCAGGCGGATATAGTCGCGCTCCAGCGCCTGTTGCGTCTGCAGCAACCGCTGTTGTGTGGCCGCCGCGCCACGCAGGTCGCGACCGATCGCGACCAGTCGATCGGGTGTCCCCAGCGACATCACCAGATAGCGGACCGGCACGTCGCCACCCGCCGCCGCGTGCGTTACCTCCCGCCAGCGCGCGGGCTCGGTGCTGCCCGCCGCCGCGAGCATCTCGGCCGCCTTGGGACGGCTTTCGACCGTCATCGTGTCCATCCAGCGCTCGCCGACCCAGCCGGCAAGTCCGTGATTAGCGAGATCGCCCTGCGACACCGCAACATCGAGGATCCGGCCATCGGCGGCGAGGATGAAGGCGACGTCGCCGACGGCCGCGAGCAGCGACGCGGCCACACGTGCGCTCAAGGCCCCGGGCGCATCGTCGGGGCGGGCGAAGGCCAGATGCGGGGAAGAGGCGATAGTCTTGTCCATCGACGAGCGTCGCGCTCCAATCTGCAGCAATCAATTACACGCCGTGGTCCCCCATGCGCTTTCGCGGAGAAGATCGCCGGCCATTTTCAGCGCAAGTTTCGCATCGGACGCGGTACCATCGGCGCCGACTTGCGTCGCGAGATCCGGGTCTGCAGTGAAAATCGCGCCGCCGACCATGATGCAGATACGGGGATTTCGTGAAACCCTTCGCAACGCAGCAATGATCGATGCAAGTCCGGCGATATGGCAGTCGCAACTGATCGTCAATCCGATCATATCGAACCAATCCGCCGCCGCAGCATCCAGCAGCACGGGCGTTTCCGCATCGCTGATCCGGTCCGTCAGCCAGCCGCCATGCCGAAAGACCTCGTCCAGCACGATCGTCCCGAAACTATGATGATCGCCCTGTAAGGACACGAACAACGCCCGATGCCGGTCGCCCGGCTCCGTCCGGATGCCGGGCATGCGACCGGCAATCTCGTGCACGACTTCCTGCAGCCGCCACAACCCCATCGTGACATCGACGAAATCGCAGCGATCATCATCCCAATATTCGCCAAGCAGGCGCGCGGCGGGCGCAAGCAGATCGACCATGACCGTCTCGACCGAGACACCGCGGTCGAGAATCGTCTCGATATGGGCAAGCAGGTGGTCGGCATCGACCTGCATCACCAGCGGCGCGAAGATGCCCACCTCGACGCTGTCGATCGGGCCATCCGTCCCGATCTCGGCAGAGGGCATCGCCGCACTGGCATGCGCCGCCATCAGACGGGGAATGATCTCGCATTCGATCAGTGCGGACAGGGGGCGGTCATAGTCCCCGGCGTCGCGACGCGACCCTGGACCAAGATCTCGGCGACCGCCGCTCCAGTCCCGACGTGCAAACGACCCGGTGTTCCACCGGAAACCGCGCGAATAGTGAGTAACCGCTGCCATTACCGGCTCTCCCCAGCCTGGTCGACACGCTAACAACTACAGACCGGGACCTGCATTTGGCAGATTAGCGGCGAATCGGAGCATATCCTACTCGCGAATGACTGACAACTGGGCGGTCTTGTTGCATTGCACAACATGTTCCAATAGATGGACGTCCAGTTATCTTGACACTTTTTAAAAGGCGGGCGTAAGGTCCTGTTCGAAACTTGGGCAGGCGGGGCGCGATGCGAGCGAACGACCTTTCTCCGGCAGATCGACAGGGCGGCGCGGCCGTCCCGGGCTACAGCCGGGCATCCGCCGCGCTTTACACGCCGGAACAGCGCGACCGCCGCGACTCGTCGAGCTGGACGCTGGTCCAGGGGGTGCTCGCACCGATCCAGTTCCTGATCTTCCTCGTCAGCCTGACGCTGGTCCTGCGCTATCTCGCGACGGGCGATGGCGTGGTCGCCGCGACGATATCGATCGTGGTCAAGACAGGCGCGCTCTACGCGATCATGATCACCGGCGCGATCTGGGAGAAGCAGGTGTTCGGTCAATGGCTGTTCGCCCCCGCCTTCTTCTGGGAGGACGTGGTGAGCATGCTCGTGCTCGCGCTGCACACCGCCTATCTCGTCGCGCTGGCCCGCGACTTTGGCAGCGAGGCCGGACGCATGTGGCTCGCGCTCGCGGCCTATGCGAGCTACGTGGTCAATGCCGCGCAGTTCCTCATCAAGCTGCGTGCCGCGCGGTTGCAGCGCGCACCGGCGGGCATGGTCGCGTCATGACCGCGCCGCTTTCTACCCCCCTCCCCAGCGCCCCGCATCTCGGCCTGGCCGGTTGCGATACCGCGCCCGTGCTACGCGAGCGCGGCCAGCGCGAGGTGTTCTGCGGACTTACCGGAATCATATGGCTGCACCGCAAGATTCAGGATGCGTTCTTCCTCGTCGTCGGCTCGCGGACCTGCGCGCATCTGCTGCAATCGGCAGCGGGCGTGATGGTCTTTGCCGAGCCGCGCTTCGCCACCGCGATCATCGAGGAGCGCGACCTGGCGGGGATGGCGGACTGCAACGACGAGCTCGATCGCATCGTCGACCAGATGCTGCTACGCCGGCCCGATATCAAGCTGCTGTTCCTCGTCGGCTCCTGCCCGTCGGAGGTGATCAAGCTCGACCTCTCGCGCGCCGCGGCCCGGCTGTCGGTCAAGCATGGCGGTTCGACCCGGATCCTCAATTATTCGGGCAGCGGGATCGAGACGACCTTCACCGAGGGAGAGGATGCCTGCCTCGCGGCGCTGGTGCCCGGCCTCGCGGCCGATGCATCGGCCGCGCCGAGCCTGATGATCGTCGGCGCGCTGCCAGATGTCGTCGAGGATCAGTTCCTCCGGCTGTTCGACGCGCTCGGCATCGGCCCCGTCCACAGCCTGCCCGCACGGCGCGCGGGGGCGATGCCGCCGGTCGGGCCCAACACGCGCTTCCTGCTCGCCCAGCCGTTTCTCGGGGAGACGGCGCGCGCACTCGAGGATCGCGGCGCGACACGACTCGACGCGCTGTTCCCGTTCGGCGCCGAGGGCACGACCGACTGGCTGCACGCCGCAGCCCGGGCGTTCGGCGTCGACGCGATGCAGTTTCGGCGCACGATCGCGCCCGGCCGCGAACGCGCCAAGCGCGCGCTCGCGCATGCACGCCCGCTGCTCGAGGGACGGCGGATCAGCTTCCTGCCCGATTCCCAGCTCGAAATCCCGCTCGCGCGCTTTCTCGCGACCGAGCTCGGCATGGTCCCGGTGGAGGTCGGCACCCCCTATCTTCACCGCCGCCACCTCGCGCGCGAACTCGCGCTGCTTCCTTCCGCGACGCGTCTCAGCGAGGGGCAGGATGTCGATCGCCAGCTCGACCGCGTCCGCGCGGACCGCCCCGACCTCACCGTCTGCGGACTTGGCCTCGCCAACCCGCTCGAGGCGGAGGGGCTGACGACGAAATGGGCGATCGAGCTCGTCTTCTCGCCGGTCCACGGCTTCGACCAGGCGGGCGACCTCGCCGACCTCTTCGCGCGACCGCTGCGGCGGCGCGAACTGCTGAGGGTGTGATGCAGCTGACCGTCTGGACCTATGAGGGACCACCCCATGTCGGCGCGATGCGGATCGCGACCGCGATGGAGGACGTCCATTACGTCCTGCATTCGCCGCAGGGTGACACCTATGCCGACCTGCTGTTCACGATGATCGAGCGGCGCGGCAAGCGCCCGCCGGTCACCTACACGACCTTCCAGGCGCGCGATCTCGGCAAGGATACCGCGGCCTTGTTCCAGACCGCGGCGCGCGATGCCTATGCGCGCTTCACCCCGGGCGCGATGCTGGTCGGCGCCTCGTGCACCGCCGAGCTGATCCAGGACGATCCCGCCGGGCTTGTCGAGGCGATGCGCCTGCCCTGCCCGGTCGTCGCGCTCGAACTCCCCAGCTATCAGCGCAAGGAGAATTGGGGCGCATCGGAGACGTTCTACCAGCTCGTCCGGACGCTCGCCGCGAACCCCGCGCCCGCGCGGGCACCGGCGCGTCCGAGCGCCAACATCCTCGGTCCGACCGCGCTCGGCTTCCGCCACCGCGATGATGTGATTGAAGTCCGCCGAATCCTCGATGCGCTGGGGATCGCGGTGAACGTCGTGGCGCCGCTCGGCGCGACCACCGCGGACATCGCCCGGCTGCCCGAGGCCGATTTCAACATCTGCCTCTATCCCGAGATCGCCGACACCGCCTGCCGCTGGCTCGCGCGCGAACACGGCCAACCCGTCGTCACCACCGTGCCGATCGGCCACGGCGCGACGCGCGAGTTCATCGCCGAACTGGCGGCGCTGACGGGAATCGATCCGACGGGCGCCTGCGACCCCGGCCATCTGCCCTGGTGGAGCCGCTCGGTCGACTCGACCTATTTGACGGGCAAGCGCGTCTTCATCTTCGGCGATGCGACGCATGCGATCGCCGCCGCCCGCGTCGCGCGCGACGAACTCGGGTTCGAGGTCGTCGGGCTCGGCTGCTACAACCGCGAATTCGCGCGCGACCTGCGCACCGCCGCGGCGCAGTACGGCGTCACGCCGCTGGTCACCGACGACTATCTTGCCGTCGAGGAGGCGATCCAGGCGCTGCAGCCCGAGCTGGTACTCGGCACGCAGATGGAACGGCATATCGCCAAGCGGCTCCGGATCCCCTGTGCGGTCATCTCGGCACCCGTCCATGTCCAGGATTTCCCCGCGCGCTATTCGCCGCAAATGGGGTTCGAGGGCGCGAACGTGCTGTTCGACACCTGGGTCCATCCGCTCGTGATGGGGCTGGAGGAGCATCTCCTGACGATGTTCCGCGACGATTTCGAGTTCAGCGACATGGCCGGCCCGAGCCATCTCACGCCCCCCCCTGCGGCGCGCGAACCCGCGCCGCAGGCGGTATCGCCGGAGGCCGCGTCGCGCCCCGCCCCTGACGCCAAGGCCGCACGCGTCTGGTCCGCCGATGCCGAGCGCGAGCTGCTCAAGATCCCCTTCTTCGTCCGCGGCAAGGCGCGTCGCAACACCGAACGATTCGCCGCCGAGCGCGACGTCGCAACGATCACGATCGACACGCTCTATGATGCGAAGGCCCATTATGCCCGATAACGCCATCCGCCGCCCGGTCCCGCTGCATGTCGTGATCGTCACGCTCGACAATCACTTGTCGGGCGCCGCCGAACGCGCCGCCGCGCGGTTCGCCGCGGACGATACCGGGATCACGATCGGCTTCCACGCCGCGGCCGACTGGGATCGGGGCAGCGGGTCGCTCGATCGCTGCATTGCCGATATCGGCCGCGCCGACATCGTCATCGCGACGATGCTGTTCCTCGACGACCATATCCGCGCGGTCCTCCCCGCGCTGACCGCACGCCGCGAGGCCTGTGCCGCGATGGTCGGGCTGATGTCGGGCAGCGAGATCGTCCGGCTGACCAGGCTCGGCGACTATCGCATGGACAAGCCGGCCAGCGGTCCGCTCGCGCTGCTAAAACGGTTGCGCGGATCGGCCAAGCCCGGCGGCTCGTCAGGCGCGGGGCAGATGCGGATGCTGCGCCGGCTGCCCAAGATCCTGCGGTTCATCCCCGGCACCGCGCAGGACGTCCGCGCCTATTTCCTGACGCTGCAATATTGGCTGGCGGGCAGCGACGACAATGTCGTCGGGATGATCCAGGCGCTCGCCGGCCGCTATGCGGGCCACGCGGTCCGCGCCGCGGCGCCGCACGACTATCCCGAGGTCGGCGTCTACCATCCGGCGATACCGGGCCGGATCGCCGACCGGGCGGACGCGCTGCCCAGCGTCGGGGGCACGCGCGGCACGGTCGGGGTGCTGATGCTGCGCTCCTATCTGCTCGGCCGCGACACCGGTCATTATGACGGCGCGATCGCCGCATTCGAGGCGCGCGGGCTGCGCGTGATCCCGGCCTTTGCCAGCGGGCTCGACTCGCGCCCCGCGATCGAGCGCTTCTTCATGACCGACGGCGTGCCGATCGTCGATGCGGTCGTCTCGCTCACCGGGTTCAGCTTGGTCGGCGGCCCCGCCTATAACGATGCCGAGGCGGCGGAGGCGATCCTGGCGACGCTCGACGTGCCCTATGTCGCGGCGCATCCGCTCGAATTCCAGTCGCTCCAGCAATGGGGCGCGGGGCGTCAGGGGCTGTTGCCGCTCGAGGCGACGATGATGGTGGCGATCCCCGAACTCGACGGCGCGGTGATCCCGAGCGTGTTCGGCGGCCGCGCCGACGGATCGGGCGCCTGCACCGGGTGCACGCGGCGCTGCACCTTCTGCGAGACCGGGCTGACTCGCGAGATGCGCTCCTGCCCCGACCGCGCCGAGGCGCTGGCGGGCAAGGTCGCGCGCCTGGTCGACCTGCGCCGGTCCGAACGCCGCGAACGCAAGCTCGCGGTCGTGCTCTTCAATTTCCCGCCCAATGCCGGCGCGACGGGCACCGCAGCGCATCTGGCCGTCTGGGAATCGCTCCACGCGACACTCACCGCCCTCGCAGCCGCCGGCTATGCGGTGGAGGTCCCCGCCGATGTCGACGCGCTGCGCAAGGCCGTGCTCCACGGCAATGCCGCGCGCTACGGCGCCGATGCCAACGTCCATGCACGTATCCCCTCCGACGACCATGTCCGGCGCGAGCCGCATCTGGCCGCGATCGAGGCGCAATGGGGCCCCGCGCCCGGCCGTCAGCAGAGCGACGGCACGTCGATCCACGTCCTCGGCGCGCAGTTCGGGCAGGTGTTCGTCGGAATCCAGCCCGCCTTTGGCTATGAGGGCGACCCGATGCGGCTGCTGTTCGAGGGCCGCTTCACCCCCACCCATGCATTCAGCGCCTTCTACCGCTGGCTGCGCGAGGATTTCGCCGCGGACGCGGTCCTGCATTTCGGCACACACGGCGCGCTTGAGTTCATGCCGGGCAAGCAGGCGGGGCTGAGCGGGGACTGCTGGCCCGAACGGCTGATCGGCGATCTGCCCAATTTCTATCTCTATGCCGCGAACAATCCGTCCGAAGGGCTGATCGCCAAGCGCCGCTCGGGCGCGACTTTGATCAGCTATCTGACGCCGCCGCTCGCGGAAGCGGGGCTCTACAAGGGCATGACCGAACTCAAGGCGTTGCTCGAGCGGTGGCGCGCTTCACCGTCAGAGCCGGAGCGCGACCTGCTCGATCCGATGATCGTCGCATCGGCAGCCGCGCTCGATCTCGACGCGAGCGACCTCGATGCCTTGTCGGCCAACCTCTACGAAGTCGAACGCGAGCTGATCCCCTACGGGCTGCATGTGCTCGGCCAGCCGCTGCCCGAGCCGATGCGCGCGCAGATGATCGCCGCGGGTGCCGATCCGTCGCTTTCGTCCAACAATCCCGAACTCGGCGCGCTGATCCATGCGCTCGATGCGGGGTTCGTCCGCCCGGCGCCCGGCGGCGACGTGCTGCGCAACCCCAAGGCTCTGCCGACCGGGCGCAATATCCACGGATTCGACCCGTTCCGGATCCCCGGGAGCTTCGCCATGGCGCAGGGCCTCGCACAGGCCGACGAGGTGATCGCGCGCCACACCGCGAGCGGCGCGGCCTTTCCCGAGACGCTCGCCATGGTGCTCTGGGGTACGGACAATCTCAAATCGGAGGGGACGCAGATCGCGCAGGTGCTCGCGCTGATCGGCGCACGGCCGCGGTTCGACGGCTATGGCCGGCTCGCGGGCGCCGAACTGATCGCGCTCGACGATCTCGGCCGCGCGCGGATCGACGTGATCGTCACGCTGTCGGGCATCTTCCGCGACCTGCTGCCGCTTCAGACGCGGATGATCGCGGAGGCCGCATGGCTCGCCGCGACTGCCGACGAACCGCTCGCGCGCAACGCAGTACGCCGCCACGCGCTCGCTTATGCCGAGCAGACCGGCTGCGAGCTTGAAACCGCGGCGCTGCGCGTCTTCTCCAATGCCGAGGGCGCCTATGGCGCGAACGTCAACCTGCTGATCGACGACGGCGCATGGACCGATCCCGACGAGATCGCCGAGGTGTTCGAACGGCAAAAGGGCTATGCCTATGGCCGCACCGGTACCCCCGCGCGCCAGGCCGATCTGTTCAAGGCCGCGCTGGCCGGTGTCGACCTCGCTTATCAGAACCTCGATTCAGTCGAGCTCGGGGTCACGGATATCGACCATTATGTCGATGCGCTGGGCGGGATCAGCCGCTCGATCACGCGCGCGCGCGGCAGTCCGGCACCGGTCTATATCGTCGACGCCACGCAAGGCGCGACCAAGGTCCGGACGCTGTCCGAACAGGTCGAGCTCGAGACACGGACCCGGATGCTCAACCCGCTCTGGTACGAGGCGATGCTCAAGCATGGCTTCGAAGGCGTCCGCAATATCGAGGCGCACGTCACCAACACGCTTGGTTGGTCGGCGACGACCGGGGACGTCAGCCCGTGGGTCTATCAACGGATTAGCGAGACCTATGTGCTCGACGACGCGATGCGGGAACGGCTGGCGACGCTGAACCCCAAGGCGTCGGCACGTGTCGCCAACCGCCTGATCGAGGCAAGCGACCGGAATTTCTGGTCACCCGACGCAGCAACGCTGGCCGCACTCCATGCGGCAAGCGACGACCTCGAGGATCGCCTCGAGGGTATCACCGCGGTCGCGGCATAAGGACGATATCATGGCCCTGCTCGATCCCCCTCCCCCCCCTATTGCAACCCGCCCCGATGGCGCGGGCAGCGTTCAGGTCCGGCTCGATCCCGCCGACCGGATCGGCTCCGCCAAGGTGTTCGCGATCTACGGCAAGGGCGGGATCGGCAAGTCCACAACCTCGTCCAACCTGTCCGCGGCGTTTTCGCTGCTTGGCAAACGCGTGCTGCAGATCGGCTGCGATCCCAAGCACGACAGCACCTTCACGCTGACCAAGAAGCTCATGCCGACGGTGATCGACGTGCTCGAGACCGTCGAGTTCCACGCCGAGGAACTCAGGCCCGAGGATTACATGTTCGAAGGGTATAATGGCGTGATGTGCGTCGAGGCGGGGGGGCCGCCCGCGGGCACCGGATGCGGCGGCTATGTCGTCGGCCAGACCGTCAAGCTGCTGAAACAGCACCATCTGCTCGAGGAAACCGATGTCGTGCTGTTCGACGTACTCGGCGATGTCGTGTGCGGCGGATTCGCCGCCCCGTTGCAGCATGCCGAGCGCGCGGTGGTGGTCGCGTCGAACGATTTCGACAGCATCTTCGCGATGAACCGCATCGCCGCCGCGATCCAGGCCAAGGCGAAGAATTACGAAGTCCGGATGGCAGGCGTCATCGCCAACCGGTCCGCCGCGACCGACGAGATCGATCGCTACAATGCCGCGACCGGGCTGAAGCGTCTCGCGCATTTCCCCGATCTCGACGCGATCCGGCGCAGCCGCCTCAAAAAATGCACGCTGTTCGAAATGGAGCAAACGCCCGAGGTCGCGGCCGCGTGCGACGAATATAAGCGCCTCGCCGCGTTGCTGTGGTCGGGCTGTGACGCGCTCGATGCCCGGCCGATGAAGGATCGCGACATCTTCGAATTTCTGGGGTTCGAATGATGGCCAGCCTGGTTCCCCCCACCGCCCTGACCACGGGCTATGCCGCGCGCCGTAACCGGCTCGAAACCTATTTCGACCGCACCGCGTCGGCGACCTGGGCGCGGCTGACGTCCGACGCCCCGGTCAGCGGCATTCGCGCCACGGTTCGCGCCGGGCGCAACCGGATGCGCGACACGCTGCTGTCGTGGCTGCCCGCGGACATGACCGGGCTGCGGCTGCTTGACGCGGGCTGCGGCACGGGCGCGCTGGCGGTCGAGGCGGCGCGGCGCGGCGCTTCGGTGGTCGCGATCGATCTCGCCGCCAGCCTCGTCGATGTCGCGCGCGACCGGTCGCCGGCCGGGCTGGCAATCGACTGGCGCGTCGGCGACATGCGCGATCCTGCGCTCGGCATGTTCGATCATGTCGTCGCGATGGATTCGCTGATCCATTACCGCAGCACCGACATCGTCGACCTCGTCGAGACGCTGACTCGGCGCACGCGCGGCACGATGCTGTTCACCTTCGCGCCCTCGACCCGGCCGCTGGTCGTCATGCACGCGATCGGCACGCTCTTTCCCCGCGCCGACCGCGCGCCGGCGATCGAGCCGGTCCGCGAACGCGTCCTGCGCGGACAGCTGCACGCGAGCGTCGGCCATGCGCGGATCGGCCGCGACGCGCGCGTCGCCAGCGGCTTCTACACCAGTCACGCGCTGGAGGTGGTCGCCGCATGAACCGGCTGGTCGCCTTGAAGACCGGCGCGTTCTGGGCGCGGCTCGGGACCCGGTTTCTGCCGTTCGCGGACGCGGCGACCGACGACCTGCCGCTCGGCCGCCTGTTGCGGCTGTCGCTGTTCCAGCTCTCGGTCGGGATGACCGCGGTGCTGCTGACGGGCACGCTCAACCGCGTCATGATCGTCGAGCTCGGCATGTCGACTAGCCTGGTCGCGGCAATGGTCTCGCTGCCCTTGCTGTTCGCGCCGCTGCGTGCGCTGATCGGGTTCCGGTCGGATCACCATGCCTCGCTGCTCGGATGGAAGCGCGTGCCCTATCTGTGGTTCGGAACGATGCTCCAGTTCGGCGGCCTGGCGATCCTGCCCTTTGCGCTGCTGGTCATGACCGGCGGCGGCACGGGCCCTGCGATCTTCGGACAGATCGGCGCGGCGCTCGGCTTTCTGATGGTCGGCGCGGGGATGCACACCACGCAGACCGCGGGGCTGGCGCTCGCGGCCGACCTCGCCCCCGACGATGCGCGCCCGCGCGTCGTCGCGCTGCTCTACGTCATGCTGGTCCTCGGCATGATGGTCAGCGCGATCGTGATCGGCCGGCTGCTCGCCGATTTCACCCCGACCAAGCTGGTGCAGCTGATCCAGGGGGCGGCGGTGCTGACCGTAGGCCTCAATCTCGTCGCGATGTGGAAACAGGAAGCGCGGGGGCCTCGCTCGGTCGTGCCCCGGCCCGCCCGCCCGCACTTCGGCGCGATCTGGGCGGTCTTCATCGCCAGCCCGCGCACGCTGCGGCTGCTCGTCGCGGTCGGTCTGGGCGCCGCGGCGTTCAGCATGCAGGACGTGCTGCTCGAACCCTATGGCGGGCAGGTGCTCGGCATGACGGTCGGCGCGACCACTGCGCTGACCGCGCTCTGGGCGCTCGGCATGCTGGGTGGGTTCGCGCTCGCCGCCAGACGGCTTGGCGAGGGCGACGATCCGCACCAGCTGGCGGGCTTTGGCGGCGTTCTCGGCGTGACCGCGTTCCTGTGCGTGATCTTCGCCGGCGCGCTGTCGTCGGTCGCGATGCTCGGCACCGGCGCGGCGCTGATCGGCTTTGGCGGCGGGCTGTTCTCGGTGGGCACGCTCACTGCGGCGATGGCGATCGCCGACGCGGGGCCGCTCGACGGACGCACCGGGCTCGCGCTGGGTGCCTGGGGTGCGGTGCAGGCGACCAGCGCCGGCGTCGCGATCGCAATCGGCGCGGTCCTGCGCGACCTCGTCTCGGCGGCGGCGATGGCGGGGGCGTACGGCCCGACGCTCGCCACCCCCGTCACCGGCTATGCCGCGGTCTACGGCGTCGAAATTCTCCTGTTGCTCGGCACGCTCGTCGCACTCGGCCCGCTCGTGCGCGGCCGTGGCGCGATCGTCACCGCGGTCGGCGACCGGCCGGTGCCGCGTTTCGGTCTCAGCGAATTTCCGGTCTGAAGGGACGATCATGAACCCGCATCTGACATCCGGCATCGACGTCGCGCTTCTGGTCCTGTGGGCGTTCACGCTGTTCTTCCCCGTACTCGTCTTCTACCTGCGCCGCGAGGACCGACGCGAGGGCTATCCGCTCGAGGACGAGCTGACCGGCCGGCTCGATACGGTCGGCGGACCGCTGCATACCGCCTCGACCAAGTCGTTCCTCCTGCCGTTCGGGCGCGGCCGCGTCACCGCGCCGACCCAGGGGCGTGAGCCCGTCGAGATCGCAGCCAGGCGCACCGACCGGTTTGCGGGCGCGCCCTATGCGCCGACCGGCAACCCGCTCGTCGACGGCATCGGCCCCGCCGCCTGGGCCGAGCGCGCGCGGCATCCCGATCTCGACATGGAGGGGCATCCGCGGATCGTCCCGCTCAGCGTGGCGTCGGACTATGCGGTCGCGGTCGGCGATCCCGACCTGCTGGGATGGCCGATGCTGGGCGCGGATGGCGAGGTCGCCGGGACGATCGACGATCTGTGGATCGACCGCGCCGACCGGCTGATCCGCTACATGCAGGTGTCGGTCGGCGACCGCGTGGTGCTCGCGCCGATGATGATGGCCAAGGTCGATCGCCGCCGCCGCCGCGTCGTCATCGACGCGCTGCTCGCCAGCCAGTTCGCCGACGTGCCGCCGATCGAGGCCGCCGACCGGATCACGCTGTACGAGGAGGAGCGGGTCCAGGCCTATTTCGGCGGCGGCTATCTCTACGCCACGCCCGCACGCCAGGAGCCGCTGCTGTGACCGAGCACGACGTCGAACCGATCCCGGGCCTTCCCGGGGTTCCCCCACCGGGTGAGCGGATCCTGTGGCAAGGATCACCCGACTGGCGGGTACTCGCGCGCACCGCCTTCCACACCCGGCTGGTCGCGGTCTATTTCGCGGCGCTGACCCTGTGGGCGCTGGCGGAGGCCGGACGGCACGGGATCGACGGTCCGCGGGACCTTATGGGAGCCGCGATGACCGCGATCGTCGGGCTGCTGGGCGTCGCGCTGCTCCACCTGCTCGCCTGGGGCGCGGCGCGGACGACGCTCTACACGTTGACCACCCGCCGCGTGGTGCTGCGGATCGGGATGGCGCTGCCCAAATGCATCAACCTGCCGCTGGCGCTGATCGGCGCGGTCGATCTCGCGCAGCGCGCCGACGGGACGGGCGACATGCCGCTGACCGTCACCGGCCGCTACAAACTTGGCTATCTCGCTCTGTGGCCGCATGCCAGGCCCTGGCGGGTCGTCACGCCGCGGCCGATGCTCCCCGCGGTGCCCGATGCCGCGACCGTCGCCGCGCTGATCGCCCGAACCTGCCTGACGGTGCACCCGACAGGGCAGTTGGCGGCTCCCGACACGATCGAGCACGCGCCGGAGCAGCAGGCGGCAGCCCAGCCGGTGCCGGCGGGCGGCGTCTTCGCCAGGGTGCAGGCGGCATGAGCGGCGCGCACGCCCATCCGGACCTGGTCCCGCGCACCACGCTCATCGGTGCCGGCGCGCTGGTCGCCTTCGCACTGGCCGCGACCAGCATCGTCCGCCTCGCCGGCATCGCCCCGGCGGCCTCGCCCGTGCTGCTGCGGGACAGGCGCACATCGCCCCCGTCGCGTCGCGCGACCTGCGCTTTATCGACCGTGTCGATGGTTCGGTCCTGATCGCCACTGCGCGCGGCGGGACCGTGACGGTGATCGCGGCAGGGCAGAAGACGGGATTCGTCCGCGGCGTGATGCGCGGGCTGGCGCGGGACCGGCGCGCGCGCGGGATCGGCGACCGCCCCCCCTTCACGCTGACGCTCTGGCGCGACGGCGAATTGTCGCTGACCGACACCGCGACTGGCCGGACGATCGAACTCAGCGCATTCGGCCCGACCAACCGCGCGACCTTTGCCGCGCTGCTGCCCGCACAGGCGTCCGGGACATGACTCTGCTGCGGTCCACCCGCTTCGACACGCCCTGCCGCGTCGAGATCGAGCATAGCGACGCGTTCCTCTGCGCGCATGTCGTGCTTGCGGGCGATGTCGCGATCGGGCCCGGCGACAGCGTGCGCGTGCACGGCGCACCGATCCGGGTCGGTTTCGGCGAGCGCTGCGTGGTCGATCGGATCGCGACGGTCGAACGCGCGGGTCTGGCCGGGCGGCTCTGGACACAGTTCGCCGGCCATTTCGCGATGACGGAATTATACGAGGTCAGCTTTTCGGATCGGACGATAGCATGAACAGGATCACCGCCCTTTCCCCCGCGCCGCGCGCCGATGCTCTCGCCGCGTCGCCCGACCCCATGCCCGATACCCCCCTGCCGGATACGATGGCGATCGCGCGCGGCGACACGATGTTGTCGCCGCGCTTCTACACCACCGATTTCGCCGCGATGGACCGGATCGACGTGTCGGCAGTGCGCGGCGAATGGGATGCGCTGATCGGCGAAATGGCGAGCGACCCCAACCGCCTGCATTTCAAGCGCACCGCCGCATTCGACGGCGTGATCGAAAGCCTGCCCGACGGGCTGCGCGAAGAATTCACCGACTTCCTCGTCAGTTCGCTCACCGCCGAGTTTTCCGGCTGCATCCTCTATGCCGAGATCGCCAAGCGGGTGACCAACCCCGACATCAAGCAGCTGTTCCGGCTGATGAGCCGCGACGAAAGCCGCCATGCCGGCTTCATCAACGACACGCTCAAGGATGCGGGGATCGGCGTCGATCTTGGCTTTCTCACGCGGACGAAGAAATACACGTATTTCCGGCCGAAATTCATCTTCTACGCGACCTATCTCAGCGAGAAGATCGGCTATTCGCGCTACATCACCATCTACCGGCACCTCGCTCAGCATCCCGAGCTGCGCTTCCACCCGATCTTCGACTGGTTCGAACGCTGGTGCAATGACGAGTTCCGCCACGGCGATGCCTTTGCGATCCTGATGCGCACCGACCCGAAGCTGCTGCGCGGCGTCAACCAGTGGTGGATCCGCTTCTTCCTCGTTGCGGTCTATGCGACGATGTACGTGCGCGATCACAACCGGCCCGCCTTTCACACGGCGCTGGGGATCGACCCGACCGATTATGACATGCGCGTCTTCGCCATCTGTTCGGCGATCACGCGGCAGGTATTCCCGGTCGTGCTCGACACCGACAGTCCGCGCTTCCGCGGCGGGCTGGAGCGGATGCGGCGCATCGCGGGCGCGATCGACGCGGCCAGAGCGCGCGGCGGGGTGGTCGGGGGGATCCAGCGCCTCGGCCTGACCGCCGCCGCCGCCGTCAGCTTCGCCTGGCTGTATCTCACGCCGGTCAAGCGCAACAGCGCGCCCGCGACGGTGCGGCTGGTCCCGGCGTGGTGAGCATTCCCCCGCTGCTTTTCGCGCTGCTCATGTGGTTTATCGGGACCGCCGCGGTGGTCTGGCTCGACAGCCGCCCGGCGGCGACGTTCCGCACCAGCCTCACGATCGCCGGGCTGGTCGCGATCGCCGCGGTCGCGCTGGTCGGGTCGATCGCCGACGATGCGAGCGCCGGCGCCGCCTATACCGGGTTCGCGGCGGCCATCCTGATCTGGGGCTGGCACGAGATGAGCTTTCTCATGGGGGCGGTCGCGGGCCCGCGTCGGACCGAATGTCCACCCGACGCGACCGGCTGGCGCCGCTTCCGCGCCGCGACTGCCACCGTGATCCATCACGAGCTCGCGATCGCCGCGACCGCTATCCTGCTGTTCGCGGTCAGCTGGGGCGGGTCGAACCAGGCCGCGCCGCTCACCTTCCTGCTGCTGTTCGTGTTGCGGCTGTCCGCCAAGTTCAACCTGTATCTGGGCGTGCCCAATCTCAGCGACGAGGTGTTCCCCGCGCATCTGGCCTATCTCAAGAGCTATTTTCGCAAGCGCCGACTGAACCCGTTATTCCCGGCCTCGATCCTGGCAAGCGGCGGGACCGCGGGCTGGGCCTGGACCGTCGCGGAGGCAGCCCCTGCCGGCAGCGGCGCTGCGGCCGCGGCGACGCTGCTCGCGGGGCTGGCGGTTCTCGGGCTCGTCGAGCATCTGTTTCTGGTCCTGCCGATGCGCGATGCGCGCCTGTGGCGCTGGGCCGTTTCATCCACACGAGCGGCGCAGGCCGCCATCACCGACCGACGGGGGAGATCGCATGGACTATGAGGCATTTTTCGAAGGCGAGCTCGCGACGCTGCGTGACGACGGTAATTACCGGGTCTTTGCAGAACTGGAGCGCACCGCCGGCGCCTTTCCCGCCGCCGAACAGGTGGTCCGCCTGACGCGGCGACCCGTGACGGTCTGGTGCTCGAACGACTATCTCGGCATGGGCCAGCATCCCGCGGTGCTCGAGGCGATGCATGCGACGATCGACCGGTGCGGCGCGGGCGCGGGCGGCACGCGCAACATCTCGGGGACGACGCACAGCCATGTGCTGCTCGAGGCCGAACTGGCCGATCTCCACGCCAAGGAGGCGGCGTTGCTCTTCACCTCGGGCTATGTCTCGAACTGGGCCGCGCTGGGCACGCTCGGCGCGCGGCTGCCCGGCTGTGTCATCCTGTCCGACGCGCTCAACCATGCGTCGATGATCGAGGGTATTCGCCACAGCCGCGCCGAGGTGCAGGTGTTTGCGCACAACAGCCCCCAGGATCTCGATCGCCGGTTGGCCGCGATCGATCCGTCGCGGCCCAAGATCGTCGCGTTTGAAAGCGTCTATTCGATGGACGGCGACATCGCGCCGATCGCCGAACTGCTCGACGTCTGTGAGGCGCATGGCGCACTGTCTTATCTCGACGAAGTCCACGGCGTCGGCCTCTATGGTCCGCGCGGCGGCGGGGTTGCCGAGCGCGAGGGGCTCATGGACCGGGTCACGGTGATCGAGGGCACGCTCGGCAAGGCCTTTGGGGTGATGGGCGGCTATATCGCGGCCTCCGCGGCGCTGTGCGATTTCGTCCGCAGCTTCGCGAGTGGCTTCATCTTCACTACCGCCCTCCCCCCCGCGCTCGCCGCGGGCGCGACCGCGAGCATCCGTCACCTGAAGGTGAGCCAGACCGAACGCGCGCGGCACCGCGATCGCGTCGCGACCGTGCGCCGCCGGCTCGATGCGGCCGGGATTCCCACGCTCGACAATCCAAGCCACATCATCCCGGTGATCGTCGGCGATGCGCACAAGTGCAAACGGATCAGCGACTGGCTGCTCGAACATCATGGCATCTACGTCCAGCCGATCAATTATCCGACCGTCCCCGTCGGCACGGAACGGCTCAGGCTGACACCGTCGCCGGTGCATAGCGATGCGGATATCGACACGCTGGTAACCGCGCTCAGCGAGATATGGTCGCAATGCGCGCTGGCGCGGCGGGCGATGGCGGCCTGACCGGGTGCCGTCGGCGCTAAAGGGCGCCGACGGCTCGGGAAAGCCGCCGCCGGTGCCGGCGGGCGTCACGCCGCCAGATGTTTGTGCATCCGCCAGCGCCCCAGTGCGACAAGCGCGATCACCACGGGCACCGCCGCCGCCGTGGCGACGTCATGATGAACGCCCGGAACGGCTGTCAGCAGATAGCCGATGAGCGACACCAGATAATAGCTGATCGCGACGATGGAGAGCCCTTCGACCGTCTGTTGCAGCCGCAGCTGCACGGTCGCGCGACGATCCATCGACAATAGGAGGTCGCGATTCTGCTTGCTGAGCGCAATGTCGATCCGCGTCCGCAGCAATTCGCTCGTCCAGGCCGCGCGCTGCGAAAGATCCTCGAGCCGAGCCGAGAAGGAATTGCAGGTCCGGACCGCAGGCACAAGCCGCCGCTCGGTGAAATCGGCCAGCGTCTGGTATCCGCGCACCCCACCGATCCGCAGACTGGCGAGACGATCGGTGCTCAACTGCGCATAGGCGCGCGTCGCGCTCATCCGGTAGCGCGTTTCGGCGACCAGCCGGGCGAGCCGCGCGGACAGGAAGGTCAGTTCGTCGAGGAGGCGATCGTCCTGCGACGTCCGTTCGGAGACCGCCTGCGTCAGATGCGCAAGCCGCGCTTCGAGGTCCGAGACGCTCGGCGTCAGCCGCTGCGCCAGCGGCAGGCCCAGCAGCGCCATGTTCCGGTAGTTGCCGAGCTCCTGGAGGCGCATGACGAGCTGCGCCGGTTCGTCGCGCTCGAGTCCGCGGTCGAGTACGAGCAGCCGGCCATAACCGTCGGGGTTGAGCCGGAAATCCGACACGATTCGGGCTGCGCCGTCCGCGACATCGCTCAGGATCGTCGCTTCCGACGCGAACCAGCGTTCGAGATCGTCGGCCGTCGGATCACCCGCCTCACGCGGCACCAGCGCGATCTGAGTCGCTCGGATGATCGCGCCAGGCAGGTCCTTGAATATGGCCGACAGCGCGGGCTCGAACGGGCTGGGATCGAACAGCGACGGCACATATCGCGACGGCGTGCCGGCGGCTGCCCCAGCCTCTGCGTCGCCCGCACCGCCGCGTAACAGCGTGTAGGTCGCAAATTCCGTATGCCGCTCCCACACCAGCGTCACCGGCCCCAGGCCCAGCACGCCATATTTTCCCGCCACGGGGACGATCTCGTGGCCCTGCTCAGCCAGCGTCGTGATATGCGCGCGTGCCCCGTCCGCCGCCGCCTCCTCGAGCACGGTCACGATCTGCACCAGCCGGCACGGCGCGGCAAAACGCGGCAGCCGTCGAAGATGCATCTCCTCGGCCAGCGCGGCGCGCAGCGGGTGATTGTGCATCGTCATACCCGCCCGGCCGATAGCGGTGGGATCCGCGCCCCCGGCGGCGCGGATCCCATCAATTTGCGTCCGTCATCGCCGCCGGCCGGGCGAAGGCGGCCGGCACCGCGACGCCGGCACCCGGTCCACCCTCGGGCACCGCGCGGGCGATCAACGCGCCCCTCAGGATCGGCGCCTGGTCGATCATGCTCACCCCGCCGAGCGGCTTGTTGATGCCCTGGTGACAGGTGGTGCAGTTGACCTTGTAGGGATCGCCATGCGGCCCCTTGCGATTGGCAGGGAAGATCGGTTGCAGGGGTGTGATGTAGGTCTGGTTGATGTCGCGGACCATGCGGATGCCGTAATAGGCGGTGCCCCGCTGCGCGCTGCTGAGGTTCCATGAGCGGAAGGACTGGCTGTTGTGGCAATAGGTGCAATTCACCCCCAGCGCGCCGCTGACATGCATCATCAGCCCATAGGATTTTTCCGCCGCCTTGATCGAGACGATGTGGTTGGCGTTCGGGAACGCACTGCTGCTGGCGACCCGGACCTGCGCCCGTCCGCCAAGATATTCGGCAAACGGATCATAGGGCAGCGACGCATAGCCGACATTCGGATTCGGCGCGTTCTGGCCGTGGCGGTTGCCCAGCACCTTGCCCGGCTCTGGCGTCCCCTCGGCGATCGCCCATTTATACTCGGGCACCGCATTGCCGCGATGGCAGGTGTAACAGGTGACCCCGGTCTGCGTGACATGGCTCGCCCAGCGTCCGTTGATCGCCTGCGTCATCTGCAGCATCCGGCGCGCGACGATCTTGGTGTATTTCTCGTCCGACGCCATGTTTTCCGGATTGTGGCAATAGTTGCATCCCTGCTCGGGCGGCGCGACCCACTGGGTCATCTCGGCCATCAGATGATCGAACCGTTCGCGGCCAAGTCCGGCGAGCACCTTCACATTCTCGTAGCTCTCCCCCGCCGTGGGACCGCCGTCGGGCGGCAACGGATAGGGCGGCTCGGGTATCGCACTGGCCGCCGCGATCAGCTTGGGGTTAATGATCTGGTTCAGTCCGGCGCCGCGATACCCCGTCTGCGTCGCCTTTTTGGGGCCGATCTCGCAGCCCGCGAGCAGGACGAGTGCCACGCCGAGCATCATCGTCTTGGTGGGCAACGCAGTCATCGTACACCTCCCGGAAGCAAGGCGGGATCGACGACGCCGGTGTCCGGATAGCCCGGCGCATAGCCGTGCAGCACCGCCCAGAGATACCAGTTGTCGACCACGGTCCCGGTCAGCAGGATCCCGATCGCGCCCGTCAGCGGGGTGAGCACCGCGAACCACCACGCCCAGCGATGGATCGACTCGGCGGTCGCGTTGAATCCCATGGTCCAGCGCCAGAACAGCGCGCCGCGCTCGAAGGCGGTGCCGCGGTCGGTAATCTGCTCGATCTCGCGTTCGCCACCATAGCGCCCGATCGCCAGCACCGTCGCGCCGTGCATCGCAAACAGCATCGTCGAGCCGTAGAGGAACGCGATCGAGAGGCAGTGGAACGGATTGTAGAACAGATTGCCGTAGCGGATCGAAAAGGCAGCGGTCCAATCAAGATGCGGGAAGATACCGAACGGCACAGCCTCCGCCCAGCTGCCCATCAGCAGCGGCCGGATGAAGCCGAGCGTCAGGATCAGCAGGATTCCCGCCGCGAACGCCCAGGCGACATGCGTCCCCATGCCAAGCGCGCGCGCGCGTATGTACGTCCGCACAAACCACAGGATCAGCGACGCGCTCATGAAGAAGCCTGCCATCTGCCACCAGCCGCCTTCGGCAAGCGGCATCAGCAGCTTGAACCCCCATTGCGGGCCGGGCGGCTCGAGCGCGAGCCAGGGAAGCTGGCGCGCGAACTGGACCGGATCCCAGTTGACGCTGGCAGCCATGTTCAGCCCGATGATCTCGAACGACAGAAAGGCACAGATCAGCGAAGCGAGGCCCAGCCGGCCGAGATAGATCGGACCGATCTGGGCGGCACCGAGCTTGCCCATCCAATAGTTATAGCTGCCCGTGCCGACCCGCGGAAAGCTGCCCGAGGGGAGCCGGGGTCCCGCCTCGAGCGGACCGCGCAACTGCACCTGGGTGAACATGTTCTGATAGCGCGCCATCGCCATACCCCCTTCAGGACCAGATCGGCAGGTTGAGCCACCACGTCCACCATTCGGGCCAGCCGCGCGTCCAGAGCGGCCCCGAGATGATGATGCAGATCGCGCTCCAGAACCCCGCCGACAATGCGAGGAACAGGCCCAGCCGGTGGATGCCGAGCGTTCCGATCGAGTAGCCGATCGTGTCGCGGAAGAACGCGTCCTCATATTCCGGCGACTTTACCGGTTCGCCCTCCGCCGGGTTGACCGCGGACAACACCAGCGCGCCGTGGAACGCCAGCGCCCCCCCGGTCGTGAAGAAGAAGCTCACCGCGAGCATGTGCGCGGGATTGTAGTGGAAGTGGAGATATTGGTAGCCGGTGTTCGACACCCAATCGAGATGGCTGAAGATCCCGTACGGAAAGCCGAAGCCCCATGCGCCGAGCAGCCACGGTCGGACGACGACCAGCGAGACATAGGCGAAGATCGCGAAGCCATAGGCAAAGGGCACGTGATAGCCCATGCCGAGCTTGTTGCAGATCTCGACCTCGCGCAGCGCCCACGACACGAACGCCACGATCGCGCAGATCGTGATGACCTGCCAGAACCCGCCCTCGCGCAACGGCGCCAGCCCCAGGCCATAGGCGATGTCGGGCGGCGCGATGCTAATCAGCCAGGGATTCCAGCTGGGCCCGAGCGAGGCGGCGTAGAAGATCAGCAACGTGCCGAGCAGCGCGGAGATCGCGGTCGTGACGCCGAAGAAGCCGACATAAAAGGGCCCGACCCAGAAGTCGAACAGGTCGCCGCCAATCAGCGTCCCGCCGCGCACCCGGTATTTTCGCTCGAAGCTCAACAGCGCCATGGCACGTCTCCGTTTCCCCGTTTCCCCGTTTCGTCACGGCATCCCGTCATGCCGTCCCATCACCCCGTACAGATCGGCCGGTGTCGGGACTGCGGTGTAGCCAGGGGTATGGGAGGACGGGTTCGGTCTGCCCCCGTCCTCCGCAACCGCCGATCGTCGCATCAACTGCCCGCGGGCGCGGTGACGGCGGGCGCTTTGTGCGGGCCATCGAGCCAGTTGAAGCGATCGGTGCTGAGCAGGATGAAGTGGATCAGCAACGCGAGTACCAGCAGGAACGTGAACAAAGCGACGAGCGAACGCCGCGGATCGAAGATCAGCCAGATTCTCCACATGACGTGGTTCCTCTCATTGGTTTGAGATTACAGCGGGCGGCTCAAAGCCAGGGGCGCCAGTTCCACACCAGGAAATGCGCGATGACCGCCACGACGGTGAAGATCAGGAAGCTGATGATGAACAGCTTGTGAAATTCCTTGGCCTCTTCGGGCGTAAGGTAGGTGCCAAGCCCCATCCTTTCGTCCTTGTCTCTCAGGTCGCTCATGATGACGTCTCCGTTGTTCCCGAGGAGAAGGGGAGCGTGAATCGCGCTCCCTGGATCCAGGCGGACCGGATGCCCGCGAGGAAGGGGTCGCCCGCATCGGCGCCGGTCGGGCCGAACGGGAAAGGCAGTGCCGGGGTCATCGCCCGCGGCTTTCGGTGATCGCATGCACGAGACGGTCCGTACTGATCGACGCTTCGCCCGCGCGGCGCGCCCCGCGTTCGGCCGCGTCGCGGATGCGCTTGGCGGCAGAGATCCGCACCAGCACCGGCTCGCGCTCGATCACCGCGTCGAGCGCGGCCTTGGCATCGTCATCCCAGGCGACGTCGCGGTCGATCCGTGCCGGCGTCGCCTCGACCTGGTCGAGCTGTCCGGCGAGCGGCAGGATGTTGAACAGCGCGTCGAACAGCGCATTGCACACCTCCTGGATCAGATAGGTCGCGCCGGCATAGCCCATGAACGGCGTACCGGTGTGGCGGCGGATCACCGCGCCGGGGAAGCTCGCCGGGATGTAGACACCCCGCGCGCCGGCCTCGGCCATGTACATCCGCTCGTAGAAGCTGCCGAAGACGATCAGCGGCGGGTTGCTCCGGATCGCCTCGATCACCGCCTGGTTGTCGGGCTTCACCCCCGCCGAGCGCGCGAACGCGAAGTGACACGGCAGTCCCATGTCGGTTTCGAGGAAATTGCGGATCCCGCGCGCATAGGTCTCGGTCGCGACGATGCCGAAGCTCGCGGTCCCGAAGAAATCCTGCGTGACCGAGCGCCAGAGATCCCAGAGCGGCTTGATCGTCGTGTGCTTCTCACGCGCGATGAACGGCTCGGGGTCGAGCCCGAGCAGGTCGCCGAGCGTGCGGAGGAACAGCGTCGTGCTCTCCAGCCCGATCGGCGCCTGAAGATAGGGCCGTTCGAGTACCTCGCACAGCCCGCGCCCGAACTCGCGGTACAGGCAGACATTGACCTGCGCGTCGGCGAGCTTGCGGACATCGGCGAGATGGCTGCCGAGCGGGAAGACCATGCCGACCGTGGCGCCGATCCCCTCGATCAGACGGCGGATCTCGGCGAGATCGGACGGCATGTTGAAGCTGCCGTACATCGGGCCGATCAGGTTGACCCTGGGGCGCTCGCCGTCTTTGAGCGGACGCGGCGCGGGCACTTTCTTCGGGCCGAACTGGGTCCATAGCCAGGTGAGCGCGCGGTCACCCGACTGCCACTGATCCTCGTCGATCGTCCGCGGCAGGAAGCGCTGGATGTTGGTGCCCTCCGGCGTGACGCCGCCGCCGATCATCTCGGCGATCGACCCCGTCACGACGACCGCAGGCAGATCCGGATCGAGCGTCGCCCAGGCGCGCTTCATAGCGCCTTCGGTGCCGTCGCGGCCTAGTTCCTGTTCGCCAAGGCCCGTGACGACGATCGGCAGCTCGTGCGGCGGCAGCGCGTCGGTATAATGGAGCACCGAGGTGACCGGGAGATTCTCGCACCCGACCGGCCCGTCGATGATCACCTGCAATCCCTTGATCGCGGTGAAGGCGTAGACCGCGCCCCAATAGCCGCCCGCGCGGTCATGATCGAGGATAAGCGTCATACCCCGACGCTTTCTTCGGCCTTCGCCGCAGCGATGCGTTTGGCGGCGTATTTCGCCTTGAACTCGGGCCGATCGACCGGCGTGTCTTCCCACACACCTGCGGTCGCGCCCGTGCCGACACCATCGAAGAACGCCGTCATCCGGTCGAACCGCGCCTGGTTGGCGAGCGCCGCGTTGACGACCAGCGCAAGGCTCCCCGCCCCCGCCGGCCCCATAAGCGGCCGCGCCGAAATGAGGTTGGTGAAGTAGAGCGCGGGGATCGCCTTCTGCTTGGCATGCTGCACGACAGGCGTGGTGCCGATCGCGAGATCGGGGCCGAACGCGTCGACCGCGGCAAGGTCTTGTTCGAGGCTCGCGCGATACTGGACCTGCACGCCGCGGCTCACCAGCCAGTCGCGATCGGGTTCCGACCACGGTGTGCGTGGGCAGGCGGTGCCGACATAGGGCACGTCCGCACCGCTCTCGATCAGCAGCCGCGCGACGAGCAGTTCGGAGCCTTCATAGCCCGATACGGTGATCCGCCCCTTGATCGGCCGTGCCGCCAAGGCGCCTCGGATCGCCGGGAGGACGCGGTTCTTCGCCGCATCAACCGTGTCCTGCGCGATCCCGCACGCCGCACCGATCGCGTCGAGCCACGCTGCGGTCCCGTCCGCGCCGACCGGCGCCGAGCCGACGACAGTCCGCCCCGCCGCTTCGAATTCGCGCACGCTGGCCGTGTAGAATGGGTGGATCGCCGCCACCACGGCGCAGTCGAGCGCCGCATAGAGCTCGCGCCATTCGCGCGTCGGGACGACCGGGCCGGCCGCAAGCCCCAGTGGTTCGAGCAACAGCCCGATACCTGGCGGGTCAGCCGGGAACATCTCGCCCAGGAGAGTCACGCTCGGCCGGTCCGGTCGTTGCCTGGGCGCGGCGACGGGGCCCTGCTCGGCCTCCCTGCGCGCATAGGCGAGCATAGCGCCCGCCAGTACGTCCTTCGCCTCGGCATGCGTCGGCACGCCGAACCCGGGGACGTCGATCCCGATAATCCGCACGCCATTGATCTGGTCGGGGAGCAGTTGCAGCGGCACGCCCGACGCGGTCGGTACGCAGAGATTGGTCACGATGATCGTGTCGTACAGAGCGGGATCGGCGAGCTGGTGGACCGCGTCGCGGATGTCTTCGAACAATTTGCCCGTCACCAGCGTCTCGGACGAGAAAGGCACGTAGCCGACGCTGCGTTTCGCGCCGTAGAAATGCGATGTGAAGGTTAGGCCGTAGACGCAGCACGCAGAGCCCGACAGCACCGTCGCGGTGCGGCGCATCCGAAGCCCCACGCGAAGCGATCCGAACGCCGGGCACATGGATTGCGGCTGGTCATGCGGGCCTTTGGGGTAGTCGGCGTCGTAGCGGGCTAGGATATCGGATTTTCCGGCGAGCTCTGCGGCGTCGCGGAGGGTGGCAGTATTGGCGCAACCACTCCCCTCACTTTCAGGAGTGGCGGGTGAACCGCGCGCCGCGCGGTTCAGATCAGGCTGGGAGCCTGATCGACCCGCCACTGGGCTGGGGGTGGGAACGCTTAAAATTACGTCCCGCACTCGGTCGGGCACGACCCCACCCCCAACCCCTCCCCTAAAGGGGAGGGGCTTGAGAAGATCGTGGCCCTCAGACGGCATCGTACACGACCTCGAGCGTCGGCTTCGCCACATAGGCGACCCCGCGCATGTCCGCCTGGCTCGCAGGCTTCAGCGCATAGCCGGCACCCGTCACATCCGCCGAGAACAGTCCGAGCAGCCCGTCCTGATCGAGCGGCGTCGGTCGCAGCGGCGGCGCCTCCGCGACATTGACCGCGAGTTCCTCGAACAGGCTCGCCCATTGGCCGCCGGGCTTGCCGATGATCTGGTAGTTCGCGCTCTTTCTGCGGATATCCTCGTTCGCGGGAATCGCGGTGAGCACCGGGATGCCGACCGCGGCGGCAAACGCCTGCGCCTCGCCGGTGCCGTCGTCCTTGTTGAGGATCATCCCCGCGACGCCGACATTGCCGCCCATCTTGCGGAAATATTCGACCGCCTTGCAGACGTTGTTCGCGACATACAGAGATTGCAGGTCGTTCGACGCGACGACGATCACCTTCTGGCACATGTCGCGCGCAATCGGCAGGCCGAACCCGCCGCACACCACGTCACCCAGGAAATCGAGCAGGACATAGTCGAAGCCCCATTCGTGAAACCCCAGTTTCTCGAGCGTCTCGAACCCGTGGATGATGCCGCGCCCGCCGCAACCGCGCCCGACCTCGGGCCCGCCCAGTTCCATCGCGAACACGCCGTCGCGCTGGAAGCAGACGTCCTCGATCCCGATTTCCTCGCCCGCGAGCTTCTTGCGCGAGCTGGTCTCGATGATCGTCGGAGTCGACTTGCCGCCGAACAGCAGCGACGTGGTGTCGCTCTTGGGGTCGCAGCCGATCAGCAGCACGCGCTTGCCCTGCTGCGCCATCATGTAGCTGAGGTTGGCGAGCGCGAACGACTTGCCGCTGCCACCCTTGCCGTAGATCGCGATGATCTGCGTCTCCTTGGTGACCGGGCCGGTCGGGACCGGATCCGGCTCCTGTTCGGCTTCGCGCCGCAGTGGCCCGGGATCGAACATGCTCATAGCGCTCTCCAGTCGAGGACCATCTTGACGCAATCGGGGTCGGTGAAGGCCTGCGGATAGGCGTCCATCGCCTCGCCCGCGGGGCGGGTGTGGCTGATGAGGCCGTCGAGCTCGAGCAGCCCGGTCTCGATCAGCGCGAGCGTCGCGGTGATGTCCGCGGGGCTGAACTCGGCCGCGACACGCATCCGCGCCTCGCGCAGGAACGCCGCCGGGAAGGCAAAGGACAGCCGGTCGTAGAAGCCGGCTAGCACCACCTCGCCGCCCTTGCCGAGCCGCGCGAATGCCAGGTCGAGGATATCGGCCGTCCCGCTCGCGTCACAGATCGTGCGATAGTCGGAGCGATCGTCGTCGGCCGGGTCGATCACGCGGTACCCGCACCCCAATCGACGAGCCGGCTGGACCTCCCACACCGTCGGCGCGCCCGCCCCCGACGCGACCGCGATCCGCGCGATCAGCTGCCCTAATATGCCGTGACCGACGATCAGGTCGGGCGCGCCGCCGACCGCGATCGCGTGATGCGCGGTTGCGGCGAGCGCGAGCAGCACGCCGTTGCGCCCGAGCGCCGCGTCGATCGGCACCGCGCGCGCACCGGGCAGGATCACGTGCCGGGCCGCCCCCCCGAACAGGCCGCGCGCCTGGCGATAGCAATTGGCACCGGGGACGAAGACATATTCGCCAATCCGCGCGCGTGCCTCGACACCGGCATCAACGATCCGTCCGACCGATTCATATCCCGGGACCAGCGGATAGCCCATGCCAGGAAACGCGGGCATCCGACCGCTCCACAGCAGCCTCTCGGTGCCGGTGCTGATCCCGCTCCAGTCGATCTCGACGCACAGATCGGCATCACCCATCGGGGTGAGCGACAGCGTGCGGAGCGCAAGCCTTTCCGGCGCTTCCAGTATGACCGCCAGTGCGTCCATACGTCCGTTGCCCACCGCCACGTCCTCCATCAGATCATTGCCGTAATCTGCTCTAGACGTATTATGATGTCAACTAGGTTGGACAGTCTATCGTGTTGCTGTGATCACGCAGGTGATGAGGGGCAGTGCGGTGCGCCTGGTACGGATTTTGCCGAAGCCCGCCACGTGCAGCATTGCGCGGATCTCCGCGACAGTTCGCGGCCGCCCGGTGCCCATGGCGAGCAGGTAGAAGCCGAAATACGCATCGCCGGACCGCTCCGCGCCCGGGGTCCGGGCCATCGGTTCGGCGATCAACAGCGTGCCGCCGGGGGGCAGCGAGGAATGGATGCGACGCAGCAACGTCAGCGCTGCCGCGTCGTCATGGTCGTGCAGGACGCGCACCAGCGTGATCAGATCATAGCCCTCGGGCAGCGGATCCGCGAGGAAATCGCCCCCGTGCAGCGTCGCGCGATTCCGCAGCCCCGCCGAGTCGAACCGCCCACGCGCGCGCTCGACCACCGCGGGCAGGTCGAACAGCCCGAGATCGGGCGTCGCGAACCGGGTCCCGAGCGCGCAGAGAAACGCCCCCTCGCCGCCGCCGACGTCGAGCACACGGCGATGCCGGTCGAACCGATAGGCCGCGAGTGTCTGGCCTGCGACCATCGGTTGCGACGCCGCCATCAGCGCCGAATAGGCCGAGACGGCGGCGGCGTCGCCCTGCCCCGCCGACTCGGCATAATGCCAGTGATCCGACACTGCCCCGCCCCCGCCCCCGCGGCGCAGCAGCGCGACGGGATCGGCCAGATCGGCATAGAGCAGACGGTGATGCGCGATCATCGCGGTGATGCCGGGATTGCCGAGCAACGCCGCACCGTCGCTGCCAAGCGCCCAGTCCGCCTTGCACGGCTCGACAAGCCGCAGCGCCGCTGCACCGCGCAGCAGTCGCTCGGCGCCCGCCACCGGCAGGTCGAGCTGCGCCGCGATCGTCTTCACGTCCGCCGGACCACGGCCCAGCAGCGCGAGCAACCCGGTTTCGACACAGGCGGCAAGGATCTGCGAATAGGTGAACCCTGCGACCAGATCGAACAGCGCGCTCGCCCGGCGACGCGCGATCGGCCGACTGAGCGGAAAGCGCTGCGCGCCGTGCTGGACGCGCGGATCGGCGAGCAGGCGGTTGCGGCAGTCCAGCCACCGCTCCCGCGCACGGGCGAAAATATGGTGATACGTTTTCATGTGTCCATATTTGTGGACAGGTGTTAGCATCGCGTCAATTGGAGGATGCCGGTGTCGGATGCGGACGTGGTGGTGATCGGGGCGGGGGTCGGCGGGCTGGTCAGCGCCGCGCTGCTCGCCGCGCAAGGCCGCACCGTGACGGTCGTCGAGGCGCTGGCCGGGCCGGGCGGCAAACTGCGCACGATCGCGGTCGACGGCGACGCGATCGACGCGGGGCCGACGGTGTTCACGCTGCGATCGGTCATGGAGGATATCTTCGCGGCGTGCGGCGACACGCTCGACCGGCACGTGACGATGCGCCCCGCCGCGCTGCTCGCCCGCCATGCCTGGGGGCCCGCCCGCCTCGACCTGTTCGCCGATCCCGCCGCGAGCGAGGACGCGATCGGCGCCTTCGCCGGCGCGGCCGATGCCCGCGGCTATCGCGCGTTCCGGGCTGAGGCAAAACGGCTGTTCACCGCGCTCGACCGGCCCTTTCTCCATGCGACACGCCCGGGCCCGCTGACGCTGGGCTGGCGGATGGGCCTGCACGGCCTTGGCGATTATTGCACATTGCGCCCCTATACGTCGCTGTGGCGCGCGCTTGGCGGCTATTTCGTCGACCCGCGCCTACGCCAGCTGTTCGCGCGCTATGCGACCTATTGCGGCGCGTCGCCGATGCAGTGCCCGGCGACGCTGATGCTGATCGCGCATGTCGAGGCGAGCGGGGTGTTGCTGATCGACGGCGGCATGCATCGGCTCGCACTCGCGCTCGAGGCGCTTGGCCGACAGAGCGGCGTCCGCTTCCGGTATGGCGCGCCGGTCCGCGCAATCCTTCTGGAGCGCGGCCGCGCCGTCGGGGTCATGCTCGAGGACGGCGAGCGCATCGCCGCGTCGGCGGTGATCTGCAACGCCGATCCCGCCGCGATCGCCGTCGGCCGGTTCGGCGCCGCGGTGAGTCACGCGGTCGCCCCCGTCCCCGCCGCGCACCGATCGCTGAGCGCGATGGTGTGGACCGGACGCGCGCAGGCCGCGGGCTTTCCGCTCGCCCGCCACACCGTCTTCTTCTCAAACGACTATCCGGCCGAATTCGCCGCGCTGTCAGCGGGTCGCGCGGCGGTCCGGCCGAGCGTCTATGTCTGCGCGCAGGATCGCAGCGACAGCGGCGTCGACGACCGCCGCGACGCGTCC
This sequence comes from Sphingomonas sp., assembly GCA_035575755.1. Taxonomy (GTDB): domain Bacteria; phylum Pseudomonadota; class Alphaproteobacteria; order Sphingomonadales; family Sphingomonadaceae; genus Sphingomonas. Next base: position 494,700 of record DATLXI010000014.1, read on the forward strand.
GCTCCTGCGCACACCGAACGCGTGCAGATCATCGTCAACGCGCCGCCCATCGGCGACGGCCCGGACATCACCCAGGAGGAGATCGCGACATGGACGAGGCGCATGCTGGCGGGCGTTTCGCGGGCGGGACTTTCGCTCGATCTGGCGTCCTCGACCGTCGTGACGCTGCCGAGCGGGTTCGAAGCCCTGTGTCCCTCGACGGGTGGAGCCCTTTATGGACGGGCCTCGCACGGGTGGGCGGCGTCCTTCCGCCGGCAGGGCAGCCGGACACGGATCCCTGGGCTTTATTGCGCGGGCGGGAGCACCCACCCCGGCGCGGGCGTCCCGATGGCGGCGCTTTCCGGCCAGCTAGCCGCCGACTGCCTGCTCAGGGACCACGCTTCGACGTTCGTGTCGATGCCCAGGGCTATGCCTGGTGGTATGTCGACGCGACCAGCGCGGACGGCGCCTATGGCCTGACCATCATCGCCTTCATCGGCAGCGTCTTCTCCCCTTATTACAAGCTCAGCGGCCGGACGAACCCCGAAAACCACTGTGCGATCAACGTCGCGCTGACCGGCCCGCGCGGCAGCGCCTGGGCGATGACCGAGCGCACCGCGCACCGGGTCGACCGTGGCACCGATCATTTCGTCGTCGGGCCGAGCAGCCTGCGCTGGGACGGCGACACGCTGGTGATCGAGATCCGCGAACGATCCGCCCCGCTGCCCTACCGCGTGCGCGGTACGATCCGCGTCAGCCCCGCGATGATCGGCACCACCGCCTTCGCGCTCGATCCGGGCGGGCGGCATCGCTGGCATCCGGTCGCACCGCGCGCGCATGTCGAGGTCGCGATGACGCATCCCGGCGTCCGCTGGTCGGGCCCGGGCTATTTCGACTCGAACTTCGGCGATGAACCGCTCGAGGCGGGGTTCGACGACTGGCACTGGTCGCGCGCGCATCTGAAAAGCGATGTCGCGATACTGTACGAGGGGCGCCGGCGCGACGGCACGCCGTTCGACCTCGCGCTCAAATTCGATGCGCAAGGCCGATGGCACGACGTCGTCCAGCCCGCCCCGGCGGCCTTGCCGCGGACCGGCTGGCTCATAAAGCGCGCGACGCGGACTGATGCGGGACATCGCCCGCGCGTGGTGAAGACGTGGATCGATGCCCCCTTCTATGCCCGCTCCGCGCTGGCCACGCGGCTGTTCGGCGACGAGGTGCGGGCCGTCCATGAAAGCCTTGCGCTCGGCCGCTTCCGATCACCGATCGTCCAGTCGATGCTCCCCTACCGGATGCCCCGCGCCTTCTGGTGATGCGCCTTCTGGTGACGCGCCTTCTGGTGTTGCGGGATCGGGCGACGTCGGGGAGTCTCTGCCGACCTTGTCGCGCGCGATCGCCCGGTTGACCGACACGAGTTGCCACACGCAGAACATCAGCACCGGCGCGCCCGCGATCATCAAGTCGAGCAGGCCGAGAACGCCGGTCATATACGGGCCTCCATGAACTGTCGGATGATCGCCGCGACCTCCTCGGGGCGTTCCTCATGCGCAAGATGGCCGAGCTCGTGCAGCGTCTCGAGCCGCCCGTCTCCGACCGCCGCCGCCGCCTCGCGCGCGTTCGACAGCGGGATCGCCCGATCGGCATCGCCGTGCGCGAGCAGGACCGGCGTCTTCAACCGCGCCAGATCCCGCCGCAATCCGACTAGATCCCAGGCCGCCATCATGCCGATCGCGCCCGCGCACTGCGCCGACGTGCCGAGCAACGCCGCGTAGCACGCCACGCCTGCGTCATCGATCCGCGATCCGGTCGACCGGTACAGGAACCGGGCGGTCTCGCCCGGGGTGCGGGCGATCCGCGCGAACAGATGCGGCGCGATCGGATTGACGAACAGCGCGCGCGCCATCGTCGGGAACAGCGTCGCGGCCAGCCCCGGAAAGGGCAGCAGCGCAGCGCTCAGCCCGATGATCGCCGTGGGGGACGCCGTGCCGTCGATCGCCAGCCGCGCCGCGATCGCCGCCCCCGCGGAATGGCCGATAAGTACCTGCGGCGCGACCTGCAGCGTGCCGAGCAACGTCGCGACAGCGCCCGCCATTCCCGCGATCGACAGGCCGCCGACCGGGCGGCCGGTGGTGAAGCCATGCCCGGGCAGGTCGACCGCGACGACGTGATAGTGCTGGCCGAGCAACGGCGCGAGCGTTCGCCAGCTATGCGTCGCCGCGCCGGTGCCGTGGAGCAGCAGGATCGTCGCGGGCGCGTCCTGAACAGCGGGCGCCTTGGGCGCGAAGGTCTGGACATGCCACCGCAGGCCGCCGGCCGCTACGAAGCGACTGGCGGCGCGATTGGGCCAGTCCCGTCCCTCGACGCTCCAGCGCGGCGCGCTCATGCGGGCTGCACCGCGCGGACCGCTGCGTGCATCCGCACCGCATCCGCGCGTGGCAGCGGCAGATAGCGCGCCTGCATCGCCGCGGCGAGCGCCGCCCCCTCGGGTCCCGGGCGCGCGGAGATGTCGAGGAACGCCGCGGCGATTCCCGAACGGCCGAGCGCGGTGGCGGCGGCGCTCGCATCCTCGGCGGCGACGCTGCGCACCGCCCGGCCATCCGCGGCAATGTTCGCGCGCCCGTCGGTCAGCAGGACGACGAACGGCGTCTGGCCGCGGCCGCGTGCCGCATCGGCGACATCGATCGCGGCGCGCAGCCCCGCCGCCAATGGCGTGCCACCCCCGCCCGGCAGCTCCGCGAGCGATCGGCGCGCGCGCGCCAGCGACCGGGTCGGCGGGAGCAGCACGGTCGCGCCGCTGCCCCGGAACGCGATGAGCGCGACCTGCGCACGCTGCACATAGGAATCAGCGAGCAGCAGTTCGACCGCGCCCTTCGCCTCCGCCAGCCGCGACAGCGCCGCCGATCCCGATGCGTCGACGACGAAGATCGTGACCGACTCCGCTCGCGTCTCGAACCGGCGGATCCGCAAGTCGTCACGGCGGACCAACACCCGCGACGCGGTGTCCGCCGTGCTCCGCAGCCGCTGCCACGGCGCGGCCGCGCGCAGCGTATCGATCAGGCTCAGGCGCTGCCCCCCGCCCGGCACCCCCGGCCGCACCCCGACGGGCCGGCCACGCGCCGGGGATCGACGCCGTTCGCCCGCACCGCGCGACGTGCGCGTCCTGCCGCGCCGGACGCCACCCGCCGCGATCTGCGCCAGCACATCCTTCGGCAGCGCCGCGAGCGCAGCCTCCAGCACGACGTCGTCGAGCGGCCGGGTTTCGTCTGTCGGCTGTTCGCGATCCCCCTCGTCCGGCGGCGGTGCGTCAGGCGGCTGCGCGTCGGGTGGCGGCGCATCGGGCGGCGGCGGGGGCGCGTCGTCCGGTGGCTCGGCCGGCAGACGCGTCGCGCGCGGCGCGAGCACCAGCCGGGCGGCGAGCAGCAGATCCTCGTTGCCGATCGCGTCGCGCCCCGCACACAACGCCACGGCCCGCGCCGCGCGCAACGCGAACAGCGGCGCCCGCGCGGTCTCGATCCCGAGCGCGGTCGCGGTTGCGACCAGCGTCGCAAGGACCGCGTCGGGCGTTGGTGGCGTCCCCGCGTCCATGCAATCAGCTTCGTCCGGCATCGCAGCCATGGGCCTCGCGTCGTGCAGGTCGATGCGGAACGCGAGCCGTTCGAGCAGGGCGGCGGGCGGACCTTCGTCGGGCCCGATCCCGTCGTCGAGCGCCACGACTAGGCATCGTCCGCCGCCGCCGCCGTCGCCGCCGCCGTCCATCGCCGCAACGATCCGCCCCGCAACCGCATCGGACAGCCGGTCCGCCATCGCCAGCACCAGCACCCCGCGATCCGCCTCGACGAGCAGCCCCGCGCGCTGCACCGCGCGGCCCTGGGCCAGCGTCGCGACCAGATCGAGCCCGCCGAACAGCCGGTCGTCATCGACATGGACCGGCACCCGCCGCATCGGCGCATCAGGCCGCAGATGAGAGCGCAGCGCCGCGATCACCGCGTCGCGCAAATCGCCGCCCCCCCGCAGCGCGATGCCGCCAAGCCCGGGATCGGCAGCACAGAGCCGCGCCGCGATCAGCACATCGGCCAGCGGATCTGGCGCCCGCGCTGCCGGCCCGGTCACCCCGCCACCTCCTCCAGCGCGCGCAGGATCCGCACGGTCGACCCGGTCTCGTCGAGCACGTTACGCCGCAACCGGTGGCGCAGTGCCATCGGCGCGATCGTCGCGACATGCCCCTGTGTCACCTCCGACACAGCCTCGAGCGCCGCGAGCGCGCGCGCCGCACGCATCAGCGTCAGTTCGCCGCGCAGCCCGTCGGCCCCCACCGCGATGCACAGCCGCGATGCGAAGGCGAGCACCGTGTCGGGCAGCGCGACCGTCGGCAACCCCGCCCGTCCGCGCGCGATCGCTGCGAGCGTCGCGCGCTCCTCCGCCGCCCAGTGTTCGACGAACGCCGCCGGCGACCGCTCGAACGCATCGCAGCGCCTGAGGATTTCGACGCGCTGGTCGAGATCCTGCGGGGTGCGGACCTCGACCGACAGCCCGAACCGGTCGAGCAATTGCGGCCGCAATTCGCCCTCCTCCGGGTTGCCGCTGCCCACCAGCACGAACCGCGCCGGATGACGCACGCTCAGCCCCTCGCGCTCGACGACATTCTCGCCCGACGCGGCGACGTCGAGCAGGAGGTCGACGATGTGATCCTCGAGCAGGTTGACCTCGTCGATATACAGGAAGCCGCCATTGGCACGCGCGAGCAACCCAGGCTCGAACGCCTTGACCCCTGCGCCTAGCGCGCGTTCGAGATCGAGCGCGCCGACCACCCGGTCCTCGGTCGCGCCGAGCGGCAGGTCGACGAACGGCACCGGCACCTGTCCGCTGCGCGGCGTCCCGTCCTGATACCCCGCCTGGTCGGCGCGCACCGGTGGGAGCAGCGCGGCGAGTGCGCGCACCGCGGTCGACTTGCCCGTGCCCCGATCACCGAACACCATCACCCCGCCGATCCGCGCATCGACCGCCGCGATCAACAGCGCGCGTTTCATCTCGTCCTGGCCGACGATCGCGGAAAAGGGGAAAGACACGCGCATGCCAAAGGTGTAACACGCATTGGACACTCGGCAAGATGGACAATGTGATGCTACACCCGATTGTCGTGAGCGGCAGTGCCGCCATCGCGCTCTGCGCCGTCGGCGGCTTGATGACGCCGATCGGCCCCTGGTACCGCACGCTGCGCAAACCGCGGTTGCAGCCGCCTAACTGGTTGTTCGGCCCTGCGTGGACGATCATCCTGGGGCTGGCCGCCTGGTCCGCGTCGATCGCCTGGACCGCGGCACCCGATGCCGCGACTCGCGCTGAGGTCGTGACGCTGTTCGCGGTGAACGCAGTCTTCCATCTGCTGTGGAGCCCGCTGTTCTTCCGCGCGCGGCGACCCGATTGGGCGCTGGTCGAGGTCGTGTTTCTCTGGGCGTCGCTGGTCGCGCTGGTCGTCGGGCTGTGGCCCATCGCCCCGCCCGCAAGCGTGTTGATCGCGCCCTATCTGTTGTGGGTCAGCTTCGCGGCCTGGCTCAACTGGGCGATCGTGCGGCTGAACCGGCCGTTCGGACACGCCGCCCAACGCTACCCCGCATGACGAGGATATACGGCACCGCATAATCGGAGAGCAGATCATGGCCACACACCCGAACAGCTTTATCGCGCCCGCACCCGCCATTCCCGAGATCCGCGAGATCGGCACCGCCGACCTGCGCTGGGCACTCGCCGAGGGGTGGAAGGACTTTCTCGCAAAGCGCGGCGACCTGATCGTGATCGGCCTGCTCTACCCGATCGTCTGCGTCGTCGCCGCGGTGGTGACGTACAACGCGCCGCTGCTCCCGCTGTTCTTTCCGCTGGTCGCGGGTCTCTCGATTCTCGGCCCCGCCGCTGCCTCGGGCTTCTACGAACTCGCACGCCGCCGCGAAGAGGGGCGCGACTCGAGCTGGTGGCATTTCCTCGATCCGCTCAACGGGCGCAGCCGCCTGCCGCTCGCGGTCCTCACCGCCGGGCTCGCAGCCCTCATGGTCGGATGGCTGGCGACGGCCTATGCGGTCTATGATCTCGCCTTCGGTGCGACCGCACCGCTGCGGATCGGCGACGTGGCGGCCCGTCTGTTCACCACGCAGGAGGGGTGGACGCTGATCCTGCTCGGCAATCTGGCGGGCGCGCCGTTCGCGATCGCCACGCTCGTCTTCGCGCTGGTCGCATTTCCGATGGTGGTCGATCAGCCGGTCGATGCCGGCCTCGCGCTGCGCACTTCGCTTGCGGCGGCGCGACGCAACCCGCGCGCGGTGTTCGGCTGGGGCGCGCGCGTCGCCGGGCTGCTCGTCCTCGGGCTGATGCCACTCGCGATCGGCCTCGCGGTGGTGCTGCCCTGGCTCGGCTATGCGACCTGGCACCTCTATACGCGCCTGGTCGTCCGTTAACCGACACCCGCGCCCTCAGACCCGCGTCGGGCGCGGCCCCGGCGCATATGAGGGCGGACGATCCGCCTTCGCCATGCGGAACCGTGACGGCTTGTCCCCCGTGACGAAGGCAAGCTCGCCACCCTGGGCAAGATCCGCACGCCCGATCCAGTTCTTCGTCCAGGGCTTGCCGTTCCACCGCGCCGACTGGGCATAGGGCGCATGCGGGCCATTGCCCGACGCGGTGATCCGCAGCGTCTTCCCGCCGCCGAGCGCGACGTCGAACAGTTGCGATCCGAAGACATAGACTAAACAGCCCCGGGTCTGCCGGAGGCCTTGGGTTGTGAGTCACGCTGCCTTATCAAGATTGCTTGCGGCAGCATAATATCGATCTTTCGCCTCGGCTAGCGGGATGTTGCCGATGGGCTCCAGCATTCGACGGTGATTGAACCAGTCGACCCATTCGAGTGTGGCGTATTCGACTGCTTCGAAGCTGCCCCAAAGGCCTCGCCTATGAACCACCTCTGCTTTGTAGAGGCCGTTGATCGTTTCGGCCAAAGCCCCTTCGACTTCGCTCATGACAGGATGGTCGTAGCTGTCACCGACACTGCCAACCGACAGTTCTTTCCCGGCTTCGGCAGGGCGCTCTGTGTACTTGATAGACACGTATTGCGAGCCGCGGTCGCTATGATGAACCAGGCCGCCGCGGTGAACCCATCGGCAATCGTGGAGCGCCTGTTCGAGCGCACCCAGGACGAAGTTGGCGTGCGCCGTCCTACTGGCCCGCCAGCCTACGATCCGGCGGGCGTAGGTATCAATGACAAAGCCTGTCCTGAGCCTGTCGAAGGGGCGACGTAGACGAACCCCGCCCAGGTCGCGACATAGGTGAAGCCCGACACCCAAAGCCTATTCGGCGCTGGCGCGAAAAACTGGCGGTTGACGTGATCGCGCGGACACGGCGCCATCTTGTCGCTGATGGTCGTGCGCAACGCGCTTGCCCCGGATCCCGCCCGCCAAGCCCATCTCATGCATCAGCCGTTCGACGGTGCAACGGGCGATCACAAAGCCCTCCCGCACCATCTGCCGCCATACCTTCCACACGCCATAGACCGCGAAGTTCTCCGCGAACACGTGAGCGATCTCAAGCTTGAGCATCAGATCCTCACGCGCCCGTGCCGACGGACGCGATAAATCCGGTCGCTGGGCGACGTGCTCGTAGTAGGTAGATGGGGCGATCGGCAGAACGCAGCAGATCGGCTCGACCCCATAGGCATCGCGGTGATCGTCAATGGAAGCAATCATCGCCGGAACGGGCGGTCGAGCTCCGCCTGCGCGAGATATGCCGACGCCCCTTCGGCGGGCTCAGGACAGGCTTACGCAGGATCTCGTTGGCTTGCCGCAGTTCGCGGACCTCGCACTCCAGCGCCTTCACCTTGTCCGCCACCTCGGTCGGAACACCGCCACGCTTGTCGCTGTCGACTTCCGCCTTCTTCACCCACTCATGGAGCGTTTGCGGAACGCAGCCTATCTTCTCGGCAATCGACACCATGGCCGCCCATCTGGACGGATGATCCCGCTCGTGATCAAAAACCATCCGTACCGCCGCTCGTGGACCTCGGGCGCAAACTTGTTCGTCGTCTTGCTCGTCCTGGCTCGACCTTCTCAAGAGATGGGGCTCCGCAAACCCGGAGCGGTTCATATCGAGAGCGTAACGATTTACCCGGACGGCAAGCATAATCCGGAGGCGGAGGTCGTTGCTAAAGTCGCTGATCTCGTCGCCTTTGCCACAAACGACAACCCCGCCCATGAGGGCGGCGATCGTAATTCTATCGTGTTGGTTGCGGGGACAGGATTTGGCCGCTGTAGAACTCGGTTCCGACTAATCGGCGGCACTATCGTGCGGCTGTGAGAGTGCTCACCTTTGAGCGCGGAGACCCAATCGCCGACGTTCGCGGGCGCTTTTGACTTTCCGAACTTCGGACAGTCATTCACATCCGGGCGAATTCTGGCGTGTATGCGTAATCGGACACTATTTCAGTAGGCGGGCGGGATTGCCCGCGATGGTCACGCCGTAGGGAACATCGCGCGTGACGACACTGCCTGCGCCGACGATCGCATCGTCGCCGACGGTGATGCCGGGCAGGATCAGCGCGCCGCCGCTTATCCAGACGTTTCGACCGATGGTGACCGGCCGCCCGAACTTGAACATCCGACCACTCTGGACCGGATCGCGCGGATAGTCGGCGGTGAGGATCTGCACGCCCGGACCGATCCGCGTGCCCGCACCGATCCGCACTGGCACTACATCAAGCACCGTGCACCCGAAATTGAGGAACACGCCCTCACCCAGATGAATGTTATAGCCATAGTCGCAGTGGAACGTCGGTCGGATCGTCGCACCGCGCCCCGCGTGACCAAGCCCTTCTACCAACAGCGCAGGGCGCTCCGCCGCGGTAGCTGTCGACGCGCGGTTGTCGCGATCGAGCCACGCAGCCGCGCACGCCGCATCCGCGACGAGTTCCGGGTCGTCGGCAGTGTAAAGCTCGCCTTCCAGCATCCGTTGCTTCTGCGTCATCGCAATCAACTCAGGCCACTCGTACACGCCGAGGATCACTGAATTATATGCGGTGCGATGCAGCAGCGAAAGCGATTGGTCAGCAGAAAATGGCTGAGATAATCCGAACTCTGCCACATGGCTGCTGAAAAGCGGCGTTATTGGATAAGTCGCGCGCGAGGTTGCGACATCGCCCCTGCGATATGCTGCAGACAATCGCAAGGCCGCGACACTCGCCGCGTATCTATCAATACCTGACTTATTTCGAATGACCTGCACGATTCCGCTGATTGGCCATTCGTTCAGCGTTCGCAGCGTTGGCTGCATCGATCGCGACCCATTCCTCCTTCGAGTGGCACGTTCTTGCCGGGAACATGGATCCCGTGACAGTTTGGCTGCGGCAAACGGGTTTTGGCGGCTTAGCGCCTGCAGGTGCCGGTGTTTGTACAGGAGTTGGTACTGACTGTGCCGATCCAGCGCTCGAGATCAGTATCAACGATACGGCGATCACGGTCTTCATAATCCGACTCTCTGCGTTTTCCGCAAGGTATACGCGATCGATGTGAGCGCAAGAGGGTCATATCGGCTGTCGTAACTTTTCGCTTTCTCCCGCGACCTACAAGCCGAAATGCAGGATTGCAGCACCATTATAATAACGGGGGATCCCCCCATCCCTGCCAAACAAAAAAAGGGCGGCCGAAGCCGCCTGTAAGGTTCGCAGGCAAGAGGGGGACCAATCGCCTTACACGAGATATGGTAGAGTACCTGTCCTAACGACGCAACCCGAACCACGCGCTTCACAGCTATCCTGAATTATAAGACCGCGTTTCGGGCCCCGAACTCCGGCCTTTTCCTCGTCAAGATAGAAGTATGGGCAACTTCGGCATCGGCGCGCCGACACCCGGCCCAGCTACCGTCTCACACCCGCATTTCGCCTATTATGGAACCTGTCGATGATGGGTTCCTGACACGCTTCGCTTGAGTCCCAGATGTACCGCTACGGCCTCGTCAGGCTAACGGTCCTCCCGACTGAAAACAGCCCCCCGATCGCTGTACCGCAAGGTAAGAGGCTAATTGCGGGGCAGCTTGGCAGGGTCTTGGCCGGAACCCATGTCCAGCAGGAACACGGGACCTAGCTCTACGATCTGTTTATTGCCTGCCAGGTGAACGCTTCCACGCAGTGTTCCGGCAGGGTAAGATCGGGCCGCGCGGCCCGATGCGTAAAACAACTTCCAATCGCGTCCGACCTTGACGGTGGCTTGCGCTACCACGCGGTAGGGTGCGTCCGCCTCGCCCACGCTGATTGGAATCTCGATAGTTTGCGTCTCGGCGGCATCTGGCGCCCGCAGGTATACGGCGAGCATCATGGTATCTCCGCTGACTACCGGTTTCACCGTGTCGCTATTGGCGCCCGCGTCCCAAGGATTCGCACCTTTGGCGCTCATCGTCACACGCACTGCCTGATCCCCTGGTATTCCAGGCGCCTTCGCGACCTTCACCTTGTAATTCGCGCCATAGAAGGTCCAGCTTGTCCCCGGTCTGTTTACCGCTTTCTCGATCAAGTTACCGGTGGCTGTGGCCGGAGTAGTCTGCGCTTCTGCGGAGGCCGTGACGCATAATGCCGCTACGAATGCAAAACGAAGCATGGTTTGTCTCTCCCATCCGCCGGTCTGATTAGCCAGCGCAGCAACACATCAGCCTGAAAAGGCGATCTATTCAAGTACCGCGACCGGGAAGCCGTCTAGAGGGGTGCCCGCTAGGGATTACTATTCGGGACGCTTGGCGATCCTGACCTGAAAGCACGTTAGCGGACCCCGTCTACCAGTAGATATACAAGCAGGCGCGTTTGCGCTTGATCATCGTTGCTTCCTGTTTGGAAAAGATCGGCCACGGCGTGCAGCAGGTCGTGCAGGCAGGCATCTGCGCGTACCGCAGCGGTAGCGACTGCCGCATCGAGCAGTTCTTGCAGGACAGCTTTGAGAGGCTTGTCGAAATAGCCCGGCAATGGCGTTTAGTTAATGGCGAGCGTGATCACCGCCGAAAGGATCGCGGATTTGATCGCGCAAGCTCAGGGCCGGGCGCCCGTGATGACACAGGAACGCTTGAGAGCGGCTGCGCGTGAGGAGGTTGCCAAGCAGCGTCACCGGCATCTGCGAAAGTCTGAACCTGCACTCTAGCCCGTATTGCGTGATGCGCTTTGGACATTTGCTTAATTCGGAAAGATAACGGTTCTCGCGAATGTCGAACTCGCGCTAGCTAGGAGAAGCAAGGGCTCGACTATCGACGAAGGGTCACTGACCAGGCGGGCCGTTACGTTTTCTCGCCGGCCAATCCCGCCAGTATCGGAGCCGTCATGAACCACCCGCGCGAATGGTTTCAGCCCAAAGTCGTCGGCATCGGCTGGACACCGCGAACCTGGGAAGGGTGGGCGATCATCCCTTTGGTAATCACCGTTGCGCTGTGGTCGGGCGAACAAATAGCTGAACAACCGACGAGCCTCTTCACCATATTGCGCCTAACGATAAACCGGGCTTAGGCTGCGCCATGGGTCGCGGCCCCGATGGATGTAATTGCGGTTGCGTCCAGGCAGTAGGCGCAGTCGGCGGGTCGGCACCTACGTCTGTGCGAGCCCAGGTTCTGCAGGATCCACGTGCAAGGCGCTCTCTAGGGCGTCGCAGCGGACGGTCCATTGCGGGCGGTCTTGCGGCGACAGTACAATATCAGGGAACCCAACTGGGTCGGTCCCGGCCTCCACCCAGCCTGCGCCAAAACACCTGTCACACCCCGTGCGCTTGCACCGGAAGCTGACGAGATCGATCTCAATGCTCCACTGACCGCGGTCCTTACACACCGGGCACATTGCATCGAGGCTGCCGTAACGCGGCTGAAGGGGTACAATGTCGAATGCGTGGGGGCTGACGGGTCCTTTGCAGTAACCAACATTGCTCGCGTTAGGCATAGGAACTCATTTCTGGCTGCATGCTCTGCCGCAGAGCTTTATCGTCCAGATGCCGTTAGTGTCATTTCCCGTCGGATGCTTCGTCTTCTCTATCGCCGTCTGAACGTCGTTCAGACTCTGCCCAAGGCGTCAGAGCCAGCCGCTGCCGGAACTCATCCAGGCTATGGGCGCGACGGGTCGGCTCCTCATCGTGCAGGTAGCGCCGCATGTCGGCTTCAAGTCGGGCAGCGGCGGCAAAGCTCCTGTCTTTGGCTGGCGTCATCATTCCCCGGATCGCCGCGATGTCTTCCTTCAACTGCTCCTGCTCACCGTGAGTGAATGCGTCACTGTCCACGATCAACTTGGCTGACATGATTGCTGTCATCATCGGGAAGGCAAAACCTGGACCGAAGTGCATCAGGAAGAGCGCTACGGCCCGACCGGTCTTCGTGACGGGGTAGATGTCGCCATAACCAGTCGTGGTCGCTGTGGTGAACGCCCACCAGAACGAGTCCACCGCATCATACTTACCCTCGGCGATTTCGAAGATTATCGCGGATGCCGTGACGGTCACGAAGTAGATGACCGCGACGAGGAGAAACGAGCGGCCCATTAGCGATGCGAGTTTCTTCATAGCTCCACCCTTTTACCGCCCGCCCCCGGGCTGCCGCGGTGAAGCGTATCGCTGATCGCGTCATTGATCCACCGATGTCGTGGACGTGTGCTTGAAGGATTGGGATCCATCCTAACGGAACGATCGGCGCTCGACGCTGCGAATCGAAATCCGCATTTTCGGATGGTCGCGCCGCATCGCCAGCGAATGCGACTAGGCCCGGACGGTTGGCACCTGCGCTATGTCCGTCGTCCATGCCGGCGATCGCATCTCCGACCGCATCTTCCATTCCCGCTTGAACCCCTGTGACGCAGTAACCGCGGTCCATGTGCCGAATTTGCCGTTGATCGCGTCAAGCGCGCCCATCATCCGGTCCCGCTTCGCCGTATCCTCTTCGAACAGCGTGCGTGGTCGATCCTCCTCGGGCAGCAGATCGTCCAACATGATGCCGGCCTTCGTGTAGGCGTAACCATCCCGCCATGCCTTCTCCACCCCGCGCCTAGCCGCCGCGATCAGCTCGAGGCTGTCGTTCGTCATCGGGTGCAGCGTCATCATGCGCGATGCGCCGTACTGGGGCCGTTCGGGCTTGGGCTTGTTCGTGTGGAAGAACATGGTCAGGCGCGCGGCAACCAGCCCGTGCGATCGTAGCTTCTTGCCGGCCCGCAGCGCATATTGGGACAGCGCGCCCATCATCCGTTCGAAGTCGCAAATCGGCGTCCCGAACGATCGAGTGACGGCCATGCCCTTCCGTCGTGGCTCGACTGCCTCAACCGCGTTGGACGGGACTTTGCACAGCTCGGCAACCAACCGCTCGAGCACGACCGTCCCAACAGCACGCGCTTGCTTCATCGGCATATCTCCTAACGCGCCGGCGGTATGATCCCCAGGTCAGTCAGCTTGCGTGCGGTCGCACCACCAACGCCCCATACGTCGCCGACCGCGAAGGCGTGCAGCACATCGCGCCGCACGCCGTCGTCCCGGAGATCCGCCACGCCGGCGAACTCCGGGCTCTTCTTGGCCGCGGCGTTCGCCAGCTTTGCCAGCGTCTTCGTCTCCGCGATGCCAACGCATGTTGGGATCGTCGTCCATAGCTGGACCTGCGCACGCATCGCATTGGCGTGGACAACGAGATCTCGCTGCCCGAAACCGGAAAGATCGAGGAACGTCTCATCGATCGAGTAGATTTCAAAGTCGCAGCGAAGGGTTCGGAGGCGGCCAGGACCCGTCGCTGCATGTCGCCGTACAGCGCGTAGTTTGGCGACCGAACCTTGATGCCGTGCTGCCGTACCTTGTCGCGGAAATGGTGGATCGCGTCGCCAATCGTGATGCCGAGCGCCTCGGCCTCCGCCGACCGTGCGATTGCGCAGCCGTCCTTGTTCGACAGCACGATGACCGGCACGCCGACGAAGCTCGCGTCGAATGCTCGTTCGCACGAGACGTAGTAGTTGTTGCAGTCGATCAGGGCTATGGGCCTGCTCATGCCATCTTGAGCAAGACGCCGACGACCGTGCCCCATATCTCGACATGCTCGTTGACCAGGATGTCCGGGAACCCTTTGGCCTCGGGCACAAGCCAGTGGCGGCCATCGAGATAGCGCAGGCGCTTTAGAGTCGGCTAACCGTGCACAAGCGCGACGACGGTGGCGCCCGTTCTAGGCGACTTGGCGCGGTTCACGACGAGCAGATCGCCGTCGATGATTCCGGCATCCGCCATCGACCGCCCCTCGACACGCATGACGTAGCTCGCGGCCGGATGCTCGATGAGCCAGGCGCTCAGGTCGATCGGTCCTGCATGTCGTCCTACGCCGGCGACGGCAACCCCGCTGGCGTGTGGACTAGGAAGAACGGCACCTCGCAAGGCGCTAACTCGAATGGGACGTCGTGAAGCGGTATACCATTATGAAGACGGGGCAGCGGGACAAGGACCGGGTGCTTGCAGTGTCTGGAAAACACAGTCTAGAGTATCGCTGCGAAGAGGAGTTGCTCGTGTCGGGCAGAAAGTACCGAACGGGCATCCTGAGACGCCCCGACGGCCTGCCAATACTCGATGGTTCCGAACCGCTTGGCCTCGTCGAAGCTGAATGGTGCGAGATCCACAGGCGGGTAGACGTGGTTGTGAATGGCGCGCGCAGCCGCACACAGCCGCAGATCGTGCTGCATTTCGTTGCTCCATCAGTGTTGACTCGCCGCGTCCCGCGTCCCGCGTGCCCCTTGCGAGGTGCGATCCCGACTGACTCATAAGAACATGCAAGAACATAAATCCGATGCTATTGGCGAACCAGCGATTCGAGGGACACGAAAACGACCGGTCACGACGATTACCAGCAGGAGCCGAAGCCTGCGTTCGGGAAATGGCTGCTAACCCAGCGCGACTGCGGCGATTGGGTTGACGGCATTGCAGAAGCTGCCCGTGCTGATCGCATATTCCCGAAGAACGGTGACCCCGAGGCGGTGCGCGCGCACCTGCGCAAACAACAAGCTGACGGTGACGCCTTCGCTGCGATTGATGATGCCGAGAACGACTGGATGGCGGGCTAGGCGATGCTGTTCCTCACCCGTGCGGTGGCCGCCGCAACCCCGACGGCGTTCCCATGCTCTGTTATCCGCGTCCATGACGGCGACGGGCCGCTATGGTGTTCGAACGGCATGAAGGTCCGGATCGCCGGCGTTCAGGCGCCGGACTTCGAAAGCGCGTCGCGGTGCGAGCCGCAGACCCGCGGCGGGTGAACTATCGCTGCGACAATGCCGCAGCCCAGCGAAGCCCGCAGATCGTCAGACGACTGGTGCTACACAAGACGCTGCAATGCGAGGCGCTCGGCAAGAGCTACAGTCGCGTCGTCGTTCGATCCACGCTGCCGGACGGTCGGTCGCTGTCGAGTGCGGCGATCGCGTCCGGCGCCGCCGTGCGGTGGGATCGGTCCTATCGGCAATATCGCATGGGTGAGGCCGGCAGTGAGAATGGGGCGGCCTGACTGACCGCCCCGCCCATCATTTGTGACGGCCTTACCGGTTTGAGGTCCGAACGTTTACGATAGGATCCGCCGCCGATACTGGTGTCTCAACCGTTCCGGTTGTAACCCTTAATAGCGGACAGCTGGCTTTCCGAATTCGCACGGCGCCAACGCCAGAAATGACGCTCCCCGAAAGGTTTGTCCGTGTGGGCGTCAGCCCCGTCTTCCAGCATCGTTGTCTGCACGACGTATCGCCGCATGCACCCTCACGCGTTCCAAGAGCAAATCGAGATCCTCGCGACCTATGTCGAATGTCTCACCAAGGTCAGCGAGCGCTGCGTCGAGGTCTTCAGGATGCGGAATGATATCCCCTACTGGAGCGGCTGGCCCGGCCATCATCGAGACTGCACGATGCGGGTAGGAATGCCTAGATAGCCCATGGAAGAGCATCCCGGCGGCGGTCAGGATGACGGCGTTGATACCAACAGGCAATACTGGAAAAATCCAGCCCGCTGCCGTGACGGCGGGACCGCCTATAACTGCGGTCAGTGCGGCAGCCCCGCCAGGAGGGTGCAGACACCGCAGCAACGACATAGCCAGGATCGCACCTCCGACTGCCAATCCGCTCGCAAGCGCGGGCGATGACACTATGGATGCGATCCCAACCCCGACAATGGCTGAGATGACGTTGCCACCAATCACTGACCAGGGTTGCGCAAGCGGACTGGCCGGTACGGCAAAGATGAGTACCGCCGAAGCACCCATCGGAGCCACGAGCAGAACTGCGGGCCACCCGTCGCCGAATACCATCGCTGTCACAATTGCGGTAAACGCGATGCTCACCGCGGCACCGATACACGCCATAAGCCGACCGCCGAACGTGGCGCCAGCAAGGATCGGAGCAAATAGGGCCCGCAAGCATATTACCTTTCGTCGAGAGGTTTCGAACTGATCTGCTCGCCCTGACGGTCCGACAGCGTCTCGCTCATTGCAACGACGAGTTCTCCCGTCGCGCCGTCGCTTTCCCAAGCATAGATCGACACCACCAACGGCGCATCCGCGTTGAAGATGGAACTGAGACGAACGGCGTGTGCGGCGACGGTACTGACGGGCAGGACCGATACTCCTAACCCGGCCTCAATGGCAGACAGGACACTGCCCAAGCTGTTGCCGGTAAATGCGATGTACCACCTTCGTCGCTCGCGCTCTATCCGGTCGATCATGAGGTCACGGTACAGTCCGCCGGGTGGAAACGTCACCAGAGGGATAGGGTCGGGCCAGCCATCGTCAGTGTCCCTGGCTTCGAACCAGCCAAGCGGTTCGGAGAAACTGGCGCGGGCGTCGCCATCTGCTCTCGCCTCCTTGACGATGGCAATGTCGAATTCGCCGGCACGGAAGCGTTTCGTCAGATCGCGGCTGAGGCCTGTCGTCACATCTAACCGGATTTCACGATGCCGTTCGGCGAAGCGCGCAAACTGTCGGCTCATGGCCTGCGTAACGATATCATCGGGAACCCCAATGCGGATCGTGATCGTTCCCGATGGGTCGGCGAGCAATGTCTGCGCTTCATCCTGCAAGGCCAGTAACCGCCGTGCATAGCCCAGCAACCGCTCGCCCGAAGGCGTCGGCGAAATCGGCCTCGCCGATCGATCGATCAGCGACTGCCCGACGGCTGCTTCAAGCCGGCCAAGATGCTGGCTGACCGTCGACTGGGTGGAGTTGAGACGATCGGCTGCGGTCGTGAAGCTGGCGGAATCAGCGATAGCAACAAAGGTACGGAGCAATCTCGGGTCGAGCATGGCGGCATTCTAATATCGAATGCTGACCATTCAAATACCTCATTCGCAAATGTGATCGCGCGCGCCCATTTGCGGAGTTCATTAAGCCAAGGACCGCTGAATTGCGTGACGCCGTCGCACCCTGCCTGTATCGAAACGCTCTGCTCAAAGATGGTCGAACCATCGATCTGGCGATGTCGGACGGTCAGTTTGTCGAGCCGGCATCTCTGGCGGCCAGTGCCGATATCATCGACTTGGCAGGGCTTCTGGTCCTCCCCGCATTCGTCGAAGGCCACATCCATCTCGACAAGAGCTTCGTTGGCGATGGCTGGCGTCCGCATCGCCCAGCCGACAGCCTTGGCGAACGCCTGGGTATCGAAAAGCAGCTGCTTGCGGATGCATTGCCGGTGACCGTTCGCGCGGACGCGCTGCTGGCGCAGGCGCACGGTTTTGGCACGGTCGCGATGCGTAGCCATGTCGATGTCGATGCGTCGCTCGGCCTCGCCAATCTGCATGCCGTGATGGCGGCGTGCGAGCCGTGGCAAGACCGCGTCGATGTCGAGATCGTCGCGTTTCCCCAGGCCGGCATCCTGGCTTCGCCCGGGACCGCCGACCTACTCGATGCGGCCGTTCGGGAAGGGGCACGCGTCGTCGGTGGGCTGGACCCGTCGGCGTTCGACGGTGATGCCGACGCGCACCTCGACGTGGTGTTCGGCGTGGCGGAACGGCACGGCGTGAAGATCGATATCCACCTACACGAACCCGGTCGGCAGGGGATCGAGCAGCTTCGCCGGATCGCTGCGCGAACGACCGCGGTCGGAATGCAGAGCAAGGTCGTCGTGAGCCACGCCTATGCGCTCGGTGATATTGGGCCGGACGAAGCCGCACGCACCGTCGATATTCTGGCGGAAGCCGGCGTAGCGATCATGACGAATGCGCCGGGTGACCGCGCTTTCCCGCCGATCAAGGTGCTTCGTAGTGCAGGCGTGCGTGTGTTTACCGGCAACGACAATATCCGCGATGCCTGGTGGCCGTATGGCGACGCCGACATGCTCGGACGCGCGATGATGATCGGGTATCGATCGGGCTTTTTCACCGACGCCGATCTCGTGACCGCGCTGGATATGGCCACGACGGACGCAGCATCGGTGCTGGGGCTCGAACGCTACGGCATGGCTATCGGTGACGAAGCGACGTTCGTCATAGCCGATGCGCAAAACGCCGCCGCCGCAGTCGCCGCTCCGCCGCGCGACCGTCGTCTGATCCAGCGAGGCGCGATCGTACCATCGGGCATAGCGCGGCTCGACACACTATTTCCCCGCCACGACACTCAGCAAGGATATCGCTCATGAAGGCCATCGCTCTCGCTCTGTTGCTCGGCGCAGTCGCCACCCCCGCCGCGGCAGCCGACATTTCCACGCACGTTCTCGACCTCGCCCGGGGCGTTGGCGGTAAGGCGGTGCCTGTGACCCTCTCGAAGCGTGCGGATGACGGGCGCTGGCAAACGGTCGGCACCGCTACCACCGATGCCGATGGCCGCGTTCGTAGCTTTGGGGACGCCAAGGCGTTCGACACCGGAATTTACAGGCTCCAGTTCGACATGTCGCGCTACCCCGATGCGGCAGCGAGCCCGTTCTTTCCGGAAATCACGCTGACGTTCCGCGTGATCGACAAGGCGGGTCACTACCATGTGCCAGTAGTCGTCAGCCCCTATGGCTATTCGACCTACCGGGGAAACTGAGCATGGCTGGCATGACGCTTCCCGTCACGCTGGCGGCAGCGGTTTCCCTCGGCACTATTAACCTGTGGCTTGGCCTGCGGATCTTCCGCATGCGGTTACGCGACAATGTGCGGATCGGCGACGGCGGTGGGGAGCTGCTTACCGGCGCCGCGCTGATCGCAGCCGGTGTCGCCTGATGCGCCCCCACGCTGATTATTCTCGAAAGGTCACGTCACGGTGTTGAGTCTGATCGTTCTCCTGCCAGCGGCAATCGCCGTCACACCCCCTGCGGTGCCGCTGGAGCGTAAAACCGTTTCGCTGGCGCTGGCTAAAAGCCTCACGGGCGCCGCAATTGCTGCGTGCCGGACGATAGGCCGCGAGGCCGTGGTCGCGGTAGTCGATCGCGGCGGAAACCTGGTCGCGCTCCAGCGCGGCGACGACATCGGCCCGCACAACACGCTCGCCGCGCAGCGCAAGGCGTTCACCGCCTTGTCAACCAAGGCGAACACGACCGTACTGGCCGAGCGCGCCGCGACCGATCCGACGTCCCGTAACCTCGTCACTATTCCGGAATTGCTTCTGTTGGGCGGTGGCATGCCGATTGTCGTCGATGGTGACGTAATCGGGGGTATCGGCGTCGCCGGATCAGGTGGATCGGCCAATGACGAACGCTGTGCGACCGAGGCCATCGCGGAGGTGTTGGGCAAAGCGAGGACACGTCCATGACGGGGTCAGTACATAGAACGGACCCAGCTACGCTACGCGCCGACAGGCCAACTCAGGCATCGCAAAACTCCTGTTTTTCGTCCGCTTCTGCCTGTGACCGAGATTGTCGACGTTCCAGATGGATGTCACCCAACTGCCGAGGGGGCAGCGTTCTCAAACGGGATGGTTGAATAGGAACGCTTATGCCTTTCCAAAACTCATTAACGGCCGAAATGAGAAGGCTGGGTTGAGTTTAGCTAAGGTTGGCGCCTACTTCCTCCGCACGGGCGTAGCGGCGCGGCGAGCAGCCGATGATGCGCCGGAACGCCGTGCTGAAAGCATTCTGGGATTCAAAGCCAAGCTCGTTGGCGATCGTAGCAAGCGCCTCCCGTCCGTCCGTGAGCCTGTCCTGCGCCAACATCATGCGCTACCGAGCGAGGTAGCCGATCGGTGTCTAACCGACACGCTCCCGAAACCGCTGCGCGGAGATCGACCGCGATAGTCCGGACCGGCTCGCCAGTTCGGTAAGGGTCCAGCGGTACGCCGGGTCAGCGTGTATCGCGTCAATTGCCTTACCACGCTGCGGGTCCGCCAGCGCGTAAAGCAGGCCCACGCGATCATTGGCCTGCCGTGCGAGATGCAGGCGGAAGGCCTGTCGCAGCATCAGATGCGCCAGATGCCGCGCGGCGAGCATGCCACCAGGTCGGCCCACGCGCATTTCCATCATCATCTGGGTGATGCACCAGCGCAGCGCTCGCGATCCTTCGCGTCGTGCAGATGAATCAGGGACGGCAAGGTGCCGAGCAGCGCCCGCGCTTTGCGCCTGTCGCCCTCGAAACGCGTAGGGCGAACGCGAAATCTCCGCACCCATTGTACAGGATGACGTCACCGGGTTGGATATCATCGAGGATCACCTGCGCCGTGGCGTAGTCGAGCGAGAACGGCGCGACCGGGGTGGCGTACTGATCGAGGTCGCTACCGACCGCGTCGTGACCGACCAGCTTTCGATGCCGCACAGCCCGCGCGTGTATGGCGACGTCGTGCTGGCGCTCGATTCGGGCCGCGGCCAGATCATTCGGATCGATCCGCAGAGCGGCGAGCGCACCGACATTGCGTTTTGCCCGGGCTTCCTTCGCGGCATGTCGATCCACAACGGACATGCGCTGGTCACCGTATCGAAGCCTCGCAACGGCACGTTCGCCGGCCTCGCGCTCGATGCGGCCTTGAAGGATCGCGACGCCGAGCCGTGGTGCGGCGT
Organism: Sphingomonas sp.; assembly: GCA_035575755.1. GTDB lineage: Bacteria > Pseudomonadota > Alphaproteobacteria > Sphingomonadales > Sphingomonadaceae > Sphingomonas. The sequence goes on from DATLXI010000014.1 coordinate 515,617, forward strand.
GCTCGTCGTCAATCTCGCGACCGGCGACATCGTCGAATGGGTGAAGCTCGAAGGCTTCATCACCGAATTGTTCGATGTGGTGGCGATGCCCGGCATAGTCTGTCCCATGTCGATCGGCCCGGACACCGTCGAAATCCGCTCCACGATCACCTTCGATACGCATGTCGCACCCCACGAATGACGCAAGGCTAGACTGTCCGTATAGACGATTGATCGGGCATGCTAGATGGCAGATGCTCTTGCCAAAGTAACGCACATGCCCGCAAAGGTGACAACCCGTAATGCCGGGCAGTTTGCTTCTGGCTCGACCGCATCGATCGTTAATCCGTTGATAATCGCGGTAGCGATTAAGGTTAGAGGGATCGGAGAGCTGTCACAACTGGAAGGGTGCGACACGAGAGGATTATCCCCGCTTTTCCTCAAGGCTTGGCATGACACAAGTCGGTTTCAAAACGTCGTCGCTCGGCTCAGGTGGCCATGCGAACAGCAATCTCCGTCGTAGCGTGAGACGGCATCGCGACACTTAGTATACCGACCTCCGCTTACGCCCTGTTGGTGCTAGAAAGGGCCGGGCTGTTATCCAACAGGAACCGGCAAATTAGGCCCCTGCGCCATCACCTGAACGAACGGCTGCTTACCGCGATCGCCGCCCGAAAGCGGCCGGGCCGGTTTCCACCATATATGAACAGCGGCAGATCCGCCAACGGCCGCGTCTTGATCCGGCTCGGCAATTACGTGGGAAGGTTGGAGTCAAAGTAACGCCTCGCGCGCCAGATGGCTTGGATGCCGTCGCGGCCCCCCTCGCCGCTCCACGATCTCGCACTGGACCTCGCTCGTTTGCTGGCGCGCGATCTGGCGCGGCAGCAGAGATTCCAAAGGAATCAGGTCGCCCCGAAAACGGGTAGGCGGCCATCTTGACGACCTACGTTTCGAATGCAGGAAGCACGAATGGAGGAAAGATGAAGCGGTGTGCGATATATGCGCGGTATTCGACGGACAAACAGGACGTACAGTCGATCGAGACGCAGCTGATGATGTGCCGGCGCGAGGTCATGCGCGAAGGCTGGCAGGAGGTGCTCTGCTTCACAGATGCAGCGGAGTCGGCGGCTACGATGCACCGCCCGGGTATGAAGGCGCTGCTGGCGGCGGTTGCCGCAGGCGGCGTCGACATCGTCTACGCCGACGCGATGGACCGGCTGTCGCGCAGTCAGGCCGATATCGCGACTTTGTTCGACCGTCTCAGGTTTCGCGGCATCCTCCTGGCGACGCGCAAGGAAGGCATAGTCACGCCGCTGCACATCGGCATGATTGGTACGATCAACGCCGAGCAGTTGAGCGCTACCAGCGACAAGACACGCGATGCGCTCGTGCGTCGTCACGCGATGGGGAAGAACCCCGGTGGCTCTGCGTACGGCTATGAGAAGCGCATCGAGCACGACGGCAATGGCGAACGCATCCGCGGCCTGCAGCAGATCGTGCCCGCCGAGGCCGCGGTGGTGGTCCGCATTTTCGAGGACTATGCGGCCGGCCTGTTTCCTATCACCATCACGCGACAGCTCAATGCCGAAGGCTTGCCCTCGCCGCGTAGCGGCAAAACCAGCCGACATCCGCTCGGCAAGGCCGCGGCGTGGACGCCGAACACGCTGACCGGCAACGCCGCGCGCGGCACCGGCATCCTCAACAACCCGCTGTATGTAGGCCGACGACCGTACGGCAAGCAAACCTATCGCAAGAACCCGGAAACGGGAAAACGCCACGCCTTCATCAACCCAGAAGACAAGCGATCCGACGACGTCGCGTCACCGGCGCTCAGCATCGTCCCGCTCGAACTGTGGGACCGGGTCAAATCCCGTCAGGCTACGCTGGCGCGCGCAGCAAAACCGCGTACCGAGATGGCCGGCCTGCCGTTCTTCGCACAGCAGCGCCCGCGGTATCTGTTGACCGGCAAGATGACCTGCGGCAGCTGCGGCGCTAGCTATGCCAAATCGGGCAAGAGCCGGATCGGCTGCCAGGGCGCCGCCAAGAAGGGACCGACGTGGTGCGATAACCGGCTGACGATCCGCCAGGACGAACTCGACAAGCGCGTGCTGGCAGGCCTGTCGAGCGAGATGCTGCATGACGACGTTGTTGCAGCGTTCCTCTTGGAATATGGGGCCGAGACCCGTCGCCTGACAGCTGCAAAGGTCAGCGCCGCCCCGAACGGGAGGCCGAACTGGCCAATCTCGATCACCAGCTTTCCCGCGCGAAGGCCGCTATCCTGAAAGGCGTGGATGCGACAGTGTTCGTGGACAAGATGAAGATCTGGACCGAGCGGCGTAAGATCCTGCTCGCCGAACAGGATCTTGCCGAACAGGAAACCACAGAGACGGTTTCCCCGGAGCCCGGGTTGCTTACCCCGGACCTGAGCCGCGTGTACCGTGAAAAGGTCGAACAACTCACCACGGCGTTCGAGGACGACGCGCTGAAGGCGCAGGCGTTCGAACGGTTGCGCGCGCTCATCAAGGCTGTGGTGCTGACGCCGCAAAATGGCAATCTCGCGATCGAACTGCGTGGTGAGCTTGCCTCGATGCTGTCGCTATGTGCTGGAGCGGAAACGCAAAAAGCCTCCGCAGGTTTCCCTCGGAGGTGTTGCAAATTAAGATGGTTGCGGGGACAGGATTTGAACCTGTGACCTTCAGGTTATGAGCCTGACGAGCTACCGGGCTGCTCCACCCCGCGACGGTTCCGCTGAGGGAACGTTGGGTGTAGGAGACATGTGGATGGGTTCAGATAGTGTGATGCATGTCGCACGGGCTTCAATGCCTGGCGACGACCTACTCTTCCATCGCTTGAGCGATAGTACCATTGGCGCAGGCGGGTTTCACGGCCGAGTTCGGAATGGGATCGGGTGGGACACCGAC
>DATLXI010000015.1:0-247522 GCA_035575755.1 Sphingomonas sp.
CATACCAGGCTTCACCAACGAGACCGTCCCAAATCCATAACCTTCTAATTGACGCGCCGCGTCAATTAGCCGACCAAGACATGCCCGCAGGCGCTCATCCTAATTGACGCGCACCGCTGATCGTAATTGTCGCCCCATACGAGATACTTGCCCGAGATGTGATGGTGGGTTCCGACCTCGAACCGGCGGAGACGGGAGAACAGACTCTCCATCTGGTTCGTGTTGATGAAGCCGTCCTTCTGGTATTCCTCGGAGTGGTTGACCTGCAGCAGCTTGTGAGAGGCGAGCAGGTTGTCCCACTGGCCCTCATCCGAATAGACGGTCGAACTCCGGTCAATGTGTTCGCGCAGCCAGGGAATGGATTGCCATTCCTGTTCGAACACGCGTGCGATCGCACGGCCATGGCGCCCGCGTTCACGAGCACCGACGACGACCAGGCGCTTGCCGTTCAGGTTCTCCTTCAACCGGCGGTCGACGCGGTTGATCTTGTGGTTCTCGGGCTTGATGTAGCCACCGAACCAGGCACCATCGATCTCGACCTCGCCTTCCAGCGTGATCTCGTCGATGCAGTGCTTCAGGCCGTCACGAAATTTCTGCTGGAGCAGGAAGGCCGTTTTATACTGGATACCAACGTCCTTCATCAGCGTGCTGGTCGCGTTGCCCTTCGACCCGAGGATGAAGGTGCGCAGCGCCTTGAGCAGGGTCGGCAAGGGTAGTTTCGTGTGGTGGAAGCCCGACCCGCTCGTGATGCTGAACTGCTTGTGGCAGCCCTTGCACTTCCATCGCTGCTGGTTCTCCAGCCACCAATGGTCGAGGCCCTTGCATTCCTTGTTGGGACAGACCGGCTCACCGTCGGTTTCTGGCCAGCGCATGCGGCGGAAGAGGCGTTCGTAATCCTCCTCCTTCATCGCATACAGGTCGTCGAGCGTGAACGTGCGGTACCGCTTCGCCTGTGTGTGATGTTGTGGCCGTTGCCGGCCCGCGCTTGCCATTCGGGTTGCATTTCCGCTACTGAATGGCTCACATATGAGACTTTAGCGCAGCGCAGGCAAGCGAAAAGTCGCATATTCGAAACTATATGCATCGGATGCGCGACCAATGAGTGCAGAATCAGCTATCGGTGATGACGACTGGGAATCGGTCGCGAAGAATCTGCTCCGCGGGCAGTTGATGACCCGGGGGCTTTCCTACGCGAAGCTCGCCGAGGCTCTCGCGGCGATCGGCGTCGAGGAGACGGAGGCGAGCATCAAGAACAAGGTGGCGCGCGGGCGCTTCACTCTCGTGTTCTTCCTTCAGGCGATGGCCGCGATCGGAACGAGCAGGATTCTGCTGCTGACATTGGACGAGCTGAAGCAGGGTCACGGCATCGGCCAGGGCGGTGCCCAGATGTTCGCAAAGAAAGTAAGCCCGTCGGACACCGACTAGCCGAACGTCATCCCACACCCACAAGCGTCTCGCTTGACGCTTTACGGCATGGTTCGCGCTGGGTCTGGCTTCGCCAGCCCTCAGCTTCAACCATGCCGACTGGTTAAGCTGCTACACTATACCGCAGTCTCTTGTACCAACGAGTCTCATCTCTTCCGGCAAGCGCCCGTAAAAGTTGCTCGTGCTAGGCAGCGATCCTCGAACTCGGGCTCGCACTGGCGCGTCAGCACCGGGCCGCGGCCATGCAGCGGACGTTTTGAACATTTCGAGAGCGATGCCTTTCCGTATGTCGGCTGGACGCGGTCCGCAGCAATCGCTGGTCGATCAGGTCAGACCTTTGGCGTCCCGACACGATGGAAGATTGTGGCAAGCGTACGATTAGCTTGATAGCTTCGGTCATGCCTCTGACCGCCCCCGCGCGCATCGCTTTGCTACTGATCTTCGCCACAACGGGCGCGTCGGTAGTCGCCAAGAACGAACATCCGGCACGGGGCGTCCGCTTCGAGGGTCCGGTCGAGCGCGTGACGGCCGCCAGCCTACCCAAACTGTCGTCTAGTCTGACCCGGTTGGCGGCGATCGATCCGGCCCATCCCCTGGGCGACGGAAGCACCGGCCAGACGCTGAGCCTTTTCGGCCGGGAAGACCTGATTGCCGCGAGCAGCCGGGATTATAAGGCCAGCGGCTGCGCCCCATCGAAGGCAGCATCGGATGTGCTGACCGAGATCGAGCGGCGCGCTCGGAAGACGTCGATCGTCATCATCAACGAGAGCCACGAGCGCTCGGACCATCGGGGTTTTACCACGAAGGTCGCGACACGGTTGCGGCCGCTGGGGTACGAGCAGCTGGCACTCGAGACGCTGTCTCCGTCGATGCCGGGCACGCCCGCGAAATATCTGCCGTCTTTCGTGCGGCAGCCCGCGCTGCCCTATTTCGAAGATGGCGACGGCCATTATCTGTCGGAGGCAGGCTATGGGCGGCTCGGGCGGCGTGCCAAGACGCTCGGGTTTCACTTGCTGGCTTATGAGTTCATCGACGAGCATCCGGCGGCTGACGCGACGATGGAACAGCGCATCGCAACGCGCGAGGAAGGACAAGCGCGCAACCTCGCTGCCTTCGTCCACGATCATCCGGGCGCGAAGTTGCTGATCCATGTGGGTTACTCGCACGCGACGGAAGTTCCGCGCGCCGACGGCACGCGGTGGATGGCCGTGCGGCTCAAGGAGAAGACCGGGATCGACCCGCTCACGATTTCGCAGACGACCTGTCGCGGCGGTGGCGGCGACGTGCGGCTATCGACCCTGCCGGCCGACGAGCCGCCGGGCACGTTCGATGTGGTCGTCGATCACCCTACCGCCCGCTTCATCCGCGGGCGCCCCCTCTGGCGGCAGCGAGCGGGCGACCTGCCGACGAGCATCCCGCGCGGGCTGTATCCCGCGAGCGGCTGGCGCGTCGTCGAGGCGCGCCCGGTCGGCGAGCCGGCCACTTCCGTGCCGATGGATCGTGTCGCGATCCGCGCGGGGGAAGATGTCGCGCTCATGCTTCCGCCCGGACGCTACCGGTTGCGGATCATCGATTTTGCGCCGAACTAGGGACGTCGCGCCGCCTGGGTCTTCGCCCGTTCCACAGCGAAGGGTTCGCTCGCATTCCAGCGTGGCCAGCTCCGCCCGTCGGCGATTTCGCGACCCAGTGCGTAGGCGACGCTGCCTTCTTGCGCGGCGCCCGTCATGTCCCAGCGGGGATCGAACTCGTCGCACGTCTGGTGATAGCATGCCGCATTGTACCGCGCGCGCTCGCGTTCGCCGGCTACCAGGCCCCCCTTCACAAGGTCGCGCCCTGCACGGAAATAGACGCCCGGCACGCCCTTTTGCGCAAACGCATAATGATCGGACCTGTAGTACCAGCCCGCCTCGGTATTCTCCTCGGGCACGATCTTCAGCCCCTGCGCCGCGGCAACCCGCGCGAGATCGGTTTCGAGCGGGGTCCGGCCGACACCGATCAGTTCGAGATCGTGTGTCCGGCCGAGCACGACATGGGGATCCAGGTTGAGTTGCGCAGCGGTGGTCGCGAGCGGCAGGACGGGATGATCAGCGTACCAGCTGGCGCCGAGCAGCCCCTTCTCTTCTGCGGTCCACAAGGCGAACACCACCGAACGCCTGGGGCGTTTCGCAGTAGTGAACGTCCGCGCGATCTCCAGCAGCGTTGCCGTGCCGGTCCCGTTGTCGATCGCCCCGTTGCGAATACGGTCGGCGGGCGGATCGAAGGCGTTCTCGCCATACGCGTCCCAATGCGCGCCATAGAGCACGCTGCCTGCGGCCGGATCGGTGCCGGGCATGATGCCGACGACGTTGTGGCTGACGACATGGTCGAGGGAGATGGTCGTCGAGGCAGTCAGAAACGCGCCTTTCAAAGCCACCGCGCGGAAATCCGCCTTCTGCGCGGCCCGCTTGGCGGCTGCGTAGTCCAGCCCTGCCTGCTTGAGCAGGGCTATACCGACATCGTTGCGGATCGTGCCGCGCAGGCCGAACGCGGGCGGCATGCTGCCCGTGTCGAGCGCATAGCCCGGTACCGCGTCACCCTTGGCGAGTTGCAGCCATGGGTAGCTGGACGGGAAGGTGTCGTGGATCTGAAAGAACGCCGCCGCGCCACGCTTTTGCGCTTCGGCGAGTTTGGTGCGCGCGGCTGGGGACGAGGCCCGCCCGCCAAAGCCGAGATCTCGTCCTGCCTCGACGTCCGGATCGCCCGCGAGCGCGACGACGACCTTGCCCCGCACGTCGATGCCGCGATACGGATCGTAACCGAGCGCGGGCTCGACGACGCCATAGCCGACGAACACCACGCCCGCCCGGTCCAGCCCCGACGTCCCGACGATCCGTGAGGTCGCGGCGATCTCGGTACCCGGCGTGAGCGTCCGCTTGGTCCCGCCAAGGTCCAGCACGAAGCTCGCCCGGTCGCGGGTCCAGCGCAGCATCGGCACCGTCTGCCGGTAGCCTGCGTCTCCGCCGGGCTTCAACCCAAGCGCCTTGAACCGGGTTTCGAGAAACGCGAGCGTCGCCGTTTCCCCAGCCTGAGTCGGTCCGCGACCATGGAAGTCGTCGGCACTCAGCGTGCGCACGTCCGCCTTGATCCGGGCGGCGGACAGGATCGGCGGGGCCGGATCGGTGGCCGCGGTGAGGACCAGGAGCAGCGGAAGCAAGCGTTTCATATCAACACGATGACCGCGAACCGCGAGCAACACAAGCCGTCCGCTATGGTCGCGCTGATAGGATCGGATACGGCTCACGACGCCGGTTAGCCTTTTGCGCGATCTGGTAGCGCACTTCCAACTCGCCCTCCTCGCGTTGCAGGGTCAGCGGCTCTAACGTCCTCAATCGCCTCGAAAGAACAGTGACCTAAGTGCGGTTTGGCTAGTTATACATGGTCGAGTTGAACGATGGATACGGAACGCATGAGCATTCTTGAAGGCGGCGGGGACCTAGGGGCGCGGATGCGGGCGTTCGACTGGGACGCTTCCCTGCTCGGGCCGAAAGACGCGTGGCCGCAGCCGCTGCGCACGCTGGTCCGGGTGATGCTCTCGTCGCGCCAGCCGATGTTCATCGCGTGGGGCCCGGACCGCATCCTGCTGTACAACGATGCCTATGCGCCGATGCTGGGCGAACGGCACCCCCGCGCACTCGGGCGACCGTTCTTCGAGATTTGGCCCGAGGTCATCGGGCCGGTGGGCGCGCTGATGGATCAGGTCTTTGCCGGCGATCCGGTCCATATGGAGGATCTCGAGCTCATTTTGCACCGCAACGGCTATCCCGAAGAGGCGCATTTCTCGTTCTCCTATACGCCGGTGCCCAGCGACGACGGTTCGATCGCGGGGCTGTTCTGCGCCTGCACCGAAATCACGCAGCAGATCGTCGCGGAGCGACAGCGGCGGGCAAGCGAAGCGCGCCTCTCGGTCCTGAACGCCGACATGGAACAGGAACTCGCGCGGCGTTCGGGACAGCGCAGCCGCACCTGGGAACTGACCACCGATCTGATCGGCATCGCGATCAGCGATGGTCGCTTCACCGAAGTGAACCCGGCCTGGACGCATGTTCTCGGCTGGTCCGAGATCGAGCTCACCACCGCCCCGCTGCTCAGCTTCGTCCACCCGGACGATATCGAGCCGACGCTCGGCGCGTTGCAGGCGCTGGCGGACGGTGAGCCTGTCCTGAACTTTTCGAACAGATACCGGACGAAGTCGGGCGCGTATCGGTGGCTCGCCTGGGTGGCTGTCCCGGAAGACGATCGCTTCTATTGCAGCGCTCGCGACGTCACCGACGTGCATGACCGCGCCACGCTGCTGGCAGAGCGCACCGCCGACCGGGACGCAATCTGGAACCTGTCGGCGGACATCATGCTGCGCTGTACGTTCGAAGGCCAGATCACGAGCGTCAATCCCGCCTGGAAGGTCGTGCTCGGCTGGAGCGAAGGCGATCTGCTCGGGCTGAACCTGTTCGACCTCGTCCATCCCGACGATGTGGCGCATACGATCGAGGGCGCGGAGCAGCTGTCGACGGGGATCAGCCATGCCCGGTTCGACAACCGCTATCGTCACAAGGACGGCAGCTATCGCTGGATTTCGTGGAGCACGCGTCCGGCCGACAACCTGATCAACGCGGTCGGTCGCGACGTCACGCTCGACAAGGCGAAGGAGGAGACGCTCGCACAAACCGAGGAAGCGCTTCGACAGTCCCAGAAGATGGAAGCCGTCGGCCAGCTCACCGGCGGACTCGCGCATGATTTCAACAACCTGCTCGCCGGCATCTCCGGATCGCTCGAACTGATCGGCATGCGGATGGCACAGGGCCGCACGGCAGAGGTCGAGAAATATGTGACGGCGGCGCAAGGTGCGGCGACCCGCGCCGCCGCGCTGACGCACCGCCTGCTGGCGTTTTCGCGGCGCCAGACGCTCGCCCCGAAGCCGACCGACGTGAAACAGCTGGTATCTGGCATGGAGGACCTGATCGGTCGGACGATCGGCCCCGCGATCAGGTTGGAGACGGTCAGCGCCGCCGGCCTGTGGCCGAGCCTGATCGATCCCAGCCAGCTGGAGAACGCGATCCTCAACCTGTGCATCAACTCCCGTGACGCGATGCCCGACGGCGGCAGTATCACCATCGAAGCCGGCAATCGCTGGCTCGACCGCACGGCCGCGCGCGACCGCGGCGTCGAGCCCGGCCAGTACATCTCCGTCTGCGTCTCGGACACCGGGACCGGCATGTCGCCCGAGGTCATCGCCAAGGCGTTCGACCCGTTCTTCACGACCAAGCCGATCGGCGTCGGAACGGGCCGCGGTCTCTCGATGATCTACGGCTTTGCCAAACAGTCGGGCGGCGCCGTGTCGATCTATTCGGAACCCGAACAGGGAACGATGGTCTGCGTCTACCTGCCTCGGCACATGGGCGAGGTAGAGAGTGACGACGCGATGGCCGAACTCGCCGATGCCCCGCGGGGCCGCGAGGGCGAAACAGTCCTCGTGATCGACGACGAGCCCACGGTACGGATGCTGGTCAGCGAGGTGCTGGGCGACCTTGGCTATACGGCGCTGGAAGCGGAAGACGGGGCAGCCGGCCTAAAGATTCTCAACTCCTCGGCTCGGATCGACCTGCTGATCACCGATGTCGGACTGCCGGGCGGTATGAACGGGCGCCAGGTCGCGGACGCCGCCCGCGTCATCCGTTCGGACCTGAAAGTGCTGTTCATCACCGGCTACGCGGAGAACGCCGTGCTCAGCCACGGCCATCTCGACCCCGGCATGCACGTGATGACCAAGCCCTTCGCCATGGAAGCCCTCGCGACGCGGATCCGGGAGCTTATTGCCGGGTAAAAGAGGTACGTTAACGCCGTGCGGATAACGTCTCGTACCCAGATAGTCTGTTTCTCAAGCTTTGGCCTAAGTAGAGTAAAATACTCTAATCCACGAAACTACTTAGAACAACTTGACCTCAACCAAGCGCGTCCGCTTTGCCGTCGGCTGGGAAAACAGCACCCTGAACTTTTGAGCCGAAACTTTGGTCCATTGCGCGTGCGTTATCCCATTTGCGATCGGATCACTGGTCTGCGCTCCGATCGCCTGCCAGCGGCGACCGTCCCAAGCCTCGAAACGTAGGGCTTTCGGCGCGGCAAAGTCCTTGCCATTGGCAAAGAACGCCAGTTCCGCTCGCGAGATGTCGACGCTTTTGCCGAAGTCGACCTGATACCATTGCGCGGCCGGCGACGCGGCCGACGACCACCCGTTGGGCAGTTCGGGGAAGAACCACACCCGCCCGTCGATCGCATCATGGACGTTCTCGGCATCGATACCGCTCGACGCGCTGCCCTTGGGGAATGCGCCGCGAACGAGTTGCACCGCGCGGTCGATCGGTCGCTCGATCGTCGGGACCGGCTTTCGAGCGATTGGCACGACGATCCGCCCCAGCTTCGTACGATGTGCGACACGGCGGCCGTCGACCTCGATCGTCAGCCCTGCCCCGCGGCCATAATGCCGCCCGTCGACATCCCAGGTCACCGCCACGCTATGCCCGTGATACGGGACGTCCTGCATCCGGAACCAGCCGAGCGACTGCGGATCGGCAGCGCCGGGCAGCAACGGATTGACCTCAAGCCTGTCGTCCGCACGCGGCCGGATGCCGACCAGCCCGGTCAGGATCAGGTCGGCGAACCCCGAATGGAAATAATGGTGGCTGCGCGCGAGCCCGACGATCGGCCGGCCGGTGTCGGGGTGATAATCCTCCTCCAGATCGAGACGATCGCCCTGATAATGCAGCGCGGCATATTGACGGAGCAGGCGCATGTAATCGCCGCGCGTCACCACCGACTGGTGATAATGATCGAGCAGATTCGCGATGCCGGTCAGCACCTGGGTCGTCTGAAACGGCCAGATGGGTCCGTTCCACTGGCATTCGGGCGCCGCGCCTTCATACCGGTATTGGCGCATGTAATGCTCGTAGCTCGGCTCGACCGTTCGCATGCCCGCCGCCCCGCCCAGCTCGTCGCGGCTCAGCAGATGCGTCCACGCACCGGCGAACCGCGGATCGTCGTCGGCCAGATCGAACGTCCAGGGCAGATACCCCACCAGTTCGCGCCCGCGGATCGGCGCCCAGTATTTCACATAGGCGTTGTCGACCTTGTACCGGTCGATGAAGTGCCCGAGCGTGGGGCTCCACAGGTCGCGCTGCACGCGCATCTTGATCGCCGCCGCCCGCGCATCGAACGCTGCTGCGCCGGCACGGTCGCCGGTCAGCGTCGACAGCCGCGCGATCGCCCGTGCATTGGCGTACATATACGCGTTGATCGACGGCCGGAATGAATCGCCGCCGCGAAACCCATCCTTGCCGCCCGACGCGTCGATCGACGAGATGGTGTATTCGGTCGCGTCGAGCAGCGGTTCTACCCAGTAGAGCCCCTTGGCCGTGTCGAAATGGTCGTCCCACGCGGCGTAGAGCTTTCGCATCGCCGCCAGATGCCGTGTCGCCGCCACGCGGTCGCCGTCGACCAGGAACCGGTCATAGACCGAGTCCGCCATATAGTCGGTAAAATGCCGGTCGTTCCCGCGCCGATACATGAAGTCGATATAATCGTCGGCATAGCGCCGGTCGCGCAACCAACGCCCCTCGCCGAGGTGAAATCCGGTCGCATCGTTCAAGCTGGCATAGGGTTCGAGCTGCCAACCGACATCGTCGAGAAACTCGGTCGATATATACCCGTCCGCCCCCAAGTCACGCTGATGCGCGCGGTAGAGTGCCCAGCGGTAGTAATAGACCGCATCGATCTTTGGATCCGCAGATTCGAAGAACGGGATGCGGTCTACATACCAGGGCGCATCGTTGCCGAACAGCGCCCGCGCGATCCGCTGCGTGTCGAGTGCGATGGATGGCGGGGGAGCCGCGCGCGCGGCCAACGCCGGCGAGGCCGCCGCCAGTAGCATCGCAAGCCGTACTAGCCTTCCCGCGACGACCTTCATCAGCTTCTCCCCGCGGGAGCGGTGACATAGCCACCGCCCCTGCCCCATCATTTGAACGTGTAGCGTGCGCCGATCGCGAAGGTGCGGTCAATGAGCAGCGTACTGGAGTTGAACTGCTCGGGGTTACCGACATCGCCGAACTTGTAATAGTTCTGCTGCTTCGCCTTGGTCAGGTTCACCGCGTCGAAGGTCAAGCCGATATCCTTGTTCACGTTCAAGGTAAGCTGGAAGTCCAGGCTCTTTTCCGGCGCGCGCCAGAAGCCGATCGGATTGGCGAACGCCCGGGCTTCGTTGCTTTGCAGGAAGCCCTTGCGCCAGACGTACGACAGACGCGCGCCAATCGGCCCGTTATCGTAGGCCAGCGTGGCATTGTACGACAGTTTCGATACGCCGAAGAACGCCGATTTCGTCGATCCAGTAATCTCACCGGCAGCATTGGTGAGCGGAATGGTCTGTTCGGAATCCAGGATCGTCGCGCTGCCGGTGACACCGAGGCCGTTCAAAGGACCGGGCAGGTAGGTCGGGAAATAGGTCAAGCCCAGTTCGACGCCCTTCAGCACGCCGTCCGACGCGTTCACCGGACGGGTGATGTTGAACGATTCGGTATAGGTCTCGTTGCGCGGCAGATAGTTGTTGGGGATCGATTCACGCACCGTAAGCGGCACGACCAACCCGTCGATCTCGCGACGGAAGGCCGTCACATAGATCGCGCTGTTGCGCTCGAAATACCATTCGACCGCCAAATCGATATTCTTAGAATGAGTCGGGGTGAGGTTCGCCGTTCCCGACGTGCCCGAACCGAAGCCGATGCGCGACAAGTCGCCCGTTAGCACGGGATTGGGGTTGAGATCACCGAAGCTGGGGCGCCGAAGCGTTTCGCCATAGTTGAAACGGATGCGCAGATTGTCCGTGAGCGCATAGCGCGCGGTGAACGAAGGCAGCCACTTTTCCGAACCGTTCGACACGCTCGTCTGGGCAAAGTTCGCACCGCGATCGAAATAGTCATAATCGGTGTCGATCGCCACATAGCGTACGCCTGCCTGAAGCTGCAGTGGACGTCCGAAGATGCTCACCTCGCCATCGGCAAGGGCATAGGCGGCCAGGTTCGTTTCCGAGATGCCGAACACCTGGCCGAAGCTCAGCTGATCGGAGAGCAACAGGCCGGGCGCCACGGCGCGATACAAAGTGCGGACGGCATCCCGGTCCATGCTGCGCGGATCGGCCAGCACCCAGCTCGTCGGAATGTCCGCCCGACCGCCGAAAAAGCCGCTGTTGGTGAACGGCTTGCCTTCACCGAAGGCCGCCAGCGTAGTGCCCAGGCCGCCCGCGCCCTGGTCACGCACATAATTGTCAGCCTTGCGGTCGTCGAAGCGGAAGCCCGTCTTGATGCGCCGCAGGAAGCCGTCGTCCCATGAATATTCGCCATCGAGCATCATCGTCAGCGCGCTGCCGGTATTCTTGGTACCGCTGTCGAACAGGTTACCGACCGTCCAAGCCGTCGCGTCGGTCAGCACGGCCTGATTGCCGAAGCTGTAAGACGGCAGCCCACCGCCCGCATTGAAGTCCACGTCGATGTCGAGCGGCCCGCGATCGGTGCGGATGGCGAAGAACGAGGTTTTGTTCTTGCTGTCCTGATACGTGATGTCCGCCGAGATCTTGCCACGGTCGGCCACGTCCCACTTGGCGTTCAACGCATAGACATAGCTGTCGGTCTTGCTGGTGGCCGTGTCGCCGCTGTTGAACCCCGCGACTGCTCCGACCTGACGCGACTTGATGATGTTTGTCCCGTCGAACAGCGCGAAGCTCGATCCCGGATTGGCCGGCAGGTTGCCCCACCAGTCGACGAAGCTGAAATTCAGACTGTTGAACGTCTTGCCCTTGAAGCCGGTGTAGAAGACTTCGGCCGTGTAGACCGAACGGTCGTTGGGCGCCCATTGCAGCGCTGCATTGAGCGCGCGACGTTCGCGCTTGCCGTAAAGATCGGACGCGATGACCGCGTCCCTCGACAGATAATAGGGTGTATTGACGCCGTTGATGTTGAGCGTGGAGCCCGGCGCGGTAGGCAGGCCTGCGTCCAGGCCCGGCGTCCAGTTCTGGTTCCTGTCACCCGGGAAGATCCGCTCCAGCGGGGTGAGGCCCGAACCCGCCGCCGGGTTTTCCGTCGCGAACGGCACCATCGCGCCGGCCTGCAAATTCTGATTGCGGTATTCGGCGCGCGTGTAGCTGCCGTTCACGAGCAGGCCGATATCGCCGATGCCGGTTTTCCAACGGTCGCTGATCAGCAGTGCGGCGTTTGGGTTCACCTTGTCGGCGAGTTCCGAATAGAGTCCGCGTGCGAGGCCCGATATCGTGAAGCCGTCGAAATCGAGCGGGCGCCGCGTCTGCACGTCGATCTGTCCGGCCAAGCCGGTTTCCAACTGATCGGCCGAGCGGGTCTTGTAGACGTCCACCTGCTTGACGAGGTTCGCCGAGATATCCTGCAGAGCGAAGGACGTGCCCGCCGCGGTGAAGATGTTGCGCCCGTTCAGCGTCGTCAACGGATCGGTCAAACCGCGAATGGTGATCGTCGCCGCTTCGCCGCCGGCTCGGTCAGTGACCTGAATGCCGGTAACGCGCTGAAGCGCTTCGACGACGTTGTTGTCGGGCAGCTTGCCGACATCTTCCGACACGATCGAGTCGACGATCTGAATCGAATTCTTGCGGACGTTCAGCGCGCCGACGATCGAGGCGCGGACGCCGGTGACGACGATGTCCTCGTCGGTCTGGTCGGTGGCCGGCTGGTCTGCAGGCGTAACTTGCGCGGTCGTGGCGCCATCGGTACCGGCAGGTGTCCCGGTCGCCGGCACGTCGAGGCGATCCTGCGGCGTCGTCGGCACGGCCTGCGCATGAGCCGGCGCGCCGAGCGCGAGGGCGACGAACGATGCGGAACACAGAATCAACGATTTTATCGCCATGCGACCTCTCCCAATGCGATCATCGGCCGACATATCGGCTCGTTTATTACTCGGACATTAGCTAAGGGAAAGCATAGCGCTGCGCAAGCATATTTGCCTGATTTTCGGGGACAGCGTGCGTTCTCGGGGAACCCGTGGCGGATTTACCACATGATTTTGCTCCTAGTAATCGGCGCGTGACCCCGAGATAGTGTTTATCCGCGGTACTTTAGCCGGAACAGGCGGGCGCCGTGCGTCGGAACGCTTTGCACGAGCTCGCGCGATACGGCCGCGAGATCCTTCCGCGCCCACAGGTCGCGAACGCCGACCCGGCTTCCGAGTGCCCGCCCGGCTAGTCCAAGCACGTCAAAATCGATCCGTACTGACCGCGCGGTCTTGTCCGTGTTGAACAGCGCGAGATAGCGATCGTCTGAACCCGGCACGCGCGCCGACCAGACTCGTATTCCGTCGGTGAGGAAATGCGGTCGGTTGTCGTAACTCGCCTGGTTCACCGCAATGACTTCGGGATTGGTCAACAACGCCAGCGTCGCCGTATCGAGGTGACGCAGGTCGCCCCCCATGATCAGCGGAGAGCGCGCGATCGACCACAGCGTCATCAGCGTCCGCTGTTCGTCGGGCGTGAACCTGGTATCGCGCGCGCCGAGCGCCAGACGTCCGAGCGGCAGCATGTCCGCATCGGGCCAGCCACCGGGCACACGGTGCGCGTTCCAGTTCTCCAGCCGGGTGAACTGTGCTTCGAGCAGCGGCCATTCGTCCCAGAAGTCATCGCTGATCCGCCACATCTGTGCGAACCGGCGGACGTGGTCGGCGCGCGCCACCGGCGTCTCGCCCGGCGAGAGGCTGAGGATCATCGGGCGGGCGGTCGCGACGATCGCCTTGTGCGCCGCCTCGATCTCAGGCGCATGCGCATCGTACGGCCGGCTCATGTCGTCCATCTTGATGAAATCGACGCCCCACGACGCATAGAGCGCGAACACGCCGTCGTAATAGGCCTGGCCGCCGGGCTTGCGCATGTCGACGCCGTACATGTCCGGGTTCCACGGGCAGATGCTCGACGTGTCGGCAATGTCGCGGGCGCGATATTTGGTCCCGAACACGGGCAGATTGCGCTCCACCGCGGCGCGCGGGATGCCACGCATCAGGTGGATGCCAAACCGCATTCCCATCGCGTGCACCCGGTCGGCGAGCGGGCGGAAGCCCCTGCCCCCGACGCTCGACGGGAACCGATTGGGCGCCGGCAACAGCCGACCATAGGCGTCCATCGTCGGCTTCGGCTTGGCGGCATATTCGTAGCTGCTCGCGCCCGGCTCGTACCACTGGATGTCGACCGTGAAGATGTCATAGCCCGACGGCAGCAGCCGATCGCGCATGATCGTCGCGGTCTCGATTGCCTGCGCTTCGGTGATCGTGGTCGCGAAACTGTTCCAGCTGTTCCACCCCATCGGCGGCGTCGGGGCCAGCAAGGCGGGCTTCCGGCGCGCGCCAGCCGCGACCGCAGGAACCGTCACGGCTCCCGCCACGCCGGCTGCCCCGCCGAGAAACGTCCGCCGATCGACCGCGCTCACCGCAACGGGCCGTTCGCCACCGGTTCGCCGAAATCGGGGCTGCCGTCGGGCTTGTACGTGAAATGCTGGACGCGCGTGTGACGATTGGGGTCGAACAGCGGATCGCCCTTGATCGCGTCGTAATCGCGCGCGTGATAGACCAGCATGTCGCGCCCGCGCTCGTCGACCGTGAAGCTGTTATGCCCCGGCCCGAACACCTTGTGCGCAGGTGACGACTTGAACACCGGCTGCGGCGACTTCGACCATGCCGCCGGATCCATGATGTCGGCATCGTCGCGCGCGGTCAGCATGCCCAGGCAATAGCGCGAATCCGTGGCGCTCGCCGAATAGGTCATGAACAGCTTGCCGTTGCGCGCGAGCAACGCCGGCGCCTCGGCGACCTTGAACCCGCGAATCTCCCAGTCGAGCGTCGGCACGGTCAGCCGCGCGGGCTTGGCCGCCAGCGTCAGCGGGGTGGCGAGCGGCGCGAGATAGAGGTTGCTGTTGGTCTCGATCCCCGGCTCGCGCTGCGCCCACGCCAGATAGCGCGTGCCGCGGTGGACGAAGCTCGTCGAATCGAGCGTGAAACTGTCCCACGGCGTCACCAGCTGTCCCAGCACGGTCCAGCTGCCGGTCATCGGATCGGACCCGTTGCAGACCACCGCGAAGGTGCGGATGCGGAACACGTCCTCGCCGCCGCCGCTGGGGCCCGCCGCGAAATACATGATCCAGCGACCGTCGATCAGGTGCAGCTCGGGCGCCCAGAGGAAGCCGGACATCGGCCCGGTCTTCTCATGCCGCCACAGCACGCGCTCCGTCGCGGTCGCCAGCCCGGCGATCGTGCGCGAGCGGCGCAGCACCAGCCGATCATATTCGGGCACCGACCCGGTCATGTAATACCAGCCGTCGGTGTGCAGGAACACCTGCGCGTCTGCCCGTTGCCGCACCAGCGGGTTGACCGGCACCGGAGGCTTCGCGGCCCGCACGATTGCGCCGCTCGCGGTGGCGGCCGTCGCTACGCCCGCGCCTGCCAGGAACAGCCGTCGTGTGAAATCATAGGTCATGGTCGATACTCCGCAACGGGCCAGCCATCGGCGCCCCAATATATGGGGGCGATCCGCAACGTCGGCGCGCCATTCCTGGTCCGGTCGTACGCGTGGTAGACGACATAGTCCTTGCCGTCGGTATCGTGCATCACGCCGGGGTGGCCGGGCCCGCGGAAGCGTTGCTTCTCCTGCAGGTCCGCGCGGAGGAAGATCGTCCCCCCGCCCTGCATCATCGTGCTGCCGTCCTTGCCGAGATACGGTCCGGTGATCGCCTTCGACCGACCGACGACGGTGTAATAGGTGCTGTTCACGCCCTTGCAGCAATAGTCGTAGCTGGCAAGCAGCCAGTAATAGCCGCCATGGCCGATGATGAACGGCGCCTCGACCGGAGCGGGCCCACCCGCGGGTGCAGGACGCCGAGCGATTGAGAAGGGCTTCTCCGCAGGGTCGAGAAGCTTGCCGGTTTTCGGGTTCAGCGCGAACAGCTTGATGCCGGTCCAGAAGCTGCCGAGCGACAGCCATTCGCGGCCCTGCGCATCGACGACGTGGTTGGGATCGATCGCGTTGAAATCGTCCGCCGGCGTGGACATCACCACGAGCCCCTCGTCGCGCCAGCCATAGCCGGCCGCCTTGGGATCAAGCGTGAGACTGGTCGCAAGCCCGATCGCCGATCGGTTCGAGCCGAACGTCGAAACCGAATAATAGAGCCGGTACCGACCATCTGCCGCGCGCGAGATATCGGGCGCCCACATGCCCTTCGTCCCCGGCACGGCCTTGGTCGTCCAGTCGGGCAGGCGCGCGAACGGCGGGGTGCCCGCGGTCCAGTTCACACGGTCCTTCGAGGTCCGCGCGCTCAACATCTGGCCGTCTAGCCCGGTGCTATAGACGTAATAGGTATCGCCCGCGCGGATCATCACCGGATCGTGGACCGGCGCGAGATCCCCCGTCAGGCCGGCGTTTGACGCTGCGCGCGGCGTGTCGCTGCCCTGTGCCAGTGCACCGCTGGCCATGGCCAACGCCAGCAATCCCGCTGCCCATTCGGGTACAGCCATCGTCTCTCTCCCGGGATGCGCGCCCGCCGGTTGCTCCGGCGGGCGTCGCGGTCATTTCAGTTCGAGCATCACCACCGACATCGGCGGCAGCGTCACCGCCAGATTTCCACCGCTCAACCGCGCACCGTTGAACACTGCCGGTGCGACCGCATTGGGCGCGTCGAACGTGTTGAGCGCGGTCATCGTCGGGGCAGTCAGCACCTGTCCGGTGACGTTCTGTGCAGTGACGCCCGGCAGCGCTGCCGTCACGCTGGTCGCCTTGTTCGGATCGAGGTTCGAGAGCGCGATCCGTACCACGCCGTCCTTGCCGCGCACCGCCGACGCGCTGACCGACGGCATCGTCCACTGGTCCTTGTTGTACCAGGGCGACTTGATATCGATCGGCAGCACCGTGCCGTCCATGTACGGCTTGTACATCGCGAAGACGTGGTAGGTCGGCGTCAGCACCATCTTGCTGCCGTCGGTCAGGATCATCGCCTGCAGCACGTTCACCATCTGCGCGATCGCAGTCATCTTCACGCGGTCGGCGTGCTTCGCAAAGATGTTGAGGTTGATCGCGGTGACCAGCGCATCGCGCAGCGTGTTCTGCTGGCGCAGGAAGCCGGGATTGGTGCCCGGATCGCCTGCATACCACGTGCCCCATTCGTCGACCGCGAGCCACATCGTCTTCTTCGGATCGACCTTGTCCATGATCGCCGAATGCTTGGTGATCAGCTCATCCATCCGAAGCGTCTCGGACAGCGTTTCGGCCCAACCGCGTTCGTCGAACACGGTCGCCGAGGCGCGTGGCGGCCAGCCTCCGGGGATCGTGTAATAATGCAGCGACAGCGCATCGACCTTGCCGACCAGCTCGCGCGCCATCGTCTCGGTCCAGTGATAGTCGTCGACGTTCGCGCCGCTCGCGATCTTCATCACGCGCGTATTCGCGGGCGCCTTGATGAAGGTGGCGTAGCGCCGCGTGACGTCGGCGGCATATTCCGCGCGCATGTTGCCGCCACAACCCCACAGCTCGTTACCGACGCCGAAATACGGCACCGCCCAGGGCGCCTTGTGGCCGTTCTTGGCGCGCTCGTCGGCCAGCGCGCCGGCGGGCGAGGTCATGTATTCGACCCACTCCGCCATTTCCTGCGGCGTGCCGTTGCCGACATTGCCAGCGATATAGGCTTCGGCGCCCAGCTGTCCGGCAAGGTCCATGAACTCGTGGGTGCCGACCGTGTTGGGCTCGGTCACGCCGCCCCAATGCGTGTTGATCTTGGTCGGGCGCTTGGCCTTGGGACCGATCCCCTCGCGCCAGTGATACTCGTCGGCAAAACACCCGCCGGGCCAGCGCACCACGGGCACGCCGATCCCGCGCAGCGCGGTCACGACGTCGGTACGGAAACCGCGGACATTGGGGATCTTCGATTTCTCGCCGACCCAGAGCCCGCCATAGATGCCGGTGCCGAGATGCTCGGCGAACTGCGTGAAGATACGTCGATCATAGGTCGGGCCGGGCGTAGCGGCGTGGACCGTCACGGTCGCGGCAGCGGTCGACGCTGGTGCAGTCTCGGTCTGCGCGGCGCCGATGCCGGCGGTCGACAGCAGCAGCGCGGCGGCGAGGCCCTTCAGCGTACGGGTCATCTTTGCCTCAATCATCGAAAGCCTCCACGGATGTGCGGGTGCCGCGCAGGAACGCATCGGCGACGAGGGTGAACGGGGTCGTGTCGACTTCACTGCGGCGTCCACGGATGAGCGAGGCAAAGCGCGTGTAGAGGCCGGGATATTCCTCGTCCGCGTTCTGGACGGTGCCGCTCGGCAGCGTCAGCACCGCCCCCCCCTTGGCGAGGCTCAGCGTGCCGGCATCGGTCTCGACGACGATGTCCCAGCTTTGCGGACCGGTCTGGCGCCAGTCGAGATCCATTGTCACCGGTGCGCCGGCAGAGGTGCGGAAGGCGAGGTCGGCGGCGATCGGCGCGGCGCGGTTGGCCGGCGTCGACAGCGTCGCGGACGTCAGGAAGAACGGCTGCGGCAGGATCTCGGTCGCGATCGAAAGCGCGTTGATGCCCGGATCGAACACGCCCAACCCGCCCGGCTCCCAGATCCAGGCCTGCCCAGGATGCCAGACACGGACATCCTCGCGCCACACGATCGAGACGCGCTCAATACGGCGGTCGGCAAGCCACGCCTTGGCTGGCGCCACGCCAGCGGCAAACCGCGAATGCCAGCCGGCGAACAGCGTCGCGCCCGTTTTGGCAGCATGATCCTCGAGCGCGGCAACCTCGGCAAGAGTCGCGCCGGGCGGCTTTTCGAGGAACACGTGCAAGCCCTTGTCGAGCGCCATCGATGCAAGCTCGTAGCGCACCTGGGGCGGCGTGCAGAGTGCGATCGCGTCGATCGCGGGCCCCGCGGTGAGCAGGGACTCAAGCGATGTGAAGTTGACCGTCCCCTCGACGCCCGGGTCGCGGGGGCTCACGCTGGCGACGAGTTGATACTCGGCATTGCCCGCGATCGACGGCAGATGCTGGTCGCGCGCGATTTTCCCCATGCCGACGACCGCGATACGAATGGCGGCCACGCTCAAAGCGCCTTCACTTCGACCGACTGCGCCGCAGCCTTGGTCAACGTGTTGCGCAGCGGCAGCGTGAACGGAGCCGCCTCGATCTCGAACACGTCGCCTTCGCGCGTCGTCACGCCGTCGGCGAACGACAGCGTCGCGGTGCCGAAGAAATGAACGTGGACGTCGCCCGGCCGGCGGAACAGGTCGTACTTGAAATGATGCGCCTCGAGGTTGGCGATGCTGTGCGACATGTTCGCCTCGCCCGACAGGAAAGGCTTTTCCCACAGCAGCGCGCCGTCGCGGTGGATCCGGCTCGCGCCCTCGATATGCTCGGGCGGCGTACCGACGAGCAATTCGGGGCCGAGCGAGGCCTGGCGCAGCTTCGAATGCGCGAGCCACAGATAGTTGTGGCGCTCGGTGACGTGGTCGCTGAACTCGTTGGCGAGGCAAAGACCAATGCGGAAGGGCGTGCCGTCGGGACCGATCAGGTAGATGCCGGCAAGCTCGGGCTCCTCACCGCCATCCTCGGCGAAATCGGGCATCGCGAGCGGCGCACCCGGCGCGACCAGACCCGAGCCGTCGCCCTTGTAGAACCACTCCGGCTGCTGCCCGCGCGCCCCCTGTGCCGGCTTGCCGCCCTCGACGCCTTCGAGGAACATCCGCATCGAGTCGGTCTGCTTTTCGGCATCGGCGGCGGCGCGGTGCATCTTGTCGCGCCCCTCGGCCGAGCCGAGATGCGTCAGGCCGGTGCCGGTCATGATCAGGTGCGCCGGGTCGACGTGATCGATCGGCGACAACAGGCGACCGGCTTCGAGTTCGGCGGCTATGTCGACGCTCGCGCCCGTGCCGCAAGCCGCAACCGCGGCAACAAGATCGCTATCGTCGGCGATCGCGCGCGCGGCTAGCGCGCGGACACTGTCGACGCCGGTGACGAACGCCGCCCCCTCCGCCGTGGCCGCGATTACCGATCGCGTGCCATCGACGCCAACATGCTGCAACAGGCGCAAAGTCATCAGTCTCTCCTCGGGGGAAGCGCCGCTGTTGCGGTTCGCCACCAGTCATTTGGGTTGGTTTAGTTGGCAGGAACGCCGTCGATCAGCCGCGGTGCGTTGGTACCGTCGCGCAGCACCTCCGGCAGCAGTTCGGGCAGCAGATTCTGGTATGACACAGGTCGCAGGAAGCGGTCGATCGCAAGGCTGCCGACCGAGGTCGTGCGCCCATCCGACGTCGCCGGGAACGGCCCGCCATGGACCATCGCATGCGCGACCTCGACGCCGGTCGGCCAGCCATTGGCGAGGATCCGTCCGGCCTTGCGCTCGAGCAGGGGAATCAGCCGCGACGCCATCTCGGCATCGCCCGCATCCATCTGGATCGTCGCGGTCAACTGGCCTTCCGCTGCACGCAGCACGGCATGAAGCTCGTCCTCGCTCGTGCACCGTACCAGCAGCGACGACGCCCCGAACACCTCGTGGCCGAGCGCCTTGTCGGACAGGAACTGCGCCGCCGTTGTCTCGAAGAACGCCGCCTGCCCCTGGGCGACACCTTCGCCGACCTTGCCGCGAGAAATCTCTTTCACCGCGTCATGGCTGGCAAGCGCGGCGATACCCTGCTCATACGCGGCATGGATGCCGCCCGTGAGCATCGTCGCGGCCGGCGCGTCAGGCAGCGCAGTCGCGGCGGCGGACACGAACGCGTCGAGCCCCTCGCCTTCGATCGCGAGGACCAGCCCTGGGTTGGTGCAGAACTGCCCCGCCCCCATCGTCAACGATCCGACGAACGCCGTGCCCAGTGCTGCGCCGCGCGCCTTCAACGCTTCGGGCAACAGCACGACCGGGTTGATGCTCGACATCTCGGCATAGACCGGGATCGGGACTTCGCGCGCCTGCGCCAGTTTCACCAACGCCAGGCCGCCTGCCCGCGATCCGGTGAAGCCGACCGCGGCGATCCGCGAATCCTGCACCAGCGCGCTGCCCAGGTCGTTGCCCGGACCGACCAGATGCGAGAACGCGCCCTTGGGCATGCCGCAGGCAGCAACCGCGGCGTCGATCGCACCGGCGACCATCGCGCCGGTAGCCGGATGCGCCGGATGACCCTTGACCACGACCGGGCAGCCGGCCGCCAAGGCCGACGCGGTGTCGCCACCGGCCGTCGAGAAAGCCAACGGGAAATTGCTCGCGCCGAACACCGCGACGGGGCCCAGCGGGATCATCCGCAGCCGAAGATCGGGGCGCGGCATCGGCGCGCGATCGGGCAAGGCGGGATCGATCCGCAGGCCCATCCAGCCCCCACGACGGACGACGCCGGAGAACAGTTTCAGCTGCCCGACCGTACGGCCGCGCTCACCCTCCAGACGCGCGCGCGGCAGGCCGCTTTCGCGCATCGCGGTGACGATCAGCTCGTCGCCAAGTGCCAGAATTTCCTCACCGATCCGGTCGAGGAAATCGGCGCGTGCGTCATTGCCGGTCGCGCGGTACGCATCGAATGCAGCATCGGCAGCGGCACAGGCGGCGTCTACATGGGCCGGGCCGTGCACGGCGATCGCGGCACCGACGGCGGCACGGGTCGCGGCATCGATCGAACGAAAGCCGGCGTGATCGGCCGCAGGTAGATTAGTGTGTTCGGACATTGTGGCCCCTCCTATACTCGGACATATAAGCCATGTGGGGGTTTGGCAATCTTTGTCGTTTCTCGATTGAGGCAGGCCTGTTACGCCGTGTCCAAGGAGCGGTCCGTATGACGAAGATCGAAATGGGTGAGGATGGTTCCCCGCGGGTGCCGCGTGGTACGGGTCGCAGGCTGCACGGCGCGGTGGCGCATAAGCTGGGCACAGCGATCTTGTCGGGGGAGTATGCCCCGGGCGACACGCTATCGGGCGAGGTCGAATTCTCGGCCGCGCTGGACGTGTCGCGCAGTGCTTATCGTGAGGCTGTGCAGGTGCTGACCGCCAAGGGACTGGTCGAGAGCCGGCCCAAGATCGGCACGCGGGTCTTGCCGCGCAGCCGGTGGAACCTGCTCGATCCCGACGTCCTCGCCTGGGCGTTTGCCGGTGAACCCGACATCGATTTCATTCGCAGCCTGTTCGAACTGCGCGGCATCGTCGAACCCGCGGCCGCGGCATTTGCCGCCGTGCGCCGCGACCGCACGGACCTGAAGACGATGAAGGACGCGCTGGCCGCCATGCGGCGTCATACGCTGGCGACCGAGGCGGGGCGTGCGGCAGACCGTGATTTCCACGACGCGATCCTGCACGCGACGCGCAACGATGCGCTCATCGTCCTGAGCGCGAGCATCGGCGCGGCGGTTAGCTGGACGACGCAGTTCAAACAGCGCGCACGCGGCTTGCCGCGCAACCCGATTCCCGATCATGTCCGCGTGTACGATGCGATCGCGGCCGGCGACGCGCCCGGCGCCAGCGACGCGATGCGCGCGCTCGTCGACCTGGCACTTGAAGATACGCAGATGGCGATGGAGCGCTGAGTTCCACCGCCGTCCTGCAAACCGGAAGCGGCGTCAGGTGGCCTTGGCCCGGCAGACTTCGGCACCTTCCCCAACCCCACATCGAAAGTGTTTTACCGCAAAGGTTGCTCAGAAAAGTCTTGTCAGACTATACGGGCACATAAGGCGGGTTCACGTCGCCAAGTCATAAATGAAGGTAGCAGGATGCGGGAATTGTCAAAGTCGAGCTCGAAATCGGGGATCCTCGTGGCGGCCGTACTGGCAGCGCTGTCGACGCAGGCGGCACATGCCGCGTCGGCCAAGCGCGAACCGTTCGGCAAACTGCCCGACGGCACCGCGATCGAGGCGGTGACGCTGACCGGCACCAACGGGGTCAGCGCGCGCATCATGACGCTCGGCGCGACGCTGCAGTCGTTCAACGCACCCGATCGCAACGGTCGCAAGGCCGACATCACGCTCGGCTATGACGATGCCGCAAGCTATGTCACCGCACCGAATTTCTGGGGGCAGACGGTCGGTCGTTATGCCAACCGCATAGCCGGTGGCCGCTTCACGCTCGACGGAAAACCGTATCAGATTACGCTGAACGACAAGACCAACACGCTGCATGGCGGCACGGTCGGCTTCGACAAGCATGTCTGGAAGATCGTGTCCGTTACGAATGGTGCGCAGGCCAAGGTCGTGATGGCGCTGACCAGCCCGGCGGGCGACCAGGGCTATCCCGGTACGCTTGCCGTCAAGGTCACCTACGCGCTCGACGACAAGGGCGGGCTGACGATCGACTTCGACGCCACGACCGATGCGCCCACGATCGTCAACATGACCAACCACGCGCTGTTCGATCTGGCCGGCGAAGGCTCGGCCATCGGCATTTACGGCCAGCGCCTAATGATCCCCGCGCGCCGCTACACGCCCGTCAACGCGACATTGATTCCCACTGGCGAACTGAAGCCGGTCGCGGGCACCGTGTTCGACTTCACGCGCGCCCGGGCGCTGTCGGACGGCATCCGCGACGGTCGCGATGCGCAGATCGTCATCGCGCATGGCTGGGATCACAACTTCGTGCTCGACAAGGGCGCGACGCCGGAGCCGGGTCTTGCCGCGCGGGTCGAGGATCCGGCATCGGGTCGCGTGCTCGAAGTGCTGACGACCGAGCCCGGCGTGCAATTCTATGCGGGAAATTTCCTCGATGGGTCGCTGATCGGCAAGTCCGGCCATGTCTACCGCATGGGCGACGGCCTGGCGCTCGAACCGCAGAAGTTTCCGGACACGCCCAACCAGCCCGCGTTCGGTTCGGCGCGCGTCGATCCCGGCAGACCCTATCACCACCGCATGATCTACCGGGTCTCCGTCGCCCGTTGATATCCTATCCGCTGGCGCCGGACCGTCTTTCGAGACCGGAACGCCGGCGGACCGATGTCGGCAAGATCAGTTCACCTTGCCTGGCGGAACTATCGGAAGCGCAAGCGGGGCGACGGGTACGCCGTCGTCGACCAGCGCCTTGGCTTCGGCGAGGCTGGCCTGGCCGTGGATGGTCGCGTATTTCTCCTCGCCGAAGTGCATCGCGCGGGCGCGGTCGGCGAACGCCGAGCCGACCCATTCCGAGGATTCGAGCGCTTTCGCCTGGTGCGCGGCGATCCGCTTCATCGCCGCCTTGACCGCGTCCGGACGTGGCTGAGACGGGGAGCGATTGCCCTTGGCGGAGATCGCGGGGGCCATGATAGCCTTGGTCACCGACCCATCGTCGCAGACCGGACATCGCACCTGACCCGCGCTTCGCTGGGTCTCGTAGGCGGCGCTCGACGCGAACCAGGCCTCGAACACATGCCCGCCAGTGCATTTGAGGTCGAAGACGATCACCAAACGATCGTGACGGGGGGAATAGACCGACGGTGCGCGATGACCGGGATGCGCGACCGAACCTGCTCGACGCGCGTCAGATCGATATCCGCGAAGCCCAGCCCGGTTGCGTCACCCATGTCGAGCAACACGTCGCCCCACGGATCGACGACCAGCGAATGGCCATAGGTCTCGCGCCTATCGGCATGCGTTCCCGACTGTGCCGCGGCAACGACGAACGCCCCTGCCTCGATCGCGCGTGCGCGCAGCAGGATGTGCCAATGCGCCGCCCCCGTCGGACGCGTGAACGCGGCGGGGACCGACAGGATCGTCGCTCCGGCGTCGCTCAGCGCGCTATAGAGATCAGCAAAGCGTAGGTCATAGCAGATCGAAGCGCCGAGCAATCCGACCGGCGTGTCGACGACGACCGCCGCCTCGCCGCCGACATAGGCCGCGGACTCGCGCCAGCTTTCGCCGGACGGAAGGTCGACGTCGAAGAGATGGAGCTTGTCGTAGCGGGCACGGACTGCGCCCGTTGGATCGATCACGAACCCTCGATTGGCGAACTTGCCGTCGGGCCTGCGTACCGCAAGCGACCCGAGATGCACCCAGATACCGGCCTTGGCCGCCGCGGCACAGACAGCCGCCAGTACTGGATCGGCGTCCTCGGCAACGATCGACGCGGCACCCCGCGACCGGTCGCGGTCGATCAGCCCCGACATCTCCGGCGTGAACAGCATCGTTGCGCCGGCCGCCCCAGCTTCACCGATCGCGTCTACCAAAGTTGCGGCGTTGACGGCGGGATCGATCCCGCTCGTCATCTGGAGCACGCCGATCTTCGGCATCAGGCGAGCAGAGGGTCGAGACCACCCTTGGCATCAAGCGCGGCGAGATCGTCCGACCCGCCGATATGCCTACCGTCGATAAAGACCTGCGGCATCGTCATGCGACCGCCGGACCGATCGACCATCTCGGCCTTCTTGGGGCCACCCATGGTCACGTCGAACTGTTCGGGTTCGACCCCCTTGGATGCGAGGAGTTTCAGCGCGCGCGTGCAATACGGACAGAACGCCTTGGTGTAGATTTCAACTTTAGCCATTGTGAGGAGGTGTGGTTTAGCCCTGCACTTGTCAATCGTCCGGCGACGAGAGGACGCGAGCCCAGCACAGGATCGTCACCGACCGTGCCCCCGCCTTCAGCATCGCACGCGTGCACGCATCGGCGGTCGCGCCGCTGGTGTAAACATCGTCGACCAACGCGATCGCCCTGCCCCGCACCCGGTTCGCATCCGGTACGGCGAAAGCCCCCGCCACGGCCTTCGACCGCTGTCGGCCGCCAAGCCCGCGCAGCACGATCGTCTGTCGCCGGCGTACGAGAGCTGCGCGGTCGTGCGGCACGCCCGACAGCGCTGCAACGGCATCGGCGATCAACGCCGCCTGGTTGAACCCGCGCGACCAGATCCGCCAGCGATGGAGTGGCACCGGTACCAGGAGGTCCATATCGACCGGCAACAACCGGCGCATCTGCCGCGCCATCGTCTCGGCGAACGCGATCCGGCCACCATATTTCAACCGCAGCGCCAGCGTGCGCGCGACCGGTCCGTAAGCGACCGCAGCGCGCACGCCGGCGTGGCGAGGCGGATCGGCGAGACAACTGGCACACCGCGCCTCCTCCCCGCGATCGAACGCGAAGGGGAGATTGCATCCGGCACACCATGGCGGCCCTAGAAACCGCAGCCCGCTCCAGCAGGTCGCACAGAACCGGTGATCTTCCGCTACCGGCGTGCCGCAACCGGCGCAGCGCGGCGGCAGCGCGAACCCGACGATGTGGCGTAACGGGCCGACTATTCCCATGCCGCCCCCGCCTCCCACTGCAGTCCCCTCAACTGCAGAGCTTGTCGGGAACGCACGACCACGGCACAAGCATAGACGTGTCCGATATCGTTTCAGTCAGCTCCGCCCCCGAGATCTTCGACCGCGCCGCGCGCCGCGTCCGCCGGGACCGCGCCGCGCCCGGCTATGCCGACCACGACTTTCTGCGCGCGACGATGCTCGACGGGATCGCCGAACGCCTCGACGCGGTGACGCGGTCCTTCACCGACATTCTCGACCTGGGGTGTTTCGACGGCGCGTTCATCGCCCCGCCCGGCGCGCGCGTCGCACGCTGTGACGCGGGTTTCGCCTTCGCCGCCGCTGGCCGGGGCGTGCAGGCTGACGAAGATCGCCTGCCGTTCGCCGACGCATCGTTCGATCTGGTGGTGAGCGCGGGCGTATTGGACCAGGTCACCGACCTGCCAGGCGCGCTGGCGTTGATCCGCCGTGTGCTCCGCCCCGACGGCCTGTTCCTGGGGGCGTTCGTCGGCGCCGGCAGCCTGCCCGCGCTCCGCGGCGCGCTTCGTACCGCCGAAAGCGAACGTCCTGCTGCGCGCCTTCACCCACAGATCGACGTGCGGTCCGCCGGCGACCTGCTGATGCGGGCGGGGTTCGCGCTGCCGGTCGCCGATGTGGAGACGCTCGATGTCGGGTACCGCAATGTCGGCCGGATGTTCGGCGACCTTCGCGGGATGGCTGCGGGCAACGTGCTGGCCCAGCGCCAGCCGCTGACGTCGGCGATCGTCGGGCGGACGATCGCGGCGTTCGCGGCGGCGGCGGACGCGCAAGGACGGACGCACGAGACGTTCCAGATCGTCTTCCTCACCGGCTGGTCGCCCGACCCGTCGCAGCCCAAGCCAGCACGTCGCGGCAGCGCGACGGCATCGCTAGGCGATGCGCTGAAGCCGCGCCCATGAACGACGGGGCCTGAGCCACCGCCGCGACCGAACTACCCGATCATCCCACCACGCGCGGCATCGCGCGCCAGGATCGTCCCCATCGCGTCGAACAGCGCGTCCATCGCGACGGGTTTGAAGATCACGTCGTCCGCGCCCGCCGCTAAACAGCGTTCGCGCAGATCGGGCGCGATATCGGCGGTAACGACGATGATCGGCGTCTTGGCCTTCGCATCGCCCCGCGCGCGGATATGCTCGATCGCGGTGACACCGTCCATGCCGGGCATCCGCAGGTCGACCAGGATGATCGCAAATCCTGTTCGTCGATGATCTCGAGGCCGCCCTCGGCGCTCTCCGCCTCGACCATCGTCGCGCCCGCGACGTCCAGCATATCCTTGACGACCCGCCGGTTCATCCGGTCGTCTTCGATGAATAAAACGTTCACGATCCCCGCCGCGATTGGTCAGTTTGTGGAGGGAAAAGTGTCGCCATAGCGCCGCATCTACGCGTCATGCCGCATGCGATACAAGGTCCGGATTCCCGTTGTTTATTGAAACTGATCCATGTAATAACGCATGGACAAGCGCGCCCCCGCTGACGGGCTTCGAGACGACCTGCGTGATGCCGGTCATCAGCAATTCGCGCCGCTCGCTCTCCGCCGATACCGGCCACAGCACCGTCGTTTCCGCAAAGGATGGCCGAGCAGCGTCCGCGATTCGCGCCAGACCCTCATAGGCGTCCGTTCCGTCCCGAATGGTCGCGTCGTCGACCAGCACCCGAGCGACCCCGCCCAGCGCCAACCGCACGACTGCATCATCGACCGACATGGCGAATTCGACCGGTCCGCAATCCCGCGCCAGCAACGTCTTGAACATGCTCCGCGTGATCGGGTTGCGATCGACGACGAGCGTCACCAATCCACGATCCGGTTCTGCCGTATCGCCAGTCGCGCCGGCGGCGTCGCAGGCGGCGCCGGTAGCAGGCGCGAGGATCAGTGGCAGGACAAGCGTGAACGTCGCCCCCTCCCCGACCACGCTGCTGACCGTCACGTCGCCGCCCATGGCGCGCGCGAGATTGCGACAGATCGCCAGGCCAAGCCCCGTCCCACCAAATTGACGCGTCGTCCCGGCGTCGGCCTGTCGGAACGATTCGAAGATATCCTCGATCTTGTCGGCGGGAATTCCGATCCCCGAATCGCTTACCGAGACCCGCAAGCTCCCGTCCGCGCCGACGTCGCCGGTTACCGCGACGCGTCCGGATTTGGTGAACTTCAACGCATTGGACAGGAGGTTGAACACGATCTGGCGTACGCGCGCCGCATCGCCGACTACCATCGTCGGACAGCCGCTTAGGTCGACCGCGAACGCCAGCCCCTTCGCTTGTGCCTGCTCTTCCCACATCCGGGCGGCATCGACGATCGTCGCGCAGACATCGAACGGCGCGGACTCGATCGCCAGATTGCCGGTTTCCATTTTCGCGACGTCGAGGATGTCGTCGACCAGCGCGCGCATCGTCTCGCCGGCACCGTGGACGACGCCGATGCGGTCGCGCAGATCAGGCGCCAAGGACGCATCGGCGAGCATGACCTGAGTCATCCCCAGAATACCGTTCAGCGGCGTCCGGATTTCATGGCTGGTCGTGGCAAGAAACTCGGTCTTCGCGGCCAGCGCCTTGCCCAGCGCGCTGTTGGTCACCGCCAGATCGTCGTTCGCGTCGCGGACCTCGTCGCGGCTGCGCCGCAGCGTGACGATACCGAATGCCAGCAGCGCGATGACGACCGCTACGGCCGCCGCACCGACCAGGAAAATGTAGCGCTGCGTCTGGGCCCGGGCGCGCTCGAAGGCGATGCTGCGCTGGAGCTGGTTAGCCTTCAGCTCGCTGATCCTCAGCTCCTGGTTCGCGAAGTTGAACCGTGCGGCCATCAAGGCGGTCTTGGTGCTCGTTGCGAGCGTCGTAGCGGCGTCGTCGAGACGCTTGAGCGCCTGAAGATGCACGAGGGCGGAGGGGGCATCGCCGCTCACGCGAAAAACGTCATAGGCGGTCTCGTGGAAATCGCGGTAGGAGCCGCCGGAGGTCTTGGGGTCGACCCCGACGAGTGCGGTCGTGATCAACCGGTTGGCGCGGGCGAGGTCGCCGTGCTGCAACGCGGATTGCGCCGCGGTCGCCAGCAGGCGCCCTTGTAAGCTCGCGTCACTAGAATCCGCCAACGCACGCGCCCGCGCCAGCGCGCGATCGGCGAGCGACAGATTGCCCAAGGCAAGCTGAACGCGTGCGATGTTCGCATAGATGAGCTGGAGCAGGTTACGGCTGTCGAGCTGCTTTGCCAGGTCCAGCGCGTTCTTGAACTGCACCGCCGCCTTGGCATGTTGCCCGTCGTCCGCAAACGCGAGCGCGCGGTTGTTGTAAATCGACACCGCGATATTTGCATCGGACCGATAGATATCGAGTGCCTGCACGTAATAGCGATCAGCGGTCTCCGGATCCTTGGCTTGCGTGTAAAGCAAGGCGATGAACACCAGCGCGCGCGCCTGCCCCCTAGGATCGCGCAGCTTCCGGTAGATTTCGAACGCCCGCTGATAATCGATCAGCGCGCTGCCGACCTGCCCTTGGTAACTGTCCAGCCAGCCCTTAGAAATCAACAGATCGGCGTGGAGCTTCGATCTCGGTTCGAACCGCGCAACTGCGGCGATCGCACTTCGGATCGGTGCATCGGCCTTGTCCGGAACGTTCGTGCGCAGATAGGCTTCGCCTTGCAGCCATTGGGCGGTCGCGATGGCGACCCCGCGAGCACGGTCGCTGGCGATCTGCGCGCCGTATCGCTCCGCGACGATGGCCTTGGGCAGTGCCTTGGCGGGATCGACGAGCATGGTCGCGTTCGCGTCGGCAACCGTCGTTTCATACCGGCTCACGGCGTCTTCGGTCTGCGCCTGCACCGCCGCTGTCGGCCAGCCAAGCGATAGTCCCACGGCCACGGCCGCCATGATCCACCGGCGCGCCATAGGTGTCAGCCGCGCTTCCAGACGGTCGCGAGCCGGTTGAACGGCGCGCGCAGATCGGCCGCGATCGCCTGGGATTTGCCGTCCTCCAGGAAGCGCATCAGCGCATCGAGGTGAATCGGGCGACTGATCAGGAACCCCTGGATCATGTCGCAGCCCATCACCGACAACAATGCCATCGCCGCCTGCGTCTCGACGCCTTCAGCGACCACCTCCATCTCCAGCGCATGCGCCAGGTCGATCGTCGACCGCACGATCAGCGGGTCGCGATTGGAACTCGTCAGTTGCGTGACGAACAGCTTGTCGATCTTAAGCTCGCGCGCCGGGAGCTGCTTCAGATAGGCGAGCGACGATAGTCCGGCCCCGTAATCATCGATCGCGATGACAATACCGATGCCGGCGAACACCTTGAGATTGGCAATCGCGCTTTCGGGGTCGCGAATGACCGACGTTTCAGTGATCTCGAACCCCAATTGCGCGCCGCTCTCCTCTACCAGCGCGCAGGCGCGGCGGACGAAGTGTCCGTCGGCCAGCAAGACACCCGCGATATTGATGAAGATCCGCAAATCATGACCGTTTGCCGCAAGCGTCTTCTGATCCGCGATCGATCGACGGATCGTCCATAATGTCAGCGCGACGATGTCCCGCGATTGCTCTGCCAACGGAATAAAATCATTGGGCAGCACCAAGCCTCGGGTCGGATGATTCCAGCGTACCAGCGCCTCGACACTGGTGATCTCCTGCCGCCGCAGATGCACCTTGGGTTGATATTGAAGGAACAGCTCTTCCCGTTCGATACCCTGGGTGAGATCACGCGCCAGTTCGGTGCGGTCCACGACCAGCGACGTACCCGTCACGTCGCGCGCGACGGCGACACGCGCCGCCCGTGCCTCTTTCAGCGCGTGCTCGGCCTCTTCGATCATTGGCACGTCGTCGCCGTGTCCGGCAGCCGCGGCCGCGCCGAGTTGCAGATGGATCACGTGCGATTCGCCGTCTATGTCGAACAGTCGCTCGAACGCAGTCTCCAAGGCGACGATCGCGACGTCTAGCGCTAGCCGGGCGTCGCTTTCAAAGGCGAGTTCGATGAGGTCGCGGCCTGCGATCACGACTCGCGCATCGGGCAGCGCGTCGCGCATCCTAGCGGCAACGTCAACGATCAGCAGGTCCGCCCGCGGCCGCCCCAAGTGCCGACGAAGTCCCGAGAAATTGGCGAGTTCGGCAAGGACGAGAAACCGCCAACCGGTGCGCGACACCTGCGAAAAGGCGCCGGGACCGTGACTTGCAGGCGAATCGGGATCCGCAGGCCGCGCATCGACCCGCGACATGCTGCTCTCGACCGGCGCGTACGAACTGTCCCTCATTCCACACAGATAGCCGGGACGCATAAATATACCCTTAAAGATCTAACACATACGGCAACCGAAAAGATGATTAACAAATTACAAACATTGTTGTTTAACGCGTTGTTAAGCATTATGAGGAGCCCGCACCCCAAGGGTGTCAACAAGGGAGCATAAAAATGCTGAAGTTCATTATCTCGCTCGTCTACGGCGAAGGCATTCGCCCCTGGTGAATGACGTCTTCGGCCCGGATATCGCGAACGCGTCTGAGTAGACGCGTTTCGGTACTCGGGCCGAAATTCGAGCGTCGTGCGGCCCTGGCGGATTCATTTGCGGAGCCGTCCCCGGCGCGACACCGCCAGCCGCCCCTTGTGCGTCTAGCGAGTCATTTTGATGACAAGACTGCGCCGCGCGAGCGATAGACTCCAGCTATGCCGGTGCTTGATACCGACATGCGCGATTGATCGGCTCTACGGAGGATCTCGCCGTCAATCCGCACACGCTCTACTGGAGCCGAGCACGGTACCAACCGGTCAGCCAGCGCTGGCGCGGTCATCCTGCCGTATCCGAACCGGTGCGGGGTTCGAAAAGCGCATCGCGTCGTCGACCGAACCGAACTTCAACGCGAGCACGTCCAGCGCGTAGTTCTGATTGAGCTTCCACGGCTTGCGTTCGCCCTGCGTCGGCAACGCGGCAGCGGCGCGTTGGACATAGCCCGAGGTGAAATCGAGGAACGCCTCGCTCTTCATCGTCGGATCGTCGTTGTACGGCGTCGCCTGCCGCAGGCCGCGCTTGGTCATCGTGTTGAGCACTCGGCACATGTAGATGGCCGTCAGGTCGGCCTTCAGCGTCCATGAGGCATTGGTATAGCCGAAGGTCGAGGACAAGTTCGGTACGCCGTCGAACATCATCCCCTTGTACTGGAGCCGTCCGGCGAGTTCGATCGGTTTCCCGTCAAGGCTGAACGCAACCCCGCTCATGAGTTGCAGCTCGAGCCCGGTCGCGGTGACGATCACGTCGGCGGGCAAATCCTTGCCCGAATCGAGCCGGATCCTCTCGGGCGTGATCCGCGCGATCGTGTCGGTGACGATCGATGCGCGCCCGGCGTTGATCGCAGTGAACAGGTCGCCGTCGGGGACAAGGCACACCCGCTGGTCCCACGGGTTGTAGCGCGGCGTGAAATGAGTCGCGACGTCATAGTCGGGACCGAGATGGTCGCGGACCATGCCGATCATCCGCTCCTTCATCTTCGCCGGCCGCTTGCGCGCCAGACGGAAGAAGAACATCCCCATCAGCACGTTCTTCCACCGCGTGATGCCGTAGGCGGCCCTGGCGGGCAGCTTCCCGCGCAGCCAGTTCGCCACCCCGTCCTCGCCCGGTCGCGCGACGATGTAGGTCGGCGAGCGCTGCAGCATCGTCACGTGCGCCGCGATCTGTGCCATCGTCGGGACCAGCGTCACCGCCGTCGCGCCGCTGCCGATCACGACGACCTGTTTGCCGGCGTAATCGAGGTCCTCGGGCCAGAATTGCGGGTGGACGATCCGCCCCGCAAAGCTCTCCGCGCCCTCGAACTCGGGGGCGTAGGCCTTGGCGTAATTATAATAGCCCGCGCACATCGACAGGAAATTGCACGTCAGCGTCACCACCGCGCCATCGGGCCCGGTCGCCTCGATCGTCCAGCGCGCGTCCTCGGTCGACCAGGCCGCCGTCTTCACGTGATGGCCGTAGCGGATCTTCCGGTCGATTCCGTATTCCTGCGCCGTCTCCTCGACATAGGCGCGGATCGATGGGCCGTCGGCGATCGACTTTGCCGCGGTCCACGGATGAAAGGCGAACCCCAGCGTGTGCATGTCCGAATCGGACCGGATGCCGGGATAGCGGAACAGGTCCCACGTCCCGCCCATAGCCCCGCGGCCCTCGAGAATCATGTAGCTGCGGTCGGGGCAGCGTGTCTGCAGGTGGTAGCCGGTGCCGATCCCCGAGATACCGGCACCCACCACGATCACGTCGACATGCTCGGCCATGCTGCATCCTCTCGCCCCGGCGTTACGCCGTAGGTTTCATACCCGAACCTATCCTACGCCCGACCGAACTCAATAGTCCTTCGAATATTTGACGCTCGCGTTCGTCCCGCCGCTCGATCCCGCCGACGACAGCACGCTGAGTGCCTTGGTCAACGCGATCTCGAGCTGCGTCGAGGTGAAGCCCTTCGCGTCGGTCACGATCTCCACATAGATGTTCTTCGTGATGTACTTGCCAGCCGCGAGGCTTGTACCGCGGCCGGTGGCCTCGTCGGCGCCCAGCACGCGCAACCGGTCGAACCCGGTCGCCGAGCGCAGCTTGCCTAGCGGGTTCAACCCGCCCCCGCCCGACCCGCGCAGCGAGTTCAACGCGGATGCCAGCTGGATCGCCTCGGTCGCCGACAGATTGGCCGGGCTCGCCCCGAACAACAGGCGACTGAGCACCTCGTCCTGCGGCAGCACCGGCGTCGAGGTGAACGCGATCTGCGGCTTCTGGCCGGTTCCAGTCACGTTGATAACGACGGTGATGTCGCTCGTGGTGGTGCTCGCCTGGATGTTGATATCCGGGTCGGTCAGCGCACCGCCGCGGAAGCGGATCTGGCCCTTGGTTACCTCGAACCGCTTGCCCGAGAACGAATAGGTCCCGCGGACGGTGTCGAGCCCGCCGGTGACGACCGGCGCGGCAGACGTCCCGCCGATCCGCATGTCCATCTCCCACTCGGATTCGAGCCCCATGCCGGACACGAACAGCTGGTTCGGCGCCCGCACCCGCAGGTCGAGCTTGAACGAGCCGGCAGTCGGCACCTGCGACCGATCGGTCGACAGCGGCGTACGGACGTCGCCCTTGCGCCGCACGCCGGTCAGTTCGGGGACCTCCGCCTGGCCCTGGCGGATGATCTGGTAGCGCGCTTCGGGGATCTGGAGATCGCCCTGGATCAGTCCGCCGTTACGATCATGCGTCAGGTGGATCGTACCGGTCGTCGTGGCGCTGATCGCATCGCTCTTGGCAAGCTGCGCCTTGTTCAGCGTCGCGCGGAGGTCGATCGGGAAGCCACTGTCCGCCGCAAAGCCGATCCGGCCCTGCGCCTGCACGGTACCGTCACCGGCCTTGGCGCTCAGCTGCGTCAGTTGCAGGTCGGTGTTCGAGAAGCGTCCGGCAATCCGCATCTGCGACAGACGCGTGCCATAGGTCTCGTTGTCGTAGGTCAGGTTGTCCGCGCGTACGACGCCGTTCAACTGCGGCGCCTGCAAGCGCCCGGAGAAATCGGCAGCGACCGCGATCGGCCCGCTGAGCTGCTGGTTCGGGATTGCGGCGAAGCTGAACAGCACCGCAGAGGGCCCGTTGTAGCGGATCCCGCCCGACAGCGGCGCGGCCATCAGGCGCGTGCTCCACGAACCGCTGCCAGCTGGCAACGGACGCAGATTGGCGACCATCCGGCCGATGACGGAGGTTCCCCGACGCACCAGCGCACGGCCGGTCGCACCTTCGCCGCCGAGCGTGCCCGCGAACACGACGTCGACCGGGTCCGAGACCGCGGCGAGACCCGAGCGAGTGAAGTTGGTGACCGTCACGCGGGCGTCCGCGGTCGGCAGCGCCGCCGAGTTCGCCTGTGAGAAGTCGAGGCTGCCGGTCGCCTTGCCGCCGATGCCGAGGTTCGGCACCAGTGCGGACAGCGTCGACAGGTCGAGCCGATCGAGACGGACCTGCGCGTTCGTGCCCCGGCCATAGCTGCCAGCAAGACGTGCCGAGCCGCCGCCAGCGCCACCGAAGTCGATCCGGGTCGGCGAGAGGCGATACACGCCCTTCGCGGCCTGGATGCGTGCCGGATTGACGGTGCGGAAGTCGATCCCGTTCGCCTGGCCCTGCGCGGCGACGAGGTAGTTGTTCGGGCTCAGCTTGGCGTTGACGGCGAGGCGGAACGGTACGCCGTTCGACCCCGTCAGCAGCGCCTGCGCGGTGCCGTTGCCGCCGACATAGTTGACCTTGGCCCGCGCCGCGGAGAGCACGATCGCGCCGTAGCGCATGTCCGCGATCTGCGCGTCCGCGACGATCTGCGGCGTCGGCGTCAGGACCGCGGTGGCATTCAGGATCGCGCGGCCGATGGTGAAGTCGACCATCCCCGGGATGCGGGCGCCATTGGCGCGCGCGGCGACATCGGCGCGCTGATACCCACCCTGGTTGGCGAGACGGACATTGCCCGACAGGCCCTGGCCCGCGAACTGGAGCGCACCCGCAAACGGACCCGCGGCAGTCTGGACGATCCGGCCCCGACCGGTGATCCCGGCGAACACCACGCGGCGCACGTCGACCGCGAGCTGCGTGCCCGGCGTGACGAGAACGTCGGCGGTGAACGGTCCATAATTCGTGCCGCCGCTCGCGGTGACCGCATACGCGCCGCCGCGACCGACGATCCGCGCATTCAGATTAACCAGACCGACGCCGACACCTGGACGCGGCGCGCGAAGCACCACGACGGGGGCGGTCGCGCTTCCGGTCACACGCGCGGAGAGCGGGCCATAGACGGCCGAATACGCATCGGCGTTCACCAGCACGGCACCGGTCGCAGGGTCGAACCGGCCTTCGCCACGCGTCACGCGGAACTGTGGCGCGTTCATCCGCAGATTGCGGAAGGTGACGATGCCCTCGGGACTGTAGCCGATATCCGAGCGGACGATCGCGTTGCCGCCGAGGAAGCTGCGCGCACCTTCGTTGAAGATCTGCGAAGTCTGCGCGACCACGCGGCCGACGATGCCGAAGCCGCCATTCGGGCCCGGTACGAGCTTGGCGTCGGTCGTCAGGTTGACGATGCCGATCCCGTCGACGCGGTAATTGTTGACCCGACCCTTGAGTGCGCCGGTATAGCGTCCGGTCGCCATGTTCGCGACGACCACGGCGGTCGCATCGATCTTGTCCGAACGGATCTTCAGGTTGTCCGACAGGACGTTGACGCCCGAGATCGCGAAATCCCCGTCGATCGCAACGTTGGTGGCGAGCCCGCCGACCGCGGCATTGAGCCCGGTCACGCGCTTCGCTCGCGCCTTGATCGGCACGAGGATGCGGTCGGAATTCACCCGCGCGAGACCCTCGGCATAGAGGTTCTCGACGCCCATGTCACCGAACGCGATCCTCGCCGCGCGAACCTTGTAGTCGACCGTCGGCGTTGCGAACGCCCCGTCGAGCACGACGCGAGCCGTGACGTCACGACCGCTCAGGTTCGGCAGGATCGCACCCGGCGTGAGCAGCTTGGCATCGACCGCAAAATTGCCGAACCGGCTGTTCGCGAGATCGATCAGACCACCGGCGTCGACCGCCAGCGCGTCCGACTTCAGCGTCATCCGCGTATCGGCCTTGCGATCGTTCAGCGTCGTATCGATCGCAACGTCGAGCTGCGGCGAAGTCAGCCGCTCGACCGGACCTTCGAGATACAGGCCGGGCCGCGTCGAGCCGCGGACTTCAATATGGCCGTTCCTAGCAGTCAGCGCGAGGTTGGCGAGCTGCCCGCCGCCGAGCGTCGCGATCGCACGCCCCTGCCACGCAGCCCAGCTGCCGCGTCCATCGACGGTCGCAGTCAGCGGTGCCTTCAGCGAACCCATCGTCGCGACCACGCCGCCGACCGGTGCGGTCAGCTTCACATTCACGTCGAGCTTGTTCTGCTCGGGTACCGCGTCGAGCTTGAGCACGAGGCGGTCACCGCCGGCGATACCTGGCCCAGTCAACGCCGCGGCGTTGGTCGTCAGCTGTGCACGCTTGTCGGCGACATGCACGGTGCCGTCGATCTTCACGATATGCGTCTGGCCCGTCACCGGCTTGGCGATCAGGAAGCGGTCGATCACCAAACGGTTGATGTCGATATCGAGATCGGGAAGCAGCGGCGCGTTCGGATCGGTCGGTGTCGCGTTCAGCACCGGGCGGCGCTGCAGCGTGACGAGCGGGGTCGTAAGCGAGCGCACGTCGACATGATTGCTGGCGAACGCGAACGGGCGCCAGTCAACGGCAAGCTTCGGGCTGGTCAGGAACACGCCCTTAGGGTCCGACACGCGGACATCGCTCAAGGTCATCGCGCCGTAGATCGATCCGTCGATCCGGCCGACCTTGATGTTCAGCCCCGATGCGGTCGTGTAGCCGCCGATCTGGTCGGCGACGAGCCGCCGGCCCGGATCTGTGTTGATCCCGAACAGCACGATCAGCACGAGCGCGATCAGCCCGACGACCAGGATCGCGAGCCATTTCAGGATGCGCTGCCACAGCGGCCGCCGTTTGACGACGACGGTCTGCTCGACCGGGTACTGCTCAGCCGCAGGAATGCCGTTGTCGGCCATTAGAATGCCTGCCCGATCGAGATGTAGAGGGCGATCTTGCCGTCGCCCTCGCGTGGGTTGAGCGGCGTCGCGACGTCGAACCGCATCGGCCCGAAGCTGGTATAGAAGCGCCCGCCAATGCCCGCGCCATAGCGCAGCGACGACAGGTTCGGCGTGCTGCTGTCGTAGCTGTTGCCGGCATCAATGAACGGCACGATGCCGAAATCCCCGAACCGATAGCGCGCCTCGAGCGCGAATTCGTTGAGCGAACGCCCGCCGACGGGATCGCCATTGGGATCGAACGGCCCGAGCCGCTGATAGCCGTACCCACGCACCGATCCGCCGCCGCCGCCGTAGTAGCGACGCGACGGGGCTAGGTCGTCGCGCGAGACGCCTTGGATCGAGCCCGCCTTCGCACGACCTGCGATGACGATGCTGCTCGAGACAGGGTAATAGAACGTTCCCTCGATCATCGTGCGGACATAGGGCCTCACCGACCCCTGCACCGATGTTTCCGGGCTGAGGTTCAACGTCAGACGATAGCCCTTGGTCGGGTTGAGCAGGCTGTCCGAGCGATCGAACCTGACCTGCCCCGGCAGCGCGACGATGCCGTAGGTCCGCCGCACGCTTTCACCGCGCCCGAAATCGTAGACGCTTTCGTTCGTGCCGACGAGTTCGCCGCCATAATAATAGGTCAGCGGCTTCTGCCAGATCGGCGTCGAATCATAACTCCAGCGGACACCGACGCTGGTCGTGAAGGCCTCGTACGCGTCGTAGTTCGAATGGTTCGCGCCTGCGGTGACGCTGAACGTCCTGTCCCGCCGGCCTGCATTCGCGCGGCGGAACGTGCCCGACACGCCCTGCTCCTGCGTGCCCGCGATCACCGACGCGATCAGCGCGCCCTCGTATGGGAACAGGTTGCGGTGCTGCCATGTGCCCTCGGCACGGAAGCCCTGCCCTGTCGAATAACCGACATTGCCGCCGAGCGTGCGTACCTTGCCCGCGCTCTGGCGGACCAGCAGGTCGACCTGCTCGGTGCCGTCGGGGTTGATCGTCCCCGTCCGCACCGGCTCGACCGACACGGTGGAGAACATCGACGTCGCGACCAGCGCATCGCGCAGGTCGTCGGTCAGTCGGTTGTCGTACAGCGCGCCGGCCTCGAACCGCGGGAAGAGGTTCAGATGCTCCAGATTGAACACCGGGTCTCCCTCGGTCCGCAATTGCCCGAACGAGGAGCGTGGTCCGGTCTCGACCGGCAGCGTGTACGCACCGGTCGGCGTCTGGTCGTCGAGCAGGATGTCGCGCTCGCCGACCTTGACGAACGGATAGCCCTGTTGCGGCAGGGTCAGGCTGACATTGGCCTCGGCGCCCTGAATTCGTGCCGCCTCGATCGGATCGCCGACCTTCAAAGGCAACTGCGTCCGCACCAGGTCGGGCGGCGTCGTCGCGTCGGCCGTCACGGTCACCGACGAGAGCGAATACAGCCGGCCGGGCTGTGCGCTGACGATCGCGCGCAGACGCGCCGGCTTGGTCTTGTCCTCATCGGGGATCGTCTCGATCGTCGAGATCGCAGTCGCGTCGTAATAGCCGAGCGACTTCAACAACCGTACCGCGAGCGCCTCGTCCTCGCGGGCCCGCGCTGCGACCTGCGTCGCGTTGGCGGCCTTGCCCTTGCCCTCGCCGAGCGCGGACAGCGCCTTGTATTCGCCTTCCAGCCCGTCGCCGGCCTTGTCGAGACCCTTGATCGAGACCTCGTAGCGGATGTCGGGCGCGTCCTTATCCTTCACGTCCGCCGCGGTCTGCAACGGTGCCGTGTCGAAGCTCGCGAGCGGCGTCAGCGGCTGGGCGAGCTGCGGATCGCTCGGGCCGGTCGGGGGCAGCACGTCGCCCGTCACCGTCGTCGCGGACTGGGTCGCGGTCGCGGGTGCAGCAACAGGTGCCGCATCCGGCACCGTCGTCATCGGTTCGAGCGGCGCGTTCAGGTCGCTGCTGAGCGGCGGCAGCGCACTGTCGAACTCGGCATCGGGAACGATCGGCGCATCGCTGGATTGCGCAGCGTCGGTCGGCTTGGGCGCATCCGGCCCCTTGGCGGGTGCAGTGCCCGGCTTGGCAAGCTGCGCGGAGGCACCCCCGGCAAATCCCGTGGATGACGCTACCAGCGCCAGTGCGAGCCAATGATGCCGGCTAGTCGAAGCTGTCACACGATCCCCTTCACGGGACGCGATCGTGGTCGATTCACCCCCATCTTCGCCCTCGTAACGCACGAAGGTTATCTTGGTTTCACCATAATTTACTTTAAACCCAGTTACTTTCCGGGCAGCAATTTTAAACACGCCGACGTCAAACACAGCCGATCAAGCCCCCGACCGGTACGACGACCGTATCGCGGCCGGGCCGGTCGATCCGCAGCGAAGCGGCCGTCACGGTCGCGCCGGCGGTGATGTCGCCCCGCGTGGCTATCGCCATGTCGAGCGTCGCGGTGACGTCGCCGCCCCGATATTGCGTCACGCCGGCAAATCCGAAGCCCGCGGACCCCGTTTGATCCGTAAGCGCGAAGTCGCCAAGTTTGCCATCGATCGCCAGCCTGATCCGCGCGGTATCGGCACTCGCCATCGCCACCAGCCGGCGGTCGTCGAGCGTCCACAGATACGCGGCACACCCCCGCGTCGGGAGCGACTGCTTGCCGATCGCAGCGAGCGGATCGGATCCGGGACTTGGTGACAGGACAGGCGCTGCTGCCTGGAGTGCGAGGATAAGCGCGAGCGATATCATGGCGTCAGGCCTATCATGAACAGCCACGCCGGATAAGCCGCGATCGCCAGCAACGCGCCGAACGGAAGCGCCGTATCCGCCGCCATCGCCCGTCCCTTGAGCTGCGCGGTGAGAACGACGCCGAGGCCGATCATGCTCGCGATCAACAAAACCGCCG
Organism: Sphingomonas sp.; assembly: GCA_035575755.1. Taxonomy (GTDB): domain Bacteria; phylum Pseudomonadota; class Alphaproteobacteria; order Sphingomonadales; family Sphingomonadaceae; genus Sphingomonas. Next base: position 40,198 of record DATLXI010000015.1, read on the forward strand.
GCAACATCTGCCACCCGAGCCACAGCCCGATCGAGCCGAACAGCTTGGGATCACCGCCGCCCATCCCGTCGCGGCCGCGGAGACGCTTGTAGCCGAACGCGACGAGCCAGAGCACGCCGAACCCGGCCGCGCCGCCGATCAGGCGGTCTGTCGGCAGCGGGTCGACGCCCAGCGCGCCACTTGCCAATCCTCCCAGCGCCAACAACGCGGTCAGCCGGTCGGGCAGCCAGAACGCAACCAGGTCCAGGCTCGCCAGCGCCAGCAAAAGCCAGCCGAACACCGCGCCTGCGATGCCGACCGGCCCCGGCGCAACGAGCCCCGCAGCCACGCCGACCACCAAGCCGACCAGTTCAATTCGCCAGTGAACCGGACTGATCGCCGCTTCACACCCACGACACCGGCCGCGAAGAAGGAGCGCACTGAGCAGCGGGACAAGGTCGACCGCGCGCAACGTTCGCCCGCACGAATCGCACGCCGATCGCCCCGCCATCACCGATCGCCCGTCGGGCCAGCGCGTCACGAGCGCCGCGACGAAGCTGCCGATGATGGCGCCGAGCACGCCCAGCAGCACCGCCCAGAACGCGGCTTCAGTCACCCGTCTTGCGGACCAGGTAGCGATACACGCCGAGCAGGTTGATACCGAACAACACGATGTTCTGCGTGCCGAGTGCCCAGTCCCCGGTCAAGGCCGCACCCGACAGCCAAGCGATCGACGAGCCGACGAACAGCACGAACCCCCACCCCGTCACGCGCCGTCCGAAGTCGAGCGACACCATGAAAGCGGCGATCACGCCGGACGCCGCGGCGCACCATTTGAGCGTCAAGATAAGTGTTTCCATGACGACGGGTCTAGCGCTTGCGGTCACGTTTTGTATTGCCACAGATAAACCCCAGATACGGGGACGAGAATAAACGGAGAGACCGATGCCTGCCGATCCAATCGTAATCCTGTCCTACGCGCGCACGCCGATGGGATCGTTCCAGGGCGCGCTGTCCGGCGCGACCGCGACTCAGCTCGGCGCCGATGCGGTCCGCGGCGCGGTCGCACGCTCGGGTGTCTCCGCCGCCGAGATCGAGCGCATCTACATGGGCTGCGTGCTCCCCGCCGGGCTCGGCCAGGCGCCTGCGCGCCAGGCCGCGATCAACGCCGGACTCGGCGATCACGTCGAGGCGACGACCGTCAACAAGATGTGCGGATCGGGCATGCAGGCGGCGATCCTCGCGGCGGATGCGTTGGCGGCCGGGTCGGTCGACCTGCTCGTCGCGGGCGGCATGGAGAGCATGTCGAACGCACCGTATCTGTCGAAGAAACACCGCGCCGGCGCGCGGATCGGTCACGACATGATGTACGACCACATGTATCTCGACGGGCTCGAGGACGCGTACGAGCCCGGCAAGCTGATGGGCAATTTCGCCGAGGATACCGCGCACGACTATCAGTTCACGCGGTCGCAGATGGACGATTACGCGATCGAATCGCTCCACCGCGCGCAGGCCGCACAGAAGTCCGGCGCGTTCGACCGCGAGATCGTCTCGGTCGAGATCGCCGGTCGCAAGGGACCGACGATGGTGTCGCTCGACGAGCAGCCCGCCAAGGGCGACGTCGCCAAGATCCCGACCCTGAAGCCTGCCTTCTCGAAGGAAGGCACGATCACGGCCGCCAACGCCTCGTCGATCTCGGACGGCGCTGCCGCGTTGGTGATGACGCGGATGAGCGTCGCCGAACGGCTCGGGATCACGCCGATCGCGCGGGTCGTCGCGCACGCCGCGCATGCGCATGCGCCGGCGTTGTTCACGACCGCACCGGTGTTCGCGATGCGCAAAGCGATGGAGAAGGCCGGCTGGTCGGCGTCCGACATCGACCTGTTCGAGGTCAACGAGGCGTTCGCCGTCGTCGCGATGATCGCGATGCGCGACCTCGGACTGCCGCACGACCGGGTCAACATCCACGGCGGCGCGTGTGCCTTGGGCCATCCGATCGGCGCGAGCGGCGCGCGTATCCTCGCGACGTTGCTGTCCGCGCTGGAGACGACCGGCCAGAAGCGCGGTCTGGCGTCGCTCTGCATCGGCGGCGGCGAAGCGACCGCGATGGCGGTGGAACTGATGAACTAAGACTATCGAGGGGGCGCTGCCGCCCCCTCAGTTTCTTTCGGGTGACAATTCTGCCGTATAGTAGGTTGCAAACAGCGTATCGCTATAGGCGCCGAACGGTTCGCAGGCGGTAAACCCGGCGCGTTCGTACAAGGCATGCGCCGCGGCGAATACAGCCGTCGTTCCCGTTTCGAGACTGATGCGCCGATATCCCCGTGCCTTGGCCTCGGCCATGACGTGATCGAGCATAACGCGTCCGACCCCGCGTCGCAGATGGGTAGGCGCGGTACGCATTGATTTGACTTCGCAATGCGTATCGTCGAGCCGCTTCAACGCCGCCAGTCCGACTACCCGGTCGCCGTCCCATGCAGACCAGACGGCGACGCTCGGATCCCGCAAGCCGGTCAGGTCGAGCGCAAAGACGCTACCCGGCGGCGAGTTCTCGTGCGCTGCCCGCAGGTGCAATTCGACCAGTGCGACGACCTCAGGTTTGGTCAGGTCGTCGCGGACGATGCGCCACTGAACCGAGTTGCCGTTCAAGGCAAAGTCTCACCCGCTTCCACACCCCACAGGCCGCCGATCGCAACGAACCCCGCCTGGCCCTTCACGTCCATCCGGCACCAGCCATTGCCGCACTGGCTCAAGCGCCCGACGACACCCGGCGCGGCGCGCCACAACACTTTCCCCGAAGCCCTGGGCTGGTCGCGCAGTTCGACCGGCGCTGCACTCTGAACGACCGCGGTGCGCGTGCTGCTCAGCAGGTTCGCCTGCATCCAGCCCTCCGTCCCGTCGGGGTCCGCGACCTTGCGCCATTCCTTGAAGATCGCGACGACCTTGATCGGCAGATCCGCACGCTGGTACAGCCAGCTTGCCGGATAGGTACGCGCGGGCCCCGTCCGCATCCGCGCGCGGGCCGCCGAAATCGACGCGTAATACGGCACCGCGCGCTTCGGATCCGCGGCGCTGGCGGGGTCGGGCAGCAGCGACGCGGCGACGAGCGCGGAGAGCGCGAAGACGGAAAGGCGCATGGTCGTGTCCCTGTTCAACAGAGCGTCTGATACCGCGATGCCCCCCGCCCCTCAACAGCCTTGCCGCAACCAAGTTGACGCGTCGCCGCGGCTTCGCCAAGCCATCAGAATGACCGACACCCGCCGCTGTCCGAACCCCAAGGTGATCGTCACGCGCGAGCTGGCCGATACGCTGATGGACCGTCTCGAAACGCTGTTCGACACCACCAACAACCGCGCCGACGCGAAGCTCACGCGCGATCAGCTCGCCGCCGCGATGGCCGATTGCGACGTGCTGGTGCCGACCGTCACCGACGATATCGACGCTGCGCTGATCGCCGGCGCGGGCGACCGGCTGAAGCTGATCGCCAACTACGGCGCGGGCGTGAACCATATCGACCTGAAGGCGGCGCGCGCGCGGGGGATCATCGTCACGAACACGCCGGGTGTCCTGACCGAGGATACCGCCGACATGACGATGGCGCTGATCCTGTCGGTCCCGCGCCGGCTGGCCGAGGGCGAGAAGCTGGTGCGATCGGGCCAGTGGAACGGCTGGAGCCCGGGCGGGATGCTCGGCCACCGGATCGGCGGCAAGGCGCTCGGGATCGTCGGGATGGGACGGATCGGCCAGGCGGTCGCGCTCAGGGCGCGCGCCTTCGGGCTGACGATCCATTATCATAATCGCCACCGCCTGCCCGCGGTCCGCGAGGCGCAGCTGGCGGCGACATGGCACGAGTCGCTCGATGCGATGCTTGCCGCGGTCGACATCGTCACGATTCACACGCCGCTCAATGCCGACAGCCGCGACCTGATCGATGCGCGGCGGATCGCGCTGATGCGGCCGCACGTCTACCTGATCAACGCGGCACGCGGCGGTATCGTCGACGAGACGGCGCTGGTCGACGCGCTGGAGGGCGGACGGCTGGCAGGTGCCGGGCTCGACGTGTGGGCGCACGAGCCCGAGATCGATCCCCGCCTGCTCGCGCTGCCCAATGTCGTCATGCTGCCGCACATGGGCTCAGCCACTTTGGAAGGGCGGATGGCGTCGGGCGAGCGCGTGATCCAGAACATCCGCATGTGGGCCGATGGCCACCGCCCCCCCGATCAGGTGCTGGACGGCTGGATCTGATCGGCGGGATCTGATCAGCCGGATCTGACCGGCGGGGCTTGGACGGCGACTAGACAGCGCGCATCCAGTGCGTCCGCGCGACCGTGCCGGTCAGGACCTTCGATCCGAACGCCTTGATGATCTTGGCGGCGTCGGCGCTGTTCATTAGCACCACGCGCGTCCCACCCGCTGGCAGGCTCTCGATCGCGCTGATGGTCGCATCGTGCTTCTTGCACATCGTCACGACCTGCGCCTGTTCGACGCTGACATTCACGGCGCGCGAGATCGGCACGACGGTTTCAGCAGTCCCCGTCACGAGGAAAGTCCGGAGATTACTGACGGTGTTTCGATACGCATTGGGGCATTCCCGGCTTGGAGCGGGAGCGCGAAGCATCTCTCAGTCGCGGCTCGCTCGTACGAAGCGCCGCAATGCCATCGTTATGCGCGCTCCACCCGCGAACGGCAAGGCTGGCTGCTAAGGCCGTACCCGCAGCAGCGCGAGCCCGAAGCCAACGAAGATCGCCCCCGTCGCGCGGTCGAACGCGCGCCGCAGCGCCGGTCGCGTCAGATACCGCGCGAGCGTCCGTCCGCTGGCCGCATAGACGCCGTACCAGAAGCACTCGACCACCGCGAAAGTGGCGACCAGGATCGCGAACTGCGGCGCTTGCGGGGAGGTGCGGTCGACGAATTGCGGCAGGAATGCTGCGGCGAACAACAGCAGCTTGGGGTTGCTGATCCCGATCACGAATCCGCCACGGTACAAGCGCCGCTTCGACAATGTCGCCGGCAACGTATCCTCGCCGACATCGATCGGCGACCCGGCGCCACGCCATGCCTTGATCCCTAGAAAGATCAGATACGCGACGCCCGCATAGCGCAAGGCATCGAAGACCCGAGGCCACGCCGCCAGCAACGCCGACACGCCTGCCGCCGAGGCCGCCAGCACGAGCACCAGCGCGGTGAGGCACCCCGCCATAGCCGCCATGCTGCGCCGCATCCCGAACGATACGCTGCGCGTCATCACGTGCAGCATATTCGGCCCCGGCGTCCCGCACAGCAGGAACACCGCACCGACGAACAGCCACCAGAGATGCAAGGTCATGCGCGTTCTCCGTTCGCCGTGCGTGGCGTCAGATCATTCGCGGCCGGCGCTCCGCCCCGACCGTCACCCCAGCTTTCGCTGGGGTGACGGCTGATGGGCGGCGGTGACGGTCGTGGCGCGCCGCCGCCCGCAAACCCCGGCTCAATCCCCGGTCAGGATCCGATCCACCAGCTGCGCCACACTCGGCACGAACCCGTTGGAATAGAACGGGTCCTTCTTGAAATTATACGCCGCGTGCCCCGCAAACATCAGATTCTGGTCGATGTCGCCGCCATGCGCGATGTCCTGCAACGTCTTCTGGATGCAGAAGCTGCGCGGGTCGGCGAGGCGGCCGGTCGAATTGGTCTCGGTATCCGCCCAGCTCGAGAACGAGCATTGCGACAGGCAGCCCATGCAGTCGGCCTGGTCCTTGCGAATCATGCCCTTCTCCGACGGATCGACGAACACCAGCGTATTGTCCGGCGTCTTCAGCGCATCGGTATGCCCCTCGCCGAACCACTGGCGTGCGCGCAGCAGGTCGTTGCGCGTGACCCAGAAGTTCTTGCCCTTCACGCCGACGTCGAGCTGGAAGACATGGTCGCCAGCCTCCTGCGTCGAGAACGCGATCTGGCGCTCGGACCGCGCCTCGAGCGATCGCAGGAACGGGTTGCGCACCGCGGACGAATAGAAGCCGGTCGGCGAGAATTTGTGCAGCAGCACGTCGCCTTCCTCGATCTGGGTCAGCGCGTCCTTCCACCCCTGCGGGATCGGGCTTTCGCGCGTCAGCAGCGGCCGCGTACCGAACTGGAACGCGATCGTGCCGAGCTCGGGATTGTCGATCCAGTCGTTCCAGTCGCGTAAGTACCAGACGCCGCCCGCCATCACGATCGGCACGTCGTCGCTGATGCCGCCTTCGCGCATCACGTCACGCAATTCCTTCACGCGCGGATAGGGATCCTGCGGCTTGAGCGGATCTTCCGCATTCGAAAGCCCGTTATGCCCGCCCGCGAGCCACGGATCCTCGTACACGACCGCGGCCAGCCACTCGGCCGCCTTCGAATAGGCGCGCTTCCACAGCGCGCGGAAGGCGCGGCCCGAGCTCACGATCGGCAGATAGCTGACGCCGTAAGACGCGGTGATCTCGCTCAGCTTGTACGGCATGCCTGCGCCGCAGGTGACCCCTGCCACCTTGCCACGCGTACGCTCCAGCACGCCGTGGAGGATCCGCTGTGCGCCACCCATTTCCCACAGCACGTTGATGTTGATCGCGCCCTTGCCGTCGGCGATCTCGTACGCGCGCTCGACCTGCTGGACCGCGCCCTCGATCGCGTATTGGACGAGTTCCTCGTGGCGCGCGCGCCGTGTGAGCGCCTCGTACACCTGGGGAATGATCTTGCCCTCGGGGTCGTAGCTGTCGGCATTGACCGCCGAAACCGTGCCGATGCCGCCCGCGGCGGCCCATGCGCCCGCCGAGGCGTGGTTGGTCGCCGCGACGCCTTTGCCGCCTTCAACCAGCGGCCAGACTTCCCGACCGTTATAAACGATAGGCTTCAGGCCCTTGAACACGACGTCACCTCTCCCGGAAAATACGGCCTCCTAGAACGCAAGGACGCAGCGCGCGAGCAAATTAAGAGCCAAGCACGCCCGGCCGCCCCAAAGCCTGCTCGTACAAGGCGCTGTACCGTGCGATCATGACTCCCTCGTCGAACTCGGCGCGCGCCTTTGCCTGGTTCGCGGCGCCGACCGAGGCGCGCAGCGCCGGATCGGATACGAGCGCCTGCAGCGCGTCGCGCAACCGGACTTCGTTGGCGATCTCGGTCACGAACGGCAGGTTCTCGCTCGCCACCATTCGCTTGACGTCGCCGACCGGATAGCTCGCGATCGGCAGGCCAGCCGCCATCGCCTCGACGACCGAAATCGGGAACTGCTCGCTCCGCGACGACACAGCGAGCATGTCGAAATGGCCGATATACCGGTATGGCCGATCGAGGAATCCGGGCAATACCAGCTTGTCCGCCATCCCCATCGCCGCGGCGGCTTGCAGGATGTTCGCGCGCTCTGGTCCCTCGCCGACGATCACCAGCCTGACCCGGCCTGACACCCCGCCGACCGCACGGACCAGCGCGGTCAGGTCCTTCACTTCGCGAAGACCGGCCAGCGCGCCGATCACGACTTCCTTGGCGTTGCGCGTAAATCCGGGAATAGCCTTCGGCTCCGGCTTCTGCGCGTAATAGGCGGTGCCGATCCCGTTGACGATCCGGTGGACGCGGTCGCGTGGCTGTTTCCAGGTCCGCAGCGCGATATCCTCGAGCACCTCCGACGGCACCGCGAGCGCATGGGCAGCCCCCAGCGCGAGCCGCCGATAGATGTTGCGCTCGATCTTCAGCCCGGACGCCTCGTCGGCGTTGAACCCGTCCTCATGATGCACCAGCGGCGGCGAACCCTTACTGAACGCGCGACGCGCCATCGCGCCATCGATCGCGCCCCAGTTATACGTGAGCACCAGGTCGAACCGCCGCATATACTGCGCGATCGCCTCATAGCGCTTGACCGACGGCTTACCGGTCAGCGGTGGCGGATTCTGCGCGATCTCGTAGCGAATGCCCTTGGCGATCGAGTCCCGCGCGCTGAGCGCATTCGGCACGCCGGACACGATGGTATGTTTCGCGCGATCCCCGAACGCGTTCATCAACCGAACCGCCCGCGCCTCCTTGCCGCCAAGGTCGAACGAGGAGTGGAGATGGAGGATGTTCACGGGTGCAGCCATCCGCGACCGATGCCGATTTATCGGAGCCGTATCAAGACCGAGACGATCGGGCACGATACCCGACCGTGGTCACCCGCCCGCCCGGGTCATGGTTCAAAGCCCGAAGCGAAACCCGTAGCCGAGACCCAGCGTGAACTGAGTCCGCCGCCCGCGTTCGCGGATCAGCGGCGAATCGCCGGCCGGTGCGCCAAGGCGATCGAGGCCGGTGAACAGCGTGACGACGCTACGCCGATCAAGCGGCCGGATCACCACGCCGCCTAGACCGTAGGACACGATACCCCCATCGGCGTCGTAGCGCGACAGCCCGGTCCTCGACGACTGCCCCGCGTCGATCCCGAAATAGGTCTGCGTATAGCCGCTGCTCGCAGCCGTCATGCGCGGTCCGACGCTGGCGATCGTGCGGCCGAGGCGAGCCTGGTAGTTGACCGATGCGTCGGCGACGACGCCCTCGTAACCACCGAAGCCACGCCGGACTTCGCCGCGGACGCGCCATTGGCGGCCGCTTCCGAACTGGCGCTCGACGAAACCGCCGACTTCGGCCGCGGCCTTGACGTTGCCCATGCCGATGAGTGCATCGCTGCCGCCGGAGATCAGGAACGGCGACCCGCCATTATCCTCGTTGCGCCCGAACGCGACCTTCACCAGCGGCCCGGCGCGCCAGCCGTCGCGGTTGATCGCGTTCCACCCGATACCCTCGACCACCGACGCGAACAGGACGTCCGAATAGGCGAGCCGCAAATTGGGGAAGAGCGACACCGACATGTCGCGCGAGCCCTGCCACGCCGGCGTCACCGCCGCCGCCGCGCCGACCGTCAGGCTCCACCCCGCCTGCTGGGGCGGCGGCATCGGCGGGGACGGCGCGTCCTGGGCGTGGCCAGGCACCGCCACCAGAATCGCAATTGCCATCACCCCATACCGCATCATGCCACCTCTCAAAGACGGCCTCATTATCCTGCCAAGGCCGCTTTTTGCAATCACGTCGTTACCGGCGTGGCAGCCGTGCGGGTCCCGGACCGGCAAGACCTCGCTTGCGATTATACGCAATCCGTAGTGCTGGCTGCCGGACCGTCCAGGTGCCGACCAACTTCACGACAGTGTCTTTCGGGATATCAGCACCGGATCGCCGCATTCTACTCTGTTCGTTTCGGACCTTTACACCGCTAAAACGGATCAGGATCGGCAAGTGTTCGTGTTGGATTGGCTGTATTCGGTGCTTCCCGTGATAAAACAGGAAGGATAAGCAAAATGACACATTATGATTTCGATGCCAAAGCCATCGACAGTGTCCTGGAAGCCGCCAGGAACAACAGTTCGACGATGAACCTCGCGTCCATCAATCATGAGACGGACCTGTCGAAAGGCGGCAAGCTCACGCTCGGCGCAACCTGCGTCAGCGTCACCGTCCAGAACGGCAAGGTCTGCCTGAACCTGCCATTCGGCTTTGGTTCGGTCTGCCTGCCGATCCCGTCGATCATCCCCAGCGGCACCGCAGGTCAGGCATGTCTCGACATCTGCACGACCTGGGGCGTGCCGACGGGGATCAAGGTTACCGTCACCATTGCCGGCAAGACCGTCGTACAGCAGACCTTCGGCTTCTGCTGAGCCGATAAGACGACGTCGGCGGAAAACGGGCGCCGACGTCGTCATTTCACGCTGCGAACACGTCCTTGCCGATATGCGTGATCCGGCACGCCAAATCGGCCTCCCCGCTCGCCACGACGTAGAAGTCGCCCGCATCCGCGATGCCCGTCGTGAAGACGACGTTGTCGAGGTACATCTGGTCCTTCAAAGGCTCGGTCAGCACGGAGTTCGGCTCCAACAGCGCGGTGTGTTGCGTCGCCACCGTGATCGAGGGGTCGTCCTTGTCGAGGATCGACCAATAGGTGCGGTAAATGCCGACCACGCCCGAGGGCTCCACCCCGTGCCACAGTGTCAGCCAGCCGCGATCGGTCAGGATCGGCGGCGCACCACCCCCCATCCGCGCGGTCGCGACGGTCGCCGCGTGCGGCCGGATGCCGGGTTTGTCGTGCGGCTTCCAATGCAGCGCATCGGGCGAGCGCGAGAGGTTGATCGAGGGCCCGCTGCGCCATTCGCTGCCCGGCGGATAGGCGAAGTAAAGGTCGCCGAGCGGGCGGGTCTGCGCCCAATACTGCCCCTCGATCAGCCCCTCGAAGATCAGCATGTCCTTGTTCTGGTGATCGAGCACGATCCCTTCGAGCTGCCAGTCGAGCGCGTCCGCGGACGAGTACAGCGTCGTCGAATGCCGCTCCGGGCTGACCGAACAGGTGGTCATCAGATAACGGTCGCCGACCTTCGAGATCCGCGCATCCTCGACGCCGTAGCATTGATACGAGGTGCGCGGCGCGATCGCCTTGTCGTAATGCACCGCCACCACCGAGCGCCCTTCGGCGTCGAGCTCGACCGGGAGCAGCCACGACAGCGACGTCAGCGCCATCACCTTCCACCCGCCGCCGGGGATGAGGAACTTGCGCGGATCCTTGGTATCCACCATCGTCAGCGGCCAGGCGTCGAGCACATAAGCGCCGTCCTCCCAGCGGATCGCGTGGACGTTGCCGTCCTTGATCGGCTTTTTGAGCGCTTCCGCGACGCGCACCATCAGCAGCAGGTTGCCGTTCGCCAGCCGCGTCATCCCCGGATTGAACGCACCGAGCACATAGGTCTCGGCACCGACCTTCCCCGCCAGCGGCGAGCGCGACAGGTCGATGTCGGCGGGGGTGAAGACGAGCTGGTCGAACATCTGACTCTCCTTGGTGGGGCGGGCGATGCTGCCGATCTCTTCCTCCGTCATCCTGACGAACGTCAGGATCCAGAGCCAGAATGGCCGCCGCCCGTTACTCTGGATCCTGACTTTCGTCAGGATGACGGGAAGGTGTGAGGGTGAAAGGCGGGCGTATCGTGATCGGGCGCGCTTACTCGCCCTCCAACGCCCGCGGCACGATCACGATCTGCTGGATTACCGAGCGCGTGGGCTGCGTCAGCAGGAACTCGACCCCCGCCGCGATATCCTCGCCGCGCAGCATCTGTTCGTCCGCGATCATCGCGCGCTGTTTCTCGTCGGGCACGTCCGGATACTGCATGTTCGAGCCGACCTTGCCCGGCTCGATCAGCGACACCCGGATGCCTTTCGGCCCCAGTTCGCGCCGCAACGCCTCCGAGAATCCGGCGATCCCCGATTTGATCCCGGCATACACGGTCGAGCTGGGCCCGAGGATATGCGCGCTCAACGAGCCGATGATCACCAAGTCGCCAATCGGCGTCATCCGGAGCGCGGCGTGATGCGCGCTCAGCAGGTATGCCGTGAAGTTCACCGCGATCGCGTAGCGCAGTTCGTCCTCGGCCATCTGCGTAAGCCCGCCCGCCGCGACCGCCGCGTTGACTACGGTGATATCAAACCCGCCCAGCCAGGCCTCGCCCGCCTCGAAGAACGCGCGAACCTTGTCGGGGTCGGCCAGCTCGGTGACCATCCCGTCGCCCTCGCCGACCGCGCGGATCTGCACCAGCGCGTCCTCAAGATGCCCTGCGTCGTGGCCGCAGACATAGACCCTGGCCCCCTGCCCCGCGAGCATCACCGCGATCGCTCGTCCGATCCCGGTCGTGCCCCCGGTTATGATCGCGCGGCGGCCCTTCAGGGGGCGAAGGCTCGTATGGAGGTCGGTCATCAGGTTTCCCGGTAATCAGCGTGCAGTGCGCTTACGCACCAACACCCGCCCCCTCAAGCGCGCGCTCGAGCAAGCCGTCGATCGGCGCCTGCAAGATCGTCTCGGTCAGGGTGGGCGCATGGCCGACCCCCGGCACCGTCACCAGCTCGGCCTGGTCGAGCGACGCCGCCATCCGCTCCGCCGTTGGCGCCGACAACAGGTCGGATCGGCCACCGCGCACGATCAGCGTCGGCACATCGCGCAGCGACGCCAGCGCCTGCCACATGTCCGGCCCCGCTTCGTTGCCCGGCACGCGGAACGGCTCGGCGATCTTCAGGTCGTAATCCAGCACGATCCGGCCCGAACTGTTCAGCCGGTACAGCCGCTTGGCCATCGCCAGCCAATCCTCGATCGCGAAGTCGGGATAGACGTCGTCATTATTCTCCGCGACGCAGCGCGCGGCATGCATCCAGGTCGGGAACACGCTCGCCTTGCCGACATCGCCACGGATCCGCGACAGCCCTTGCGCGTCGATCTCCGGCCCGACATCGTTCAGCAGCGCCGCCGCCATCCGGCCGCGCGACGGTCCTGCCATCAACATCGCGACGATCCCGCCCAGCGACGTGCCGAACGCGACATATCTGTCGATCTCCTGATCGGTCAGCAGCGCCTCGACGTCCTGGACATAGGTCAGCGGCACGTACGACATCGGATCCTTGGCGTACGCGCTCTCGCCTCGCCCTCGGAAATCGACTGCGATCAGCCGCCACCGCCCCGCCAGCCGCGCCGCAAGCGCATCGAAGTCGCGCGCGTTACGCGTCAGCCCGGCCATGCAGAGGATCGGTGGCTGCCCCTCCGTACCGCCCGGATAGTCGCGCGCGTGGAGGCGCAGCCCGTCGTTGGACCACCAATAGAGGTTTTCGTAAGCAGCCATGGTTGCGTCCTTCGGGTAGCGCCCACCATATCGCGGCATGCCCATCGACCCGCAAGCCTATCGCCCCGAATCCACGCTCCTGACGCTTGGGGACGGCGTCTTCGATCCCGTCGCACCGGCCGACTTTCCCGAGACCCGGCTGAGATTCCGCAACGACCGAGCCGCCGCGCAGATCGGTCTGGACACGCTCACCGACGACGAATGGACGCGCCATTTCGGCCGGTTCGATCCCCTCCCCGGCACGCTGCCCGGACCGCTGGCGCTCCGTTACCACGGCCACCAGTTCCGCAGCTACAACCCCGATCTCGGCGACGGCCGCGGCTTCACCTTCGCGCAGATGCGCGACGACCGCGATCGCCTGATGGACCTCGGCACGAAAGGCTCGGGCCAGACTCCGTGGAGCCGCGCGGGTGACGGCCGCCTGACGCTGAAGGGCGGCGTTCGCGAGATCCTCGCGACCGAGATGCTCGAGGCGCTCAACGTCCCCACGTCGCGCACCCTCTCGCTGATCGAAACCGGTGAGGAATTGCAGCGCGGCGACGAGCCCAGCCCGACACGCTCCGCCGTCCTCGTCCGCCTCAACCACAGCCATGTCCGCATCGGCAGCTTCCAGCGCCTCGCCTACGAACGCGACGAAGCTGGCCTCCGCACGCTGGTCGGCTACACGCTGCGCAACCTCTATGACGACGACAGCGAAGACCCCGTTCGCCTCCTCGAACTTGTCGTCGCCCGCACCGCGCGCCTCGCCGCTTGCTACATGGCGGCAGGCTTCGTCCACGGGGTGCTCAATTCCGACAACATCAACGTCACGGGCGAGAGCTTCGACTACGGCCCATGGCGCTTCGCCCCGACCTGGGACCCCGCCTTCACCGCCGCCTATTTCGACCACCAAGGCCTCTACGCGTTCGGTCGCCAGCCCGAGGCGATCCACTGGGACGTCATGCAACTCGCCGTCGCGCTCCGCCAGATCGCCGAGAGCGATCCGCTCGTCGCCGCGCTCGACGCGTTCGGCCCGCGCTACCAGCCCGAAGTCACGCAGGCGATCCTCTGGCGCCTGGGCGTCCGTCCCCGCGATCCCGACGCCGACCGCGACCTTGTCCAGGCGACCGAACGCGCGCTCCGCACCTCGGGCGTCCGCATCGACTGCTTCTTTTTCGACGCGTTCGGCGGCATTTTGCCCGACACATACGCCGAACCCTGGACCGAAGTCCGCGCCGCGCTCGCGACCTACGAACCGCGCAAGGACCGTTCGCACTCCTATTGGGCGGGCGAACCGTGCAGCATGCTGATCGACGAGGTCGAGGCGATCTGGGCACCGATCGCCGAGCACGACGACTGGACGCGCTTGAACGCCAAGGTCACCGCGATCCGCGTCATGGGCGAAGCGTTGGCCTGACCTGCGTTGGTTCCGGTCATCATGCCTTAACCACGCACAGTGGAAACTCCGCGCAAATCAAGGCAAGAGCAGCGCATGTCCGACGAGATCATCTCCTACGAACCGGCCACCGGCGCGATCCTCTGGCGCCATCCGATCGGCGACGTCGACAAGGAGGTCGCCTGTGCCCGCGCGGGCTGGTCCAGCTGGGCGTCCAAGCCGCTCGCCTTCCGGATCGAGACGATGCGGCGCTTCGCCAACATCGTCCGCCAGCGCAACGACGCCTTCACCGACCTGATCGCGCGCGAGACGGGCAAGCCGATCTGGGAAGCCCGCGGCGAGGTCGAGACGGTCATCGCCAAGGTCGACATCTCGGTCAGCGCCTATGCCGACCGCACCGCGCAACGCCGGCTCGAAGCGACGATGGGCTCGCGCATCGCCGTCCGTCACAAGCCGCACGGCGTGCTCGCGGTGCTGGGCCCCTATAATTTCCCCGCGCATCTGCCCAACGGCCACATCGTGCCCGCACTGATCGCGGGCAACGCGGTCGTCTTTAAGCCATCCGAAAAGACGCCCGCGGTCGGCGCGCTTCTCGTCGAGTGCTTCCGCGCCGCCGGTGTCCCGCCCGAATGCATCCGCCTCGTCATCGGCGGTCCGGACGAGGGCAAGGCGCTCGCCGCGCACCCCGATATCGACGGCCTGCTGTTCACCGGCTCCGCGCGCACCGGCCTCGCGCTCAATCGCGCGTTCGCCGAGAAACCCGAGAAGATCCTCGCGCTCGAGATGGGCGGCAACAACCCGATCGTCGTCTGGGATACGCCCGACCTGCACACCGCCGCGGTTCTGGTGATCCAGTCCGCGTTCACCACCGCAGGCCAGCGCTGCACCGCGGCGCGCCGACTGATCGTCGACACCCGGCTCTACGACCCGTTGATCGCGACGATCGACAAGATGGTCGGCCGGATCATCGTTGGCGAGCCGCATGCCAACCCGGCGCCGTTCATGGGCCCGGTGATCGACAACGACGCCGCCGACCAGCTGACCGAGAGCTTCCTGGAATTGCTCACGCGGGGCGGCCGCCCGATCCGTCACCTGGAACGCCCGGTCGAAAACCTGCCGTTTCTCAAACCCGCGCTGATCGACGTCACCGACATCGCCGACCGCCCCGATATCGAGCTGTTCGGCCCACTCCTACAAGTCGTGCGCGTCGACGATTTCGACGCCGCGATCGCCGAGGCCAACGCCACCCGCTACGGCCTGTCCGCGTCTCTGATCAGCCAGACGCCTGCGCTCTACGACCGCTTCTGGGCGAACATCCGGGCTGGCATCGTCAACTGGAACAAGCCGACCAACGGCGCCTCGTCGGGCGCGCCCTTCGGCGGCATCGGCTGGTCCGGCAACCACCGCCCCAGCGCCTATTACGCCGCGGACTATTGCGCCTATCCGGTCGTGAGCAGCGAGTCCGAGAGCGCGCGCGCCTCGATCGGCATCGGCCTGAGCGACGCCTGACCGCGGTTCGGCGCGTGCGCCCGACCGCGGTTCGGCGCGCTCGAAAGCAATCCTACCTCCCCGCAAAGCATCATTCGGTTGCGGCGCCGCGCCCAGCCGCCCATCTCTCGTGGCATGGCAAGCCTCCTAGATCCTACCGCCCGCGGGCGCGTCATCCTCGTCGGGGCGGGCCCGGGCGATCCTGGCCTCCTTACCGTTCGCGCGGTCGAGGCGCTCAAGACCGCCGACGTCGTCGTCCATGACGGCCTCATCGATCCGCGCGTTCTCGACATCGCGCCTGCCTCGGCACAGCGCATATCGGTCGCTAAGCAGCGCGCGCGCCACACGCTGCCGCAAGAGGCGATCAACGCGCTGATCATCGCGCACGTGAAGACCGGCGCGATCGTGATCCGCCTGAAAGGCGGCGACCCGTTCGTGTTCGGTCGAGGCGGCGAGGAGGTCGAGGCGGTTCGCGCTGCCGGCCTTCCTGTCGATGTCATTCCCGGTGTCTCCGCTGCGCTAGGCTGCGCCGCCGAGGCGATGTTGCCGCTCACCCACCGCGATCATTCCAGCGCGGTCAGCTTCGTCGCCGGCCAGTGCAAGGGTCTCAGCGACCAGAATTGGGCCGGGCTTGCAGGGCAAGGCCGCACGCTCGTGATCTACATGGGCATCGCGTCCGCGAACGACATCGCCGACAAGCTGATGGCCGATGGCGTCGCGCCCGACATGCCGGTGGCAGTGCTCGAACGCGGCACGCTGCAAGGCAGTCGCGCCATCCGGACCTTGCTCGCCGATCTCGGCGCGATGGTGACGCGCGAGGCGGTGAAAAGTCCCGCGATCATCGTCGTCGGCGAAGTCGTCGAACTCTCCGACGCACAAGACAAACTCGCCCGCTGGGCCCGCGTAGCTGAGGACTCCGCCGCATGAAGCTCCTGACCGGAAACGACCTCCCCACTGGCGACGTGATCTGGTGGACCGGCAATAGCTGGTCGCGCCACATCGAGGACGCGACTGACGTCGGCGTGGCGGGCGAAGCGATCCTTCAGGCCGAGGAAGGCGCTCGCCGCGTCAACGTCCCCTATTTGGTCGAGGCGACGCAGACCGACGAAGGTCCTCGCCCCGCCCACATCAAGGACCGCATCCGCGCGCTTGGCCCGACGATGCGTCCCGACCTCACCCTCAAACCCGCCGACCCGACCGCCGGCAGCTGGGTAATCTGATATGTATAAATATGACGAATACGACCAGGCGATCGTCGACCAGCGCGTCGACGAGTTCCGTGATCAGGTCCGCCGCCGCCTATCGGGCGAACTGACCGAAGACCAGTTCAAGCCGATCCGGCTGATGAACGGCCTGTACCTGCAGCTCCACGCCTACATGCTGCGCGTCGCGGTGCCCTATGGCACGCTCGACGGCCGGCAGATGCGGATGCTCGGCCATATCGCGCGCAAGTATGATCGGGGCTACGGCCACTTCACCACGCGCCAGAACATCCAGTTTAACTGGATCCAGCTCGACCAGACCCCGGATATCCTCCAGGAGCTGGCGACGGTCGAGATGCACGCCATCCAGACGTCGGGCAATTGCATCCGCAACATCAGCTCCGACCAGTTCGCCGGCGCCGCCGCGGACGAGGTCGCCGATCCGCGCCCCTGGGCCGAGCTGATCCGCCAGTGGAGCACGTTCCACCCCGAGTTCACCTTCCTCCCGCGCAAGTTTAAGATCTGCGTGATTGCCGCGGACGAGGACCGCGCAGCGATGCGCCTCCACGATATCGGCATCCAGCTGCTGCTGCGCGACGGCGAACTGGGCGCGAAGATCTTCGTCGGTGGCGGCATGGGCCGCACGCCGATGATCTCCCATGAAATCAGGGACTTCGTCGGCGCCGACGACCTGATGAGCTATCTCGAGGCGTGCCTGCGCGTCTATAATCGCTACGGTCGTCGCGACAATATCTACAAGGCGCGGATCAAGATCCTGCTCCACGAAATCGGTCCCGACGAGTATCGCCGCCAGGTCGAGGAAGAGTTCACCGCGGTGAAGGGCCTAGGCCTCGATCCCCCACGCGCCGAGTTGGAGCGCATAACCGACCACTTCGGCGCGCCCGCGTTCGAGACCGACGCCGCTGTCGCCATCGACCGCAGCGATCCCGACTTCGCGGTCTGGCTCGACCAGAACGTGAAAGCCCACAAGCAGCCGGGCTATGCGATCGTCAACATCAGCCTGAAGCCGATCGGCGGCATTCCCGGCGACGCGTCGGCGGACCAGATCGACGTCATGGCCGATCTCGCCGCGCGCTACAGCTTCGACGAACTGCGCGTCTCGCATGCGCAGAACATCGTCCTGCCGCACGTCCGCATCGCCGACCTCCACGCGGTGTGGTCGACGCTCAACGACGCGGGGCTGGCTGAGGCCAATCTCGACCTGATCAGCGACATCATCGCCTGCCCGGGGCTCGATTATTGCAGCCTCGCCAATGCGCGCTCGATCCCGCTCGCGCAGAAGATCGCGACCCGCTTCGGCAGCCTCGATCGTCAGCGCGACCTAGGCGAATTGAAGCTCAAGATCAGCGGCTGCATCAACGCGTGCGGGCATCATCACGCCGGCCATATCGGCATCCTCGGCGTCGACAAGAAGGGCACCGAGAATTACCAGCTCTCGCTCGGCGGATCGGGTGCGGAGGATGTGAGCCTCGCCAAGATCACCGGTCCCGGCTTTTCGGAGGACGGCGTGGTCGACGCGATCGAACGCGTCACCGACCGCTATCTCGAAGTCCGCGAGACCGGCGAACGGTTCCTCGACACCTACCGCCGCGTCGGTTTCGAGACGTTCAAGCAGGCGATCTACAGCCCCATCGAGGGAGAGGCCAAGTGAGCGACACCCTGCTCCGCTTCCGCGACGACGAGCCGCATGACGAGCCAGCGGTGACGCTCGATTCGTTCATCGGCCAGAGCAACGCCGCCGCCGTCCGCCTCGAAGCTGGCGACGACGCGCGCGCGCTTCTGCCGCAGATCGACCAGCTCGCGCTGATCGAGGTCAGCTTTCCCGGCTATCGCGACGGGCGCGGCTATTCGGCGGCGCGGATCCTGCGCGAGGCGGGCTATACCGGCGAGCTCCGCGCGCAGGGCGACGTCCTTGTCGACCAGATACCGTTGATGCGCCGCTGCGGCTTCGACAGCTTTGCCCCCGAGGCAGCGATCGACATCGACGTTCTGCGTGCGAGCCTCGAACGCTACGATACGCCGTACCAGAAAGCCGCCGACGGGGCCGTCCCCGTGTGGAAGCTGCGCCATGGGTGAACCCGCGCGCCAGCTCGACGTGATCGACCTCACGCCCGCCTTCACCCGCGCCGACGCTGCTGCGATGCAGGCCCGGTTCGAGGGCGTATCCGCGCAGGACATGCTGCGCGAGTTGCTGGTCTGCGAACTCGCCGGGCGGATCGCGGCAGTGTCCTCATTCGGGGCCGAGTCCGCGGTGCTGCTGCACATGGTCGCGCAGGTCGATGTCGACGTGCCGGTGGTGTTCACGAACACGCAGAAGATGTTCGGCGAGACGCTCGCCTATCGTGACGAACTCGCGGAAAAGCTCGGCCTCACCGACCTCCGCGTCTTCCGTCCCGACCCGCGCCTGCTGGCGATCAAGGACAAGACGGGGCTGCGGTGGTCCTACGACCCCGATGGCTGCTGCGACCTGCGCAAGGTCGAGCCGCTACGCCGCGCGCTCGCGCCGTTCGATGCGTGGATCTCAGGGCGGAAAGGCTTCCAGTCTGGCACGCGCACCGCGCTGCCGCGGTTCGAGGAAGACGAGGGCCGGTTGAAGATCAACCCGCTCGCCGACTGGAACAAGGCCGCGCTTGACGGCTATTTCGCGGAACACGAACTGCCCCGGCATCCGCTTGAGGCGCAAGGCTACCTCTCGATCGGGTGCGCGCCGTGCACGACGAAGGTCGCTCCGGGCGAGGACCCCCGCGCCGGCCGGTGGCGGAGTTTCGACAAGGTGGAGTGCGGTATCCACGCGCCAACCGATTACGACCCGATGATCTGACGCCTTTCCCTCGCCCCTTCGGGGAGAGGGAGGGAGGAGCGTAGCGACGGAAGGGAGAGGGGCTGTTGGGATGAGATGTCCCGCGCCTCACTCCCCTCTCCCTTCCCACGGCAAGTGCCGCGGGCCCCTTCCCTCTCCCCGAAGGGGCGAGGGAGAAGAAGATCAATAGTCGGCCAGATCCGAGAATTTCGTGATCGTCGGATCGAACTTCATCCGCACCTTGCCGGTCGCGCCGTGGCGCTGCTTGGCGATAATCAGCTCGGCCAAGCCGTAGACCCGCTCCATTTCCGCTGCCCAGGACGCGTGATCCTCGAAGATCTTCGAGCTGTCCCCCTCGGCCGGCCGCTTCGGCTCCTTCGACGCGACGTAATAGTCCTCGCGGTAGACGAACCAGACCATGTCGGCGTCCTGCTCGATCGACCCTGACTCACGAAGATCCGACAGCATCGGCGTCTTGTCCTCGCGGCTTTCGACCGCACGCGACAGCTGCGACAGCGCCAGCACCGGCACGTTCAGATCCTTCGCCAGCGTCTTCAACCCGCGCGAAATCTCCGAGATTTCCTGCACGCGGTTGCCGTCCTTGCTCTTGCCCGACCCCGACAGCAGCTGGAGGTAATCGACCACCACCAGCCCGATCTCGTTGTTGTGGCGCCGCTGCAACCGGCGCACACGCGTGTGCAAGGCACCGATCGACAGACCGCCGGTATCGTCGATGAACAGCGGCAGATTCTCCAGCTCGGCAGCGGCAGCGGCGAGCTGCGCGAATTCGGTCCGGCTGATCTTGCCCATGCGAAGCGCTTCGGAACTGATCCCGGACTGCTCGGCGAGAATACGCGTCGCCAGCTGATCCGCGGACATCTCGAGGCTGAAGAACGCGACCTTCGCGCCAACCGAATCCTTCGGCGCGATCCCATCAGCCATGTCGCGCATCCAGCGCCGCGCCGCGTTGAACGCGATGTTGGTCGCGAGCGAGGTCTTGCCCATGCCCGGACGGCCGGCGAGGATCATCAGATCGCTGTGATGCATGCCGCCGATCTTCGCGTTGATCGAGTCGATGCCGGTGGTGACACCGGACAGATTGCCGCCGGAGTTCAGCGCGCGCTCGGCCATCTTCACCGCCGCGGTGGTCGCCTGCGCGAACGACTTCACGGTGTTCTCCGAACCGCCATCCGCCGCGACCTTGAACAGCTCCTCCTCGGCCAGCTCGATCTGCGCGCGCGGATTGACCTCTTCCGAGGTATCCATCGCGCGATCGACGAGCGTCCGGCCCACCGACACGAGCGCGCGGAGCATCGCGAGGTCATAGATTTGTTGCGCGAACTGGCGCGCGCCGATCAGGCCGGCACCGCTGCCCGTCAGCCCCGCCAGATAGGCCGGCCCGCCAAGCTCGCGCATGCCCTCGTCCGCCTCGAACATCGGCCGGAGCGTAACGGGCGTCACCAGCATGTCGTTGCCGCGCAGCGTCTTGATCGCGGCGAAGATGCGGCCGTGGACGGGCTCGAAGAAATGCCCCGGTTCCAGCTTGTCGACGAGATCGTCGGCGAGCCGGTTGTCGATCATCATCGCGCCGAGCATCGCCGCCTCGGCCTCGACGTTGCGGGGAAGCTGCTGCGGCTCGGCGGCGGCGGGTACGGGGAATGCGAGAGTTGCCATCTGCTTCACCTACGCGATGCGCAGGGCGTGGTCCAAGCGCCGATGCGGCGACATGCGGTGGAATGATGGGGATAAGTGACAGGCGATACGACCCTCGCTATCGCATAGCGGATGGCCGACCCGCGGATCATTGATGTGCAACTCGACGAAACCAGTCTCGGCTGGCGCTCGCCCGATGTCGAGCAGGAGCGCCGGATCGCAATCTTCGACCTGATCGAGGGCAACCACTTCGCCCCGCAGCGTGCCTATCCGGACGGTTATGCCGGGCCCTACCGGATCAAGCTCCAGTCGGAGGAAGGGCGTCTCGGCATCCATATCCACCGCGAGGACGACAGCCATCTCGAAACGCTGGTTCTAGCGCTCGGGCGGTTCCGCCGGCCGATCAAGGATTACTTCGCGATCTGCGACAGCTATTATCAGGCGATCCGGCAATCGAGCCCGGCGCAGATCGAGACGGTCGACATGGCGCGGCGCGGCGTCCACAACGAAGCGGCCGAGCTGCTCAAGGAGCGCCTCGACGGCAAGATCGAGGTCGATTTCGACACTGCGCGTCGGCTGTTCACGCTGATCTGCGTCCTCCACATCCGCAACTAGAAGACACATGGCTTACGGACTTTTGAAATTCGCGGCAGCGCTAGCCGCGACCGGCTTTGTCGGCATCTGCGGCTGGACTGCCGCGACCGGCTGGCATCCCGACGTGAAGCAATACCCGCTGCAGGGCATCGACCTTGCCGAAAATCCCGGCCCGGTCGAATGGGGTACGGTGCGCGCGAGCGGGGCCGACTTCGCCTATATCGTCGCGACGTCGGGCACCGATCGCCGCGATCCGAGCTTCGAGGCGAACTGGGCCGCGCTTCCCGACGCGGGTCTCCGGCGCGGTGCGGTCCATGTCTATTCGCTGTGCCAGCGTGCCGACGAGCAGGCCAACGCGTTCAACACCTTCGTGCCGCGCGTCGCCGATTCGCTGCCGACCGCCGTCGACATCGCCTTTCATGACGACTGCACCGCGCGGCCGGATCGGACGGCGCTGATCGCGGATATCGGAAAGTTCGTGACGATGGTCGAGACGCACACTGCGCAGCCCGTGATGCTGCGGATCAGCAAGGCGGTCGATGCGCAGTACAGCCTGTCCGGCGCGGTGCCCCGTCCGCTCTGGGCGGTGGCGAATTTGCGCAAGCCCGACTACACCGCGCGGCCGTGGCGGATGTGGCGCGCGAGCGATTTCCGCCGCATCGACGGGATCGAGGGACCGGTGAACTGGGACGTGGTGGCATCATGACTGAACAAGCAACGCAGCTCGTCGCGGCAGCGCGTGACGCCGCCCGCAACGCCCACGCGCCGTATTCGCGGTTCGCGGTCGGCGCCGCCGTGCTGCTCGACGACGGGACGGTGATCACCGGCGCCAATTTCGAGAATGCGAGCTACGGCCTTTCGCTCTGTGCCGAGACGGTCGCGATCGCGACTGCCAGCGCAGCAGGCCGCCTTCGCGATATCGTCGCGATCGGCGTGATCGGTGGTGCGATGGATACAGACGGTCGCGCCACCGGCACGTCACCGGTCAGCCCCTGCGGCCGCTGCCGTCAGGTCATCAACGAGGCCGCGCAGATGGGCGGTCGCAACCTTCCCGTTCACTGCGGCGCGGCGGAAGGCGACGCGGTCCGCACTTACACGGTCGCGGAGTTGCTCCCCGATGCGTTCGGCCCCGCAGACTTGGGGATCCGCTAGACCGGACGGTCAGTCGATCGATCGTTCGTACAGCCCGCGAAACCGCTTGCTCGGCTCGAAAAGGCGAGTCTGGCCGATCACGGTCTCGCCGGCACCCATCACGAACACGCCGCCGGGTTTCACCGCCGCGGCGATCTTCGGGAAGACCTGTCCTTTGGTGTCGCTCGAGAGGTACAGCAGGACATTGCGGCACAGGACGACGTCGAACTGGCCCGGCGGGGGCGGGTCTGAGACGAGGTTCATGCGCCGAAACGCGATCATCGCGAGCAGGTCGGGCTTTGCGACCCAGTGCGTGCCGGTCGTGTCGAACCAGCGGACCATCCGCCGCACCGGCAGCCCACGCTGGATCTCGAACTGTGAGAACCGCCCCGACCGCGCACGGTGTATGGCCGCATCCGAGACATCGGTCGCGACGATCTCGGGAAGCGGGGCGCCGGTCGTTTCGCGGTGTTCGGCAAACTGCATCGCCAGCGACAAGGGCTCCTGCCCGGTCGAACAGCCTGCGCACCAAATCCGCACGCGGCGACGATCGCGCTGCGCCTCGGATACGACCTGAGCGAGCATGTCGAACACCTGTGCGTCGCGAAAGAACGACGTCTCCTGGTTGACCAGCGCGTCGACGATGCGGTCGCCGATCAGCCGGTCGCTCCCCTCCAGCAACTGGGTCACCAGTTGATCCAGCGTGTCGAGCTTTTGCGCGCGTAACAGCGGTTTCAGCGCGGTATCGAGCCGCCAAGAGCGATACGCCGCGATCTGTTGGCCGGTGCGCGCCTCAAGCAATGCCGTGAGAACGCTGATCGCGACCTGCGACGCGGCGGGCGGCTTGACCGAGCCTATCGTCACGGCCGACGCCGCGACGCGATGAGGCGGCCGATCGCGTCCGGTGACAGCACCGCGTCCGCCACGCCCGCCTCGGCGACCGCCCCCGGCATTCCCCAGACGACCGAGCTTTCGCGATCCTGGACGATCACGCTTCCCCCCGCCTCATGGACGCGCCGGGCGCCTTCCGCGCCGTCGCGGCCCATGCCACTGAGGACGATCGCGAGCATCCGCGGCCCGTAGACGTCGGCAAGGGAGGCAAGCATCGGATCGACCGACGGCATACACCCGCTCGCGACGGCTTCCCGGGTCAGCCGGAACGCGCCGCCGCCGTCGACAAGCCTGACGCATTTCAGGTGCGCGTCACCCGGCGCGACGACGATCCGGCCCGGCCGGATCCGCTGCCCTTCCACCGCGACCTCGCACGGGCGCCCGGAGAGCGTCGCGATCTGCGCCGCGAAATAGCGCATGAACGACGTCGGCAGATGCTGCGTGATGACGATCGGCAGGCGAAACCCTGCCGGGATCGCGCGAAGCAGTTGGTTCAGTGCGTGGATGCCGCCGGTCGAGGCACCGATCGCGACGATATCATAGTCGGCGCTCGACGAAACCGGGCGGACCGGCGCGCTGCCCCGCTCGGGCAATGCCGCCGCGCTGGACGGGAGCGCCGGCGGTACGCGTCCCGGATGCTCGAACAGCGCCTCCAGCTTGGTGACGAGTGCCGCGCCGAACCGCCCCGACAGCGCGCTCGCCGACGGCTTTGTCAGCGTGTCTACCGCACCCAATGCCAGCGCCCGGACAGTGGTCGCGCCGCGCTCGTCCGCCCGCGACGATACGATCACGACCTTAGCGCCGTTGCCTGCCGCGATCAGCTCGGGCAGTGCTGTCAGCCCATCGACGCCGGGCAGCTCGATATCGAGCAGGATGACGTCGACGGTTGCGCGGGCCAGGAATTCGAGCGCCGCGACGACGGTACCGACCGCTCCAACCACGGAAAACCGGTCGCTCGCATCGATCGTCTGCGCGATGACCGCCCTGGCGACGACCGAATCATCGACGATCAGCACATCCACCGCGCCGAAGCTGTCGCGATCCGAGCCGTCGGGCTCGACAAGAGAGCGGATCGTCACCGTTGCGCCCGGATCAGGCCATGCCGACGATCTGAAGCTTCGATTCGAGCGTGTCGCGATCGAACGGCTTCATGACATATTCGTCCGCCCCCGCCTCGATCGCCGCGCGTATATACGCCATGCCGTTCTCCGTCGTGCAGAACACGATCTTGGGGCGGCGCGGCAGGTCGGCGTCGCGCAGCGCGCGGAGGAAATCCATCCCGCTCATCACTGGCATGTTCCAGTCGAGCAGGATCACGTCGGGGATCGAGGCCCTGCAGGCGGCCAGCGCCTCGCGGCCGTCACAGGCTTCGGTGACGGTGAAGTCGAGCGTCTCGAGGATATGGCGCGCGACCTTGCGGATCACCTTGGAATCATCGACGACGAGACAGGTCTTCATGGAAAGCCTTCCAGGGGGGAATTCGTGGCGCCCGATGTACGCGCAAAGCGTAAGCGCGGGGTTAAGCCACGGAGTGTCCCCGCCGCACCGTCATGCGGGCAGCGCGGTCGCAGGGATGACCGCCGCCAAATCGAGGATAAGCAAGGGGTCGCCGTCGCGCTCGACGATGCCGATCCCGGCCGCTGCCCAGCCGCGGTGCAACGCCAGTCCCGACGACAAGGGCAGCCTGACGAACGGCGCGACGTCCTCAACCGAATCGACCAGGATCGCGTAATGATGCCCCTCGACTATCGCGATGACCGCGCGCCGGACGCTATCGGGGGTTGGATCCAGGCCTAGCGCGGTGCCCGTATCAACCACCGTTACCACCCGGCTGCGCAACGCCGCCAGTCCCCGCACGAACGGGTCGGCGCGCGGCACCGCGACGATCTCGCCGATATCGACTACCGAATCGACCTGGGAGGCCGCGATCGCCACCCCGCGGCCAGCGATGTGCGCGACCAGGAACAGTTCGCTCACGATGCTCTCCTTGCCGCCAGCGCCGCAATGAGTCCGGGTCGGTCGTACCGATAGATGCTCGCGTCATTGTCGCCATCGGCCGCCGGCAAGCGGCGCAACGTCACCACCGGGGCAAGCGTCTCGAACACCGGTCCGCCCTCCATCGCGAGTGCGACCGCCGCGGTCTCGCCCGTCGCCAGCGCGGTGACGCAGCGATAGCCCGACGCTTCGAGCGCGGGCTTCAAAAACGTCTCCATCCATCCAGACCCATCGACCTGGAACAGACACACCGGGGGTGATGCGAGCGTTACGGGATGTCCCGCGAACAGCGCATGTGGATCGACCAGCTCGATCTGTTCGCCACCGATCGAGACCACGCCAGCGATCGGCCCGCTCCCCCGCGCCGGCGCCATCTCGGCGGGCAGCGTGACGATTTCGATCGCGTCGGCGATCGCATAGGCCATCTCGCTCTCGCCGTCGGTGAGCCGCAACACGGCAATTTCGGTCCGCGCGCCAAACGGAGCGACTGCGTGAAGCGGGATGATCGCGTCGCCGATCGACAATCGCATCGCGCCGCCCGACCAGCGGATCGCCTCGACCGGCACCGGCTCGACGCGGTCGATCACCGCCAGCGCGATCGCACGCCGGCATCCGTCCAGATCGTCGAACAGCAGCGCCGGCACGCCGGGAGCGACGTCCTCGATAATGGCCGATGCCGCCACCACCGGCGTGAAGCGCAGCCCGGCGACCGCGGCGATCCCGGAGGCGTCGAGCAGCAGCATCGGCAGCCCGTTATCGGGCAGCGTCTTGCCCGCATAGACGCCGGTCGCCATCACCGCCGGCGATGCAGGCTTGACCACAAGTTCCTCGGCATCGATCACGCGATCGACGCCGAGCGCATAATCTCCCTCGCGCGTCGATACGATCACCAGGGTCGGCGGCGCTTGGGTGCCAAGGCCGAACAACGCGCTGAGCGACACCAGCGGCATCCGTCGCCCGCGCACCGTGACGGTCGCAGCATCGCCGATCGTATCGATCCGCACCTGATCGCCGCGCACCATCACGATCTCCTCGATCGCCTGCCTGGGAAGCGCGAATTGCTGCGTACCGACGCCCAGGACGATCGTCGACAGGATCGACAGCGTCAGCGGTACGTGGATGACAAGTCGCAAGCCGCGGCCGGGATCGTTGTTCAGAACGATGCGGCCGCCGATCTGTTCGATGTTGGCGCGCACCACGTCCATGCCGACGCCGCGTCCCGAGGTCGCCGTGACCGTGTCGCGGCTCGACAGGCCCGCCGCGAAGATCAGGTCCAGCTTCGCCACCTCGCTCATCGCCGTAAGCTCGGTGACGCTGTGCAGGCCTCTCTCGGCGGCCTTGGCGACGATCCGCGCGACGTCGACCCCGTTGCCGTCGTCGGCGATCTCGATGAGGATCTGGTTGCCCGACTGGCGTGCCGATACGACCAAGCGGCCCGCCTGGGGCTTGCCGAGCGCACGCCGCTCCGCCGGTGCTTCGATCCCGTGGTCGATCGCATTGCGGATGATGTGGACGAGCGGATCGCGCATCAGTTCGATCATCTCGCGATCGAGTTCGACATCGGCGCCCTCGATGAGGAGATCGACCGATTTGCCGAGTTCCGCGCTGGTATCGCGCACCATCCGCGGCAAGGCGGAGAACAGCGCGTCGACCTTTTGCATGCGCGTGCGCGTGACGGCGTCGCGCATGTCGGCGACGGTCAGCGAAAGGCGTTCGAGCGCTGCCTCGACCTTCGGATCCATGTCGCTGTCCCGCAAGCGCCGGGCGAGTTCGTTGCGCGCGAGCACCATCTCGGACATGCCGCTCATCATGAGATCGAGCAGATCGACGTTGAGGCGGACGCTTCGGCTCGCGCTGCGTCCACTCGGTGCGACGATGATGGGCGAAACGGGTTGCGCGTCGGGCGCGAGCGCGGCGATCAGCCGCTGCTCTCCGGAAACGTTCTTCGCATCGTCCAGCGCAGCCCCGGTGTCGATCGCTTCGACGATCTCGCTGATCCGGTCGACGATGGCGAGCACCGCGTTGACGAGCGCCGTATCCGGCGTCCGCTTGCCGTCGCGCACCGCCGCCAGCACGTCTTCGGCCGCATGGCTGAGCGCAGCCAGCCTCGGCAGGTCGAGGAAACCGCAGCTTCCCTTGACGGTATGGACGAAGCGGAAGATCGCATCGAGGCGTGCGTGATCCGCCGGATTAGCCTCCCACGCGATGATTTCGCCGGAGATCGCCTCCAGCGTTTCGCGAGTCTCGGCAATGAAATCCTGTAGCAGATCGTCCATGCGAGCCCCGTCTTCGAGGTCGATCATGCCATACGGAGGTTAAAACGCGGTTAGCTGTGGCGATCGGGTGCCTGGTTACCGGGCGTTGAAGACCGCGCCGAAGATCATGATGCCCTCGGCGGGTTCGGACACGATCACCGTCCCGCCAGCGTCCACGACCACCGTGTTGATCAGATAGGCCGCGGCCGCGCGCGGAGTGACGGTGTGCGCGCCCTCGCCCTCGACCAATGTGCGACGGATCTCGGGGTCGAGCACGATCCGTGCACCTTCGATCTTGACGACGATCTCGAGCTGGCCGTCATTCTCCTCGCCGCCGACCTCCATCGTGCCGCCACGGACGAGCGATTCGGTCGCGACGAGCACGAGGTTGAGCAGCACCTTGACCGCGGACTTGGGCATTGCCGGCGTCTCGACCGCCCAGACGAACGTGATCCGCTTGTTCTCGGCGACCAGTCCTTCGATCGCATTGCGCGCCTCGTGCGTGTCGACGAGCTCGCCGAAGCCCCCGGCGGCGCCGAAGGCAAGACGAAAGAACTTCAGCTTGCTCGCGGACGCGCGCGCGCTGTCGGCGAGCAGTTGCATGACACGCTCACGCATCGCCGGGTCGGTTTCGTCGGCAAGCAGCTCCAACCCGTTGTTCAGCGCACCCACGGGCGACAGCAGGTCGTGACACAGGCGCGAACAGAGCAGGCTCGCGAAATCGACCGGGCTGACCGTCATGAAAATCCCCTAAGAACAGAGCGCCTTCTGGCGACCTAGCCGCCCGCGCGCAATGCCATCTGTTGTGGTTCGCGGGTTGAAGACACACCTTATCGGTTACCCCCTTTTTGAAAGGGGCGAGATGGTTGGCGTCGCATCCTCTGCTTACCCGACGACCTCCACGGCTTCTTCAACAAACGCCCCAACTTTCACCGATCGCCACGCGCGCGCGCGCCCTGACCCGAGAATGATCCATACCGCCCCATCCCCCATGGCCTGCGCGGCATCCCTGGGAGACGGAACCGGCAACCCGGAGGGATGCGAGTGATAATGCCCGACCACCCGAGCACCGCCCGCCCGCGCCTGGCGATGCGCCGCGAACAGCGCGACCGGATCGATCTCGAACGTCCGCGCCGGATCGGCCGCCACGTTCGCACAGGCCTGCGCGGTCGCGATCCGCCCCGCGGTTCCGAACAACAGCCCGCAAACCTCGGCATCGGGCGAAGCGTTAGCTTTCGTCACGAGCCACTGCAGCAATTCGCTTGAAATCGTTACGCTCATCGCCACATCGCTACGACATGGACCGGGGGGTTTCCATCGTCGAAGCATCGATTACGCCGGCCACCGATGGCTGGAGGCTCGATCGTGCGCTCGCCGAAGCGATTCCCGACATGTCTCGCGAACGTTTGAAGACGCTGATCGCGGCGGGCCATGTGACGCTCGCGGGCAAGGAATGGCGCGACTCCGCGAAGAAGGCCGCCGCCGGACAGGTGTTTGCGGTAGCGGTCCCGCCGCCGACGCCGCTGCACAACGAGGCGCAGGATATTCCGCTTGTCGTTGCGTACGAAGACGACGATCTGATCGTGATCGACAAGCCCGCGGGCCTCGTCGTCCACCCCGCCGCGGGCAATTTTGACGGCACGCTGGTCAACGCGCTGCTCCACCACTGCGCCGGCAATCTCTCGGGCATCGGCGGCGTCGCGCGGCCCGGCATCGTCCACCGCATCGACAAGGACACGTCGGGGCTGATGATCGCCGCCAAGACCGACCGCGCGCACGAAGGCCTTGCCAAGCAGTTCCACGACCACAGTATCAATCGCCGCTACAAGGCGATCGTCGGGGGTATCCCACGCCCGCCGAGCGGCACGGTCAACGCACCGCTCGCCCGGAGCCCGCAGAACCGCAAGAAGATCGCGATCGTCGAGGGCGGCAAGCGCGCGGTGACGCACTTTACGACGATCATGCCGCTGCGGGGTGCCGCGCTCGTCGAATGCCGGCTCGAGACGGGCCGTACGCATCAGGTTCGCGTTCACATGGCTTCGATCGGCCACGCCTTGTTGGGCGACCCGGTCTATGGTAGAACAAAGCAAGCTCAAAAGTCGCTGCTCGAAACGCTTGGTTTCCACCGGCAGGCCTTGCACGCGGCGCATCTGGGGTTCATCCATCCGGTGAAAAGGATCGCTTTGGCCTTTGAAAGCGAAATGCCTGCAGACATGCAGGAACTGTTCACCCAGCTTCACGTATAGATAATCGAGCCCGTGCCGCAGTGCGGCATCGAGGCTCAGCAGAAAGGGATTACACAATGGCAGCCCGCTCCAACGTTCCAGCGACGATACCTACGCTCGGCAGCGAAGCAGGGCTCAATCGCTATCTTGCCGAGATCAAGAAATTCCCGCTGCTGAAACCCGAACAGGAATACATGCTCGCCAAGCGCTTTCAGGAGCATGGCGATACCGAGGCCGCCGCACAGCTCGTGACGTCGCATCTCCGCCTCGTTGCAAAGATCGCAATGGGCTATCGCGGCTATGGCCTGCCAACGTCGGAGCTGATCTCCGAGGGTAATATCGGTCTCATGCAGGGTGTGAAGAAGTTCGAGCCCGAGCGCGGCTTCCGTCTCGCCACATACGCGATGTGGTGGATCCGTGCATCGATTCAGGAGTACATCCTGCGGTCTTGGAGCTTGGTGAAGATGGGCACGACGGCGGCGCAGAAGAAGCTGTTCTTCAACCTGCGCCGCATGAAGAGCCGCCTCGATGCGTTCGAAGATGGCGATCTGCGCCCCGAGCACGTGACCAAGATCGCGACCGATCTGGGTGTTGCCGAGACCGACGTCGTCAGCATGAACCGCCGCATGGCGATGGGCGGCGATACGTCGCTCAACGTGCCGATGCGCGAGGACGGCGACGGCCAGTGGCAGGATTGGCTGCAGGACGACGCACCGCTGCAGGACAAGATCGTTGCCGACGCGCAGGAAGCGGACGTTCGCCATTCGATGCTTGTCTCGGCGATGGACGACCTCAACGAGCGCGAGCAGCATATCCTTACCGAGCGTCGCCTGACCGACGACCCCAAGACGCTCGAGGAACTGTCGCAGGTCTATGGCGTGTCACGCGAGCGGGTGCGCCAGATCGAAGTGCGGGCGTTCGAGAAGCTGCAAAAGGCGATGATGCGGATTGCCGGCGAGAAGCGCCTGCTGGCTGCGTAAATTGGTTGGCACCGTCGTCATTGGCGGCGGTGCGGCCGGTATCGCTGCGGCTCGGACGCTGCACGACGCTGGCAAAGATGTTTTGCTGGTTGAGGCAAGCGACCGGTTAAGTGGCCGAGCCCGCAGCCTCCCCCTCGCCGCTTTGTTCTCCTGCGAAAGCGGGAGCCCAGACTGGGTCCCCGCCTTCTCACGGAAACATGTCGACGCCGGCTGCGGCTGGCTCCATTCGGCTCAGCGCAATCCGTGGACGGATATCGCAGAGTCCACCGGCTTTACCGTCAACCGCTCGGACCCCAACTGGCGCACCCAATGGCACGATCTCGGCTTTCCGCCCGGCGATCAGGCCGCCGCATCCGCCACCTACCGGGGCTGGAACGAGCGCGCGCTTGCAGCAATAGACGGCCCCGATCGCCCGCTGTCCGACTTCATCGATGCCGACGATACGTGGCGGCCGAAGATCGACGCGATTTCCGGCTACGCCAACGGCGCGAACCTGCGTTCGGTGTCGCTCCACGACTGGGCCGCCTACGAAAATGCCGCCACCGACGACAACTGGTCGGTGGAAGAAGGCTACGGCACGCTGATCACGAGCCATGCCGCAGGCTTACCCGTCCGCCTTTCGACCCGGTCACGCGCATCGACCACAGGGGCATTCGGCTCAAGCTCGACACGCCAGCCGGAACGATCGAGGCGGACCACGTCATCGTCTGCGTACCGACCACCGTTCTCGCCAGGGCGCAGATCGTGTTCGACCCGCCGCTCCCCGACAAGCATGCGGCGGCGGCCGACCTCCCGCTCGGGCTCGCCGACAAGGTATTCCTTTACGTCGACCGGCCCGAATGGCCGACCAACGCGCATCTCGTCGGAAACCCCTACAGCGCGTGCACCGCGAGCCATCGCCTGTCGCCGTTCGGCTGGCCGATCGTCGAAAGCTTCTTTGGCGGCGACTGTGCGGAGATGCTGGAGGATCGTGATGCCGCGCAGTTCGCGATCGACGAACTCGTCGGTCTGCTCGGCAGCGACTGGCGCGCCCGCTTCACGCCGCTCGCCGCGACCCGCTGGCGCCACGAACCGTATATCGGCGGCAGCTACAGCCACGCGCGCATAGGGCAAGCCGGACAGCGCGCGGTCCTCGCCGAACCGGTCGATGGCAGGATCCATTTCGCTGGCGAAGCGTGCCACCGGTTCGACTTCTCCACCGCGCACGGTGCGTACGAGACTGGCGTCACTGCCGCCCTTGCGGTGATTGGCGCGCGCGCACCGATCGCATAAGGACCGGCGATGGGCCTTATCCGCATCGCCGCCAAAATTGTCTTCGCCTTCGTGCTGGTCACAGTCGCCTGGGTCGGCATCTACCGGTTCGTACCGGTACCGTTCACATGGACGATGATGGGCGACGTCATCAACGGCCACGGCGTGACCAAGGACTGGATGCCGCTGTCGGAGATGGATCCCGACATGGCGCGGGCCGCGATCGCCGGCGAGGATTCGCGTTTTTGTTCGCACCATGGCTTCGATTTCAGGGCGATGGCGGGGGCGGCGGCGCGCAACGCGAAGGGTGGACGCATCCGCGGCGGGTCGACGATCAGCCAGCAGACCGCGAAGAACGCATTCCTGTTCCAGGGCGGCGGCTATCTGCGCAAGGCGGTGGAGGCGTATTTCACCGTGCTGATCGAGACGCTGTGGCCGAAGCGGCGGATCATGGAGGTGTATCTCAACATCGCCGAGACCGGGATCGGGACTTACGGCGCCAATGCCGGGGCGATCCGGTATTTCAACCATGACGCGTCGAAACTGTCGCCCACTGAAGCGGGGCGGATCGCTGCGGTGTTGCCGTTGCCGAAGAAGCGGGCGGCTATCGACCCGCATGGGTTCGTGCGGCGACATGGGAATACGCTGTCGCGGCGGGTTTCCACCGTGCGGAACGACGGACTGGATGCGTGTTTGCGGTGAGGTGTACCGGTCCATGGATTTGGGTCGGTGCTTACGATGTTGTCCTAGCTACAGGACGCCCCCCTCCTCCATCCGTCGCCCCAGCGAAAGCTGGGGTATCCTCGTGGTGAGGGGTGCGCTCCGTCGAGGGAGATCCCAGCTTTCGCTGGGATGACGGTGGGGGGCAGTTCGCTTGCCACGCCAGGAATAGTTGAACGGTTCGCAACCTGGCGGCGCCGCGGGCGAAGCCCGCGTCGGTCATGGCGGGCCATGCCGGCCGGGCTTGCGCGTCTCGCCGCCGGGGCGGCGTGCGCGCTTCGCCTTAGAACGGCAGCTTGAAGCCCGGCGGCAGTTGCAGGCCGCTGGTCATCTTGGACATTTCCGTCCCCGACACCGCATCCGCCTTTGCGCGTGCATCGTTGAACGCCGCGACCAGCAGGTCCTCGAGCATCTGCTTCTCGCTGACCTGGATCAGCGAATCGTCGATCGCGATGCCGATGATGCGGCCCTTGGCGGACGCCTTCACCTTGACGAGCCCGCCACCGGACGCGCCCTCGACCTCGATCGTGTCGAGATTGGCCTGCGCCTTTTCGAGTTCGCTCTGGACGTTCTGCGCCATGGCGAGGATTTCATCGATATTCTTCATGCGTTGCTCCTTTGGCCGGGCCACGATTCGAGCTTGGCGTCCGGAAACGCTGCCACCGCGGCCTTCATGATGGGGGATTCGAGAATAGCCTGCTGGATCGCCGCGTCGACCGCATCCTGCGCCTCGCGCAATGTCGGCGCACCGGGGGCATCGACAATCGACACCTTCCACGGCGTCCGCGTCACCGTCTTCAGCAGCGCGTTCAATTCGGCGAGCGTGTCGGCCGAGACCGGGCGACTGCCACTCAGAGAAAATTCAGGCGGTGCATAGCTGACGATCCGCGCACCATGCCGGAGCCGCGCCGCGATCGCCAGACCGCCGGACTCGTCGAGCAGGTCGACCAAGGCCTCGAATGTCGGCGGCAAAATCGGGCCGGTTTCGACGGGCTTGGGCGCAGACGGCACTGGAGCCGATGCCGCCGCCCAGGGTGGCGATTCGCCGGACGGAGCCTGGGCGGGCGGCGGTGCCGACGCTGGCGGCGATGCCGTCGCGACCGGTGCCGATCCGCCGGCGATCTGCCGCGCGAGCTCGCCGGGATCGGGCAAGGTCGAGGCGTAGATCGCCCGCAGCAACGCCATCTCCGCCGCCTCGATCGGCAGCGCCGCCTTGGCGACCTCGTCATGGCCCTTGAGGAACAGCTGCCACAGGCGGTGCAGCGCAGGATAGCCGAGCGACGACGCCCATTCCTCACGCGCGGCACGCTCCTCCATCGGCTGCGCGGCGTCGGGCGGCGTTCCGACCTTGGTCAGCGTGATGCCGTGGACGGTTTCGAGCAGCGACCGCAGCACCGACAGCGGATCGACGCCGTAATCATATTGGCGGCGCATCGAGGCGAGCGCCCCTGCCCCGTCGCCAGCCAGGATCAGCGCGAGCAGGTCACGAACCGCTCCACGATCCGACAGGCCGAGCATCTGGCGCACGGCGTCCGCCGTTACGCCGCCGCCTTCGAGCCCAGCATGCGCGATCGCCTGGTCGAGGATCGACAGGCCGTCGCGCGCCGAGCCTTCCGCGGCGCGCGCGATCAGCATGAGTGCCTCTGGGTCGGCGACGACGCCCTCTTGCTCAGACACCCAGGCAAAATGCTTGGCGAGCTGTTCGGCGGAGATGCGGCGAAGGTCGAAGCGCTGGCAGCGCGACAGCACCGTGACGGGCACCTTGTTCACTTCGGTCGTCGCGAACAGGAATTTCACATGGGGTGGCGGTTCCTCGAGTGTCTTCAGCAGCGCGTTGAACGCGTTCTTCGACAGCATGTGGACTTCGTCGATGATGTAGATCTTGAAGCGCGCGGTGACCGCCGAATAGCGCGACGCATCGATGATCTCGCGGACGTCGTCGACGCCGGTGTGGCTGGCGGCATCCATCTCGATCACGTCGATGTGGCGGCCCTCGGCAATCGCACGGCACGGTTCGCACACGCCGCAGGGGTCGATCGTCGGACCGCCGGTCCCGTCGGGGCCGATGCAGTTGAGCGCCTTGGCGATCAGCCGCGCGGTCGATGTCTTGCCGACCCCGCGGACGCCGGTCATCAGGAAGGCGTGCGCGAGCCGGTCGCGCTTGATCGCGTTGCCGAGCGTCTGGACCATCGCGTCCTGCCCGATCAGCTCGGAAAACGTCTGCGGCCGGTATTTGCGCGCGAGCACGCGATAGGCGACGTCAGGCGATTTCGCCGGCTGCAGGGGTTCGCCCAGGTCGAAGGAATCTGACATTGCGGTCGTCATAGCGAGTGCCGCGCGCGCTGTCGAAGGGGAGTGAAGTATAGAAAGTGCAGACGCTCGCGCGGTTTTGTCGAGGGGCGTCGGTGGGGAGCGACGTGCACGAAGTGCAGACGCTCGCGCGGAGTCCGGCGATGGTCGCGGATGGCGGGAGTGGGCGAGGTGGGGACCATCTGTGCGCTATGGCATGGGGCGGCGCTGTAGGACATGGGGGTGGAACGTTCTGGGAACGAATTGTTAGGGCGTTCGCGATGTCGCTCTAACGCGGGAAGAAGTTTAGCGAGAAGTGCGCTGCGGCTTAGCCGCAGCGTCAGACGGTGCTTTGCACCGCTGGCCGCGCTCACGTTTGCTCGCAAACGTTCGCGGTGGGAGCCGGGACGACCCGTAGTTGAGTCGTTGTGGCTGCTTCCTTCCGGATCTGACCAAGTTGGCGACGACCACGTCCGCCCGACTCCCGCGGCGCATATGGCGGGGTCGGGCGGGATGATCAAGCCGCTTTAGCGTTAGCGGCCGACCAATCAGCGGTTGATGCGCACCGTGCGGCAGACGCGCTGGCGGTGATGGTTGCGATACACGTTGCGGCACACCTGGCGGGTACGAACGGCGTGACGACGATAGCCCGGGCGGTTGTCGTTGTGGCGAACGACGGTGCGCTCATGGACGACGGTGCGCTGGGCCGATGCTTCGGCAGCGATGCCGACCGGCGCGAGACCGGTGAGCGCGACGAGACCAGCGGCGGCAAGCGTGAACAATTTCATGGTAATTCTCCTGCGGGGTGCGGGCTCTGATGAACCCTACAACCTATGTTACTAACTCAGATCGTGTCGTTACGGTTCCGTATCAGCGACGGAAACAGCGGCGAACCGGCCCGTAATAGCCGCGCTGGATCCGGCACACGACGCGCGATCGGCCATAGCCGCGCGGTCCGCGATAGCCGTAGCCGCCCCGGTATCCGCCGCGATACCCACGATAGCCGCGGTCGCCACGATACCCATGGCGCGGGCCGTTCCAGCCGCGATTGCCGTGCCAGCCGCCACCGCCGCGGTGGCCGTCCCAACCGTAGCGCTGTGCGTCGGCGGGCGCAGCGGAGAACAGGGTTCCGGCGGCCAGAGCGCCAGCGGCGAACAATGCGATGATCTTCATGTCCGTTACTCCTCTCATGCCCCGTACATTGGGGCGATGAGGGGATAATCCGCTTCTCGGCGTGGACGTTCCCTGAACCGGCCGTTGTCTTCCTGTAAGCTTTGCTGACCTACCCCGGAATCCGCACGGTCAGGCCGTCGAGCGCGTCGGTCAGGCGGATCTGGCAGGCAAGACGGCTGGTCCGCGTCGCGTTGTGCGCGAGATCGAGCATGTCCTCCTCGTCCTCGCTCGACGGCGGCAGGCGGGCGAAGTCGGCGGGATCGACGACGACGTGGCAGGTCGCACAGGAGAGCTGCCCTTCGCAGGTGCCTTCGAGCGGCTGGTGATGCGCCTGTGCGACGTCGAGCAGGCGGTCGCCGGGGGTCGCGGGGGCGCTCGTGATGGTGCCGTCGCGGGCGATAAAGCGGACGATCATGGCCATTGCGCCTTGGCTGCGGCTGCGATCGCATCGACTGCGTCGCGGAGGTCGGTTTCGGTGGTGTAGCGGCCGAAGCCGAGGCGGATGCTGGAGCGCGCCTGCGTTTCGGTGAGCCCGATCGCGCGGAGGACGTGGCTGGAGCGGCCCGATCCGCTCGCACAGGCGGACCCGGCGGAGAAGGCGATGTCGCGCAGGTCGGACATCAGGCGGTTCACGTCGAGCCCTTCGCGGCGGACGTTGAGGTTGCCGTGATAGCGGTGATCGGTCGCGCCGTTTACAGTCCAGCCGGGGCCCAGGCGATCGAGCGCGAGCGACCAGAGGCGGTCGATATGTGCGGCGTCCTGATCCTTGCGGTCGGCCATGAGGTGCGCGGCGACGCCGAAGCCTGCGCACAAGGCGGGCGAGAGCGTGCCGGAGCGGCCGAGCGCCTCCTGTCCACCGCCGTGCATCAGCGGGGCGAGGTCGACCCCGTCGCGAATCCAGAGTGCGCCGATGCCCTTGGGGCCGTGGATCTTGTGCGCGGAGATCGCGACGAGGTCGACGCTGTCGGGGATCGGGATACGGCCATAGCCCTGCACTGCGTCGACGAGCATCAGCGCACCGGCTTCGTGCGCGATGTCTGCGAGCGCGGCGATCGGCTGGATCACGCCGATCTCGTTGTTGACGAGCATCGCGGCGACGAGCCCGGTGCCGGGAAGGATCGCGGCGCGGGCTGCGTCGGGGTCTATCAAGCCGTGGGTGCCGACCGGGAGGATCGTGACGGGGCGCCCCCTCGCCGCCTCGGCTGCGACCGTATCGAGCACGGCGGCATGTTCGGTCGCAAGCGTGACGATCTGGCCGGTCGTGCCCTTGATCGCCCAGTTGAGCGCCTCGGTCGCGCCGCTGGTGAACGCGATGCGGCCGCCGGAGGGGAGCAACGCCGCGACCTGATCGCGGGCGACTTCGACGGCGGCTTTCGCACGGCGGCCTTCGCGGTGGGGGGAGTGCGGGTTGGCGTGCTGCGATTCGAGCCACGGGAGCATCGCGGCGAGCGCCTCAGGCGCTAGCGGCGTGGTCGCCTGATAATCGAGATAGGTCATGCGGCGCGCCGGATGTCGGTGGCGATGCGCGTCCAGGCTTCGGCGAACTTCGCGACATCGTCTTGCGTCGTGGTCCAGCCGAAGCTGACGCGGACGACTTCGGCGGCGGCTTCTGGGGAATAGCCCATCGCGGCGAGGACGTGGCTCGGGCGCATGCTGCCCGACGAACAGGCGCTGCCCGCCGAGACCGCGAAACCGGCCATGTCGAGGCGGATCAACTGGGCCGCGGAGCTGACGCCGGGCAGGCGGTAGGCGGCGATCGTCGGGATGCGGGGGGAATGGTGCGCGACGATCTCCCCGCCGCCGGCGAGGATCGCGGCGTCGAGGGTCGCGCGGAGGTCGGCCATGCCTGCGAACCAGTCACGCGGGGCTTCCAGGGCGGCGGCGAAGCCCAGCGCGCCGGGGAGGTTTTCGGTGCCGCCGCGATAGCCGCGCTCCTGCCCGCCGGTGGGGTCGAGCAGCCCTAGGTCGCGGACGAGCAGCGCGCCGATGCCGGGGGGACCGCCGAGCTTGTGCGCGGAGACGATGATGAGGTCGGCGTCGGGGAGTGGGCGCTTGCCGGCCGTCTGCGAGCAATCGGCGATCCAGCGGCCGGTGGGAGGGCTTTGCAGGACGCCGGTTTCGCTGTTGGCGGATTGGAGTGCGGTGGTGGGTATTCCTTTCCCGTTCGTCTCGAGCGAAGTCGAGAGACCTGTCCCCGGGGGCGCTTTCTCGACTTCGCACGAAACGAACGGAAGTGGCTGGACGATACCGCCCGCGTCGACCGCCAGCATGACAGGCTGCTCCGCCGCGCGGAGAACGGCGTCGTGCTCGACCGCCGCCACCGCGACACCCCGCCGCCCGCGCAGCGCCAGCGCCGCGGATTCGCTCGCGCCGCTGGTCAGGATCACGTGATGCGGCCAGTCAAGCGCCGCCGCGATCCGCTTGCGTGCATCCTCCAGTGCCGCCCGCGCCGCGCGCCCCTCGGCATGCGGCGAGGACGGGTTCGACCAGCGCGCCATGCCCTCGATCACGGCCGCCACCGCCTCGGGGCGCATCGGCGTGGTGGCGGCGTGGTCGAGGTAGATGCGCGGGCCGTTGCGGGACAGGGTCGGTTCCAATTGCGAAAAGGGGCTCGGACCTTATATAGCGCGCATATTCCGTCACTCCACCCGAGTGCGCCTCCAGTTCGCGAGTGCCCCATGCCAGAAGTCATTTTCCCCGGTCCCGAAGGCCGTCTCGAAGGTCGTTTTGCCCCGGGTCCGCGTCCGCGTGCGCCCGTCGCGATGATCCTGCACCCGCATCCGTCGGCCGGCGGCACGATGAACAACGCGATCGTGCAGCAGCTCTACAAGACCTTCCAGCGGCGCGGGTTTGCCACGCTGCGGTTCAATTTCCGCGGCGTGGGCAAGAGCCAGGGCGTGTTCGACAATGGCGTCGGCGAGCTGAGCGATGCGGCGAGCGCGCTCGACTGGGTGCAGAGCTTCCATCCCGAGGCGCAGACGACCTGGATCGCGGGCGTCAGCTTCGGCGCATGGATCGGCATGCAGCTGCTGATGCGCCGGCCTGAGATCCGCGGGTTCATCTCGGTCGCGCCGCCGGCGAACCTGTACGACTTCACGTTCCTGGCCCCCTGCCCGTCGAGCGGGATCATCATCCAGGGCGAAGGCGACGAGGTCGCGACGCCGGGTGCGACGCAGAAGCTGGTCGACAAGCTGCGCACGCAGAAGCACATCACGATCCATCACGACACGATCCCGAAGGCGAACCACTTCTTCGAGCACGAGATGCCCGAGTTGATGGGCAGCGTGGACAAGTATCTCGACATGCGGCTCGACCCGAACTCGCCGATCCGGTGAACCTGGCCTTCTCCCCTCGGGGAGAAGGTGGCGCGCTTGCGCCGGATGAGGGGGCGTTGGGATGGATTCGCTCTCCCCAACTCCCCTCTCCCTTCCCACCGCAAGAGCGGCGGGCCCCTTCCCTCTCCCCGCAGGGGCGAGGGAGTCTAGAGGGTCCAGATCGCGACGTTGGCCAGCAGCACCGCGGCCATTACCAGCATCAGCACGCCCTTCTTCACGTCGCGTTTCTTCGCAATCAGCACGACGCCGCCGATCAGGCAGGCGAACATGCCCAGCATGGCGATGGCGGGTGCCGCGGCGGCGATCGAGGTCAGCGCGGCATTCATGCCGCCATCGCCTTCGCATAGGCGGCGAGGTCGACGTTGCCGCCGGACAGGATGACCAGCAGACCGGGTTCGAGCGTCACCTTGC
This sequence comes from Sphingomonas sp., assembly GCA_035575755.1. GTDB lineage: Bacteria > Pseudomonadota > Alphaproteobacteria > Sphingomonadales > Sphingomonadaceae > Sphingomonas. The sequence goes on from DATLXI010000015.1 coordinate 80,634, forward strand.
CCGCGAGCACTGCCGCCAACCCGACTGCGCCGCCCGGTTCGATCACCAGCCTGAGTTTCTCCGCGGCCCAACGCTGTGCCGCGGCGATCTCCGATTCGCTGACCGCGACTCCGGTCGCGTCACGACGGGAGAGGACGTCGAACGTCAGCGGCGATACGCGCAGGGTCTGGAGCGAATCGCAGGCGGTGGGCGGCGGGTTGGGGCCGACTGGTTCGATCCACGATGCCTCCAGCGAACGCCGCATGTCGTCCCAGCCTTCGGGTTCGACCACGGTGATCGCGCTATCCTTGAGGGCCAGCGCGATCCCTGCCGACAGGCCACCGCCGCCGCACGGGATCACCACCCGGCTTGGTACGCCCAGCCCAAGCGCGGCCATCTGCGCCGCGGCCTCGATCCCAGCACTCCCCTGCCCCTCGATGATCCACGCATCGTCGAAGCTCGGCACGAGCGTCGCGCCCCGCGCTTCCGCCAGTTGTGCGGCGATCGCCTCGCGGCTCTCGGTCGCTCGGTTGTAGGTCACCACCTCCGCGCCGAGCGCCAAGGTGGCCTCGCGCTTCAATCGCGGCGCGTCCGAAGGCATTACGATCGTCGCGGCGATGCCGAGCCGCTTCGCCGCCCACGCGACTCCCTGCGCGTGATTGCCCGACGAGAACGCGACGACGCCCTTCGACCGCGCCCGCTCGTCCAATGCGGTGAGCCGATGCCACGCGCCGCGGATCTTGAACGCGCCGACCGGCTGGAGCGATTCGGCCTTGAACGCGACCGGCACATTTCTGATTTCGCTCACGAAGAGCGGCGTCGGCGGCAGGATGCGGGCGATCTTCTCCGCGGCGTCGCGCACGCCTGCCCGAGTGGGCTGTCGCAAAATCGTCACACACTGGCTCCTATGCGGCCTACCCTATTTACACGGGGGGCAAGCGACCCTAGATCGCCCTTCCGCTGCCCCATGGGACTTCCAACCGCAAGGCAGTGTTTTTGTAATTTGTCTCAGGACATTGGAGGTCCCTTGAATTGGTCAAGCATCATATCGCGCTGGGGTTAGCGAAAGCCCATTCGACCGCCGACACCTCCCACATCGGGAGCGGCATCGACATCGCTAAAGGGCGCCCGGTTGATCCGGTCACGCTCGTTCGTCCGCACGCTGCTGCGCGCGCCGCTCGGTTCTTCGTCGAGAAGTTCCCGGGCCGCTCGATGTATGCGGTAAAGGCGAACCCGTCTCCCGAACTCCTGCAGATCCTGTGGGACAATGGCATCACGCATTACGACGTGGCGTCGATCGCCGAAGTGCGCCTGGTCGCACGGACTCTCCCGCAAGCGACCCTGTGCTTCATGCACCCGGTCAAGGCCGAGGAAGCGGTGCGCGAGGCGTATTTCACGCACGGCGTCCGTACCTTCAGCCTCGACAGCCTCGAAGAACTCGACAAGGTCGTTCGCGCGACCAACGAAGCGACCGACCTGACGCTGTGTGTCCGGTTGCGCGTGTCGTCCGAGCATTCGAAGCTGAGCCTCGCGTCGAAGTTCGGCGCAGCGCCGCATGAAGCCAAGGAGCTGTTGTTCGCAGCCCGCCAGGCGGCGGACGCGCTCGGCATCTGCTTCCATGTCGGTTCGCAGGCGATGACTCCCGAAGCCTATTCGAATGCGATGGAGCGCGTCCGTGCGGCGATCGTCGAGGCTGCGGTCACGGTCGACGTGATCGACGTCGGCGGCGGCTTCCCGTCGTCCTATCCGGGCATGGAGCCCCCGCCGCTCGAGCATTTCTTCGAGACGATCCACCGTGCGTTCGAATCGCTGCCCGTCAGCTATTCGTCCGAGCTGTGGTGCGAGCCGGGCCGCGCGCTGTGCGCGGAATATTCGTCGATCATCGTGCGCGTCGAAAAGCGTCGCGGGACCGAGCTGTACATCAACGACGGTGCGTATGGCGCGCTGTTCGATGCGGCGCATATCGGCTGGCGTTTCCCGGTCGAGCTGCTCCGCGAGCCGGACAGCCGTGCGAAGGACATGGAGTTCAGCTTCTACGGTCCGACGTGCGACGACATGGACTATATGGTCGGCCCGTTCCTGCTGCCCGCGGACACGCAGGCCGGTGACTATATCGAGATCGGCATGCTCGGCGCCTATGGCTCGGCGATGCGGACCGCGTTCAACGGGTTCGGATCGGACGAGACGGTGATCGTCACCGACGAACCGATGGTCACGCTGTACGATGAGACGTTCCAGGACCTCGCGTCGAACGTCGTCAAGCTGTAACGCAGCCTCACTAACTCCCCTCCCGCAAGCGGGAGGGGCCGGGGGTAGGCTCGCGCTCTCCTCCGGCGTTGTCGCCTGCCGATGGCGGGCGCCCACCCCCTAGCCCCCTCCCGCTTGCGGGAGGGGGAATAAGGAAAGATACCCCAATGACCGAAGACACCCGCATCGACGCGCAGCGCAAGGCTGAGCTCCTGTCCACCACCGTCGAGCATATCGACATCACCAGCTTCGACGCGCGGCCGATCGTCGATGCGATGAAGAAAATGTCGTTCACCAGCCGCGACCTCGGCCGTGCGACCGACATCTACAACCAGATGCTCGCCGACAAGGACTGCACGATCTTCCTCGTGATCGCGGGCTCGACCTCGGCCGGCGGTTGCATGGATTTGTACGCCGAGCTGCTGCGCAACAACATGATCGACGGCATCGTCGCGACCGGCGCGACGATCGTCGACATGGATTTCTTCGAGGGTCTCGGTCACAAGCATTATCAGGCGCTCGACGTGCCGCACGACGACGTGCTGCGCTCGCTGATGATCGACCGAATCTACGACACCTATATCGACGAGGAAGAGCTCCAGCACGTCGACCACACGATCTTCGAGATCGCCGAGACGCTGGAACCCCGCCCCTATTCGAGCCGCGAGTTCATCCGCGAGATGGGCAAGTATCTCGTCGAGCACGGCAAGAAGGAGAACAGCCTCGTCAAGCTCGCCTATGAGCATGACGTGCCGATCTTCTGCCCGGCGTTCGTCGACAGCTCGGCGGGCTTCGGTCTGGTCAAGCATCAGGTCGACGCGGCGAAGGCGGGCAAGCCGTACATGGTCCTCGATGCGATCGCCGATTTCCGCGAGCTCACCGAGATCAAGATTAAGGCGGGCACCACCGGGCTGCTGATGATCGGCGGGGGCGTGCCGAAGAACTTCATCCAGGACACCGTCGTCTGCGCCGAGATCCTCGGCCACGACGACGTCCAGGTCCACAAGTACGCGGTGCAGATCACGGTCGCCGACGTGCGCGACGGTGCGTGCTCGTCGTCGACGCTGCAGGAGGCGGCCTCGTGGGGCAAGGTCAACACCGGCATCGAGCAGATGGTGTTCGCCGAAGCGGGTTCGGTCATGCCGCTGCTGGCGTCGGACGCGTATCACCGCGGGCTTTGGAAGGACCGTCCGGTCCGCAAGTGGGGCGCAAGCTTCGACTGAGCTCTCCACGACAATTGGCCGGCTGACATTGCGTCGGCCGGGCGCTTGAGGCAGCCTCCTCCGGGTAACCGGGGGAGGCTTTTTCATGCACGACACACTGCACAGCGAGATCCTGCGGCCGATGGTCGCGCTGATCGCGTGGACCCTGGTGATGCTCGGCTGGACGCTCGCGACGCGGCTGCCCGCGATGAAGGCGGCGGGCATCGACATGGCCACATTGGTCGGCACGAAAGCAGCCGATGCGGACCGCGGCTTGCCGGCCAAGATTCAGTGGAAGGCGCACAACTACAATCACCTGACCGAACAGCCGACGCTGTTCTATGCGGTCTGCGCCGTGCTGGCGCTCTCCGAGACGGGCAACGGCGTCAACGCCTGGATCGCCTGGGGCTATGTGGTGCTACGGGTCGCGCACAGCGTCGTGCAGGCGACGAGCAACCGCGTGCGGACGCGCTTCCTGCTGTTTGCGCTGTCGAGCCTGATGCTGGTCGCGCTGACGCTGCACGCGGCCATGGCGGTGTTCTGAGTCGGCGGACCGCGCGAGACTTGTGAATCTTGCGACGGACGATCGTGAATACTTGGCCGAGGGGGACGGTATCGGGTAGCGAAGGCACCATGACCTTCGACCGCCGCTCGCTCCTCTCCCTTCCCCTGGCCGCCGGGCTCGCGCCAGCGGCTTTCGCACAAACCGCCGTGAGGGCACGGCCATCCGGCCTCCCCGCCTGGCCTCCCGCCGAGCGGTTCGCGCTGTGGCCAGGTATTCCAGCGGGTGCGCCGACTCCGTTGCCGGTCCAGCGACTTGCGACGCCGCAATATCCCGATGGCTACCGCGATATCCAGGCGCGCGGTGTCGTCCGGCCCGAGGTTGGCGTCTTCCGCCCGGTTCGTCCCGATGGCCGCGCGGTGCTGATCGTCCCCGGCGGCGGCTATTCGATCACCTCGCTGCGCAACGAGGGCATCGACGTGGCACACGCCCTGAACGCATTCGGGATCACCGCGTTCGTGCTGAGCTATCGCCTGCCCGGCGAAGGCTGGGCGGATCGTGCCGACGTGCCGCTATCCGACGCCCAGCGCGCGATGCGACTGATCCGCGCCAACGCCCGCGCATACGGGATCCGCGCGGAGAAGCTTGGCGTGCTGGGGTTTTCCGCCGGGGGCCATCTCGCGGGATCGCTCGCGGTGTTGCACGATTTCAAGGCCTATCGTCCGGTCGATGCCGTCGACCAGCATTCGGCGCGTCCCGCCTGGGCAGGCCTGATGTACGCCGTCTCCAACATGGATCCGGGGCGCAGTCATGGCGGGTCGCGGGCGAACCTGCTCGGGCCCGATCCGCTGCCCTCGACGCAGGCGCGCTATGCGATCGACCGCCAGTTGCGCGCAGGATCGCCGCCGGTGTTCCTGGTGCATGCGGAAGACGACACCACCGTGCCGGTCGCGAACAGCGTCGACACGCTCGCAGCGGCGCGCCGCGCGGGTATCGCGGCCGAGGCGCATTTCCTGCAGCGGGGCGGCCATGGCTTCGGGACGCGTCTTTCGCCGCGCTCGCCCGGATCGCTCTGGCCCCAGTTGTTCGACCGGTGGATGGGCGAGTTGGTGTCGATCTGACGAAGCCTGCGCGCGCGTAGAGATTCGCAGCGCGCGACGGAGCGACTGGCAGGATCGGGCGTTGTTCTGGGCTTACGGGAGAGCCATATGACACAGCCGTTCGCAGAACCACGCGACGTATTTCATGAACGCGGCGAGGTCATCATCGATGGGCCCAAGGGGGGCGTGATCTCCATGACTCCCGAAGCGGCGCTGCGCACCGCAGGGCGGCTGGACGAGGCCGCGCTGGACGAACTCATCGCGCGAGCGCAGCGAGCCGAAAGCGTGTCGACCGATCGGTAAGGTCGGTCAGGGTCTCGTCACCGTCATTGCGCCGTGGGCATCGACGACGGCCGCGAGATCCCGATAGTCCGCCACCCGATACTGAAATTCGCCCGGCGCATGACCGCTTGCATGCGTCGCCGTGATGACGAGCACATCGGCGCCCGCAGCCTCTCCCGCCGCGATCCCGGCCGCGGCGTCTTCGAACACCAGGCAATCGCTCGCTGCGACACCGAGCCGATCGGCGGCGGTCAGGAAGCAGTCCGGGGCCGGCTTGCCGTTGGGAATGTCATCGGCGGCGATCATCGTGGCGGGGACGGGTATGCCGGCGGCTTCCAGGCGGACTTTCGCCAACGCGCGCGGCGCGGAGGTGACGATCGTCCAGCGCTCGGGCGGCAGGCTGGCCAGGAATGCCGCGGCCCCCGCGATCGGTTCGATATCGCCGACGTCCTCCATCTCGGCGGCGGTGATCCCGGCGGCTTCGACGACCGGATCGATACCGGGCAGGCCAAGCCGGCGAATCGTCTCGACCGACTGCACGCCGTGGATCGTCGGCAGGAACGTCGCGACGTCGAGGCCGTGTGCGATCGCCCATGCGGTCCAGGTCCGCTCAGCCGATGCGATCGAGGTGAGGATCGTGCCATCCATGTCGAACAGGAATGCGCCGTAGCTGCGTGTTGGGAGGATCATGTCGGTCTCGTGATGGAGGTTGGCAGCTTGGGCAAGCTTCCGTCACCCCGGACCTGTTCCGGGGTCCACGGTCCCGCGTGCTCGCCTGCGTAAGAGTATGCGGAACGGTGGATGCCGGAACGAGTCCGGCATGACGGGGACACAAAGAGAAGGCCGCTCCGGTTTCCCGAAGCGACCTGTATTCCTGCATCTAGCGAAAGCTTAGATGTCGTCGCCGAGTGCGCCCTTGACGCTACCCTTGACGTTCTGCACGGTACCCTTGACCTGCTGCGCTTCGCCTTCGGCTACCAGCTTCTCGTTGTCGGTTGCCTTGCCGACGGCTTCCTTGACGTTGCCTGCGACCTTGTTGCCGGCTGCTGCGACCTTGTCGGTGAATTCGCCCATCAGAGCCTCCATCATTTGTGCTAGCCCGACTGCCGGGCCGCTTGAACTTGTGAAGGTATAACGGTCGTCTTTACCGTGGGTTCCGTGACGATTACGTCATGACCCTGGATCGCTTGTGGCTCAGATGAGACCAGCGAGCGGGCTGGAGGGGTCGGCATAGCGCCGCTGGCCCATCCGCCCCGCGCGATAGGCGAGGCGCCCCGACTCGACCGCCGCCTTCATCGCCGCGGCCATCATCAGCGGGTCCTTCGCTTCGGCGATCGCGGTGTTCATCAGCACGCCGTCGCAACCGAGTTCCATCGCAACGGCCGCATCCGACGCGGTTCCGACGCCTGCGTCGACGAGCACAGGCACCCCTGCCCCCTCGACGATCAGGCGGATCGTCACGCGGTTCTGGATGCCCAGCCCCGAGCCGATCGGCGCGCCCAGCGGCATGATCGCGACCGCGCCGGCATTCTCCAGCCGCTTGGTGGCGATCGGATCGTCGACGCAATAGACCATCGGCTTGAAGCCTTCGTTGGCCAGGATTTCGGTTGCGCGGAGCGTTTCGACCATGTCGGGATAGAGCGTCTTCGCCTCGCCCAGCACCTCGAGCTTCACCAGCTCCCAGCCGCCCGCCTCACGCGCGAGGCGCAATGTACGGATCGCCGACTCGGCGTCGAAGCAACCGGCGGTGTTGGGGAGGTAGGTGATCTTCTTCGGATCGATGAAGTCGGTCAGCATCGGCGCGTTGCGATCGAGCACGTTGACGCGGCGCACGGCGACGGTGACGATCTCCGCGCCCGACGCCTCGACCGCGGCGGCGTTCTGCGCGAAATCCTTGTACTTGCCGGTGCCGACGATCAGCCGCGACGTGAACGTCTTGCCGGCGACGGTCCAGGTGTCTGCGTCATGGTCACCGCCGCCGACGAAATGGACGATCTCAAGATCGTCGCCGTCCTCGACCATCACGTCCGCCAAGGTGGAGCGCGGGACGACTTCCATGTTGCGCTCGACCGCGATCTTCTCGGGGACGAGGCCGAGTTCGGTGGCGAGGGCCGCGAGGGTCAGGCCATCGGCGACCCGCTTGTGCTCGCCGTTCACGGTGATGGAGACTGTGCCGTCGGAATGCGCCATGATGTATCGATCGCCTGCTGGGTGTCTCGACTTCGCGCGACACGAACGGGTATGAGGACGCGCATATAGTGTCCGCCGCGGCGCGCCCGCAACCGACCCCGACCGAAAGGCTCGCCTTGCCCGATACGATATTCGTCCTGAACGGCCCCAACCTCAACCTGCTGGGGACGCGAGAGCCGGAGATCTATGGCGACGAAACCCTCGACGACATCGCCGGGATGCTCGAGGATCGCGCCCGCGAGCTCGACCTGGAGATCGACATGCGCCAGTCGAATCACGAGGGGCACCTCGTTGACTGGATCCAGGAGGCGCAGGCGCGTGGCGCGAAGGCCGTCATCCTAAACGCCGGCGCGTTCACGCACACGTCGGTCGCGGTCCATGACGCGATCAAGGGCGTGAAGACGCCGGTGATCGAAGTGCATCTTTCCAACCCCCATATGCGTGAATCGTTCAGGCATGTGAGCCTGGTCGGCCAGGCCGCGAAGGGCACGATCGCGGGTTTCGGCGCGCTTTCGTATCTGCTCGCGCTTGAAGCCGTCGCACGGTTCTGACAGGAGACCCCGCCATGACCGACAATACAGAAAACACCGGTGCGATGCAGGTCGATGTGACCCTGGTGCGCCAGCTCGCCGAACTGCTCGACACCACGCAGCTGACCGAGATCGAGGTCGAGGACGGTTCGCGCCGCATCCGCGTCGCGCGCAAGGCCGCACAGGCGGCGCCCGTCGCGCATTATGCGCCGTCGCCCGCCCCGCCCCCCGTCTCGGCGCCGCTGTCGATCCCGCAGGCCGAGGTCGGCGCATCCGCCCCCGCGATCAGCGCGAGCGCGGTGAAGTCGCCGATGGTCGGCACCGTCTATCTCGCCGCCAACCCCGAGGCGAAGCCGTTCTCGACGATCGGCCAGAAGGTCAACGCCGGCGACACGCTGCTGATCATCGAGGCGATGAAGGTGATGAACACGATCGTCGCCCCCTCGGCCGGCACCGTCACCGCGATCCTCGTCGAGAACGGCCAGCCGGTCGAGTTCGACCAGCCGCTGGTCGTGGTGGAATAATGCGGCCAATCAAAAAACTGCTCATCGCCAACCGCGGCGAGATCGCGCTGCGGATCCACCGTGCCTGTCACGAGATGGGCATCAAGACGGTGGCGGTGCATTCGACCGCCGACGCCGACGCGATGCACGTGCGGCTCGCGGACGAGGCGATCTGTATCGGACCGCCGTCGGCGACCGACAGCTATCTGAACATCCCCAACATCATCTCGGCCGCCGAAATCTCGGGCGCCGACGCGATCCATCCGGGCTATGGCTTCCTCAGCGAGAACGCGCAGTTCGCCGAGATCGTCGAGTTGCATAACATCCTGTTCGTGGGGCCGAAACCCGAGCATATCCGCACGATGGGCGACAAGGTCCAGGCCAAGCGGACTGCGGGCGCTCTCGGGCTTCCGCTCGTTCCCGGTTCGGACGGCGCGATCAGCGACATCGCCGAGGCTAAGCGGATCGCCGAATCGATTGGCTATCCGGTAATCATCAAGGCGGCGTCGGGCGGCGGCGGTCGCGGCATGAAGGTCGTCAACGATCCCGACGACCTTGAAACGCAGATGCAGCAGGCCGGCAGCGAGGCGAAAGCCGCGTTCGGCGATGCCACCGTCTACATGGAAAAATACCTCGGCAATCCGCGGCATATCGAATTCCAGATCTTCGGCGACGGCGAAGGCAACGCGATCCATCTCGGCGAACGCGACTGCTCGCTCCAGCGCCGCCACCAGAAGGTGCTCGAGGAAGCCCCCTCGCCGATCATCACCGCGGAAGAGCGCGAGCGGATGGGCGGGATCGTCGCCAAGGCGATGGCCGACATGGCGTATCGCGGCGCGGGAACGATCGAGTTCCTGTGGGAAGCGGGCGAATTCTACTTCATCGAGATGAACACCCGGCTCCAGGTCGAGCATCCCGTCACCGAGATGATCACCGGGCTGGATCTCGTCCGCGAGCAGATCCGGGTTGCCGAGGGCCATCCGCTGACGCTGCGCCAGCAGGACGTCCAGTTCCGCGGCCACGCAATCGAGTGCCGCATCAACGCCGAGGACCCGCGTACCTTCGCGCCGTCGCCCGGGTTGGTGAAGGTGTATCATGCGCCGGGCGGGATGCACGTCCGCGTCGATAGCGGGCTGTATGCGGGGTATCGCGTGCCGCCTTACTACGACTCGATGATAGCCAAGCTGATCGTCTACGGCACGACCCGCCAGGGCGCGCTGCGCCGGCTGCGGCGGGCGCTGGAGGAAATGGTGATCGAGGGCGTCACGACGACGATCCCGCTGCACCGCGCGCTGCTCGACGATCCCGAGTTCCAGGAGGGCGCGTACACGATCAAGTGGCTGGAAGAGTGGTTGGCCAAGCAGGGGGCGTAACGGTCCCCGCGCCCCACCACCCCCGCCCGGCCCCACCCGTCATCCCAGCGAAAGCTGGGATCTCCCCGTTCGGGTCGCATCGCAAACCAAGCGGAATATCCCAGCTTTCGCTGGGATGACGGTTTGGGCGGCGGCATTGGTGGAATGGGCGTTGGGATGACGGAATTTCAAACCCGAACGATAACGGAGCAGGCGTGAAGGCGACGATCTACCACAACCCACGATGCTCCAAGTCGCGTGACGCGCTCGCGTTGCTGCAAGAGGCCGGCGCCGACGTTACGATCGTCGAATATCTCAAGACGCCGCCGTCGCGCGCGGAACTTGTCCGGCTCTACGACCGCGCCGGCATGACCCCGCGCCAGGGGCTCCGCATGGCCGAGGATGGCGCCAAGGCGGTCAAGCATGGCGACGCCGAAGCGATCCTCGACGCGATGATGATCGATCCGTTGCTGATCGAACGCCCGTTGGTCGAGACCGACAAGGGCGTCCGGCTCGGTCGTCCCATCGCGCGGCTGCACGACATTCTGTGAGCAGACGGACTGCCCTAGCATTGCGCATCCTCCCAGCAGGTGCCGCAATTTCGGGCAGCGAAAACACCGCAATTGCGCGGTTGCCGAAGGGCGCTGCGACTGGCACGCTTGGTGCAAGGCGCCCTGTAGGGCGTGGGTTTCGCAAACGCCCTACAGGGCGAGGGTTTCAACGACTGTCAGGGGCGTAGCTGTGAAAAAGATCGAAGCCATCATCAAGCCGTTCAAGCTGGATGAGGTGAAGGAAGCGCTCCACGAGATCGGCGTGAGCGGCATCACCGTGACCGAGGCCAAGGGCTTCGGCCGCCAGAAGGGTCACACCGAGCTGTACCGCGGCGCGGAATATGTCGTCGATTTCCTGCCCAAGGTGAAGCTCGAGGTCGTCGTCGAGGATGGTCTGGCACAGCGCGTGGTCGAGGCGATCGCCGCCGCGGCGCAGACGGGCCGGATCGGCGACGGCAAGATCTTCGTGATCCCGGTCGAGAGCGCACTGCGCATCCGCACCGGCGAGCGCGACGACGACGCGATCTGATCGCCGAACCGGCGCCCGCCGCACCGAGTTCCGATTGACGCGACGCAACATTCTGTGGAAATAGCGTGCTGCGGCGCATTATGATTTCCGGCACTATGCCGACAATTCGAAAGAAAGAGGGCTTAGCATCATGGCGAATTCGGCCAACGACGTCCTGAAGATGATCAAAGAGCAGGAGATCGAATGGGTCGACCTGCGCTTCACCGATCCCAAGGGAAAATGGCAGCATCTGACGATGGTCGCCAGCCTGATCGGCGAAGACGAGCTGACCGACGGCCTGATGTTCGACGGTTCGTCGATCGAAGGCTGGAAGGCGATCAACGAGAGCGACATGACGCTCAAGCCCGATCTCGATGCGATCTATGTCGATCCGTTCTCGGCGACGCCGATGATGATCCTGATCTGCGACATCGCCGATCCGGTCACCGGCGAACTGTACGCGCGCGATCCGCGCTCGACCGCCAAGCGCGCCGAGGCGTATCTGCTGACCACCGGCGTCGGCGACACCGTGTATGTCGGCCCCGAAGCCGAATTCTTCATGTTCGACGACGTCCGCTTCGAGAACAGCTATTCGACCAGCTATTACAAGATCGACGACATCGAGCTGCCGGGCAACACCGGCCGCGAATATGAGGGTGGCAATATGGGCCACCGTCCGCGCGCCAAGGGCGGCTATTTCCCGGTCGCGCCGGTCGACAGCGCTGTCGACATCCGCGGCGAGATGGTCTCGACGATGATCGAGATGGGCCTGCCCTGCGACAAGCATCACCATGAGGTCGCGGCCGCACAGCATGAGCTGGGCCTGACCTTCGGCACGCTGACGCAGACCGCGGATCGCATGCAGATCTACAAATACGTCGTCCATCAGGTCGCGCACGCCTACGGCAAGACGGCGACGTTCATGCCCAAGCCGATCAAGGAGGACAACGGTTCGGGGATGCACACGCACTTCTCGATATGGGAAGGCAAGACGCCGCTGTTCGCCGGTAACGGCTATGCGGGCCTGTCGGACATGTGCCTGTATTTCATCGGCGGCATCATCAAGCACGCCAAGGCTGTGAACGCGTTCACCAACCCGTCGACCAACAGCTACAAGCGCCTCGTCCCCGGTTACGAAGCACCGGTGTTGCTCGCGTACTCGGCGCGCAACCGCTCGGCTTCGTGCCGCATTCCGTACGGCACCGGCCCCAAGGCGAAGCGCGTCGAAGTGCGCTTCCCCGATGCGCTCGCCAACCCGTATCTCGCTTATGCAGCGCTGATGATGGCGGGCATGGACGGCATCCTGAACAAGATCCATCCGGGCGAAGCGATGGACAAGAACCTGTACGACCTGCCGCCGGCAGAGCTCGCGCAGGTCCCGACCGTCGCGGGTTCGCTCCGCGAGGCGCTCGAGTGCCTGCTCGCCGATCACGACTTCCTGCTGAAGGGAGACGTGTTCTCGAAGGACCAGATCGAGAGCTATGTCGAGATCAAGTATGCCGAGGTCGCGCGTTGGGAGATGACGCCTAGCCCGGTCGAGTATGACATGTACTACAGCGGCTGAGCGGCCGTCCCGGCAGCGGTGCGCTAAAGCGCACAGCCGCTGTCGGCCGGCGTCGCTTGAGCGACGACCGACGGCGTGGCTTTGCCACGTCGCTGCGTGAAAAGAGGGCGTCCGGAGCAATCCGGGTGCCCTTTTTCTGGTGTTACGCCGAAATCCCTAGACCGTGCGACAACTGAACTACGAACCCGTCCGCCCAGCTGTCCCGTCAGCTCAGCTAACCCCGTCAGCCCAGCTATCCCGTCACCCCAACTATCCGTCACCCCAGCGAAAGCTGGGGTCTCCCTCGTGGTTCGCGACGCCTGCCTCACGAGGAGATCCCAGCTTTCGCTGGGATGACGTGTGGGGGGACCGCGGCGGACAAGTACAGTCGCGACCGTCACCCCAGCGGAAGCTGGGGTCTCCCTCGTGGTGCGCGACGCCGGCCTCACGGTGATATCCCAGCTTTCGCTGGGATGATGTGTGGGGGGACCGCGGCGGACAAGTACAGTCGTAACCGTCACCCCAGCGGAAGCTGGGGTCTCCCTCGTGGTTCGCGACGCCTGCCTCCCGAGGAGATCCCAGCTTTCGCTGAGATGACGTGGGGGGGGACCGCGGCGGACAAGTACAGTCGTGACCGTCACCCCAGCGGAAGCTGGGGTCTCCGTCGTGGTTCGCGACGCCTGCCTCACGAGGAGATCCCAGCTTTCGCTGGGATGACGTGGAGGGCGACTCACGGACAAGTACAGTCGCGACCGTCACCCCAGCGGAAGCTGGGGTCTCCCTCGTGGTGCGCGACGCCTGCCTCACAAGGAGATCCCAGCTTTCGCTGGGATGACGGTGGGCGGGCGGTAGCGTGCGGAACCCTGGGCTCCCGCGTTCGCGGGAGAGTGCGCCGGTAGCATCGGTTAACTTCGCGCCGGTGCTCCAATTGATCGACCGGGGCCGGCACCCATATCCCGTCCTACTGCCGCCCGCCTCCCGCGGCCCGAATCAAGGAATATCCGTGACCGAAGACAGCGGCAATGCCGGCGCCGGACGCGCCATTCCAAGCGGCCGCCTGGCCCGCCTCGGCGTCTTCGGCAAGCTCGCGGGCGGCGTCGCGGGCGGTGTCGTCGCGGAAGGCGCGCGCAGGCTCGCGAGCGGCGAACGGCCCAAGATCGGCGACCTGCTGATGACCCCCGCCAATGCTACCCGCGTCGCCGACCAGCTCTCCCACCTGCGCGGCGCGGCGATGAAACTGGGGCAGATGATCTCGATGGACGCGGGCGACATGCTCCCGCCCGAGCTCGCGACGATCCTCGCGCGGTTGCGCAACAATGCCTACCACATGCCGCCGCAGCAACTCGACCGCGTGCTCGCCGCCGAATGGGGCAAGGACTGGCGCCGCAAGTTCGCGCATTTCCAGGCACATCCGGTCGCGGCCGCCTCGATCGGCCAGGTCCACCGCGCGCGCCTGCCCGACGGCACCGAGCTCGCGATCAAGGTCCAGTATCCCGGCGTCAAGGAGAGCATCGACGCCGATGTTGACAATGTCGCGACGCTGCTGCGCGTGTCGGGCATGCTCCCCAAGGCGCTCGATATCGCGCCGTTGCTCGCCGAGGCGAAGAAGCAGCTGCACGAGGAAGCCGATTATCTTCGCGAGGCGCAGATGCTCGCACGCTACGGCGACCTGCTCGCTGGGCAGCCGGCGTTCGTCGTCCCCAATCTCTATCCCGATCTCACCACACCGCGCGTCCTCGCGATGAGCTTCGTCGCCGGCGTACCGGTGGAGTCGCTCGAGACCGCCTCGCAAGAGGTCCGCGATGCCGTGATGCACGACCTGATCTCGCTCGTGCTACGCGAGTTGTTCGACTGGCATCTGATGCAGACCGATCCGAACTTTGCCAATTACCGCTGGCAGTCGGACACCGACAAGCTCGTGCTGCTCGACTTCGGTGCCGCGCGCCCCCTCCCCGCCGAAACCGCGCAGGGCTATCGTAATTTACTGACCGCCGCGCTCGCCGGCGACCGCGACGCGGTGCGCGAGGCGGCGATCGCCGCCGGTTTCCTCGGCGAGGCGGCGGTCGTGCAGCATCGTGCGCTGATCGACCGGATGATCGACGTCATTCTCGTCGAGCTCGCCAAGCCTGGCCCGTTCGACTTTGGCGACCGCGCCTTCGTCGGCGTGCTCCGCGACCAGGGCACCGAGATCGCGCGCGACCGCGACACCTGGCACCTTCCGCCGATCGACACGCTGTTCGTGCAGCGCAAGATCAGCGGCACCGCGCTGCTCGCTGCCCGGCTGAAGGCTCGTGTCGATGTCCGCGCGATGATCGGCCTGACCTTTGCCAAGCCGCCGGTCACGGTTGAGCCGTAAGACCCGCACACGGCGGCCGACGCGGTGCGAACATTAACCCAGGATTAGAATCTGCGGACACGCAATTCTTATATCCGTAACGGACGTGCCACGACCGCCGCTTATCGCGCCCTGGAAGGCAAAGGTGCCTAAAAGGGAAATCTCGATGTTGAAAACAGCAAGCCTGCGCGTGCGGTTGCTGGCCGGCGCCGCGCTGGCCGTGGCGATCGTCTCGCCCGCCATCGCGCGTGCCGATCCGGCGGCCGCCAAGGATACCGCCGTCGCCGCGCCGGCCGCGACGCCGGTAGACACCGCCGCTGCCCCCGCCCCCGATCCAGCCGTCGAGCCCGCGGACCAGACCGGCCTGGGCGAGATCGTCGTCACCGCGACCAAGCGCGAGACGAACCTGCAAAAGACCCCGATCGCGATCAACGTGCTCAGCAGCCAGGCACTGACCGATCGTCACGTCCAGAGCCTGTACGATCTCGCCGACGGCGCCGTGCCGAGCCTGCGCGTCGCGACGTTCGAGGCGCGCCAGTCCGCGCTGACGATCGGTATCCGCGGCATCGTCCCGCTCGACGCCAACCAGCCCGCGCGCGAACAGGGCGTCGGCATCTATATCGACGGCGTGTATCTCGGCCGTCAGCACGGTCTGAATGCGGCGCTGTTCGACGTCGACCGGATCGAAGTCCTGAAGGGTCCGCAGGGTACGCTGTTCGGGCGCAACACCGAGGGCGGCGCGCTGAGCATTGTCACCAAGGGCCCGAGCGGCAAATGGGGCGGCAGCGCGACCGCGGGCATCGCCAACTATGGCGGCTATAACGGCGCGCTTCGGCTCGACCTGCCGGAAGTGTACGGCGTGTCGCTGAAGCTCGACGGCGTCGTCCAGTATCAGGGCGCGACCACCAAGAACCCGCTCGCCGGCCAGACCGGCTTCAACTATTATGATCGCCGCGGCTTCAAGGCGACCGCGCGGGTCCACCCGGTCTCGGGCATGACCGCCGATTTCAGCTACGACAACGGCTATGACGCGAACAGCCCGTTCTACAGCCAGCTGCTGAACTACAATCCCAACGCGTGCGCAACCGGCACCCAGGCGGCGTCGCCGAACTGCAAGCTGCCCGGCACCAACTACACGCAGCTGAGTGGGTCGGTGAAGCCGCTGCCGAGCCAAGTCGTGGTCAACGGCACCAGCCGCGCCAAGGTCGCCGATATCGGCGTTCCGCAGCAGCCGAGCATCGACAAGACGCACGGCTTCACCTCGAACATACGCTGGGATGTAGCGCCCGAGATCGAACTCCGCTCAATCACCGCATGGCGCGGCGTGAACGCGACGCAGTGGGACAATAGCGGCGGCTATCACCGCGTCCCCGTCGTCGCCGCCGGCTGCACCGGCAGCGCGTGCAACTTCAGCCGCTACAGCCTCGCCGACCTGCATCAGAACCAGTTCAGCCAGGAATTCCAGGCGGTCGGCACCGTCGGGCAGGTCGATTACGTTGCCGGGCTGTATTATTTCAACGAGCATATCAGCGATGACGCGGCGACGCCGAACTCGCTCGCGTTCAACTCGGCGCTAACGAGCATCACCGTCCTCGATCCCTGCATCGGGTCGGGCGGGTTCGGGTCGCAGGTCGGCTGCCGCTCGATCGATCGCGCGTCCGAGGTGCATTCGAAGAGCTATGCGGGCTATGGTCAGGTCACGTGGAACGCGACCGACCGGATCCATCTGACCGCCGGCGGCCGCTACACGCATGACGAGAAGCAGGGCGTGCTGCATTATTCGCGCAACCTGAACTACGACACAGCAACTGCGGCTCAGTTGACGGCGGCCGGTTACGCGCCGCTCGACGCCAGCTGGAACCGATTCAATCCGATGGCGACGCTGGCTTACGACGCCAGCGACTCGGTCCATGTCTACGCCAAATACGCGACCGGCTACCGCGCCGGTGGTGCCAGCTCGCGCACCTCGAACTACCAGACGTTCAATCCCGAGGACGTGAAGTCGTACGAGATCGGCGCAAAAACCGATTTCTGGAACCACCGCGCGCGTCTGAACCTTGCCGGCTACATCATGGACCGCAAGAACAGCCAGGTCGACATCAGCTCGATCCAGACCACGTCGACGGGCAGCTTCAACAACCTCGTCACGATCAATGCCCCCGGCATCACCAAGATCCGCGGGATCGAGGCCGATCTGACGGCGCAGCCGGTCACCGGCCTGACGCTGACCGCGGGCTATGCCTATACCTACACGAAGATCCCGCCGGTGCTGATCGCGTCGACCGGCGTCTACCAGAACTTCTACATCGTGTTCACGCCGCGCAATGCTGCCAACGGTTCGATCGACTACACGATGCCGATCGGCGATCTGGATCTCAAGTTCCACCTCGACGGCAACTATTCGCAGGCGACGCAGACCTTCGACCAATATGCGACCAAGAACGATCCGGCGTTCATCGCCAACGCGCGCGTCGCGCTGGCCAACATTCCGGTGAGCGACACGAACAAGGTGACGATCTCCGCCTGGGTCCGTAACCTGTTCGACAAGCAGTATGTGTTCCGTCGCGACCCGTCGAACAGCCTGCCGGGCTCGCCGACGACCAGCACCACGTCGGGCAGCATCAGCAACGTTCTCGGCGACTACGGCAATTTCAACGCGCCGCGGACGTACGGCATGGAGGCATCGGTCAAGTTCTGATCGACCGCAACATGTGAAACGACAGACCCGGGCAGGCGCCACGCCTGTCCGGGTTTCATCGGTCAGGGGGTCGCCTGTCCGGCGAGCGGGACCGTGATGACGACGCGCAGTCCGGGCTTCGCGCCTTCCAGTGCCATCGTACCGCGGTGCAGGCGGACGATCGCGTCGACCAGCGAAAGACCCAAGCCCTGGCCCTGGTCGTGACGGCTCGGGTCGAGGCGGCCGAACCGCCGCAGCGCCGTGCCGCGATACTCTGGCGGGATACCGGGACCGTCATCGGCAACGATCAGGCAGGCGGTCGCCGTGGTCGTCTCGACATCGATCTCGATTCGGGTGCCGGGCGGAGTATGGCGGATCGCGTTCTCGATCAGATTGACGAGGACCTGCCCCAGCAACTGGCGATCACCGACGATCGCGGACTGTGCAAAGGCGCCGACGACGAGCGTCCGCCCGCTGTCGACGACGACGGGGTGCATCATCGTGGCGATCTCGTCCGCGAGACTGGCGAGGTCCATGCGCACGAACGCGGCGCGACGATCCCCGCCTTCGACCTCCGCGATCCGCAGCATCGCCGCGAACATCTCGAGCAACGCGTCGCTCATCGCGATCGCGGTTTCGAGATCGTCGCGCTGCGCCTTGTCGTCGACCCGCCGCAAAGCCACCGCCAGATGGCTCCGCAATCGCGCGAGCGGGGTGCGAAGATCGTGCGCGATGTCATTGGAAACGTTGCTGATGCTCTCCATCAGCTCCGCAATCCGGTCGAGCATGCGATTGAACGCGAACGCCTGTTGCGCGAACTCGCTGCCCGACCGATCGACGGGCACGCGTCGCGTCATGTCCCCGTCGATGATCGCCTCGACCGTCCGCCGCACCAATCGCATGCGCCGGCCGATCGTCACGACGAGAAAGACCAGCCCGCTGAGGACGATCAGCAGGATCGAGCCGAAGCCGATCACGTAGATGCGCAGCCGAGCAGCGTTGTAGTCGTCGAACGGCTCGGTCTCCGCGATCGTCGTCAACGTCATTCCGTTGCCGACGTCGCGCACCAGCGCGCGCCCTTCGGACAGTCCTGCGATCCGGTCCTCGCGCTCGATCGTCGAAAAGCCCAGCGGCAGGCGGCGCGGCAGCGTGATGTTGCCGCCAAGTCGGTGGCCCTGAGCGTCGAGCAGCAGGAAACCGATATCGCCCGTATCGCGCTGGCGGATCGCGGCATCGATCCGGCGAAAGATATCGGCCGGGCGCCGGTCGCCGGGCAGCCCCGCCACGTCGTCGTTCACGACGAGGATACGACGGTCGACCAGCCGCTCGATCGTTCGCACCGTGACCGCATGGATCGCGTAGCCCGTGCCCAGGGTGGCAATGACGAACGTGAGCAGGAACGCTGCCGTCAGTGCGCGCAGCGAGCGGAACCGCATCAGCCGCGCAGCATGTAGCCGACGCCGCGCACCGTCAGGATCGGATCCTCGCCCCCCGCCGCGGTCAGCTTGACGCGAAGGTGGCGGATGTAGACGTCGACGATGTTGGTGGTCGGCGCGAAGTCGTACCCCCAGACCCGCTCGACCAGCATCGCCCGGGTCAGCACCGCATCGGCGTTGGCGACGAACTCGGCGAGCAGCTTGAACTCGAGCTTGCCGAGATCGAGCGCGATGCCGTCGCGCCACGCGCGGAACTTGGTCGGGCTGACGACGATGTCGCCTGCGCTGATCGTGTCGGCGCTGCCGCCGGTCCAGCCGCGCCCGCGGACGATGGCGCCAAGCCGCGCGCTGAGTTCCTCCGCGCCGACCGGCTTGACGACGTAATCGTCGGCCCCTGCCTGCAGCCCCTCGATCTTCTCGACCGAGCGGCCGAGCGCGGTGAGCATGATCACCGGCAGCGTCATGTTGCCACCACGCAGCCGTTCGAGCACGGACATGCCGTCGATCTTCGGGAGCATCCGGTCGAGCACCACCGCATCGAACGACGCGCTGTCGACCGCCGCCAGCGCCTCACGCCCGTCGACTGCGACCGTGACGTTGTGATCGAGCCCGCGGAGTTCCTCGGCCAGCGTCTGCGCGAACACCGCGTCGTCCTCGACCAGCAACAGGTTCAGGCTCATCGTCGTCTCACTCGGGCAAGCGCTTGCGCTATCGTCGGGCGCGGAAGCTGTCGCCTAGCATGGATTCACGCGAAGGCGCGAAGAGGTCAGAAGAATGGGTTCGCGCGGAGACGCGGAGACGCGGAGAGTCGCACACGGGACCAATGGTCCCCTTCATCATCCACGTTCGGATACTGGACGGTACGGCCGCACAGATCGATACACCTCCGCGTCTCCGCGTCTCCGCGTCTCCGCGCGAACAAAACTCCTTCGTGCCTTCGCGCCGCTTCGGCTCCGCTCAGGACAGGCTTCGCGTGAACCAATCTTATTTAGTGAGCTGCGCTCGGACTAAGGCAGCAGCAGCGTGCTGCCGGACGTCGCCCCGCTCTCGATCGCGCGATGCGCTTCGACCGCGTCTTCGAGTGCGAAGGTCTGGCCGATCTCGGGGGTGACCGCGCCGGTCTCGATCATCGCGAACAGGCGGGCGATACCGGCCTTCCGCTCGTCCGGCGTGACGTAATAGTCGAACAGCGTCGGGCGCGTGACGAACAGCGAACCTTTCCGCGCCAGGACGCCGATGTTGACGCCGTCGACGACTCCACCGGCGTTGCCGTAGCTGACGATCAGCCCGCGCCGGGCCGCGCTGTCGAGCGAGGCAGCCCAGGTCGCGCCGCCGACGCCGTCGAGGACGATCGGCACGCCCTTGCCATCGGTGATCTCGCGCACCCGCGCAGCTATGTCTTCGGACTTGTGGAGGATGACGTGATCGGCCCCCGCCTTGCGCGTCCGCTCGGCCTTGTCCTCGCTGCCGACGCTGGCGATCACCGTCGCACCGATCGCCTTCAGCCAGCCGACGAGGATATGGCCGACGCCGCCGGCGGCGGCGTGGACGAGGACGGTTTGGCCCGCCTGCACCTTGGCGCAGCGTTCGACCAGGAACTCGGCGGTGCAGCCCTTGAGCAGCATCGCCGCTGCAGTGCGATCGTCGAGCGAGTCGGGCAGGTGGAAGAGGTCCTTCGCGGGCACGTTGCGCTCGGTCGCATAGGCGCCGCGCGACGGGCCGAACGTCCCGACCCGGTCGCCGGGCGCGAAGTCCGTCACGCCCTCACCGACCGCCATCACCACGCCCGCTGCCTCGCTGCCGAGCCCCGAGGGCAGGTCGATCGGGTAGACGCCGCCGCGGTGGTAGGTGTCGATATAGTTGAGCCCGACCGCGGTGTTGCGCATCCAGACCTCGCCCCTGCCCGGCGGCGGCAGCGTTACGTCGCGCCACTGGATCACCTCGGGGCCGCCGGTCTTCTCGATGAATGCCACTCTTGCCATGCCGGCCTCCTGATGAATCTCCGGGTTACCCTACGGCATGCGTTTCGGGTTGCAACCGATCGGTGTCGAGCCCAAACCTTTGCGCGACAAGATGCGGAGAGGCACGATGAAGAGCTATTTAAAGCAGTATATCGATGGCGCGTGGGTCGATAGCGAGGGGGGCACCGTCTATCAGGTGATCGACCCGTCGACCGAGCAGCCGTGTACGGAAATCACGCTCGGTACCGCAGCCGACGTCGACAAGGCCGTGACTGCAGCGCGTGCCGCGTTCGAGAGCTGGAGCCAGACCAGCGTGCAGGAGCGGCTCGATGTGCTCGGCCGGATCATGACCGAGTACAAGGCGCGGATGCCCGATCTGGCGAAGGCGATGTCGCAGGAAATGGGCGCACCGATGGCGCTCGCCTCGATGGCGCAGGCCCCCACCGGCCTCGCGCATTTCTCGGCGACCGCAAAGGCGCTGGCGGCGTTCGAATTCTCGGAAGTCATCGGCAAGGCGACCGTGGTGCACGAGCCGCTCGGCGTCGTCGCGATGATCACGCCGTGGAACTGGCCGCTCAACCAGATCTGCGCGAAGGTCGCCCCTGCGCTCGCGGCGGGCGACACGATGATCCTGAAGCCGTCGGAGGAGGCGCCGTCCTGCGCGGTGATCCTGGCGGAGATCATGGACGCGGCGGGCGTGCCGGCAGGCGTGTTCAACCTCGTCAACGGCGATGGCCCCGGCGTCGGCGCCGCGCTGTGCGCGCACCGCGACGTCGACATGGTGAGCTTCACCGGGTCGACGCGCGCCGGGATCGCGGTGGCGCTGGCTGCCGCACCGACGGTCAAGCGCGTGCACCAGGAACTTGGTGGCAAGGCTGCGAACCTCGTGCTGGAGGGCTCCGATCTCGCGACCGTGCTGCCGCCGACGGTGGCGGGCGTGCTCGCCAATTCGGGGCAGAGCTGCATCGCGCCGACCCGCCTGCTGGTGCATGCGAGCCAGGTCGCGGAGGCCACTGCGATCGTGAAGTCGATGATGGAGCAGACCAAGGTCGGCGATCCCGCCGAGATGGGCCAGCATATCGGCCCGGTCGTCAACAAGGCGCAGTTCGACAAGATCCAGGGGTTGATCCAGTCGGCGATCGACGAAGGAGCGACGCTGGTGACCGGCGGCGTAGGCCGTCCGGACGGACGCAACGCGGGATTCTATATCCAGCCGACGCTGTTCACTGACGTCCGTCCCGACATGCGGATCGCTCAGGAGGAGACGTTCGGGCCAGTGGCTACGATCACGGCGTACAGCGATCAGGATGAAGGCATCCGCATCGCCAACGCGACCGAATACGGGCTGTCGGCGACGATCTCGGGCGATCCCGCAGCGGCGGCGAAGGTCGCACCACGGTTGCGCGCGGGGCTGGTGACGATCAACTCCTGGAGCCCCGATATCGGCGCGCCGTTCGGGGGCTACAAGCAATCGGGCAATGGTCGCGAGAATGGGCGCTACGGGCTGACCGACTTCATGGAGGTGAAGACGATCACCGGTCTTCCCGGCGACACGCGCCAAGGCAAGCCGGCGGAAGCTGGCGCTTAAAGCCTCTCCCTTCCACATCCCCGTCGTCCTGACGGACGTCAGGATCCAGAGTTACGAGGGTCGCCCTATCGGCTCTGGATTCTGACTTTCGTCAGGATGACACCGCGACCTAGTGCACCGGCCAGACCGCGACGATCATCGGCGTGCCGACCAGCAGCACCAGCAGCGACAATGGCGCGCCCAGCCGCGCATAGTCTCCGAACTTGTACCCGCCCGGGCCCATCACGAGCGTGTTGCACTGGTGCCCGATGGGGGTCAGGAAATCGCACCCTGCCCCGACCGCCGTCGCCATCAGGAACGCTTCGGGCCGGAACCCGAGATCGCCCGCGAAGGTCGCGGCGATCGGCGCCATCACCAGCACGGTCGCGGCGTTGTTCAGGAACGGCGTCACCGCCATCGCCGCCGCGAGGATCAGCGCGACCGCGCCCCAGGGCGGTAATGTCGCTGCGGTCGATGACAGCCACGTCGCGATCACCTCCGACGCGCCGGTCGTGCGCAGCGAGTCGCTCACCGGGATCAGCGCGCCGAGCATGATCAGGATCGGCCATTCGACATGGTCGTACGCCTCGCGCACCGGCAGCACGCCGGTCGCCATGATCAGACCTGCCGCGGCGAAGAACGCCACCGCCACGGGAACGAACCCCGCCGCCGTCGCACTCATCGCGACCGCGAGGATGGCGATCGGCAGCCAACTGCGCTTCGACGAGCCGAGCCGCATCTCGCGCTGCGCCAACGGCAGGCAGCCGAGATCGCGCAGCTTGCCCGGCAATTGCTCGAGCGGTCCCTGCAACACCAGCACGTCGCCAGCGCGCAGTTCGGTATTGGCGAGGCGGCGCGAGAGGTGCTCGCCCTGCCGCGAGATCGCGATCAGGTTGACGCCGTAGCGTGCCTGCAACGCGAGCCTCCCGGCCGTCCGACCGACGAGCTGCGAGCCGACGTTGATCACCGCTTCGATCACGCCGACCTCGTCATCGTCGTCCTCGTCCGCCTTCTCGCGGTCTTCGCCTTTCAGCTTCAGCCGATCGCGCGCGATCACGCGCTCGAGCGCGTCCGGCTCGCCACCGAGGATCAGCGTGTCGCCGGCGCGGAGATGCGTCGTGTCATGCGGCGCGCTGCGCATCCCGGCGCGCAGGATCCGCGTGATCGTCACTTCGTGGTCGTGGCGATCGAGAAACACATCGACCGTCTCGCCGACCGCGGGCGAGGCCTCGGGGATCATCGCCTCGGTCACATACCCCTTGATATCGAGGGCCTCGCCCATCGTCGCGGCGGCGCGGCGATCCCGCGGCAGCAGCCGGTACGCGAACCGTAGGTAGACCAGCCCCATCAGCGTCAGCGCGAGGCCGACCGGCGCATAGTCGAACATCCCGAACGGCTGCCCGGTCATCTGTTCGCGCACGCGGCTGACGATGATGTTGGGTGACGTGCCGACCAGCGTGATCAGCCCGCCGAGCAGCGACGCCGACGCCATCGGCATGAGGAAGACCGACGGCGACGTGTCGTTCTTCTTCGCCATCTGGAACGCGGCGGGCATCAGCATCGCCAGCGCGCCGATGTTCTTGACCAGCGCCGACGCGAACCCGACCGACGCGGTCAACAGCAGGAGTTGCGAGCGGACGCGGGTCACGCGGCTGGCGAAGGTGGCGAGCGCGCGTTCGATGATGCCGGAGCGCTGGACCGCCGCGGAGATGACGAGCGCGGAGCCGACGATGATCACGATGTCGTCGGAAAAACCCTTGAACGCGTCCTTCGGGCTGACGATGCCGAGCGCGATGCTGGCGAGCAGCGCGAGGATCGCGGTGACGTCGTAGCGGAACCGGCCCCAGATGAAGAGCGCCATCATGCCGAACAGCGTGGCGATCGAGAGATACTGAGGTAGGGTCATCGGGTCTCCGCGTGTGGCCCGTTGTAAGCGCGGGCTCGCGGCGGTTGTTCCGCGCGCGAGTCCTGACCTTAGTCGAGGTTAGGACGAAGCCAGCGTTCGGCGGTCTTCAAATCCGCGCCACGCCGTGCCGCATAGTCCTCGAGCTGGTCACGGCCGACGCGCGCGACGCCGAAATATTCGGCCTGCGGATGGCCGAAGTAGAAGCCCGAGACGGCTGCGGTCGGGAACATTGCGAAGCTCTCGGTCAGTTCTAGCCCGGTCGCGGTCTCGGCGTCGAGCAGGTCGAACAGGATCGGCTTCAGGCTGTGATCCGGGCAGGCGGGATAGCCCGGCGCCGGGCGGATGCCGCGATATTGTTCCTTGATCAGCGCGTCGTTTGTCAGCTGCTCCTCGGGCGCATAGCCCCAGAGTTCCTGGCGGACACGCTTGTGCAGGCGTTCGGCGAACGCCTCGGCGAAGCGATCAGCGAGCGCCTTCAGCAGGATGTCGTTGTAATCGTCATGCCCCGCCTTGAAGCGTGCGATATGCTCGTCGATGCCGTGGATGCCGACCGCGAACCCGCCGAACCAGTCGCCCGCAGGATCGACGAAATCGGCGAGACACATATTGGCCCGCCCCTCGCGCTTGGAAATCTGCTGGCGGAGCATCGGGAGACGGACTTCTTCAAGCCCCTCCCCTTCAGGGGAGGGGTTGGGGTGGGGGCTGTCCGCAAGAACCGGCGGGGGCGTTTGCGGCGCGTCCCCACCCCCAACCCCTCCCCTGAAGGGGAGGGGCTTTGATACGACGACATCGTCCCCCTCGCGCCGCGCCGGCCACAGCCCGACGACACCGCGCGGCGTCAGCCACTTCTCCGCGACGATCGTGTCGAGCATCGCCTGCGCATCCGCGTACAGCGACGATGCGCTCTCGCCGACCACCTCGTCGGTCAGGATCGCCGGAAAATTCCCTGCCAGCTCCCACGCGCGGAAAAACGGCGTCCAGTCGATATAGTCGCGCAGGTCGGTCAGGTCCCAGTCGGCGAACACGTGCACGCCGGGCTTCAGCGGCGCACACGGCTTCATCGAGAAATCCGCGACGAAGCCGCGCTCACGCGCCGTCTCGATCGGGATCAGCTCGCTCTGGCCCTTATTGGCGCGCGCGATCCGCACCGCCTCATATTCGTCCGCGGTCTTGGTCACGAACTCGTCGCGGATCGTGTCGCTGACCAAAGTCGAGGCAACGCCCACCGCGCGGCTCGCGTCGAGCACATGCACCACCGGCCCATCATAGGCCGGCGCGATCCTGAGCGCGGTATGCACCTTCGAGGTCGTCGCCCCACCGATCAGCAGCGGCATCGTCATCCCCGCCCGCTTCATCTCCTCGGCGACCGTCACCATCTCGTCGAGGCTCGGCGTGATCAGCCCCGACAGCCCGATCATGTCCGCGTCGTTCTCGTTCGCCGCCTCGAGGATCTTCGACCACGGCACCATGACGCCCAGATCGACCACGTCGAAGCCGTTGCACTGAAGCACCACGCCGACGATGTTCTTGCCGATGTCATGCACGTCGCCCTTGACGGTCGCCATGATGATCTTGCCCTTGCCGCGCGCACCGGGCTCCTTGGCCGCCTCGATATAGGGCAGCAGATGCGCGACCGCCTTCTTCATGACGCGCGCCGATTTGACGACCTGCGGCAGGAACATCTTGCCCGAGCCGAACAGGTCGCCGACCACGTTCATGCCGTCCATCAACGGGCCTTCGATCACCTCGATCGGGCGGCCGCCATTGCCGGCGATGATCAGCCGCGCTTCCTCGGTATCCTCGACGACGTGGAGATCGATGCCCTTGACCAGCGCATATTCGAGCCGCTTGTTGACGCCGAGCGAGCGCCACTCCGCCGCCGCCTTCTCGGCCACCACGTCGGTGCCGCGATAGCGTTCGGCGAGCGCGACGAGGCGGTCGCCGGCCTCGACATCTTTGTTAAGCACGACGTCCTCGACCGCCTGGCGCAGCTCGGGATCGATGTCGTCATAGATGTCGAGCTGGCCGGCGTTGACGATCGCCATGTCCATGCCCGCGGGGATCGCATAATAGAGGAACACGCTGTGCATCGCGCGGCGCACGGGCTCGTTGCCGCGGAACGAGAAGCTGAAGTTCGACAGCCCACCCGAGATATGGACATGCGGGCAGCGTGCCTTGATCTCCTTGCAGGCCTCGATGAAGTCGACGCCGTAGTTGTTGTGCTCCTCGATCCCCGTCGCGACCGCGAAGACGTTGGGATCGAAGATGATGTCCTCAGGGGGAAAACCGATCCCGACGAGCAGCTTGTACGCCCGCTCGCAGATCTCGACCTTGCGGTCCTTGGTGTCGGCCTGCCCGACCTCGTCGAACGCCATCACGACCACCGCAGCGCCGTACGCCATGCATTTCTTGGCCTGCGCCAGGAACTGCTCTTCGCCTTCCTTCATGCTGATCGAATTGACGATCGGCTTGCCGCTGACGCACTTCAGCCCGGCCTCGATCACGCTCCATTTCGAGCTGTCGACCATGAACGGGATGCGCGCGATGTCGGGTTCGGCGGCGATCAGCTTCAGGAACGTCGTCATCGCGTGGTGCGCGTCGAGCAGCCCCTCGTCCATGTTGACGTCGAGCACCTGCGCACCGCTCTCGACCTGCTGGCGCGCGACCTCGACCGCGGCGGGGTAATCGCCCGCCATGATCAGCTTCTTGAAGCGCGCCGAGCCGGTGACGTTGGTGCGCTCGCCGATATTGACGAAACTGGTGGAGGAGGAAGTGGTGGTCATGGTCTGGTTCTTCAAAAAGCCCTCTCCCCCCCCGGGGAGAGGGTCGGGAGAGGGGCTGTGTCTCACCGAGAGCGGCACTGCTGGGCAGCCCCTCTCCCCGGCCCTCTCCCCGGAGGGGAGAGGGAGCGGTGGCCTAAGCCGCCATCGTGAACGGTTCGAGGCCGGCGAGCTTGGTCCGCACCTCCGGCCGCGCAACCGCGCGCGGTTCGAGCCCGCGCACGCCGTCCGCCATCGCCTTGATATGCGCCGGCGTCGACCCGCAGCAGCCGCCGAGCACGTTAACCTGCTTGGCCACCGCCCACTCGCCGACCAGCCCCGCGGTCGTCGCCGGCATCTCGTCATATTCGCCGAGCTCGTTGGGCAGCCCGGCATTCGGATAGATCATGATCAGCGTATCGGCGATCGCGCTCAGCGTCTTCACGTGCGGGCGCAGCTGCTCGGCGCCGAACGAGCAGTTCAGCCCGATCGTGATCGGCTTGGCATGCCGCACCGCGTGCCAGAACGCCTCGACCGTATGCCCCGACAGATTGCGTCCCGACAGATCGGTCAGCGTCATCGACAGCATGATCGGCACGTCGCGCCCGAGATCGTCGCCCGCCTCGATCGCCGCCATGATCCCCGCCTTGGCGTTGAGCGTATCGAACACCGTCTCGATCAGGATGAAGTCGACGCCGACCCCCTCGCCGCCCTCGAGCAACGCGTCGATCTGTTCGCGGTACACGCCCTTCAGGTAATCGAAGTCGATCTCGCGGTAGCCGGGATCGTTGACGTCGGGCGACAGCGACAGCGTCTTGTTGGTCGGCCCGATCGCGCCCGCCACGAACCGGGGACGGCCGTCCTTCGCCTCATATTCGGTCGCGAGCCGGCGGGCGATCTTCGCGCTCTCGACGTTGATCGCGCGCACCAGCGCTTCCGCGCCGTAATCCGCCTGGCTGATGACGTTCGCGCTGAACGTGTTGGTCGACACGATGTCCGACCCGGCGTCCAGATATTCGCGCGTAATCGTCTCGGGGACTTCCGGCTTGGTGATCGCCAGGATGTCGTTGTTGCCCTTCTGGTCGTGGCTCAGCCCGAGAGTGCCGGCATAAGCCGCCTCGTCGAGCTTCCAGTTCTGGATCTCCGTGCCGAACGCGCCGTCGGTGATCAGGATGCGCTTGGCGGCTTCGGCGTTGAAACGGTCACGTGGTGTCATCGTAGATCTCCTCCCCTCCCGCTTGCGGGAGGGGTCGGGGGAGGGAAGTGCCGCAAGCGAGCCGGTCGGGTTTGGGCCACCCCCTCCCCCGACCCCTCCCGCAAGCGGGAGGGGAGTTACGCGGCCGCGACCTTCGTTACAGGCTTCGCGCGAACACCCAGCATGTGGCAGATCGCGTACGCCAGCTCCGCGCGGTTGAGCGTGTAGAAGTGGAAATCCTTCACCCCGCCCGCATAGAGCCGCCGGCACATCTCGGCCGCGATCGTCGCCGCCACGAGCTGCCGCGCCGACGGATGATCGTCGAGCCCCTCGAACAGCCGGTCCATCCACGCCGGGATCTCCGCTCCGCACAGCCCCGCGAACTTCCGCGTCTGCGCGACGTTCGACACCGGCAGGATACCCGGCAGGATCTGCGCGGTGATCCCTGCGGCCGCGACCCGGTCGCGGAATCGGAAATAGGCCTCCGGCGAGAAGAAGAACTGCGTGATCGCGCGGGTCGCACCGGCGTCGATCTTGCGCTTGAGATTGTCGATATCGAAGTCGTGGCCGCCCGATTCCGGATGGCATTCGGGATAGGCCGCGACAGAAATCTCGAACGGATGCAGCTTGCGCAAGCCGGCGACCAAGGCCGCCGCATTCTCATACCCGCCCGGATGCGCCTGATAGGGCTGGCCGAGCGTCGGCATGTCGCCGCGGAGCGCAACGATATGGCGCACGCCCGCCGCCCAATATTCCTCGGCGACCTGATCGATCTCGGCCTTGGTCGCCTCGACGCAGGTCAGATGCGCCGCCGCGTTCATCGACGTCTCGCGCTGGATCCGCGCGACCGTCGCGTGCGTCCGCTCGCGCGTCGACCCGCCCGCGCCATAGGTCACCGACACGAAATCGGGACCGAGCGGCTCCAGCGTACGGATCGCGTCCCAGAGCTGCGCGTCCATCTTCTCGCTCTTGGGCGGGAAGAATTCGAAGCTGATGCCGACATCCCCCGCGAGATCCGCGAACAGCGGTTCTTCGAGCGCGCGGCGCGCTTCGGCCAGTTGGGGAATCGAGATATTCGTCATGCCGCCTTCACCTCACGCAAGCTCACGCCAATTTTCCGACCAAGCCATAATTTTACTGTCAGTTCACCGCCCTCGAGCGTCTCGACGCGCGCGGTCTGCAATCCTGCCGCCTCGAACCACGCCGCCATCTGATCGTCCGCGAACCCGAGCCGCGTATGGGCGTCGCGTACGCGGAGATCCTCGCGGTCATGGCTCGCGAAATCGGCGATGAGCAGCCGTCCACCGGGCGCGAGCACACGCGCCGCTTCGCTGACCGCCGCCCCTGGCTGCTGCGCGAAATGCAGCACGTGGTGCAGGATCGCGACATCGGCCGCAGCATCCGCCATCGGCAGCGCGTACAGATCCGCCTGGCGCAATTCGGCATGCGTCATGTCGTGCAGCTTGGCACGCGCCAGCCGCAACATTTCCGAACTGCGATCGATCCCGAGCGCGACAGAAGCGCGCGCGCCGAACAGTTCGAGCATACGGCCGGTCCCCGTGCCGATATCGATCAGCGTCCCGATCGGCGCGTCGCCCAGGACCACGGCCATCGCCGCCTCGACCTCGCTCTCGGCGACATGCAGCGATCGGATGGCATCCCATTCGTCCGCGTGCCCCTCGAACCACGCCGCCGCCGACGCTGCACGATCCGCACGCACCGCCGCCAGCCGCGCCGCATCGGCGACCGCCCAGTGATCCGGCTCGGCCTTCGCCCACGCGTCGAGCGCAGCCGCGACCGGCTCGACGGCAGCGGGCTTGCCCAGTGCGACGAATACCCAGCTGCCTTCCTTGCGACGTTCGGCCAAGCCCGCATCGCACAGGATCTTTACGTGCCGCGAGACCCGCGGCTGGCTCTGTCCGAGCACCTGCGCGAGTTCGCCGACCGACAGCTCCATGCGGCGCAACAGCGCCAGCATCCGCAGCCGCGTCGCGTCCGCCAATGCACGGAAGATTTCGAGCGCCATCGTCATGACAGGTCATATAAAGATTTCTTTATATGAGGTCAACGCGGCCGTCACCCGCTGGGGCATATCCTTCGATTGACCGCATACAGGCTGATCGTGACGGATCGGAAACGCGCGACCCGCGTTCGATTGCGCTATGGGCCGGGCATTCGCTGGTCCACAAGCGCGACATCCCGCGGGATGAAAGCCGCGCTCTAACGGGAGTAGTAAGCATGAAGAAGTTCCTGATCCCCGCCCTGGCCCTGACCGCCGGACTGGCCGCCTGCAGCAACAATGCGCAGGACCAGACCGGCCAGGCTGCGAACGCGATCGCCGCCGACGCCAGCGCGACCACGGCCAATGCCGTCGACGACGTCAGCGCCGCCAGCGACCGCGCACTTGGCTCGGCCGAGCAGTCGCTCGACAATGCGGGCGCGCATCTCGACCGCGCAGGTGATCGTGCCGATGCCAACGCCGACCACGCCGGTGACAAGATCGAGAACGGTGCCCGGGACGCAAGCGCGGCCGTCAGCAATGGCGCAGATCGCGCGGCGGACGCCACGGGCAACGCGCTCACGCGCGCCGGCAATTCGATCAAGGACTAAGCATTGCCCGGACGCCCTCACCTCCCCGTCATCCCGGCGAAAGCCGGGATCTTTCGGTTCCGGTCTTCAGGACCAATACGGAAAGGCACCAGCTTTCGCTGGCGTCACGGGGCTTTGGTGGGGGCGCTTCTGGGAGCTTCCATACTGGGCGGCTGTTCGCCCTCGAGCGAACCCGGCGCGGTCACCGCGGACGAAGCGCATCAGTTGAACGAAGCCGCCGCGATGCTCGATGCGAACAGCGTCGATCTGAACGCGGTCGCTGCCGATCCTGACGGCGAACAGATTTCCTCGAATCAAAGCGATCAGACCCAATGACCCTACGCCGCCTCGGCTCGACCGACCTCAAGATCGCGCCTCTCGTTCTCGGCGGCAACGTCTTCGGCTGGACCGCTAATCGCGCCGCGAGCTTCGGAGTCCTCGACGCGTTCGTGGCCGGCGGCGGCACGATGATCGATACCGCAGACGTGTATTCGGCGTGGGTCGACGGCCACAAGGGCGGCGAGTCCGAGAGCATGATCGGCGAATGGCTCAAGTCGAGCGGCAAGCGCGACGACGTGTTGCTCGCGACCAAGGTCGGCATGCTCCCCGGCGAAGGCGGCGAGAAGCTCGCCCCCGCGCGCATCGTCGCCGCTGCCGAAGCCTCGCTCAAGCGGCTCGGCACCGACCGGATCGATCTCTATTACGCGCATCAGGACAACGACGCCGTCGCGCAGGAAGCCGTGCTCGAAGCGTTCGGCACGCTGATCGACGCCGGCAAGGTCCGCGTGATCGGCGCGTCGAACTTTCACGCCGCGCGCCTGAAGTCCGCTGTCGATGCCGCCAAGGCGCACGACCTGCCGCGTTATCACGTGCTCCAACCCGAATATAATTTGGTCAGCCGCACCAAGTTCGAGGGCGAGTTGCAGGATTACTGCGTTACCGAGAACATCGGCGTTCTGCCCTATTACGGTCTCGCGTCGGGCTTCCTCACCGGGAAATACCGCACGAAGGAGGATCTGGGCCAGAGCGTCCGCGGCGGTCGGATGGGCGAGCTGCTCGACGGCAAGGGCAAGGCGGTCCTCGCCGCGATGGATGCGGTTGTAGAGGCGACCGGCGCCACGCACGCGCAGGTCGCACTTGCCTGGCTGATCGCGCAACCCGGCGTCACCGCGCCGATCGCCAGCGCCACCAGCGTAAAGCAGGTCGAGGATCTGCTCCCCGCAATGACACTGGAACTGACGCAGGAGCAACTCGGCGCATTGACCGACGCGGGCGTCTAATCCCCCGCGAACGTGAGCGCCGAGGTCCGGCGCTCACGTTCGTTGATCAGCAACGTCCGGCCCGCTGGCGCGACCGACCGTTGTGGACAATCGCTGCGAAAGCACGCGCGGCAGCCGAGCCCGATCGGCATCGCCCTGCCCGCCAGATCGAAGCCGCTCGCCGCCGCCAACACGCCGGCTTGCGATGCGGCGACCCCCAGACCGATCGCGAACTCGGCATGGATCTCGCCGAACCTTCGGCCCTGCGGGGTCACGGTCCGCGCCATCGTCAGCCAGCGCGCGCCATCCTCGAGCTCGACCAATTGCACCATCAGTGTGCCCGGCCGGTCGAACGCGTGGTGGAGTCGCCACAACGGGCAGCGCCCGTCCGCCTCGACCAGCGCCGCGCCACTCGCGCCCGGGTAGCGCTTCGAGGCCTGCCCCGCGCGGTCGATCCGGATCATGAAGAACGACAGGCCGCGCGCGCCGACGCGCTGCAACGTCGTCAGGCGGTGCGCGACCTGTTCGAAGCCCGCACCGAACCGCCGTTGCAGAAGTTCGATATCGTACCCGGTCGTCTCGCAGGCGCGGAGGAACCGCGCATAGGGCATCATTAGCGCGGCGGCGAAATAGCCGAGCAGGTGGCGGCGATAGAGGCGCTCCGCCGCGCGGTCGGTGAAACCTGCTCCCTTCGCCAGCGCGTCGATCTCCGCCTTCGCCTCGATCTGGCCGAGCTGGAACGCCACCGCAAACGTGCGTGACGCCGGGTCGAGCATCTCGCTCAACTGCAATTGCCGGGCGTGCAGGTCGAGCCGGCGCAGCGTATCGGGCAACACATCGGCGGGTAGCACGCGGATCGTCAGCCCGTGCTTGGCGCGCAACCGCTCGGCGATCGCGCCGTACAGATCGCCCGCGCCGAGCCGCAACTCGTCCGCCAACGCTTCCGCCGCGGCATCGAGATCGGCGAAATGGTTGCGCCAGCGTTCGATCTCGCGCCGGACCAACGTGACCGGGTCGTCGCCAGCCTCGACCACCGCGCCACCACCGATCCGGTCGAACACGCGCGCGAACGCCGCCGCGCCGCCGGGTGCGCTGGCGAGCCATTCCTCGACTTCGGTGCGGTCGATCTCGAGATCGGCGAACATCGGGTCCGCCAGCCTGCGCCGAATCGCGTCGGCACCGCCACCCGGTTCGGCCGCGGTGAGCGACCGCGGGTCGAAGTCGAAGCTCTCCGCCAGCTTGATCAGCAGCGTCGCCGATACCGGCCGCTGGTTGCGCTCGACGAGATTGAGATAGCTCGGGCTGATCGCGAGCATGTCGGCCATCGCCGCCTGGGTGAGCCCCGCGCCGCGTCGCAAGCGTCGGATCGCATGCCCCGCCAGCAATTTTCGTTCGGCCATCGCGAAACCCTCCTGTCACGATCTTTACAGGTCGACACGCCAGACACAAGCGCGACGGACAGCGCGACGTCGGCGTGGCACCGTTCGCCGTTCCCGCCGGCCGGTGTTGGTCGCTATTGGGTGTGCATCGCCTCTCTCGGCACATCGACACTGTAAAGAGAGAGACAAAACGCTCGAAGGAGGCCAGCCATGCAGACGACCACTGAACAACCCCGCGCCCGCGCCGTCTTCTCGACCAATGATTTCGCACTGATGAAGGAAGTGCTTGGCGAGATGATCAGCAAGACGTCGATCGACGACGAGCGGCTGACCCGGATGAGCGCACTCTATCATCGCCTCGGCCGGCTCGGCTGACACGCGCCACGCAATTTCCTGGGGAGGAAAGGTGTCTGCCGGTGGTTCGTCCACCGGCGGACATTCCTCTGTTCCCAACCTATTGCGATCCCGCCCTTTCCAAGTCCGCCGCCTCGTGTAGGACGACGCGATGGCCAAAGGACTGATCGCTCACGTCAAGGACGACATCGTCCTGTATGGCGCACTCGCCGCCAATCTGGGGATCGGCGTGGCGAAATTCGTCGCCGCCGGACTGACCGGTTCGTCGTCGATGCTGACCGAAGGGGTTCACTCGGTCGTCGACAGCGGCAACCAGGTTCTGCTGCTCTACGGCCAGCGCAAGGCCAAGCGCCCCGCCGACGAGGCGCACCCGTTCGGCTATGGCCGCGAGCTGTATTTCTGGGCGTTCGTCGTCGCGATCCTGATCTTCGCGGTCGGCTCGGGCGTGTCGATCTTCGAGGGCTGGCGGCACATCCAGGACCCCGAGCCGCTGACCAGCCCGACGATCAACTATATCGTGCTGGCGATCTCGTTCGCGCTCGAAGGCACCAGCTGGACGATCGCGGTGCGCGAGTTTGCGAAGGCCAAGGGCGACATGGGCTGGTGGGACGCGATCCACCAGTCGAAGGATCCGGCCGGCTTCATCGTCCTGTTCGAGGATTCGGCGGCACTGGCCGGGCTGGTGATCGCCGGGGGCGGCATCTGGGCCAGCCACGCGTTCAACGATCCGCGCATCGACGGCGCCGCCTCGATCGCGATCGGCGTCATCCTGGCGCTCGTCGCGGTGCTGCTCGCGCGCGAATCGAAGGGGCTGCTGATCGGAGAGCGCGCGGATCCGGCGGTGGTCGCCACGATCCGCCGGATCGTCGCTGCGCACCCGGCGATCGTGTCGGTCAACCACGTCCGCACGATCCACACCGCACCCGACAGCATCTTCGCCGCGATCAGCGCCGATTTCGAAGACTCGGTGACGATGGGCGATGGCGAGACGATGATCGAAGCGATGGAGAATGAACTGCGCGCGGCGGTGCCCCTGCTGTCGTCGATCTATATCCGTCCGGAAAAGCGCGAGGATGCAGCCCTTGCTCCGGCGCATGCTACGCAACGCGTTGACCCCGCATAACGCCGACCCACATTGATCGAAATTACGCGTAGACCGCTGGCAATGCTCGATATCATCGAATAGCGCTGGGCCATGAGATATTTGCTCCGCCTGGTCGCTCTGCTCTCCCTGTGCCTTGGGTTTGCGTTACCTGCGCAGGCTGCGGTGACGATCACGTTCTGGAGCCACGAGCTGGGCAACAGCTTTCCCCACGCGTTCTTCACGTTACGCGGCGTACCCGATGCGGGTGGCGCACCGGTCGATGCGAACTTCGGCTTTACCGCAAAATCGGTGTCGCCAGCGTTGTTGATGGGGCCGGTCGCGGGCAAGCTCGACATCGCGAAGCCGAGCTATATCGCGACTAGCGATGCGCAGTTTTCCGTCGTCATGAGCGATGCGCAATATAATGCCGTGCTCGGCCTGGTCGACGCCTGGAGCGAGGGGAAGCCCGGCGGCGTGTACCGGCTCGGCGCCCATAATTGCGTGCATTTCGTCAAGGAAGCCGCGCGACTGGTGGGGCTGTCGGCACTGGAGCAGCCCAAGCTGATGAAGAAGCCGCGCTCGTATCTGAAGGCGGTGCTGGCAGGGAATGCCGGGCGCGTCATTCCGGTCGGCCTCCACGGCAAGGCCTATCTGGCGAGCCTGACGCCGATCGATACGGGTCCGGTGGCAGCAGCGCAGAGCGTCGGCGGGACACCGGCCCCGCGCTAGTCGGCCGGGACCAGTTCGACGACGTCGAGCACGGATTCGAACCGCGGGAACGGCAATACGACGCGCCAGCGCTGCGGTCCGATCCGCTCAATCAGCCCGGCCATGTCGCGGTTCGCGTCATGACCATAGCGCATCGGGCGTTTCTCATCGCCGAACTCCATCGTCCCGAGAAAGACTGCCCGCGCATCGGTATCCGAAAAGATCGTCCCGACCGGGCGTTGCGACCCGTCGAGCTTGACCAGGCTGACGACCGTCTCATCGTCGCCTGAACCGATACGACAGGCGAACCAGCCCGAGGTGGCGAAGGTCGGCCCGATGCCGCCGCGCGCGCCCAGCTTGAACGTACGACACCGATACGCACCCGCGGGGGGCAGCGGATCGACCAGCGACCGATCGGGATTGAAGAGCAACGGTTCGCGCGCGATTTCGCTCGGGTCGACCTGCGCCAATGCGTCTACCCACGCACCACGCCATCCGCGCAACCGACCACGATCCGCCGCCGTCGCGACCCGCCGCCAGTCGACGTTGCCGGCCTGGCGATCCGCCGCGGGGTTTCCCTCGGCGGTCGCCGTGTCACCGACGCCCGTGCCGCAGACTGCGACCATCATCCACGCGGCAGTTCCGAACCAAGTTCGCATCGTCGCCTGTCCCATTGTCCCGGGCGAAGCTACGCGCCTATCACATTGAACGGCAATGATTTGTTGGGAAGCGAGCGCACCATTGGTCACGCCGCGGTCCAGCCGCCATCCATCGACAGGTTCGCGCCGGTGATCGCCTTGGCCTCGTCGCGACACAGGAACAGCGCGAACGCAGCGACCTGTTCGGGCGTGACGAATTCCTTGGTCGGTTGCGCCGCGAGCAGGACGTCGTTCATCACCTGATCGCGCGTCATTCCGCGCGCCGCCATCGTATCGGGGATCTGGTTCTCGACCAGCGGCGTCCAGACATAGCCGGGCGAGATGCAGTTGACGGTGATCCCGTCGGTCGCGGTTTCCAGCGCGATTGTCTTGGTCAGCCCGGCGATCGCGTGCTTGGCCATGACGTAGGCGGACTTGTTCGGGCTCGCGACCAGCGAATGCGCCGACGCGGTCGAGATGATCCGCCCCCAGCCCCTTGCGCGCATATGCGGTACTGCGGCGCGCATCATGTGCCACGCCGACGACAGGTTGATCGCGATGATCGCGTCGAACTTGTCGACCGGGAAGTCGGCGATTCCCGCGACATGCTGGATACCGGCATTGTTGACGACGATGTCGACGCTGCCCGTCTCTGCCGCCGCCCGCGCGACCATCGCGGCGATCTCTTCGGGCTTGGTCATGTCGGCCGGGTCGTAGAGCGCCGCCGCGCCGCTGATCTGCGCGAGCGCTGCACGGTCGCGCTCGATCGCCTCCCCGTCACCGAAGCCGTTGAGGACGATCGCGGCGCCTTCGGCGGCGAACGCCTTGGCGTAGGCGAGCCCGATACCCGATGTCGATCCGGTGATGACCGCGGTCTTGCCCTTAAGGAACATGCGCACTCCCCCTGTCTTTTGCGTCCGGCCGAAGCGATGGCCTTGCAACCCTAGCGCCACCTTGCGCATTTCGTTCCCAACCAGAAACGAAAAGGGGCATATCATGCGGCTCGACGATTACGATCCGAACATCAACGTCGAGGACCAGCGCGGATCTGGCGGCGGCGGCGGCGGCTTTGGCGGGGGCGGCGGCCTGCTGATGGGGCTGTTGCCGATGATCGGCAGCCGCTTCGGTTGCGGCGGCATCGTGGTCGTGCTGATCCTGATGGCGGTGTTCGGCGGCATGGGCGGGCTGGGCGGCCTGCTCGGCGGCGGGCAGTCCTCGGCGCCGACTACGCAGAGCGGATCGCCGCGCGCGGGCACCAATACGACATCGAGTTGCAACTTGACGCCCGAGAGCAAGGCAGCGTGCAACGCGTTCAGCTCGGCGGACAATACCTGGGAGGCGATCTTCGCCAAGAACGGCCAGAAGTTCGAAGCGCCCAAGCTGGTGTTCTTCGACGGCAATGGCCAGTCGGGCTGCGGCGCGGCACAATCGGCGATGGGTCCGTTCTACTGCCCGACCGACCAGGGCATCTATCTCGACACGAGCTTCTTCAACGAGCTTTCGACCCGCTTCAAGGCGCAAGGGGACTTCGCGCAGGATTACGTGATCGCGCATGAATTCGGCCATCACATCCAGAAGCTGCTCGGCACCAACGCGCAGGTCCAGCAGGCGCAGCGCCAGGCGAGCGAGACCGAGGGCAATGCGCTGTCGGTCAAGCTGGAATTGCAGGCGGATTGCTATGCGGGCGTCTGGGCCGCGGCGAACCGTTCGCGGCTCGAGGACGGCGATATTCAAGAAGGCATGACCGCGGCGCAGGCGATCGGCGACGATACGCTACAGAAGGAATCGCAGGGTCGCGTGGTGCCGGACAGCTTCACCCACGGGACGTCGGCGCAGCGCCAGACGTGGCTCAAGCGCGGTCTCGACAGTGGTGATCCGGCACAGTGCGACACGTTCTCGGGCGCGATCTGATTTGAACCCGAGATCCTCTCCCCACGGGGAGGAGGTACCGGTGCCGGGCGCATCCGCCCGGCCAAGACCGTCACCCCAGCGCAAGCTGGGGTCTCCCTCCTGGGTCGCGCCGCGTGCCTGACGGGGAGATCCCAGCTTTCGCTGGGATGACGGGGCGTTGGGCCCTCGTGCCTCTCTACCCGACTTTCACGCCCTTCCAGAACGCATACCGGCCCGCGATCTCCGCCGCCGCGGACTTGGGGGCGGGATAATACCAGACCGCATCGACGTTGCGTTTTCCGTCGACGACCAGCGTCTTGTAGCTGGCGACGCCCTTCCACGGGCAATTCGAGTGCGTTGCGCTGTCCTCCAGATAGGCGGGGTCGATGCTATCGGCGGGGAAATAGTGATTGCCCTCGACCACGACGGTATCGTCCGAATGCGCGATCTCTTGGCCATTCCATGTTGCAACAGGCATGCAAGTCTCCTTCAGACGCTCCCCAGCCCCGCCGCCTCATACCGCTCCGGCTTGAACCCGACCAGCAGCATCCCGCCGGTATCGAGCACCGGTCGCTTGATCATCGAAGGCTGCGCCAGCATCAGCGCGGTGGCCTTCTCCGCATCGAGATCGGCACGCTCCGCCTCGGGCAGCTTGCGGAACGTCGTGCCGGCGCGGTTGAGCAACTCCTCCCAACCGACCTGGCCGATCCAGTCGTGCAGATGCGCGGCGTCGATGCCGGCGGCCTTGTAGTCGTGGAACGCATAGGCGACGCCGTGCTCGTCCAGCCACGTCCGCGCCTTCTTGATCGTGTCGCAATTCTTGATGCCGAACATCGTAATCGTCAAAACCGTCTCCTGCGTCACACTGCCCCACCGGCTTACGGCATCAGTGACCCGCAATAGCGGTTTGCGATACCGTAAACGGTGCCTTTGACCGCTTAGGCCCGTTCGCGGATATTCATTGTGTCGAGAATGACGCGCTAGCGCTTACTTACGGTCCCATCGCTCAATTATGACCGCGCCCAAGAATGGAATAGCGGCTGAACTTAATGCCGTGAACGTGCCGCTAAGAAAGACAAGGAATGAAGAAAGCCCAGCGCCGATAGGCTCACCCCCAATCATTGTGCCCGATCCGAAGTTCTTAAGCGCGAGGACGGCTTGCCCGAAACCAATCAAAAACAAACCGCCGCTGACAATGAACAGGATCATCGACGCATGACGCATCGACCACTTGTATGCACCCATCGCAACCCTCCTTCACCGTTCCCTCGATGATGAGCGAGCGCCGGCCAATGTCAACGGCTGCAAAACTCTCCATTCCTGACATGGAGAGCTTTTCACGCTGAGGTGCAAGCCGGTGGCGTGATCGGCGCCTGGGGGTTATCGGTGCGGCATGACGCATCCCTTCTACGCCATTCATAGCCACGGGTTGATCCGGGTTGCCGCTGCCACGCCGCGGGCTTCGGTCGGGGATACCGCTGCCAATGCCGAGGCGACGATCGCATTGGCGCGCGAGGCGGACGCGCGTGGCGTCGACCTCGTCGTATTTCCCGAGCTGAACCTCACCTCCTACGCGATCGACGATCTGCATCTGCAGACCGCGCAGCAGCGCGCGACTGTGGCGGCGATCGCCGCGGTCGTGGCGGCGAGCGCCGAGTTTCGATCGGTAGTGCTCGTCGGGGCGGCGTTGGTGCGCAACGGGCGGCTGTATAATTGCGCACTGGCGATCGCGCGCGGCAAGATACTGGGCGTCGTGCCGAAGACGTTCCTGCCGAATTATCGCGAGTTCTACGAGAAGCGCTGGTTCGCGAGCGGGGCTGGCCTGACCGGCCTGACGATCCAACTGGGCGGCGAAGAGGTGCCATTCGGGACCGACCTGATCTTCGCCGCGCGCGACCTGCCCGGCTTCGTGTTCCATGCCGAGATCTGCGAGGATTACTGGGCGCCTACCCCGCCCTCGACCGCCGGCGCGCTCGCGGGCGCGCTGATCTGTTGCAACCTGTCGGCCTCGAACATCGTCATCGGCAAGGCGCGCGAGCGGGCGATGCTGGCGGCGGCGCAGTCGGCGCGCGCGGTGTGCGCCTATGTCTATTCCGCCGCCGGGCCCGGCGAGAGCACGACCGAAGTCGCGTGGGACGGCCAGGGGCTGATCCACGAGCTCGGCGAGCAGCTGGCGGAATCGAAGCGGTTCACGACCGAGCCCGAGCTGGTCGTCGCGGACGTGGATTGCGAGCGGATCGTCCAGGAACGGCTGCGGTTCGGGACGTTCAACGACGCGGCGGTGTTCGCCGGCAACCCCGAGACGCGATTCCGACGGATCGCGTTCGATCATGCGCCGGTGCGCGAAGACGGCGGACTGGAACGCGCGATCCGGCGCTACCCGTTCGTGCCCAACGACCCCGCGCGACGCGACGACGATTGCTACGAGGCGTTCAACATCCAGGTGGAGGCGCTGTCGAAGCGCTTGGTGGCCGCACATGCCGAGACGATCGTGATCGGCGTATCGGGCGGGCTCGATTCGACGCACGCGCTGATCGTCGCGGCCAAGGCGATGGACCGGCTCGGACGGCCCCGCACGAACATCCTCGGCTTTACCATGCCCGGCTTCGCGACCGGCGAAGGGACCAAGGCGAACGCCTGGGCGCTGATGCGCGCGCTCGGCATCACGGCGGAGGAGATCGACATCCGCCCAACCGCGCGCCGCATGCTCGAAGACATGGGGCATCCGTTCGGGGGAGGCGAGCCGGTCTACGACATCACCTTCGAGAACGTGCAGGCGGGCCTGCGGACCGACTATCTGTTCCGCCTCGCCAACCAGCGGCGCGGGATCGTGCTGGGCACCGGCGACCTGAGCGAGCTGGCGCTCGGCTGGTGCACATACGGCGTCGGCGACCAGATGAGCCATTACGCGGTCAATGCGGGCGTGCCGAAGACGCTGATCCAGTTCCTGATCCGCTGGTGCATCCGCACCGACCAATATGATGCGGCAACCGACGCGACCCTGTCGACGATCCTTGCGCAGGAGATTTCACCCGAGCTCGTGCCGGCCGGAGCGGACGGCGCGTTGCAGAGCACCGAGTCGATGATCGGGCCGTATGCGCTCAACGATTTCTTTGCGCATTACGTGATCCGCCACGGCCTGGCCCCGTCGAAGATCGCGTTTCTCGCCTGGCATGCGTGGCGCGACGCCGACGTCGGCGCCTGGCCGGAGGACCTGCCGATCGATGCGCGCGTGGCGTACGACCTGCCGACGATCCGGTCGTGGTTGGAGAAATTCCTGGTGCGGTTCTTCGCGACCAGCCAGTTCAAGCGGTCGGCGATGCCCAACGGGCCGAAGGTCTCGGCGGGTGGCGCGCTGTCGCCGCGCGGGGACTGGCGCGCGCCATCGGACGGAATCGGAACCGTTTGGATCGAGGAATTGCGGTCAAGCGTTCCCTGACGGTCGCGGCGCCACCTTGCATAAAGTGCGCGTCGGGCGCATTATGAACATCCTATGACAGTGGCTCCACCGGATGGATCGCGCGATCGCCGGATCGAGATCCCATCTAACCTTTGGCTGATTCATCCGGCGGGCCGCGCGTTGCTCCCGCTTGCGCTGGCACGTGGGATTTCCGCCAATTCGGTGTCCGTGGCGGGGCTTTGCCTCGGCGGAGCAGCCGCGCTGGCCTACACCCAATGGGGTAATTGGGCGCTGGCGGTGGTCGGGCTCGTGCTGTCGTTGGGATGGCTGATTGCCGACGGACTCGACGGCATGGTCGCGCGCGCCACCAAGACCGCGAGCCCGCTCGGGCGGATGCTCGACGGGCTTTGCGATCACGGTGTGTTCGCGCTGATCTACACCTCGCTGGCGATCACGATCGATACGCCCGAGGGGTGGATCCTCGCCTTTGCCGCGGGCGGCGCGCATGCGGTGCAGTCGAACATGTACGAAGGCGAACGCGCGCGCTTCCATCGCCGGATCAAGGGCGTGGCGCTTGCCGCCCCTCCCGTGCCGACCGGTAACGCGTTAGTTCGCTTCTACGACAGCGTCGCCAGCAGCATCGACCGGATCGCCATGCCGTTCGAACGTACGCTCGGTCAGTCAGCTGACCCGGTCGCACTTGGCGCCGTGTACGGCGCCCGCGCGGTCGCGCCTTTGCGCTTGATGGCCTTGCTTACCGCGAATGTCCGGGTATGGGCGATCTTCGTCGCCTGTTTCGCGGGCAACCCACGCATCTTCTGGTGGTTCGAGATCGTCCCTTTGACGCTCGTGGCCATCGTCGGGCTCGTCTGGCACCGTCGTGTCGAGCGCGCCTTCGTTCGCAATACTTCCGCAACGCGCCCAAAGACCGCGTCGCGTATGCATCTTTCGTAAGGAACAGGGTCAGTAATGAATAGCATTCGGATCGCCGTGGTCGGCATCGGCAACTGCGCCAGCTCGCTCGTGCAAGGTCTCGAGCATTATCGCGAGGGGGCAAACGACCAGGTCGGCCTGATGCATTTCGACATGGGTGGCTACAAGCCGAGCGACATCAAGGTCGTCGCGGCCTGGGACGTCGATCGCCGGAAAGTCGGCAAGGACGTCGCCGAGGCGATCTTCGCCAAGCCCAACTGCACCGCGGTGTTCGCACCGAACGTCGGCAACACCGGCACGATCGTGAAGATGGGCAAGACGCTCGACGGCGTCGCCGAGCACATGGCCGACTTCAAGGACGACCGTACGTTCCTGATGTCCGACGCCGCCGAGCCGACGCGTGAAGAGGTCATCGCCGACCTGAAGGCATCGGGTGCCGACGTGCTGATGAACTATCTGCCGGTCGGTTCGCAGCAAGCCACCGAATTTTACGCCGACTGCGCGATCGAAGCGGGCGTTGCGTTCGTCAACAACATCCCCGTCTTCATCGCCTCCAACCCGGTCTGGGCCAAGAAGTTCGAAGACGCCGGCGTCGCGATCATCGGCGACGACATCAAGGCTCAGCTCGGCGCGACGATCGTCCACCGCGTGCTGACCGACCTGTTCGCCAAGCGCGGCGTGAAGCTGGACCGTACCTACCAGCTCAACACCGGCGGCAACACCGACTTCCTCAACATGTCGAACCACCGCCGTCTCGAGTCGAAGAAGATCTCGAAGACCGAGGCGGTCCAGTCGGTCGCGGCCGAGCGGATGGACGACGACAACGTCCATATCGGCCCGTCGGACTATGTCCCCTGGCAGAACGACAACAAGGTCTGCTTCCTGCGCATGGAAGGCCAGCTGTTCGGCGGCGTGCCGATGAACCTGGAGCTGCGTCTGTCGGTCGAGGACAGCCCCAACTCGGCGGGCGTCGCGATCGACATGATCCGCTGCGCCAAGATCGCCAAGGACCGCGGCATCGCCGGCGTGATCGACCCGGCCTCGGCGTATTTCTGCAAGCACCCGCGCACGCAGATGACCGACGATCTCGCGCAGATCGAAGTCGAGCGGTTCATCAAGGCCGCCTGACATGATCGACACGGCTGTCCTCCTCGCCGCCGGGGAAGGCAGCCGCCTTCGTACCTCCGCCCCGTACAAGCCGCTCTGCCCCGTCGCGGGGCGGCCTCTGATCGCGCACGCGCTCGAGGGGCTGGCCGAGGCCGGGTTCAAGCGTGCGATCGTGACGGTCAGCTATGGGCGCGAGGCGATCGAGGCGTATCTCGCGAGCCGGCGCTGGTCGCTGAGCGTCGAAACGGTCCTCGCCGACCACCGCGAACCCAACGGCGTTTCGGTCCTCGCGGCGCGCGATGCGCTGGCGGGCGGCGAGGCGATTTTGGCGATGTGCGACCACCTCGTCAGTCCCGAACTCTACGCGCGGATGGCCCGCGCGGGTGCCGGCGGCGGTCTTCGCCTCGGCATCGACCGGCGGCTCGGCCATGACTGGGTCGATCCCGAGGACGTGACCTGCGTTGCCACCGAGGGCGACCGCATCGTCGCGATCGGCAAGGGGCTCGAACCCCACGACTGCTATGACACCGGCGTCTTTGCGATCGGCCCTGCGCTGTCGGACGCGTTGGCGACGCTCGCCAGCCCCTCCCTCACCGAAGGCGTTCGCCTGCTAGCCGCCCAAGGCCTCGCGCGGACGGTGGATTGCAGCGACATCGACTGGATCGACGTCGACGACGCCCCCGCGCTGGCGAAGGCCGAAGCGTGGATGGCGACGAGAGCGGACAGAGTCGCGGCGTAATCGCCTCCGTCATCCTGACGAAAGTCAGGATCCAGAGTAACAAGCGTCGCCCTATTTGGCTCTGGATCCTGACTTTCGTCAGGATGACGGAGCGTTGAGCCACCAGCCCACCCTCGCCCCTCCATCCCGCATCCCCTCGACCCGTCAGCCCAGCGAAAGCTGGGATCTCCCGTCGGGTCGTGACACCAGCCAATCGGGATACCCCAGCTTTCGCTGGGGTGACGGGTTTGGGGGTTGGGTGCGGCACGAGACATCACCGGTGCGCCGGTGCTGGCGGCGATAGCAGACGCGGTCGCCGCCTAGCCCGTTCTCCTGCGAACGCAGGAGCCCAGGATAACCGAGCGACGCGATCGTGACCCTGGACTCCTGCGTTCGCAGGAGAACGGGTTAGTCCGCCACTGCAACCCGCGGGTCCGGTACGTCCAGCGTCGCACACGTACCCACCGCCGCGTTCTCGATTGTGATCGTCCCGCGCAGCTGTCGCGCCAGACTCCCGATCATCCGCATGCCCAGGCTCTTGCGCGACGCCGTCTTCAGGTCGAAGTCCGCCGGCAACCCCGCGCCTTCGTCCGATACG
This sequence comes from Sphingomonas sp., assembly GCA_035575755.1. Lineage (GTDB taxonomy): Bacteria > Pseudomonadota > Alphaproteobacteria > Sphingomonadales > Sphingomonadaceae > Sphingomonas. Next base: position 125,616 of record DATLXI010000015.1, read on the forward strand.
GTCAGTATGATGCGCCCGTCCGCACTGCGGATCTTCACGTCGATCACGCCGCCCTCGTCATCATACGCGTATTTGATCGCGTTGGTGACGAGTTCGGTGACCAGCAGCCCGACCGGGATCGCGGTATCCGCGCTGATCAGGATCGCATCAATGTCGCACTCAATCCGGTGGTTCGGCGCCTGCTCGGCAAGCCCGGTGGCGATCCCGCAAACCAGATCGTTCAACGCGACGATCCCGACCTGCTCGCCGCGCCAGAGCTGGTCATGCGTCTGTGCGATCGCCGTGATCCGTGCCTGGGCATCGCCGAGAAGCCGCGTGATCCGCGGGTCGTCATCCTCCTGCATCTGCAGATTGAGCATCGCCGAAACGAGCGACAGGCTGTTCTTGACGCGGTGGCTAGCCTCCCGCGTCAGCAATTCCTGGTGCTGGATCGCGTCGCTCAGCCGCTGTTCGGCCTGTTGCCGCTCGATCGCGACGCCGATCAGATTGGCGAATCCCTGCATGAACGACAGGTCGGCCGGCTCGAACTTGCCCTCGTCCGGACTGTCGACCTCGAGCACGCCGAACCGCTTGCCCGACGCCTCGACCAGCACGTTGATCGCGCGGCGGATCTTGTGCTCGGCCATGAACGCGGGCGTGCGGAAGCGCTCCTCGTTCTCGAGATGGTTGGAAATCACCCCCTCACCCGTCGCGAGCGCAAAGCCCGCTGGCGATTCGAGGTCGGTCCGCATCACGATCGATCCGACCACGCCCGGCGACCAACCGATTCCCGCGCGCACCAGCAAGCTATTCTGCTCGGGACGATATTCGAGGAACTTGCAGTATCGCGACCGCATGCCTTCGCCGCACAATTCGGTCGCGCGCTGCAGCATCGGCGCGAGATCGCGTGCGCGCAGCGCCTCGATCCCGAAATCCGCCAGAATCGATTGCTGGCGCAGGCGATACTGAAGTTCGCCTGCGCCAGGAGGGCTATCGCCGCCGGGAGATTGCTCGATGACCGTCATTCGCCTCAGCGCGTCAGTTTCTTGTACGCCAGGCGCGTCGGCCGATCGGCCGCATCGCCCATGCGACGACGCTTGTCCTCCTCGTACGACGCATAATTGCCCTCGAACCACTCGACATGGCTGTCACCCTCGAACGCGAGGATGTGGGTCGCGAGGCGATCGAGGAAGAAGCGGTCATGGCTGATGACCACCGCGCAGCCCGCGAACGTCTCCAGCGCCTCTTCGAGCGCGCGCAGCGTCTCGACGTCGAGATCGTTGGTCGGCTCATCGAGCAGGAGGACGTTGCCACCCTCCTTGAGCATCTTGGCCATGTGGACGCGGTTGCGCTCACCACCCGACAGCTGGCCGACCTTCTTCTGCTGGTCCGGCCCGCGGAAGTTGAACGCGCCGACATATGCCCGCGTGCCCATCTCCTGCTTGCCGAAGCGGAAGATTTCGAGCTCGTCGGAGATTTCCTGCCAGACGTTCTTGTTCGGATCGAGATCGTCGCGGCTCTGGTCGACATAGCCGAGCTTGACGGTCGAGCCGACCTCGATCGTGCCCTCGTCGGGTGTTTCCTGGCCGGTGATGAGCTTGAACAACGTCGACTTGCCCGCGCCGTTGGGGCCGATCACGCCGACGATGCCACCCGGGGGCAGCGTGAAGTCGAGACCGTCGAACAACAGCTTGTCGCCGTACGACTTGGTCAGGCCCTTCGCCTCGATCACCTTGCCGCCGAGCCGCGCCGGCAGCTGGATCAGGATCGCAGCCTTGCCGGCAACGCGGTTTTCCTGCTTCTCCATCAGCTCGTCGAACGCGCGGATACGCGCCTTGGACTTGGTCTGGCGCGCCTTGGGGGTCTGGCGCATCCACGCCAGCTCGTCGGCGATCGCCTTCTGCTTGCCGGCCTCTTCGCGCTCTTCCTGACTCAGGCGCAGCGCCTTCTTTTCCAGATAGCCCGAATAGTTGCTCTCGTAGGTGTAGTAGCGTCCACGATCGAGCTCGAGCACCCAGTTGACGACGTTGTCGAGGAAGTAGCGGTCATGCGTCACCAGGATGACGTTGCCGGTATATTCCTTGAGGTAGTTTTCCAGCCAAGACACGCTTTCGGCGTCGAGATGGTTGGTCGGCTCATCGAGCAGCAGGATCTGCGGCTTCTCCAGCAACAGCTTGCAGAGCGCGACGCGGCGCTTCTCGCCGCCCGAGAGGTTGGTGACATCGGCATCGCCGGGCGGGCAGCGCAAAGCCTCCATCGCCTGTTCGAGCTGGCTGTCGAGCGCCCAGCCGTCGACCGCGTCGATCTTGGCCTGGAGATCGCCCATCTCCTCCATCAGCGCATCGAAATCGGTGTCGTCCTGCGGATCGCCCATTTCGGCCGAGATCGCGTTGAACCGGTCGACCAGGTCCGCGATCGGTCGCACGCCGTCCTTGACGTTGCCGATCACGTCCTTGGTCGGATCGAGCTGCGGCTCCTGCGCAAGGTAACCGACGTTGACGCCTTCGGCCGCCCACGCTTCGCCGGTGAAATCGGGATCCATGCCCGCCATGATCTTCATCAGCGTCGACTTGCCCGAACCGTTGGGGCCGATGATCGCGATCTTGGCCGACGGAATGAACTGCAGGTGGATGTTGTTGAGAACGGGCTTGTTGGCACCGGGGAAGGTCTTCGACAGACCCTTCATGACGTAGGTATACTGGACGGCCATGTGGGTGCCGAGCTCCGTTCTGAATAAGGGCAGGATTTGACGTGCGCAGATAGCGGTGCGGCGAGCCGTTGGCAAACCGGGAGCGCCGACATACGCTACGCCCATGATGAAACGCACCCTGCTCGCGGCGCTGGCCGCCTCCGCCCTCACCTCTCCTCTTGCCGCACAGCGTAGCGCCGCACCGGCGACCGCCGTCGATGCGAAGGTCGCGGCACTCCGCGACAAGGCGCTGACCGACGACACCGCCTACACAATCGTCGAGGGGATCACGACCGAGGTCGGCCCGCGCATGACCGGCACCGAAGCGGCGCCGCGCGCGCGCGCCTGGTCGGTCGCCAAGCTGAAGGCGCTGGGGTTCAAGAATGTCCGGATCGAGACCTACCAGCTGCCGATCTGGTCGCGCGGCACGGAGAGCGGTGACCTGGTCGCACCCTATGCGCAGAAACTTCATCTGGTCGGCCTCGGCAATTCGGGCGCGACGCCGCCCGGCGGGCTGACCCTGCCGATCGTGTATTTCCCGACGTACAATGATCTCGCACTCGCAGCCGACGGCAGCCTTAAGGGCAAGATCGCTTTCGTCTCGAACGCGATGCAGCCGACCCAGGACGGATCGAGCTATGGATCCCAGGGCACCGCGCGCTTCGTCGGACCGAACGTCGCCGCCAAAAAGGGCGCGGCGGCGATCGTGATCCGGTCGATCGGCACCGACCACGGCCGCGGACCACATGCGGGCAACACCAATTTCGAAGCAGGCGTGACGCCGATCCCCGCGGCGGCGCTGTCGGTCGCGGATGCCGAGCACATCGAGCGACTGGTGAAGCTGGGCAAGCCAGTGACACTGAGGCTCGTGCTCGAGGACAAGCAGGCCGGGATGCAGGAATCAGGCAACGTCGTCGCCGAAGTCCCCGGTACCGATCCCAAGGCCGGCATCGTCCTCGTCGGAGGCCATTTGGACAGCTGGGACCTCGGCACCGGCGCGATCGACGACGGCGCAGGGATCGCGATCACCGCCGCCGCGGCCAAGCTGGTGATGGACAGCGGCCAGCGCCCCCGTCGGACGATCCGCGTCGTCTGGTTCGGCGACGAGGAGAGCGGTGGCTTTGGCGGCCTCGCTTACGCCAAGGCGCATGCCGGCGAGCGTCACGCGACCGCCGCGGAATCGGATTTCGGCGCAGATCGGGTCTGGCGGTTCGAAAGCAGCCTGCCCGCCGCCGCGAAGCCGATCGAGGACCGCCTCGCGGTCGCACTCGCCCCCCTCGGGATCATCCGCGGCGCCGATGCGCCGCATGGCGGCACCGATGTCGGCCCGACGATCGCCACGGGGGTAGCCGGGATCGACCTCAACCAGTCGGGCTTGCGCTACTTCGACTACCACCACACGCCCGAGGATACGCTCGAACGGATCGACCCCGAACAGCTTCGCCAGAACGTCGCCGCATGGACCGCAATGATCGCCACGGTGGCCAATGCACCCGAGGAAATCGGGTCAATCGTGCCCAAAAACTGACCAATTGCGTGAACCATTTCGTCATCGTTCTGCCGCAAACCTTGCGGGCAGATGAATTTAGCGGATTGACCCCCCGCCGGGGTCCGCTATTTGACGTGACTTCGCGACGGCAATCGGGTCGGCCGCGAGTGAAACTATGCTTGGGAGCATTCGAATGAAGAAGATCGTTCTGATCGCTGCTGCCGCCGGCCTGATGTCCGTCGCAGCCTGCAGCAAGTCGCCAGAAGCCGCCGCAGTTGAGAACAACGCGGACATGCTGGCTGACAACATGGAAATGCAGGCTGACAACATGGATGCAATGGCAGACAACACCTCGAACGGCGTCGCAACCGACGTTCTCGAGAACGCTGCCGACAACATGAACGCAGCTGCCGACAACGTCCGTGACGTTGCCGACGAGAAGACCGACAACATGAACTAATATTCCATCCGGCGTTCGCGTCGGGTAGAATTTTAGTGTCGGAAAGGGCGTTCCTTCGGGAGCGCCCTTTTTCTTTGTGTCTTTTGCTTTCGAAGAGCTTGCGCTAACGCGTGAGCCGGTGGGGCCTGTAGCTCAACGGTTAGAGCTGGCCGCTCATAACGGCTAGGTTGCGGGTTCGATTCCTGCCGGGCCCACCAACCTCCTTGTTCGATCGCTGCTCGCTCGGAGCATAAGCCTGCTCCTGCGGTCTACAGACCCATCGCCGGCTTTCCGGGCGGACCGCATCCTTCTATGGCCGTCCGATGGATGTCGCTGGCTTTGACCTGAACTTGTTGAAGGCCTTCGATGCCCTCTACGCCGAGCGCCACGTCACGCGTGCCGGCCAGCGCATCGGCCTGAGCCAGTCGGCGATGAGCGGTGCGCTCACGCGACTGCGCGAGGTGTTCGACGACGAATTGTTCGTGCGGTCGCCGACGGGCATGCAACCGACACCGCGCGCCGACGATCTTGCCGGCCCGATCGCGTCTTCGCTCCGCCTCATGCGATCCGTCCTGCAAGACGAGGGCTTCGATCCGGCGACGGCCGACCACATCGTCACGATCGCGATGACTGACTATGCTGCGTTCGTCCTGCTGCCCCCATTGCTGGCACGGCTCGCGGTCGAAGCGCCGCGTCTCGAGGTGCGCGTCCGCGGTATCTTTGGCAAAGACGAAGTCGTCGACCTGCTCGACAGTGGCGCGGCGAGCCTTGCCGTTAGCGTTCCCGTCGATGCCTCGGCACGCATCCTTACCCGTGCGCTGTTCCGCGAAGGGTTCGCCTGCATCGCGCGGCCCGGGCATCCGGCCTTTGCAACCGATGCCGGCGTCGCGGCGTTCGCGGCCGCTTCCCATCTCCTGGTATCGCCCGAGGGGGATCGCGCGGGGCTGGTCGACCGCAAGCTTGCGGCGCTCGGGCTGACACGCCGCGTCGCGCTGAGCCTGCCGCAATTCCTGGTCGCGCCGTTCGTCGTCGCCGATACCGACCTGATCGCGACGGTCGCCGCGCGTGTCGCCAGGCGGTTCGCTGCAGCCAATATCGGCATCGTCGTGCATGAGCCGCCAATCGCGCTGTCCGACTGGCCGCTGGCGATGATGTGGCATCGGCGGGTGGACGATCATCCCGCCACGGTCTGGCTGCGCGACTGCATCGCCGAGATCGCCGCATCCGCCTGACGCCATCGGCCGCGCCGATGACGCCGTATCATGTCTCGCGATTTCACGCGGGGTCGGCGTTCCGCTCTACGTTCCGGCACAGAAGCAACGAGGTGCTGACATGCGTATATTGGTAACGGGTGCTACGGGATTGATCGGCGGCGCGGTCGCCCGTCGATTGGCGGCGGCAGGGCATGACGTGGTCGGGCTTGCGCGTTCGGAGGCGAGCGCGGTCAAGCTGACCGACATGGGCTATCAGGCGGCTCACGGCGATCTGGAGGATACGGCCAGCATCGCCACCGCCGTCCGGGACGTCGACGCAGTCGTGCACGCCGCCTCGCCGAACGACCAGAACAGTGCGGCGTATGACGAAGCGGCGACCCGCGCGATCATCGATACGTTACGCGGCACGTCCAAACGATTTCTCTATACGAGCGGCTGTTTCCTGTACGGCGCCACCGGCGACACGCCCGCAACCGAGGATAGCCCGCTGGATCCGCTGGAGCTGGTGCGCTTTCGCCAGGCGCTCGAAGCGGACATCCTCGACGCTGCGGCCGATGGCGTGCACGGAATCATCATCCGCCCCGCCTGGGCCTATGGCCATCGCGCGTGGACGACGATGATGATGTACGGCTCGGCGCAGGAGCATGGCGCGGCGCGGTACGTCGGCAACGGGCAGAACCGCTGGACGTGCGTCCATGTCGACGATCTCGCCGACCTGTATCTGCTCGCGCTCGAGAAGGCGCCGGCAGCGTCGATCTACAACGGCGCGCACGGCGCCGCGATCCCGCTGATCGAAATCGCACGCGCCGCCAGTGAAGCCGCGGGCGCCGAGGGCCGTGTGGCGGCATGGCCGTTGACGGAGGCACGGCAGGCGCTCGGGGGCTTCGCGGACGCGATTGCGTGCGATCAGGTCGTCTCGGGCAAACGCGCCGAAAATGAGCTTGGCTGGCGTCCATCACGGCACTCGATCCTCGATGAACTGCGCGCCTACGCTCCGCCGGCGGCCTGACCGCAAGCCGTCTCGATGATCGGGATCCAGGTCTGATAGACGCGGTCGGTAGCCGCCGCCTGGACCCCGATAGTCGGACACTGGCCCCAGACGCGTGAGCGTCTCGGGGTGGGCACGCGCCGACCGACTGCTGCACGGTTGGACGACCCAGCCGTCATCCCGTGCCTTGCTCGCCCGCCTCCACCGATGCACCAATCTGCACGATTGGGCGGAACCAGCCTTCGAAGGTGAGCGCTTGAACCCTCAGGAAGCCGGCACGCCCGGCGATTTTGAGGGTTCACCATGACGGAAGCAACTTGGGGCGACGATGCGAAGACGCCGGACATCGACTGGCGGATGAGCGCTGCGTTGGAGAACGTCCCGCGGGGCGACCAGGATCTCGCCGAGGTAACCAACCTGGAGGGCGCGGTCCGGACCTGGACCACGCTCGATCCCGAGCATCGCGGCGCTGCCGTGCTTACCCCGGAGCGTCCCCTGCAAATCGATGGTGCGACGCATGTCACGCTTGCCGGTGACGGGATCGCAGCGTTGGCCGAGCGGCTGCCCAGCGCAAACGACGAGGGCTGAGGCATGGCTGCTGCGAGCGTTCGCTTCGAGCTCGGCGAGTATGAATGGCTGTCAGAACGGAATGGCGTGGTGTTTCTGGGTCATACCGCACTTGGTATTGTCGAGTTCCTGATTACCAGCGAGGCGCTGGTCGAACTCGTCGACCCGGATCTCGACGGGATCGACAGCGACACCGCGATCGAGACGTATCTGGAATTCGAGTCCGACATTCACCGTATCGCACAGCGCGAGTTCGTCAGTCGATTGGGCGGAGAGCCCCCTGTCCTGCTGACGGCGTTCGACGTTTCGGCGTGAGCCATTCGACCAACCCGAACGATGCCATGCAATCGTAATTATCTTACCCGTCACGAAGGACCGATCCGATGAAAACCCGCAAACTCGGCCGCCAAGGTCTCGAAGTCTCCGCGCTGGGCCTTGGCTGCATGGGCATGTCCGATTTCTATGGTAGCCGCGACGAGGCTGAGTCCGTTGCGACGATCAACCGGGCGCTCGACCTTGGCGTAACGTTTCTCGACACCGCCGACATGTACGGCGTAGGCGCCAACGAGGAGCTGGTCGGGCGGGTCGTACGCGAGCGGCGCGACTGGGTTGTCGTCGCGACCAAATTCGGGAACGTCCGCGGGGAAGATGGCAGCTTCAAGGGTGTCAACGGCACGCCGGACTATGTGCGTGCGGCCTGCGACGCGAGCTTGAAGCGGACCGGGCTCGATGTCATCGATCTCTACTACCAGCATCGCGTCGATCCCAACGTGCCGATCGAGGAGACGGTCGGTGCCATGGCCGATCTCGTGACCGCCGGTAAGGTAAGGTATCTGGGGCTGTCGGAGGCGTCTCCCGCGACCATCCGGCGTGCGCATGCGGTGCATCCGATCACCGCGCTGCAGACCGAATATTCGCTGTGGAGCCGCGACGTCGAGGCTGAGATCTTGCCGACGGTGCGCGAGCTGGGGATCGGCTTCGTACCGTATAGCCCGCTTGGCCGCGGCTTCCTCACCGGCAAGTTCAAGACGCCCGACGATCTCGATGCAGGCGACACGCGCCGCAACCACCCCCGCTTCCAGGGCGAGGCCTTCCAGAAAAACCTTGACCTGGTCGCCGCGATCGGCGCGATGGCGGCGGACAAGGGCTGCACGCCGGCCCAGTTGGCGCTCGCCTGGGTGCTACGCCAAGGTGAGGATATCGTGCCGATCCCGGGCACCAAACGGCGCAAGTATCTCGAGGACAATCTGGGCGCGCTCGACGTCGAACTCAGCGATGCGGATCTGGCCCGCATCGACGAGATCCTGCCACCCGGCGCAGCGCAGGGGACACGCTATCCCGACGCGTCGATGGCGAGCATCGACACGTGAAGGCGCCGTTTGATGCGGCCGTAAAGCCGACGTGAAAGCGCTGACCGAAGCCCGGACAGCTGTTCCCATGCTTGGGATGGTATCGCTGCCCGGTGCTTCCCATATTCCGAAGAAGAGGAGAGGCAGATGGCCGGTGGCTGGACGCGCGATGGCGCGGTGCAGGATCAGATCGATGACACGGTGGCGGACGCGGTGATCGCCGCTCGGGCGAGCATGCCGAGCGGTGAAAGCGAACCATTCTGTACCATCTGCGGCGACGACATTCCCGAGGGCCGGCGGATCGCGATTCCGGGCGTGCGGACCTGTGTGACGTGCCAGAGCGGTCGGGACCGGCCTTTGTCCGCAGCGATCAATCGACGGGGTAGCAAGGACAGCCAGCTTCGATAAGGATCACGGCCATGCCTTTCGCCTGAACAGACTTGGCGCCATTCAAACCCTGCTAAGAGGCACCAGAGGCCGCTCAGCCGATCGGCAGGTCGAACAGCAACTCGCGGACATAGCGGACTGGCGGTGAGCCGTGGTTCAACAGTTCGTCATTGTATCGCTTCAGATCGAACGCCGCGCCCTGCCGCTTCTTCGCCTCTTCCCGAAGCGCCATGTGCTCCGAATAGCCGGTGAAATAGCTCAGCAACTGGGTCGAGCCGAGCGACGCGCGGACCCATTTGCCCGCCGCCTCGCGCTCCTGCTGGAACGCGGTGTGCGTCATCAACTGCATCGCCTGCTCGCGCGTCATGCCCTCGGTGTGGATGCCGATATCGAGCAGCGAGTTCGAGATCGACCGCAGCCGCATCTTGAGCACGGTGAGCTTGAACAGCGGGTCGCCGTTCAGATAGCCCTCGTCCGCCATCATCCCCTCGGCATAGACAGCCCAGCCCTCGATGAACGGCCCCGAGCCGAGCACCGCGCGCAACGTCGATTGCGTGGCGTTGGCATGCGCAAGCTGGAGGAAATGCCCCGGCATCGCCTCGTGCACCGCCAGGTCGTGGATCATGTAGTTGTTATATTCGCTGAGGAACGACGTCGCCTGCGCCTCGGTCCAGTCGTCCGGGACCGGAGACACCGCGAAGAACGTGCCCAGCCCCTTCTCCAGCGGCCCCGGCGAGTCGCAATAGGCGACCGCGACGCCCTGCTGGAACTTCGGCATCGTGATGATCTTCACCGGGCCGTCGGGCATGCCGACCAGCCCCTTGGTGCGCACGAACGCGGTCGCCTCCGCCAGTGCCTTGGTCGACGCGGCGATCATGCCGTCGCGCGCCGGCCGCTTGGCATAGGTGAGTTCGAGCGCGGCCTGGATGCCGGCCTGCTGCTGCGCGTCGGTCGGCCGCTCGGGGAGCAGCAACGCACCCGGCTTGGCGCCGAACACCTGGCGGGCGATCGCGTACATCTGCGCGCGCGTATCGATGATCGCGGCCTCGGCGCGGCGCTTGATTTCGCCGCGGGTGAGGTCCGACTGGAGCGCGAATTTCAGCTTCTTGTCGTACAGCGCCGCGCCGAGGCGGAAATCGCCCTTCGCCGCGGGCACGAGCGTCTTGTCGAGCCAGACCTGATGCTCGGCGACCGCGGTCTTCAGCTTGGCGAGCGCCGCGTCGAACCGCTTTGCATCCGCTGCCGACAACTCGGTCTTGTGCGGTGCGAGCATGGTCTCGGCGATATCGACGATACCGCTGTTCTGCTTGGCAACCGTCGTCGCATAGATCGACGGCACGCGCGCCGGGATCAGGTTCGCGCGCGCCTGTGCGAGCAACGCGGACAATGCCTCCATCCGCGCCGTCGCCGCGTTCAGCCGCTGCGGCCAGGGCGCGAAATCGCGCGCGGCGAGCGAGTAGAGCGAGCTGCCGGCGATGTCGTTATAGACCTGCGGGTCCCACGCCCAGCCGCCCAGCGTCTCGGTATCCCAGATGTCGTAGCGCAGCGCGTTGTCGAGCAATGCCGCATCGACCTGTTCCTCGCGCGACAGGGCCTTGCGGTCGATCCGCTGGAGATCGGCCAGCATCGCCTTCGAGAATGCCTCGCGCTTGGCGCGCCCGGCCGCCGACATGTCGGTGACCTGGGTGTCGAACCGGTGATCGCCGAGCCCGGTCGCCGACGACGGATTGAGCCGCGCGAGGCCGTCGACATAGCGCTTCGACAGCGCGGCGAACGACGATTTCTCCCCCGCCTGCGCGGCGAGCACGGGCGCCGGGATCGACGAGATGGGGAGCGCCAGGATTGCGGCGCCGAGCAGGAGACGAAAATTACGCATCATATATTCCTGACGATCAGCGCTGGGGACCAGAACCGAGTTGGGTGTTGAGATAGACGGTGACGAGTGCGGCGCGCTTGGCGTCCTCGATCTTGTCGGCACCGGCAGCATGGCCGCCTTCGGGGTTCTCGTAATAGAAGAACGGATCGCCATAGGCCTCCAGTCGCGCGGCGAATTTGCGCGCATGGCCGGGGTGGACGCGGTCGTCTTCGGTCGAGGTGTAGATGAACGGCACCGGGTATTTCACGCCGCGCTTCAGATTCTGGTACGGCGAGTATTTCGAGATGAACGCCCAGTCGGCGGGTTTGTCGGGATCGCCATATTCGCCCATCCACGAGGCGCCCGCCGACAGATGCGAATATTTCCGCATGTCGAGCAGCGGCGATCCCATCACGATCGCACCGTACAGATCGGGCCGCTGCTCCATCGCGACCCCGACCATCAGGCCGCCGTTCGACCGGCCCGACACCGCGATCTTGCGATTGGCGCTGACGCCAGTCCGGACGAGGTCGTCGCCGACCGCGTGGAGATCGTCATACGCCTTTTGCCGGTTCTCGCGCAAAGTAGCCTGATGCCAGCGCGGGCCATATTCGCCGCCGCCGCGGATGTTGGCGAGCACGAACGCGTTGCCCTCCTCGACCCAGAACAGCCCGGCAGGCCCCGAGCGATAGGGCTGGTCGACCAGATAGGTCGGCGTCTGCGCATTGCGGAAGCCGCCATAGGCGTGGATTAGCGCTGGCACCGGTCCGGACGTGCCTTTCTTGCGCACCAGGAAATACGGAATCTTCGTCCCGTCCTTCGACGTCGCGAACCGCTGTTCGACCTGCATCGTCGACGCGTCGAACCGCGCGGGCAGCGTATCGACGGCGGCCGGCTTCGCACTCGGGCGGACCGCATAGAGCGCGGGCGGGCTCAGGAATCCTTCGACCATCGCATAGGCGAGATCGTCCTTGCCCGTGGTCGCCTCGAGATGGATCGTCGACGAAGCCGGCAGCGCCGCGACGCTTTGCGTCCAGACACCGTCCGCCCCGCGCGTCAGCGACACGAGACGCCCGGACACGTCGTCGAGCATCTTCACCCACAACACCGACTTGCTCGAATCGACCTGTTCGACCGCCTGCGTCGACGTCGGTACCAGCACGCGCTCGATCGTCGGGTCGCGCCCCACGAGCACATCGGCGATCCGATAGGCGATCACCGCGCCCGCCGGCACGCCGCGCCAGTCGGAGGCGAGCGTCGCGATCAACCGGCCGTCGAGCACGGTGTTGATCACCGCATCGTCGGGCAATGGCGACGGCACGAGCCGGCCATCGTCGGCGACATGGCTCCGCTTGGCATGGAAGAAATCGACGTTGCGCGAGACGAGCGCATAGCGTCCTTCGCCATCGGGGAACACGCTCGTATCGATCCCGACGTCGCTCTTCGCAGCACTGGCGACCTCGGTCGCGGCGGTCAGCGGCGTACCGCGCCGCCACAGCTTGGCGGTCCGCGGCAGGCCGGACGTGGTCAGGCTGTCCGGCCCGAAATCGGTCGCGACGTACAGCGCGTCGGCTCCCGCCCAGTTCACCCCGGTCTTGAACATCGGCACGACGAAGCCGTCCGCGACGAACTTGCCCGAGGGAATGTCGAACTCGCGCTCGACCACCGCGTCGCCGCCGCCGTTCGACAGCGCGACCATGCAGCGATCATAGGACGACGAACGGCAGGTCGCGCCCTTCCATACCCAGCTCTTGCCCTCGGCCTTGCCCAGCGCGTCGACGTCGATCAGCGTCCGCCATACCGGCTTGCCACCCGTGAACGACGCGAGCGACGCGACCCGCCACAGCCCGCGTGGATTTGCCTTGTCCTGCCACAGGTTCACCACCTGATCGCCGAGGATCTGGTCCGGCGTCGCGATCTGCCGCGCATCCTGCAACAGATCGAGCGCGCGTTGCCGGTAGCGTGCATAGCCGGGTCTGGCCTCCAGCGCCGCCAGCGAGCGCGTGTTCCACCGCTTGACGGTATCGAGCGCCCGCGCGCCGTGGATATCCTCGAGATAGACGTTCGGATCGGCGGCCGGCGTCTGCGCGAGCGCACTGGCGGACAAGGCGAGCAGGGTCAGGAGCGGCAGGCGAAGGGGCATCATCGGTCTTTCTTCGTTCGATCGCCCGACCTTAGGCACGATCACCCTCCAGCGCGAGCAACGCGAACGTCGCCAGCCAATGCTCGCCCATATAATCGTCCGCCAGATGCGGCAGCGCTTCGGCAAGATGCGCATCGGCGATCGCCCGCGCCGCGGCCGGATCGGGCATCGCATCGGCGATCGTCCGCCAGCACCAGGCACGCGACAGGTTCAGCCCGTCGAGATGCGCGAGCCTGCCGTCGGACCGGTCACTGACGACGGCCGGCGTGCGCAGGCATTCGGTCGCGGTGCCGAACGGATCGGGCAGGAACGCCGCCAGCCAATCGACGAACACGTCCCCCAGCACCGCCTGCATCAGCACGGCCTCGCACAGGGTCGCGGACAGGAAATCCTCGCCGCTCGGTTCGAACGGCCGGCAATCGCGATCGTCGCCATACCAGTCGCGGGCGCGCGCCTCGATCAGCGTGGCGAGCGCCGTGTCGTGCGTCCTCGCCCAGCGTAGCGCGTGGACCAGCGCAAAGGCGGTGCAGTCGTGCTTGCCGCTGCGCACCGGATAGACGAGCTTCGGCAGATACGCCGCGAACCGCGCGGCAAAGGCACGCGCAAGCGGCTCGACCGCCGCCGCCCAGGGTCGGTCGGGTCGCAGCGCCAGTTCGTCGTGCAGCGCGAGCACCCAGCCCCAACCATATGGCCGTTCGAACCCGTTGGTTCCCGGTCGATCGAGATAGGCGACCTCGCCCGCGATCAGCGCCGGGACCAGCATCCGGTCCGCCAGCGCCTCGACCTCGGCAATTTCCGCCAGACCGGGGAACAGCCGCGCGAGCCGCATCACCTGCCACCAGCCATGGACGCAGCTATGCCAGTCGAAGCTGCCGTGGAAGACGGGATGCAGCGTCTTGGGCAGCGCCAGGTCGCCGGGCCCGTCCAATACCTGGTCGAGCTTGTACGGCCATTCGCGTGTCAGATGCCCCAATGTCAGCTGGGCGAACCGCGCCGCGGTCGTGCGATCGAGCGTTTCCGTCATGGTGTATCCTGTAATCGGGCAAGCCCGGTGTCAGCTGCTGTGGTCCGCAATGATCTGCCATGCCGCACCACGCCGCTCGAAGACCAGCGTCGTCATCCCGGTTTCCGTCTTCTTCGCTCCGTTCAGCGTCCACCGCGCGAACACTATCGCGTGGCGCTGGTCTATCGCGCGCACCTCGAGGAACGCGAACGACAATGTGCCGCGGGCGTTGCCGGATCCGCGAAAGCTCGGCCGGTATTTGGCGGCGATCGCCGCCTTGCCGCGCAACAGACCCTTGGGGGTCACGAACACCGCGTCGTCGGCATACACCGCCATGAACCGCGCGAGATCGCCCGCATTCCAGCCCGCCGCGCTGGCCTCCATCACCTGCCGGATCCCGGCCTCGGCAGGCGCCTGCGCTGGCGCAGCGGCTGCTAGGGTCATTGCGGCCGGCAGCATCAGGTACCGCATCACATTCGTCCCATCAGTTCGAGCAATCCCGCCTCGCCCACCGGCTCGGACAGCAGATACCCCTGGTACAGGCTGCATCCCGCCGCTGCGATCAGTTCGAGTTGTGCCGGCGTCTCGACCCCCTCGGCAATCACGGCCAGCCCAAGTGAGCGTGCCATCGTGATCGCGCCGGCCACCACCACGCGGTCGCGCGCGTTGCCGTCGATGTCGCGCACCAGCGACTTGTCGATCTTGACGTAATCCAGCGGCAAGGATTTCAGATAGGCGAGGCTCGAATACCCCGTCCCGAAATCGTCGATCGCCACGCGGCACCCTGCCCCGCGCAGTTCCGCGAGCAATGCGGACGCCGCTGCCAGATCCTCGATCAGCCCGGTCTCGGTGATTTCCACAGTCAGCCGCCCGCGCGGAAACCCGCTCTCGTCGATCCGGGCAAGAAACAGCGCCGCGAAGCCAGGCCGCGTGATGTCCGCCGCCGTCAGGTTCAGCGATACCCGCAACGTGCTCAGCGCCACCGGCCAGGCGACCGAGCGAGCGAGCACCAGCCGCTGGATGTGATCCGACAGCGCGATCCCCAGATCCGCACGGTCGGCGGCATCGAACAAAGTATCCGCACCGAGCGGGCCGAGCGTCCGGTGGCTCCACCGCGCCAGTGCCTCGACGCCGGTGATCTTCCCGCTCGCGACCTCGACCTGGGGTTGCCAGCGAAGGTCGATCTCGTCGCGTTCGATCGCGTGGTGCAGGTCGATCGCCAGCGCATCGATCGGAGCGACGCCATCAGGAAGCGCCACGTGCAGCACCGATCCGTCGCTGGCCTTGGCCTCCGCCAGCGCCTCGCTCGCCCGGCGCAGCAACGCCGCCGCATCGTCGCCCGGCTGGCGCTGCGCCACGCCGAACCGACAGCCCAGAACGGCACGCGTATCCGCCACCGCGAACGGCCGTGCGAGCGCCGCATCCAGCGCGGTGATCGCCGCCGTTACCGCCGCGCCCGATGCCTCGACCACGAGCACGAACTCCGCCCCGCCGAGCCGGGCGACCATGCCTTCCACGCCGATCGCCTCGCGCGCGACGGTTTCGGCGCGCCGGACGACGGCCTCGATCAGCTTGTCGACCGCCGGCCGGCCATGCGCCGCGTTGACGATGTCGAGCCGCGACAGCGCCACCAGCACGACCGCGACAGGCCGGTCTGCGGCGATCCTGCCGACGATCCAGCGTCGGGCATCGCCCGGCTCGCAGTCGTACAGCGAGGCACCTGGCACCCCGCGCCGATCGACCACGCCGCCTGCCCCGCGCGCCGCGTGCCGCCCGGCAAAGCGCAACGCCTGTACCAGTTCGCCGTCGGTAAACGGGCTGGCGAGAAACTGCGTCGCGCCGGCGTCGAAGAATTCGCCGATCGCCTCGACATCGCTCCGTGCCACCAGCACCAGCAGTGCGGCGCCGTTGGTGGCGACCAGTCCGCCCAGCGCGCGTGTCGCCGCCAACCCCTCGTCCAACGCCCCCCGTGCGTCGATCAGCGCGACCGCAGCGCCGCTCGCCATGAAGCGGCTTTCGATCGCATCGGCGTCTTCGACCACCGCCGCCCGCCAGCCTGCACCGGCTCCGGAACCCGCCCCGACTGGCGCCAGAATCTCCGCGATCTCACCATGTTGACGGAACGATACAGCGAACAGTGTCGTTGCCTGTTGTATGTCTTCCATATCTGTCGCGCCGCGCTCCATCGGTGCGAGCCTAGCCGCGGGATCCCCGCCCGCCAATCCATTACCAGCCACTCCGGCCTTGTTACCGGGACAGCCAGGTCCTAGCTCTGATGCGATGACGACCGCGCCCGCCCTGAAGCAAAAGCCGTTGCAGGATACGCACGGCCGGACGATCAAGTATCTGCGCATCTCGGTCACCGACCGCTGCGATTTGCGCTGTCGGTACTGCATGTCCGAGCAGATGACGTTCCTGCCGCGCGCCAAGCTGCTGAGCCTCGAAGAGATCGCGATCATCGCCGAGCGCTTCATCGCGCGCGGCGTTACCAAGATCCGTCTGTCCGGTGGCGAGCCCCTCGTCCGCCGCGACGTCGCCGAGCTCGTGCAGCGGCTCGGTGGCAACATCGGTGCCGGCCTGGAAGAATTGACGATGACCACCAACGGCACGCGCCTTGCGCAGCATGCCGAGACGATGGTCGATGCCGGCATCCGCCGCGTCAACGTCAGCATGGACAGCCGCGATCCCGAACGCTTCCGCTACATCACCCGGCACGGCGATGTGTCCCAGGTGATCGGCGGGATTTATGCTGCGCGCGATGCCGGCCTCGCGATCAAGATCAACATGGTCGCGTTGAAGGGATTCAACGAGGACGAGATCGCGCCGATGCTGGCCTGGTGTCGCGACGAAGGCTTCGATCTGTCGCTGATCGAGACAATGCCGCTGGGCGCGATCGACGAGGATCGCACGGACCGGTTTCTGCCGCTGACGGAGGTGTTCGAAAATCTGGGGCAGCAGTTCACGCTGGCGCGTGATTCGCACAAGACCGGCGGCCCGGCGCGCTACTGGAATGTCGATGGCACCGGCACGCGGCTCGGCCTGATCTCGCCGCTGACCGCGAATTTCTGCGACGGGTGCAACCGCGTTCGCCTGACCACGGAGGGGAAGCTGTATATGTGCCTTGGCCATGACGACCAGGTCGATCTCAAGGCGGCGTTGCGCGAGGGCGGCACCGCCGGGCTCGATGCCGCGATCGACGCAGGCCTGTACGCCAAGCCCAAGGCCCACGACTTCCGCATCGGTGTCGGCGAGGGCCCGGCCGTATCACGGCACATGAGCGTCACCGGCGGATGAGCCAGTTCGTGCGGCGGGCGCTGGTAGCATCCAATACCGCGCCCGCTCGCGAAGCAGCGGCCGAACTCGCCGATATGGGCGAGTGGGTACCGGTCGAGGACGCCGACGTCGTCATTGCCCTCGGCGGCGATGGTTTCATGCTCCAGACGCTTCACGCCATGCTGGAGCGCCGAAAGCCGCCCGTGCCGGTGTTCGGGATGAATCTCGGCACCGTCGGCTTCCTGATGAACGAATGGCGTCACCATGGCCTCTCTGACCGTCTGGAGCGGGCCAAACCCTTCAAGGTCGTCCCGCTCAGCATGACGGCGCTCGGCGTCGACGGCCGCACGCACACGCTACCCGCGATCAACGAAGTCTCGCTCCTGCGCGAAACCCGCCAGACCGCGAACCTAGAGGTGACGGTCAACGATCGCATCGTCCTGCCCGAACTTGCCTGTGACGGCATCCTCGTCGCGACGCCGGCCGGCTCGACCGCATATAATCTGTCCGCCCATGGCCCGATCCTGCCGCTCGGCTCGGGGATGATCGCGCTGACCCCGATCAGCCCGTTCCGCCCGCGGCGTTGGCGCGGTGCGATCCTGCCCGACAAGGCGCGCATCCGCATTCGCGTCATCGACCCCAGCAAGCGCCCCGTGTCGGCGGTCGCCGACCAGCGCGAGATCCGCGACGTCGCGCAGGTCGATATCTGCATGGACCGCGCCCGCGAACTGACGCTGCTGTTCGATCCCGAGCACGCGCTGGACGATCGAATCACGATGGAACAGTTCGTCGCCTGACCGCCGGTTTGTCGCCGTCGTTCGTTTTTACGGAGAAACCGGGTTGCATCATCCAACCGGCCGTTTATAGAGCCGCCTCCGGCAACGTTCCCTGATAGCTCAGCGGTAGAGCTCTCGACTGTTAATCGAGTGGCCGTAGGTTCGAATCCTACTCAGGGAGCCATTTTTCCTCCACTAGCGAGGACGCCGAAGTGGCCCATATGGCCTCCAAAATTAACATCCACTGTCGGTGTCTCGCGCAGCCTGCGTGGCGTTCCGCGCTCACCGCTGGCGAAGTCGTTGATCAAGACTCCGAATTTCAAGGAATAGCTTTGACAGGTCCGATGCGGCTGTTACTATGCCGGTCCGATGGGGGCGAGAACCATGGGACTGCTTTGTTCTTTGATCGGGCATCGGCGTCGCGGCGACAAGGTCTGGCATGACTCGGTCGACTGGCGATCGTCATGCAGTCGATGCCACGCTCCCCTGATCCGCGACCACAGCCTGGATCGCTGGCGTGCCCTGACCCCACTGGACGATTCGATCCATCGCAAAGCGCGGAACGAGACCTGACCGAGGCCGCATACGCACATGATTGCGTCAGCGTTCGCGGTCGAGGTGGTTGCATTCGTCGCAGGCCGTGCAGCCTCACGCTAAGAATGCCGGAGCGACCGCACGCGCACCTTACCTCGCGGCCCGTCTCGACCGCATCGTTCCAGACGTCGTGGCACGAGCCGTTCGATATCGCGCCGGCCAAACCGTTCCGTGTCAGGACAACAGTTTGTCGAGCGTGATCGGCAAGTCCCGCACGCGCCTGCCCGTCGCATTGTAGACCGCGTTCGCAACGGCCGCCGCGACCCCGGTGATACCGATCTCGCCGACACCGTGCGCGCCCATCGGCGTGTGCGGATCGGCGATGTCGGTCCACATCACGTCGATCTCGGGCACGTCGAGATGCACGGGCACATGATATTCGGCGAGGCTTGGGTTCATGATCCGCCCGTTGCGCTCGTCGAACTGCGCCTCCTCCATCAGCGCCATGCCCAGGCCCATGACGATGCCCCCACGGAACTGGCTGCGCGCCGTCTTGGGATTGAGGATCCGGCCACAATCGAACGCCCCCAGGAACCGGCTGACGCGCGTCTCGCCCGTCACCGCGTTGACCCGGACTTCGCAGAACAGCGCGCTGTGCGAGTGCATCGACCAGTGCATCAGCTCAAGCGGCTGCGACGCCTCCTCGCTCACGACCAGTTCGTCGCGCTGCGCCCGGTCGAGGATCGAGGCATAGCTTTCGCGCCGCGTCGGCTCGTCGAGTTTGGCGAGTCCGCCATCCTCGCTGCCGACCTCATCGGGCGACAGGCCGGCGAGCGGCGAATCATTGCCCGCGAGCTTGAGCAGTTCGGCGACCAGCGCATGGTGTGCGGCGATCACCGCGGCACCGATCGCCGCGGTCTGCTGCGATCCCCCCGCCAGGATCGCGCCCGGAATGATCGAATCGCCATAGCCGACCGATACGCGATCGAGCGGCAGCCCGAGCCGATCGGCGGCGACCATCGCCGTCGTCGTCGCGGTCCCCATCCCCATCTCCTGCGCGGAGACCTCGACCCTGGCGTGCCCGTCGCGGGTCAGCGTGATCCGTGCGGCGGCGCCGGGCATCCGGTAATAGGGATAGGTCCCGGTCGCGCATCCCATCCCGATCAACCACTCGCCCTCGCGCCGCGTGCCCGGCGTCGCGCTACGCTGGCTCCATCCGAACCGCGCCGCGCCGCTGTTCCACGCCTCGACGATATGCCGCGACGAGAATGGCAGGCCGGATGTCGGATCCTTGTCCGGCTCGTTGCGCAGGCGTAGCGCGATCGGGTCGATCCCGAGCTCGGTCGCAATCTCGTCGATGGCCGATTCCAGCGCGAAGGTGCCGACCGACTCGCCCGGTGCGCGCATGAAGGTGTTGGCGAGCATCGACATTTGCACGGTTTCGACCGACAGTTTGAAACTGTCCGCCGCATAGCCGGCGCGCGTGCCCAGGATGAACGGCTCGGGCATGTTGTTGTGCGGAGTCATCGCGACGACGCCGGTATGCACCAGCGCCTTGAACCGGCCATCCGCATCCGCGCCGATCGCCACCCGCTGTTCGGTCAGCGTGCGTCCGCCGACGATCCGGTAGACACCCTCGCGTGACAGCGCGATCCGCACCGGCCGACGCGCGAGCTTGGCCGCCGCAGCACCGAGGATCTGGTGATCCCACAGGCACTTCCCGCCGAACCCGCCGCCGACATATGGCGAGGTCACGCGCACCTGCCCCGCCTTCAGATCGAACACGTCCGCGATCGTCTGTGCCGCCGCGGTGACGAGCTGGCTGGCGTCGTGGACGATCAGATCGTCGCCGACCCAGGCGATCGTCGCGGCATGCGGCTCGATCGCGTTGTGGATGTGCCGCGGCGTGCGATAGACATGGTCGACCTTGTGCGGCGCCGCCGCCAGCATCGCCTCCGCATCGCCGATCTCGTTCAACAGCGGCTGGCCCATGAACAGCCCGGGCTGCGGGCCTTGCGCCTTTGCCGCCGCGAACGACGTGATCGCGGGCTCGGGTGCATAGGTGGCGACGACCAGCGACCGCGCGTAATCGGCCTGTTCCTGCGTCTCGGCAAGCACCACGGCGATCGGCTGGCCATTCCAGTGGATGCGATCATCCTGCATGATCGGCAGGTCGGACGGGCCCGCCGCGGTCGGCGACGAGCCGAACACCGCCGGCTTGTTCATCCGCGGCGCGTTCAGATGCGTCATCACCAGCACGACGCCCGGCGCCGTCTCCGCAGCCGCGGTATCGATCGCCACGGTCCGCCCGCGCGCGATCGTCGAATAGGCAAGCGCGGCATACGCCATGTCGTCGAGCGGAAATTCCGCCGCGAACTGTGCCGCGCCGCGCACCTTGTCGGGGCCATCGAGCCGCGAGACCGCCGTGCCGATCAGTCCGTGCTGCTGGCGGATCAGCGGATCGGGTACGCCGCCCGGTATCCAGCTGTCGGGCGCAAGCGGCACCAGCTTGCTCATCGCGCCTTGCACGAGGCCCTGTGCGGTTTCCTTGACGGTATCGACGATGCTCATGCTGCTGCTCCGGCAAGGTCGCCGAGCACGGCGACGAGGGTGCGCTTGGTCAGTTCGATCTTGAAGCCATTGTCGCGGAGCGCCACGGCATCCGCCATTTCGACACCGGCAGCGGCGTGGAACGCCTCCTCCGTCGCGGGGCCACCCAGCAACAGCGCCTCTGCCTTGGACGCACGCCAAGGCTTGTGCGCGACCCCGCCGAGCGCGATCCGGACGTCCTTGATACGCCCGTCTTCGAGTTCCAGCGCCGCCGCGATCGAGACTAGCGCGAACGCATAACTCGCCCGGTCGCGGACCTTGCGGTAGGTCGAGTTGGCTGCAAACGGCAGCGGCGGCAGTTCGATCGCGGTGATCAGTTCGCCCGCCTCCAGCACCGTGTCGAACTCGGGACGATCGCCCGGCAACCGGTGAAGCGCCGCGAACGGCAGTGTCCGCGCACCATCCCGGCCGTGCAGATGCACCGTCGCATCCAGCGCCGCGAGCGCCACGCACATGTCCGACGGATGCGTCGCGACGCACGCCGACGACGCGCCGAGGATCGCATGCCCGCGCGTGAACCCCTCTATCGCATCGCAACCCGATCCCGGCGTACGCTTGTTGCAGCGCGATCCTTCGGTATCGTAGAAATAGGTGCACCGCGTCCGCTGCAATACATTGCCACCGACCGTCGCCATGTTCCGGATCTGCGCCGACGCGCCCGCCAGGATCGCGCGCGACAGCACGGGGTAGCGTGTCCGCACCGCGATATGCTCGGCAAGCGTGGTGTTGCGGACCGCGGCACCGATCATCAGCCCGCCGTCCTCCGTCTCGACGATCGCGTTCGACAGACCGGTCACGTCGATCAGCGCAGCAGGGCGCGCGACCGTCTCGCGGATCAGGTCGACCAGATTGGTGCCGCCGCCAAGATACGCAGTCGCAGTCGCCTGTCCGAGCTGCAGCGCATCGGCGGCGTCCTCGGCCCGCGCGTAGGTAAAGGGAGTCATGCCGCCATCTCCGCCGCGACGGTTTCGCGGATCGCGTCGATGATCCCGTTATGCGCGCCACAGCGGCACAGATTACCGCTCATCCGCTCCTGCAACTCCTCGCGGGTCAGGACCACGTCGGCGGTGAGATCGGTGCTGACATGGCTCGGCACGCCGCGTTTCGCCTCCGCCGCCATGCCGATCGCCGAACAGATCTGACCCGGCGTGCAATAGCCGCACTGGAACCCGTCATGCGCGATGAACGCCTGCTGCAACGGATGCAGCGCATCGCCGGTCGCCAACCCCTCGATCGTGGTGACGTCCCGGCCGTCATACTGCACGGCGAGCGCCAGGCACGAGACGATCCGCTCGCCATCGACCAGCACCGTACACGCGCCGCATGCACCCTGGTTGCAGCCCTTCTTCGTGCCGGCGAGATGCAAGGTTTCGCGTAGCAGGTCGAGGAGCGAGACTCGGGGGTCGTCGGGCAGCGCCACCGAGGTCCCGTTGACAGAAATCGTCATCGCCATCTCCTGCTGGTCGTGCACCGGCGTTCGATCCGCTCGGCACCTATTTCAGTACCGAGCGGTATAGTCGCTCCACCGGGACGATGCCAAGCACGTTGTCAGGCGATTTCAATTGCGTCGGAGGCAGGCTCCGCGGACCGATCGCGCCCTGCGGTCAGAACATTCCCGCGAGGCACTGCAGCGACGCAGCGAAGTAATCCGTGGACAGCGCCGTCGGCCGCGTCGTGCCGAGCGTTCGACCGACCACCGCCTGCCCGCCGACCGAGAGCGGATATTCCGCCACCTTACCCGACACCACGTCGACCCAGGCCGGGATCCGCTCGGCCGGCATCGACCGCCAGAAGCTGCGGATCGGTTCGAGGATAGCGGATCGGCCCGTTACGCTGGCATATAGCGGCACGCGGATCGCATCGAAGCCGAACCGCGGCGGTTTGTCGGCCGCCGGCGACACCGCGCCGGTGTTCGAGACGTCGATCCAGTCGGTCGGCAACCGGCTCCCACCGAACCGGGCCGCGGTCAGCAACGCTTCGCCGTCCGCGATCACCCGCCGCCACGTCGCGGCGTCGCCGGTGCGGGCGAACAGGTCGAGCGCGGGCCAGACATAATAGCTGGGGTTCACCGTCGTCCGGTCCGGGGCCGAGAAACCGGTCAGCGCGGGCAGCAACAGCATCCGTCCGCCGACCGATCGCGTGAGCCGAGCGGCGATGGCGTCGGCGATCGCGCGCGAACGGGCGGCGTAGCGTGGTTCCTGCCAGCGGTCGGCGGCCTTCGCCAGCGCATAGGCGATCAGCAGGTCGCCGTCGGTCGCATTGTTGCGATCCTCGACCGGATTGGCTTTCGCCGGATCGTAGCGCCAACTGTAGAGCGCCATGTCCGGTCGGGCGAGATTGGCCTCGGTCCAGCGATAGACGGTCTCGAAACCGGCGCGATCACCCGACGCGACCGCCATCGCCAGCGCATAGCTCTGGCCTTCGGTGTGACTGACATTGCCATTGCCATTGTCGATGATCCGGCCGCTCGGATCCATGAACCGGGCCCTGAACGCCGCCCAGTTCACGTCATCCGACGGCTGGCCCGGCCGCGGCTTCGCAGCCGGTGCCGGGCGACCGGTAGTGCCCCGGGCGGCTCTATCCGCCGCCGGAGCCTTTGCGCTGCTACACCCTGAAACTGCCAGTCCGGCCAACCCAGTAATGACATGCCGACGGTCAACGACCATGCTTTAAACGTGCTTCCATATCGTTCCACCACAATGTCTTGGTGGTAAGAATGGGACTGCTGCCCAAGCTATGCAACCACGCGTCATAGGCTCCTTCGAGGAACGGCCGCAAAACCTGTTCGGTCGATGCGCCAAGAATGCGCGATAGCCGCCGGCCGAACCCGGTATGCGTGATCAGCACGCCATCGGGTACGAGTTCGAACCGCACTTCGCCGCAATCATTCTGCTGCCAGAGCCGATTGATCGAGACCGCCAGGCTTTCGATATCCTGCGCGTCGCCGACCGGATACGTCGCCGCGATCCGGGCGCCGACCGCGCGAAAGAACGCTCGGCGTTGCGCCGTCGTCGCGCCGGCCGCGACCTCGCCCACCATCCCGCCGAGCAACAGGTTTGCCGCGCCGACCTCGGTCGCGGTGTCGGTGGACCATTGCGCCATGTCGTTCATTTCGATTTTCCCAGCGACTGGCGCAACTCGAACGTCGAGCGATAATCGTCGTAGGTCCCGAACGTGTTGGCGCTCGCGGAGGCCCCGACCCGCGTGTTGCCGTTCAGCCGATAGAATAACGATCCATCCGCCGAAAAGGCGAAGCCGGTGTTGCTCAGGCTGTCGTAATAGGACCGGACATCGGTGTTCTGTGCTTTCAGCGCATCGAGCGTAGCCTGGGCCGCCGGGTCGGTCGGATAGATCGGCGCACGATCCTGTTCGAAGCTCTGATATCCCGGCGCCACGCCCAGCCGGCCGTCCCAGCGGGTCGACGTATAAGCGTACCGGATAGGCAGGCTCATGCTGAGGAAGTTCTGAGGGCTGAAATAGCCGCCATGACCATAGGTGAAGTAGTTCTGGTTGTTGTCGAACCCCTGCCAGTTGAGGTTCAGGCCCCCGGTCAGCGTCGAATGACCATCGCGGTACACCGGAAGATACCCACCCGCATTCGCCTGGAATCCGCGGTTACGGCGGACATTCTCGCCGGTGTAGCGATAGCCCGAGACGTCGGCATAGACGCCCGTCCCCTCATCGTCCCACGACAGCGAGGCCCCGCCGCCGGTCCGCATCACCTGGCCCCAGCGCTCGCCGGTGACCGGATCGCGCGTGCCGGCATAGGCGACGACGCTGTCGGTCACCGCCTCGCGCTTGACCCAGCCTTGCGCCGACACGGCCTTCGACAGTTTGGGTTTCGCGGTGAAGCCCCAGGTGACTTGCGTATTGTCGAACCCGATCGGGGAGGAGCCGACCTCGACGCGAACGGCGGGACTGTCATAGGATGCGGAGACCGCGACGCCCGAGGCATGCTGGGTGTCCGCCTGTGTCAGCACCGAGGGGAGCTTGGCGACGATGCCCTGCGCTTCCGGCGTGGCGTTGCGCCCGAAGCGCGCGAGCGCGGACCCGGTCGGGCGACCCGAATCGATCACCACCGGGCTGGCAGAGAGGGAGATCCGTCCGCCCGCGAGGCCGGTCGACAAGGTCGCCGTACCCGCCAATTCGCGCAGTTCGCTGAGGCCGGTTTCGCCCGAGCGCTCGCGGTAGCCGAGCTTCATTTCGGCGCGTGGCCCGGTGTCGTCGCTCAACCGGGCGATGCTGTCGCGCAACCGGATCAGCGTGGCGTCGCCGCCTGCCATTGCGCTGCTGCCCATCGCGCCGCTGCCCATAGCGCTACCACCCATCGTGCCAGCCATGACGCCCCCGCCCTGGCCGGATTGCGGAGGAAACGTACGCGTGCCGCCGGTTGCGGCGTAACCGGGCGCGACGGTGAACGCCATCGGCGCAGAGCCCGATCGGCCCGACGTCGGCGGAGAGTCAGGGATGCGCCCGCTGCTGAACGCAAACGGGTTGGCGCTCGCGATCGGTGCCTGTTCGGCCTGGCGGAACGGATTGGTGCTGGTCATGCCCGCCGCGAACGGATTGGCGCTGCTCAGCACGCCGGTCCCGCCGGATCGCGCCGCATAGGCCGCCTCCGGACGCTTCAGATAGCGCTTGGCCGCACCCCGGTCGCCCCGCGCTTCCTCCATCTGGCCAGCCGCGGCGTAGATCTCGTAATCGTCGGGATAGAGCGCGAGCGCACGGTCGACCGTCGTGACGGCGAGATCATGGTTGCCGCCCGACCCCGCGCTGCCGATCAGGCCGATTAACGCGCCCTTGTCGCGCGGGCTCGCGGCCAGCACCATCTGGTAGGTCTGCGCCGCCTGCGACGCCATGTTCCCCGATTGATACAGACGCCCCAGCGCGCCGAGCACGTCGGCATTGCCGGGGGCCGCGTTCCACGCCTGTTGCAGCAGGTCGAACGCCTGCGCATGCTGCCCGGCAAGACGCAAGCGATCGGCCTGCGCCGCGGCGGCGATGCCCTCGAGCCGCGCCACCGCCGGCGCGCCGTCGACCGAGCCCGCTGCCGCGGTCCGCGCCTGCTCGATCGCGCTGGCGACCAAGCCATCCTGCCCGGTGCGGGCGAGCACGCGGACGATCGGGTCATACTCGCCGGCACTCGCCGGGCTCGATGCCAGCGCGCGCTGCGCCAGCGGGATCGCCCCAGCCTGGTCGCCGAGTTCGTCCAGGCCACCGGCGATCGACGCGAGCGATGCGGCACTCAGCGACGGCGTCGACCCGATCTGACGCAGCGTCGCGACCGCTTCGCCGCCACGCCCCTGCGCCGCGATCGCCTTCGCCCGCGCAACCGCCGCATCGACCGCGATCTGCGCCTCGAACCGGCGGATCGCCGGCGTCTTCTGCGCGTCCGTCAGGCGCGACAGCAACGAACTTGCCTGCGCCTGCCGACCGCGCTCGTTGTGCAGCATCGCCGCCGCGTACAGCGCGTCGGGCGTGCCGATCGTCTGGATCGACTGGATCAACGCCTCGGCCTCGGGCGCCCGTCCCTGCCCAATCATGTAGCGCGCATATTCGTAGCGGATCCACGGATCGGACTGATCGAGGAGCAGCCCGCGCTGGAACAATGAATCCGCCTGGGCCGGATCGCCGTGCGTGGCGGCCTGCAACGCGGCGTTGCGGATCGATCGGCTCTGAAGCTGCGCCTGGGTGCCCCCCGCGGCGCCGGCCTGCCGCAAGAGATCGGCGGAATCGGCATAGCGACCCTGGCGTTCGTAGATGTCGGCGAGCAGGGCCAGCGCCGGACCGCGATCCTTGACACCGCTGCGGACCAGAGTTTCGGTCATCGCCTGCGCGCCCGCGACATCACCCGCCGCCACCTTGGCCCGCGCGTCTTCGAGTCCGGCGTAGAATCGCGCGGATCCCAGCGCCTCGGCCCAGCGTGCGCCACTGCCGCGCGCGGACGCCCGCGCCAACAACTCGGCGGCGTCCGCGAAGCGCGATTGGCGCAACCGGACGACGCCCAGGCCGCCGGCTGCGTCGGCATCGTTGCGATTGGCCCTGAGCGCCGTCTCGAACTGGCGCTCTGCCTGTGCGAGGCCGCCCTGCTCGAGCGATCGGAACCCGGCCGCGCGCGCATCGCCGCCACGGTCCGCTGGAGCGGGCGATGCACCGCGAGTCGGAGCCGGGGCGGCACGGGCCACCGTGGCCGGCGCGGCCGACGGGCCGGTCCTGCCCCCTGAAGGCTGCGCAGCGGGCCTCGCTTGTGGTGCAGGGGCCGGTGCGGCCGGCGCGGACAGCGCACGCCGCGCCTCCGCGTTCGACGGATCGAGCGCGAGTGCCCGGCGATAGGCGGTGCGCGCCAGATCGGCGCGGCCGCGCGACTGCCAATAGCGTCCCTGCTGGACCAGCGCGCCGACCCCGGCGACCTGCGCCGTCGCGGACTGGACGAGCACCGGCGAGGCGATGCCCGCCATGAGCAGCGCGAATAGTGTCTTGCGGATCATGCGGCGTCCTCCGAACCGAGCCGGCGACGTTGCTGGCGCATCAGCACGAGATAGAGCGGCCCAGCTAGCAGCAGCGCGATGAGCAGGCCGCTCAGCGCCATGAGCAGGGGGCGTTCGCTGAACCACCATGCGATCCGCATCCACACCGGCAGCGCGCCGGACCAATAGGTCTGGCCCACCGCGAAGCTGCGCATGCTCTGGCCATTGGTCACCGACAGATCGCCCTGGACCTGTGCGTTGACCTTCTGGTCGGCCAGACCCTGGGCGAGGTCGGGCAAGTCGACGCTGTCCGTACTCATCATCGCGACCACCGTGCGCGCGGAATCGTAGGGCGACCGGAAGCTGACGAAGCCGTCGAAGCGCTCCGCCGTCGTCAGGAACGCGTTGGTTTCGTCGACGTCGCTCTCCCCGAATGGCGAGACGAGCCCGAAGATCCGATCGATCGCATTGCGTTCGGTCACGCGCAGTTGGCCATTCTCGACGCGCACCGGCGCGCCCGCGAACAGGCCACCGGTCGCAACCGTGCTCGGTACGCCGATCACCAGGACGTCGTGCCCCGCCAGGCGGCTGCTATCGGTCGCCTGCGTCACGGTGACCGCGGTGGTCGCCGCGCCGGTCGAGTCGCCGAAGCGCCCCATCAGCGTCAGGAACGCCTCGACCGTTGCGGCATCCGGCGACGCGCCCATCACCACGACCGTCTCGGCCAGATCGGCGCTGATCGTGAACGGATAGCCGGCATTGGCGAAGGTCGCGAGGCTCGGCATCCGCAGCGCGTGATAGGCGTGCGTCAGGTCGATCGCGCTGTCCGGATCGATCGCGACGCGGACATTCTCGGGCAGCGTGCCTTCGCACTTTTTCTTGCTCGCCAGGATCAGGTTATAGTCGAAGATCAGCTCGTTCTGGCCGAACAGATTATAGTTCGGCAGTTCGACCTTGGCCGAGGACTGGCTGGAGGTGGCACCGTCCTGGATGCCGATCAGCGCCTTCCACCACGCCGCGCCGGCCAGCGGGAGCGTCCGCAGATACTGGTTGTTGATCGAGACATCGAGCCGCGACGAACGGCGGTTCAGCCAGGGCGCCCACGGATACCGATAGCGCAGGTCGAGCGCGGCGCCGCCGCGCGGCCAGAAGAACAGGTCGGGCGCGGTCCGGAACGCCGCGGTCAGCGGTCCCGGCGGCAATCCGACACCCTGGAGCGAGCGCGGATCGACGATCTCGCCGAGCTTCACCGCGCGGTCCGAGCGCAGCCAGCGCGGTGCGGCATAGCGCGCATAGGTCGGGATGCGGACGCCGTCGAACGCGGCCCCCGTCCCGCCGATCGTGCCCCGCCCGGTCGCGAGCGCGGCTGCGGCGAGCTTCAGCTCGCGCTCGTCGCGGCCCATCACGAGCAGCAGCTCGCCGAACTGGTCGAACGGGTTGCGGATGATCATCGCCGACGGCCCGTTGATCGTCGGGACGAAGCTGCCGACCCGCATGCCGGGTCGCAGGAAGACGATCGCGTTGCCGCGCGGGATACGACCATAGGTCGGCTTGAAGGCGAACCCGCGATAGCTGGCGAGACGGCCGAACCACGAGGCGACGCTCGCCGCGGCTTCGAGTTCACCGTTCGACGGCGCGGCCGCGAACACGAACGGCAGGCTCAGCGGCAGATTGTCCGCGCGATCGAAGAACGGCGACGGCAACCGCGCCAGGTCCGGTCCGAGCGGCAGGCGCTGGATCGTCAGGTCGAGCGCGGATCGCGTGTTGCTGACGTTGGCCCATAGCGAGCTGTGGAACGGGTCCTCGCAATCGCGCGTGTAATGGCCGATCAGCCGCAGGTTGAGCTGGTTGTCGCCGGGCAGGAACAGCGCCGGGTTGACCGCCATCGTCAGTTGCTGACCGCCCGCGCCATCGGGCGTCAGCCGCAGCGTCCGTACGACCTCGCCGTTGAGGAGGACCACGAACTGGCTGAGATCGGGCAACAACGACGGCGACCATGCGAGCGCGACGGTCAGGTTGGCGGCGGTGACCACCTCGTTCGACCGCAGGCCGAACGGGATCGCGATTTCGCCGCGCGTGCCCGCAAGCCGGATCGCGCTGCGGACCCGGAGGTCGGGAAACGTGAGACGCTCCTGCCGGATCCCGCCACCGGTATCGGCAGCGGCGATCGGTGCCGCGTCGGCTTGCGCGACAGCGCGTTGCGGCACGGCGATGCTCATCACCAGCGCGGCAGCTGCCAGCGCAGCGGTCGCCGCCTTCAGCCGGGTCTGCTCGCGGCGACGTTCCGCGCGATTAAACCCCAGGAGACGCTTCAGCGTGACGAGATCAACGACCAGGATGTCGCGCAGCGAGCGCAGCGTCGACACCGGACGCCGCGGCGCCTCGGGTTCCCAGGCATCGTTGCGGCCCATCACGGCGCGGACGAGTTGGCGTAGTTGAAGCATATCGAGTTCCAGAAACCGCATGGTGGCCTTCGTCTTGTCGACGCGGAGCGTCTGCACGGGGAGCGTCAGCACTTCGTCGCCCATCGGCAGCGCGACATGAGTCACCGCGCGGTCGGCGAGCGTGACGCCCGCCGGCGCGTTGATCGCCAGTCCGCCCATCGACAGGTCGATCGTCTCGACCTCGACGACATGGCCGTCGGCGAAATAGAGCGTGGCGGGCAACTGGACGGGGATGCGGATATATTCGCGAACCTGCCGCGTCTCGCGCGCTACCGACACCGCGGCGAGCAGGATGACGAGGCTAAACACCGCCCACACCGTGTTCAACACCAGCGTATCGCCCTGGATGTTGAACAGATGCGCAAAGAACAGGTATTTGACGAACCCGAACGCGATCCCGAACAGCACGAGGCCGATGCAGATCAGATGCGGCCGTGCGGTCACGGTATCGAAATGCGTCTTGTCGAGCAGGGAGCCCTTGTCGGTCACGTTGAACTTGCCGCCATGCGGTCGAAACAAGGTGACGACGGTCGGCTTGACCAGGTGGAACGCCAGGATCGTCTCGTAGACTTCGCCCCAGAAGGGCCGGCGATCGCCTCCCTGCAACCGGCCACCCGATACCTGCGCGCAATAGAGATGCGCGGCGGCATAGGCCAGGATCAGCCCGGCGGGGGCATGGATGATGTTCTCGCCAGCGATCAGATACGCGAGCGGACTGGTCAGGAAGGCGATGCGCGGCAGCGGAAACTGGAAATGCAGCATCGCGTTCAGGTAGCAGAACCGCTGTTGCAGGCTGAGGCCCCGGCCGAACAGCGGATTGTCGATCCGCAGGATCTGGGTCATGCCGCGCGCCCAGCGGATGCGCTGGCCGATGTGCAGCACGAGCCGCTCTGTAGCGAGACCCGCGGACAGCCGAATGCCGAGATACGCGGTCGACCAGCCCATCCGTTGCAGGCGCAGCGCGGTATGCGCGTCCTCGGTCACCGTCTCGAACGCGAAGCCGTTGGTATCGGCGAGCGCCGCGCGCCGGATGATCGCGCAGGATCCGCAGAAGAACGCCGCGTCCCACAGGTCGTTGCCGCGCTGGACCGCGCCGTAGAACAGGTCGCCCTCGCCCGGCAGGTCGCGGACCGAGCCGAGATTGCGCTGTACCGGATCGGGCGAATAGAAGTGATGCGGGGTCTGGACGAGCGCCAGCTTCTTGTCGCGCTGGAACCAGCCGATCGTCATCTGCAGGAACGCGCGCGTCGGCACGTGATCGCAGTCGAAGATCGCGATCAGCGACCCTTCGGTATTGGACATCGCCGCGTTGAGATTGCCCGCCTTGGCATGGTTGTTGTCGGCGCGCGTGATGTAGCCGCAGCCGACCGAGCGGGCGAACGCGCGGAACTCCGGCCTGCGCCCGTCATCGAGCAGATAGACGTGGAACCGGTCCCGCGGATAATCGATGTCGAGCGCCGCGAGCACGGTCGTCCGAACGATCTCCAGGCTCTCGTTATAGGTCGGGATATACACGTCGACCGTCGGCCATTCGTGCGGTTCTCCAACCAGTTCGACCGCCTGCCGATCGAGCGGCCACGCGGTTTGCAGCACGCCGAGCGCGAGAATGACCCATGCATAGAGTTCGGCGAGGTACAGCCCTATGCCCAGCACGGTCCCGAGCACGCTCTCGAACTCGAGCGTCGCGGTGGTCCGCCAGAACAGGTACCGCGTCGACACCACGAGCGAGAGCAAGGCGAGCACCAACGTCGCGCGCCGCGTCTTCGCACGGCCAAGCACGATCGCGCCCAGGATCGACGCCCCGGCGAAAAGCCACTGCGACTTCAGGTCGAGCGGCACCGTCACGACGACCAACGCCAGCAGCGCCGCGACGACGATGCCGAGCATCGCCGGGATCGATATCGTCTTCACGACGCGCGCACCGCGTGTGCGACGAAGCCGCACCGCGTCTCGACCGCGGCGGTCAGCGTGAGGAGGTCGGCCAGGACGACGCTCTGCTTGGCATAGCGCGCCAGCGGCTTGAACGACGCCAGCGCCTCGTTGACCGCTTCATCGCGGCGCACCGCCCCGATCAGCGCGTCGCCGAACAATGCCCGCAGGAAGATCTGGCTGTGCCGCGACAATTTGCGCGTGTCGTCGATCCGGTTGAGCACGAACGCGGTCTGTTCGAGATCGATCGTCGGCGTTCCCGGCTGCACCTTCGACAGCGCGGCCAGCGACGTCGGCTGCGGCGCCAACACGCAGACGTGGAGCGCCGCATGCGGCAACAGGCTGGTCTTCAGCGCAAGGTCCGCGGCGGCGACGTCGGCGATCACGATGCGGTCTTCGTCGAAGGGCAATGCGCTGCGCTGCGCAAGCAACCGACCGAACGCGCCGCTCTGCGCGGCGGCATATCCCGACAGCAACTCGACACCGTCGACGACGATGCCTTCGCTCGCGCCATCGGTCATCGTCGGGATCTGCTGGACGGGCAGCATGCCGAAGAACAGCTTGAGCGCATCGGCATGCGTGAAATCGATCGCGGTGACGTCATGTCCGCGCGCGGCGAGCCCCAGCGCGAGATGCGCGGTGAGGAACGTCGTCCCCACCCCACCGGCCGGCGAATGGCACAGGATCAGCGGCATTCAGCGACGCTCCCCGCCATCATCGGACAAGCCGGACAGGAACGCGCGCAGGCCACCGCCCTGGCGCGCGGCCGGTTCGCTCACGCCGCGCGTATCGCCGTAGTCGCCGAGAAAATTGGACGGGTTGGGACCGAGCTGTTTGGCCTCCGCCAGATCGGGACGACCGACGACCCGCTCGTCCTCGAGCATCGCGGCAAACAACGGCCAGGGTTCGACGTCCGCGATAGGATCAGCGAACTGACGATACTGGAAATCCCGCTGGCCTAATCGGGCTAACAACGCCTTAACGTCGGGTCTCATATAAGGCTCCTTATAATGGACTTTTCGCAGTTAAGGTTTTCCACATAGTTAACCTTAGGTCGCGATATATTTACAACCGGTCGTAGAGCGTTGCTGGAATGTACCGGAAACCGGCCTCTAACCACGTTAATTGGTTGGGCTACATCGCTATTATTCACAATCGCGACTGACGCACCGCCCTTGTGTCGTAAACTATTATATTAATTGGAATTTATCTGACGTATCAGTTTAGACACGGCCCTGAATCCGCTGGTTTTGCTGTCGCGAGGCATGCTCTGCCAATTGCGCGATGGTCCTGCAGGCTAGGTGCGATGCACCCGATCGGCGCGGGATAAAAATTTCCAGTAAAGTCGCTGCCCTCCGCATGGACCCCAAAACAAGCCAGGGTTGGGCCACCAACACCGCGGCGCAAGCGCTGCGCACCAAGCGCGCGGAATTCTACAGGCCGATCGCGAACCTGAGCGTGATCGTCCTCGGCCGGATCGGCACGGTCTGCGTACTGGTGGCGAGCGTGAACGGGTTGCCGAAGCCGAAACTGTTGCCGCGGCTGTCGAGCAGGTTGGCGATATCGACCGACCAGCGACCCGCGCCGCGATCGATCGTCGCACCCGCATCGACCGTCGCATAATTCCCCGCCGGCCGGTCGAGCAACGGATCGAAGCTCAGGCGCGTCCTGCCGGTATAGCGGGCGGTGGCGAACACCGTCGCGGGCAGTCCGAACAGGGCCAGGCGTCGCGACGCGCCGAGGCGTGCGGAAATATCCGGGACGACCGGCAGGCGGCGATCGTCGCGATCGAGGTTCGCAGCGGCCGATTCCGACGTCAGTCGAGCGCGTTGCAGCGTGCCGCCGAAATCGATCGACGTTGGTGCGGCAGAGATGGTGCCGCCGAGTTCGATCCCGTAATTGACGGCATTGCCCGCATCGACGGTCCCGAGCAGGCCGTCCGATCCCACCGTGTCGCTGCGCAGATGTTCCCAGGTCGATCCGAACACCGCGCCGTGTAGCGCCAGGCGGTCGCCGGCCAGCCGGATCCGCCACCCGAGTTCGAGGCTTTGCAGTTCGTCGCCCGGGATCCGTCGGTCGGCCGGGGCGGCGGTGCGACTGATCGCGGCGGGACGCACCGCGCTGGCATAGCGCAGCCAGACGAGCCCGAGATCGTTGCGGTGCCAACTGAGCGTACCGCTGGGAGTCACGCCGAGCCGGTACACGCGTTCGCGGTCGGGGCCCTCTTGCTCGAGATGCGTCGCCGTCGAAAACGCGCGCAGGCCCAGCTTGAAGTCGAGCGAACCGGTCAGCCGCTGTGTGCCCTCCGCGAACAATGCGGCATCGGTTACGTCGTCTTCGTCGCGCCGCGCCGCGATCGTGGCGGCGCCACCGACCGGCACGAATTGACCATCCAGGCGGCTGACCGAATGCAGGACCGTCGCGCCGACAAGCCAGGGATGCCGGGCGGTCGGATCGCTCAGCCGGACCTCCTGCGACAGGAGCTCCGCCGATCGTCTCTCGATATAGGCGAGCGGCGCCGCCACGCCGAGCGACGACGCGAGGATGCTGGCGTCGTAGGTGCTGCCGAACTGCTGCTCGATAAATGCCGTCGTCGCCTGCGCCTCCAGCTTGCCGATCGGTCCACGGACCGTGAGCGCGGCGGACGTGAAGTCGTTATCCTGCGGCTCGGCGATGCGGGTCGCGCGCGACAGGCCCTTGGTCGCATATTGGCTGTCGCGGGCGTCGATCCACTGGGCCACGCCGCCGAGCGTCGCCGACCACCCGCCGCCGACTGCCCAGCGCAGCGCCGCACGGACGCCGAGACGGCCCGTCCGGTTCACGTCGCGGCGATCGCGCTCGGTGTCGTCGATCCAGCCGGGCATCGTCTCGCCCCAGCTGGAGACGCGCAACGCCAGTGTTCCCGCGACGATCGGCACGTTGAGGACCCCCTCGACCGCGCCGCCCAGCGCGCCGTTGTTGATGCCCGTCCCCTCGACTGCGACGCCACCGGTCAGGCGATCGAGATCGGGTGCGACCGTCACGATCCGGACCACGCCACCCAGCGCGCCGGTGCCGTACAGCGTGCCCTGCGGCCCGCGCAGCACCTCGACCCGCTCGACATCGACCAGTCTCAGGTCGGGATCGGGCGCGGCATAGCCGACCCGCACATCGTCCAGATACAGGCTGACCAGCGACTGGCTGGTGCCGTTGAACGCACTGTCGGCCACCCCACGCAGGAAGATGCGATCGCGACCGGGCCCAAGATTGGTCGAGAACGCGCTGTCAGTGGCCGCCATGACGTCGACCAGACCACGGCGTCCGGCGAGCCGGTCGAGCACGCGCCCGCCGGCGATGCTGATCGACGCGGGCAGATCGGACAGCCGCTCGTCGCGCTTGCTGGCGATGACGATGATGTCGCCGCCCGCAAGCGCCGGTCTCGCCGGCTGAGCATTCGGAACCGGCCTGGACTTGGGGGGTAGCGGTTCGATGCGCCAGGTGGTGGCGTCGATCCGCACCGCGCGCCATCGACTGCCCGCCAGCATCCGTCGCAGCGCCTGCGCGACATCGCCGGCACGGTCGATCCGACGGACCCGCAGGTCGGGCAATGCGCCCGCCATGCCGACCGAAACACCGGTCTGCCGTGCGAGCGCGTCCAGCGCCGATCGCAGCGTACCCGCCGGAATCGTGATCGCCGTCCGTGCCGGGGCGGCCTTCTCAGCGCGTGCGGGCGGCGTCCAGATACACAGCGCCACCGACGCGGCGAGCGCGGATCGGCAGCACCGCGCGAAGCTGATCGACGAGCCGCGATCCATCACCAATCGTCAATACCCCGGAAAAACGCAGGCCCGCCGCTGACGGATCGACCAGTAGCGGACCATCGGCATACCGCGAGATGTCCGCTGCAACCAGAGTCAACGGCGCGTCGTCGTAATTCAGCCGACCATCGGCCCAGTCGGCGACGCGGGCCGGATCGATCCGCCCGCGCACCGCGATCTGCTTGTCCGGGATGATGTTCAGGCTCTGGCCGGCGTGGAGCATCGTCGCATCGCTCTGTGCGCCACCGGTCGGCGTGACGCTGACCGTCCCTTCCGCGACGGTAACCGCGACGCGTCCGCGCGCGCTGACGACATCGAACCGCGTGCCCACGTCGCGCACGTCGTAACCGTTCGCGCGGACCATCAGCACGCGCGACGGATCGTGACGCACCGCAAAGCTCGCCGCCCCCTGCGCGATCTCGATCACCGGCGAGCCGCCGCCGCTGACCGAGACGCGCGACCCGCGGTCGATCTGCATGCGGCTGCCATCGGCGAGCGTCACCGACCGCGTCTCGCCGCGACCGGTCGCGTAGATCTGCGCAGTACCCTCGCCCGACGGCGCGACCATCAGGACTGCTAGCCCCGCCGCCAGCGCACTCCCCGTCCCGGCCGCTGCCCAGCGCCACCGCGTCGCGCGTTTGGCCGGAACCGTGGCGGCGAGGTCGTCGCTCGTCTCATCGTCGTTGGCCGGCAGCAGCGCGGCGATCGCCGGTGCCGCCCCGCCGATCTCCGCATCGAGCAGCGCGATCGAATCATAGGCGTCACGGTGCAACGGATCGGACCCGAGCCACTGTCCGAATGCTTCCCAGTCCATATCCGGCGAATCGAGGCGCGCGTGCCAGGCGGCGGCGGTGTCGATCGCGCTGCGTGTGTCTGTCATACGGCCCTCCTTTCCGGCGGATGCCCCCCGCCTGTCCGATAGACGCCACGGCGCGCCGCGAACCGCAGTCGGTGGTCTCGATCACTCATCGAGCGCCTTTCTGAGGTGGCGGAGCGCGACGGCGATATGTTTTTCCACCGCGCTGCGCGAGATGCCGAGCTCGGCGGCGATGTCGGCATGCGATGCGCCGTCGATCCGGTGACGCCGGAACACCCGCATCGCGCCCTCGGGCGGGCCCGCTAGCGCGGCGGCCAGACGCGCCACGCGCTGCCGGTCGACGACCGTATCGAACGCGGAGGGTGCATCGTCGACCGCCTCGGCACCGACGATCGAGGTCGTCGCGTCGACATACCCCGCATCGCGCCGCTGCCGACGGCCGTTCGCCCGCACCCGGTCGAGCACGATGTTCATCCCGACGCGGTGCAGATACGCGACCGGGTTGGCGATCGGGCCGGTCGGGACACCTGATGAAACCTCCACGGGCTGTCGCACGTGAAGCCAGATTTCCTGCACGACGTCTTCGGCTTCCGCCACGCTACCGGTGCGCCCGGTGAAGAACCGGACGAGCTGGGGGCGGTTGGCCGCGAGCACCGCCGACAGGCCGGCGGGCTGGATCAGGTCGGCGTCGGCTACGGCTCGCCTCCGAAGGTCATCGACACGGTAAAGACCGCCTCGCGGCGGCGGGGCGCGTGCCGTCCGCGCTCCTCGTGCCGAGGCTTTTGCGCCTGTCCGGTCCGGAAGTCGCGCCGAAAATATCGCCGGAGGACGGCTCAGCGCATCGACGGCATCGCCGCAACGCTCAGGACGACGTCCCGCCAACCGCCTTCACGGCAGCGTGGCACATGCGGATCATCGTCACCGTGAACGCCAGCACCGCGCAGGTCGGCATCGCCAGGTAGAAGACCGGGCAGGTCCAGGCGGATCGGCCGTCCGCGATGGCGCCGACGAGCCGCCCGTCGCCGCTGAAATCGCAGGGTTGATACCCTTCGTCGGCGGCGGCGAACGTCGCGGCCGGGGCCGTGCCCGGCTGATCGAGGGCGGTGCCGTAGGATGGAGCGATCGCGGTCATCGACATGCTACTTGTTCCCCGAGGGCGCCGCCGTCCGCATATAAAGCGAGCAGGGCATCGAAATGATCGTCCATCGTGCGGACCGTGCGGACCGGTCGAAGCGCGCGTGGACCAAAGCCGGCCCGCGCGACCGTCAGGATCGCCTCGGCGGCGGCAAGCGCGTCGCCCGACTGATAGAGTATCCCGCCGCCCGCGCGGGCAAGGTCGGCCGCGCCGCCGCGATCGGGCGCGATCAGCGGCAGGCCGGAGGCGATCGCCTCGGCCGCGACGAAGCAGAAGGTTTCCGCTTCGCAGCCATGGATCAACGCGTCCGCGCTCGCCATCATCCGCGCCAGCGCCGCGCGATCGGCGGTCGGTTCGAGCAGCCGAACGTGCGGATTGCCGTCGATCGCGTCGATCACCGGCCGTTGCCGCGATCCGCCGCCCACGATCACCAGGCCGACCGGCACCTGTGCGCCGGCGATCGTCGTCGCCCGCGCCAGCATCGGCCAGCGCTTTTCGGGCGCGTGACGCCCCACCCCGATCAGCAACAGGCCGTCTTCGGACAACCCGCACGCGGCCAGCATCTCGCGCCGCACGCGCGCATCGCGCAAGCCGGGCGAGAACTGGCCCGGCTCGACGCCCATCGGATCGGTCAGCACCTTGCGCAGTCCGCCCTCGCGCAGGCGCTCGCTCAGACTGTCGCTCGCGCTGACCACCATGTCGAAGCGGCGATCGAGCCGACGCAGGTGCCGCCAATACCAGTCGAACGCGCGGTCGATCGCCTGAGTCGAGGCGACCCCGCCAAACCAGCGATACGCATAGGCGGCGAGCGGGTCGGCGTGCGCGACCAGCGAAAGCCGCGCTCGCGCATGCCGCGTCTCGCGCCAGTCAGCGACCATCGACGCGCTGCGCCACGGCGACGAGACCTCGACCAGATCCGCATCCTCCTCGTCGAGCACCCGGTGCAACGCCGCGCGGTCGGCAAAATAGCGGTAGGATCGATCGAGCGGAAAGCGCGGCGACCGCACCCAGCGGATCCTCGCATGCGGCGCTCTTTGCTCCTCATGGTCGTGCTCGCCCGGCGCGACGACGACCATCTCGTGGCCCCGCGCGGCGAACGCCACGAGCTTGCGGTCGACATAGGTGCGAACGCCGCCGCCGCTCGGCGTGTAGAAGGCGCAGACATCGACGATCTTCATGACATACCTCCTGCTGGCATCGCGTGCGTCCTTCCCATCACCGGCCCCTCACCCGCTCGGCCCCCCTCGGGCAGAAGATCGGCGTACCGGGCGACCGTTCGCCGCGCCGACAGCGACCGGATCGTCCGATCGATACTCGTCATCAACGACTCCTTCGTGACGTCGCCGGGATGCACCGCGACACGCAGCGTCGGCAGCCAGTCGGGCAGCGCGCGTGCGGCGGCGGCGACCGCGAGCGAACTGGCGGTGCGCGCGGTTGATCGGCTCGCCCAGGTCACGACCGGCCCGCGCGCGACCACCGCATCGGTCGCCGGTCGCCAGACCCGGAAATGATCCTCCGCCAGCGCGAAGTCGCAGGTCTTGAGTGCCGCCTTCGCCCCGTCGCCGTACAGCCAGGCGGGCGCGATGAAGCCCGCGACCGGCCGGCCGATCGCCTGTTCGACGACCTCGCGACCACGTCGCATCCTGTATTCGGCCTCGTCCGCGCTCAGCCCGAGAAACTCGCCCTCGCCCGCGGTCATGTACCGCGCCTTGATCGCCGCACCGCGCCCGCGGTGGTCGCTGGTGTCGCGGTGGAACCAGCCGTGCAGGAACATCTCGACCCCGGCATCGGCCCAGCCGCGCAACCGTCGCGCGAACGCCGGCGCGCGGTCGAGCGGCGCCGCGCCCCAGTGATCCGGCACGACCAGCATCGCGAAGCGCGGCCCGCCGAGGATCGCGCCGATCGTCTCCGCCAGCTGCTCGACCGGGTCCGCGAACGCAGGCGAGACGTCATGGATCGACACCAGCAGCCGTCGATCGGGCGATGGTCGATCAGGCGATGGTCGATCGGGCGGCCGCCGATCCGGCACGCGCTTCGCAGCCGTCATCATCATGCGTCCTCGCAAACAGAGTGCCCGTCCATGCCCCGCTGACGACACCGCACGCGCCGAACCGCAGTCCGCCGCAAAACCCGACCGAAATTTTCGGCGCGGCGCAGCTTGGCTGCGGATGCGCGGCGGCGGCGGCGTCCAAGGGCCATGACAGACCCCGGCTCATGCCCCGTCGCAGCATCGCTGCGCCCTGCACTCCGCAAGACGACCTATCATGCAGTCTGGACGATGCCGTGACCGAGGTCAGCCTGCCCCATGCCGGCAGGATCGACGCCCGCGACCGCGCGGCGTCGCTGTCCCCCGTACCGATCCGACCGATCGCGGTGAATAAGGGCCTCGTCGGCCGATGGCTGACTCCCTTGCTGTCGGCGGCGATCCTGATCGCGGCCCTGTGGCAGCTGCGCCATCTCGACGTTCGCGCGGTCATCGGCATGGTGCCGCGGTCGCCGCTGTTCTGGCTGTTGTTCGCCGCCGGCTATCTGGCACTGCCGGCGAGCGAATGGGTGATCTATCGCCGGCTCTGGCGCTTGCCACCGCGCGGCTTCCTCGCCCTGCTCCGCAAGCGGATCAGCAACGAGATCGTTGCCGGCTATTCGGGCGAGCTGTACTTCTACGCCTGGGCCCGGAAGCACGCCGCGTTGGTCGGCACGCCGTTCGGCGCGATCAAGGACGTCTCGATCCTGTCCGCGGTCGTCGCCAACGTCTGCACGCTGGCGCTCGCCGCGATCAGCTGGCGGTCGCTGGTCGCGCTGCACCTGGGCACCGACGCGAAGGTGATGATCGTGTCGGCTGCCAGCATTGCGCTGCCATCGGTGGTCGCGCTGGCGATGCGCAAGCGGCTGTTCACGCTGAAGCGCGACGAACTGGGGCGGATCGCAGCGATCCACCTGCTGCGGATCGTCGCGACCACGGTGTTCGCCGCAGCGCTCTGGGCGGTGGCACTGCCCGCCGCGCCGCTGGCCTGGTGGCTGGTGCTCGCGACGCTGCGACTGCTGGTGTCGCGCCTGCCGTTGTTGCCCAACAAGGACATCGTCTTCGCCGGGCTCGTCGCCTTCACGGTCGGCCAGGCGTCGGACGTCGCCGCGTTGCTGACGATGATCGCCGCGCTCTGGCTCGTCACGCATCTTCTGCTCGGCGCGGTCCTGACCGCTGTCGAACTCGTCACCCCGGAGCATAGCCAATGAGCCTCGCCGCCCTCGCCTTGTTGGCCGCCGTCCTGCCGTCGACGCCTGCGCTCGGCACGGAGGCGGCCCGGTGCCGCCCGCACGAAGCCGGTCCCGCGATCCTCGTCACCGTGGACGGCCTGAAGGATCGCGCGGGCACGCTGCGTGCGGAAATCTATCCCGCGACCGACGGCGACTTCCTCGCCGACGACAATGTGCTGGTGTCGCAGGGCAAGACGTTCCGTCGCGCGGTGATCGCCGTGCCGCCCTCCGGTCCCACCCAATTGTGCCTGCGCGTCCCGGCCGAGGGCAGCTATGCGCTCAGCGTCGTGCACAACCGGACCGGCGGGCACGGCTTCAGCCTGCTCCACGACGGCATCGGCTTTGCCGGCAATCCGCGGCTCGGCCACGCCAAACCGAGCGCGCAGGCGGCGAAGATCGCGGCGCATGCCGGGATCACGCCGACGACGGTGGTGATGAACTATCGCAGCGGGCTGTTCTCGTTCGCGCCGCTCAAACGCTGACGCCGGTCCGGTATCTCGGGGCTACCGCGCGACGATCGGCGCGGCGCGCGTGGTCCGCGGCGGTCGGTAACTGAGATCGGCGTGGTGCGGCGTCGGGTGGCGGACCTTGGACGGCCGTCCCTCGCCCCGCATCCGCCGGTCCGCCTCGTCCCAACTTGGCAGGTCCCGCGCGTCCTGGTCCCAATGGACGATGCTCGCCTCGTCGCACCAGTGCATCAGCTTCGGCATCACTTTCAGATGCGCGCCGTTCACGATGTAGCGGCGCATGTCGGCCTGGTAGTGCCACATCGTCATCGTCCAGAACGTCAGCTGCCGATCGGGAAGAAGCTCGCCCCCGACGAAACCCGCCGCACGACGGATCTGCGCGGTCGTCGACAAGGCATGCACCACGAACTGCGGCAGGAACCGCAGCGAGCGAAGCCGGAGTCGGGTTATGCTGACAAAGGCCATGCGGTGAAACCTATGCGCTGGCCGGACCGTCATCAAGTCCGCGCCGCAATGCCCTCAAGGCACGACGATTCTCGCGTGAGAAAGCATTGCCCCGTCAGGGCCGAGCGACGAGAACGCGGCATGATCCAGCCTATCCGACCTCACGACCGAAAACCTGCCGACCGCGGCTCAGCCGGCGAAATCTCGGACCGCGCGCGACGATGAACGAGACGTCGAGCATGCAACCGACACAGGGCGCGCCCGCGCCAACACGCGCGACGCTGGTCGTGTTCAGCGCAGGCGATTTCGCCTTCAACCTCTATTGGCAGGCGATCAGCCTGTACCTGCTCTTCTACTATATCGACGCGCTCGCCTTGCCGCCCGCCACCGCCGGACTGGTGTTCATGATCGGCGCGATCTGGGACGGCGCGGCCGATTTTCTCGCAGGCGCCGCGGCAGAGCGGATGCGGCTTTCCTACCGTCGCTTGGTCGGCTGGGGCGCGCTACCGCTCGGCCTGGCATTCTTCGCGATGTTCGCGGTGCCGACGGGCGCGGCGGTGTTCGCGCTGGCGACGCAGATGACCTTCCGCACGCTCTACGCCTTCACCAACATCCCCTATGCGGCCTGGACCACGCGCGTCGCGCAGACCAGCCGGGATCGGTCGCTGGTCGCGGGGCTGCGCATGGGGTTCGGGTCGGCCGCAGGGGCATTGGTCGCGCTGCTGCTGCCCTGGCTGGTGCAGCGGACCGGAAGCTACGGCGCGGCCGCCGCGATCCTCGCCGCCGTCGCGGTGCCGTTGCTGGTGATCATGGCGTGGCGCGTGCCCGAGCCGACGCCGAGTGCGCCCCCGGCATACCCGCCCGCGATCTGGTCCGGGCTGGCAGTGCTGGCGCGCAACCGGGCCTTCGTCGCGCTGAACGTGGCCGCCGCCGCGGGCGGGGCCGCCACCGCGCTGACAAGCCAGTCGGTGCTCTATTTCTTCCGCTACGTCCTGCACGACACGCCCGGCGGCCCGCGTGCCCTCGCGGCGATGGCGGTGAGCAGCCTCGTCGCGGTCCCGGTCTGGACCGCGCTTGCGCGGACCCGCGGCGCGCGAACCGCATGGTTGGGCTCGGGCATCTTGGCGTTGGTCGTGCCCGCCGTCTTCGCGCTGGCGGGGTCGCCCAGCAGTGCCGCGACGGCGGCGTTCCTGCTGGCGATGCAGGCGGCGTTCGTCGGGTTCGCGCTCGCGGCGTGGACGCTGCTGCCCGATACGGTCGACTGGGGCGAGGCGCAGAGCGGCAAGCGGGTCGAGGCGCTGGCGTTCGGCACCTACGCCCTGATGCAGAAGATCGCGCTCGCGGGCACCGGCTTTGCGATCGGCGCGATCTATCAGGCGAACGGGTTCGTCGCCGGCGCAGCGCAGGGGCCCGACAGCCTCTACGCGATCCGCTGGCTGATGCTCGCGGGCCCTGCGCTGCTGATCGCGGCGATGCTGGCGGCGGTGCTCGCCATCCCGCTTCGCCGCGATACAATGACCAGCCTCAGGCGAGCGTGAACTCGCCCGATACGCCTTCCGCCTGCGCCGATGGTGCGATCCACACGCGGAAGCGGCCGGGCTCGACCGTCGGCTTCAGGTCCCGGCCGATGAACATCAGGTCCGCCCGGCGCAGCGTGAACGACACGATCTGCCGTTCGCCGGGCTTCAGCACGACCTTCCGGAACGCCTTCAGTTCGCGCACCGGCCGCGTGATGCTCGCGGCGAGATCGTGGATGTAGAGCTGTACCGTTTCCTCGGCGGCATGCCTACCCGCATTGCTCACCGTCGCGCGGACCGTGAGGGCAGCGTCGCCCGCCATCTGTGCGCCCGCCATCTCCGAAGAGCCGAGGTCGAGCCGCGAATACTCGATGACGCCGTAGGTCAGCCCGTGCCCGAACGGATACAGCGCCTCGTTGGCGAACTCGCGGTAATGCGACTTGTATTCGAGCAGCGGCCCGGGCGGGTTCGGCCGCCCCGTGCTCTTGTGGTCGTAATGATAGGGCTCCTGCCCCGTCGCGTGCGGGAACGAGATGGGCAGACGCGCCGACGGCCCGGTCCTGCCGAACAGCACGTCCGCGATCGCCGGCCCATCCTGCGACCCGAGGAACCAGGTGACAAGGATCGCGGGCGCCTTCAGCACCGCGCCGCTCAACGCCAGCGCGCGGCCGGTGCGCAGCAGCACGACGATCGGTTTGCCGGTCGCCGCGACCGCCTGGACCAGCGCCATCTGCGCGGGCGGGATCACGATATCGACGCGCGACTGCGCCTCGCCCGACATGCGCTGGCTCTCGCCGACCGCGAGCACCACGACGTCGGCCGCGCGGGCGGCAGCGACGGCGGCGGCGATTCCCCCGGCCAGCGGCGCATCGACGCCCGACCCGAGCACGACGCTGACCAGCGAAGGCTCGGCGACCGCGGCGCGCACGCCAGTCGCCAGGTCGATCGCCTCGGCATCGGTGCCGTACACGTTCCACGGCCCGATCAGGTCGTGCTGCCCCGCGGCGAAC
The DNA here is from genome assembly GCA_035575755.1 of Sphingomonas sp. GTDB lineage: Bacteria > Pseudomonadota > Alphaproteobacteria > Sphingomonadales > Sphingomonadaceae > Sphingomonas. Next base: position 170,193 of record DATLXI010000015.1, read on the forward strand.
GGGCCGATCAGCGCGATCCGCTTGCCCTGTCGCGACAGCGGCAGCAGGTCGCCCTCGTTCTTGAGCATCACGATCGACTTCGCGCCCGCCTCCCGCGCCAGTGCCAGCGTCTCGCGCGTCCGGATGCGCGTCTTTTCGCGGCGCGGGTCGATCCGGCGGAACGGGTCGTCGAACAGCCCGAGCTGCACTTTCAGGGCCAGCACGCGGCGCACCGCCTCGTCGAGCCGTGCCATCGGCACCTCACCCGCCGCGATCAGGTCCGGCAGATGCTGGATATAGAAGCCGCTCTGCATGCTCATGTCGACGCCCGCCATGAAGGCCAGCTTGGTCGCCTCGCGTGCGTCGGCGGCGAAACCATGCGCGATCAGTTCCTCGTCGCCGGTATAATCCGAGACGACGAGCCCGCCGAACCCCCATTCGCGGCGCAGCACGTCGGTCAGCAACCACGCGTTCGCGGTCGCCGGAACACCGGAAATCTCGTTGAACGACGCCATCACCGTCGGTGCGCCGGCCCCGAAAGCGGATTCGAACGGCGGGAAATACACCTCGCGCAGCGTGCGCTCCGAAATGTCGACGCTGCCATAGTCGAGCCCCGCCTCGGCCGCGCCATAGGCGGCGAAATGCTTGGCGCAGGCGGCGACTGCATCGGCCGCGGCCAGCCCGCGCTCGCCCTGGAAACCGCGCACCCGGGCCGTGGCCATCATCCGGCCGAGCAGCACGTCCTCGCCCGACCCCTCGACCCCGCGCCCCCAGCGCGCGTCGCGGGCGATGTCGACCATCGGGGCGAAGGTCCAGTCGATCCCCGACGCGGCGGCCTCCGCCCCCGCCGCCCGCGCGGTCCGCCGTGCGAGTTCGGGATCGAAGCTCGCCGCTTCGGCCAGCGGCACCGGGAACACGGTGCGCAGACCGTGGATGACGTCGGCGGCGAAGATCAGCGGGATCTTGAGCCGCGATTCGCGCATCGCCACCGTCTGCATCCGCCGGGCCATGACCGCGCCATTGCCATTGAACACGCCCCCCAGCTTCCCCGCCCGCACGTCCGCCAGCTGCCCGTCGAAGCTTGCCGCACCGCCCGCCGGGTTCAGCGACGTCGCCGCGCCGCCTGCCCAGGCCGCCGCCATCAGCGTCAACTGCCCCGCCTTTTCGACCACCGTCATGCGCCCGATCAGCGCCTCGACCGACGCCGGCAACGCTGCCGCGCCATCGCCCGCCTGGCGCAGAAGCGCGCGCGCCGGGCTCGCCGCCCACGCGGTCACCGCCCCTGCCCCCATCATCATCGCACGCCGTGAAATCGCACCCCGTGAATTCGTCGCTACCGTCATCCGCTCGCCCTTCGTTCGTGCCTGCTGCAATGCCCACGGTTCACACCGGACGGCCATCGTCGCAAAATTCTTGATCCCCGTTTCTGGATCATGTAACCGGTTACATCAAGAACAAGATGCCAGTCGCGAGAACGCAGGCTGGTGCCAGAGGGGATACTGAACGCTCGATGCCGCACGCCACGATCCGTGATATCGCCCGCGAAGCCGCGGTGTCGGTCGCGACCGTGTCGCGGGCGCTGAACGGCCACAGCAACGTCCGTGCGGAGCTGCGCGAGCATATCGAGGGCGTCGCGACGCGGCTCGGCTATGTGCCCCATGCCGCGGCCCGGCATCTGAGTTCGGCGCGGTCGGGCATGATCGGCGTCGTGGTCCCCGACCTGCACGGCGAGTTCTTTTCCGAGCTGTTGCGCGGCATGGACCGCGAGGCGTCGGAACTCGGCCTCTACATGATGATGATGGTCATGCACGGCGACGCCCAGCGCGGCGTGGCGGCCCTGAATGTCATGCGCGGCCGGGTCGACGGGCTGGTAGTGATGGCGCCGCAGGTGTCTGCGGACGAACTACTGGCACATTTGCCGCGCGGCATGCCCGCCATCCTGGTCAATTGCGCGCCCGGCCAGGTCGGCCGGTCCGAACTGCGCGTCGACAATGTCGCGGGCGCGACGGCGCTGGTCGAGCATCTGATTGCCAGCGGCCGGCGACGGCTGGTCCACATCTCCGGTCCCGAGGGCAACATCGATGCGCAGGAACGACTGCGCGGCGCGCGCGAGGCCTGCGCGCGGGCCGGCCTGCCGTTGCGGGTCGTGCAGGGCGATTTCAACGAGCCCGCCGGCACCAGCGCGGTGACGACGCTGCTCGACGAGGGCTTCGACATCGACGCGATCTTCGCGGCCAACGACATGATGGCGATCGGCGCGATGATGGCATTGAAGCGCGCCGGTATCGCGGTGCCCGACCGGGTCGCGATCTGCGGCTTCGACGATATTCCGCTGACCCGCCTCATCTCGCCGTCCCTGACCACCGCCAGCATCGACATCGCCAGTTTCGGCGCAAGCGCCGTCGCGCGGCTGGTGAAGGCGATCGCCGGCGAAGCCGACGGCCTGATCGAGCACCGCGTGCCGGTCGTGATCGTCCGCGAATCGACCGGTCCACTCCTTTCCAACGTCCACAACAAGAAACCCGAACAATCGGGAACAGGGGAATAATGATGAACAAGATGATGTTGCGTGCGGCGGTCGTGTCGCTGACCGCGCTGTCCAGCGGGCTGCTGTTCGCGCCCGCGCCAGCGTCGGCGCAGGTCGGCCAGGCGTCGTTGCGCGGCACGCTCACCGCGCCCGCCGACAACCCGGTGATCGAGGTCGCAGCCGTCGAGATTGCGACCGGCATCCGCCGCGTCGTGCCCGCCGACGCGGCCGGCACTTATAACTTCGCGTCGCTGCGCGCCGGCACGTACCGGCTCGAGATCAAGCAGCGCAACGGCACGCGCAATTCGGACGCGTTCACGCTTCGGGTCGGCCAGACCGCCGGCCTCGACCTCGACCTGTCCACGGCGCCCACCCAGCCCGCACCCGCTACCGCACCCGCCCCCACCGGCGCCGAGCCTGCGACGACTCCCGAAGCCGGCACCGACACCGCGACGGCCGAATCCGGCGGCGAGATCATCGTCACCGGCAACCGCATCCGCTCGCTATCAGGCGGCCAGGTCGGCAGCGTCATATCGTCGCGCCTGATCGAGCAACTGCCGCAGAACAACCGCAACTTCCTCGCCTTCGCCGACCTCGCGCCAGGCGTCCGCTTCATCGAGGACGCCAGCGGTGCCTCGCGCATCCAGGGCGGCGGTCAGGACAGCCGCACCGTCAACGTCTTCATCGATGGCGTCAGCCAGAAGGATTACGTCCTCAAGAACGGCATCACCGGCCAGGATTCGTCGCCGGGCAATCCCTTCCCGCAGCTCGGCATCGGCGAATACCAGGTGCTGTCGTCCAACTACAAAGCCGAGTTCGACCAGGTCAGCTCGGTCGCGATCACCGCGGTGACGAAGTCGGGCACCAATGAGTTCCACGGTGAAGGCTTCTTCGATTTCACCAACCAGAAGCTGCGTGATCGTCGCCCGAGCGAAATCTTCCCGACCACGATTCCGAAGGTCGACACCAGCAACAAGCAGTTCGGCGCCGCGCTCGGCGGCCCGATCATCAAGGACAAGGCGCACTTCTTCTTCACCTACGAAGGCAAGCGCATCTCGAGCCCGTACGACGTCCGGCCCGAAAACGGTTACCCGGTGTCGTCGATCCCGGCGCAATATCAGGATAATTTCGGCACCTTCGCGCAGCAGTTCAAGGAAGACCTGTATTTCGGCAAGATCGACATCGTCCCGACCGACAATGATCTGATCGAACTGTCCGGCAAGTATCGCAACGAATCCGGTCTGCAGAACAGCACGGGCATCAACGCCGCGAGCACGTCGACCCTGAACAAGGTCGTCGACGCGCGCGGCCTGCTCCGCTGGCAGCATACCGGCAACCAGTGGATCAACGATGCGCGCGTGTCGTACGAGGACGTTAAGTTCTCGCCCACGCCAGCCACCGACGGCATCACCCAGTTCTTCCAGGCGACGCAGCGTATCGGCACCGGCACGCAGCGTATCGACCTGCTTCGCGCAGGCGCCGGCGGAAACTTCCAGACCAAGGGTCAGAAGGGCTGGACCGTCCAGGACGATTTCACCTTCACCGGCCTCCAGGGACACACGATCAAGGTCGGCGGCAAGGCGAAATGGGTCAAGCTCAACACGCTCGAACAGAATCTGACCAACCCGCAATATACCTATGACGCCAACGCGATCCCCGGCGTCGCCTTCAACGACACGCTGCCTTACCGACTGCAGTTCGGCGCGCCCGGCGCGTCGGGCAATGCGAACGTCCGCTCGAGCAATTTCCAGATCGGCTTCTACGCGCAGGACGATTGGGACGTCACCAGCCACCTGACACTCAATATCGGCCTGCGTTGGGACTATGAGCGGACTCCCGCCTATCTCGACTATGTCACCTCGGCCGAGAACGTCGCCGCGGTCTCGCCCGCCAACTATCCGAACCTCAACGCTGCCGACTACGACATCAACGATTACATCTCGAACGGCAACAACCGGAAGGCGTTCAAAGGCGCGTGGCAGCCGCGCCTCGGCTTCACCTATCGCTTCGACGAAGCCGGTCGCTTCTCGATGTTCGGCGGCTATGGCCGGTCCTACGACCGCAACCAGTTCGACTTCCTGCAACAGGAGGTCAGCCAGGGCGCATATCAGGTCCGCACCTTCAACTTCATCGGCAATGATTCGCTCAACCCCTGCGTACCGAGCCAGACGTGCATCGCCTGGGATCCGGTCTACCTGACCGACGCCGGGCGGCAGCAGCTGATCGGTGCCGCGGTGGGCGGCGGGCGCGAGTTCCGGTTCCTGAAAAACGACCTGAAGGTACCGTATTCCGATCAGTTCAGCCTCGGCCTGCGCGGGCGGTTCTCGCCGGTCGAGCTGGAGATCGGCTATACGCACATTGCGAGCAAGGACGGCTTCGCCTTCCTGCTCGGCAACCGCCGGCCCGACGGGAGTTTCTTCTTCAACGATCCGGCGAACCCGACCGACGTGCCGCAGTCGCCCTTCTCCTTCTCCCCCGATGGTTACGGCTCGATCATCCTCGGCACCAACGGTCTGAAGACGAACTCCGATGCGGTCTATTTCAAGCTGACCAAGACCTATTCGGCGGCGTCGCCGTGGAGCGTCGATGCGACCTACACCTACACCCAGGCAGAGGAGAACCGGCAGTTCGGCGAAACCTTCTCGCTCGATTACCCGCAGCTTTCGGATTATCCGACCGCGCGCTCGTCGGGCGTGCCGCGTCACCGGTTCGTCGTCGCTGGCAGCGTCGACACCCCGATCGGCGTGACGTTCTCGACCAAGTTCTCGATCGAATCGCCGATCTACCTCAAGACGCTCCTCGACAACTCGTTCCCGTTCACGCGCGTCCTTGTCGGACGAGAGGCGGACAGTCTCGGGGATATCTGGGGCCGTCGACAGCTCGACTTCGCGTTCACCAAATATGTGCCGATCGGCTTCATCGCCGAGCAGGCGCGGGTCCGGATGCGGCTCGATATCCTGAACGTGATGAACGACCGCAACTATGTCGACTTCACCAACAGCCCGCTCGACGCGAACTATGGTCAGCGATCGACCTACAGCGTCGGCGGCAACCCGCCGCGGACGATCAAGCTGTCGGCCGGCTTCTCGTTCTGAACCCGGGGTGGGACGAGGCACTGCCCCGTCCCACCGACGTTCTATTACCGACACTTCCTACCCGAAAGACACCATGATCGATCGCAGGCACATGCTGGGCACCAGCGCGCTCGGCCTGGCTGGACTGATGGCCGGTTGCGCCGTCCCGCCCCTTACGCGCCTCGGCACCGCAGATTCGGCCAGCGGAGCGGATGTCTTCGCCAATACGGGCGTATCGTCGGGGCGGTCCATGCCGACCCCGTTGCTCGCCAACCTGCACGAACGCAGTTTCTATTATTTCTGGGACACCACCGATCCGGCGACCGGCCTCGCGCCCGATCGCGGGCCGACGCCGTCCTTCGCCTCGATCGCCGCGATCGGGTTCGCGCTCACCGCCTATCCGATCGGCGTCGAGAATGGCTGGATCACGCGCGACCAGGCACGTGTGCGCACGCTGACGACGCTGCAATTCTTCGCCGCGGCACCGCAGGGCAACAGCCAGAACGACGACAGCGGCATTCACGGCCTATTCTATCACTTCCTCGGCACTACCAAGGGGCATCGCTTCGCCCGCGCCGAACTCTCGACCGTCGACACCGCGCTGCTGATGGGCGGCGTGTTGTTCGCGCAGAGCTGGTTCGACTCCGACCATCCCGACGAGGTGCGTATTCGCGCGCTCGCGGAGCAGCTTTATGCCGCGATCGACTGGACCTGGATCGTCAAGCGCCCGCCGTTCCTGGCGATGGGCTGGCATCCCGAGAGCGGGTTCATCCCGCACGACTGGAACATCTACAACGAGGCGATGCTGCTCTATATTCTGGCGATCGGCTCGCCCACGCACGCGCTGCCGCCGCAGACCTGGGATGCCTGGACGAGCCGTTTCGACGCGCAATGGACCGATCGCTGGGGCGGTGAGCCCTATATTCATTTCGGGCCGATGTTCGTCCATCAGTACAGTCATTGCTGGATCGACTTCCGCGACATCCGCGATCGCTACATCACCAGCAAGGGCATCACATATTTCGAGAATAGCCGCCGTGCGGTGCGGGCGCAGCGTGCCTATGCGATCGCCAATCCAGGCGGGTTCACGGGCTATGGCGCCGAAATCTGGGGGCTGACCGCGTGCGACGGGCCGGGCGACTTCACCGCCACGATCGGCGGCCGCAAGCGCGAGTTCTTCAGCTATTCCGCACGTGGCCCGGGCGACCGCGACGACGGCACGATCGCGCCGACCGCCGCCGCCGCCTCGTTCGCGTTCGAACCCGAGCTCTCGCGCCAGGCGATCGAGGCGATGCACGATCGCTACGGCGCCAGTATCTACGGTAAATACGGCTTTCTCGATGCGTTCAACCCGACCCTGACGGCCACGACGCAGCCGTTGAAGCACGGTCGCGTCATCCCCGGCACAGGCTGGGTCGACGATGATTATCTGGGTATCGACCAGGGACCGATCGTCGTGATGATGGAAAATTGGCGCACCGGGCTGGTCTGGAAGACGATGAAGCGCAATCCGCACATCCGTCGCGGCCTGCAACGCGCAGGCTTTACGGGCGACTGGCTCGCATGATCGCCGGCGCCTGGCTCCTGGTCGTCGCGGCGCAAGCCCCTTCGGCGCCTGCCGTCCCTCCATCCGCAGCGCCGCGCACACTTGACGCGTTCGACCCGCCCGCCGCCGGCCAGACACCTTGGGTCGCCGCGGGATCCGATGGCGTCGTCGCCACCGTCGCGCGGACCGCGGGCGCGCTGCGGCTCGGCTATGATTTCGGCGCCGTGTCGGGCTATGCGGTGGCGCGCCGCGCGCTGCCGATCGACTGGCCCGAGCATTTCAGGCTGACCCTGCGGGTCCGCGGGACCGGTGGCGTCAACGACCTGCAGATCAAGTTCACCGACGCCGATGGCAGCAACGTCTGGTGGGTGCCGCGTCCCAATTTTCGCCCGACGGCCGAATGGCAGACGCTCGAGATCCGCCCGCGCGACATCGCATTCGCCTGGGGTCCGACCACCGACAAGGCGTTGCGCCACACCGCTGCGGTCGAGATCGTCGTGGTCCGCGGTCGCGACGGCGGTGCCGGCCGGATCGAGATCGACGACCTCGTCCTGACGCCTCTGCCCGCGCCGACGCCTTTGCCCGCACCGATCGCCAGCGATCCACGCGTGTTCGACGGCCGGCGCGACACCGCCGCCCCGCTTACCCCGCCCCGCCCCCTCGTCATCGATTTCGGCGGGCGCCGCGAGGTCGGTGGCCTGACGCTGCACTGGAGCACGGCCTTTGCGCGCGCGTACCGTGTCGAAGCCTCGGACGATCGCCGCCAGTGGCGTTTGCTCCGCGCGGTCACCGCCGGCGATGGCGGCGACGATCCGCTACCGTTGCCGGATACCGAAACGCGCTATCTCCGGCTGGTCGTCGACCGACCGGCCGCGCTCGCCGAAATCGCCGTCATGCCGCGCGCCTGGAGCGAGACGCCCAACGCGACGATCGCGGCGCTCGCAGCCCAGGCCCCGCGCGGCGCCTATCCGCGCGGGTTCACCGAGCAAAGCTATTGGACGCTGGTCGCCAGCGACGGCGGCGCGGTATCCGGCCTGATCGGCGAGGACGGCGCGATCGAAGTCGCCAAGGGCAGTTTCTCGCTCGAACCCTTCATCGTCGACGGCGACCGGACGATCGGCTGGGCCGACGTAACTACGCGCCAACGGTTGGAGGACGGCTATCTGCCTCTCCCACATGTCGACTGGCGCGGTGACGGCTGGACGCTCGACACCGCGCTGGTGGCGGACCCGGATACGCCGCGCCTGCTCGCCCGCTACCGGCTGACCAACACCGGGCTGGTGCCTCGCACGCTGACCCTCGGGCTGGCGGTGCGGCCGTTCCAGGTCAATCCGCCCGCGCAGTTCCTCAGCCAGCAGGGCGGCGTCAGCCCGATCGACCGGATCGGCTGGGACGGTCGCCGCCTGTCGGTCACCAGCGCCCCCGCGATCGCCGGCGACCCAGCCACGACCCGCCACGTCACCCCGCTCGCGCGCCCGGACGCCGTCGCGGCACGGCCGTTCGACCAGGGTGCGCTCGGTCGTCCGGCGGCGGCATCAGGCGCGGTTGCGGCGGTCGACCCCCAGCATCTGGCCTCCGCGACGCTGCGCTGGACGGTGACTCTCGCACCCGGCCAGCAGCTCGACGTCCCGCTCGCGATCGGCGACACCGCGCCTGCCGACCTCGCTGCGTTCGACCGTGCGACGACCGCCAGCACAACCTATTGGCGGGGCGCACTAAACGGTGTTGCACTGTCGGTGCCACCCGCCAAGCAGGCGGTCGCGGACACGCTGCGCACCGCGCTGGCGCATGTCCTGATGAGCCGCGAGGGTGCCGCGTTGAAGCCCGGCACGCGCTCCTACGATCGCAGCTGGATCCGCGACGGCGCGATGATGGGCGACACGCTGTTGCGGCTCGGTCGGCCCGAACCGGTCCGCGCGTTCGCCGACTGGTATGGCAGCAAGGTGTTCGCATCCGGCAAGGTGCCGTGTTGCGTCGACGCGCGCGGCCCCGACCCGGTGCCGGAGAATGACAGCCAGGGCGAGTATATCCACCTCGTCACGCAGCTCTATCGCTTCACCGGCGATCGCGCGGCGCTGCTGCGCGACTGGCCCCGCCTCGATGCCGCGCGCCGGTACATGGAGACGCAACGCCAGTCGGAGCGGACTCCCCTGAACCGCACGCCGGAGCGCGCGATGCGCTACGGCCTGCTGCCGCCGTCGATCAGCCACGAGGGCTATTCGGCCAAGCCGCAATACAGCCTGTGGGACGATTTCTGGGGGCTGACCGGCTACAAGGACGCCGCCTTCGCCGCGCGCGTGCTCGGCAAGCCGGAGACCGCCGCGATCGAGGCGCAGCGGGACCAGTTCGCGGGCGACATCCACGCCGCGATCGACGCGTCGGTGAAATACTGGAAGATCGACCATATTCCCGGCGCGACCAGTTTAGGCGATTTCGACGCGACCTCGACGACGATGGCGCTCGACCCGGCGGGTGAACAGGCGCGGCTCGATCCGGCGTTGCTCGCGGCGACGTTCGCCAAGCAATATGCCCGCGTGATGGCGCGCTCGGCGCCGGGTGCGGACTGGGCGGATTACACCCCCTACGAGCTGCGCAACGTCACGGCGCTGGTCCGGCTGGACGAGCGCGACAAGGCCAATGCGCTGCTCAACGCGTACATGGCCGATCGCCGGCCCGCGGCGTGGAACGGCTGGGCCGAAGTGGTCGGGCGCAAGCCGCGCGAGATCCGCTTCATCGGCGACATGCCGCACGCCTGGGTCGCGTCCGACTTCATCCGCTCGGCGCTCGACCTGTTCGCCTATGAGGATTCAGGGACCGACCGGATCGTCCTCGGCGGCGGCCTGACCGCAGACTGGCTGGCTGGCCCCGGCATCGCCATGCACGGACTCCGCACCCGCCATGGCACGCTCGACCTGACGGCGCGCGCGACCGGGACCATGCTGGACCTGACGATCGGCGGCACCGCGTCGCCGCCCGGCGGCTTTGCGGTGACCTGGCCGCTGAAGGGCCGCCCCGGCACCGCGACCGTCGACGGCCGTCCGGTGGCGGTTCGCGGCACCACGCTCACCGTGCCGCCGACGGCGCGCCACATCGTCTGGCGCGCGCGGGGCGCCAGGTCGCGCTAAGAGCCCCCCCCTCAACCGCTGCCGCTCAACGCGTGGCGGTCAGCGTGACCAGCACGACGTCGTTGCTCTGCATCGGCAGGTCGAGCACGAACCGCCCATCCCCGCCGGCGCGCACGACCCGGTCGATGACGGCGGTGTCGCGCGTCATCTCCTGGAGGCGCGCGACTTGCGCCGGCGCGAGCGTCTTGGGCAGCCCCATGTCGATATAGGCCGAATAGGCATCATTGTGCCGATACCCGGTCCGGTACACGCGCAGACGATAGCTGCCCGCCTTCAGGCTGCGAAACGCGAGATGCGCGGCGGGCGCGGGCGTCGACGGTACCAGCTTGGTATAGAAGGGCCGGTTGCTCACCGCCTGTTTCGGCTGTTGCCAGTCCCACAGCACGATCGCCGCATCGGTGCCGTCGGTGGTCGCCATTACTTGGGCGTCGGCGACCGGAATGACCCGCCCGTTCAGCGCGTTCAGATATTTATACGCAAAGAACGCCGGCTTGCGGATACCCTGTGGGTTGATCAGGCCGAAGCCGCCTTCGAACGGCGCGGTCGGCGGGCCCGGCTCCTCGAACAGGTCGGAATATGTCCAGTAGCTCATGCCCTGGACGTCGCCCTCGACGCCCTTCAGCCGCGACAGGATATAAGGCGCGCTGATATAGGAATCGTGGACCGGGTCGCGCGGCGTGTAGCTGGTGCTCCACTCGGTGAAATACAGCGGCAGGTTGGGAAACGGCGACGCCGCGATCTGCGCACGGACCGCCTTCACATCGGCGATCACCGCGTCGGGACTGGCCGACAATTTGGTGTCGCTCTGCCCCTTCTCGTCGAGAAAGCCGCCATCGACGCCGTAGCTGTGCGTCGCCACGAAATCGATCGGCGTCCGACGCGCGGCGACGTAGCGCAGGAATTCGGGCACCCATGCGGCCCCCGCCGTCGCCGGCCCGCCGACCTGCAGCGTCGCGTCGATCGCCTTGATCGTCCGCGCGGTCAGATCGTACAGCTCGAAATACGCCTTCTGGTCGGCACCCTCCCAGAAACCGGCCAGGTTCGGCTCGTTCCAGACCTCGAAATACCAGTGCCGCACCTCCGCTGCGCCATAGCGCGCCTCGAGATGACGCACGAACGCGTCGATCAGGTGGCGCCACGCTTCGGGCCGCGGATGCGAGCTGTTGCCCTTCCAGTAGAAGATCGTCTGCTTGGAGGTCGCCATCGCCTCGGGCGTGAACCCCAGTTCGACGAACGGCCGGATATTGCGGCTCAGCAGATCGTCGTAGAGCGCGTCGATCTTGGTCCAGTCATAGACCGTCTTGCCGTCGACGACCTTCACCGTGCCCAGCACGTCGTGGAAGATCCCGTGGAACCGCAGATAGCGGAACCCAAGTTCGTCGACCGCGGTCTTCAATTGCGCCTGCGAATCCGCGCGCATCAGCGTGCCCGGATAATCCGACCCGACCGACATCGAATAGAACCGGTCGAGTGGACGGTCCGCCGACGCCATGTCGACCGCGATCTCCCGCGGCCCGGCTCTTTGCGGACCAGTCTGCTGCGGAACAGTCTGCTGAGGAACAGCCTGTTTCGACGCGGTCTGCGCTGCTGCCGGCACCGTCATCCAGGCCGATCCCAAGGCACACGCACAAAGCGCCAGCCGCTGCCGATACAAGCTTCCCATAACTCTCCCGTCGCACCGTTATTGGAACGCGAAGTTCCGCTTGCCCTACAGATACAGAGTTCCGCGCGGCCACGTAAGCGTTCTTCTACGCCCGCCGGCGCCGCTCGCCGATCGCAGCCATGCAACGGCTCTCCCGCAAGCCAGTAAAGGACCGGTAACATAGGTCATCTTGATGGAGATTGGCATGTTTCTCAGGGACATATCTCCGAGCCCACATCGTTCATCAGCGCCAACACAAAACACGCGGAGAGAAACTCATGGCCGTTAAATTTGCAGGAACGATGAACGCCATCAATCGCGGGCTCGACGCGACCAAGCCAACCAAGGGCGCGGACATGGTGGAAGATTGGGAGACGGCACTGGCCGATCTCGACACGCCGGGGTCCAAGGGCATCCTTCGTGACCTGGCAGCACTGCGCAAGCAGCTCGAAAAGGGCGAGCCCGACGCGGATCGCATCCACGCACTGCTGCACCGCCTGGGTGCCGCGACGACGAAGATCGCCGACAAGGCCGACAAGTCGCAGGAAAAGCTGAAGGCGCTCGGCGAGGCCCTGACCGAAGCCGGCGAGGACTCGCCGGACGAGGAAGAGGACGCAGCAGCCGCCGCGAGCCCGAAGCGCGCGCGCAAGAAGAGCTGAATACAAAACGGGCCGGCATCAAGCCGGCCCGTTTCTACGTCTAAGATCATGACCGGGAGAACATAGTCCTCCCGGTCAAAACCAATTATGCGGTGACCGCTTCGGCCTTCGGGTTCACCGCCGACAGCGCCATCGCCGTCAACTTGTCGTCGGTCGCATATTCCTCATCGAGCGTCTGCTTCAGGATCGCCGAAATGTCCGCACGACCAAGCTGGTCCGCCCATGCGATCAACGTGCCATAGCGCGCGATCTCGTAATGCTCGACCGCCTGTGCCGACGCGATGAGCGCGGCGTCCAGGACCGCCTTGTCCTCGATCTCGCCCGCGACCTCATTGGCCTCCTTGATGATCCCGTCGATCGCCGGGCAGGTCACGGCCTTGGCCTTCTCGCCGAGCAACGTGAAGATCTGCTCCAGCCGCGCGATCTGCCCCTCGGTCTCGCGCAGATGCGTTTCGAAGCCCTGCTTCAGCGCGGGCGCAGTCGCCTTGTCGACCATCTTCGGCAGCGCCTTGGTGATCTGGTTCTCGGCATAATAGACGTCCTGCAGCTGGTGCAGAAACAGGTCGTCGAACGTCGCGATGTCCTTGGAAAACAGGCCCATGATACTTCCTCTCGTGAGTGATCCGTCACGAAGCGATCCGCTCCGACCCGAACAAAACGCGTCACGCCCAACGGAAGTTTCGCGGTGATCGATGCCAATATCGCAGGCGCGGCGGGAGTGCGCGATCCGGTAACCGACATTGAGTGTCGCTGCCGCCCTGCCCGAAGACGATCGCGCAAAGAGAATGGGACGGCTGTCTAAAAGGCTGTTGGGATGCGATTTAGGGATTCGACCGGTTCCATCTATGCGCTCGCATCAGGATGGAGATCGTCATCCGAAACCTCATAGGCCAGGATATCTCCCGGCTCACAGTCCAGATACCGGCAGATCGCGGCGAGAGTGGAGAAACGCACGCCCTTGACCTTTCCCGACTTGAGCAACGACAGGTTCGACTCCGTGATACCTATCGCCTCTGCGAGCGCCTTCGAGCGCACCTTGCGACGGGCCAACATCACGTCGAGATTCACGATGACGGGCATCAGACGAAGTCGGCCAAATCGCGTTCGGCCCGAATACCCGCCTCCAGCGCCCAGGCGGTGGCGTATGCTGCCATCGCCAGCAGCAGCGCCGGCCCTGCGACGGTCAGATCGAGCGCGATAAACCAGGACGGACCACTCGGCGTGCCTGGGAACAGCAGCATCGCCCGCAAACTGTCGGTCAGCGGCTGCGCGATCGCCCAGAGGACCGCAGAGAGCGCGCCACGCTTGAGCCAGGGCAAGGCGTGCGCCAGCACCGGCCGGCCGCGTCCTCCAAGCCGCCGCAACGTCAATCCGACGGCTACGAACAGGAAGATCAGGAAGCCTTCGTCGAACAGGATCAGACCAGCCAGCCCCGCGCGCACGGGTGGTCGGGCGACATAAGCGGCGAAGCGCGCACGCGCCGCGGGGTCGCCAGAAACCGAGGCTTGTTCGGCGCTCGGCAGCAACCCGCTGAGATCGGTATCCTTGTGACACCCCTGCTCGTCGCTGCACGAAAACGACCACCCAGGCATGATCGCCTGAGAAGCGGCAGCCACGCCCCACATCGTCGCTACCAGCAGGAACACGACCCCGGCGATACGGCAGATACGCGCCTTTCCGGTCGGAAGAGAATAGCTGGATTCCACGACATTCTTTCTGTTTGACAGTAATAAAGTGCGATCTTACAACATGTGTATCGGCTGTGCGACAGTCGTTTCGCAGGGGGTCTCACATGTTCTGGTTGAAAACGGGCGTCTTGGGCGCATCGCTGGCGCTCGCCTCTACCGCAGCGGCGGCGCAGGACATTCCAGACACGCCATCGCGATGGACGGGATCGGAAATCGCGGTTGGGATCCTTCAGCACGGATCCAATTTTCATCCGTTGGGGGAGAAGCTGATCTTCGACTTGCCCGACTTGTTGCCCGGTCAAGTCTATGATGGCCAAGAGGAGGACGGGACGGTCGATGTTCAGCTGGTGTACCGCACCGCTCCGTTGCTGTTCGCGCTGAAACCGAGGCTGACGGGGAAATTGCAGGTCAATACCGCTGGCCGCACCAGCTTCGCCAGTTTTGGAGCCGAATGGCGTCAGCACATCCTAAAGGGCCGAATTTATGCGCAGGTCGGGGTTGGGCTGACCGTTCACGATGGCTATCGATTCACGCCTGATCCGTTCGAACCCGGCTTGCCGATCGGCGAGGCTAGGCGTCGGTATGGCATCTACCGGACGCGCACGTCATTCGGGTCGCAGATCCTGTTCAACCCCAACGCCTCGTTAGGAGCGCGCTTGAACCCGCGATGGGCGGTCGAAGTGACGTGGGAGCATTTCAGCCATCACCAATGGTTCTCCGACCAGAACCCCGGCATCGACAACCTTGGCTTACGCCTGGTCCACACGTTCGGCTCACGTCGATGATCCTTATTGCCATGGCGTTCGCGGCGCAGACCGTGTCGGCACCGACCTCAGCAGACGATATCGTCGTTACCGCAAGGCGTATGGAGCGGCTCAAACGGCTCCGTATGACAACGAAGCTCGACCGCGCGACCGGCATCACCCGGTGCATCTTCAAACGTCGCAGCGGCGATCCCGCGCTGGACGCGGCCGTCTGCAACGCCGTCCTCGCCTGCGTCCCGAAGGTGAAAACCATCCAGGAAATGCGTGCTTGTGTCGCGCCGGCAATGGATGCTCTGGTCGCAAAGGCCGTGCGATGGAACGCGGAGGCACCGAAGGCCGGCCGGTAGTATGGAGGTGTGCCTCACTCAGGGGCAAATCGCTTCCCGATTGCTCTTTCGCAGCACCGCCGTCCGGAGATGAAGAAACGGAAGAGAGCACTCAGCAGGCAGGGAACCAGGAGAGCGCGTCAGGCAGCCTGCACGGCCGCGGGCAGTGCCGCCGACGGAGCCCTCCGTCGACGGCACCGGATCACTTCATGCGACGTCCCGGTCGCCTTCCGATACGGCGATGCGATCGTTGGCGCGGTCATTGGCGGCCGACCCGGCAATCTCGATCCGCCGCGGCTTCATGGCCTCGGGAACCTCGCGCTTCAGCGCGATGCTGAGCAGTCCGTTGTCGAACCGGGCGTGCTGCACCTGGACGAAATCGGCGAGCTGGAAACGCCGCTCGAATGCGCGCGTGGCGATGCCGCGGTGGAGGAAGCGCGCCTCGTCGCGGTCGTCGGGGCGGCGACCGCTTACCGTCAGCTGGTTGTTCTGTGCGACGATCTCGATATCGTCGGGGCGAAACCCGGCGACGGCCAGCGTGATCTGATAGCTGTCCTCGCTCTCGCGTTCGATATCGAACGGCGGATAGCCTTCGGCGGCTTCCGTCCGCGCGGTGCCTTCCAGCAGGTCGAACAGCCGGTCGAAGCCCACCGTGGACCGGCGATAGGGGGCGAAGTCGAAGTTGGTCCTCATAGTCAAATCCTCCTCATGAGCAATCTGAGCACAAGGAACACCGGTGAAGAGCCGGTGCCCTCAGGTGTCGCCGGACCGACAATCGCGTCCGGCGCCGGCAAGATGGTTTGCGCGCACGATCCATCAAGAGCTGTTTCCGAAAAAATTTCGGTGCCGATTATTGGACGCGATCGCCGCCTTCCCAACCGCACAAATGACGGCACTTTCGATCGGCGTAGCCGGCAGCTAGGATGCGGCATGGACGAACTGACGCTCAGCGTGGTCGGCATCGACTTTCCGAATGCGGACCGGAGCAGGAGCAACCGGCGCATGGAACTGCTGCTGTGCGCACCCGGCGAGCCGGTCGAGCTGCGCCGCGAGCCGAAGAACCCGCACGATACCAATGCGGTGGCCGTGTTCAGTGTGCGCGGTGTGCAGATCGGGTATGTTTCGGCCGAGCGCGCCCCCCTGATCGGCCGGCGCATGCAGCACGAGGATCACGTCGCGCGCTTCCAGGCGCTGACCGGTGGCGCGGCCTATGTCCGCATCCGATTCGGCGGTGGCGCGCCGACCCTGCCCGCCGAGACCATCGCGCAGCGCAGCCCGCCGAGCCACGATCCCGACATCTTCTATCCCGACCCCGAAGGCCCCGAATGGGGCGCCTGACCCCCGTCAGATCCCCTGCGCGCTGACCGTCCGTCCGGTCGCCTCGAGGTCACGAGTCAGGTCCGCAAGGCAGCGATCGACCAGCGCCTCGTCCGAACTGCGTACCACGAAGTTCGCGCCCGTCCTGCCATCGCGGAAGAACGGATAGCTACCGATCGCAACACCCTCATGCGTCTTCTCGGCATCGCGCAAAAGGTCGGCGACCTCCGACTCCGCGACCCAGCAGCCGATCGTCTTCGACACCACCGGACGCCCACCCTCGAGCGTCCCCGTCAGCGCATCGAGCATCCCCGCGGTAATGTGCGGCACCCCCGCCATGATGAAGATGTTGCCGATCCGGATCCCCGGCGCGCCCGACACCTTGTTGTCGATCAGGTCGGCACCCGCCGGCACCCGCGCCATCCGCGCCCGTGTCTCCGTGAGCCCCCCGCGAGTCGCATAATAGGCCTCCAGCACCGCCATCGCGCGCGGATGATGCTCGACCGCGACGCCCAGCGCTGCGGCGATCGCATCGACCGTGATGTCGTCGTGAGTCGGCCCGATCCCGCCGGTCGTGAACAGATAATCGTTGCGTTCGCGCAGGATGTTGACCGCCTCGACGATCGCCTCGGTCTTGTCCGCCACCACGCGCACCTCGGCGAGGCGGATGCCCTGCACGTTGAGCCACGCCGCGATCTGCGCGACGTTCTTGTCCTGCGTGCGCCCCGACAGGATTTCGTCGCCGATGATCGTCAGCGCGGCGGTCCAGATGCGTTCCTCGGTCATGCCCCTCGCATAGCCTCGCAAAACCCCGCCCGCCACGCTATATCGCGCGACATGACCGAATATGTAACCGTCACGTCCGACGCCCCCGAAGCGCGCACCGGCGCCATCAAGCTGTACGGCCCCGCCGCGTTCGACGGCATGATGAAAGCGGGCAGGCTCGCCGCCGAGACGCTCGACATGATCGTGCCGCACATGGTGCCGGGCGTGACCACTGCCGAGATCGACCGGCTGATCTACGACTTCATCATCGCCGGCGGCGGCGTCCCCGCGACGCTCGGCTATCGCGGCTATACGCACAGCGTCTGCATCTCGATCAACCACGTCGTCTGCCACGGCATCCCGAGCGATAAGACGCTGAAATCGGGCGATATCGTCAATGTCGACGTCACCCCCCTGCTCGACGGTTGGCATGGCGACACGAGCCGGATGTACCTGGTCGGCGACGTCCCGATCAAGGCGAAGCGTCTCGTCGAAGTCACCTATGAATGCCTCATGCTCGGCATCGAGCAGGCCAAGCCCGGCAACCGCATGGGCGACGTCGCCAACGCGATCCAGCGTCACGCCGAGAAGCATCGCTACGGCGTAGTCCGCGATTTCTGCGGCCACGGCGTCGGCCGGCTGTTCCACGACGCGCCCGAGGTGGTCCATGTCGGCAAGCCCGGCACCGGCCCCGAACTGCGCCCCGGCATGATCTTCACGATCGAGCCGATGATCAACATCGGCCGCCCCGACGTGAAGCTGCTCGACGACGGCTGGACCGCGGTGACTCGCGACCGCTCGCTGTCGGCGCAGTTCGAACATTCGATCGGCATCACCGAGACGGGCTGCGACATCTTCACGCTCAGCCCCAAGGGCTACACGCAGCCGCCTTACGTGTAACTCTCGCCCGCCATAGGCCTTGCGTTTCGAATAATTCGTATATACAGATAATTGGTGGATATCGAGTTCGATCCGGCTAAGGACGAGGCGAATATTGCCAAGCACGGCATATCGCTGGTCCACGCCACCGAACTCGCCGACGTCGTGGTTATAGATGACACGCGGTTCGAAGAACCACGTTTCCGCCTGTACGGCACGATCGACGGAATCCCATACTGCGCGGCGGTCACGATGCGCGGCGATGTTGTCCGCGTCATCAATCTGCGCCGCGCCCATGCGAAGGAGGTGCGCCGCCATGACCGATGATATTTCCAAGCTCGTCCCCGACGACGACAATCCCGAATGGACCGAAGCCGACGTAGCGCGTGCCCGGCCGATCGCCGACTTTCCGCAATTGGCTGCGGCGTTCCCGAACGGCAGCAGGCCGCGGGGACGACCAAAGGGCTCCGTGACGTCGGGTAAGTCGCTCGTATCGCTGCGGCTCGACAACGACGTGCTCGAGCGGTTCAGGGCCAGCGGCCCCGGCTGGCAGTCGCGGATCAACGAAACGTTGCGCGCCGCTAAGCCATAGGCCCGATAAATACGACCCGCGCGCAATTTGCATCGGTTCGCCCACGTGACGAACGCCCCCTACCCCGCTAAAGCCCGCCCCATGACCGAGATCACACCGCAGATCGTCGCCGACCACGGCCTGTCCCCCGAAGAATATGAGCGCGTCCTGCACGCCATCGGCCGCGAGCCGAACATGGTCGAGCTCGGCATCTTCTCGGTCATGTGGTCCGAGCATTGCAGCTACAAATCGAGCAAGATCCACCTGATGAAGCTCCCCACCAAGGGGCCGCGCGTCATCTGCGGCCCCGGTGAAAACGCCGGCGTCGTCGACATCGGCGACAACCAGGCGGCGATCTTCAAGATGGAGAGCCACAACCACCCGTCCTATATCGAGCCCTATCAGGGCGCTGCGACCGGTGTCGGCGGCATCCTGCGCGATGTCTTCACGATGGGCGCGCGGCCGATCGCCAACATGAACGCGCTGCGCTTCGGCCGGCCCGACCACCCCAAGATGCGCCACCTGATCTCGGGCGTCGTCCACGGCATCGGCGGCTACGGCAATTGCGTCGGTGTGCCGACGGTCGGCGGCGAGGTGAACTTTCACACCGCCTATGACGGCAACATCCTGGTCAACGCGATGACCGTGGGTATCGCCGATCAGGACAAGATCTTCTATTCGGCCGCCTCGGGCATCGGCAATCCGATCGTCTATGTCGGCAGCAAGACCGGCCGCGATGGCATCCACGGCGCGACGATGGCGAGCGCGGACTTCGGCGAGGATTCGGACGCCAAGCGCCCGACCGTGCAGGTCGGCGATCCGTTCACCGAAAAGCTGCTGATCGAGGCCTGCCTCGAACTGATGGCGACCGACGTCATCGTCGCGATCCAGGACATGGGCGCCGCGGGCCTCACCTCGTCGGCGGTGGAAATGGCGTCGAAGGGCGGCGTCGGCATCGAGCTGACGATGGACGACGTGCCGCAGCGCGAAACCGGCATGACGCCGTACGAGATGATGCTGAGCGAGAGCCAGGAGCGTATGCTCATGGTCCTCAAGCCCGGTCGCGAGGCCGAGGCCGAGGCGATCTTCAAGAAATGGGAGCTTGATTTCGCGGTGATCGGCCGCGTCACCGACACCGGCCGCATGGTGCTGACCTTCAAGGGCGAGACCGTCTGCGACATCCCGCTTGGGCCTCTGGCGGACGAAGCGCCGCTTTACGACCGCCCGCACGTGCCGACGCCCAAGCCCGCGCCGCTCGAAAACGCGCCGCACAGCAACGATATCGCCGCCGATCTGGTGACGTTGATGGGCTCGCCCGACATCGCCTCGCGCCGCTGGATCTGGGAGCAGTACGACCACATGGTCGGCGCCGACACCGTGCAGCGCCCCGGTGGCGACGCCGCGGTCGTCCGCGTCCACGGCACGCAAAAGGCGCTGGCGATGACCACTGACTGCACGCCGCGCTATTGCTTTGCCGATCCCGTCGAGGGCGGCAAGCAGGCGGTCGCCGAAGCCTGGCGCAACCTCACCGCGGTCGGCGCGCTGCCCTTGGCGGTGACGAACTGCCTCAATTTCGCCAATCCGCAGCGCCCTGAGATCATGGGCCAGATCGTCGGCTGCCTCGAAGGGATGAGCGACGCCTGCATCGCGCTCGACTTCCCGATCGTGTCCGGCAACGTCTCGCTCTACAATGAGAGCAAGGCGACCGGCGGCGGCTCGGCGATCCTGCCGACGCCCGCGATCGGCGCGATCGGCCTGCTCGCCGACTGGCAGAAGAATGCGACGATCGCGTTCAAGGGCTCGGGCGACATCATCCTCGCGGTCGGCACGCGCGGCGGCCATCTCGGCCAGTCACTGTGGCTGCGCGAATGCCATGGCCGCGAACAGCTGGACGCCGGCCCGCCCCCGCCGGTCGATCTTGCCGCCGAGCGCCGGGTCGGCGACCTGATCCGCGAGGCGATCAGCCTCGGCCAGCTGACCGCGGTCCACGACGTCTCCGACGGCGGCATCGCCGTGACGCTCGCCGAAATGGCGCTCGCCGGCGGCATCGGCGCGATGATCGACCGCAAGCAGCCGTTCGACTGCGCGCGCGCGTTCTTCGCCGAGGACCAGGGCGTCTACATCGTCACCGTCGAGGACCACGCGCTCCTCGACTTCCTCGGCGCCGCGCATGCGGCCGAAGTCGAAGCCGAACCTCTGGGCCGCATCGGCGGCAAGCGCCTCATCTTCGAACGCCCCGACCGCGACGACGTCATCGCCTTGGATACGCTCCGCGCGGCGCACGAAGGCTTCTTCCCGAAGCTCATGGGCGCCGACGCCGCGCTGGCCTGAGGCTTCAGCCAAAGCCGATGTAACTGGCGCACCAAGCGAAAAGTTGAGCGGAAAACGTTCCCATTACCCTCATCCCCCGTCACCCCAGCGAAAGCTGGGGTCTCCCGGTGGAGAGTACAGCACCCACCCCGATGATACCCCAGCTTTCGCTGGGGTGACGGCCGGAGTGGCTGCGTTCTCACCTTCGACGGACCCTGTTGGAGGGGTGGCGGAAGGGGTACGCGAAGGTCAAAACCAAAACCCGTTTCCCGGCAAAGGCGAGGACCCAGACTGGGCTCCCGCCTTCGCGGGAGAACAAGGGGATCAAAGCGCCCCATGATCGAGCCGCCACCCCGCAACGCCTGCGCCAAAACCGCGCTGTCCTACACACGCCGCTTATGCCAGCGTCCGGAAATGCCAAATCCCCACCCCCAGGCCATGCCAGAAGCAGCGCGCCCAACCGAACGCACCACCGTCACACACCCGCGCGAGCGTCTGCACTTTCTATACTTCACTCCGCTGAAGCCTCCGATCTCGACCCCGGCAAACCCGCGCGAGCGTCTGCACTTTCTATACTTCACTCCCCAAACGCCCCCCATTTCCGCCCGGACCGCAACCCCGGCAAACCCGCGCGAGCGTCTGCACTTCCTATACTTCACTCCCCGACCATGACCCCCGCCCCCCCCAGAATCGTCACGCTCGACCTCATCAGGGGCGTCGCGGTGATGGGCATTCTCGCCGCCAACATCGCCGCGTTCGCGCTCCCCGAATTCGCCTACATGACGCCCGCCTCGATGGGCCCGCCGAGCACGTCCGACCTGTTCGCCTGGGTCGCCACCTTCATCCTCGTCGACGGCAAGATGCGTGGGCTGTTCTCGGTCCTGTTCGGCGCGTCGATGCTGCTCGTCATCGACCGCGCGGAGGCGAACGACGAGGACGCCGCGACCGTCCATTTTCGCCGCATGGCATGGCTGTTCGCGTTCGGGATCGCGCACCTCTATCTGCTCTGGTGGGGCGACATCCTCGCGCATTACGCGCTGGTCGGCGCGCTCGCCTTCATATTCGTCCGGCTTCCCGTCCGCTGGCTGATCGCCATCGCGCTCCTGTGCATCGGCATCCAGATTGTCCAACTAGCAGGGCTTGCGGCCTATGCCTTCGACACACACGCTGCCGCCCATGCCCCCGGCGCGAGCGCGAAAGCCATCGAGAAGTGGCAGAAGCTCGCGGATCAGTTCGGCCAACCCTCCCCCGCCGCGATCGCCCAAGACCTCGCGATCGGGCGCAGCGGCTGGGCCAACATGGTCGCCTGGCGCTGGGCGAACGTCACCGGCCCCGTCACCTTTCTCACGATAGGCGGCCCCGAAACGCTCGGCTTCATGTTGCTTGGCATGGCCGGGCTGCGATCGGGGTTCCTGACCGGAGCCTGGTCGCGGCGTGCCTATATCGCCGTCGCGGCGCTGGGACTCGGCACCGGCGTCATCGGCTATGCACTGATCGCCGCGTACGCCATCGCCCATGGTTTCGCGGCGCACTACGTCGCGCTGTCCTGGCTCACGCTTGCAACCCCGCTACGACCGCCGATGATCGCCGGCTACGCCGCCGCGATCATCCTCCTCGCCCAGCCCGGCGGCTGGCTGACCACCCGAATCACAGCCGCCGGCCGGATGGCGTTCTCCAACTATCTCGGCACGACGCTGATCTGCACGACACTGTTCTACGGCCACGGCTTCGGCCTGTTCGGCTATCTTCCCCGCGCGACCCTGTATGCGATCGTGCTGCTGATCTGGATCGCGATGCTCGCCTGGTCGAAACCATGGCTCGACCGCTTTCGCTACGGCCCGCTCGAATGGCTCTGGCGCAGCCTGTCGCGATTCGCGTGGCAGCCGATACGCGGCTCTGCGTTCGAGACGAACCGATGAGCCCATTTGCGACTAAGACGCAAAATGGCTTGCGACTGGTTCGCATTATCCGTATTCCGGCTCCAACACGAAGGAGCTTCCATGGTCGTCTGCGTTTGCAATGCCATACGAGAATCCGATGTCCGGAGCTGCGCACGCGGCGGCTGCACCACGCCCTGCCAGGCGTTCCGTTCGCTCGGCCGCCAGCCCAAATGCGGCCAGTGCACCTCGGTAGCGCGAGCGATTATCAACGACGAACGCGCTGCTGCATAAGCGTCGCAACAGCTGAAAAACCGCAGAAATCCGCCGTTTCTGGGTTGCCGTCGCGGCGTGCCCAGCGCTACATGACCGTCAGAGGTGACGGAGATATGGCCATGCGCGGCGACCCCCAAGTAATCGACTATCTGAACGAGGCGCTCAAGAACGAGCTGACCGCGGTCAACCAATATTGGCTCCATTACCGGATGCTCGAGCATTGGGGCGTCTACAAGCTCGCCCAGTATGAGCGGATGGAGTCGATCGACGAGATGAAGCACGCCGACTGGTTGTCGGAGCGCATCCTCTTCCTCGATGGCCTGCCCAACTTCCAGCTGCTCGGCCGCCTCCGCATCGGCGAGACCGTCGAGGAGGTGCTGAAGTCGGATCTGGCGCTCGAGGTCGAGGCGACCGTCCAGCTCAAGGGCGCGATCTCCTACTGCGAGGAGGTCAAGGACTATATCAGCCGCGACCTGTTCGCTCGCATCCTCGCCAGCGAGGAAGAGCATGTCGACACGCTCGAGCGCCAGTTCGAGATGATCGCCCGGATGGGTATCCACAACTATATCCAGCTCAACTCGATCTCCGAGCATGATTCGCCCAAGGCCGGCGCTGCGCCGTATCTGAAGGCATGATCATGCGGGCGGTGTCTCGAAAGGCACCGCCCCACGAAAGCAAAGGCTCGGACGTTTCTGAAGGTTACTCTTCGCCGAAGCCGGTCGGCACGGCGCGACGACCGAACCCCGCGACCGATTTGCGCGCGACGAGCGGATTGGCTTCCCGCTCAAGCAGCGTCAGCGTCTTCTCGAACAACGGCCGAAGCTCGACGATATGCTCGAGCGCCTCTTCAGGCGTGTCCTGCATCTCGACACACTCCCGGGCAATCGTCTCGATGGCCTCCGCGCGGTCGGCGAGCGGCTCCGCCCCGAACTGCAACGCCTCGCCCTTCAGCGTATGCGCCGGGATGACCATCGCAGCGGCATTACCCGCCCGCATCGCCGTTTCGATCGCCGCAACCGACTTCGTCCCGTCCTCCCGGAAATACCCGAGAATACGACCGAAACCCGCCCCAAGTTCGCTCCGCGCCTTTGCAAATGCCGGCCAATTGATCAGGGTATTTGCTTCGAACGACACTCTCGCCTTCTCCCCTGGGGCCAACAGCGCCGTGAAGGTCAGAGCTGCCCCATACACCGTTTGGGTAAACACAGTGTTGTCATACTAAACACAAGTTACGAAAAAGGCCGGAGGTATTTCATCCGAAATGATCTCTATCGTCGCACCAGCCTCCGCAGCGACCACCGTCAACTCAGTCGGAGCCTGCGGATCATCGGCAATGATCTCGACCGTCGTGGCGCCATCACGAAGCGCACGCGCGAGCCGGACCGCAGGCCACGGGCAGGGCATGCCCCTTGCGTCGATACGGACCACGCCGGACACCACCGCCTAGTTGCCGCCGCCGCCCTTGCCGTTGTCGTCATACGGATTCTTCGGCGCGCGGAACATCAGGCGGACTGGCACAGCGCCGAAGCCGAGATCCTTGCGCATCGAATTGACCAGATACCGCTCATAGCTCGCAGGCAACTGATCGACGCGGGTGCCGAAGATGACGAAGCTAGGCGGCCGCGTCTTGACCTGCGTGACGTAACGCATCTTGATCCGCTTGCCGCCAGGCGCCGGCGGCGGCGTCGCCTCGATCGCCCGCTCGAACCAGCGGTTGAGCTCGCCAGTGCCGACTCGCTTCGACCAAGCGTCGCGGGTGTCGAAACACGCCTGGAGCAGCTGGTCGATGCCCTTGCCGGTCGCGCCGGACACGGTCATCACGGTGACGCCCTTGACTTGGCTGAGGCCGTCTTCGAGCGCGCGCTTCACGCCGTTGAACAGCGACGATGCGCTCTCGGCGATGTCCCATTTGTTGAGTGCGATGACGAGTGCACGGCCCTCCTGCAGCACCTTGTCAGCGATGCGGAGATCCTGCGCCTCGAGCCCGAGCGTCGCATCGAGCAGCAGCACGACGACCTCGGCGAAATCGACCGCATGGAGCGCGTCCTCGACCGACATCTTTTCAAGCTTGTCCTGCACCTTGGCACGCTTGCGCATACCCGCGGTGTCGATCAGCCGCACCTTGCGCGCTTCGCCGCCGGTCGGATGCCAGTCGTAATCGACACTGATCGAATCGCGCGTGATGCCGGCTTCGGGGCCGGTGATCATCCGGTCTTCGCCGAGGATGCGGTTGACCAGCGTCGACTTGCCGGCGTTCGGGCGACCGACGATCGCGAGTTTTAGCGGACCTTCATACTCGTTGTCGGGCTGTTCCTCGGGAACCTCTTCCTTGCCTTCGAGCAGCGGGAGCAGGCCTTCGAACAGGTCGCCCATGCCCTCGCCATGCTCGGCAGAGAGCTGGACCGGATCGCCGAAACCGAGCGCCAGTGATTCGAGAATACCGTCTTCGCCTGCGCGGCCCTCGGCCTTGTTGGCGACGAGGATCACGGGGACATCGGCGGTGCGGAGCCACCGTGCAATCTCTTCGTCGAGCGGCACGATACCGGCGCGCGCGTCGAACAGGAACAATGCGACATCGGCTTGCTCAACCGCGGCTTCGGTCTGCTGGCGCATGCGGCCGGGCAGAGTCTGCGCGTCGTGATCTTCGTACCCTGCGGTATCGATGATGCGAAATTCGAGCCCGATCAGCGACGCGTCGCCCTCGCGACGGTCACGCGTAACGCCAGGCCGGTCATCGACCAGCGCGAGCTTCTTGCCGACGAGGCGGTTGAACAGGGTCGACTTGCCGACATTTGGGCGGCCGACGATCGCGACCACGGGGAGTTTGGACATGGGGTGCCCTTAGCGCGTGTCACGCCAAAGGTCACCTAGTCCCTCTCCCACCGGGAGAGGGACGAAGATCGTCACCGATATGCGGTGACCTTGCCCTTCTGATCGAGCGTGTAGAGGGTCGAGTTCGCGACGATCGGCGGCAACGAAAACGGCGTCTTGGTTTCGATCGTCGAGCTTACCGTCCCGTCGGTCGGCGACACGAAATTGATCTCGCCCCGCGAGTTGGTCAACACGAGGCGGTTGCCCGCCAAAATCGGCCCGAACCACGTGATAGCGTTGCTGCGCTTCTTCTCGTTCTGGAAGCGCGGCAGCTGAGCGATCCAGCGGGCCTTGCCGTTCGAGCGCGACAGGCAGACGAGACGGGCGTCGTCGGTCACCACGAACAGCCATTCGCCCGCAATCCACGGCGTCGAGATGCCGGCGAAATTCTGCTCCCAAAGGCGCTGTCCGGTCGATAGTTCGAGCGCGACCATGCGCCCGCCCTGCCCGACCGCATACACACGGCCGCCGTCAATCACCGGCGCCGCATCGATGTCCGACAGGCTGGATACCGACGTGGTGACCGACGTGCGCGAGAGTGCGTCCTGCCAAAGGATGCGACCATTCTCATAGCGATACGCGCTGAGTTCGCCGCTCGAGAAGCCCGCGACGACGGTGCCCTGGCTCACGGCAGGTGCCGCGACGCCAAAAACGCCCTGCGTCTCGAGCGTGCCCGACTGGACCCACTGAACCTTGCCGTCCGCCTGATTGAGCGAGAAGACCTGGTTGTCCTGCGTCAGGACATACACCGCGCCGTTCGCGACTGTCGGCGAGCCCCGCAATGGCGCACCAGGCTTGGCCCGCCACAGGATCTTGCCGTCTGCTGCGCTCATTGCGACCACATCGCCGACGCCGTCGGTGGCGTAGAGCTTGCCGTCGTCATAGCTTACGCCGCCACCGAAGCGGGCCGTGCGGTTGATCTTCCCCTCGGTGATGCCCGCGCTCCACAGCGCGGCGCCGGTATCGGCGGTGAACGCGTGGATCGTCGCGGTAACGTCGGTCACGAACAGCTTGCCGTCGGCGACGACCGGGGCGGCGCCAAGACGTTCGCGATTCGAACCGCCGTCGATGGTTGCCTGCCACGCCCGCTTGGGCTGGTCGCCGAGCGCGAGCTGGCCCATCGACTTGGCCGGGTTGCCGCCCGGTTGCGACCAGGCGTCATTGGCCGCAGGGGCAGGCAGAAGGACCTGGACGTCGGCGATCGTCTTGTCGGTCTCGACTTCGTTCTCGGAAACCAGGATCGAGACGCGGTCGCCGACTGTAGGAGTCTTCTTCACGCCACCCTTGAAAATTCCGCAACCGCTGAGTGCCATGAGCGCGGCGACGGCGACCGTCACCCGATATGTCTTCATCATTGCGCCTTGGTATCCTCGTTTGATGCGACCGGAGTCTTTGCCCCGGCAATCGGTCCAGCGTTGGCAACAGCATCCACGCCCAGTACGCCTGCCATCTGAACCGCACGTTGACGGATCGTTTCCGGAACGCCGGTGTTACGCGCGATCTGGCCGAACAGCGTCCCCGCCTGCTGACGCTGATTCATGCGAAGATAGGAAATCGCGACCATCTCCCCGGCACTGCCGAGCCACGGACCACCGGGCACGGCCAGCGGACGAAGCCGCTCGACGATGACCTGTGGCTTGAGCGTATCGAACTCTGCCGACGTCTGACGAACCAGCGCGAGGTCGCGGAACGGCTTTGCGAGCGACGTGTCCGCGGCGATCGCGCCCAGCTTTGCAGCAGCGCCCTTCAGATCGTCTTTTTGAAGAAGGATGTCCGCCTGTGTGAACAGAGCGAGCGCGCGATACCCGTCGTGGTTCGACTTGGCGAGTTCGGCGAGTGGCTTCGACGCGGCAACGGCATTGTTGGCACCGAGCGAGTCGTACGCGGCCTGAAGCTGTTCGCCCTCAACGCCGGCGGCCTCGCCATTGTGATGCTGCCAGTAGAGGAAACCGGCGAGTGCCGCGAGCGCGGCGACGATGCCAATCGCGACCCAGATGCCCCAGTTCGTCCAGAACCCGGCGAGTTTGTCGCGACGAAGTTCTTCGTCGACCTCGCGCAGGAATGCTTCATCGGTTTTCGGCGGGAGGGCCAAGGACAGCTCCGAAATAAGTGAGGGGGTGGGCGGCGCGGACCTTAGCCGCGCCGGGACCGAAACGGAAGCGGATCAATCCTTGGGTGCGTAGACCTGGTCCGGCCCCGGAAATGCGCGAGTTCGCACGTCTTCGGCATAGGTTTGCGCAGCCGACGAGATCGTATCGGCGATGTCGGCGAACCGCTTCACGAACTTGGCTGTGCGGTCGAACAATCCCAGCATGTCCTCTGCCACCAGCACCTGCCCGTCGCACTGGGCCGAGGCACCGATACCGATCGTCGGGCACGCGACCGTGTTGGTGATCTCGATTGCGATCGGCTCGACCACGCCTTCGATGACGAGCGCGAACGCTCCCGCTTCGGCTACGCTGGCCGCATCGGCGACGATCTTGGCGGCTTCTTCGGGCGTGCGACCCCGCGCGCCATAGCCACCGAGCACGTTCACCGCCTGCGGGGTCAGTCCGACATGACCCATCACCGGGATCCCGCGTTCGGTGAGGAACTTGACGGTCGGCGCCATGGCAGTGCCGCCTTCGAGCTTCACCGCCGCGGCACCGGTCTGCTTCAGCAACCAGGCCGCGCTCTCGAACGCCTTTTCGGGTGACGCTTCGTAACTGCCGAACGGCATGTCGATCACCACGACGGCATGATAGCTGCCCCGGACCACCGCCGCGCCGTGCGCCGCCATCATCTCCAGCGTCACCGGCACCGTCGATGGCAGACCGTAAATCACCTGGCCCAGGCTGTCGCCGACCAGCAGCAGGTCGCAGTGCGGGTCCAGCAACTGCGCGTTCCGCACCGTGTACGCGGTCAGCATGACGAGGGGCGTCTTGCCCTTCTGCCGACGGATTGCAGGGATCGTAAGGCGCTTGAGCGGCGCTGGCGTCGGGTTGGCGCGACTCGTCGCCGTGTCGAGGGTGTAGGTCGTGGACATTGGACGCTAGTAGCGCGGCGACAGGGGCGCGCCCAGCCTTGCCGACGTCAAACCGCCCAACCCTTGACCCTGGCGTGACCGACGAGCCAGAGCGTGAACACCGCGATCGCGATGATGACGAACGGGAAGCCGAACGTCTCGCTGGCGCCCTTGTGCGCGACGATGTCGGTCGTGGCGAACAACCAGCCGAACTGGACGATCGTCGCCACCAATGATGCTAGCAGGAACGGGCGGGCATTGGCGCGACGCATGAAAAGCAGGACCGCGCCGATCAGCCCGCTCAGCACGGCGATAGCGAACAGCGGATCATACCAGGTCGGGAGGGCTGCATAGAGCGCGCGGTCATAGCTGGTAGCGTGGCCCATCGCATCGGCACCCAACCTGAATTGCTGAAGGCACATGATGCAGCCCGTCAGCCCCCACAGAACGAGAATACCGGTCGTCATCCGAAACCACAAAGGGCCCTGCCGAACAAAAAACATACCGCCCCCTCCCCCCGCTTTTATCGATCCGGAGAGTGCGCCGCGTCAGGGACGTACGCAAGAGGCTGCCGCTAGTCCTGCGTTGGCTGCGTATCGAGCAAGACTCGCTAAGAAAAAGACGAGGGGTCGGGAGCTTCCAACTACCGACCCCTCGTCCGTGCTCTCGATCAGAACTTATAGCGCGCGGTAACCTGAACGGTACGTGGATCGCCGGGGACGCCCGAGATCAATCCAGAATTGCCCGACTGCGGGGTCAGCAACGTCATATAGTCCTTGTCGAACAGGTTGCGGATCAGCCCGAACACTTCCCAGCCGGCATCGGCGACAAAGCCCGCGCGCAAGTTGACGACCGTGTACCCCTTGATCCTCAGATAGTCGGAGTCGGACGCGTCGGCATAGAAAGACGAGCGATAGCTGGCCTCCGCGCCAACATAGGCTTGACCCGCACCGATCGGCTGACGGTATTCGCCGCCGTATGACACCGCCCATTTCGAGGTGCCGGGCAGTTCCTTGCCACTGAGATCGCAGACGCTGGTGCTGTTGCCGATCCTTTCGAGCGGGCATGGCGCGTTGGCGAACGATTCATACGTCGCATCGGTGTAGGCGCCCCGCAGATAGGACGAGAAGCCGCCGATCGGCGCGATCGCGAGATCGGCCTCGACGCCCTGCGACCGAACCTTGTCGATGTTGGCGAGATAGCCGCGCAGCGCGCCCGGCCCGGTATCGACCACATTTGCCTGGAAATCGCGCACGTCGCTGCGGAAGGCGGCGAAGTTGGCGGTGATCCGGCGGCGCCAGAACTGCGTCTTCACGCCCGCTTCGTAGGCTTGGTTCTTTTCCGGGCTGACCACCGCGCGGTTAAGAGCCGGATTGTTCGAGGCGTTGAACGGGAGCCCGGCGAGGTTGATGCCACCTGATTTGAAGCCGCGCGCGTAACTCGCATAGGTCATCACGTCTGGTGTGACTTGCCAGGACAGGTTGACGTCTCCGGTCACCGCGTCGGCATTGAAGGCGACATCGTAGGATTGTGGCCGGAAGATCGATAGCTTCGACGATACCAAAGCGGCGATGGTCGTCGCCAGGCCACCGCTGACGACCGCGTCGTATTCCGCCCGCTTCTTTTCATAGGTGTAGCGGATGCCCGGTGTCAGCTTCAGCGTCGGTGTAATCGCGTAGGTGGCCTGCGCGAAGGCAGCATAGCTCTTGGTCACCGAGGTCGCGTCTGAAGTCGTAATGTAGCCGTCAAGCAGATTGCTCGGGATCGCGGGGCCATTCGACGTCGTCCGCCCGAGCAGCCAGACCGCGGCATCCTTGCCCCATTCGGTGACGTTCTGGCCATGGAGTATCTGGTAGAACGCGTAGAGCCCGACGGTGTAGTTCAATCGGTGGGTACCGTTCGACGACAGGCGCACCTCTTGCGTCAGCTGCTCCTGTTGGACCGGGTTGGCGGACTGCCGTAGAATGTCGAGGCTGGTGTAGTCGCGGTCGTTGGCAGGTTGCCAGTCCCACCAGCGATAGCCCGAAACTGACGTCAGGGTCGCAGGGCCGAGATCGACATCGGCGATCATCGTCACGCCGCCGATCTCCGACCGGGCGTTCAGGCGCGCGTTCGAGTCGGCGAGCCGATCATACGGATTGGTACTGGCCGGCGCATAGCCTAGCGCCGCCGCCAGCGATGGAAACTGCCGGTCGGCCGATTTCAACGTCGGCGCAGTACGCACATAGACCTGTGTGCAGCAATCGGCATCAGACAGATTGTAATCGCCGATCAGGCGGATGCTCGTTTGCTCGGTTGGCTTCCATAACAGCTGACCGCGTACCGCGAAATTATCGAGGTCGTTGACGTTGCGACCGGTAAGCGTCGAGCGAACGAAGCCGTCGCGCGAGGTCTTCCCCGCAGCGATGCGGAAGGCGAGATTGTCCGTGATCGGACCTGAGATCGCCCCCTTGACCTGCACGAAATTCTGCGTCCCGATCGAACCTTCGGCTTCGCCCGTATAGGTAAAGGTCGGCAGCTTGGTGGTGATGTTGACCGCACCCGCGGTGGTGTTCTTGCCGAACAGCGTCCCCTGCGGTCCGCGCAGGATTTCGACGCGATCGATATCGAGCAAGTCGAACGCGGAAGCGGCCGGGCGGCTGTTATAGACTTGATCCACGTAGAAGCCGACGCCTTGCTCGAGCCCGTCATTGGCAAGACCGAACGAGACACCAAGGCCGCGAATCGTCAGCGCGGTGTTGCGCGGGTTGGACGAGGTATATTGCAGCGTCGGCGCCTGCTGCGAGATCTGCTGGATCGAGAACGTCCCGGTCCGCGCGATCGTCGCGCTGTCGAGCACGGAGAGCGCGATCGGGACGGACTGCGCGCGTTCCTGGCGACGACGCGCCGTCACGATGATGTCAGTGCCCGGTTGTTCGCCGGTCGCGTCTTGCGTCGATGGTGTCTCGGGGACGCCTTGGGCCAGTGGCGGTTGTGCCGTGGCGGCTTGGCCAGCCAACAATAAGGCGAGAGTCAGCGACATCGATTATTCCCCTTCGAACTTTCGCCGTAAACTCTACCATTTCGGTAGATGTTCAATGCGAGACTGTCTTGGGGGATCGAAAGCCCGACTTGTCGGGTGAGCGCGGCAGCTAGGAGCCACGACCATTCGGTCGTGACTCCTGAGCCCTCGCTGTTGCCGAGAAGGCAGAAGGTTTGGCTCTAATCCGGCAAAAACGGCGTCGCTACGCCATTCCCCAGTGGACGGGTTTAAACCAGGCGGCTCTGCTTGACCGCGGCTTCGATGAAGCTGGCGAACAGGGGGTGCGGATCGAAGGGCTTGCTTTTCAGCTCGGGGTGGAACTGAACGCCGACGAACCAAGGGTGATCCGGACGCTCGACGATCTCGGGTAGCGTCCCGTCGGGCGACATGCCCGAAAAGACGAGGCCGCCCGCTTCGAGCGCTTCCTTGTACCTGGTGTTGACTTCGTAGCGATGACGATGACGTTCCGAAATGTCGGTGCCGCCATAGATCGAGGCAACGACGCTGTTGCCGGCGAGCTTGGCGTCATAGGCGCCGAGGCGCATCGTCCCGCCCATGTCGCCTTCGGCCGCCCGCGTTTCGAGGCCTTCGCGCCCCATCCACTCGGTGATCATGCCGACCACCGGCTCGTCGGTCGGACCGAACTCGGTCGACGATGCATTGGGGATACCGGCGAGATCGCGCGCGCCCTCGACGCACGCCATCTGCATGCCGAAGCAGATGCCGAAATACGGGATCTTCCGCTCGCGCGCGAACTTGACCGAGGCGATCTTGCCTTCCGCACCGCGCTCGCCGAATGCGCCGGGGACGAGGATCGCGTCGCACGGCTCGAGCTGCCCGGCGATGTCGCTTTCCGCGTTCTCGAACAGTTCTGCGTCGATCCAGCGGACGTTGACCTTCACACGATTGGCAATGCCGCCGTGCACGAGCGCTTCGTTGAGCGACTTATAGGCATCCTGCAGGCCGACATACTTGCCGACCACGCCGATCGTGACTTCACCTTGCGGGTTGGTCAGCCGGTCCATGATCTCGGTCCAGCGCGACAGGTCGGGCGCCTCGGCGGGCTCGATCCCAAACGCCCGGAGCACTTCGATGTCGAGCCCTTCGCCGTGATACTGCAGCGGCACTGCATAGATGCTCTTCGCGTCGAGCGCGGGGATCACGGCGCTAGCGGGCACGTTGCAGAACAACGCGATCTTGGCGCGCTCCGACGGCGGCAGCGGGTGTTCGCAGCGACAGACGAGCACGTCGGGCTGAACGCCCAGCGCGGCGAGTTCGCGGACCGAATGCTGGGTCGGCTTGGTCTTCAATTCACCGGCGGCGGCGATGTACGGGACCAGCGTCACGTGGATGCTGATGGCCTTGCCGCGACCTTCCTCGTTCTTGAGCTGGCGAATCGCCTCGATGAACGGGAGCGATTCGATATCGCCGACGGTGCCGCCGATTTCGCAGAGCACGAAATCAATATCGTCGGTCTCGGCGCGGGCGAATGCCTTGATCGCATCAGTGACGTGCGGAATGACCTGCACGGTCGCGCCAAGATAGTCGCCGCGGCGCTCACGCGTGATGATCTGCTGATAAATGCGGCCGGACGTGACGTTATCCGACTGGCGCGAGGGAACGCCGGTGAAGCGCTCGTAATGGCCGAGATCGAGATCCGTCTCAGCGCCATCGTCAGTCACATAGACCTCGCCGTGCTGATAGGGCGACATCGTGCCGGGATCGACGTTCAGATACGGATCGAACTTCCGAATCCTGACGGTATACCCGCGTGCCTGGAGGAGAGCGGCAAGCGATGCCGCCATGAGACCTTTACCGAGCGACGAAACCACGCCCCCGGTGATGAAAATGTACCGAGCCATGGGAAGAGTCTCGTAGCGTGTGTTGGGGACGAACGACAAGAGCCCCGCGGATCACGCGGGGGCTATTTATCGGCGAATGGAGTGTTTAGCGGGCGAGTGGAACTGCGCTGTTGTCAGCCGGGACCGCGGTGCCAGCCGGAACGCCGGCATTTTCTGCGCCACCGGCAAACGGTGCCGCATCACCCTTGGGCTGCGCGGTCGGGACCGTCGTTGCCGCCGCCGGGGTGCGCGCCAGCGAGGTGTCGATGGTGGTCGTACGGTGATTCGCCGCGAGCACGGCGAGCAAAATCGAAAACAGCACGAACATGGTCGCCAGGACACCGGTCGCGCGGGTCAGGAAATCGGCGGCGCCACGGGCCGACATCAGGCCGGACGGACTGCCGCCCATGCCCAGACCGCCGCCTTCCGAGCGCTGCATGAGGATCACCGTGACGAGAGCGGCCGCGATGATCGCGTGGATGACGAGCAGAAAGGCGAACATTGCGCGGAAAACCCCGGAACTTTTACGAAGGGCCGCACATAGGCGAGGCGGCGGCCACGATCAACCGCAACACTGGCTCCGCATATCGCATGCCCAACAGACAACGACGGAAACAAGCCGTGTAGGCGGGCGTTATGAACCCGTAATGACGCTCATGACTGGGTATCGTGCAATAAATTCAGATGGCGGATCAACGCTGTGGCATCAATGGCAGCCAATACCTTATCGACCTGGATGACCGCTTTGGTGGATTATGTCCGCTCGGGCGAACCCGATCTGACCAATCGTCAGATGGCTCTTCTCTTGCTCGTTTATCTCAAACCGGGGCCGCATACGGTGCGCGGTTTGGCGCGTGCGCTCAACGTATCGAAGCCCGTCGTCACGCGCGCCTTGAACAGGTTGGGTGCCCTCGGCTATCTGCGCCGCCAACGCGACGATAGCGACAAGCGCAACATCTTCGTTGCGCGAACGAGCGAAGGGGCAGATTTTCTTGAAGAATTCGGGCATTTCATCGGCGATGGCGACGCCCCAGCCCGTAGCGCCGCTGCCTGACGGCAACGAATCGCCGCGTCCGAGTTTCGCATTGACCGGACGGTCGGTCGCGCTCGACCCTCGGACGCACGCCGTCCGTCGCGATATTGCGGACATCCGCCTCGCCGAATACGTATTCGCACCGCATTACGCAGTACCGATGATACGGACTGTGACGCGCCCGTTTCCGCTACGGAGTGGCCGCGACGCTGCGAGTGAGCCGATGACTGAACTTAAGGCGGGCGACGTCTTGGAAATTCTGGAGATCGCCGGTGCGTCGGCTTGGGGTGTCGCCCAGCCTTCCGGCCTAGTCGGGTATGTCGATGTCGATGCGCTCGATCTCTCCACGGGCGAGGCGGTTGCGGCATGACCGCGACTGTTTTCATCGACGGCGCCGTCGGCACGACCGGTCTGGAAATTCGCGATCGACTTGCCGGACGTGCTGACATTTCGCTCGCGTTGCTCGCCGAGGATAGGCGCAAGGACCCGCAGGCGCGGCGCGAGGCCTTGAACGATGCCGACTTCGTCATCCTGTGCCTGCCAGACGATGCCGCGCGCGAGGCGGTTTCGCTGATCGAGAATTCACGGACGCGCCTGATCGACGCGTCGAGCGCGCACCGCGTTGCCGCCGGTTGGACCTATGGCTTCCCTGAATTGCCTGGGCAGGCCGATATCATTGCCAACGCCATGCGCGTTGCGAACCCGGGATGCTACCCGACCGGCTTCCTTGCGCTCGTCGCGCCGCTCGTGACTGCTGGACTGGTCCCAGCCGACCTGCCCTTGAGCGTCAACGCGACCTCGGGCTATTCGGGAGGCGGCAAGGCGATGATCGCCGAATTCGAAGCCGGTGCCCCGATCACGGCATTTCGCGCTTACGCACTCGGCCTAGCGCACAAGCATATCGCCGAAATGACGCAGCATGCCGGTCTTACACATGCGCCGATCTTCGCCCCCGCAGTCGCCAACGCGTATCGCGGGATGGTGGTTGAAGTGCCGCTGCATCTCCACGCCCTGCCCGGCCGCCCGTCGCTCGCGGCGATCGAGGATGTGTTGCGCGCCGCATTCGACGGCTCGAAGCTCGTCTCGGTAGCATCGGGCGATATCGGCGCAGTCGATATCGAGGAGAATGCGGGCACCGACCGGCTGACGCTGCGGGTCTGCGGCAACGACGCGTTCGGCCATGCACGGCTGGTGGCGACGCTCGACAATCTGGGCAAGGGTGCCGGCGGCGCCGCAGTTCAGAACCTCAACATCATGGCCGGGGTCGACCCGGTTGCAGGCCTGGTTTTCTAAACCAGCCAGTCCAGGAGCTTTCATGCACCGTAATCCCGTAGCCAAGCTGCTCCTCTTCGGCGCGACCGGCGACCTCGCGCAGCGCATGCTGCTACCGTCGCTGTACGGCCTCCACGCCGATGGCTTGCTGCCTCACGAACTGACCATCACCGGCGCGGCGCGTCACGAGCATGACGACAAGGAGTATCGCGAGTTCGCCAAGAAGGCGCTCGACGAGTTCCTGCCCGAGGATCGCAAGGACGAGGGCGCGATCGGATCATTCCTCGACCGGCTGTTTTATCAAGCGACCGATCTCTCGGACCCGGCAAGCTTCCAGCCGCTCGCCGACAAGATCGGCGACATCTCCGGCGGTCTGGCGATCTATCTGTCGACAGCGCCGTCACTGTTCGAATCGGCGATCGAGGGCCTGCACAAGGTCGGGCTCGCCGGCGAGACGGTGCGAGTCGGTCTGGAGAAGCCGCTAGGCTACGACCTCGACACCAGTCGCGAGATCAACGACGCAGTAGCCAAGGCGTTTCCCGAGGATCGGACCTACCGAATCGATCATTATCTGGGCAAGGAAACCGTTCAGAACATCCTGGCGCTGCGCTTCGGCAACTCGTTCTTTGAGCCGGTGTGGAATGCGCAGGGCATCGACAACGTCCAGATCACGATCTCCGAGACGGTCGGGCTCGAAGAACGCACCGGCTATTACGAGACTGCCGGCGCGCTCCGCGACATGGTGGCGAACCACATGCTGCAGCTTCTCGCGCTGATCGCGATGGAGCCGCCGGCACGCTTCGAAGGCACCGATGTCCGCGACGAAAAGTCCAAGGTGTTCCGCTCGTTGCGCCTGATCAAGCCTGAGGAAACGCCGCACGTCACGGTGACCGGGCAATATGCCGACGGCGCGGTGAAGGGTAAGATCGTCAAGAGCTACGCCGACGAACTCGGGCAGTCGTCGACCACCGAGACGTTCGTCGCGATCAAGGCGTATGTCGACAATTGGCGCTGGCAGGGCGTGCCCTTCTACCTGCGCACCGGGAAGCGCATGGCGACGCGCCGCAGCGAGATCGCGATCCAGTTCAAGGCGGTACCGCATTCGATGTTCGCCGGCCGTGGGGGAATGCTTCACCCGAACATGCTGATCATCCGCCTGCAACCCGAGGAATACATCCAGTTGCTGGTGATGGCAAAGGAGCCGGGGCTCGACCGCGAAGGCGTCCGCCTGCGCGAAGTGCCGCTGAACCTCAGCATGGACGCCGAGTTCGCCGGATCGCGTCGTCGGATCGCGTATGAGCGGCTGCTGCTCGACCTGATCGAGGGCGACCAGACGCTGTTCGTGCGACGCGACGAGGTCGAGGCACAATGGACCTGGATCGACGCGATCCGCGAGGGCTGGAAAGCGAACGCGATGAAGCCCAAAAGCTATGCATCGGGCAGCTGGGGCCCCTCCGCGGCGATCGCGCTGACCGAACGCGACGGGGTAACCTGGCAGGACGACTAGTTTCTTGGTTCGTTCGGGTGGCTTTTGGCCGTCTGCACGAGCGACATTTTTGAGTGAGTTCAAGTATATGACCGAAATCGAATGGTGGGAATATGACGACGCGGGCGAGCTCGCCAACGCAGTCGCAGGCGATATTCAGTTCGTCATCGAGAGTGCGCTCGACGCGCGCGGCTCGGCCGTGATCGCGCTCGCCGGCGGCAAGACGCCGATGGCGGCGTATGAAAAGCTCGCCGAGGCCAAGCTCGACTGGAAGAAGGTCACGATCATCCCCGGCGACGAGCGGATCGTGAAACTCGGCGATCCGCTGTCGAACGTGACCGCGCTCGCCAAGATCTTCCTGCCCAAGGGCGCGCGCGTGAAGCCGATCGTGCCTGAGGCGATCTCCGATTATAAGGCTGCTGGCCGGTCCGCGGATGCGCTGATGCAGGATCTGCACTGGCCGCTCGACTTCTGCCTGCTCGGCATGGGCGGTGACGGGCATACCGCGTCGATCTTCCCCGGCCCCGATTACGACGAGGCGCTGAGCGGTCCCAAGGAACGTCGTGCGGTTGGCGTGATGCCAGAACCGCTGCCACCCGAGGCCCCGCTTGCGCGCGTGACCCTGTCGGCGGCGGCGATCGCCTCGTCGAAGGCGCTGATGATCATGATCACCGGCGACGCGAAGAAAAAGGTCCTCGAACAGGCGATCGAACAGGGGCCGTCATCCTCCTACCCGATCGGCCGCGTGCTGGCCGAGGTCGAGCTTCCCGTCGACGTGCACTGGGCACCCTGACAATGCTGAACGCCGTCGTCTCCGCGGTCACTGACCGGATCATCGAACGCTCGCGCGACAGTCGCGCCGCCTATCTGGCGCTGATCGAGCGCGAGGCGGCGGCGCAGGTCCGACGTCCGGGCCTGGGCTGCGCAAACCTCGCGCACGCCTATGCCGGGACCGAGGAGGACCGCGATGCGATGAAGGCCGATGCCGGCATGAACATCGGCATCGTCACCGCGTATAACGACATGCTGTCCGCACACGCCGTCTATTATCGCTACCCGGAACTGATGAAGGTCTGGGCACGCGAGGCCGGCGCTACCGCGCAGGTCGCGGGCGGTGTGCCGGCAATGTGCGACGGCGTGACTCAGGGCTATCCGGGCATGGAGCTGTCGCTGTTCAGCCGCGACACGATCGCGCTGAGCACGGCGATCGCGCTGAGCCACGGCACCTTCGAAGGCGCGGCGTTGCTCGGCATCTGCGACAAGATCGTCCCCGGCCTGCTGATGGGCGCGCTACGTTTCGGGCATCTGCCGATGGTGCTGATCCCCGGCGGACCGATGCCGACCGGCCTCCCCAACAAGGCCAAGGCCGCGGTGCGCGAGAAGTTCGCCGAGGGGCTGGTCGGGCGCGAGGAACTGCTCGAAGCAGAGATCGGCGCCTATCATTCGAAGGGCACCTGCACCTTCTACGGCACCGCCAACACCAACCAGATGATGATGGAGGTCATGGGCCTCCACATGCCGGGCGCGGCGTTCGTCAATCCGGGCACGAAACTGCGCCAGGAACTGACTCGCGCCGCCGTGCACCGGCTGGCGAAGATCGGTGCGCGTGGCGACGAGTATCGGCCGCTCGGCTACTGCGTCGACGAGAAGGCGATCGTCAACGCGGCGGTCGGCCTGCTTGCGACCGGCGGGTCGACCAACCATCTGCTCCACGTTCCCGCGATCGCGCGCGCGGCCGGGATCATCATCGACTGGGAGGATTTCGACCGCCTCTCCGCTGCGGTGCCGCTCATCGCGCGCGTCTATCCCAACGGCTCGGCCGACGTGAACGCGTTCGAGGCGGCGGGCGGCATGCCTTATGTCATTCGCGAACTGCTGAGCGAAGGCCTGCTCCACGGCGACATCATGACGATCGGAGGGCAGGATCTATCGGCCTATGCGAAGACCGCAGTCGTCGAGGACGGCACGCTCGGCTGGCGCGAAACGCCCGACAGCGGCGACGAGACGATCCTGCGCCCTGCCACGGCACCGTTCTCGGCGGATGGCGGCATGCGGATTCTCGCGGGCAACATCGGCCGTGCGTGCATCAAGGTGTCCGCGGTCGAGCGCGAGCGCTGGATCGTCGAGGCACCCGCCGCGGTGTTCGACGATCAGCTCGACGTGATCGAGGCGTTCAAGCGCGGCGAGCTGGAGCGCGACGTCGTTGTCGTCGTCCGCTTCCAAGGGCCGCGCGCGAACGGCATGCCCGAATTGCACAAGCTGACCCCGCCGCTGGGCGTGCTGCAGAATCGCGGGTTCAAGGTGGCGCTGGTCACCGACGGGCGCATGTCGGGCGCAAGCGGCAAGGTGCCGTGCGCGATCCATTGCTCCCCAGAGGCGTTGCTCGACGGCGCGATCGGCCTGATCCGCGACGGCGATATGATCCGGGTCGATGCGGTGAACGGCACGCTGGAGGCGCTGGTCGACGCGGACGTATGGGCGACGCGTGAGATGGTTGCGATACCGCCACCGGTCAGCGGCATGGGTCGCGAGTTGTTCGGCATGTTCCGCGGGCTTGCCGACGAGGCCGAAAAGGGCGCGTCGGCAATGCTGGCGGGCGCTGGGCTCTAGACGGCATCGCACACGCCGCCGTTACCTCAGCTACCCCCCGTCATCCCGGCGAAAGCCGGGATCTCCCTCCACGGGAACGGACTATGCGGCCTGAGATCCCAGCTTTCGCTGGGATGACGAAGAGATAGAATATTGGAGAGGATGACATGGAAATCGTAGCGGCAGATATCGGCGGAACGCATGCCCGCTTCGCGATTGCCGAGGTCGAAAATGGCCGTGTCGTCTCGCTCGGCGAGCCGGTGACGCTCAAGACCGCGGATCACGCGTCGCTCCAGACCGCGTATCAGGCGTTTGAAGCGGGCGTAGGTCGCCCCCTGCCCCGCGCACTCGCGATAGCGGTGGCGTCGCCGGTCGCAAACGACGTCATCCGCCTCACCAACAACCCCTGGATCATCCGCAAGTCGCTGATCACCGAACGGCTGAAGGCGGACCAGTGGGTCGTCGTCAACGATTTCGGCGCGGTCGGCCACGCTGTCGCGCAGGTACCGAGCAGCGACTTTATTCACCTCTGCGGCCCCGACACGCCGTTGCCGTCCGAGGGGATCACGACGATCTGCGGCCCTGGCACCGGGCTCGGCGTCGCGCAGCTGCTCCGCCGGAAGGATTCGTATCAGGTCCTGGAGACCGAGGGGGGGCACATGGACTTCGCCCCACTCGACGGGATCGAGGATGCGTTGCTGAAACGTCTGCGCCGGACCTTCACGCGCGTTTCGGCCGAGCGCGTCGTCGCCGGCCCCGGCATCGTCGCGATCTACGAAACGCTTGCCGAGATGGAGGGCCGCTCGGTCCCCAGCCGCGACGATCGGACGATCTGGATGGAAGCGATCGACGGCACCGATTCGATCGCGCTCGCCGCGCTCGACCGCTTCTGCCTCGCGCTCGGCGCGGTTGCTGGCGATCTCGCGCTGGCGCAGGGCGCGAAGGCGGTCGTGATCGCCGGCGGCCTGGGCTTCCGTATCAAGGACCGCCTGATCCGATCGGGCTTCGACCAGCGCTTCGTCGCCAAGGGCCGCTTCCAGACGATGATGGCGGCGATGCCCGTCAAGCTCATCACCCATCCCCAGCCCGGCCTGTTCGGCGCCGCGGCCGCCTTCGCACAGGAACACACCCAATGATCGCCAACTCGACCGTCACAATCGCCGATATCATGCAGACCAGCGCCGTCATTCCGGTGCTGGTGATCGAGGACGCGGCGCTCGCCCGGCCGCTCGCCGAGGCGCTGGTCGCCGGTGGCCTGCGCGTGCTGGAAGTGACGTTGCGCACCGGTGCCGCGCTCGAAGCCATTGCCGAGATGAAGAAGGTGCCAGGCGCGATCGTCGGCGCAGGAACCGTGGTAAACACGCAGCAGTTCGCGCAGGTCCGCGATGCCGGTGCCGAGTTCATCGTGTCGCCCGGCCTGACCGAACGCCTCGCCACCCCGATCATCGAGAGCGGCATCCCGTTCCTGCCGGGCATCGCCAACGCGGCGGATATCATGACCGGGCTCGACCTCGGGCTGACGCACTTCAAATTCTTTCCAGCCGAGGCGAATGGCGGGTTGAAGGCGCTGAAAGCACTCGCCGCGCCGTTCTACCAGTGCAGCTTCTGCCCGACCGGCGGGATCACTGAGGCGAGCGCGCCCGAGTGGCTGGCGTTCAAGCCGGTGCTGTGCGTCGGCGGTAGCTGGGTGACCGGCGGGACGATGGCCGAGATCGAGATCAAGGCACGCGCCGCCAACGCGTTGCGGGGGTAAATTGACCTTCCCCCCCCCCCTGAAAGGGAAGGGCCGGGGGTGGGTCGGCTGCTTGGCG
Source organism: Sphingomonas sp. (assembly GCA_035575755.1). Lineage (GTDB taxonomy): Bacteria > Pseudomonadota > Alphaproteobacteria > Sphingomonadales > Sphingomonadaceae > Sphingomonas. The sequence goes on from DATLXI010000015.1 coordinate 212,447, forward strand.
GTCGTTCCGGCAGTGACAAATCGACCCACCCCCTACCCCTCCCTTTCAGGGAGGGGAGCCGAATGATGGCCGGTTACATCTCGCCGCGCGCCTTTCGGATCGCGTACCATTTCTTCACATTGGCGTTGTGCTCGTCCAGCGTGTTGGCGAAGACGTGGCCACCAGTGCCGTCGGCGACGAAATACAGCGCCTGCGTCTGCGCCGGGTCGAGCACCGCGTCGATCGAGGCGCGGCCCGGATTGGCGATCGGACCGATCGGCAGGCCCGGGCTCGCATAGGTGTTGTAGCCGTTCTTCGCGTGCAGTTCGGATCGCAGGATGCGACGGCCGAGCGGGCGGCCCTTGGTGATCGGGTAGATCACCGTCGGATCGGCCTGGAGCGGCATGCCGCGGCGCAGGCGGTTGCCATACACGGCGGCGACGTTGCGACGTTCGGAGGGCTTACCCGTTTCCTTCTCGACGATCGAGGCGAGGATGATCGCCTGCTCAGGCGTCGTCACGGCGATTCCCGGTTTGCGCGCGGCCCAGGCGGTGGCGAGGTAGGTCCTCATCGCCGCCTGCATCCGTACAACGACCGATGCGCGCGTGTCGCCGGCCTGGAACGCATAGCTGTCGGGAAGGATCGAGCCTTCCGCGGGGACCGGCACGGCGCCGGTGAGGCCCTCCGCCTTCATCAACGCGTCGTGGACCATTACCGAGGGATAGCCCTCGGGCACCGCCACCAGCCGCTGGACGACCTTGCCGCCCTGCATCAGCTTCAGGATGTCCGACGGGCTCATATGCGCAGGGATGCGGTATTCGCCGGCCTTGATCGGATCGCCCGATCCGAAGATGCGCGCATAGAGGCGGAAGCGGCGGGCCGAGGCTATCGCTCCCGCCTTTTCGAGCTCAGTCGCAGCCCCCGCGAGCGTGCTGCCCTCGCCGACCGCCACGGTCAGCGTGCGCGGCGCGGGGCCGGCCCCGCCCCAGCCCTGCACGATGAAAAACAGCGCGACGACTGCCGCAAGGCCGACCACGAATCCGAAACAGCCGACCTTGCGCATTTTCACCTCTTGTTCCCCGCGGAGGCGGGGACAGCCTTTACTTGACCAGCGTCATCACCAGCGACGCGTTGGTGCCGCCGAAGCCGAACGAGTTGTTCAGCACCGCGCGCACTTCACGCTTCTTGGCGACGTGCGGCACGAGGTCGACCCCGACGCAGCTCTCGCTCGGATTGTCGAGGTTGAGCGTCGGCGGGACGATCTGGTCGCGCAGCGCGAGGATGCAGAAGATGCTCTCGACCGCGCCGGCACCGCCCAGCAGATGCCCGATCGCCGACTTGGTCGACGACATCGACAGGCCCGAGATCGCGTCGCCGAACAGACGACGCACCGCGCCCAGTTCGAGTTCATCGCCAAGCGGCGTCGAGGTGCCGTGCGCGTTGATGTAATCGATGTCCTCGAGCTGGAGGCCGGACTTCCGAATTGCCATCTGCATCGACCGGAACGCGCCGTCGCCTTCGGGATGCGGCGCGGTGACATGGTAGGCGTCGCCCGACAGACCGTAACCGATCACCTCGGCATAGATCTTCGCGCCGCGCGCCTTGGCATGCTCATATTCCTCGAGCACCAGCACGCCGGCGCCCTCGCCCATCACGAAGCCGTCGCGGTCCTTGTCGTAGGGACGCGACGCCTTTTCGGGCGAATCGTTGAAGTTGGTCGACAGCGCGCGCGCCTGTGCGAACCCGGCGATGCCGAGCGGGCAGACGGTGCCCTCCGCGCCGCCCGCGAGCATCACGTCGGCATCGTCCATCGCGATCATCCGCGCGGCGTCGCCGATCGCGTGTGCGCCGGTCGAGCAGGCGGTGACGACCGCGTGGTTCGGACCGCGCAGGCCGTATTTGATCGAGACCTGGCCCGAGATCAGGTTGATCAGGCGGCCGTGGACGAAATGCGGCGAGACGCGGCGCGGGCCCTTGGTGTGGAGGACGATCGCTTCGCTCTCGATGCCCGGCAGACCGCCGATGCCCGAGCCGATCGAGACGCCGGCACGCCAGCTTTCCTCGACCGTCATGTCAAGCAGACCGGCGTCTTCGAGCGCCTGGCCCGCCGCGTCGATGCCGTAGATGATGAACGGATCGACCTGGCGCTGGACCTTGTGGTCGACGCGCTTGCCCGGATCGAAGCCGTATTCGTGATCCGCCGGCTTCACCTCGCAGGCGATGCGACATACCTGATCCGACGCGTCGAAGCGCGTGATCGGGCCCGCGCCCGACTTGCCGGCGAGGATATTCGCCCAGGCCGTTTCAACATCCGCCCCCAGGGGGGTGACCAGGCCTAGCCCGGTTACGACGACACGCCGCATGGCTTCAAACTCCGTCTGCTCTCAAAACGAAACGGCTCCCCGCCCTCTTTGCCCAAGGACGGGGAGCCGCTCAAATCTTACCCATCAGGGCAGGTCCAAAGTCTCGGACCCTAAACCCTGATCAGGCCTTGTGCTCGTCGATATAGGTGATCGCATCCTTGACGGTCGCGATCTTCTCGGCAGCATCATCGGGGATCTCGACGCCGAATTCTTCCTCGAACGCCATGACGAGTTCGACGATGTCGAGGCTGTCTGCGCCCAGGTCGTCGATAAAGCTCGCGTCCTCGGTCACTTTGTCGGCTTCGACGCCGAGATGCTCGACGACGATCTTCTTCACGCGGTCAGCTGTCTCGCTCATGGTAGTTCCCTCTTCAAATCTGGGGGTTTTCGGTATTTCCTGAACGCACCTAGAACGCGGCAGTTCAGCGCGCAAGTTCAGATCATCGCCATCCCGCCGTTCACGTGCACGGTTTGTCCCGTGACGTAGCCGGCTTCACGGCTTGCGAGATACACCACGGCGGCACCGATGTCTGCGCCGTCGCCGAGGCGACCGGCCGGAATCTTGGTCGTCAGCGCGGTCTTCTGCGCATCGGGAAGCGCGTCGGTCATCGGCGAGGTGATGAAACCGGGCGCGACGCAATTGACGGTGATGCCGCGGCTGGCGAGCTCCTGCGCCATCGATTTCGACATACCGATCAGGCCTGCCTTCGACGCGGCGTAGTTCGCCTGCCCCGGGTTGCCGGTGACACCGACGATCGAGGTGACCGAGATCATCCGGCCGAAGCGCGCCTTCATCATCGGCTTGGCGGCGGCGCGCATGAGGCGGAACGCGGCCTCGAGATTGACGCGGATGACGCTATCCCACTCCTCGTCCTTCATCCGCATCGCGAGGTTGTCGCGCGTGACGCCGGCGTTGTTGACGAGGACATCGAGCTTGCCGAGCTTTTCGACGGCCTGGGGGACGAGCGCATCCACCGCGGCGCCGTCAGACAGGTTGCACGGCAGCGCGACGTGGTCGCCGCCGAGGCTGGCGCGGAAGGCCTCGAGCTTGTCGGCATTGGACCCGGATACGGCCAGCCGCGCGCCTTGCGCTGCGAGCGCCTTGGCGATCTCGGACCCGATCCCGCCGGATGCGCCAGTAACGAGCGCCGTCATGCCTGTGAGGTCGAACATTCTAGTCTCCAGTAGATTGGTTCACGCGGAGACGCGGAGCCGCGGAGGGGCGATGGTCGTTTACGATCCGTCGCACACCCTCCTTAAGCGTTGCGCCACCGAAGTTGATCAGCAGCCCAACAGGCTGCTTGGTGAGGCGTAGATAGGTCAGGAGTTGCTTGCCGTGAGCGGCGTTCAGTTGCTCTACCGATTTTATTTCAACGAAGAGACGGTCGTCGACGAGCAGGTCGATCCGGAACGCCGCTTCGAAGCGCATGCCCTCAAACTCGATGTCTACCGGTCGCTGCCGTGTCACTTGGTAGCCCAGACTGGCAAGCTTGCCCGCCAAGACCATTTCGTAGACGCTTTCGAGCAGGCCGGGACCCAGGTCACGATGGATGCGGAGTGAGAGATCGAGCACATCGCCGCTGATCTGATCGATCTCTCTCAAATCTTCTCTCCGCGGCTCCGCGTCTCCGCGTGAATCACATCTTCTTCACGATTTCCTCGATATCGTCCATCGTGATGACGCTTGTCGTCTCGGCGTCGGGGGCGATGCGCTTGACCATTGGACCCAGCACCTTGCCGCCGAATTCCACGAAGTGGCCGACGCCGGCCGCGTGCATGGCGAGGACGGATTCGCGCCAGCGGACCATGCCGGTGACCTGCTGGACCAGAAGGTGGCGGATCGCGCCGGGGTCGGCGACGGCTACCGCGTCGACGTTGGCAAATACGGGGACCAGCGGCGCGCGCAAATCGGCGTCGAGGAGCGCGGCTTCCATGGCTTCGGCGGCGGGTTGCATCAGCGGGCAGTGGAAGGGCGCGGAGACGGGGAGCAGGACGGCGCGCTTGGCGCCGAGGTCCTTGGCGAGGGTGATCGCCTTTTCGACGGCGAGGCGGTGGCCGGAGATGACGACCTGCGACGGATCATTGTCGTTGGCGACGGTGCAGATCAGTTCGGGCCCGCCCTCCGCGAGGATCGCGTCGACCGCAGCGCCGGCGATGACCTGCGCCTTTTCGAGATCGGTGCCGAGCAACGCGGCCATCGCACCCTCGCCGACCGGGACCGCCGCCTGCATTGCACGCCCGCGCAGCTTCAGGAGGCGCGCGGTGGTCGACAGGTCGAGTGCCCCCGCGGCGCACAAGGCGGTATATTCGCCGAGACTGTGCCCCGCTACATAGTCGGCCTTGTCGGCGAGGCGGATGCCGCCTTCCTTCTCGGCGACGCGCAAGGTGGCGATCGCGTTCGCCATGATCGCGGGCTGCGCGTTCTCGGTGAGGAGGAGATCGTCCGCTGGCCCCTCGCTCATCAGGCGGAACAGATGCTGGCCGAGCGCCTCGTCGACTTCGGCGAAGACCTCGCGGGCGGTGGCGCTGGCTTCGGCCAATGCCTTGCCCATGCCGACAGACTGGCTCCCCTGGCCGGGGAAGATGAACGCGCGCATGTGCTCTCCTATTTTGATGCCGCGGCCTAGAAAGGTGCGCCGCGAGTTGCAACCGCGCGAACGTGAACGGGCATCGCGGTTTTGCGACAAATGGCGACCATTTCACGACCGATGCGACAAGCGCCTGCGACATTCCGACCCCAGATTATGGAGGACGCCGCAGCAACGGCGCCGTGTTTTAAACGGGAGATTATCATGAAGAAGTTCATCCTCAGCGCACTTGCCGCAACGCTCGTCGCCAGCCCGCTGCTCGCCGCAGCGCCGGCCGAAGCGCAAGCGCGTCGCGAAGTGACCACCGTGCGCCAGAACAATAACGGCCGCACCGTCGTCACGAAGAAGACCGTCGTGCGTGCACCGCAGGCTCGCAACTGGCGTGCCGGCCAGCGCTTCGACCGTCGCCAGGCGCAGAACTACCGCGTCATCACGACGTACCGGAACTACCGCCTCGCCGCCCCGCCGCGTGGCAGCCAGTGGGTCCGCTCGGGTAACGACGCGATCCTGATCAACGCCCGCGGTAACGTGGTGCAGGTTCGTGGCGGCGCTTTTCGCCGGTAACACCCACACCAACCTTGCCTTTGCCGGGTAATCGGCTAAGGCGCTCTGCAACCGGGGTGAGAGATTCGCGTCTCTCGCCCCTGTTTGCATTCTAGACGACAGCCGGAGGGGTGCACGCATGGGGCGTGTATCAGCGATCGGCCAAGACGAAGGACAAGACATGGCTCTTTACGAGCATGTGTTCCTTGCGCGCCAGGATCTGGCACAAGCGCAAGTGGACGCACTGGCGGAAATCGCCACCAAGATCGTGAACGACAACGAAGGTCGGGTCGTAAAGACCGAGAACTGGGGCCTGCGTTCGCTGGCGTACAAGATCGCCAAGAACCGCAAGGCGCACTATGTGATGCTCGAGATCGATGCCCCGGGCAGCGTGATCGCAGAGCTGGAGCGCCAGACCCAGATCAACGAAGACATTATTCGTTACATGACGGTCAAGGTCGACACCCTCGAAGAGGGCCCGACCGTGATGATGCGCAAGCAGGACCGTGACCGCGAGCGTCGTGGCGACCGTGAAGGTGGCCGCGAGGGCCGTCCCGATCGTGGCGATCGTCCGGACCGTGGTCCCCGTCGTGACCGCGAAGAGGGAGCTGAATAATCATGGCACGTCCATTCTTCCGCCGCCGCAAGAGCTGCCCGTTCTCCGCAAAAGACGCTCCCCGGATCGACTATAAGGACGTCCGGTTGCTGCAGGGCTTCGTGTCCGAGCGTGGCAAGATCGTCCCTTCGCGCATCACGTCTGTTGCCGCGAAGAAGCAGCGCGAACTGGCCCAGGCCATCAAGCGTGCGCGTCATCTGGGCTTGCTGCCCTACATCGTTAAGTAAGGAGCGCCCACATGGACGTCATTCTGCTTGAGCGCGTCGAAAAGCTTGGTGCTATCGGCGACGTGGTGAAGGTCAAGGACGGTTACGCACGTAACTTCCTGCTTCCCAACAAGAAGGCCCTTCGCTCGAACGACGCGAACCGCAAGGTTTTCGAGTCGAACCGTGCGAAGATCGAATCGGACAATGCATCGCGTCGCAGCGATGCCGAGACTGAAGCGAAGACCTTCAACGACGCGACCGTGACCCTGATCCGTCAGGCGTCCAACACCGGTCAGCTCTACGGTTCGGTCGCGGTTCGCGATCTGGTCGATGCGCTGGTGGCCGATGGTCACAAGGTCGGCAAGTCGGCGATCGTGCTCGACAAGCCGATCAAGGCAATCGGGCTGTACACCGTCAAGGTTGCACTCCACCCCGAGGTGTCGGTGTCCGTCAAGGTCAACGTCGCACGCTCGCCTGAAGAGGCCGAGATGCAGGCGCAGGGCGTCGACGTGATGTCGTCGATGTTCGAGCGTGACGAGGCCGGCTTCGTCGAGGATTACGATCCGAACGCAGAGCCCGGCGCGACTGCCGAAGCACCGCAGCGCGACGATGAGAAAGAGGCGCAGGGTTAATCCCCTAGCCTCCCCTTCTCGGGACAAGAAAATGGGCCGCTTGGAGAGATCCGGGCGGCCCTTTTTCTTTGCGTGTTCGGGACGGGGTTCACGCGCCGACCAGGGTTGCGAGGGGGACAAAGCACAGACGATGGGAACTATGTACCTCCCCGGCGGAGGCCGGGGCCCAATTGGGAAAGCGGAAATCACGGATCGCAGCGCGCAGTATTAGCGTCCCCCGATTGGGCCCCGGCCTTCGCCGGGGTGGGTATCGTGGTGTGGTCAGCTCTCCGTCGTCTCCGGTTTTTCGATCAGCGCAGGGCCCTCGCCTAGCGCCAATGCATCGACTGACGAGACGTCCTCCAGATCGCGCGCACCGGTCTCGATGTTGAGGTCGCGGAACTTGCGGCCGGTTACCATCAGGCGGCCGTTGAACGAGTTGGTGAAGCCGTTGAAATTCTTCACCGCGCTGTTGAGACCCACGCCGACCTTCCGCAGATCGTCCGCCACCTTGGCGAGGCGATCATGCATTTCCTTGCCGAGTTCGCCGATCTTGCGCGCTTCGTTGGCGAGCTTTTCCTGGCGCCAGACCGCGGCGACCGTGCGGGCGATCGCGATCAGGTTGGTCGGAGTCGCCAGCAAGACGCGCTTTTCGAAGGCGAAATCCCAGAGCGTCGGGTCGTGTTCGAGCGCGGCGGACAGGAAATGCTCGCCGGGGACGAACATGATGACGTAGTCGGGCGTGTCGGCGAACTGGCTCCAATACGCCTTGTTGCCTAGCCCGTTGACGTGCGCGCGCATCGAGGCCGCATGCGCTGCCAGGCCGATCAGTCGCTCGGCATCATCGACTGCGCCGAACGCGTCCTGATAGGCGTTGAGCGACACCTTCGCGTCGATAACAAGCGCGCGGCCGCCGGGGACGCGGATTATCGCGTCGGGGCGGAGTCTCGCGCCGTCGTCGCCGACTGCGACGGAGACTTCGGTCTGGAAGTCGGTGTGTTCGCTGAGGCCGCAGGTTTCGAGGACGTTCTTCAGCTGTTGCTCGCCCCAGCGACCACGGGATTTGGGGGCGTTGCGGAGCGAATTGACGAGCTTGGCGGCTTCGGTGGAGACCTTTTCCTGGCCGAGGCGCATCTGTTCGATCTGGCCCTTGAGGTCGCCGAACGCGTCGCGGCGCTCGGCCTCGACCTTGGCGACGCCCTCTTCATAGCGTTGCAGGCGATCGCTGACGGGTTGCAGCATCGACTTGAGGTTCAGCCCGGCGGATTCCTCCGACTGGCGGAACCGCGCGTCGGCGCGGTCGAGGAAGGTCTTCTGCGCGTCGCTCAGCAGCTTGTTTGCGACGTCGCCGAACTGCGCGGCCATGACGTCCTTGGCTTCGCGCAGTTCAAGCAGGCGGGTTTCGAACGCTTCGCCTTGGGCTTTGAGCGTGGCGATCTCGGTGCGGGCGGCGTCGCGGTCGGTGCGGATGGCGGACAGGTCGATGCGGAGGCGATCGGTGTCGGTGGCGCGCTCGGCGTTCTGTGCGCGCAGGGTGGCGAGGTCTTGCATCGCCGCGTTGCGTTCGCGTTCGACGGCGTCGCGCGCGGTGCGGATGATCTCGGCGTCGGCGGCTTTGGTTTGGGCGACGGCGAGGTCGGCGGCGAGCGATTGGGCTTTGCGCGAGGCTAGCAGCCAGCCGAGGAGCACGCCGGCGGCGAGCGCGAGGACGGCGACGATGGCGAACTCAGCCACGGAAATCCGCCGTTTTTGGAGTGAAGTATAGAAAGTGCAGACGCTCGCACGATATTTCTGCGGTGCGTTGCGGGGGGGCGGGCGAGCGGGTTTGGGATGTGGTGCGAGACGTCATGGCGGGAACATACGCCGAACATTTTCGGTAGGACAGAGGGAAAACTTCTGGTTCTTGCTTGGGAGCGGGAGGCCAGGGTTGCGGGTGGTGGTGTCTGGGACCCTGGGCTCCCGCCTTCGCGGGAGAACGGGAGGGGCGCGCCGTCACAGGCACCTTCACCAAGCAACCACTCCACCCCGGCGGAGGCCGGGGTCCAGGTGGCTAGGTTATCGTAACGATCGACTGCGCGCAGTTAGCGGCGTCCCCCAACTGGGCCCCGGCCTTCGCCGGGGAGGCGGAGTGTGGTGGGGAGCGATAGCCCCCGGCCCCTCACCCCAGCTTGCGCTGCTTCGACAGCTTCTTCATCACCATGTCGCGCTTGAGGCGGCTGATGTGGTCGATGAACAGCACGCCGTCGAGGTGATCGATCTCGTGCTGCATGCAGGTCGAGAGCAGGCCGTCGAAATCCTCCTCATGCGCCGCGCCGGTCTCGTCGAGCCACTTCACGCGGCAGCGCGCAGGGCGTGCGACCTCGGCATATTGCTCGGGGATCGAGAGGCAGCCTTCGTTGTAGGTCGACATCTCGTCGCTGACCGACAGGATCTCGGCGTTGATATACGCCTTGGGGTTCCTGATCGGCTTGTCCTCCTCGTCCTTCTCCTCCTGGAGGTCGATGACGAGGACCCGCTTCTGGACGCCGACCTGGGTCGCCGCGAGGCCGATGCCGTTGAAGTCGTACATCGTCTCGACCATGTCGGCGACGAGCGTGCGGATGGAATCGTCGACCGTCTCCACGGCTTGCGCGACAAGGCGCAGGCGGGGATCGGGGACTTCGAGAACGGTCATGACGGTCATCAAGCGCAGCTAGGTTCCGCGCGGTAGCCCGTCAAGCATTTGGGTTAAGCCATGGGTCGGCGCGCGCGCAATGCCTGCGCCAACGTGCCCTCGTCGAGATAGTCGAGTTCGCCGCCGACCGGCAGGCCGTGCGCGAGTTGGGTGACGCGGACCGGGAAGCGTTCGATGCGCTCGGCGATGTAATGCGCGGTGGTCTGGCCCTCCAGCGTGGCGTTCATCGCGAGGACGACCTCGTCGATTCCGCCGACTTCGATGCGGCGGACGAGGCTGTCGATGCTGAGGTCCTCGGGGCGGATGCCTTCAAGCGCGGACAGGCGACCGCCCAGCACGTGGAAGCGGCCGGGGAACAGCCGCGAGCGATCGAGCGCCCAGAGATCGGCGACTTCCTCGACCACGCACAGCGAACGCTGGTCGCGGCGCGGGTCGGCGCAGATCGCGCAGGGGTTGGTGGTGTCGACATTGCCGCAGACCGAGCAATTCTCCAGCCGCTCGTCGACCGCGGTCAGCGCCTCGCGCAGCGGACCCAGCGCCGCATCACGCTTCTTGAGCAGATGCAGCACCGCGCGACGGGCGGACCGGGGGCCGAGGCCGGGGAGCCGGGCCAGCGCCTGCGTCAGCGCCTCGATCTCGGGGGATGCCATCGGGAACAGATAGGGGGTTGCGCGGCTCCCCGCCAGCGTGTTCGAGAGGCGGCATGCGGATCATCTTCATGGGAACGCCGGACTTCGCGGTGCCGGTGCTGGAGGCCCTCGTTGCGGCGGGGCATGACGTGGTGGCGGCGTATTGCCAGCCGGCGCGTCCGGGCGGGCGACGTGGGCGCGAGCTGGTGCCGTCGCCGGTGCAGCTTCGGGCGGAGGCGCTGGGGATCGAGGTGCGGACGCCCGTGTCGTTCAAGGCGTCGCTGCCCGAGGGGGTGGCGGCACGTGAAGCATTTGCGGCGTTGGATGCCGACGTTGCGGTGGTGGCGGCCTATGGCCTGATCCTGCCGCGCGCGGTGCTGGAGGCGCCGCGATTCGGGTGTCTCAACGTGCATGGCTCGTTGCTGCCGCGGTGGCGCGGGGCGGCGCCGGTGCAACGTGCGATCCTCGCCGGCGATGCCGAGACGGGGGTCGGGATCATGCAGATGGAGGCCGGGCTGGATACCGGGCCGGTGCGGCTCGAGGGGCGGACACCGATCGTGGGGAAGACCGCGGGGGACCTGACCGCCGAACTGTCGGCGATGGGCGCGCGGTTGATGGTCGAGGTGCTGGGCGATCTGGACGCCTACCCTGCCCGGCCGCAGCCTGAAGAGGGCGTTACCTATGCCGCGAAGATCGAAAAGGCAGAGGCGCGGATCGATTTCGAGCGGTCGGCGACCGAGGTCGAGCGGCTGGTGCGGGCGATGAACCCGGCGCCGGGCGCGTGGTTCGAGCATGCCGGCGAGCGCGTGAAGGTGCTGGCGGCGGACGTGCTGCCGTTCACGTTTCTCGGTTGCGAGGGGCTTACGGTCAACGCCGAGCTGACGATCGGTTGCGGCGACGGGGCGATCCGGCCGACCTTGGTGCAGCGCGCGGGGCGCGGCGTCACGTCGGCGACGGAGTTGGTGCGCGGGTTTGCGATTCCCTCGGGGACGCAGCTTTGACGCGGTTCGCGTTGACGGTGGAATTCGACGGGCGGCCGTTCATGGGCTGGCAGCGGCAGAAGCATGGGCCGAGCGTGCAGGCGGCGCTGGAGGCCGCGGTGCTGAAGATGACCGGCGAGACGGCGTCAGTGCAAGCGGCGGGGCGGACCGATGCCGGGGTGCACGGGCTAGCGATGCGCGCGCATGTCGATATCGAGAAGCCGGTCGCGGCGTTCCGGTTGATGGAGGGGCTGAATGCGCTGGTGCGGCCGGCGCCTGTGTCGGTGCTGGCGTGCGAGGTCGTCGAGGACGATTGGCATGCGCGGTTTTCGTGTGTCGGGCGGTCGTATGAGTATCGGATCGTCAACCGGCGCGCGCCGCTGAGTTTCGAGGCGGGGCTGGCGTGGCAGGTGCCGCAGCCGCTTAATACGGACGCGATGGCCGAGGCGGCGGGGGCGCTGGTCGGGCGGCACGACTTCACGACGTTTCGGTCGGCGCATTGCCAGGCGGACAGCCCGGTGCGGACTTTGGATCGGCTTGAGGTGGTACGCGAGGGGGAGCGTCTGTTCATTTACGCGGCGGCGCGGTCGTTCCTGCATCATCAGGTGCGGTCGATGGTCGGGTGTCTGGCACTGGTGGGCATGGGGCGCTGGGGGGTCGGCGATGTTGCGGACGCGCTGGCGGCGAAGGATCGGGCGATGCTGGGGCTGAATGCACCGCCCGATGGGTTGTTCTTCGTGAGTGCGGTGTATCCGTAGCTTAGCGGACGAACTTGGCGGCGAGTTCGACGTGCGTCGACCAGCGGAACTGGCCGACCGGTTGGACCCAGTCGATCCGCCAGCCGGCGTCGCACAGCTCCTTCGCGTCGCGCGCGAAGCTGGCCGGATTGCAGGATACGTAGACGATCACCGGCACCTTGCACTCGGCGAGCGCGGTCGCCTGTTCGCGCGCGCCCGAGCGGGGCGGATCGATCACCACCGCGTCGAAGCGGTCGAGTTCGGCCACCGTCAGCGGGCGGCGGTAAAGGTCGCGGTGCTCGGGGTAGACGAGACGCTGGGTGCGGTGCGCGGCGGCTTTGAGCGAGCCGAGCGCGTCGCGCGCGCCTTCGGCCGCATAGACCTTGGCCGGGATCGCGAGCGTGAAGGTGCCGAGGCCGGCGAACAGGTCGGCGACGGTTGCGGACTTGCCGATCGCTTCGAGGACCGCGGCGGTGAGCGCGGCTTCGCCGTCGGGCGTGGCTTGGAGGAACGACGCGGGCGGGAGCGGTACGGGGACGCCGCCCAGCGTGATCGTGACCGAATCGGGTTCCCAGCGCGTCTCGGGACCGAGGCCGTCGTCGAACGCGACGCGCGCGATCTTATGGTCCTCGCAGAATTTGGTGAGCGCTTCGGCGGCGGCGAGGCCTTCGGGGGCGAAGCCGGTGATCAAGATGTCCGCGCCCTGATCGGCGAGCGTCAGGTGGATGTCGGCGCGGCGGCGAAAATTGAGGCGCTTGAGCAGCTGGCGCAAGGGCTGCACGAGCGCGAACAGGCGCGGATCGAGGATCCAGCATTCCTTGATGTCGACGATCGTGTGCGCCTTTTCGGCGGTGAAGCCGAGCGTGATCTTGCCGCCCTTGCCCTCGGCATGGAGCGTCGCGCGGCGGCGGCTGCGCTCGGGCGAGATATGCGGCGTGCGGATCGGTGCCGACAGGTCCTGCCCGTCGAGCGCGGAGGCGATGCGGTCGGTGACGAATTCGGCATAGCTCTGGTCGTCGAGATGCTGGAGCTGGCAGCCGCCGCAGGTCGGGAAATGGACGCAGGGCGGCGTCTGGTGGTGCGGTCCGGGGGTGACGGTGCCGTCGGCGGCGAGCGTGTCGCCGGGGGCGGTCAGCGCGGCGTGGCGGCCGTCGGCGGTGATCCCGTCGCCGCGCGCCGCGACGCGGATGATGGTGTCGGTGTTCGTATCAGAGGTCATAGCCCCGCTCTGGCCGACCTGAGCGCATCCGCCAAGTCGTCGGCGATGAACGCGGGGCCCAATCGGCGCGCGGCGTCACCGTGGAGCCACACTCCGGCGGATGCTGCTTCCAGGGGTTCGAGACCGGCGGCAAGCATCGCGCCGATCGCGCCGGCGAGGACGTCGCCGGTGCCGGCGGTGGAGAGCCAGTCGCTGGCACCTTGCGCGATGCGGACTCGGCCATCGGGAGCGGCGATGACGGTGTCTGCGCCTTTGAAGACGACGACGGCGTTTACGTGGACGGCGGCGTCTCGGGCTCGGGTGATCTTGTCGGCGTCCGACTTGCCGAAAAGCGCGTCGAACTCGCCGGCGTGCGGCGTGAGGATGACGGGGACGTCTAGCGCCTTGATACGGTCGGGGGCGATCAGGCGGAGCGCGTCGCCGTCGATGATGAGCGGATGGCCGGCGGTGAGCGCAGCGTCGACGCGGGCCTTGGCGGTGTCGTCGCGCCCGAGGCCGGGGCCGATCACGAGCGCACCGATCCGGTCGTTGGCGAGGGCGTGGTCGGAGAACGGCGTGCGGACGAGGGCGTGGGGTGGGCCTGCGGTGTCGCCGAGCCGGGTTACGTAGCCGGCGCCAGCACGCATTGCGGCGAGCGCGGCTAGCTCCGAGGCGCCGGACATGGCGCCCGCGATGACCGCGACCATGCCTCGGGTGTATTTGTGCGAGTCCGGGCCGGGGCTTGCGAGCGTTGGAGCTTTAAGGACTTCGGCGTCGCTGGTGGTGGGGACGCCAATGTCTAGGAGGCGGATGTTGCCGCAATAGCGTGCGGCGGGTTGGAGGAGGTGCGAGGGTTTTACTGCGCCGAGGGTTAGCGTGAGGTCGAACACGGGGGGCATGCTGAGGGCTTGGCCGGTGTCGGTGGCTAGGCCGCTGGGGAGGTCGATCGCGATGGTGAGCTGGGCCGATTTCGCGAGGGTATGTAGCCTGTCGACGACCGGGTGTTCCCCCGCGGATGCGGGGGCCCAGGCTGAGCCACTGGCGGCGCACTCGGTACTTAGCTGGGCCCCCGCGTCCGCGGGGGAGCTGGTTTTTGTTGCGGTGGAACTTGCATCGAGGGCTCGGGTCAGGCCGGTGCCGAACAGCGCGTCTATCAAAACCGGCGCGGGCTTCGCATCCGCGAGCGTTTCGACGGGGCCGGACCACCCTGCCCTAGCCGCCTTCGCCGCGTCGGTTTTGGGGTCGGACAGCGCGGCGATGCGGACCGTCGCGCCCATCTGAGCCAGCACGCGTGCGGCGACATAGCCGTCGCCGCCGTTGTTGCCGGGGCCGCACAGGATCAGGATGTCGTTCGATCCGGCCAGGCGGTGGACCGCGTGCGCGATGGCGGTGCCGGCGCGGTCCATCAGCGTTTCGACCGAGACGCCCGTCGCGATCGCCGCATCCTCCGCGGCGCGCATTTCGGCGGCGGTCAGGATCGGCAGGCCTTCGATTCCGATCATGACGGTTTGATCGTCGCCGACAGGCGGTAGCGGTCGCCGCCGAGCGCGACGTCGATGCCGTCTGTGCCGACGATCGTGACCTTCGCGACCTCCGCCCCGTCGGCGGCGATCACGCCGCGACCGTCCTTCGTGACCAGCAGGCGACGAAAGCCGCCATCCGGATGGCGGACGGTGAGGATCAGGCCGTTGCGGCCCTGCGCCTGTTCGATTGTGCAGCTCGCCGCCAGCGCAGCCCCGCCGTGCGCGCAGGCGATGCGGGTGTCGCCTGCGGTGTCGTCACGCTGTTGCGCGGCGACCTGTTCGCTGCTCGGCGCCCGCTCGCACGCTGCGAGCGGGAGCGAGAGAAGCGCCGCAACCGCCTGGAGTTGCTTAGATATCCGCGTAGACATGGGTTTCGGCTGCGGCTCCTGGGTGCGTGACGGCACCCTTGTAGGCCGGGCCGACGGTCTTCGCATAGCGCCACAATGCGCCCGAGCCGTAATCGGTCTTGCGCGGCACCCATGCCGCGCGGCGCGCTGCCATCACGTCGTCGGGAACGTCGAGATCGATCGTGCCGGCTTCGGCATCGATATGGATGATGTCGCCATTCTCGACGAGCGCGATCGGGCCGCCGTCTGCTGCTTCGGGACCGACATGGCCGATGCAGAAGCCGCGCGTGCCGCCCGAGAAGCGGCCGTCCGTGATCAGCGCGACGCTCTCGCCCATGCCGAGGCCGTAGAGCGCAGCGGTGGTCGACAGCATCTCGCGCATGCCGGGGCCGCCCTTGGGGCCTTCGTAGCGGATGACGATGACTTCGCCTTCGTTGATCTCGCGGTTCTCAACCGCGGCGAAGGTGTCCTCCTCGCAATCGAACACGCGCGCCGGGCCGGAGAATTGGAGCCGGTGCATGCCCGCGACCTTTACGATCGCGCCGTCGGGGGCGAGACTGCCACGCAGGCCGACGACGCCGCCGGTGGGCGTCAGCGGCGTGTTGATGTCGTAGATGACCTTCTGGTCGGGGTTCCATGTCACCTGGTCGATGTTTTCGCCCAGCGTCTTGCCGGTCACCGTCATGCAGCTGCCGTCGAGGAACCCGCCGGCGAGCATCGTCTTCATCAGCATGTAGACGCCGCCGGCCTCGTACATGTCCTTGGCGACGTACTTCCCACCGGGTTTGAGGTCCGCGATGTACGGCGTTGTCTTGAAGATCTCCGCGACGTCGAACAGGTCGAACTCGATCCCGGCTTCGGACGCCATTGCGGGCAGATGCAGCGCCGCGTTGGTCGAGCCGCCGGTCGCGGCGACGACGCGCGCGGCGTTGATGAATGCCTCGCGCGTGCAGATGTCGCGCGGGCGGATATTGTCGGCGAGACACTCCATGACCTGCGCACCGGCCGCGACCGCGATCTGTTCGCGCGTCGTGTACGGTGCGGGCACCATGTTGCTGTTCGGGATCGACAATCCGATCGCCTCGGCGACGCAGGCCATGGTGTTCGCGGTGTACTGGCCACCGCAGGCGCCGTGGCCGGGGCATGCGACCTTTTCGAGTGCATGGACTTCGGAGAGCGGGCAGGCACCGGCGGCGTATTTGCCGACGATCTCGAACACGTCGACGACGGTGACGTCGCGGTCCTGATAGCGGCCGGGGAGGATCGAGCCGCCATAGACGAACACGCTCGGGATATTGAGGCGGAGCATCGCCATCATCATGCCTGGCAAGGATTTGTCGCAACCCGCGAAGCTGACCAGCGCGTCGTAGCAATGGCCGCGGACCGAGAGTTCGACCGAATCGGCGATGACTTCGCGGCTGACGAGGCTCGCCTTCATGCCCTGATGGCCCATCGCGATGCCGTCGGTGACGGTGATCGTGTTGAACCGGCGCGGCATGCCGCCGCCCTGGATGACGCCCGCCTGCGCGGCATCGGCCTGCGCGTCGAGCGTGGTGTTGCAGGGCGCGGAGTTGTTGCCGGCGGATGCGAGCGCGACGAACGGGCGGGCGATCTGCTCCTCGTCGAGGCCCATCGCGTAATAATAGCTGCGGTGCGGGGCGCGTTCGGGGCCGACGGAGACATGCCGGCTCGGCAGGCGCGATTTATCGAATGTGCGGGTCATGGCGAACGCCTATGTCGCGGGAGGGGGTATTTGCGCAAGAGAGTTGCGCTGATTTTTGCGTGACGGATGTTGATGGCCGCCCTCACGCGGGCGCCGATTTATGCGCTCGGGTATTCGCGGGTCTGGGCGCTGAAGCACGCGCAGGTGGACTGCCGTCCTTGAAGAACTTGCGAGGCTTGCGGCACGCACCTCTTCCGTCATCCTGACTTTCGTCAGGATGACGGGGTGAGTTTTGCGACCCTGACTTTCGTCCGGATGACGGTTTAGGTGAACGTCGCCTTCGCCAAGCGGCCTACCCACCCCCGGCCCCTCCCTTTCAGGGAGGGGTGAAGAGCCGTCAGAGGCTTTCGAGGGCCTTTGCCACGCCGTCCATCGTGAAGGGCTTTTGCAGGCGGGGGCGGTCGCGGAATTCCGGGGCTACGCCGTCATCGCCGCCGCCAGTGGCGAAGATGAAGGGAACGCCCTTTGCAGCGAGCGCCTCGGCGACCGCGGTGCTCTTTTCGCCGCCGCGCAGGTTCACGTCGAGGATCGCGCCGTCGACGCCGCCCTGTTCGATGCGCTTCAACGCATCGGCAACGGTGTCCACCGAACCCGCGACCCCCTTGTCCAACACTTCGAGGAAATCCTCGAGCATCATGGCGATCAACGGTTCATCCTCGACGATGAGGATCTGCTGGGAAGCGGTCATACACTGCGCATAGGCGGGATTGTTACCGCTTGCCAACATCTTGTTCGATTCAGCGCGCGGCGAGAACGTCTCGTGCCGCCTCGGCGAGTTCCTGCACCGAGAATGGCTTTGGCAGGAACGCGACGTTGTCGAGGTCGATCGACTTGCGCAACTGTTCCTCGGCATAGCCCGACATGAACAGGATCGGCAGGTCCGGATATTTCTGGCGCACGTGCCGCACCATCGTGGGCCCATCCATCTGCGGCATCACGACGTCGCTGATCAGAAGATCGGGACGGCCATGCTTGTCGAGCACTTCGAGCGCGACTTCGCCATTCTCGGCGGTCAGCACGGTGTAGCCCTGGCGGGCCAGCGCGCGTTCCGCGACGGCGCGGACCATGTCCTCGTCCTCGACCAGCAGGATCGTGCCGGTGCCCCAGAGATCGACCGGCTTGGCCGCGGGCTTGGCGATCACCGGGCGCGTGGAAGCGGGCGCGGCGTGGACCGGCAAATACATGCTGAAGGTGGCGCCCTGCCCCGGCTTGCTGTCGGCGAAGATGTAGCCGCCGGATTGCTTGACGATGCCGTAGACGGTCGAAAGGCCCAGCCCGGTGCCCTTGCCGAATTCCTTCGTCGTGAAGAACGGTTCGAAGATCTTCGGGAGCACGTCGGGGGGGATGCCGGTGCCGGTGTCTGAGACGACGAGCGCGGTGTAATCGGCGACGGGCAGGATATCGGACGCCATCTCGCGCACTTCGGAGGCGGGAACCGAGCGCGTGGTGATCGTCAGTACGCCGCCGCCGCGCGCATTGGCCAAGACGATCGCGTCCCGCGCGTTGACCGCGAGGTTGACGACGACCTGTTCGAGCTGACCGGGATCGGCGCGGACCGGGCCTAGGTTGCGGCCGTGAGTCATGTCGAGCCGGACGGTCTCGCCCATCAGGCGTTTCAACAAGTTCGACACTTCGGAGACGACGTCGGGGAGCTGGAGGATTTGCGGGCGGAGCGTCTGCTGGCGCGAAAAGGCGAGCAGCTGTCGCGTGAGGCTGGCGGCGCGGTTCGAGTTGGTGCGAACCTGCTGGATGTCGTCGTAATCGCTGTCGCCGGGCGAATGGCGCATCAGCATCAGGTCGCAGTGGCCGATGATCGCGGTCAGGATGTTGTTGAAATCATGCGCGACGCCGCCGGCGAGCTGTCCGACCGCCTGCATCTTGGTGGCCTGCGCCACTTCGCGCTTGAGGCGGCTCTCCTCGCTATTGTCCTTCAGACTGAGCAGGACGGCGGCGTCGCCCAATCCGCGCGCGCCGGCGATCGTCAGGGCGACCGGCTCGTCGGGGTGATCCTTCAGGCGGACCGCCATATCGGCCGAATGCGTTGCGCCGTTCGCGAACTTGCGGATCGCATCGGCGACCGCCGCCTTGTCCTCGCGGACGACGAGGTCGCCGGGATACAGCGGCGGCGCGACCGAATTGACGCCGGCGGCGCGGAGGAACGCGTCGTTCATCTGCAGGAAGCGGCCGTCGCGATCCACCAGCGCCATGCCGAACGGCATCATGCTGACGAGGCTGCGGACGTGGGCCGATGCACTGGCGCCGAGCGCGGGGGCGTCTTCTTCGTCATCCAGCAGCGCGACGAGAACGGGGGCGTCGTCGCCCTCGAGGAACGGGATCTGGAGGACGCGGAGCGGCGTGCCTTCGAGGCCTTCGCGTTCGAAGCGGACGAGGCCGCGGCTGTCGGTGATGAGGAAGCGGGCGAAGTCGCGGCCGTCGATCGGCTCGTATTCGTCGCCGCATGCGCGGGCACGCAGCACACGGTTCGCGGTGCGGACGCGGCCGTCGGGCGAGAGCAACGCGGCCATGATGCCGCTGCCGCCAAGCCGGTCTCCGGTCGGGCCGGCGAGCAGGGCGGCGAGCGTTTCGGCGAGGTCGTGCTCCGCGGCGGTGACGAAGCGCCAGACGAGCATGTCGGCCTCGTCACCCGCGCGCGCGATTTGCGCGGACAGGCAGACGCCGCGCGCGTCGAGCCGATCGACCCGGGCGGCGCCGTCGCGCCAGGCCACGCGACCGGCGTCGGCGAGTGTAGCGGCGCCGGTTTCGTCGAGTGGCAGACCGGGGGGCGTCGGGAAGCCTTCGAACAGCGCTTCATACGCATCGTTCGCGCAGACCAGCCGTCCGGCGCGGTCGGTGATGGCGATCGCGTCGGCACCGGCCTCGGCAACGGTACGGGTCAGGTCCCAGTCGACCGGACGCGGCGCATCCCTGGCCACCGGGTTGAGCAGGCGCCAGGCGATGAGCGCGCCGATGACGACGATCGCGGCGGCGAAAAAGCCGGCAGCGGCGATCCAGCTTCCGACGAGCAGCAGGACGATCGCGGCGGCGGCAATGCCCGAGACGATGGCGACGAGCGCGGCGTTGCGCGCGGGAGGGGGTAAAGCGAACGATGCCATCGGGGTCGTCTTCCGCTCAAGCGGGGCGGCGCGTCAAGCGGGATGCTTGGTTTGGGGGGACAAGGCGGCCGGTATGCCCTTCGCACCCGTCATCCCAGCGAAAGCTGGGATCTTCCTGTTTGTCGCGCGTCGCCCGCCTCGAGGGAGACCCCAGCTTTCGCTGGGGTGACGGTGATTAGGCCGGGGTGACGGCGATTGGGTTGCCACCTCCGACGGGCCGAGTGGCTTTTGCGCGTCCGAGCCGCCAAACCGTTCCCCGCGGAGGCGGGGGTCCAGGGTGGCGGGCCGAAGCGCTTGTGATCCTGGGCCCCCGCCTTCGCGGGGGAACAGTCGTTACCAGATCCGGACGCGCTGCTCCGGCGTCAGGTACAGCTTCTGGCCGGCGGTGGGCTTGTACGCCGCGTACCAGGGGTCGAGGTTGCGGACGACCCAGGCCCGCTGCTGCGACGGCGAGTGCGGATCGGTCAGCAAGCGGTTGCGAAGGTTGGCTTCGCGGTAGTTGCGGCGCCACACCTGCGCCCAGCCGAGATAGAAGCGCTGGTCGCCGGTGAAGCCGTCGAGCACGGGCGCCGCCTTGCCGCCGAGCGCGGTGTGGTAGGCGTCGTAGGCGACCGTGAGCCCCGCCAGATCGGCGATGTTCTCGCCCATCGTCAACTGGCCCTTTACGTGCATGCCGGGGAGCGGCTCATACGCGTCATACTGCGCGCCGAGCTTGCCGGTGAGCGCGTTGAAGCCGGCGATGTCCTTTGGCGTCCACCAGTCCGTCAGCTGGCCCTTGGCGTCGTATTTCGAGCCCTGGTCGTCGAAATGATGGCTGAGTTCGTGGCCGATCACCGCGCCGATGCCGCCGTAATTGACCGCATCGTCGGCCTTGGGATCGAAGAACGGCGGTTGCAGGATGGCTGCGGGGAAGACGATCTCGACCATGCCGAAATTGGCATAGGCGTTCACGGTCATCGGCGTCATGCCCCATTCCCAGCGCTGCAACGGCTTGCCGAGCTTGGAAATATTGTCCTGGTGCTGCCATTCATTGGCGCGCCATTCGTTACCGAACGCATCGCCGGACGTGATCGTCAGCGCGGAGAAATCCTTCCACTGGCTGGGATAGCCGATCTTGGGCGTGAACGCGGCGAGCTTGGCGTGCGCCTTGACCTTGGTCTCGGGGGCCATCCATTCGAGCTTGTCGATCCGGCGGCCCATCGCGGCGAGGACGTTCTTGACCAGCGTATCCGCCGCGGCCTTCGTCTCGGGCGGGAAATACTGCGCGACGTAGAGCTTGCTGACCTCGTCGCCGAGCGCGCCGGAGGTGAACTGGACGCCGCGCTTCCAGCGGGCCTCCTGCTCGGGCGTGCCGCCGAGGACGGTGCCGTAGAACGCGAACTGCTCGGCGTCGAACGCCTTGGGCAGGACGTCGGCATAGCCGTCGAGCGAGCGCAGGATCAGCTGGTCCTTCAGCACGCCGATCGGCGCGGTCGCAACGAGCTTGGCGATGCCGGTGATCGCCGAGGGCTGTGCGACGATGACGGTCGGGACGGGCGTGCCGATCGCCTTGAAATAGGCCACGAAATCGAAGCCGGGTGCGCGCTTGGCCAGCTCGGCGACGGTCATCTTGTTGTAGGTCTTGGTGGCGTCGCGGCTGTCGACGCGGGTCCAGCTGACCTTGGCGATCTCGGTCTCGAACGCTAGCAGCGCGGTGGCGCGCGCCTCTGCATTGGGCTCGCCGGCGAGCGTCAGCATCTTGGCGATGTGCGCGCGGTAGGCATTGCGCGCCTCGACCAGCTTGGCGTCGGTGCTGAGATAATAATCGCGGTCGGGGAGGCCGAGGCCCGACTGGCCGAGCGAGAGCGCGTATTGTTCGGGGGACTTGTCGTCCTGGCCGACGCCGCCGCCGAACGGGCCGCGGATGCCGGCGCGGTCGGCCTCGGCGAGGAGCGCGGGATAGCCGGCGCGGTCCTTCAGTGCGGCGATCTTGCCGAGCCAGGGGCGCATCGGCGCGAGGCCCTTGGCCTCGATCGTGCCGGTGTCGAGGAAGGTGGCGTAGGCGCGACCGATCTTCGAGTTCGAATCCTTGGCGGCGGTGTCGAGGATGCCACGGGTGCGCGTCTCGGACAGGTCGGAGAGGATGTTGAACGCGCCGTAGTTCGACTTGTCGGCGGGGATCGGGGTGTTCTTGGACCAGTTGCCGTTGGCGAAGGCGTAGAAATCGTCGCCGGGCTGGACGGTCTTGTCCATGCCCTTCTCGTCGAAACCGAACGTCCCGTATTGCGCGCCGGTGGAGTCCGCGGGCGCGGCTGCGGGTTTTGGTTCGGCGGTCTGCGAGATGGCGGCGGTGACGCCGGTGATGGCGGTGGCGGCGAGCAGGCCGGCGACGATGAAGGACTTCATGATTCTCTCCAAACTTCGTCATCCTGACGAAAGTCACGACCTAGAGCCACAGGCGTTGATGCGTGCGGCTCTGGATCCTGGGTCGAGCCCAGGATGACGGGGCTCTGTAGGATTGGGGCTGTTACCAGATACGGATGCGGGCGGCCGGGGCGAGGTAGCTCGCCTCGCCAGGCTTGGCGCCGAACGCGGCGTACCATGGGTCGAGGTTGCGGACGGTCAGGACGCGCTGATGGCCCGGCGAATGCGGGTCGGACAGCAGCGTCTGCTGGAGTGCGGCGTCGCGGAACTTGGAACGCCAGACGCCAGCCCAGCCGTAGTAGAAGCGCTGGTCGCCGGTCGTGCCGTTGATGACCGGCGCGGGCTTGCCGCCGAGCGACTTGTGGTACGCGTCGTACGCGACCGTGAGGCCGGCGAGATCGGCGATGTTCTCGCCGAGCGTCAGGCCGCCCTGGATATGCTGGCCCAGCAAGGGCTCGTACGCGTCGTACTGCTTCACGAGCGCGTCGGTGAACACCTTGAAGCGGGTGACGTCCTGCGGGGTCCACCAGTCGGTGAGCTTGCCGCTCGCATCATATTTGCGGCCCTGGTCGTCGAAGTGATGGCTGATCTCGTGCCCGATCACCGCGCCGATGCCGCCGTAGTTCACCGCCGGGTCCGCCTTCGGATCGAAGAACGGCGGCTGCAGGATCGCGGCCGGGAATACGACCTCGTTCATCGTCGGATTGGCGTAGGCGTTGATCGTCATCGGCGTCATGAACCACTCGCCGCGATCGATCGGCTGGCCCAGCTTCTTGAGATCGCGATCATACTCGAACGCGTTCGCGCGCGAGACGTTACCGACGAGATCGCCGCGCTGGACCTGCAACGCGGAATAATCGCGCCACTTGTCCGGATAGCCGATCTTCGGCGTGAAGGCGGCAAGCTTGGCGAGCGCCTTGGTCTTGGTTTCGGGCGCCATCCATTCGAGGTTCTTGAGCCGCTCGCCCATCGCCGCGATGACGTTCTTGACGAGGTCGTCGGCGGCGGCCTTCGACGCGGGCGGGAAATATTTCGCTACATATTGCTGGCCGATCGCCTCGCCCATCGCGCCGGAGACGGACGAGACGCCGCGCTTCCAGCGGACCTGCTGCTCGGGCGTGCCCGACAAGGTCGTGCCGTAGAAGGCGAAGTTGGTCTTGTCGAAGTCGCTCGACAGATACGGCGCATAGGCGCGCAGGACCTTGAGCATCGCATAGTCCTGAAGGACGTTCACGGGCGTGTCGGCGAACGCCTTCGCCTCGCCGGTCAGCGCGCTCGGCTGCGACACGAGGTAGAACGGACGGCCGGTGACGCCCATCGCGGTCATGTACTGCGCCCAGGGGAAGCCCGGCGCCTTTGCCGCGAAATCGGCGGCGGTCCATTTATTGTAGGTCTTGTCGGCGTCACGGCTCTCGATCCGCGTCCAGTGCGCGGTCGCGAGGCCCTTCTCCATGTTGAAGACGGCAGCGGCGCGGGCGGCGGCATTGGGCTCGCCGGCCAGCGTCAGCATGCGCGCGAGATACGCCTGGTACGCGGTCCGGATGGTCGCGAGCTTCGCGTCGTCCTTCAGATAATAATCGCGATCGGGCAGGCCGAGCCCGCTCTGGCCGAAGCCGACGACATAGGTGGTCGGGTCCTTGTCGTCCTGCGACACGCCGACGCCGACCAGGCCACCGACGCCGTGGCGCTGGAGCTTGGCGATCTCGGTGACGAGCGCGGTCTTGTCGGTGGTGGCCTTGATCGCAGCGAGCATCGGCTTGACCGGGGCGACACCCTTCGCGTTGACCGCGGCCTCGTCCATGAAGCTGGCGTAGAAGTCGCCGACCTTGTCGCCGGGGGTCTTTGCCGCGACGTCGAGGATCGTGCGGGTGCGCTCGAGCGACAGGTCCTGGAGGACGTGGAACATGCCGTAGGACGAGCGATCGGCGGGGATCGGCGTGGTCTTGACCCAGCCGCCGTTCGTATAGTCGAAGAAGTCGGTGCCGGGTGTCACGCTGGTATCGCGACCGGCCATGTCGAAGCCGAAATCGCCGATCTGCGGCTTGTTGGCATCCTTGGGCGCGACGGGACCCTTCGCGGCCTTCGCCAACGTCGGCGACGGGTTGGCAGGCGCGGTGTTGGTCTGGGCGAAAGCCGATGCGGCGGACGCGAGCAGGATCACGGTAACAATCGACTTACGCATCAAAAAACCTCGGGAAAAACCTTCAGGATGCTGCGTGTTCTACGCCGATAAGACGGTCCGTCAATTCCAACCGGTGTCAAATGTTACGAAATCTTACAGGCTGCTATTATCGTGCCGGTGCCGCCACTTGCGCGCGATCCACAGCCGCCAGCCGAGCGCGCTGAGCGCGTAGCCGCCGATCGAGCAGACGATCGTGATGACCAGCAGGCCGAGCGCCGTCGCCGGGCCCGCCTGCATCAGCCACGGGATCCACTCGGTCCGCGCCGCCGCGTTGGCGACGGGCTGGCCGGGGACATGCTCGTCGATCCTCAGCATCCACGAGCCGATCCAATAGGCGGCGATCCAGAGCGGCGGCGTGGTCAGCGGATTGGTGATGAACGTCGTCAGCACCGCGGTCGGCACGTTGGCGCGGAACGGCAGCGCGAAGACGGCGGCGATCGGCGTCTGTGCGACCGGAATCAGGATACCGGCGACCATGCCGAGCGCGACGCCGCGCGGCACGGAACGGCGGGTGAACCGCCACAGCTCGGGCGCCAGGACGCGGTGCGCGACGGGCCGAAGCAGCCGGTTGCGCTCCATCGAGTCGCGGGTCGGCAGGTTCCGGTGCGACCACGCTGCAAGGCGGCCGAAGATACTGCCCGGCGTTTTCGGCACAGCCTATCCGCGATCGCGCATGATGCGGCCCTGCTCGCGCTTCCAGTCCTGTTCCTTCACCGAATCGCGCTTGTCATGGTTCTGCTTGCCCTTGGCGAGCGCCAGTTCGATCTTCGCGCGACCCTTGGAATTGAAATAGACCATCAGCGGCACCAGCGTCATGCCCTGACGCGCGACCGCGCCGAACATCTTGTTGATCTCGCGCTCGTGGAGCAGCAATTTGCGCGGCCGCTTGGGCTCGTGGTTGAAGCGGTTGCCGTGGCTGAATTCGGGGATGTTCGCATTCACCAGGATGACGCTCTTGCCCTTCACCTCGGCATAGGCCTCGGCGATCGAGCCTTCGCCGCCGCGCAGCGCCTTCACCTCGGTGCCGGTGAGCGCGATGCCCGCCTCGAACACCTGCTCGATATAATAATCATACCGCGCGCGCCGGTTCTCGGCGACGATCTTGGTCTTCTCGAAGGTGGGGGGTTTGGGACGTGCCATGGGACGCGCGATGTAGGAGGTCGCGGGGCTTAGGGGAAGAGCGCCGTCATCCTGACGAAAGTCAGGATCCAGAGTACCAAGGACAGTCCTTTGCGGCTCTGGGTCCTGACTTTCGTCAGGATGACGGAGCGGGTCAGGCTAGGCCAGCATGCGCCAACGCCGCATCGACCGCCGCGCGCGAGGCTTCACCCGCAGGCGTCATCGGCAGGCGCAGGGTTTCGGGGAAGCCGGGACGCACCTTGGTCATCGCGTACTTCACCGGGCCCGGCGACGCATCGGTGAACAGCGCGTCGTGCAGCGGGTAGAGCTGGTCCTGATAGGCCAGCGCCTTCACGAAGTCGCCGGACTGGCACGCGGCCTGGAACTCGGCGCAAAGCTTTGGGGCGACGTTGGCGGAGACCGAGATGCAGCCGGTGCCGCCCATGACGTTGAACGCGAGCGCCAGGTCGTCATTGCCCGACAGCTGGCAGAAGTTCGGGCCGCACGACGCGCGGTGCTGAGACACGCGGGCGAGGATGCCGCTCGCATCCTTGACCCCGACGAAGACGTCCGGGAACGCGCCGACGATCCGGGCGAGCGTTGCCGGCTGGATGTCCGTCACCGTGCGCGCGGGGACGTTGTAGAGGATGATCGGCAGCGGCGTCGCCTGGGCGAGCGCCTCGAAATGGCGGAAAATGCCCTCCTGCCCTGGTCGGTTGTAGTAAGGCGGGACCATCAGCGCGGCGTCGGCCCCCGCGTCTCTCGCAGCGCGCAGGTTGGCCGATGCGACGCGCGTGTCGTTCGAGCCGGCGCCGGCGATGACGGGGACGCGGCCCTTCGCCTGGTCGACGCAGACGCGCACCACGTGGAAATGTTCGTCGTACGACAAGGTCGCCGCTTCGCCGGTGGTGCCGCACGCAACGAGGCCCGACGAGCCCTCCGCGATCTGCCACTCGATGAAGTCGCGATAGGCGGGTTCGTCGAAGCTGCCATCGGCGGCGAACGGCGTGACGAGCGCGGGAATAGATCCTGAAAACATGCGGTAGCCTGCATTCCTGTAACGCCAGATCTCGGGATTATCTGGATTTCGTTCAGGACAGATACGGGTTGCGTGCGTATGCTGTCCACATGGTAGCATCGATGTTGAAAACGAGCCTTCTCCTAGCCGTCGTCGCGGGGACGGTCGCTGCGTCCGAACCGGGCCAGCAAACGCTGGATCGCTACAGCACGCAGCTGGCCAATATCGGCCCCAATGCACAGCCGATGGCGAGCGATGGCGCAATCGCCTCGACGATCGCGCAGTGGCGCGCGTTGCAGCAGACCGACGCACTTCCGTTCGACAGCTATGCCGGGTTCCTGATGGCGCATCCGGGCTGGCCGAACGAGACCGCGAACAGGCGGGCAGCCGAGCGCAAGGCGAGCACCGGGTCGCCGATAAACGTCGTCGCCTTCTTCCGCCGCTATCCGCCGCAATCGGCATCGGGCGGGGTCGCCTATGCGCGCGCGCTGATGGCGACGGGTCAGCGCGACCAGGCCTATGCGGCGGTGCGGACGGCGTGGCGGAGCAGCGGGCTGACGCCGACCGACGAGGCGATGGTGACGTCGGGCTTTCCGGGCGCGCTGACGCCGGACGACCAGGATGCGCGGATGGATGCGCTGTTGTGGGCGGGCCAGACCGGCGCGGCGCAGCGGCAACTGGTGTGGACGAGCCCGGCGCGCAGGCCGGTCTTCGAGGCGCGATTGGCGTTCCGGACCAATGCGCCGACCGCGTCGGACATCTCCGCTTCGACGCAGAGCTTGTACGCGAACGACGCGGGCTATGTCGCGGATCGGGCGCAGTGGTTGCGCAATGCGGGGGCGAGCCCTTCGGCACGCGCTTGGCTGGCGCGGCCCAGGTCGCTGACGACGCGGCCGGGCAATGCGGCGGAGTGGTACGAGGTGCTCGTCACCAACGCGAACGGCGCGGCGAACGACGGGCAGTATCAGGTCGCCTACGATATCGCGCGGCAGATCGACGACGCGTATCCGTTCGGGGCGGACATCGCCGCGAAATCCTATGCCGAGCGGGACGAATATACCAATCTCGCCTGGCTCGGCGGCCGGGTGGCGATGAAGCAGCTCGGGCGGCCGGCGGACGCGATGACCTTGTTCGACCGGTACGCGAAGGGCTCGCGTTCGCCGCAGGTCCGGTCGAAGGGCTATTATTGGGCGGGACGCGCGGCGGAGGCGGCGGGGCTCGCTCCGCAGGCAGCGGCGTTTTACGGCCAGGCGGCGGGCTATCGTGATCAATATTACGGGCAGCTGGCGAACGAGCGGACCGGGCGAGCGCTGGTCGCGCCGCCATCGGTGGCGTCGGTGGCAATCGATCCTTCGGTGCGGGCGGCGTTCGACCGGCGCGAGGTGGTGCGCGCGGTGAAGTTCCTCGGCCAGATCGGCGACTGGCAGGACCAGACCGCGTTCGTCCGCCAGATCGCCGCGGACGCGACGACCGATACCGATCATTTGCTCGCCGCCGAACTGTCGAAGAGCATCAACCGGCCCGATCTCGGCGTGATGGTCGGGCGGAGTGCGCTCGCGAACGGCTTGAGCGATTATTCCGCGGTGGGCTTTCCGATGGTCGCGGTGCCGGCGGGGTATGAGGATAACTGGACGATCATCCACGCGATCTCGCGGCAGGAGAGCCAGTTCGACCGGGCGGCGGTGTCGCATGCCGGCGCGCGTGGGCTGATGCAGCTGATGCCGGCGACTGCGCGCGAGCAGTCTGGGAAGATCGGGCTTGCCTATAACCAAGCCGCGCTGACGACCGATCCGAACATGTCGATCATGCTCGGCTCGAGCTATTTCCAGCGGGTGTATGCCAATTACGGCAGCTATCCGCTGGCGGTGGCGGCGTATAATGCGGGCGGCGGCAACGTGAACAAGTGGCTGCGCGCCAACGGCGATCCGCGCACCGGGGCGATCGACATGGTCGATTGGGTCGAGGCGATCCCCTACCAGGAGACGCGCAACTATGTGCAGCGCGTTCTCGAGAATGCGGTGGTGTACGATTTGATGAACCCGGCGCGCGCGAAGAGCCGCGGGGGCGCACGGTTGTCGTGGTATCTGGGGAAGAACCGGCCGGGTTGAGGGTTTAAGCTCGGTACCTGACTTCCAGAGCAGGTCCACGCCCCTTTACCCCGTCACCCCAGCGAAAGCTGGGGTCTCCCGCGGCTCCAGCCCGACCGACAACCGGGATACCCCAGCTTTCGCTGGGGTGACGGATATGGCGGCGATATAGCTTCGTCATGGATCGCCCGAACTATATCACCCCCGCCGGCTACGCCGTGCTCCGCACCGAATACGAGCAACTCCTGTCGACCGAGCGCCCCGCGCTCGTCGAGGTGATATCCTGGGCGGCGGGCAACGGCGATCGGTCCGAGAACGGCGATTACATCTACGGCCGCAAACGGTTGCGCGAGATCGACCGGCGGCTAGGCTGGCTGTCGAAGCGGATGAAGGCGGCCAAGGTCGTCGATCCCGCCGCGCAGGAAGATCGCGCGCGCGTCTGGTTCGGGGCTTGCGTGACGGTCGCCGACGAGGACGATGCCGAGCGTATCCTGACGCTCGTTGGCGACGACGAGACCGATACCAGCAACGGGCGGATCGGCTGGAACTCGCCGTTCGCGCGCGCCCTTCGCGGGGCCGCGATCGGTGATGTGCGCCGCGTCGACCTGCCGGCCGGCGAGCGCGAATATGAGGTCGTCGCGATCCGCTATCCCTGAACGATCCGTTTCGATTTACGCAAATTGACCGGGCGTCGGCGCCGTGGGACATTTCGGGCACGCAACGACACCGAGGATTCGCCCATGCCGATACCCGCCACCTGGTCCGCCCGCCTGCTGAGCGTGATGCGCATCGTCGTCGCGCTGGTATTCTTCAGTCACGGCATTTCGAAGTTCTTCGGCCTGCCCCCCTTCCCCATGCCGATGAACCCGGTGCTGACGGTCGCCGGAATCCTCGAAGTCGTCGGCGGCGGCTTGCTCATCATCGGCCTGTTCACGCGGCCGGTCGCCTTCGTGCTGTCGGGCATGTCGGCGGTCGCCTATTTCATAGCACATGCGCCGCAGGGCCCCTTCCCGATCGCCAATGGCGGCGAGGCGGCGGTGCTCTACTGCTTCGTGTTCCTGTACCTGGCCGCAGCGGGCGGCGGTGCGTGGAGCGTGGACGCGGGGCGCACGCGCGGCTAATCCTGCGCGCATGATCGACACGACAACGCGCAACATCGCCCTTCTCATCGACGCGGACAATGCCTCCGCCGCGACGCTCGACCCCGTCCTGACCGTGCTGGCCGAGCTCGGCACGGTGAACGTCCGGCGGGTCTATGGCAATTGGTCGAAGCCCGCGCTCAAGGCGTGGAGCGACATGTCGATCAAGCACGGCATCGAGCCGCAGCAGCAGTTCGACCTGACCAAGGGCAAGAACGCGACCGACATGAAGATGACGATCGACGCGATGGACCTGTTGTTCCGCGGACGCATCGACGGGTTCGGGATCATGTCGTCGGACAGCGATTTCATGCCGCTGGCGACGCGCATCCGGCAGGACGGCATCCCGGTCTATGGCTTCGGCACCAGCCGCACGCCCGAGGGATTCCGCCAGGCCTGCACGCGGTTCATCGACGTGGGGGCGCTCAACGAATCCTCGCAGCCGATGCCGACCCCGGCGCCCGCGCCGACCGCCGGCGAGAAGGCCGCGACCGCCGTGCCGGCCACGCGTCCCAAGACCACGCAGCCGATCGACGAGGAGGTCGTCAAGCTGTTGATCGACGCGTACAACGCGGTGAAGCGCGACGAGAAGGGCTATGCGAGCGTCGCCGAACTGGGGCAGCTGGCCGGCAACCGGTCGAGCTTCGATGCGCGCAATTACGGGTTCAACCGGTTGGCGGACCTGATCGAGACGATCCCGAATTTCCAGATGGAACGCCGCGAGGGCGGTCGCTCGTTCGTGAAGCGGTTGCGATAGAGTCGAAGCATTCTCCCCTCCCTGGAAGGGAGGGGTCGGGGGTGGGTCGGCGTCCGGATCACGCAACGCTAGCGACCAAAGCTGGCCTACCCACCCCCAGCCCCCCCCTTTCAGGGAGGGGGGCAACGTCGGCTCACCCCGTAGGCTGCAGCCGCCCGCCCGGCTCGGTCATGCCGTGCGCCTGTTCCTTGCATTCCTCGGGCACCACCAGCGCGCCCTTCCGCCAGTTGCCGTAGCGATAATAGCCCGCGGCGATCGCCAGCGTCACCATCGAGCCGAGCGGAAAGCTCCACCAGAGCGCGTCCGCTCCCAGCCACGGCTTGGCGAGCAGCGCGAACCCGATCCGCACCGGATACAGCGCGACGATCAGCGCGAGCAGCGGCGCGATCACCGCGCCGTTCGCGCGGACCGTCGAGAACAGCACCATCGTCATGCCGAACAGGATGAAGTTCCAGCTCGCGATCAGCTGGATGTGCCGCGCAATCGGCAACGCCGGGCTGTCGCCGCCGATGAACAGCGTCATCACCGGCCGGTCGAACAGGATCACCGCGGCCACCATCGCGCCGGTCAGCGCGACGTTGAAGATCAGCCCGTATTTCGTGATGTCGCCGACCCGGTCCCAGCGCCCCGCGCCGATATTCTGCGCCGCCATCGAACTGACCGCCGCACCGATCGCAAGCGCCGGCATCTGGATGTAGGTCCAGAGCTGTTGCGACACCGCATAGGCCGCTGCGGTATCGACGCCGAGCCGGTTGACCAGCCCAACCATCGCGAGGCCGGCGGTCGACATGACGAGCATCTGCGCGCCCATCGGCAGGCCCTTGCGGACGATCGTGCCCGTCAGCGCGCGTTCGGGGATGAGGTAGCGCAGTTCACTGCCGCGCAACCGGATCGGCAGGTCGCGCCGATAGAGATAGACGACCAGACCGAGCAGCGAGACATGGCTGGCGATCAGCGTCGCCATCGCCGAGCCGGCAATCCCCATCTGTGGGAACGGGCCGATGCCCGCGATCAGCAACGGGTTGAGTCCGCTGTCGAGGATCGCGCTGAGCAGCATGAACCAGAGCGGCGTCATCGAGTCGCCCGTGCCGCGCAGGCCCATCATCAGCAGCACCATCATCATCGAGGCGGGCAGCCCGAGGAAAATCACGCGCAGATAGGCGAGCGCGAGCGGCATCGCGTCGCCCGGCGTGGCGAGCAGATGCAGGATCTCGGGCGCGAACACCCAGCCGAGCGCGGCGATGACGATCGCCCCGCCCAGCACGAGCCCGACCGCGGACCCGAATGCGCGTCGCGCGCCGTCGAGGTCGTGGCGGCCGAAGCTCTGGCCGACCAGGATCGTCGCCGCCATGCCGAACCCGAACACCGCGCCGAACGTCAGGAACATGATGATGTTGGCGTTCGACGTCGCAGCGAGCGCGCCTTCGCCGAGATAGCGCCCGACCCAGATCGCGTTGATCGAGCCGTTGAGCGACTGGAGGATGTTGGAGCCGAGTGTCGGGAGCGCGAACGCGAGGAGCGTGCGGCCGATATGGCCGGTGGTCAGGTCACGCTGGCCCGGCCTGCCCGCGGGTTTGGCGGCTTGGTTGCCAGCGGGGCGTGCTTCGCTCGGCAGACGATCGGATTGCAAGTCGCTCACACAGTCACTCCGTCATGCCGGCTCGGTCCGGCCTACACCGGCGTACGGGCTCGCCCCCTGGCAAGCCAACCGCCTAGCCGCGGAACGAACGTTGGAACAAGCCCATGGCTCCCCGCCCCGGACGAAGGCCGCCTTGTTTCCTTGGGCAGGGGGGACCCAGGCCGGGCTCCCGGCTTCGCGGGAGAACACTTGGTCGGTGCGCATGGTCGCTCGGCCGTCCCCCAAACTCCGTCACCCCAGCGGAAGCTGGGGTATCCCGGTTGTCGGATGGCCGGTGCGCTTTCCAACTGGGATACCCCAGCTTTCGCTGGGGTGACGGATTTGAGGAGGGGTGACGGGATTGGGGGCGAGCGTGGAGCTGGTCAAACGCGCATCCCCGATCGCGTGTCGGCGATTGGAGCGCGGCGGGGACGAACATTGAGCATGCCCCCTCGAAGGTTCGTCACCCCAGCTTTCGCTGGGGTGACGGGTTTCGGCTGAATGCGCATTCCCCTCCCGCAGGCGGGAGGGGAGAAGATTACCCCAGTCGTCCCAGCGCCGCGTGCAACCGCGCGGCTTCGGCGGCCTTGTCGGCGTGGTCGGCCTTGGCCTTTTCGACCGCTTCGGGCTTGGCGCGTTCGACGAAGCTGGCGTTGCCGAGGCGGCCCGACAGCGCGTCGCGCTCCTTCTCCGCCGCCGCGATCGCCTTGGTCAGGCGCGCGCGTTCGGCGTCTAGGTCGATGACGCCTTCGAGCGGGAGGACGAACGTCGCTTCGTCGACGACAACCTGCGCCGCGCCGCCGGTCGCTTCGCCCTCGGCATGCGTGACGCGGGCGAGACGCGCCAGTGCCGGGGCCTGGCGTTCGAGCCGCGCGAGCGTCGACTCGTTCGCATCACGGACGTGAAGCGGCAGGCGCGCGCCCGGCGGCACGTTCAGCTCGTTGCGCGCGGTGCGGATTTCCTGAACCAGCCGGATCAGCCAGTCGACCTCCTTGCTCGCCTCGGGATCGAGCGAGCGCGCGTCCGCCATCGGCCATTGCGCCACGATCAGGTCGTGCTCGCGGGGGCCCATCGCGTGCCACAATTCCTCGGTGATGAACGGCATGAACGGGTGGAGCAGCACCAGGATCTGGTCGAGCACCCAGCCCGCGACGGCCTTCGATTCGTCGTCGATCTGGCCGCGGACGTCGTCCACCACCTGCGGCTTGATGAGTTCGAGATACCAGTCGCAGAAGCGGCTCCACGCGAACTGGTAGATCGCGTTCGCGGCGCCGTCGAAGCGATAGTCGGCGAGCGCGAGGTCGACCTGTTGCACCGTGGCGATCGTCTCGGCGATGATCCACTTGTTGACCGCGAGGTCGGCGCGCGGTGCCTCCAGCGTGGTGCTGGCGACGATGCCGTTGGCCTGCGCGAACCGGGCTGCGTTCCACAGCTTGGTGGCGAAGTTGCGGTATCCCTCGACGCGCTTCTCATCCATCTTGATATCGCGGCCCTGGCTCTCCATCGCCGCCATGAAGAAGCGCAGCGCGTCAGCGCCGTACTGGTCGATCAGCCCGAGCGGGTTGACCACATTGCCCTTCGACTTCGACATCTTGGCGCCATCGGCGGCGCGGACGAGGCCGTGGAGGTAGAGCGTGCGGAACGGCACGTCCTTCATGAAGTGCAGCCCCTGCATCATCATCCGCGCGTTCCAGAAGAACAGGATGTCGAAGCCGGAAATGAGCACGTCGTTCGGGTAGCGGCCGCCGAGCTGCTTCTGCTCCCTCTCCCCGGAGGGGGGGGGGAGTCTCGGTGCCGTCCCAGCCGAGCGTGGCGAACGGCCAGAGCGCGGAGGAGAACCACGTGTCGAGGACGTCGGGGTCACGATATAAATCTATCTTCATGATAGCTTCGAGCGATGGAGGCTGCCGCAGCCATTCCTCGTAACTTTCGAACACCGCAAAATCTTTGTCGTCGCCGTAGTAGGCCTTTAGCTGCGTCAGCAGGTCGTCACGGTCCACCGCAACGAATGGTACCCTCTTGGCATCATGTTCGTGGAGTTCGTCACCTTCACGCTTAGGCCCAAACCACGCCGGTATCCGGTGCCCCCACCACAATTGCCGCGACACGCACCAAGGCTGGATGTTCTCCATCCAGTTGAAGAACGTCTTCTCCCACGTCTTCGGCACGATATCGATCGCACCGGTCCGCACCGCCTCGATCGCGGGCTGCGCGAGCGTCTTCGCGTCGACATACCATTGGTCGGTCAGCCACGGCTCGATGACGACGCCCGAGCGGTCGCCGTACGGGGTCTGGACGACGCGATCCTCGACCTTTTCGAGCAGCCCCGCCGCCTCGATCATCTCGACGACGCGCACACGCGCTGCGAAGCGGTCGAGACCGAGCAGTTCGTCGGGGATCAGCCCGTCGGCGGTCTGGATGACGTTTGCGTCGCCGTCGAGCATGTTGAGCATGTCGGCGGGCTTGAAGCCGGCGCGCTTGCCGACCTCGAAATCGTTGAAATCGTGCCCCGGCGTGATCTTGACCGCGCCCGACCCAAGCTCCGAATTGGCGTGTTCGTCGGTGACGATCGGCACCAGCCGCCCGGTGATCGGCAGCCGGACCTGCTTGCCGACCAGCGCGGTGTAGCGTGCGTCCGCGGCGTTGACCGCCACCGCCATGTCGGCGAGCATCGTCTCCGGCCGCGTCGTCGCGACCGAAATCGCGCCGCTGCCGTCCGCCAATGGGTAGCTCAAATGCCAGAATTTGCCGTTGACCTCCCGCGTCTCGACCTCGAGGTCGGAGATCGCGGTCTTGAGGCCCGGGTCCCAATTGACCAGGCGCTTGTCACGGTAGAGCAGTTTGCGGTCGTATAGATCGACGAACACCTTGCGCACCGCGCGCGAAAAGCCCTCGTCCATCGTGAACCGCTCGTTCGCCCAGT
>DATLXI010000016.1:0-1691 GCA_035575755.1 Sphingomonas sp.
TATCCTGACCACCTCGGTCGAAAAAATGGTCCAGTGGGCGCGTCGATCGTCCATCTGGCCGGTCACGTTTGGCCTGGCCTGCTGCGCGATCGAAATGATGGCGATGAGCGCGGGTCGCTATGACGTCGCGCGCTTCGGCGCGGAGGTCTTTCGCGGCTCGCCGCGCCAGTCGGACCTCATGATCGTCGCCGGCCGCCTCTCACGGAAGATGGCGCCGGTCCTGCGCCGCATCTACGACCAGATGCCGGAGCCCAAGTACGTCATCTCGATGGGCGCCTGCGCCTCGGTCGGCGGCGTGTTCGACAATTACGCCATCGTGCAGGGGGTCGACCAGGTAGTGCCCGTGGACGTGTTCGTGCCCGGCTGCCCGCCCCGCCCCGAGTCGCTGATCTACGGCATCGTGCAGCTGCAGAGAAAAATCGATCAGATGAAGATGTCGGCGTGAAACGCCGTCGAATGATGATGCAGACACCGAGACTGCCTGACCGATGTTCGAACTCCTAGACACGCATCTCCCGGCCGGATCCTTCGAGCCGGTGCAGGCCGCCGACGGCATGCCGACGATCTACGTCGCGCCCGAAAGGCTCGTCGAGACCCTGCGCGCGCTGCGCGACACGCCGGCGCTCCGGTACGCGTTTCTCGCCGACATCATCGCGGTCGACTACATCCCGCGGGAACCCCGCTACGAGGTCGTGTACTTGCTGGGGAGTCTGGGGGCGGAAGGGTTCGGCGAGACGGCGCGCCGGCTCCGCGTGAAAGTCCGGGTGTCTGGCGAGGATCCGTCGGTCCCGACCATCATGGGGCTCTGGCCCGCGGCCAACTGGGCGGAGCGGGAACTGTGGGATATGTTCGGCATCCGGGTCGACGGTCATCCGGACCTGCGCCGGATCCTGATGCCGGAAGACTGGGAGGGCCACCCGATGCGGCGCGATTATCCAGTGCAGATCAAGGATCCGGTCAAGACCTACGAACCGCTGCAGGTGTCGGAAGAGGAATTTGTCGCGAACATCGAGGCGTCGCGCAACCGCTCGCGCCGGCCGTGATGGCTAGTGCGGACGACGTGGCGCTGATCCGGGGAATCTTCGACGCGACGATCGCGTTGCACCAGCGCGTCCGCGAGGGTGATCTGGAGGCGGTGCGCAGGGCGGCTGCCGCGATCCGGGATGCGTTCGGCGCCGGAGGGAAGGTGCTCATGTTCGGCAACGGCGGAAGCGCCGCCGACGCGCAACACATGGCCGCCGAGCTCGTGGGCCGGTTCGAGCGTGAGCGCGCCGCGATGCCGGCCATCGCGCTCTCGACCGACACGAGCACGCTGACCAGCATCGGGAACGACTACGGGTTCGATCGTGTGTTTGCCAGGCAGGTCGAGGGACTCGGCCGCGCGGGTGACGTCGCCCTCGGAATTTCGACAAGCGGTGGTTCGGTCAACGTGGTGAAAGGCCTCGAAGCGGCGCGCGGGAAGGGAATGGTCACCATAGCGCTGACCGGCCGCGACGGGGGAGCCGCCGGCCGCGCGGCGGACATTCACGTGAATGTTCCCGGCGCCTCCGCCGCACGAGTACAGGAAGTGCATCGCACGCTGATCCACGCGATCTGCGCGTTGGTGGAAAGATAACGTAGGCCCGGCCTTCAGGCCGGGCGTGCGCGGTATCGCAAAAGACTTATGCCCGAACTTCGATCAGAGACGATGA
>DATLXI010000017.1:0-34856 GCA_035575755.1 Sphingomonas sp.
ATAACTCGCCGGGGCCGACCCGCAGGTGAAGCCAGAGCGGTTGAGGGTCTGCTTTCGCTCGGGCTACGCCCTCCCGAAAGCAGACCCTCAACCGCTCATCCTAATTGACGCTATGCGCTCATCGTAATTGCCGCTGGGTACGCACCGTCCCCAAATGCCCGCGCCCACCCCCACAGCGACACGACCGCGCCCATCTCCGACCTCCGCCGCGACCCCGCGCTCCCGCCCGTGCGAAACCCGTGCGAGCGTCTATACTTTCTATACTTCCGCACTGCAGCATAACCGCGCGCCACACAGAAACCGCAGCACGTCCAACAGCTTACCGTTCCAACCAGCCCTCACCCGCCACGCAACGAAAAAGGGCGCGGGGACCATCGCCCCCGCGCCCTTCTCCAACGCTGACAGTCTCCGATTACTCGGCGGCGGCAGTGCCCTTGGCGGGGCGCATGTCGCGACGCTCGGCGATACGCGCTGCCTTGCCGGTGCGGCCACGCAGGTAATACAGCTTGGCGCGACGCACGGCGCCCTTGCGGACGACTTCGATCGAATCGACGTTCGGCGAATAGAGCGGGAAGACGCGCTCGACGCCCTCACCGAAGCTCATCTTCCGCACGGTGAAGTTCGAGCCCATGCCCTTGTTCGAGCGCGCGATGCACACGCCCTCATAGTTCTGAATACGCGTGCGCTCGCCTTCGACGACCTTCACGCCGACCTTCAGCGTATCGCCGGGGCGGAAATCGGGGATCGTCTTGTTGGCCAGGAACTTCGCGATGTTCTCGGCTTCGATCGTCTGCAACAGGTTCATAGTCAATCCTCGTGTCGCTGCGCGCCAGAGGGCGACTGGACCCGAACGCCCTCATGGCGTTCCCAAAGGTCCGGTCGCCGTGACCGTGTATCGATCTCCGCGCGGCGTTTGCGCCATGCGTCGATCTTCGCGTGATCCCCCGATCGCAGCACCTGCGGGATCGCGCGCCCTTCCCACATCTGCGGTCGGGTATAGTGCGGATATTCGAGCAGCCCCGTTTCGAAGCTCTCGTCATTCCCACTCGAAGCCGCGCCCATTACGCCGGGCAGCAGGCGAATGCAAGCATCCAGCAGCACCAGCGCCCCCATCTCGCCCCCCGACAGAATGTAGTCGCCGATCGAGACCTCCTCGATATCGCGCGCTTCGAACAGCCGCTCGTCGAACCCCTCGAACCGCCCGCACAGGATGGTGACGCCGGGCCCCTGCGCCAGTTCGCGAACGCGCGTCTGGGTGAGCGGCCGACCCCGAGGTGTCATGGCAAGCACCGGCCGCCCGTCGGCAACGCTGTCGACCGCCGCGGCGACCACATCGGCCCGAAGCACCATCCCCGCACCACCCCCCGCCGGCGTATGGTCGACGGACCTATGCTTGTCGGTCGCAAAGTCCCGGATCTGCACCGGCTGGCAGGACCACCGCCCGTCGCTCAAGGCACGCCCCGCCAGCGACGTCCCCAGCGGCCCGGGAAACATCTCCGGATACAGCGTCAATATCGTGGCAGCGAAAGTCACAGCGTCCAATTCTCTATGCAAAAGTCGCGGGGTCTGGTGTTCTCAACGCCTAGACGCATCGGCACGGCGGAACAATTGCGGCGACCAAGCGCTCGCGAGCCATGGACGATTGCATCATCATCGGCGCCGGCCCGGCGGGCCTCACCGCGGCCATCTACCTCGCGCGGTTCCACCTCTCGATCCGGCTGTTCGACTGCGGCAGCAGCCGCGCCGCGCTCATCCCCTGCACGCACAACCATGCCGGCTATCCCGAGGGTATCCGCGGCACCGACCTCCTCGCCCGCATGCTGGCGCAGGCCGAGAATTACGGCGCGGTCCGCGAAGGCGCCCGCGTCGACGCGATCGAGGTGGACGACGACGGCTTCACCGTTCGGATCGGCGATCGGCAAGCACGAGCCCGCAGCGTCCTGCTCGCGACCGGCGTCGTCAACAACCGCCCCAAGATGCCCGATCAGGTCCATGACGAAGCGCTGGAGGCCGGCCTGCTCCGCTACTGCCCGATCTGCGACGGCTACGAGGTCACCGACAAGCGCGTCGGCATCATCGGCACCGGCGACCACGGCATGCGCGAGGCGCTGTTTCTCCGCGGCTATACCAAGGACGTGACGCTGATCGCCCCCGATGGCGGCCACGAGCTCGACCCAAAATGCGAGGCGGCGCTCGACGAAGCCGGGATTGTCCGCGTCGGCGGCCCCTGCGGCAACTACGCGATCGAGGGCGACACGCTCGCGCTGGACACGGTCGACGGCCGAATGGCGTTCGACAGCGTTTATCCCGCTTTAGGCTCGGTCATCCGCTCCGAACTGGCGGTGGCGGCAGGCGCAAATGCGTCCGAAGACGGATGCCTCGAGGTGGACTCCCATCAACGCACATCGATCCCCGGCATATTCGCGGCAGGCGACGTCGTGAAGGGACTCG
Organism: Sphingomonas sp.; assembly: GCA_035575755.1. Lineage (GTDB taxonomy): Bacteria > Pseudomonadota > Alphaproteobacteria > Sphingomonadales > Sphingomonadaceae > Sphingomonas. The sequence continues at coordinate 2,452 of DATLXI010000017.1, forward strand.
ACCAGATCAGCCACGCAATGGGCGAAGCCGGCGTCGCCGCCACGACGATCCGCAACATGCTCGCCGACCAACGCCCTCTCCGGCGCTAACTATTCGGCGGCGAACGAGGCCTCGACCACCAGCCGCTCGGCATCCCACTCGGGCACAGCCTCGACCCGCATCGGCACCATGAAGCGCTTGGCGGTCGGCCGTTCGATCTCGATCACGTCGCCGGCACCGAAATTGTCGATCGCCACGACACGCCCGATCGCCTCGCCGTCGGTCGAAACGACGTCGAGCCCGATCAGGTCGGTATGATAATATTCGCCCTCTTCGAGCGGCGGCAGCGAAGCCCGCGGCACGGTCAGCTCGGTGCCACGCATAGCCTCGGCGGCATTACGATCAGCAACCTCGGCGAACCGGGCGATCATGCCGTTATTGCCGTTCCGTGCCGACTTCAGCGACAGCGCGCCATCGTTGAAGCTCTTATAGCTCCCGAAATTCTCGGCAAAAACCTTCAGCCGCACTTCGCCACCGATGCCATGCGCACCGATGACGACCGCGAGCGTGACGCTATCCTTGCGCAGAGCCTTCGTCCCGGCCGGGGCTGTCGTCGGCGCCTTCTGCGGGGTCGTTGGCGGAGACGCCTTCGTTGGTGGCATCTTCGATGTCCTCGGGTGCGGGGGCTGTTCGGGGGTCGGGTTTGGGATCGGAATTGGAATCGGAATCGGGGGCCATCATGCGCTCCTCAGCAGGGGGTACCTGCAAGGAACGCGCGAACGGCCGATCGGGTGCGGTTGCACGCGAAGAGGGCGGCAGGACCGTCGAGTCCCGCCGCCCCGAATCTTACGAAGCGCTGGTTGCGTCTTCGATTTCAGCAGCGGCAACCTGCTCGGTCTCTTCGTTGCTGCCGGTGGCCGGTGCCGCCTTTGCAGCCGCTTCGGCCTCGGCAGCTTCAGCCGCCTTGGTCGCACGCTCTTCAGCGCGCTCGGTGGCCTTCTCGCCGGGCTTGCCCTTGTTCGGGTTGTTGCGCGCCGAACGCTCGAGCACGCCCGCCTGGTCGAGGAAGCGCGCGACGCGATCGGTCGGCTGCGCGCCGACGCTCAGCCAATGCTTCGCGCGATCGGCGTCGAGCTGCACGCGCTGCTCGTTGTCCTTGGCGAGGAGCGGGTTGTAGTTGCCGATCTTCTCGATGAAGCGGCCGTCACGCGGGCTGCGCGCATCGGCGACGACGATCTTGTAATAGGGACGCTTCTTGGAGCCAGCGCGCGCGAGGCGAATGTTGATTGCCATGATATTTTCCTTCGTTTTCTAATATTTCGCCCGACAGGCGTAGGGGTAATGGGGTTGGATAAAAGGTTATTTCTTCTTCAGAAAATCTTCGAAACCGGCCGGCATCTGCGGCATTTTGGGGCCACCAAGCCCCGGAAGACCGCCGCCTGCGCCGCCGCCGGGCAAACCGCCCGAGCCCGCCTTGTTGAGCATGTCGCCCATCTGCGGCCCGCCGATCGCATTGCCGATACCGTCAAGACCGCCGCCCATGCCGCCCTTGCCGAGCATCGCCATCATGCCCTTCATGCCGCCCATCTTCTTGATCTTCTTCATGGCGGTCGACATTTCGAGGTGCATCTTGAGCAGCTTGTTGACCTCCTGCACGGTGGTGCCGGAGCCCTTGGCGATACGGATCTTGCGCTTGGCGTTGATCAGCTCGGGCTTGTTGCGCTCCTTGATCGTCATCGATCCGATCATCGCGTCCATGTGCACCAGCACTTTTTCGCCACCGACCGACGCGACCGCGCCCTGCGCCTTTTTCATGCCGGGGATCATCCCCGCCAGCACGCCGAGCCCGCCCATCCGCTGCATCTGCGCCAGCTGGGCCCGCAGGTCGTTCATGTCGAACTGACCCTTGGCCATCTTGGCGGCCATGCGCTCGGCGTCTTCCGCCTGGATAGACTCCGCCGCTCGCTCGACCAGGCTGACGACGTCGCCCATGCCGAGGATCCGGCCGGCGACGCGCTCGGGATGGAACGCCTCGAGGGCATCCAGCTTCTCGCCGGTGCCCGCAAACTTGATCGGCTTGCCGGTCACGGCACGCATCGACAGTGCCGCACCGCCGCGGGCATCTCCGTCCATGCGGGTCAGCACGATACCGGTCAGCGGCACCTGATCGCTGAAGTTCTGCGCGACGTTGACCGCGTCCTGGCCGGTCAGCGAGTCGACGACGAGCAGGATCTCGGCCGGCTTAGCGACGTCGGCGACCGCCTTCATCTCGTCCATCAGCGCCTGGTCGACATGGAGTCGGCCCGCCGTGTCGAGCATCAGGACGTCATAGCCCTGCAGCTTGGCCGCCTGCATCGCGCGGCGGGCGATATCGACCGGCTGCTGGCCCTGTACGGTCGGCAGGGTCGCGACGTCGATCTGCGTGCCGAGCGTCGCCAGCTGTTCCTGCGCGTTCGGGCGATTGACGTCGAGCGACGCCATCAACACCTTCTTGCGCTCGCGACTGCCTTGCCCAAAATTGGCCTGTCCCGCCGCAAGCCGCTTGGCGATCTTGGCGGTAGTTGTCGTCTTGCCCGAGCCCTGGAGGCCGACCATCATGATCACCGCGGGCGGGGTGACCCCCAGCTCGAGCTCGGAAGCTTCCGAACCGAGCATCTCGACCAGCGCATCGCTGACGATCTTGACGACCTGCTGGCCCGGCGTGACCGAGCGCAGGACGTTCTGGCCGATCGCCTTCTCGGTCGCCTTATCGACGAACTCGCGCGCCACTGGCAGCGCGACGTCGGCCTCGAGCAGCGCGACGCGCACTTCGCGCATCGCCGCACGCACGTCCGCTTCGGTCAGCGCACCCCGGCCGCGAAGACGGTCGAAGACTCCGCCAAGTCGATCGCTCAGGCTTTCGAACATCGAAATACTCCCTACTACCGTCACCAAACGCAAAAGCGCCGGCGGGCGAAACCTCGCCGGCCAGCGTGCATCCTTGGATGCTCGTCATATGCGCCCCGTAACGGAACGTGGGACGCCACCTACTGGAATGCCGATCGAGATGCAAGAAGGCGGTGGCTCTGCAGCCAGACCGCACAATTCTCGGGGCGAAACCATCAGCCAGCCGCGTCCAGGCAACGCCCCGTCCCCGCCGACCCGACCTTAACGGCTCCTACACCTATCGCGTAGCACACTAGTCCCAATCCAAGACCATTCAGGCCACCTCCATGACCGGAAAGTCGGCGGCGACCCGTTCGCCCCGCACCATCAGTCGGGAATTCATGACCGGCGCCATCACCGGCGCCGCAGCGCTGTTGTTCGTAGTCATCGGCGGTATCGTCCTCGTCGAGGCAATCGCGCGTTTGCACGGTAGCCCTGCCGTGGTCGATCATACGCTCGTCGCCGCACTGCTGCTGAACATCGCGCTCATCCTGTTCGGCTGGTTCCGGTACCGCGCGATGGCGGCCGAGTTGAACCACCTTGCCGACGCGGGGCATCGAGCCTTGGCACTGGCGCAACGCGATCCGCTGACCGGCTTGCTCAACCGCCGCAGCCTGTCCGAGGACGGAGCGAGCCAATTCGCCAGCGCCAGTCGACGCGGCAAGGCCGTGGCGATGCTGACGATCGACATCGATCACTTCAAAAGCGTCAACGACCTGCATGGCTATGCGGTCGGCGACCTGCTGCTCGTCCACGTCGCCGAGACAATCGCGGCGGTCGCGCCCAGCACCAGCCTCCTCGCGCGCCTCGGCGCGGACGAATTTGCCTGCGCGTTCGTGTTCGACGCGACGCACAAGACCGTCGCCGACCGGATCGCGGAAAATATCGTCGCGGCCCTCGCCCTCCCGTTCCGCACCAACGGTATCGACATCCACTCCGGCGTCTCGATCGGCGTGTCCTGCTCCGACGTCGACTGCGTGTCGGTGGATAGCTTGCTGCGCAACGCGGACATCGCGCTGCACGCCGCCAAGATCGCCGGGCGCGGCCGTCATGTCTGGTTCGATCGTGCGATGGAACGCTCGCTGCAACTGCGTGGCGAACTCGAGGCGGGCCTGCGCAACGCGGTTCCCGCGCAGGAGATCGTCCCCTATTTCGAACAGCAGGTCGATTTGGCGACCGGTCGTATTACCGGCTTCGAGGTGCTCGCACGCTGGGAACACCCGACGCACGGGACGATTGCGCCCAGCGTCTTCATTCCGATCGCCGAGGCCATCGGCATGATCGGCGACCTCTCGCTCTCGATCATGCACCAGGCGTTTGCCGCCGCGCGGGACTGGGATGCGGGACTGACGCTCTCGGTCAACGTTTCACCGCTGCAATTGCGCGACGCATGGCTCGCACAGAAGATCATCAAGACGCTGGTCGAGACGGGCTTTCCCGCCAGCCGGCTGGAGATCGAGATCACCGAAAGCGCGTTGTTCGACAATCTCCCGCTCGCGCAGTCGATCGTCGGCAGTCTGAAGAACCAAGGCATCCGGATCGCGCTCGATGATTTCGGCACCGGCTATTCGAGCCTGGCGCATCTCCGGGCGCTGCCGTTCGACCGGATCAAGATCGACAAGAGCTTCATCGGATCGATCCTCGACAATCCCGAGAGCATGGCGATCGTCAACACGATCGTGCGGTTGGGCGATAGCCTCAACCTGCCGACGACCGCCGAGGGAATCGAGAACGCCGCGATCGAAGAACGGCTGCGTGGCATGGGGTGCGCGAAGGGCCAGGGCTATCTGTACGGCCGCCCGCTGGGTGCCGCCCAGGTTCGCCGCTTGCTCGCCGAGAAGCGCCTGCTCGCACAGCGCCCCGACCTAGACGTGCCGCCGCCAAGAGGGTTTTCACCGCGTTTGGCGGGGTAACACGAGAGGCTTGCCTCGCCCTACGTTCTCCCGCGAAGGCGGGAGCCCAGGGTCAAGCAGCGCGCCACTCGTTATCATGGCTCCGCCTTGACGAAGAGAAGCGGACCGTTACCCCAAGCCACCGACCCCGAACGCAAAGCGTGGACTTCGCCCCTCGCCGCTCCTAAATCGCGCATCATGCCATCCGCCCCCGCGCCAGAGGTCATCAGCCTCGGCTGCCGCCTCAACATCGCCGAAAGCGAGACCATCCGCGCGCTCGTCGCCGGGCGGGACATGGTCGTGGTCAATAGTTGCGCGGTCACCAACGCCGCCGTGAAGGCGACGCGCGTCGCGATCCGCCGGGCGAAACGCGACCGCCCGGACGCACAGATCATCGTCACCGGCTGCGCCGCGCAGATCGATCCGGCCAGCTTCGCCGCGATGCCCGAAGTCGACCGCGTCGTCGGCAATGCGGACAAGCTGACCTCCTCAGCTTGGAAGTCCGACGAAGCCGTCGTCGTGTCCGACATCATGCAGGTCCGCGAAACCGCCCCGCATCTCGCCGCCAGCTTCTCCGCGCATGCCCGCGCCTTCGTCGAGATCCAGAACGGTTGCGACCATCGCTGCACTTTCTGCGCGATCCCGTTCGGCCGTGGCCCGAGCCGCTCGGTCCCCGCCGGCGCGGTCGTCGATCGGATCGCCGGTCTCGTCGACGCAGGCCACCGCGAGATCGTCCTGACCGGCGTCGACCTTACCAGCTACGGCCCGGACCTCCCCGGCGCACCGACGCTCGGCCATCTCGTCGAGCGAATCCTGCATCACGTGCCCGCGCTCGAACGCCTGCGCCTCTCCTCGCTCGACGGCATTGAGATCGACGATCGCCTCTTCGACCTGCTGACTGGCGAAGCGCGGATCATGCCGCACGTCCACCTTTCGCTCCAGGCAGGCGACGACATGATCCTCAAGCGGATGAAGCGCCGCCATTCGCGCGCCGAAAGCGTGAAGCTCGTCGAACGCCTCAAGGCCGCCCGCCCCGACATCGCGATCGGCGCGGACCTGATCGCCGGCTTCCCGACCGAGGACGCCGCGATGTTCGCCAACACGCTCGCGCTGATTGACGACTGCCACATCGTCCACCCGCACATCTTCCCCTATTCGCCCCGCGCCGGCACCCCCGCCGCGCGGATGCCGCAGGTCGACCCCGAAATCCGCCGCGACCGTGCCGCGACCCTCCGCCAAGCCGGCGAAACGGCGCGCGCGGCGTGGTTGCAAACGCTGGTCGGCACGTCGCAGACGATGCTCGTCGAGCGCCCCGGCGACCGAGGCCATATCGGCAATTTCGCCGAGGTCCGACTGGACGCGGCCGCGACGCCGGGCGACATCCTCTCCATCACGATTACCGGCGCCGAGGGCGACCACCTCCGCGCAACACGGGAAACCACATGAGCACCACCCCAACCTGGCACGACAAGCTGATCGGCGGCTTCAAGCGCACCTCCGACCGGCTCGTCGGCAACCTCGCGGGCCTAGGCGGCGCGCGCCTCGATGACGCGACGCTCGACGATATCGAGGAAGCGCTGATCGCGTCCGATCTCGGCCCCGAGACGGCCGGCCGCATCCGCCACCGCCTCGCCGAGGGCAGCTTCGAGCGCAACATGGAGGAGCTCGGCATCCGCGTGATCGTCGCGGAAGAGGTCGAGAAGGTCCTCGCCACCGTTGCGAAGCCGATCGAGATCGACGCCTTCCCGCGCCCGCAGGTGATCCTGGTCATCGGCGTCAACGGATCGGGCAAAACCACCACGATCGCCAAGCTCGCGCATCTGCTGATGGAGCAGGATTACGGCGTGATGCTCGCGGCGGGCGACACCTTCCGTGCGGCCGCGATCGGCCAGCTCCGCACCTGGGCCGAGCGCGTCGGCGTGCCGATCGTCACCGGCCCCGAGGGCGGCGACGCGGCAGGCGTGGTGTGGGACGCGGTCAAGAAGGCGACCGAAACGGGCATCGACGTGCTGATCGTCGACACCGCCGGCCGCCTCCAGAACAAGCGCGAGTTGATGGACGAACTGGCCAAGATTCGCCGCGTCCTCGGCCGCATCAACCCGGAGAGCCCACACGACATCGTCCTGGTGCTCGACGCCACCACCGGCCAGAACGCGCTCCAGCAGATCGAGGTCTTCAAGGAGGTCGCGGGCGTCACCGGGCTCGTGATGACCAAACTCGACGGCACCGCGCGCGGCGGCGTGCTGGTCGCGGCGGCGGAGAAATACGGCCTGCCGATCCACGCGATCGGCATCGGCGAGGGGATGACCGATCTACGCCCGTTCGATGCCAACGAGGTCAGCCGGATTATCGCGGGCGTCGAGGGCATCCGGAAGTCCTGACCGCCGCCGTTCGAAACCATATTCCCATCCGTTCGTCCTGAGTAGGGACTGAGCTTGGCGAAGGCCCGTATCGAAGGACTTAGTTCGAGATGGTACCTCTCCAGAATGAGCTGTCCTTCGATACGCCGCTTCGACTTCGCTCAGCGGCTACTCAGGACGAACGGAGGATTTCAGGATTAATGACGTGACAACGACCAAGCCCCCCCTCTCCCCCGGCCTGCGCATGGCCGTCGACTACGGCCCCCTCGCGATCTTCTTCGCGGTGAATTTCCTCACCCCCGGCCTGCCGATCGCCCGCGTCATCGCCGCCACCACCGCGTTCATCATCGCCACCATCGCGGCGATGATCGTGTCGAAGGTAAAGGCGGGGCATATCTCGCCGATGCTGTGGCTGTCGGGTGCGCTGATCATCGTGTTCGGCGGACTGACGATCTATTTCCACGACCAGCGCTTCATCCAGATGAAGCCGACGATCATCTACGCGATGTTCGCGGCGATCCTGCTGTTCGGGCTACTGACCGGCCGTCCGCTGCTCCAGTCGCTGCTCGAAAGCGCCTATCCCGGCCTTACCGCGGAAGGGTGGCAGAAGCTCACGCGCAACTGGGTCGTCTTCTTCATCTTCATGGCGCTGCTGAACGAATTCGTCTGGCGCTACACGCTGGCGGCATGGGGCAAGGACGCCGGCTGGAATTTCTGGGTCGGCTTCAAGCTCTGGGGCGCCATCCCGCTGACGTTGCTGTTCGCTTTCGCCAACATCCCGATGCTGCTCAAGCACGGATTGCAAACGGGCGACAGTGCCGTGACCGACCTGCCGCCCGAAGGGTAATTCTACACCTAACCGTCGAGCTAGCTGAAACCCGTCAACTCAACCCGGTACCGTCATCCCAGCGGAAGCTGGGATCTCCCCGTGATGCTCGGAACACCAGCCAACTGGGATACCCCAGCTTTCGCTGGGGTGACGGTTTGCTCAGGCGACAGATTTCAGCCGTCTCGGCTCAGCCCGCGACCTTCGCGTAGCGCTCGCCCACGACGTCCCAGTTCACGATATCCCACCAGGCCTTCAGATAGCCCGGACGATCGTTCTTGTACGTCAGGTAATAGGCGTGCTCCCAGACGTCGTTGCCGAGCAACGGCGTACCCGGCTCCTTCGCGTTGTCCATCAGCGGGTTGTCCTGGTTCGGCGTGCTCGTCACCTTCAGCTTGCCGCTGGCGTCTGCGATCAGCCACGCCCAGCCCGAACCGAACTGCCCGGCGCCCTTGGTGTTGAACTCGTCCTTTAGCTTGTCGAGGCTGCCGAAGTCGCGATCGATCGCCTCTGCGAGCTTGCCCGACGGTGCCTGGCCGTTCTTCGCCGCCATCGTCTTCCAGAAGAAGTCATGGTTCCAGAAGCCACCGCCGTTGTTGCGGACCAGCGGCGGCTGCGACGAGATCATGCCGAGGATGTCCTCGATCGACTTGCCCGCGAGTGCCGAATCCTTCTCGACGCCCTCGTTCAGCTTGGCGGTGTACGCCGCGTGATGCTTGTCGTGATGATACTTCATCGTCTCCTGGTCGATCACCGGCTCGAGCGCGTCATAGGCGTACGGCAGCGGGGGGAGTTCGAAAGCCATGGAAGTTCTCCTTTATGGGGTCGGACGCTCAACGCCCGCGTCGCTCAAATGGTCCCGTCAAAGTCGTTTCGCAAGCGTACCTGTGTCGTCGATCGACGGGCTGCCCCAGAGCGCCGACGGCTCAACCGCAAACCATGCGAGGGCGACGTTTGTACTTGCCCATGCCCGTCAGAACGGCGGCGGCGCGTCTTCGGCCGAGTCCGGCGAATGTGGCTTCTCGCCGGAGCGCGGCATCCGGAACGCCACACGATCGACGCATCCGACATCGCCCGTCGTGGAGGGAGTTCGCTTGGCGCTCGTCAGCATCTGCATCGCCTGTTCACCGAACTCGGCCGAAGGTTGCGCGGCAAGGACGCGCACATTTCCAGTCGCGCCCCAGGGTGCGACATCGTAGCCGATGATCGCCCAGCCCTCGATCCACCGCCGCGCGAAGTTCTGCGGGTAGATCAGCGGCGGCTGGACCGCCCAATCGGCCTTGGTCGGGCACGTCGCGCTTGAGGTCCGGAACGCCGCTTCTTCGGGCATCGGTGGTGGCGGCAGCGTCGCCGCCGAGATCCAGTACGGATATTGGCAGCCCGTGCGCGCGCCCGGTGAAAACCTCGATTCCGCAACGGCGGCCAGCGATGCCGTGTCCAGCGCGGCATTACCGTTGCCTGCCTCGCGCTTCAGATGGATCGGCTTGCCGCGGGCATCGATATCGAACCCGATCATGCTCCAGCCCTGCTCCCCGGGCTGTTTCGGAATGCCGTCGAACGCGGGAAAGGCGCGATTACGGATCTGCGGCGGCGGATCAAAACAGGTCGAGCCTGCCGGCCGCGTCCGTGCGAACATGGCCGGTGTGGGCCGTTGCTCGGGGAACATGATATAGGCCATCACGGCCTTAATCGGCGCTTCGGAAACCGGGCTCACCGCGGGGACGAATGCGAGCGAACAGTCCTGTCGCGGAGCGCCCGGCGCGAATTGCGCAACCACCAGCGCAGGAGTGAGGTCGGTGGCGGCCGGCGCATAGCCCTTGGTCGTCCGCGTGACGTCGAGCGGCCGCCCCGTCGCGTCGATCGAGAAGGTATAGCCGATCGACTTCGTGCCGTTCGTTGCATCGACCCAGGACATGGCGGGCGTTGCCGAAGGTGCTCGAACGAACGCAACCGGTGCATTGCCGCAGCGGACCTCCTGCGCCGCCCATGTTACGAACTTGGGCCCCGGACCCACTGCGGCCGACGGTGAGATGTGGACCGTTGGCATGCTTCCTGCCGGTGTGCTTACGATCGCCGGCGGCCGCTGCGCGGAGGCTACGGCGCCAAAGACCAGAACCGACGAGATGACCCAGGACGCTTTCATCGCACGCACTCCGTGTAGGAATACGCATCGTGCCGCGCCAATGTTTCACCTGCAAGTCGATTAGGCAGCAGTCTTGCCATATTCCTGCCGCGTCACCGGATGGCTCGACGACAGGCCACCATCGACCGCGATCGCCTGGCCGTTGACGTAGCTCGCGTCATCGGAGGCGAGGAACAGCGCGACCTTGGCCAGTTCCTCCGGCTGCGCGCCGCGGTGGAGCGGGTTGAGACGGCCGACACGGTCCATCTTGTTCGCCTCGCGCGCGTAATCGAACACGGGCTTGGTCATCCCCGTCTCGGTCAGGCCTGGGCAGATCGCGTTCACGCGGACGTTCGATCCGGAGAGCTGTTGCGCGGAGACCGCCGCCAGATTGATGACGCCGGCCTTTGACGCGGAATAGGCAGGCGATCCCGCGCCCGATCGGATCCCCGCGACGCTGGCCGTCAAGACGATTGCCCCCTTCCCGCGTTCACCTATCTTCGGCGCGGCATGCTTGATCGCGAGGAACGGGCCGATCAGATTCACGCGCAGCACCTCGGTGATCAGCGCGACGTCGGTATCGAACAGGTTCGCCATGCCGCCCGATATTCCTGCGTTGGCGAACATCACGTCGAGCCCGCCGAAGCTGTTGCACGCCAGCGCGATCGTGCGGATAACGTCCTCCTCCAGCCCCGCGTCCATCCGGATCGCGTGCGCAATGCCGCCAGCCTCGGTAATCAGATGCGCGGTTTCGTCGGCGCCCTCGGTCTTGTCGGCGACGACGACGCGCCCGCCCTCGGCGGCAAACAGGCGTGCGGCGGCGCGGCCGATGCCGGAGCCCGCGCCGGTGACGATGATCGACTTTTTCTCGAAACGCATGGGTCTGTCTCCGGTTAGATCGTGACGCCGCCGTCGATGACCATCGTCTGGCCGGTCATGAAACTGCTGGCCGGCGAGGCTAGGAACACGACCGCGCCAGCGATCTCGTGCGGCTCGCCAATCCGGCGCAACGGCACGCTGGTGTTCGCCGCCTCGATCCGCTGCGGATCCTCCCACAGCGCGCGGGCGAAATCGGTCTTGATCAGGCCCGGGGCGATGCAGTTCACGCGGACGCCCGACGGTCCGAACTCGACCGCGAGGTTGCGCGCGAGCTGCATGTCCGCGGCCTTGCTGATGCAATAGGCGCCGATCACCGGCGACCCGCGCAGGCCGCCGATCGACGAGATGATGATGATGCTCCCATCACCGCGCGCCAGCATTTCCGGCGCGACCATCTGGATCAGCCAGTGGTTCGAGACAATGTTGTTATCGAGGATCTTGCGGAACTGGTCGTCGGCGATGCCAGCCTGTGGCCCGTAATAGGGATTGGACGCGGCGTTGCAGACAAGCACGTCGATCCGGCCGAACCGGGTGCGAGTTTCGTCGACGAGGCGCTGGAGGCCGGCCTTGTCCGAGATGTTGGCAGCGATGGCGATCGCAGTGCCCGCGCCGTATTTGGCGTTGAGGTCTGCGGCGACCGCGTCGCACGCGTCCTGCTTGCGGCTGGAAATGACGATTTTCGCGCCGTGCTCGGCCAGATCGTGCGCCGAGGCCAGCCCGATCCCGCGCGAGGATCCGGTGACGATGGCAACCTTCCCGGTCAGATCAAACTGCGACATTCCTGCTTCTCCCCTGTGCTGTGAATGAGCACCACACACCTCATCCGTCACCCCAGCGAAAGCTGGGGTATCCCCGTTGGCCTGTGCTGCGATCCAAACCGGGAGATCCCAGCTTTCGCTGGGATGACGCGGGTGGCGAGGCCGAATGATCGGGATGGGGTCATCGCCGTCAAAACTAAGCCCCCGCCTTAACCGCAAACCCCCAAGCCGCATCCGCCAGCCCGTGGATCTTCGCCACCGTCGCCTCCGCCTGCGCACTCGACGCAGTGCCGTCGATAATCCGCTTCTTGATCCCCTGGACGATCCCGGTCAGCCGAAAGAGGTTGTACGCAAAATACCAGTTGAGATCGGGCACCCCGTCGCGACCGGTCGCAGCGCAATAGCGGTCGACGACCTGTTCGATCGTCGGGATCCCCGTCTCCGGCCCAGTCATCCCGAGCACGCCCGAGCGACCCTCCGGCTCGGTCACCCAACTCATCAACAGGTACGAGAAATCCGCCAACGGATCGCCAAGCGTCGACAATTCCCAATCGAGCACCGCGATCACCTTGGGCTCTGCGGGTGCGAAGATCATGTTGTCGATGCGGTAGTCGCCGTGGACGATCGAGGTGCGCGTCTGCTCGGGAAGCGTGCGCGGCAGCCATTCGATCAACCGCTCGACCGACTCCATGTGCTCGCTTTCGGCGGCACGATATTGCTTGGTCCAGCGGCCGACCTGACGCTCGAAATAATTGCCGGGCTTGCCGTACTCGCCAAGGCCCGCGGCGGCGTAGCCGGTATTGTGGAGTGCGGCGAGCGTATCGACCATCGCCTCGTAATGCGCGGTCCGCTCGGCCGGCGTCGCGCTAGGCATCGCGCCGTCCCAGATCGTCCGGCCCTCGACCATCTCCATGACGTAGAACGCCGAGCCGATGACGGCTGCGTCCTCACAAAGCCCGTAAGGCCGCGGGACGGGAAAGCCGGTCGGATGCAAGCCCGCGATCACGCGATATTCGCGGTCGACGGCGTGTGCGCTCGGCAAGATCGGTCCGAACGGTTTGCGCCGCAGGACATAGGCACGATCCGGCGTGTCGAGCCGATAGGTTGGGTTCGACTGACCACCAGCGAATTTCGCGTAGGTCAGCGGCCCGGCATAGCCCGGCACATTGGCGGCCATCCACGTCCCGAGTGCCTCGAGATCGAGTCGGTCCTTCTCCCCAACCGCAATCGTGCCGACCATGGTGATCGATGCGTCACTCACGAGAAGGTAATCACGCTGCGGGTCGTATCCCCACGCCGCAGTTCGTCGAATGCGTCGTTGATCCGTTCCAGCGGCATCCGGTCGGCGATGATCGTGTCGAGATCGAGCAACCCGCGCATGTAAAAATCGACCAGTCGCGGGATATCGACCGGGAACCGGTTCGAGCCCATGAAGCCGCCCTGCAATCGCTTGCCCGACAGCAAGTCCATCGCCGACAGCCCGACCTTCTCGCCGAGCGGCATCATCCCGAGAATCGTTGCGGTACCGCCGCGGCGCAGCACCTTGACCGCGGTGGCGGCCGATTGCGCGCGCCCGACCGCCTCGATCGCGTGGTGGACGCCGCCCTTGGTGAGCGCGACGACCTCATCGGCCGCGGTATCGGACAGCGCGTCGAAGCTGTGGGTCGCGCCGAGCTTTTCCGCCATCGCCCGCTTTTCCGGCACCGGGTCAAGCGCGATGATCTTGCCTGCGCCCGCGATCTTGGCGGCATTGACCGCCGCCAATCCGATCCCGCCGCAGCCGACCACGCACACCGTTTCGCCCGGCGTCACGTCGGTGGTGTTGAACACCGCCCCCGCGCCGGTCGTGATCGCGCACCCGAGCAACGCCGCGCGGTCCATCGGCATATCGCGGTCGATCGCGACGCACGCATGTTCGTGGACCAGCATCATCTCGGCATAGGCGGACAAATTGAGCATCTGCGCAATCGGCCGATCGCCAAGCATCAGCCGGGGCGCCGCGCCCTTGGGGCGACGCACCGAACTATCGACGCACAGCGCCATCCGGCCAGTGACGCAGAATTCGCAATGCCCGCAGAACGCCGACAAACAGGTGACGACGTGATCGCCGACCTTGACCATGCCGACCTGGTCGCCGATCGCCTCGACCACGCCGCACGCTTCGTGGCCGGGGATCGTCGGCATCGCGTGCGGGTAGGCGCCGTCGACGAAATGCAGGTCGGAGCGGCACACGCCGACCGCCATCGTCCGGATCAGGACCTCGCGCGGGCCCGGCTTCGAGACCGTCACGTCTTCGATGCTAAGCGGGGTGTTGGCTTCGAAAAGGACTGCGGCTTTCATGGGTCAGTTTGCTCCGGCAAAACGAAACCGTCATCCTGACGAAAGTCCGGATCCAGAGCCCGCGAGCGTCGGCGCTTGTGGCTCTGGATCCTGGGTCGAGCCCAGGATGACGAGGGAAAAAGGAGGGAGGATCAGCGACTCACCCCGATATCCCCGCTCGACACACCTCCCTTGCGGAAGTCCCCGTATTTCCCGAACTCGTTCCGCGCGATCGAGCGGTTGTGGACCTCGTCCGGGCCATCCGCGAACCGCAGGGTCCGCATCGCCGCCCAGTCATGCGCGAGCCGGAAGTCGCCCGACACCCCGCCCCCGCCATGCGCCTGGATCGCATCGTCGAGGATCCTGAGCGCCATGTTCGGTGCCGCGACCTTGATCATCGAAATCTCGATCTGCGCGGACTTGTTGCCCGCCTTGTCCATCATGTCCGCGGCCTTGAGGCACAGCAGCCGCGTCATTTCGATATCGATCCGCGCGGTCGCAATGCGCTCTTCCCAGACAGAGAAGTCGGCGATCCGCTTGCCGAACGCGACCCGCTCGAGCAGCCGCTTCGCCATCGCCTCGATCGCGGTCTCGGCCACGCCGATGGTGCGCATGCAGTGATGGATACGACCTGGCCCAAGCCGCCCCTGCGCGATCTCGAACCCGCGGCCCTCCCCGAGCAGCACGTTCTCGACCGGCACGCGGACATTCTCGAGCACCACTTCGCCATGCCCGTGCGGCGCGTGATCATAGCCGTACACCGACAGCATCCGCTTGATCGTCACGCCGGGCGTATCCATCGGCACGAGAATCTGGCTCTGCTGCTGGTGGCGCGACCCCTCGAACGACGTTTTACCCATGACGATCGCGATCTTGCAGCGCGGATCGCCGACGCCCGACGACCACCATTTGGTGCCGTTGATGACGTAGTGGTCGCCGTCGCGGACCATCGACGTCTCGATGTTGGTCGCGTCCGACGATGCCACCGCAGGCTCGGTCATCAGGAACGCCGACCGGATCTCGCCACGCATCAGCGGCCCGAGCCACCGGTCCTTCTGGTCGCGTGTGCCATAGCGGTGAAACACCTCCATGTTGCCGGTATCGGGCGCCGAACAGTTGAAGCATTCGCTCGCCCAGCCGATCTTCCCCATCTCCTCGGCGCATAACGCATATTCGAGATTGCTCAGCTGCGTGCCTTCGAATGCGAACGAATCGTCGACATGCGTCTGCCCGGAATGTGGCGGCATGAAGAAATTCCAGAGCCCGGCGGCCTTGGCCCTTTCCTTCATCTCCTCGATCACCGGAATCACCTTCCAACGCTCGCCCTCATGCGCCTGCTGGTCGTAATCGGCCTGTCTCGGACGGATATTCTGGTCGATGAAATCGCGCACCCGATCGCGGAAATACGTCTCTCGTTCGCTCAGCGTGAAATCCATCGGGGCTCTCCATTCGAAACCGGTTTTGCGGCGGGTTAGACCATACCGCGTATTCGGTAAAGCATCCGAAGGCCGCCCGAAAGACCGTTTTCAAGTCCGCCACGAAAGCGCCTAAAAAGCACTGTATCTTCAAATCGAAGGTGGTAGGGTATTTCGATGAAGGTTCCGGCAGAGGCCAGCGACGACAGCGAACAGGGCACCAAGCGCTTCCGTGCGAAGCGTGATGCGATCCTCGCCGCGGCGGCAGAAGCGATCAACGAGCAGAGTGCCAAGGGCATGACGTTCGCGGACGTGGCGCGGCGCGTCGGGCTCAATACGACGAGCGTTACCTATTATTTCAAGCGCAAGGAAGACCTCGCCGCCGCAGCGTTCGAGAATACGCTCGAATCCTTGCTGGCGATGCTCGACACCGCGATGGAAGAGGCAACGCCCGAGGAGCGCGTACGCCGTTACCTCGCGCTCAACATGGACCGGCTCGCGCGCATCCAGCGCGGCGAGGAGAAGGCGTTCGCCGTCCTCTCCGATCTGCGCGCCACCGAGGATCCGATGCGCAGCCGGCTGATGGCCGGATGGCGCGACGTGTTCCGGCGGACGCGCCTGCTCTGGGGGCCGACCAATTCGCGTGCGCAGACCGATCTCAACGGCGCCCGCGCGCACGTGCTGCTCGAAAACACATTCTGGTTGCCGGTCTGGCTGACGCGCTACGAACCCGATCAATATGGTCGGGTCGAGGAGCGGCTGATGGACGTGTTCGCGCACGGCATCGCCGGCAAGGACGCGACATGGTCGCCCACCCTGCTCGATCTCAGCCATGATGAAGCAGAACCCGGCCGCGAGGCATTCCTGCTCGCCGCGACCCGGCTCATCAACGAACTCGGCTATCGCGGCGCGTCGGTGCAGAAGATCGCGTCCGAACTGAACGTCACGAAGGGCAGCTTCTACCACCATCTCGATGCCAAGGACGACCTGGTCATCGCCTGCTACCGCCGCAGCTTCGACACGATCGCGGACGCACAGAGCCGCGGCGAAGCAGAAGGAGGGACGTACTGGCACAAGCTGTCGAGCACCGTCGCGACTTTGCTCGACGTGCAGTTCGCCGAGCGTGGTCCGCTGCTGCGTACGACCGCGCTCAGCGGCTTGCCGGTCGGCGTGCGCAACGCGATGGTCGATCGCTCGAACGGCATCGCGCGGCGCTATGCGGGGATGATGATGGACGGCATTGGCGAAGGCTCGATCCGCGCGGTCGATGCACTGATCGCCGCACAGGCGCTGATGGCGGTGCAGAACGCGGCGTTCGACATGCGAAAATGGGCCTCGACCATGCCGCGCGAGCGTGCCGTCGCGATGTACGCCTCGACGCTGATGTACGGCCTGTTCGACGATCGGATGGCCAGCGCCTGACCGCAGATCGGGTGCGTTTGCGGCCATTCTGGTTTGTTTCCCTCCCATCATCGTGACGAAAGTCAGGATCCAGGATCACGAGGGACAGCGTCCGTAACCCTGGGTCCTGACTTTCGTCAGGATGACGGACGGAAGGGGAACTTACCTGGCTGCGTCCTCGTCCCGCTTCAACAACACCCCCGCACGCCAGTAATGAAACAAAGCCCAAGGGGTCATCAGCACGATGATCACCAGCGCGTACCGCAGCGAATCCTCGCCGAACCCCGGCTTCAGCAGGTCGCTCAACCATCCGACCAGCGTCGGCCCAAGACCAAGCCCGACCAGATTGATCACCAGCAATGTAATCGCCGCCCACATCGCGCGAATCTGCAACGGTGCCAGATGCTGGATCAGCGCGAAGCTCGGTCCGAGATAGGAATTGGCGAACAGCAGGTACACGAAATACCCCCCGATCGCGACGAACGGCACGTCGATCAGGTAGAAGGCCAGCGCAAACGGCAGCGACAGGCCCTTCATCACCAGCACCACCCAACTCTGGACATGCAGCCCATGTCGCTTCGCCATCACATCGGCGATCTTGCCGCCCGCCAGTGCCGAAATCGCCCCGAAGAACGCGCCGGGCAGCGCGATGTAGCGCGAGACGTCGAGCATCGACACGCCAAGCGAGCGCTGCATGTAGCTGGGTCCCCAGCCGGTCAGTGCGTAGCCGATCATCGACATGAGCGTCACGCCGACGACCAGATGCCGCGCCGGGGCACTCGCCCACATCGACGCGAAACCCTGCGCGACGCTTGGCATCGGCGTCGCCACCGCCGCACGCGCTGCATCCGACAACCCGCGACGCGGCTCGACCATGAACAACCGGACCAGGATCGCGAGCGCGATGCCGGGCAAGCCGACCGTCATCATCGCGATCCGCCAGCCATAGCTATGCGCGACGACGCCGCCGATCAGCGTACCGAACCCCGAGCCGAGCACAACGCCGAGCGAATACACCGCCATCGCGCTCGCCCGTTTTTCGGGCGGATAGAGATCGGCGATGATCGAATGGCTGGGCGGGCTCGATCCGGCCTCGCCGATGCCGACGCCGATCCGGAACAGCATCAGCTGCGTGAAATTCTGCGCGAGCCCGCACAGCGCGGTCATCGCGCTCCAGATCGTCAGGCTGGCGGCGATGATGTTGCGCCGGCTCGTCCGGTCCGCCAGCCGCGCGACCGGGATGCCCAGCGTCGCGTAGAAGATCGCGAACACGAGCCCCGACAACAGCCCGAGCTGCGTATCGGTCAGCACGAGGTCGGCCTTGATCCGCTCGAGCAGGATCGCGAGGATCTGGCGGTCCATGTAGCTGAAGAAATAGGTGAAGGTGAGGAGCGCGAGCGTCAGGCCCCGTCGCTTCATCGCGAGCGCGTCGGCGATCTCGGGATGGGACTGATACGCTACGGCCATTACGATACCTCGACGTCGAATTCTGACGCAGGCTAAGGCATCTTCGCCGTACCAGACAAGCTAAACCTTCATCGAAAACGCCGCCCTAGCGCGCCGAAGCCGTGGAAACGGCACGCAAACTGTCTCCAACGATACCCTTAATCGGGCTTTGAGTGCGGTGAAGTTGAAGGCAGAAGGACGGCGGAAGATGCGTCCTGCGTGGGCCACTCTTCCGCCTTATCCCCTCTCCAACGTCGTGGCCGGGCTCGTCGGTCCATCAACGATGGAGCGGAACGTCCGGGCAATCTGAATACCGGGTATGCAGCCCCCTCGCACAGAAAACGCGGGCTGCAAAGCGTATTTTCGTACACGCGCGATTCGGGTCCCGATCTCAGCCAATCGCGATACCGAGTTGCACAACCGGTGCTCTACCCTTCCCGCCCCGGGCGCCGCGAAAGAGCAACGTCGAGGTGACCGCCGCCATCGAGCAGCAGGACTTCCCCCGTAATCACGCGGCTCATCGGATCGAGCAGCATCTCGATCGGCCCCGCGACATCGTCGGGAGAGGTCGCCAAGCCCATCGGCACCGTTGCCGCGACCTTCGCGTTCAGCTTGGCAAACCCCTCCGGCCCCAACCGGTTCTCGTACCAGCCGGACGCGACATAGCCCGGCGCGACCGCGTTGACGCGGATCTGGGGCGCGAGCGCGCGCGCCAGGCTCTTGGTCATCGTCACCAGCGCGCCTTTCGACGCGGCATAGGCGACCGACGATCCCATCCCGAACACGCCCGCTACGCTCGCCACGTTGACGACCGCGCCCATCGGGCTCGCCCGCAACGCCGGCGCGCAGGCACGGACCATCTGGAACGGCGCGATCGCGTTGAGCCGGTAGATGTCGACAAAGTCCTCTGAGTCGAGCGCATCGAGATCCTCGTGTGCGGCGAACTTGGTCTTCCCGGCATTGTTGACCAGGAAGTCGATTCGCCCGAACGCCTCGGTCGCCGCCTGCGTCAGCGCGCGGCACGCGGCATCGCCGACGATGTCCGCCTGCACCGCGATCGCGCCCTGCCCCACCTCGACGGCGAGCGCTTCGGCGTCGGCCCGACTGGTCGCATAGTTGATCACGCACGACACGCCGCGCGCCGCCAACCGGCGCACAACCGCGGCCCCGATCCCCGTGCCGCCACCCGTTACGATCGCGACCGCGCCGCTGATGTCGGCGCTCACGCCTGCGCACTCGGGCGAGCAGATGCGCGGGCATGCCATGCCCTCAGGTGCGCCAGATCGTCGGGGATCGTGACGCCGACGAACGCGGCGAAGTCGATCGTCGTCAGCAGGACAATGTCGGCGATCGTATAGCGCTCGCCGTCGAGCCACTCGCGACCGTCGAGCGCATGGTCGAACTCCGCCATCGCCGCCAGCACGCGCGGGCGCTGGCTCTCGCCATACTCGGTATATTGCGGCTTCACGATCCGCGCGGTCCAGGGGTGGGTGTGTTGCCAGACCGCCGACAGCGGAGTCATCAGGCGGAGTTCGATACGCCTGGTCCACATGTCGATCTCGGCGATGTTGTGCGCGCCGTGACCGAACAGCGGGGGCTCCGGATGAAGGATCTCGAAATACCGGCAGATCGCGACGCTTTCGGTCAGCACACGACCATCGTCGAACGCGAGCGCGGGCGTCTGGCCCAGCGCATTGACCGACAGGAACGCCGCCTCCTTGTGCTCGGCCTTCGGGATCGAGATCTGCGCCATCGGTACGCGAACGTGCTTTTCGGCGAGGAAGATGCGGACGCGGCGCGGGTTGGGCGCGGGCAGCGCACTATCGTAGAACAGCATGGCACGATCCTCGCTTTGGTTTTTCGAATATCGCGTATGGCATTCCCGATCGCCTTCGCCTAGCGGTGCGGCCATGACGTCCGCTGCAGACATGCTCGCCACCGGCTTCGCCACCCTGCCCGACCTGATCCGCGCGCACGCGCTGGAGCGAGGCGATCGCACCGCGGTCGCCGATTCGCAGGGCAGTATCGACTACCGAACGCTCGACGCAACCGTGGATCGCGTCGCGGCCGCGTTGCAGCGCGATGGCGTGAAGCCGGGTGACGCGGTCGCGATCGTCGCGTCCGCATCGAGCGACTATGCGGCGATATTCCTGGGTGCGGTACGCGCGGGCTGCGTCGCGACCCCGATCGCGCCATCCGCGACTCCGGCGGCGATCACGGCGATGATTGCGGATAGTGGCGCGCCGTTGGTGTTCTTGGATGCGGAGAACGCGCGGGCGTTGGCGGGTGAGAAACTGACGGCCCGCACGATCCTGTTTTCAGCCCTTACCGATTGGGCCGCTCCAGAGGGCGCCAAGCCAACCCCCGTCGCGATCACCCCCGAAGACCCGTTCAACATCATCTATTCCTCCGGCACCACCGGCACGCCCAAGGGCATCGTCCAGAGCCACGCGATGCGGTGGGCGCATATCGCGCGGAATACCGCCGCCGGGTTCGACACCGCGGTCACGATGATCGCGACGCCGCTGTATTCGAACACGACCTTGGTCAGCTTCCTGCCGACGCTCGGCTGGGGCGGCACCGTGGTACTGATGAAGAAGTTCGAAGCGCGCGCGTATCTAGAACTCGCCGAACGATACCGCGCGACGCACACGATGCTGGTGCCGGTCCAGTATCAGCGGATCATGGCGCTGCCCGATTTCCACGACTTCGACCTGTCCGCCTTCCGGTTCAAGACCAGCACCAGCGCGCCTTTCTCCGCCGCGCTGAAAGCCGACGTGGTGGCGCGCTGGCCGGGACTGCTCGTCGAATTCTATGGCATGACGGAGGGCGGTGCGAGTTGCGCGCTCAACGCCACCGCGAACCCGACCAAGCTGCACACCGTCGGCCAGCCGATGACGGGCCACGAGATCCGCCTGATCGACGAACACGGCATCGAGGTCGCCCCCGGCGAGATGGGGGAGGTCGTCGGCCGCAGCCCGGCGATGATGAACGGCTATCACGGCCGCGCCGAGGCGACGCGCGACGCCGAATGGCATGATGCCGAGGGCAACCGCTACATCCGCCACGGCGATGTCGGGCGGTTCGATGAGGACGGCTTTCTCACGCTGATGGACCGGAAGAAGGACCTGATCATCTCGGGCGGGTTCAACATCTATCCGTCGGACCTGGAGGCGGTATTGGCCCAGCACCCCGCGGTGGCGGACTGCGCGGTGATCGGCGTGCCGTCCGAGGCGTGGGGCGAAACGCCGGTCGGCTTCTACGTGCCGCGCAACGGTAAGACCGAGGATTCGTCGGCGATCCTGGCCTGGGTCAACGGACAACTCGGCAAGACGCAGCGGCTGTCCGCGCTCCACCTCGCGGACGAACTGCCCCGCAGCGCGATCGGCAAGGTCCTCAAGCGCGAACTCCGCGAGCGGCTGAGCGCGTCCCCGCTATCCCCACCCACCCCGTCATCCTAACGAAAGTCAGGATCCAGAGCCAAAAATGCTTGCCCGCTTGGCTCTGGATCCTGGGTCGAGCCCAGGATGACGGTGGATGAAAGGACCATAATGACCAGTCTCAAACAGGCGATCGGCGCGCTGGTGCGGACCGAAGATGGCTGGCGCGGGACGGTGCCGGAGAATTGGACGCAGGGGCGCACGGCGTATGGCGGCTTCTCCGCGGCGCTGGCGCTGCACGTCGCGCAGCAGTCCGACATCGACCTGCCGCCGCTGCGGTCCGCGCAGGTGTCGTTCATCGGGCCGTTGTCGGGCGACATCACGATCCGCGCGCGTCGCCTGCGCCGTGGCCGAAACGCCGCGTTCGTCGAGGCGGATGTCGAGAGCGCCGCCGGGCTCGGCCTGCGCGCGACGTTCGTGTTCATGGCGGCGGTCGAATCGCGGGTCGATCACCAGACCGGCCGTGCACCCGACTTCCCGATGCCGGGCGCCGACACCCAGACCTTTCGCGGCCACAGTGCGGTGGCGTTTTCGCGCAACTTCGACCTGCTCGATCGTCGCGACGACAGTGTTGGACCCGCCGAATGGCTGCGCTGGGCACGGCTGGTCGAGCGCGACGGCCTCGATCCGATGGTCGAGATGATCGCGATCGCCGATTGCCTGCCGCCCGCCGCGCTGAAGCTGCTCGGTGGCCCTGCCCCACTCAGCTCGATGACGTGGCTGCTCAACATCCTCGGGCCGCAACCGGTGACGCAGGACGGCTGGTGGCTGCTCCGCGCGACCACCGATTACACGCGCGAGGGGAGTTCGAGCCAGCAGATGGCAATCTGGAACGCCGACGGCACGCCCGTCGCCGAACAGATGCAAAGCGTCGCGATCTTCGCCTGATCCGACATATCTTGCGACACATCTGGCGCAGCCCGGCAAAACGCTGCGACAAGCGGGACGTAGAACGGCGTCATCACCTGGGAGTTTGTCCCACACCGCCGGAGACCGACATGCGCAAGACCGTCCTCACTTTCATGCTCGCCGCCACCGCGATCACGTCCGCTGCAACCGCGCAGTCCAACCCCGCCAAGCCCATGCGCCAGGACGCGAACCGCGACGGCGTCATCACGCGCGCCGAAGCGATCGCGCAGGCCGATACACGTTTCGCCCAGATGGACACCGACCATGACGGCCGGGTCAGCGGCGGCGAAATGCGCGCCTATCGCGCCGCGATGCACGACCGCATGGTCGCCGCGGGGCGCGACGTTCCCGTGCCGCCACCGGGTGGCGCGAAGCATGACGGGATGGGTCGGCGAATGGACCCGAACCGCGACGGCAGCGTCACCCGCGACGAGTTCCAGGCACGGGCGCTCAAGCGCTTCGACCGGATGGACGCCAATCACGATGGCCGCATCGACGCGACCGAACGCGCCAACGTAGCCGAGATGCGCCACGCCGACCGCCGTGAACGCCACAAGGGCGCAACCCAGCCGGTTGCCGCCCCCACTCCTGCCCAGTAACCGGAAAATGGGGAAGCACCGGGGCAACCCCGGTGCTTCCCCTGGACAGCCGCCATGCTAGACACTGCCCCGATGGGAGATATGCCGCATCTGCTGCTCGTCGATGACGAGCGCTCGATCCGTGAGCCGTTGGCCGCGTACCTCACCAAACAGGGGTTTCGCGTCACGCAGGCGGGCGATGCAGAGAGCGCGCGGACCCGGCTGACCGCCTATGCGATCGACCTCGTCATCCTCGACATCATGATGCCGGGCGAGGACGGGCTGTCGCTGTGCCGCCATATCGCCGCGACCAGCGACGTGCCGGTGATCCTGCTGACCGCACGCACCGAAGAGACCGACCGGATCATCGGGCTCGAAATGGGCGCGGACGATTATGTCGTGAAGCCGTTCTCGCCGCGCGAACTGGCGACGCGCGTAAAGGTCATCCTGCGCCGCGCGACCGCAGGCGGTGCGCGCCAGCATGCGCCCGAAGCGAACGCCTACGCCTTTGCCGGCTGGGTCCTGAAGTCGGGCGAGCGCGCGCTGGTCGACCGCGAGGGCGTTTCGGTGCCGCTGTCGACCGGCGAATACAACCTGCTGCTGGCCCTCGTCACGCGGCCTCGCCAGGTGCTCACGCGCGACCAGTTGCTAGACCTGACGCAGGGCCGCGAGGCCGCCGCGTTCGACCGTGCGATCGACAATCAGGTCAGCCGCCTGCGCCGCAAGATCGAGGCGGATGCGAAATCGCCCGAGTTGATCAAGACGGTGTGGGGCGGCGGCTATACGCTGGCCGCAGAAGTCACGCGCCTGTGATCACATGCTCGTGATCCGGCCTTGGCCGCGTAATCTTGCCGGCCAGATGGCGCTGCTGATCGCGCTCGCGCTGTTCGTCGCGCAGGCGATCAATTTCGGGCGGGTCCTGCGCGATCGGCTCGAGTTTCGACTCTCGCAGGCGACCCGCCCGGTCGCGACGCGGATCGCCGATGCGCTCGACCGCGAGGCGCATGGCGGTCGCCCCCTGACCGCGGATCGTGGCCGCGTCCGCCGACTTGCCGCCGATCCGATCCCGCCCAGTGGGTATGAACGCCATCCCGAGGTCGCCGCGGAACTGCGCCGCCAACTCGCGGATCAGGGGGTGACGGTCGGGCGGATCGATACGGGACTCCAGCCCTCGACACTGGACGACGACAGCAACCGCGACAATCGTCGCCGTGCCGGCATTCGTCGCGGCGAGCGCGATGGCGCGATGCTGCTGATCGCGGTCGAGCAGCCCGGTCGCGGCTGGCTGGCGATCACCGCGCCTTGGCCGCAACCCGGTGCCCGCCTGCTGATCGCGTTGCTGAGCCAGACCGCGATACTCTACATCATCGTCCTGTTGCCGGTGCTGTGGATCGTCCGCCGGCTGTCGCGGCCACTTCGCGACCTGCGCGCGGCGGCGGAGCGGTTTCGGCCCGGCGAGCCCGGCACGCCGATGCCCACCGAAGGGCCCGACGACGTGGCCGCGCTGATCACCGCGTTCAACGCGCTGCGGCTGCGCGTGACGGCGATGCTCGACGAGAAGGACCGGATGCTCGGCGCGATCGGGCATGACCTGCGCACGCCGTTGGCGGCGTTGCGCGTGCGCATCGAGTCGGTCGATGACGATACCGACCGGGCGAAGATGATCGAGACGGTCGCCGAAATGAACCGGACGCTCGACGATATCCTGTCGCTGGCCCGGCTCGGCCGTCCGAGTGAGCCGCCGACCGACGTCGATCTCGCGGCGCTGGTCGATGCGGTGGTCGAGGATTTCCGCGACATCGGCAGCGACGTGAGCTTCGTCGAGGCGGACCGCCTGCGCATGCGGTTGCGACCGTCGCTGATGCGCCGCGCGGTGCGCAACCTGATCGAGAATGCGGTGAAATACGGCGTGTCGGCGGAAGTGCGCGTCGAGGCCGGTGCAAAGACGGTGGCGATCGTCGTCGCGGACCAGGGGCCCGGCATCCCGGAGGACCGAATGACCGACGTGTTCGATGCCTTCACGCGCCTGGAAAGCTCGCGCAACCGCGAAACGGGCGGGATCGGGCTCGGCTTGGCGCTTGCCCGCGCGATCGTGCGTGAGGCTGGCGGCGAAATCCGGCTGGTGAACCGCGAGGGTGGCGGGCTCGACGCGATCATCGAACTGCCGCGCTAACATTTCCTGCTCCCTCTCCCCTCCGGGGAGAGGGTGGGGGTGAGGGGCAGCCAAGCAGTGCTGCGCCTGGAACAACCCCTCTCCCCAGCCCTCTCCCCGGAGGGGAGAGGGGGTCAGGTCAGCTCAATCCTCGACGATCCGGCTATGCGCCCGCGTATCCTTCATCCGCAGATACACGATCAGCGACACGCCGATCATCGCGGTGACGTACCAGTAGAAGCCGCGCTCCATGCCCTCGTTCTTCAGCCACAGCGCGACATATTCCGCGGTCCCGCCGAACATCGTGTTCGCCAGCGCATAGGGCAGAGCCACCCCCAGCGCGCGGACGTGCGCGGGGAACAGCTCCGCCTTCACCACCGCGTTGATCGCGGTGTAGCCGGTGACGATGAACAGCGACCCGACCACCAGACCGAACGCCAGATAGGGATTGGCCGCGGTTTCGAGCACGGTGAAGATCGGCACCGTGAACAGCACGCCGGCGATGCCGAAGCCGACCATCAGCGGCTTGCGCCCGATCCGGTCGGACAGCGCGCCTGCCGCCGGCTGGAACGCTGCATACAGCGCCAGTGCCGCGGTCATGATCAGCGTCGCGGACTCGCGGCTGAACCCGCTCGTGTTGACGAGGAACTTCTGCATGTACGTGGTGTACGCATAGAAGGCGAGCGTACCGCCCGCGGTCAGCAGCAGCACGGTGAACGCCTCGCGCGGATATGTGCTGAACAGCAACCACCCACTCGATTTCGGCGTGCCGTCAGCCTTGGCGTTCTGATAGCTTTCGGTCTCGAGCAACCCGCGACGGATGCGGAACACGACCAGCGCGAGCACGCCGCCGATGGCGAACGGAATGCGCCAGCCCCACGCGTCGAGCTGGCCCACGCTGAGCGTCGATTGCAGCAGCAACAGCACGCCGAGCGCGAGCAACTGCCCCGCGATCAGCGTGACGTACTGGAAGCTGGAGAAGAAGCCGCGCCGCGACTTGCCCGCCATTTCCGACAGATACACAGCACTCGCGCCATATTCGCCACCGACGCTGAGACCCTGCATCAGGCGCGCGAGGATCAGCAGCCCCGGCGCGATCCAGCCGATCGTCGCGAACCCTGGCGTGATCGCGATCAGGAACGAGCCCGCGCACATCAGAGTCACCGACAGCGTGAGGCCTGATTTACGCCCGTGGCGATCGGCATAGATGCCCATCACCCATGCGCCGATCGGCCGCATCAGGAAGCCGACCGCGAACACCGCGGCGACGCTCATCAGCTGCGCGGTCGAATTGCCCTTGGGGAAGAACACCGGCGCGAAATACAGCCCGAACGCGGAGTAGACGTACCAGTCGAACCACTCGACGAGGTTGCCCGCCGATCCGCCGAGGATCGATTTCAGCCGGTGGTTCTTTTCGGGCGCAATCGTCGTACTCGTCATCATTTAGCCCCTCCCGTTACGGGCTGCGTCGCAAAGCCGCGCTTCTTGAGCAGCGCGTTCACATCCGGATCGCGACCGCGGAAGGCGCGGTACGCCTCGGCGCGATCGGTCTCGTTGCCGGTCGACAGCAGCACCTTGGCGAACTTGTCCGCGGTCGCCTTGTCCCACGGACTGCCAGCTTCCTCGAATGCCGCAAACGTGTCGGCGTCCATCGTCTCGGACCACAGGTAACTGTAATAGCCTGCGGAATAGCTGTCGGACGCGAACAGATGCTGGAACTGCGGCACGCGGTGACGCATCACCAGCTGCTTCGGCATGCCGATCTCAGCAAGCGTCGCGGCCTCGAACTTGTCCGGATCGATGACGCCGTCGGGGACGGTGTGGATCTTCATGTCGACGATCGCCGACGACAGATATTCGGTAGTCGCGAAGCCCTGGTTGAAGGTGCGCGACTTCTCGATCTTGTCGAGCAGGTCCTGCGGCATCGCCGCCTTGGTCTGGTAATGCCGCGCGTACTTGTCGAGCACGTCGCGGGTCAGCAGCCAATGCTCGTTCACCTGACTCGGATACTCGACGAAGTCGCGCGGCGTGCCGGCAAGCCCGGGATATTCGACATCCTGCAGCATCGCGTGGATCGCGTGGCCGAATTCGTGGAACAGCGTCTGCGCATCGTCGAGGCTGATCAGGATCGGCTCGCCGGGCGCGCCCTTGGCGAAGTTGTTGTTGTTCGACGACAGCACCAGTTGCGCCGGCGCGAGGCGCCGCTGCCCGCGATACGTGTTCGCCCACGCGCCCGACCGCTTGCCGGTCCGCGCAAAATCGTCGCGGTAGAACAGCCCAACGGCCTTGCCCGCCTTGTCCGTTACGCTCCACACGCGCATGTTCGGCTCGAACACCGGCACCGTCCCGGTGATCTCCTTGAAGTTCAGCCCGTACAGCCGGTTGGCGGCGTAGAGCGACCCCTGGATGATGTTGCCGAGCTCGAAATACGGCTTCAGCTGCGCCTGATCGAGGTCGTACCGGGCCTTGCGCACCTTCTCCTGGTAGAAGCGGTAATCCCACGGCTCGATCGTCAATGAGGTGCCCGCGACCTTCTGCATGTCCGCGACCTCCTCGGCCACGCGGCCCTTCGCGGCGGGCCAGACGCGCATCATCAGGTCCATCGCCGCGGCGGGCGTCTTGGCCATCGTGTCCTGCATCCGCCAGTCGGCATGCGTCTTGAACCCCAGCAGGTGCGCGCGATCGGCACGCAACTTGACGATCTGCGCGATCGTCGCATTGGTGTCGTTCGCGTCATTATTGTCGCCACGATTGACGAACGCGCGCCACACCTTCTCTCGGAGAGCGCGGTCGGTCGCATAGGTCAGCACCGGATCGACCGCCGAGCGGGTGTTGACGATCGCGAAGCCCGGCAGCTTCCGCTCGGCAGCGGCAGCCTTTGCGACTGCCTTCACGCTGTCGGGGAGGCCGGCGAGCTGTGCCCCGTAGGTGACCGCAATCGCCGTGCTCTCGTCCGCGAGCAGCTTCTCGCCGAACGTCGAGAACGCGGTCGCAAGCTGCTGGTTATACTGCGAAAGCTGCGCCTTCTGCGCGTCGTTCAGCTTGGCGCCCTGCCGCACGGAGCTGTCGTATATCCGCGTCACGAGGCGGATCTGCTGCGCGTTGAGCCCACTCGAATTGCGCGCGTCGTAGATCGCCTGGGTTCGCGCGAACAGCGGCTTATCGAACGTGATCGCATCCGACGCGGCCGAGAATTTCGGCGACCATTCGCGGTCGAGCTTCTGATACGCGGGGGTGTTCATGTTGCCGGTCATCACGCCGAACAGCGTCATCACCTCCCCGTAGCGCTTGCCCGCCACCTGCATCGGCACGATCGTATTCGCGAAGGTCGGCTTGGCCGGGTTGTCAGCGATCTTGCGGTACTCGGCGGTCCGTTCGGCCAGCGTCGTCTCGAACGCCTGCGGGAACAGCTCGGGGCGAACCTTGTCCCAGGGCGGCACCCCACCCATCGGGCCGGTCCAGTCGGCCAGCAAGGGATTGGCAGCCGGTATGTTGGCTGGCGCGGTCTGCGCGACGACGGCGGTAGACGCCATCAGCGCGACGGCGCTGGCGGCAAGATATAGAAACTGCACATGGATCTCCCGGTCGATGTACCGGGTAGCATAGAGATAAAGTCACACAGCGAAAGGCTCCGAGGCTCAATTCCCCCACCCGCACAGTTGCTCACTTACTCCAGCGGCTGCTCGTCGCGGGATTGAACCGCCGCCAGCGCCGCCGCCGCGATCAGCCGGCGCCCCGTCTCCGCCGCCGCCTCCGGCGTCATCGCGATCGCCAGTCCGTAGGGCCCGTCGAGCGTCACAAGCCCGTTCTCCGCCGCCGCTACGCCCGGAATAGTCTCCGGCTTCAACATGATCGCACTCTCCAGACATCCGGTCCCCGGAACAGACCGATTTGCGATCCAACGCCACCGGCCGGTATCAGTCGCCGTTCGAACCGTACAGATATTGTGGTTCGAATTCCGCAACGGCCACGAGCGCTTTCCGATCCAGGATATTCACCTCACCTGCTTTGAATGTCAGGATATTTTTCTCCCGGAGCGCGCGCAGCACGCGGTTCACATGGACTCCGGTCAACCCGCTAGCCTCGGCGAGATCGGGTTGCGTCATGGGCAGCATGAACCGGCCGTCCGCCGCCATCCCGACCATCTCGAGCCGCGCATTCATCTCGCAGAACAGATGCGCGATGCGCCCCTCCGCGCCCAATCGGCCCAGGCGAAAAATCCATTCGCGGTGCATCGCCGCGTCCAGCAGCGTGCTGAACCAGAGCTTCTGCGTCAGATGCGGATAGCGTTCGGTGATCGACTGCAAGGTACGATGCTCGAAGCAGGCGATCTTGACGGGGCCTAGCGTCGCGATGTCGTGATCGAGCCGCTTCATCGGAAATGCATGCAGATCGACGAAATCGCCCGGCACATGCACCGCGACCAGCTGACGCTGTCCTTCGCGGTCGTCCATGTAGCGGCAGACAAAGCCCTCGAGCAGGAGCGTGCTCGTCTCGATCAGCACACCGGCACGCACCAGCTGCTTGCGCGCGCCGACCTGTCGCACGGATCCGATGCTGTCCTCCAGCACCTGTTTTTCTTCGTCGCTCAACTCATGCCGGCCGCGCCCCATGAGAAATTTTTCCGAGATCATCCAAACCCCTTCGTCGGCCGGCCTCGTACCGCTCCTTGGCGTAGAGGAACAGGCCCGCATTCGTATTGATGTATATCAAACCTAGTATGCGGTATGGAACATTGCATCGGCTCGCGGGTTTCACCGCGACCATGTATCAGCCGATTTTTCAAAACGATCATCCCCTGGCGCGCAATTTCATCGCGACGGTCCAGGATTCCCAGTTCCCGTGCGTCGGCGCCAAGTCCGCGCTCGCCAAGGGGCAGATGGACATCCTCGTCGCCCGCGATGTCCGTTCGGCATGGGACGACATGCGGATTTCGCCCGCGCTCGGCGAGACGGTGCGCAAATATCGCGTCGACCGCGCCATCTTCCGGACATTGGTCGTGTTGTTCGAAGCGCCGGCCTTGCTGTCGGAAGAGCAGTTCGAATCGCATCTCTGGGCGCGCGCGCAGTCGCTGAGCGACAAGGATACATGGCTCGGCTATCAGCCAGACCCCTCGGTCAGCAGCGATCCGGAAGACCCGCATTTTTCGCTGAGCTTTGCCGGAGAGGCGTTCTTCGTGGTTGGTCTGCATCCCCGCGCGAGCCGCCCGGCGCGCAGGTTCGAGACGCCGGCGATGGTGTTCAATCTCCACGACCAGTTCGAAGTGTTGCGCGACCAGCAACGCTACGACAAGCTGCGCTCGTCGATCCTGGCGCGCGATCTGCAACTTGCGGGGTCGATGAATCCGATGCTGGCTCGGCATGGCGAGAGCAGCGAGGCACGGCAATATAGCGGTCGGGTGGTCGATGATTCCTGGAAGTGCCCGTTCAAGCGAGGTGAAGCGCGTGGCTGATATCAAGACGATCCCGCCGCGCTCGGGTGCTGGTTTCACGCTCGACAAGGGGCAGACGCTCACGGTGATCGACCCCGAGGGACGTCAGGTGTCGGACCTGCTCGCGTACAACCGCGCCGATGTCCGCGAGGCGATCTCGTCCGGGCGGACGCTCGATTACGCCAGCCGCCTGTATCTGACGACCGGCGACCTCCTCTACTCCAACCGCAGCAACGTGATGCTTGAGATCGTCGCGGACGATGTCGGCCGGCATGACTTCCTGCTGACGCCCTGCTCGAAAGAGACGTTCGCGATCATCTACGGCGACACCGATCCGCACCGCGGCTGCTTCGGCAATCTCGCCGAGGCGCTCGCGCCGTGGCAGATCGAACCCGACCAGATTCCGGTCGCGTTCAACTGCTTCATGAACGTCCCGATCGACGGCAAGACGGGCACCTTCACCGTCGAACCGCCGCTGAGCAAGGCCGGTGACACGATCGTGTTCCGCGCGGCGATGGACCTGGTGATCGGCATGACCGCCTGCTCCGCGCTGCAGTCCAATGGCGGGAGCTTCAAGCCGATACAGTACCGGATCGACTGACTGCGGCGGTCAGCGCCGCTGATAAAAGATATGTGTCTCGATCGTCGCGACTTTCACCAGCGACGTTCGCCAATACGGCACCATCCAGTCGGCATGATAATGCGTCGCGCGGCCGACGGGGGTGAAAACATAGCCGCCCAGCGCGCGCCGGGCTGCCCGGCGAGCCTGCTCCCATCCGTCACGCTCCGGACGGCGCGCTTGCGATCCGTCGCACGTGAACGAGAACTGGCAGCCTGTGACCCGGTTCGCGCCCTGGTACACGACACCGCAGACCGTCTTGGGAAAACCCAGGGCGCCGACCCGATTGAGCACCACCTGAATAACCGCACGCTGGCCGTCGCGGTCGGTGCCGGCCTCGTAGAGCGCGACCGTCGCCAGACATTCGGTCGCCTGCAACCGCGCAGCCGCACCACCGCGAAACCGGAACGGCGTCGCCGGCCGGCGTTTGTCCTGCGCGATCGGTACCAGCGCATTGGACGCCCGCGCCTGCGCCATGGTCAGCCGCGGCATCCGGTGGCGCGTCCCGATTTCGGTTGGCCAGGGTAGGTGCGTCAGCGACCCGACGATGCCTGCGAACACCACGACGGCACCCAGCAGTAACAGCCAATGCTCGGATGACGGTCTTGTTTTCGCTCGACCTGACCGCCGCTGCGACGCGGGATATCGAACGGGTCGCTTCATCCGGCGGCCATACCCGCGAACGTCTCGGAGGGAAACGCCGCGAAGTCCTGCACGCCACGCCTCACGCGTGACGCTCGCAGTAGAGAATTATCAGTGTGTAAGTGGTGCCCCTGGTCTCTGCCGGTTTATGCCCATCATGATATTGGTTTCCTGTACCCAGCGGCAATTACGATGAGCGCATAGCGTCAATTAGGATGAGCGGTTGAGGGTCTGCTTTCGGGAGGGCGTAGCCCGAGCGAAAGCAGACCCTCAACCGCTCTGGCTTCACCTGCGGGTCGGCCCCGGCGAGTT